>JAKFUG010000013.1 GCA_021732785.1 Planctomycetaceae bacterium
TTGAAAAAAGCGGAAACGAAGCCGACGGTGATTCTCGTCTCCGGCGTGAACGGCGTCGGCAAAACGACGACCATTGCCAAGCTCGCGAAGCTGATTCAGTCCAATGGTCACACGGTGATGCTCGCCGCCGGGGATACCTTCCGCGCGGCGGCTGTCGAACAATTGACGATGTGGAGCCAACGGCTGGGCGTGCCGATTGTCACCAAGGCGAGCGGTTCCGACCCGGCGGCGGTGGCGTTTGCCGGCTGCGATGAAGCGGCGAATCAGGGGGTCGATTACCTCATCATCGACACCGCCGGGCGGCTGCACACGCAGCAGAATTTGATGAAAGAACTGGAAAAGGTCCGCCGCGTCATCGACAAACGGCTGCCCGGCGCTCCGCATGAGAGTCTGCTCGTCATCGATGCAACCACCGGTCAGAACGGCGTGGTGCAGGCGAAACAATTCGGCGACGCGATTCACTGCACGGGGATTGTGCTCACCAAGCTCGACGGGACCGCCAAGGGGGGCGTCGTCGTCGCCATCCGTCAGCAACTCGGTTTCCCGGTGAAATACGTCGGCGTTGGCGAACAGATCGACGACCTGCAACTCTTCCGCCCGGACGATTTCGTGGATGCGCTCTTTGCGGATACCTGACCGATTACACTCGGATCACAACAGCCTTGCGGAAGCCGCCATGAATCGCATCACTCGTCGAAAATGGTTTCTGTTTGCGATGACCTTCGTCGCACTGGGAGTGATCTGGTGCCAACCGGCGCGAGCGGAAACGTCCGCACCAAACATCGTGATCATTCTCGCCGACGATTTGGGATACGGTGATCCGCACTGTTACGGCGGCAAAATTCCCACACCCCACATCGATCGGCTCGCCGCCCAAGGGATGCGGTTCACCGATGCGCATACGACATCCGCGGTCTGCTCGCCCACACGCTATGCGTTGCTGACCGGACGGTACAACTGGCGGTCGAAGCTGCAAAGTGGTGTCCTCGGCGGATTGAGTCCGCGACTGATTGAACCGGGCCGCACGACCATTGCTTCGATGCTGAAAGAGCGCGGGTATCACACCGGCGCCGTCGGCAAGTGGCACCTCGGCATGGATTGGGCGCTGAAACCCGGCGGGACTGTCACGGAACTCAACATCGAACCGCGCGAGCAGGTATTCAATGTCGATTACGCGCAGCCGATCAAGAACGGGCCGAACAGCGTCGGCTTCGACGATTACTTCGGCATCAGTGCGTCCCTCGACATGGTGCCGTACACGTTTATCGAGAACGATCATGTGGCCGTGTTGCCGACGGAAGATCGCGACTTCCTGATGATGCACGATCGCGCTGCCACCAATCGGACGCGCAAAGGTCCCGCCGCGCCGGGCTTTGAAGCGGACGACGTGCTGCCGACACTCACCAGCAAATCGGTGGAGTTCATCGAAAAACAGGCGATGGACGCACGGCAAGGCCACCCGTTCTTTCTGTATGTGCCGCTCGCCTCGCCGCATACACCCATCTTGCCGACCAACACATGGCAGGGAAAAAGCGGCATCAATCCCTACGCCGATTTCGTGATGGCTACCGATGCCGCGATTGGTGAAATTCTGGCCGCGCTCGACAAAGAACAACTCACCGACAAGACACTGTTTGTGCTGACGAGCGACAACGGTTGCTCACCGCAGGCCAAGTTTGAGGAACTCGCGGCGAAAGATCACCACCCCAGTGGCCCGTTGCGCGGACACAAGGCCGATTTGTTCGAAGGGGGACACCGCGTGCCGTTCATTATCCGCTGGCCCGGCCAGGTTGCCGCCGGATCGACGAGTGATCAACTGGTCTGTCAGACCGATTTGTTCGCCACCATCGCGGACATCGTCGGGGCCGAGATTCCCCCGAATGCCGCCGAAGACAGTTTCAGTTTTCTCGCAACGTTGCGAACCGGCGCGGCGGGGAAGCGCGATCATCTTGTCTCCCACTCGATCAACGGCAGCTTTGCGATCCGGCGCGGCGACTGGAAACTGCTGTTGTGCGCCGATTCCGGTGGCTGGAGTGTGCCCCGTCCCGGCAGTCCGCAAACGAAGGACTTGCCCCCGATGCAACTTTTCAACTTGCGTGATGATCTCGGCGAGAAGACCAATGTGCTTGATCGTCACGCCGAACAATCGCAGGAGTTGATGACGTTGCTTGAACAGATTGTCGATAACGGTCGCAGCACGCCGGGAACCCCGCAAAGCAATCACGTCCCCGTTAATTTTCGCAAACATATCGGGAAATGAAGTAGTGAGTCAGTTTGAAAAGTCGGGGCGGGGGCCCCGACCTATGGATGTGAAATCAAAATGAAATCATAGGTCGGGGCCCCTGCCCCGAAGCCTGTAATTTCAAACAGACCCACTACCGGAAATGATGGACTGACAACCAGAGACAAAGAAACCCGCGATGAAGCCACCACGACTGAAGACCATTCTGTTCGCTGCGTTCCTGTGTGGGATCACCACGCTTGCCAAGGGAGCCGAGCAGCCGAATGTGCTGTTCATTGCGATTGACGATCTCAATCATTGGGTCGGACATCTCGGTCGGCATCCGCAGACGAAGACGCCGAACATTGACCGCCTGGCACAACAGGGAACCACGTTCACCCGTGCCTATTGCACGGCTCCCGCGTGCAATCCCTCGCGGGCCTCGCTGATGTCGGGACAGCGTCCCAGCACCACCGGTTGCTATCTCAACAGTCAGAACTGGCGACCGGGCATCTCCGAAGACAAACTGCTCAACACCCAATTCGCGCGGGCCGGTTATCGTGTCTACGGGGCAGGGAAAATCTACCACGGGGCCGGCGATCGTGGCGGCGATTGGGACGACTATTTCCCCGGCAAAGGCGAAACCCGCCGGCATCCCGACGCCAGGGACAACGGCGTCGGTGGCATTCAGTTTTATCCCCTCGCCAACACCGACGAAGAAATGCCGGACTACGGCGTGGTCAGTTATGGCCTGAAAAAACTGAACGAAAAAAGCGACAAACCCTTCTTCTTAGCAGTGGGATTGGTCAAGCCGCACATGCCCTTCAGCGTGCCGAAAAAATGGTTCGACATGTTCCCCCTCGATGCGATCCAACTGCCGCCGCATCGGGAGGACGATCTCAGCGATGTTCCTCCCGCGGGCGTGAAAATGGCAGGACCGGACGGTGATCATGCCAAGATTGTCGCCTCCGGTCGCTGGAAAGAAGCCGTGCAGGCATACCTCGCCACCATCGCGTTTTGCGATTCACAAGTCGGCCGACTGCTCGATGGTCTGGAGAAATCGCCGCAGCGCGATAACACCATCGTCTGCCTCTGGAGCGATCACGGCTGGAGTCTCGGCGAGAAATCGCACTGGCGGAAGTTTGCTTTGTGGGAAGAACCGACGCGCACCGTCTTCGTCTGGAAAGTGCCCGGCGTGACCAAACCCGGCACCGTGTGCAGCCGCACGGTGGATTATGTCAGCCTCTACCCCACGCTCTGCGAATTGACCGGGCTGCCGCGGCCGAATCATCTCGATGGCCAGAGCATTGTTCCTTTGCTCAAGGACCCGCAATCGCCGTGGGACCTGCCGGCAATCACCACACATGGTTACAAAAACCACACCGTGCGTACGGAAGGCTGGCGGTATATCCGCTATGCGAATGGCGACGAAGAACTCTACGACGAAACCGCGGATCCGCTGGAATACAAGAATCTCGCAGCAAGTTCGGCGTATGCCGCGCAGAAAATGGAACTCGCAAAACTTCTGCCGAAAAGGGATGCCGAAAACCTTCCCGGCGCTCCGGGAGGCGGCGGCAAGAAGAAGGCGAACGCCGACTGATCGATCGTTTCTACGAATCACTGGGCGATTCGATCCCTCACAAACCGTGATGGATGCGAACAAATCGGATACAATCGATATGTCCGACGGGGATGTTACTCGACTTCTTGATCAGCGATAGGTCCGCTCATGCTGATACGCGTGCATTCTGTTCGAATGGTGTTGGCCTTTGTCATTGCCGTTTCGTTGTTTTCGACGGTGACGGCTGAGGACGAAATCAGCTTCAATCGCGATATCCGGCCGATTCTCTCGGCAAACTGTTTTGCGTGCCACGGATTTGATGCCAAGCAGCGCAAAGCCGATTTGCGGCTCGACACCCCCGAGGGGGCGTTCACCGAACACGATGGCCGCACCGCGGTCAAGCCGCGCGACTTGACGGCGAGTGAATTGTGGAAGCGCGTGAGTTCGGCAGACGAAAACGAAGTCATGCCGCCGCCCTCGACGAAGAAAGCGTTGACCGCCGAGCAGAAGACCACGCTCAAGAATTGGATCGAACAAGGAGCGCCGTATCAGAAGCATTGGGCGTTCGAAGCGCCGGTGGCGGTGACACCGCCCGCTCTGACCAAAGTCGATCGGCCCCAGAACGAAATTGATCGTTTCTTAATCGCGAAATTGGATCACGAACATCTCGCTTACCGCCCACAAGCTAGTCGCGAGACGTTGATCCGCCGGGTGTCATTCTCCTTGACCGGCTTACCACCGACGATTGCCGAAACCAATGTGTATCTGCAGGACACTTCGACCGATGCCTACGAAAAAATGGTCGATCGGTATCTGCAATCGCCGCGGTACGGTGAGGAAATGGCCCGGCACTGGCTCGATGTGGCCCGCTACGCCGACACGCACGGCTTGCATCTCGACAACGAACGGAGCATGTGGGCCTATCGCGACTGGGTGATCAACGCCTTCAACAAGAACGAGCCGTTCGATCAGTTCACGGTTGAGCAACTCGCCGGGGATTTGCTGCCGAATCCGACGCCGGAGCAACTGATTGCGACCGGATTCAATCGCTGCAATGTCACGACCAGCGAAGGGGGGGCGATCGAAGCCGAGTGGCTCTACCGGTACGCGGTCGATCGGACCAGCACGACGATGCAGACCTGGATGGGTCTCACGGGCGGGTGTGCGGTCTGTCACGATCACAAGTTCGACCCGATTTCCGCGAAGGAATTCTATTCGCTGTACGCCTTCTTCTATTCCGCGGCCGATCCCGGCATGGACCGCAACACGAACACGACCGATCCGTATTACTCACTAGCCACGGCGGAGCAAAAAGCCGCGATTGAACAATTGCGCGCCGATGAAGCCCATACCAAAAAGCAGTTTGATGAAGCCGTACTGAACGCGGAATACATTGATCCCGCGACCCTCACCCCCGCCCCGGCACCGCAATCAGTGACCGATGTCTGGCTGGATGACATGTTTCCGGAAGGTTCAAAACCAACATGTTCATCCCGCAATGCCTCCGTGTGGTCGACCCGTTCGGAACTGCATCCGATGTTGGGACGACGGGCGCTAAAGCAATTCAGCGCGTCCAACTATCACGATAAAATCGACACGACACAGATTCCGCTGGTCATTCCGGCGAAACCAACGCTATGGGTGTGGGTCCGCGTCGATCCCGATGAACCGTCGAAGACGTTGCAGCTCGAACTTGCCACCAGCCGCGGCAATCGGCGATTCGTCTGGGGTGATCTCAAGAACTACAGTGGTACCAACGAAAAGCAACATCTCGGGGACATCCCACTGCCGGGCCAATGGACACAGCTCACCATTCCCGAAAGCCAGCTCGAGTTGCAGGCGGGCGATACCGTCAAGATGGTCACCCTCGCACAGTTCGGGGGCATCGCCTGGTGGGACGGCTTGCAGATCGATGGGACAATCACGCCGGCCACGGATGTCCGCTCGTCCTTCACCGCCTGGTGGAAGGCCGCCGCGGGAAAAGATACGCCCGGTATCCCTGGTGATCTTGCCGCATTTCTCAAAGCCGGACCGAAGACCATTCCGACGGAAGGCGACGCTGCCAATACAGAAGAAGCGAAACAGGATCGGGATCGCCTGGCAAAATTGCGGCAGTATTATCTGACGAACATTGCCCGCTTGAAAGACGGCCCGTTGGCTGCGTTCCAAGATCTCTGGCAAGCGGCAAAAAGGGCCCGTGTCGGTCTGGAAGAATCGATCCCTGGCACGTTCATTTTCAAAGATCTCGACAAGCCGCGCGAAGCCTTCGTCATGCTCCGCGGTCAGTACGATAAGCCGGGGGAAAAGGTCGAACCCAACGTCCCGGCGATTTTCCCGCCGTTGCCAAAATCGGAAAACCTGCGGCCAAACCGCCTCGATCTCGCCAGGTGGTTGATGTCCCCGGAGCATCCGCTGACCGCGCGGGTGACGGTCAATCGCTTCTGGCAACAACTGTTCGGCACCGGCCTTGTAAAGTCCAGTTTTGACTTCGGGTCGCAAGGCGATTCGCCGAGCCATCCGGAATTGCTCGATTGGCTCGCGCTGTGGTACCGCGATCACGGCTGGGACACGAAAACGCTCGTCAAATTGATGTTGACCTCCGCTGCGTTTCGTCAAGAGGCGACCGTCACTCCAGATGTGTTGCAACGCGATCCCGAAAATCGGTGGTATGCCCGCGGCCCGCGCTTCCGTCTGGATGCCGAACAAATTCGGGATAATGCCCTGTATGTCAGCGGGTTGATCAACCTCGATATGGGGGGCCGGGGCATCAAAGGCTATCAACCGCCGGGGCTATGGGAACCGGTCGGTTACTCCGACAGCAACACGCGATTCTATTTGCAGGATCATGGGCCGTCGCTGTACCGCCGCAGCATTTATGCCTTCCTGAAGCGCACCGCTCCACCGCCGTTCATGAGTAACTTCGATGGACCGAATCGCGAACAATTTTGCACCCACCGCGAACGGAGCAACACGCCGCCGCAGGCGCTGCAGTTACTCAACGACACACAGCACTTTGAAGCCGCCCGTTCCTTTGGCAAACGGATGCTGAGCGAAGGGGGAACGACGCCCGCCGAACGCATTACCTTTGGCTATCGAACGACCCTTTCCCGCAATCCTGATGCGACC
This sequence comes from Planctomycetaceae bacterium, assembly GCA_021732785.1. Lineage (GTDB taxonomy): Bacteria > Planctomycetota > Planctomycetia > Planctomycetales > Planctomycetaceae > DSVQ01. The sequence continues at coordinate 6,909 of JAKFUG010000013.1, forward strand.
GAACTGCAAGTCGTGCAGACGGTGCTCGATCAATACCTCGACCGCTACCGCCAGGATCCATCCGCCGCGAAAGCCGTGGTCTCCGTCGGCGAGTCCCCCCGTCCCGACGGCATGAACGATGTCGACCTCGCGGCCTACACGCTGATTGGCAACCTGATTTTAAATCTCGACGAAACGGTGACACGGAATTGACCATCCGGTCCCCTCTCCCCCGTCCGCGGGGGAGAGGGTTAGGGTGAGGGGGGAATCGGGCAAAGGGCTTACATTGGGAGAGGTTAATATGAAACCGTATGAAATTATCGAAGAGCGTCTTTGCAATGTCGTACGCCAAGTTGGTCACTTACATCGTTGCGAATGCGGACGGAGAGCATTGGGGTGGAAAGCGCCGGAATTCATTGCCACCGTAAACGGTAAGACGTTGTCGATTGGCTATGATGGCAACTCAAATAAGATCAGTTGCGGTGGCAAGCCTTACCACTCCGCACACTACAGTAGCACGGCTGCGTGTGGTTAGATCACTCCCCCTCACCCTAACCCTCTCCCCCGCGTACGGCGGGAGAGGGGACCGGACTTGGAACATGGCTCGCCAATTGCCACCGCGCCGTGAACTCACTCAAGAGCGTGCGCACCAACTTCGCCTCAACCTGGCACCGGCGGAACAACTCGTGTGGAGCCTCCTGCGGGATCGGCGTCTCGGAGGGTTGAAGTTTCGACGGCAAGTTCCCAGCGGCCCGTACATCGCCGATTTCTTGTGCCACGAAGTCAACCTGATAGTTGAGCTGGACGGCGAAACACACGAGTATCGGATGCACGAAGATGCCGAACGGACCCGGTATTTGGAATCACAAGAGCTGCGTGTGTTACGCGTCGCGAATGAGGACGTATTTGCGAATTTGGAGTCGGTTGCGATTGCCATCCTGAAAGTAGCCGGAATCGATGTCGCAGTCTGGCTCGCAGACAGAGAACGATGAGTGAAGAAGCGGAAGACCCCCCTCACCCTAACCCTCTCCCCCGCAGACGGGGGCGAGGGGACCGGATAGAAGACAGCGAGACTTAATGATGCACCCTTCTCGTGAATATGCGCAGCAGCAAACCCGCCGACAGTTCTTTGGTCATACCGGATTGCGGCTGGGTGGTGTCGCGGTGGCATCGATGCTGGCCGGGAACGTATCCGCAGCGGAGTCGCATCCGCGGATGATGCCCGCGCTGGCCGATCTGCCACATTTCGCCCCGAAGGCGAAGGCGATCATCTATCTGCACATGAACGGGGGGCCGTCGCAGATTGACCTGTGGGACTACAAACCGGTTCTCGCCGATCATTTCGACAAGGAACTGCCCGACAGCGTCCGTATGGGACAACGCATCACCACGATGACCAGCGGCCAGTCGCGGCTGCCCGTCGCGCCGTCAAAGTTCAAGTTCGCGCAACACGGTCAATGCGGCCGGTGGGTCAGCGAACTCTTGCCGCACACGGCCAGGCACGTGGACGACATCGCGGTCGTGAAATCGGTGCATACCAATGCGATCAACCACGACCCGGCATGCACGTTCGTGATGACCGGCAGCGAAGTCCCCGGCAAACCGAGTCTCGGTTCGTGGCTGGCGTATGGACTCGGCAGCGAAAGCAACGATCTGCCCGCATTTGTGGTGCTCACCCCGATGTGGTCGTCCGGAGCCGCGGCACAGGCCCTGTTTACGCGCATGTGGAGCAGCGGTTTTTTGGCATCGAGCTACAACGGGGTCGCGCTCCGCAGCGTGGGTGACCCCGTGCTGTACGTGCAGAATCCGCCGGGGGTGGAAGCCCATGACCGCCGCGTGATGCTCGATGCGCTGGCCAGGCTGAATCAGCGCCAGTTCGATCATTTAGGCGATCCTGAAATTCAAACCCGCATCGCCCAGTACGAGATGGCGTTCCGCATGCAGTCCAGCGTGCCGGAATTGACGGACTTGAAATCGGAATCGCAGGCCACGCTGGAATCTTACGGACCGGAAGTTCTCAAGCCGGGGACGTTCGCTGCAAGCGCTTTGCTGGCACGGCGGATGATCGAACGGGGCGTGCGCGCCGTGCAGATTCTGCATCGCGGTTGGGATCAGCACGGGAACCTGCCGCGCGATATTACGTCGCAGTGTTATGACACCGATCAACCCGTGGGGGCGCTGCTCACCGATTTGAAGCAACGCGGTTTGCTCGACAGCACGCTCGTGGTCTGGGGCGGCGAGTTCGGCCGCACGGTGTATTCACAAGGAACGCTCACCAAGGAGAATTACGGCCGCGATCATCACCCGCGCAACTTCTGCATGTGGATGGCCGGCGGCGGGATCAAGGGGGGCGTGAGCTACGGCGAAACGGACGATTTCAGTTACAACGTCGTCAATCAACCGTGTCACATTAACGATCTGAACGCGACAATTCTGCATTGCCTCGGGATCGACCACGAACGGTTCACCTACAAGTTCCAGGGGCTCGATCAGCGCCTCACCGGCGTGGAGCCGCAGCGCGTCGTCACCGAGATTCTGACGTAGCCGAGTACGCGGTGAAATCAACGCGGCGCGCGAAACCGCAAGCGTAATTCGCGGACGTTCCCAGTTTTGCGACGTTCCTCTTGGTATTCTCTTGCCGAGTGGTAAATTGCGGGAACTCTTTTCCCGTGCGGGCGTCCCAACCCCGGAGACAAGCGGATTGAGACCTCTGCGGCCGTTCGGTTCGCGTCCGGTTCCCATCGATCTTCTTCTCGGATCACAACATGCGGCACACCATCGGTCTGAGTCCGTTCCTGTTCGTCATCGCGGGCACGCTTTCGGCGGGCGAAATTGGATTCGTCGAAGACTTCGCACTGGCCACCGACCGGGCTGCGGTTCTGCAACAGCTCGTGCCGGGGACGGAAGAGTTCTACTACTATCACGCGTTGCAGGCACTCAATACCGAGCAGTTCGATCAAGTTTCCGCACTGTTAACCCAATGGGTTCAGAAGCACGGCGAAACTCCGCGAGTGTGGGAAATTCGCACGCGTCACGCATTACTGTCTTATGAAAAATCGCCGGAAAAATCGCTGGCGTATCTTCAACAACGATTGAACCTGAACTACCCCCATCAACGCCAACAACTCGATGTCGATCCTCGATTGCCCGTTGCGCTGGATCCCGTCCAGATTACCCGCGAAGCGTACATCGATCGCGCGCAGGCGATCTCCCCGGAGACGATCGATCAGTACGAAGACTCTGCCATCGAATGGCTGGTCACCTGGCAACTGACGCCGAAGCAGCGCCGCAGTTTACTCGCCCGGATGCACCGACCCGACTACGCGCCGCTGGTGAAAAACATTGTCGACGATCTGCAATTCGAGAATGCCGGACCATTCGGTTCGATGCCGATTCATCAAACGCTGCTGTTATCGCAATTGGAAGAGTTGGCGAAGCAGAAGCCGGACTTGTTGCAACAGCAGGCCTTTGTGACCGCATGGTTATTGCGGCTGCAACCGAACGCGGATGTCGATTGGCACAACAATGTCGTCGAGCGAACCGCGTTTCTCGAACGCTTGTGGGGATTCGCATCGAAACTGGCTCCGGTACACAACTCACTCAAGGCGCATGTGCTTTATCATCGGTTGCTCCTCGACCGGGAGCGGGGCCAATTCGACAAAGCCCGCTTTCTGGAATATCTCCGACTCCCGCGCCCCTTGCCGTACGTCGCACAGTCGCTCCGGGAAACCGATGCGTGGCGACGATTCGCCTGCAATCTCAATGAAAACTACAACGGCACGACCCTTCATCCGGCGATCGGTAATGATGAACCGCTGGTCCGGTCGCTCCTCGCGCATTTCCTGGTCGAAGCCCGCGACACCAAAGAATTCGAGCCGTTCATCAACGACGTCTATCTGCGCGAACTGTTTGCCGAAGTGAAAATCACTCACGGCCTTGGCGAACCGGAGCAGTGGGCAGCGCTGCTTTCTCCGGCGAAATTTCAGCAATTGAAGGACCGCGTGGACATCGATTTCGCGGAAACGAATCCCCGCCACTTCGCAGCGGATGACAAGGTCGCGCTCGATCTCCACCTCAAGAATGTTCGCACCCTGCTGGTCAAAGTCTTCGAGATCAACACACGGACGCACTATCGTACGACGTTGCAGGAAGTCGACACCGATCTCAATCTCGACGGTCTCGTGGCGAATGTCGAACAAACCCACGACTTCAAGGATTCTCCGTTTCGCCGCGTGACGAAACGGTTCGAGTTCCCGCAGCTCGCCCGACCGGGTGTGTATGTCATCGACTTCATTGGCAATGGTCGCAGCAGTCGAGCGCTCATTCGCAAAGGAACCTTGAAACATCTGGTGCGAACATCGTCGGCCGGCCAGGTATTCACCATTCTCGATGACCGTCAGCAGATCGTGAAGGATGCCAAGCTGTGGCTGGGCGGTCACGAATACGCGGCGACGGAAAGCGGGTTGATCACGGTGCCGTTCAGCACGGCCCCCGGACGCCACCCCCTCGTTCTGACGCACGGGCCATTGTCGACGCTCGACCACTTCGACCACGAAGGCGAGCAATATGCTCTGCAAGCCGGACTCTATGTCGACCGCGAATCGCTGCTGAAACGAAAGACCGCGTCGCTCATCGTACGCGCCGGATTGACAGTGAACGGCACCCCCATCGGGCTGAGCAATCTCGAAGAGATCAAGCTCACGATCCAATCGGTCAACCACGATGGCATCGCGGCTTCGCAAGAGACACCGGCGTTTCCGCTCTTCGAAGATCGCGAAACGATTCACGATTTTCAGGTTCCCGATCGGCTGACGTCCATTGGATTCACACTGTCGGCCAAAGTGAAGCAACTCACCACCGGCGGCAACAAAGTCGATCTCTCCGTCAGCAAATCGTTCTCGTTGAATGAGATCGACAAAACCGAAAAGATCGATGATCTGCATCTGGTCGAAACGGCCGAGGGGACATTTCTCGAACTGCGTGGCAAGACCGGCGAAATCAAAGCGGCCCGACCCGTCAACTTGCAACTGAAACATCGCGATTTCAAGACACAGCATACGGTGACCCTGCAAACCGATGCCGCCGGGCGTGTTTCGCTGGGAGGCTTACCGCAGATGGAGAGCGTCACGGCGACGGGACAGGACGGCATCTCCCACACTTGGCCGATTCATCACGACGAATCCACTTACCCGGCGACATTGCACGGCCGCGAAGGGGAACCGCTCACGCTGCCGCACCTTCCGCACGCGGGCCCAACGGATGCGACGCACCGCACGGAACTATCACTGCTGGAAGTGCGAGGTGACGCCTATGTCGCCGATCGTTTCGAGCATCTGCGGATTGAGAACGACCTCATCGTGATCGAAAAGTTACCGGTCGGCGATTATGACCTGTGGTGCAAAGCGACTGGAGCAAAGACACGGATTCGGATTACGGCGGGCGAAAAGCTCGGCCGCTTTGTCCTGGGACCGTATCGTCAACTGGAGATGCCCCGCCTCGCGCCATTGCAGATTGCAGCGTTGACGATCAACACGAAGCCCGCGAAAGACAATCCAGACCAACCGGCTTCCATGCTGCTCCGCGTCGTCAATGCAACGAAGTTGACCCGCGTGCATCTGATCGCCACGCGGTTCGCACCGGAGTACGACGTCTTCGCCGCTCTCAGCACCGTGCGAGGACCGGAGCCGTACTGGTTCCAGCGCGGTCAGTCGTTGTCGGCGTATCTCACCGGTCGCAACATTGGCGACGAATACCGCTATATCATCGATCGCCGCTATGCCCGAAAGTTTCCCGGCAATAGCCTGGAACGACCGTCGCTGCTGCTGAATCCGTGGGCGGTCCGTGACACGCAAACGGGATCTCAGGTGGCCGCGGGGGGCGATGTCTTCGCTGCCGCCGCACCCAAGATGCAAAGCGCCGGCGGACGGGCGACACCGTTTGAAGCGAAGATGTCCCTCATCACCAGTGCGGCTTACCCGAATCTTGATTTCCTCTCTCAGGAAGCCGTGGTCCTGCCGAATCTCGTTCCTGATGCCGAAGGGATGATCAAGATCGATCCCGCGCTCCTGGCTGAGAAAACGCAGTTGCATGTGATTGCGGTTGATCCCATCGCGACCACGCACCGCCGCTTTCTGCTGCCAGACACACCGACGTCGCTCAGCGACCAGCGTTTGCTCGTGGGACTCGATCCTCTACAGCACTTCACGCAACAGAAACAGATCACCGTCATACCAGCCGGGCAAATATTCCAGTTGCGAGACATCACGAACAGCAAGTTCGAAGTGTATGACAGCCTGACCCGCGTGTACGGTCTGTTCGCCACGCTGCATGCCGATCCGCAACTGGCGGAGTTAGCATTTCTGCTCAACTGGCCGACTCTCAAGGAGGCTGAGAAACGGATACTCTACTCCAAGCATGCCTGCCACGAGCTGAGTTTCTTTCTCTTCAAGAAAGACCCCGATTTCTTCAAGACGGTTGTGCGACCCTATCTGGCCAACAAGAAAGACAAGACGTTCCTCGATCGCTTTTTGCTGGAAGAGGAACTCACGAGTGATCTCGATCCGTGGCAACACGCGCAGCTCAACATCGTCGAGCGCATTCTGCTGGGACAGCGATTGCAGGATGAGCGTCCCAAAACCGCCCGCCACGTCCGCGATCTGTATGCCCTGTTGCCGCCGAACCGTGATCAGTTCGACCGCTTGTTCGATACGGCGGTCCAACGGAGTTCGCTATCGACGGACGATCTTTTCTCGTTCAGTTTCGTCAGTGGAGTTGAAGCCACGGATGGGGCAACGGCACTCTCAATTCGTGTCCCGTCTTACGGTGGACCGGCGAACTTGCAGTCGCACACGCTTCGGAACCAGACGAAGATGGCACCCGGCCCGGCGGATCGCAAGTCACCCAGATTTGTCGACGAAAAGCTCTCGGAATCAAAGAAGAGCATGGCTGCCAAGGAAGGTGCCAGTGACGCGCTGCGACGCGCCAAACTGGATGACAAAGCGAAGCAGGCCGATGGGAAACCCGCCAGCGGGGAAGCGATGGAGGATCGCTTCGGCACCAATACCTACCACGATTTTGACGCCAGCGGCTTGGAAGCGGAAGGGTTGAAACGCGAATCGATGCGGCAACTCTTCCGCCAGCTCGACAAGACGCGAGAGTGGGCCGAGAACAATTATTCGCATTTGACGATCAATCAGCAGACAGCGGAGTTGATTCCCGTCAACGCGTTCTGGCGGGACTATGCAGCTCACGATCCGGCGCTGCCGTTCCTGTCACCGCATCTCGCCGAAGCCTCGCGCAACTTTCCGGAGATGCTACTCGCCCTCGCCGTGCTCGATCTCCCTTTCGTCGCGCCGAAGCACGAAACCAAATTCGATGGCCCGCAGATGACGCTCACCGCCGGCGGTCCGCTGATCGTGTTTCACGAAGAGATCCGCGCGACGGAAAAGCCGGAGAACGCCTCCGCCGTGCTGGTCACTCAGAATTTTTTCAAGCACGGAGATCGGCATCGCACTGAGAACGGTGAACAGGTCGACAAACGCATTACCGACGAATTCGTGGTCTACACGGTGTATGGCTGCCAGGTGGTGATCACGAATCCGACTTCCACGCGGCAGAAACTCAATGTTCTGGTGCAAATTCCCCACGGTGCCTTGCCGGTGTTAAACAGTCGCGAAACGAAAACCGTCGCCATCACGCTGGAACCGTATCACACCGAAACTTTCGACTATCACTTTTACTTCCCGGTTGCTGGCCAGTATCCACACTTTCCGGTGCATGTGGCGCGGGAGGAAACGCTCATTGCCGCCGCGGCACCGATCACACTCAACGTGGTCGACAAGGCCACGAAGATCGACACCGAATCGTGGGATTACGTTTCGCAGCAAGGATCGGATGCGGACGTGTTGTCGTTCCTCGATCGTCAGAACGTTCACGGTTTGCCGCTGGATCGGATTGCCTGGCGGATGCGGGACCCGAAGATTTTTGCTGAGGTCATCACCCGACTGAAACCGCGGCACGTCTACAATCACACGCTATGGTCGTACGCACTCTTCCACAACGTTCCCACCGCGGCGCGCGAATTTCTGCAGCATGCCGACCAGATCGTCAACGAAACCGGCGGTCGATTGCGCAGTACCCTGCTGGCGGTGAATCCCGTCACGCGGCGGTCTTACGAACACCTCGAATACAAACCGTTGGTCAACGCGCGCGCTCATGCCCTCGGCAAACGTCGGCAGATTGTGAACGACCGTCTTTTCGAACAATACGAAAAGATGCTGCACCATCTGTGCTATGAACGGCAACTGAGCGACGAAGACCTGCTCTCAGCGACGTATTATCTGCTGTTACAGGACCGTATCGAAGAAGCGCTCGCGCTGTTCGGCAAGGTCAATCCCGAACGGATCGCCTCACGGATGCAATACGATTACTGCGCCGCCTATGCGGCCTTCTTTGGCGATCAACCAGCATTGGCCCGGGCGATGGCAGCGAAGTATGCCGAGCATCCGGTTGACCGCTGGCGCGATGTGTTTGCGGCGGTGACCAGCCAACTCGATGAAGCCGAAGGGAAAGCCGAGCCCGCCGCACCGCGGTCTCCCGAAGAGCGCACGCAGCAGCAAACGCAACTCGCGGCAACGGAACCGAGCTTCGATTTCACCGTCGAAAAGAAGCAGATTCAGCTTCACTATCAGAATTTGAAGACCGTACAGATTCATTTCTATGAGATGGATGTCGAATTGCTCTTCAGCCGCAATCCCTTCACGCAACAGTTCGGCAATCAGTTCAGTTCGATCCGGCCGAATCATGTCGTCACGATGGATTTGCCGAACGACCAACGAATGCTGGACGTTCCTTTGCCGAAGGAGTTCGACGGGAAGAACGTGCTGGTGGAAATCGTCGGCGCCGGGAAGTCGCAATCGCTGCCGTACTACGCGCATTCGCTCGGCGTGCAGGTCATTGAGAATTACGGCCAGGTAAAAGTGACGCATCAGTCCACCGGCCAGCCGATTCCCAAAGCATACGTGAAAGTCTACGGCCGCATGCAGAACGGCGAAGTGAAGTTCTACAAGGATGGCTACACCGACCTCCGCGGCCGGTTCGATTATGCGTCGCTGAACACGAACGAGCTCGACACCGCGACGCGGTTTTCGGTGCTGATCCTGAGCGAAGAGCACGGTGCCGTCGTCAAGGAAGCGAGTCCGCCGTTGCGCTGATTCACGGTTTTTCGCCGGGATCGCACACACAAGAAAACTGGCTGCAACCAGGGCAACCACGGCCATATTTCAGGCGAATGGCGGCATCGAGATCGACCCCCGCGACGTTGGCGATGGTTGCTAGCCAGGCCAGTACATCGGCAAATTCCTTGGCGAGTTCTTCGTGAGGTGAACCATCGCGAAGGGCCGTTGCCAACTCGCCGATTTCCTGCATCAGCCACATGAACGTGCCATCGATACCGCGCGACGCGTCCTTGCTGCCGTACATCTTTTGAATGAGTGCCTGCAGTTCACGCAACGTCAACGGTTGGGGTTCGGTCACCGAGAGATTCTTTCAATTGAGATTCAATTCGTGAGGAGGACACCGGGCGTTTCCTAGCCTCGCCAGATCAGGGCGACTCCAGTTCCTTCGCCAACTCGATGGCTGCGCGATGGTCCGGATTCTTCTTCAACACCTTCTGCACGCGTTCACGGGCGTCTTCATTGCGACCAACGTTGCGCAAGGCACGGGCCAGTTCGATCTCGGAATCGGGCTGCCCCGGTTGAAGCTGGCAGGCAACGTCCCATTCGGTGACCGCCCCGGCGGTGTTTTTCTCGATACCGAAGCCGCGGGCGAGCAGGCGATGAATCTCGGCATCGAGAACATCAATCTGCAATGCCAGTTTCGCAAATCGCACGGTGCGGGCACCATCGCCATCCTTGAACGCTTCTTCGGCCAGCGTCTTGCGAGATTTCACGTCATCCGGATCGATGGCCGTCACGCGCTCCAATGCAGTCAGTCGCATGGTCCGATCCCCTCGCGCTAAGGCCACGGTTGCGATCCCGCGCGGCCACTGCGGGTCGTCGGGAACGGTCTTTTGCGCGGCATTAAAAACAGTGAGTGCGCCATCCATGTCTTTCAGTTTCAGTCGTACCTGCCCCAGCACGGCGGAGAGTTGCGGCTGCGGTCGATCGGCTTGCCATGCTTTGGCCAGCGTTTCTTCGGCACCTTCGAGGTCCTCACGCTGCATCTGACACCGAGCGACAACCAGCGCCCCGCGAACATGATGTGAGTTCTCGTCCAGGACCGCTTGCGCTTGCGATTCCGCCGAAGAAAACTTCCCTTGCCGCATCTGCCATTCCGCGTAAGCCGCACGGACATCGGGATCATCCGGGCGATCCACAAAATCCTTGCGAACCTGAGCGGCATCCAGTTCCGGCAACGTCCCGACTGTTGCCAATCGACTCACACGGTCTTTCAAAAACTGAACGTAACCCGCTTCCAGATCGGCTTTGTCGACCGCGAATGCAGTCCGGACGGCCACATCGGTAGAGCGCGTCGTGCGATAGGCGTCGAGAAGTTTCGCCAGGGCCTCTTTGCCGAAGCGTTGCTCGAAGTAATCGGAGTAGAGCACGCTTTGGCAATAAGCGAAGTTCCAGTCGTCACGCGATTCCGCTTTCTGAAATCCGAGGTGCAAATTGTCGAGGTTTCGCAAGTTGTTCGCCGCCACACGTTGTTGCAGCAAACGATTCCATTCCATCGGCATCGGATATCCTTCAGACCGCGTCGCCAAGGCCTCCGTATACCAGTGTGGAATGTTGAAATCGGTCTGCTGCAAGGTGACCACATGGATGAATTCGTGTTTCAGCACGCGGGCCCAGTTGAAGGGCTCTTCCGTCGCTGAAGGCGAGGTGAGCGCGACAATCATCCCCGTGGAGGCACCGATGGTTTGAATCCAGGGCAGCCCGACCATTCTGGCACTGAACCACTGATGACCCGCCAGGCCTTTGGCTTTGTTGTAGATTTCGATCTGCGTCCGCTGCGGTGGTTCGTAACCGTATTCGCCAGTGATCGTCGGATAGATTTCTTCGAGATATTCTCCCATGTACCGCGCGAGCACGGCGTCCAGTTGCGCATCCGCTCGAATGACAAAGTGCGGCGTGGTGGTGGCCGCATAGTCATCCAGCACGCGCATCACTTTCCGAAGATTACTCACACGAACGTGATATGGATCGGCCTTGAATGCATCATCGAGAAGCTTCTTCGCTTCGGCGACCCGTCCCGTTTGAAAGAGCAACCGGCCGAGTTCGGTCTTAGGGCGCGATAACTGCGGCATGGTGACGATGGCCTGACGGTAGCACTTTTCCGCCAGGGCAAACTTGCGCTGGGTCTCAAAGAGTCGGCCCAACTCATTGAGAAAATACCCGGGGCGGGGATTGCGCTTCGCTAACTCTACAATGATGGCTTCAGGCGGTGTCGGCTCCGGCTTCCATTCCGCGATTTTATCGAGATGTTTCAGCAGATCCTCGAAACGTTCCGGCGGAGGAACACCGTCTTGCAGCATCATCAACGACACTTGCAAAGCCAGCGTCTTCTGCGGCATGGGATTGCCCGCCAGCGACTCTTTCAGATGCTGGTTTGCTGTCGGAAAATCGCCCTGGAGCATCGCCATCTCCGCGGCGATACGAAGCGATTCCGGATCGTGAGCGTCGATTTCCAAAGCCCGGGCAATCGCCTGTTCCGCTTTCGCAAAGGCCAGCTCTTCGGTGAACGAGGCGGCCAGCGTGCGATGAATGGCGATCGCCCGCGGATTGATCGCCAGACCTTTAGTCAGTTCGGGCTTGCCTTCCGATTCGTTGTATTTTTCGAGCAGCAAGCCCCCCGCGATCGCATAGGCTTCCCAACAGGCGGGGTCGTTCTTTTCCGCATCCGAGCAGAGCGTGTTGACCGTGAAGTCGAAGATCTGCGAGACGCTTTGCCACCGCGCATACTGGGCTGTCCCGCGCGCCACAATCGTCAGCGTTTCCGCATCGGTGGGTTGAACCCGGTTGTAGTACCGCACGAACCAGCGATACCCTTCCAAAGCGGCTTTGATGTCACCCCGTTCGGTGAGGAGTTCGGCTTGAATCCAGCGGGCCAGTGGTTCGTCCGGATGGAGTTGCAGCGTGGCATCGACCGCGGTTTGAGCGTCTGCATAGCGACCCCGTTCAAATCGTTGCCGGGCGAGTTCCGCCTGCAATCGCGGAGACTTGCCGTCGCTGCTTAAGACCTTGGTGAGCACGGCCTCCGCGGCATCGCGCTCGCCTTGTGTCCACAATGCCCGTGACCAACCCCGAATGACTTCTTCATTCGGCGGCGATTCTTCGGCGAGTGCCGCATACGCCTCGACCGCCTCCGCATACCGCCCATGTTGCAAATGGTCGCGGGCTTTCTCCGCCGGAGACGCCATCAACGTGGTGACGAACAGAATCCCAAAATAGCCGCAATTCATGGCACACTCGCAGATGTCGTAACCGGTCTTCGTTGATCATTCTTAATGTACCTCATTTCATGCGCACAGCAAAATCGCCTCGATGGCGATGACAACCGAAATTCATGCCCATCGCGTGCCAACAGCGCGTACTGACGGATCGTGCGACTGATGCGTTCCGTCCGGCCGTTTGATACAACGGCACCCACAAACGCGCTCGGCACGAACCATCATTCCACGAGGCGACGATGATTACACGGCGGAATTTTCTCAGCGCAACCGGAGTGCTGGCACTCTCTTCACCAATGGTCTGGAGTGCGGAACCGACAACGACTTCGAAAAAGAAGCTGGCGATCATCACCACCGAGTGGCGGTATGGAACACATGCCTGGCACATGGGCGAGCGGTTTCTCGTCGGCTACCCGATCAAAGGGGCATGGCATCATCCGCCGTTCGATGTGGTCGCGGCGTATGTCGACCAGACGCCTAAAGCGGATCTCAGCGTGTCGCGGTCCAAAGAGTTTGGCTTTCCGCTTTACAAATCGGTTGCGGAAGCGCTGCGTTGCGGCGGAAAGACGTTGGCTGTGGACGCCGTGTTAATCATCGGCGAGCACGGCGATTATCCGCAAAATGAGTTCCACCAGACGAAGTATCCACGGTATGAATTCTTCAAGCAGACCACGGACGTGTTCCGTCAGGATGGCCGGGCCGTCCCCGTTTTCAACGACAAACATCTGTCGTGGAAATGGGACTGGGCCAAGGAAATGGCCGACACGGCGCGCGAGTTGAAGTTCGCATTCGCGGCCGGGTCATCCCTCCCGGTGACGTGGCGGATGCCGGCGATTGACATGCCGTACGGTGCCCCGGTGGAAGAAATGCTATGTGTCGCGATGGGGGCGATCGACAGTTATGACTTCCATGCGCTGGAAGTGATTCAGTGCATGGCGGAGCGTCGCCAAGGGGGCGAAACCGGGGTGGATGCGGTCACGGCCATCAAAGGCGACGCCGTGTGGCAGGCCATGGCATCCGGAAGCTGGAACGGAGGCGGCTGGGATCCGCGCTTGTTCGAGGCGTGCCTGTCACGCAGTCAGACGCTCGCCCAACCGGATACCTTCAGTCACCGCTATCCCACCCTCGAGCAAATGCGTGCGTGGGTGAAAGAGCCGGTTTGCTACCGCATCGAATACACCGATGGCACGCGGGCCACCATGTTGCTGATGAACGGCCTCGTCGGTGATTTTACGTTCGCAGCGAAGTTGAAAGGGCAAACCGAACCGCTGTCGAGCTTGTTTTATCTGCCACCCAATCCCAATGTCGCCTATTCGACATCACTGATGTCGAAGGCTGAAGAAACATTTCTCACCGGCCGCGCACCGTGTCCCATCGAGCGTACCTTGCTGACCACGGGATTAGTCGAAGCGGGTTGCCGTTCCCTCGGCACGGGTCAAAAGCGGCTTGCCACTCCACATCTCGCCGTGAAGTATCAGGCCCCGCGGGAATCGACTTTCGCGCGGGAATAACCGCAAGATTCTGCGAACCGCTGGTGTTGCTTCCGGTAGGGTCACCAAGAATCAGGATGATTGAAACGTTCATGACGGAATCGAAGTCGGCAGGGGTATTAACAATTGCGAAGCCGACGGGCATGACCTCGCGCGATGCGGTCAATGTCGTGCAACGGCTGCTGCGACCGGTCAAAGTGGGTCATGCGGGAACGCTCGATCCACTGGCGACCGGCGTGCTCGTGATCTGCATTGGTGGAGCAACGCGGCTTGTGCCCTGGATTCAAGACGGGCGGAAGCGCTATCTCGCCACGTTTCGACTCGGATTGACCAGCGACACGGACGACATTACGGGCAAGATCACGGCGACCAATGATGCGTCGGCAATCACTCGCAGCGCCGTCGAAGAGACCCTCGCTGGATTTGTGGGGCGCATCGAACAAGTCCCGCCGCAATTCTCGGCCGTCCATGTGCAGGGACAGCGGGCCTACGATCTCGCCCGACGCGGCGAAACCGTCGAATTAGCGGCCAAAACCATCGAAGTGGATTCGATCACCCTCACCGCGTGGAATCCCCCCGATTTTACCGTCGAGATTCTCTGCGGCAGCGGCACCTATGTGCGATCCATCGGCCGCGACTTGGGATCGAGTCTCGGTTGCGGTGCCCTGATGACTGCATTGGAACGAACTGCGGTGGGCAAGTTTCAACTGGGCGACTCCGTCGAGTTGAGCAGCCTCAATCGTGAGACCGTCGCCGCACAGACACGACCGGCCATTGATGCCGTGTCACACTTACCGCGTGTCGAGTTCTCTTCGGCGGACATTCTCAGTCTGCGACAAGGAAAACGTTTACCGCTCACACCGGGCACAAACGTCATCGCGAATCAGGATTATGCGGCCGTGGACGAAAGCGGGGAATTGATCGGCATCATAACTGGTACGGACGAATCGCCGCCGCGCTGGATGTCGCAGATGATTCTCCCGTTCGCGACATCAACACGGTGAGTCGGACCGCACGGCGAATCGCAGCTTCGCGGACGCCGAACGGGAATTCGCCCGCTGTTCTTCCATCGAGGCACGAATGACATCCGTGGCAATCGACGAATACACGCCGTCCGCGAAACCCTGTTGAAACGCCTTCTTCACGCGCCGGTCTTCTCCGGAATGGAAGGTGAGGATCGCGACACGACCGCCGGGCTTCAGGCAATGCGGCAGTTGACTCAAGAACGATTGTAACGCGCCGAACTCATCATTGACGGCGATCCGAATCGCTTGAAACACACGTCGCACGGAGAGCTCGATCTCCTCGGCGGGAACGTCTCCTGCAAGCGTGCGACGTATCACCGCCGCGAGATCGGACGTCGTTGTCAACGGGCGCGAGCGCTGCGCACGCACGATCGCTTCGGAGAGCGGTCCTGCATGCGGTTCATCCCCGTTTTCTTCGAAGATTTCCACCAAATCCTCCGCATCCCATTTCTGCAATCGCTGAGCCGCGGAGACACCGCTGCGCGCGTTCATCCGCATATCGAGCGGTCCATTGGCTTTGAAGGAAAAGCCACGGACTGGATCATCCAGTTGCATCGAGGACACGCCTAAGTCCGCCAGCATGACATCGACTCCGGCAGGAGCGACTTCCGCCAGCCAGCGTGATGCCCCCGCGAAATTCATGCGTTTGGTCTGGAATGTGGTGACGGGGACACTCAATCCTCGGAGCCGCGCTTCGGTCTTAACGAGTTCCAGGGAATCGGTATCGATCCCGAGAAAATGGCCCTCGGGCTGAATCGCCTTCAATAATTCCTGGGCATGCCCGCCGTACCCCAATGTGCAATCGAGCACCGTTTCGCCGGGAAGGGGACGAAGCACTTCGAGAATCTCGCGCACCATGATGGGACGATGCGTGCCCGCGGGAGTCTTGCCACTCTCAAGAATCTTCGCGACGTCTTCCTGATACACATCGGGGCGATGTTCTTTGTACTTTTCGCCAAAGGAGCGCGGATGCGTTCCTCGATAACGCGGTCTCCGTGGCGGTCGAGGGGGATTTTCGTCGGACATGACGGGGCTCGAAATGGTTGTCGGACACCGTCATGGTAAGCCTGCGACCAGCGAAACCCAAGCGGCTGGCATGCTCGTTCTCCGATGTGAAGCACGCTACCATAGCGGACTGGAATAACGCTGTCCGGACCGTGATAGCGTCGTACGAAACTTTCGAAGAAAGAGCTTACATGATGATGACACGTTGCGTCGGACATTGGGCGAGCGTGGTTTTGTGTCTCGTCGCTGCGACCAGTTTCGCTGCCGAGGGCGATGCCCCCAAGTTGAACAAGGGCGATGGCGAGGGATGGCGGACCCTCACCGAAAAGGATTTTGAGCAAGTCAATTGTGACCCCGAAACCTTCACCTGGAAAGACGGGCAATGCGATTGCACCGGTTTGCCGATCGGGATGCTCAAAACAAAATCCAAACTGACCAACTTCGAAATGGTGGCCGAGTGGCGGCACCTTTCCTCCGGAGGAAACTCCGGCATCTTCCTGTGGGCCCCCGACGAAGCCCTGAAAGATTTGCCCCGCAATACGCTGGCGCGCGGCGGCATCGAAGTGCAGGTCCTCGATCATGGCTATGCGGAACAATTTGAGAAGAAGAACGGCAAAAAACCCGACTGGTTCACGACGCACGGCGATGTCTTTCCCGTCGGCACATCGAAGATGAAGCCGTTTCCGCCCGCGGCGCCGAATGGTTCCCGCAGTTTCCCCAAGAAGAATCTCAGCAAGGGCGTAAATGAATGGAATCACTACTACATTAAAGCCGTGGATGGCGTCGTCCGGCTATCGGTAAACGGCGAAGAAGTTTCGGGTGGTGAAAACTGCGATCCAAAGACCGGCTTTCTGTGCCTGGAATCCGAAGGGGCCCCGGTGCAATTCAAGAACCTGCGGATCCATGAACTGCCGTGATTCGGCCGTTCGGCGAGAAATTCGGGTTTATCGGATCTTCAGACTCGCAATTGCTAGCAGGGCCAACAGCGCGGCGGTAATCCAGAACCGTACGACGATTTTCATTTCGTGATCGCCGCGGAAGAGATAGTGATTGTGCAGCGGACTGCAAAGCAGAAGGCGTTTGCGGGTCCATTTGAACCAACTGACCTGCACAATCACGCTCAGTGTTTCCACGACGAAAATACCACCCACCAGCACAAGCAACGCTTCTTGACGGAGAACCAGGGCGCCATAGCCGAGCAGGGCACCGGCGGGGAGCGAACCGGTGTCGCCCATAAAGACTTCCGCCGGATAGCAGTTGTACCACAAGAATCCCAGCATCGCACCGACCATGGCACCGAAGAGCACGCCGAGTTCGCCGGCCCCTTCGAAGTGCGGAATGTGCAGATATTCGGCCATCAATCGATGCCCGGACAAATAGGACAACGCCGTGAAAGCGGACGCCGCAAAGATGAGGCAGCCCCCCGCGAGACCATCGAGTCCATCCGTGAGGTTCACCCCATTGGATGATCCCACGAGGACCAGAACGGCCCAGCCCACGAAACCGATGCCGAGCGGGATCGCCACTTGACCAACCGGACCAATGAGATTGATGCCATCCGGGAGATTTCGCTGCGTCTGATAAAGCCAGATCGCGATAATCGTTCCTAAAAGACATTGTCCGATGAATTTCTGCCGGGCGGTTAACCCGCGCTTTGATGTACGGATTTTGATCCAGTCATCCATCGCCCCCAAAACACCGAACGTTGCCACGACGACGAGCGCCTGTTGCACATACGGGCTGCGGAGATCGCCCCACAACACTCCTGCGGTAATGATTGCCGCAACGATGAACATGCCCCCCATCGTCGGCGTGGCATTCTTCGCGGCATGCAGTTCGTTGAGTTTCGCCGAAGCGCTATCGATGCGTTCCTGAAAGTTCGCCTTCAACCACCGAATGGCAATCGGCCCGAAGAACCACGCCACGAGAAACGATGTCGCGGTTGCCAGCGCCGTGCGGGCCGTCAGGTAAACGCGCGTTTCAGCAGACGAAACGAATTCGAGCCGATCGAGTGTGTCGCCGTATCGATGAAGTAGCCATTGAAGCATAAAGAGCGCTTATTGCGGAGCAGAATCAATTGAGCGGAGGAAGATCATCAAGACGGTGATGTTGGCAGCTTGTCGTGGAAAAGTCCATTGGGCAGAGAAGGATGCTTGCGGTTGGTTTACGCGCACCGAGAAGGGGAATCGTGCCCGAGTTGGCCCGCTCGTTGCCGTAACCAGTCGACAACACGTTCCATCTGCATGCCGCGTGAACCTTTCACAAGGATGACGTCACCCGGTTCCAGCCAGCAATCCAGAACGGTGAGGAGCACATCCAGTTGCGGTGTTGCAACGAGCCGCCCTGCGGGAATACCGGCGCGGCTGGCACCGAGGGCAACATCGTGTGCGAATTCACCGCAGGCCAGCACACCGTCGAGACGCAAATACCCGGCCTTGCTTCCCAATTCGAAATGCTCCGCCTTGGCGGCGTGTCCCAACTCCAGCATGTCCCCCAACACGGCGAAACATTTCTGTCCTCGAGCGATGCGGGCACTGGCAAGCACATCGAGTGCGGCGGCCATCGAGGTGGGGTTCGCATTGTAGGTGTCATCAAGGACCTTCCACGGACCGATGTTCATCGACTGACCACGGCCCGGCGACGGTACATACTCGGCCAAACCCGCCTGTATCGCAGACGACTCGATCCCGATCTCACGCGCGATCGCGATGGCAATCAAAGCATTCGTAAGATGATGGCGGCCTGTCACAGGAACACAAAAGTCTTGTCCATCCACTTGAAACAACAAGGCACTCTCAGACGCGCGCACCTGCCGGACGACGAGACTGTTGTCATCATGTTCTCCGACGAACAACGTACGGCACCGCGCTCTTGATGCCATCGCGCGGGTGACGGGATCGTCACCGGGGAGGACCGCGAACCCTGTCGATGGGAGCGATTCCAGCAATTCCCCTTTGCCGCGGATGACGCCGTCGATGCCGCCAAAGCCTTCGAGATGAGCCCGGCCGATCGCGGTGATCACGCCGACTTCCGGTTGAGCGATTTCACACAAGCGACGAATCTCGCCGCCGCGTGAAGCCCCCATCTCAAGCACGGCGTATTCGTGCTGTTGTTCCACATTCAGCAGACTCAACGGCACGCCAAGATGGTTGTTGAAACTGGCGGGGCTTTGCATGCCGGTAAACTGTCCCGACAACGCCGCATCAATCAAACCGCGAGTCGTCGTCTTCCCAACACTGCCGGTGACGCCGATGACTAATGCGGACTGCTGCTGCCGATACCACGCCGCAAAAGTTTGCAGCGAACTCAGCGGATCCGCAACGACCAACCGCGGTCCTGCGATTTCGGTAGATCGATCCGCTTGGCAAACGATCAACCCGGCTCCGCGTTCGAGAGCCGATGCCGCATGTTGATGCCCGTCGGTTCGCTCTCCGGCCAGAGCCCAGAAGACATCACCGGGCGACAACGTCCGCGAATCAATGGAATTCTGCGTGAACTCGGCCGACGCATTCGCCGACCGAAGTTCCCCTCCGGTTGCGTCGGCAAGATCAGCGAATCGCAACCGATCCATGATGTTCTCAACGGTCACGCAATGCGGCGCTGTTCAGGAGGAAAGCCGGAGCCCACACCGGTGAGCGATGACTCTCGCAATGCCGCGCGAGCCACCGCCCGGTCATCAAACGGCAGCCGCTCCAGACCAACGATCTGCTCTCGTTCGTGGCCTTTGCCGGCGATGATCACGCAATCGCCCGGTTGAGCCAGTGTTAGCGCCCGATGAATCGCCCGTTCGCGATCCGGTTCGACAATCTGCTTGTTTTTGTTGAATGCCATCCCCGCCATGATATCGGAGATGATGGCTTGCGGGTCTTCACTTCGCGGATTGTCGCTGGTGATAATCGCCACGTCCGCGGCTGCCGCGGCGCGACCGAGCAGCGAACGCTTCGATCGGTCACGATCCCCCCCCGCGCCGAAAACGCAGAGGACACGCCCCGGTGTCAGACTCCGAACGCTGGCCAGACAGCGCTGCAGCGCATCATCGGTGTGGGCGTAATCCACGAAAACATCGAACGGCTGGCCGCAATCAATCCGTTCCAACCTTCCCGGCACGCCACGAAATTGTTCCAGACCAGTCACGATGTCCTCGAGCGACACGCCGAGGTGTGCGGCTGAGACAGCGGCAGCGAGACAATTCGAAACGTTGTGGCGACCGATGAGTGCAGTGAAGCACTCCGCCGACTGTCCATGCAGATGGATGCGAAAGCGTGTGCCCCGGCGGGATTCTTCGAGGATCTGTGCCGAGACATCTGCCGCGGGGGACATGCCGAACGAGACCACCGGCACCGCGGTTGAGCCGAGCGATTGCAACGACCAACTGCCGGGATCATCCAAGTTCAAGCCCAGAATTCCACCCGGAGCAACCATCTCGGCGATGCGGGCTTTGCTGTCGCGGTACGCTTCAAACGTCTGGTGATAATCAAAATGGTCTTGCGTGATATTGGTGACCAGCGCCGTTCGTAACCGCGTTCCCTCGGCGCGACCTTGATGCAGCGCATGGCTGGAAAGTTCAATCGCCGCAGATTTGGTACTGCGCTGGTGCATGCGGGCCAACCAGCTTTGCAGCGTTCGCGAATCCGGCGTTGTCATGGTTGCCGATTCTGACTGCACGCCGTCCGCGAATTCGATCGTCCCCAAAACTCCCGCTGTTCGACCGGCGCGATGCAGAATGGCACGAATCATCCAGGTGACCGTCGTCTTGCCATTCGTCCCGGTAATCCCTGCGATATTCATGTGTGATGACGGCGATCCCGCGAGGTAAGCACAGACCTGCGAAAAAGCCCGGCGGACATCGGAAACCACGCACTGAGTTACCGGCACCTCGGACAGCGGGCGGTCCACCAGCAAGCCGGCAACACCCCGCGCAAGTGCTTCGTTTACAAACGCCGTTGCGTTGACTTTCGTGCCGCGAATGACCGCGAACAAGACTCCCGGATGGCAGGCCTGACTCTGTTCGACGGCATCCCGCGCGACGATGTCATCACCGCCAACAAACGCTGCGTTCGGAAATAATGTCCGCAGGCTGACCGATGTCGGCAACGGTTCCGGTAGCCGATCCATGGCCAACGTCCTTCGGAATAAGATCCATGCACATTCCCTGCGCACTATCACGTGGAGTGAATTTTGCCCATTCCCCGCAGGCCGTCAAGCGGAGTTTTCCAATCCCGTACCGATAACCAGATTTCTCACCGTTTCTACATCATCGCGCAACTGGGAAAGCAATTGGTCGACGGATGCGAATTTCTGCACGCCCCGCACCCGGTTCAGCAGATCGACAGCGAGCGTGTTGCCGTACAGATCGCCGGTAAAATCGAGCAGGTGGACTTCAATCTTCGATGCGTTCTCGCCGAAAGTGGGGTTCGGGCCAATATGAACCGCGGCGGCATAAACCTTTTCCCCGATGCTCACGCGGCCGGCATACACGCCGTGACCGGGAGTCACCGTCGCGACATCGGCAAGATTCGCAGTGGGAAAACCGAGTGACCGCCCTCGATGGGCACCATCAACGACAGTCCCGTTGAGTCGGTAAGGATGCCCCAACTGCCGGACTGCGGCCGCGATATCGCCAGCCATGAGTGCGGCACGAATGGCACTGGATGACACCCACTCATTCTCAATCCGTACCGGTTCGATGACTTCCAGAATGACACTATTCTTGTCACACATGTCGCGAAGAACGTCGATGGTTCCTCCGCGATCGCGTCCGAAGAAAAAATTCGGACCTTCCATCAACCCGCGGGCGGCGAGGCGCTCCATGACCACCCGCTGGAAAAACTCGGCTGCAGAAAGTCGCAGCAAATCCCGCGTCGTCGGCAGAATCCAGACCGTATCGACGCCGGCCTGGCGGATGAGATCCACACGCTGTTCGATGGTGGTGAGTCGCGGCGGGAGAGCCTCGGGACGCAACAATGCCATTGGCGGCGGGTCGAAGGTCACCACGACCGACGGGACGCCAGCGGTTTGTGCAGCAGACGTGAGCCGCTCCAGCAAGGCCCGATGACCGCGATGCACACCATCAAAATTGCCGATGGTCGCGAACGCCATCCGCAGTGATTCGGGGAGATCCCAACCGTTCACCAAACCCTGCATTGTCTTCCGCCACCGCTCCAGCCGTCGTCTGTTGCACGCCTGCGAACAGTTTAACAACAAGATTTGGGGATTGCCCGACGATCAATCGAATTGATCACGACTGGCAGCAAACTTTCCCGCGACAGACCAGTGTGGTCGCCGGTCGGATTCCCACCGGCCCCGGAACAAATCGAGAGCATGGAAGCCGGCATCAAGCAGGACGCCGCGGCGGCCGTTAACATCGGGTACATCCGGCATTTGGTGGGGAACATCCGTGAACAATTCCAGACTCCGCAGCCCCAACGGGGCGACATTCGATAGCCCAGCCCGAGGTCTTCCGAAGGGCCGGGTTCGTGATCGCACGGCACACGCAGCCCCCACGGGGCGTGACTCTTTCATGCGTGTGTCGCGCCCCGTGGGGGCTTGGCAAGGTCCTTCGATCCATTGACCCAGGGCTATCGAATCACGCCCCCTTCGGGGCTGAAAGCCAACCATTTCGTGACCACCAATTACCCGATACACCCGTTGACATCACCTGGGATACGGTGGAGTCCACAACGGTTGCTTTCTCATGGTAGAATTCAATGACCGTTGGGAATGGCCTCGTCAGCAATCGTGCCGCCGTTACAATCCTGCCTCGAGAGACGATCGGAATTCGCATGAAGCTGACCTTTCTGGGTGCTGCGGGTGAAGTCACCGGCAGCCAGCATCTCATTGAGACAAGCCATCGCCGCATCCTGCTCGACTGCGGGTTCTTTCAAGGACATCGTGCGGAATCGCGTCAGAAGAACGAGCACTTCTATTGCCGTCCGAGTGATCTCGACGGCATGATCCTCTCGCACGCCCATACCGATCATCTGGGAAATCTTCCCGGCTTGTATAAAGCGGGCTTTCGCGGTCCCGTCTTCTGTACGCCGCCGACGGAAGATGTCGCGCAGGTGATGTTGTACGACTCGATTCACATTCAGGAAGAAGACGCGCGGTACCTCAGCCGGTCGCTGGCCGCGAATCATCCCCCCATTGAGCCCCTGTACGAAGAATCGCACGTCGCCGGGGTCTTGAAGAAGTTCGAAGCGTGTCCGTACGGCGCATGGCACGAACTCGCCCCGGATATGAAAGTCCGCTTCACGGATGCCGGCCATATTCTCGGTTCGGCAATTGTCGAAATCGAGCTGGAAGACAATCAAACCTGGAAACGGATCGTTTTCACGGGCGATCTTGGGCGACGTGGGTTACCGCTGCTACGCGATCCTCAATTGGTGGATGGCTGCGATGTGTTGATCACCGAATCGACCTACGGCGACCGCTTGCACGAACCGGCTCACGATATCGAGGCCCATCTCGAACGGATCATTCGCCGGGTGTTCGATCGCGGCGGCCGAGTCGTCATTCCCGCGTTCAGTCTGGGGCGAACACAAACACTGGTCTACTTCCTCAACCGGCTCTTCAATGCCGGACGATTGCCGCAGGTCCCCATCTTCGTCGACAGTCCCTTGTCGAAGGAAATCACTTCCGTGTATCGGCGTCATCTCCACGAACTGGATGACGAGCTTCAGCGCGATCTCCAGACCGACAACGATCCATTTCTGTTTCCCGGCTTGCGCTATATCAACTCGGCGAGCGAAAGTGCCGGGCTGAATCATCTGCGTGATCCGTTCGTCGTCATTGCATCCAGTGGAATGTGTGAAACTGGCCGGATTGTGCATCACTTGAAGCACGCCGTTGCGGACGAGCGCAATGCCGTGGTGATGATCGGCTTTCAGGCACAGCACACATTAGGACGACGGATTCAGGAGCGTCCGCCTTATGTGCGGATTTTTGATCGCCAGGTCCCGCTGCGAGCCGAGGTGGAAGTCCTCAGCGGCTTATCGGCCCATGCGGACGCCGATGATTTCCGCTGGTGGTTCGATCATCTCGCAACAACCGGCGGCGTCGGTCGGGCATTTGTGGTGCATGGCGAACCGAATTCCGCCCGCGCCGTCGCCAAATTGCTGGAGAACGTCAGCAACGAACCAGCGGTCGTGCCGCATTTCAAGGAAACGTTCGAAGTGTGATCGGTGAGCTTTCCCACCAATAAGAATCGCCCACGGAATTCACGAATCATGCCGAAGAAGAAAACCGCAGCGCGAGTCACACTGGGCAAGGGAAAATTCTTGCGATTGGTTCGTGACGGCCGCTGGGAAATTGCCGAGCGGACCAACTGCCAGGGGGCGGTGGCCATTACCGCTGTGACGGTGGACCGGCGGCTGATTCTCACCGAGCAATACCGCCCGGCGGTGAAGACGGCCGTGATCGATTTGGCCGCGGGATTGTCCGGAGACCTTCCCGATCAACGGGGTGAAGCGCTGCTGGTTTCGGCGCAGCGCGAACTCCTGGAAGAAACCGGCTTCGAATCGAAGCACTGGCAACATCTGGCCGATTGTCCGTCATCTCCCGGGCTAACGAACGAAATCGTCACGCACTTCCTGGCGACCGATTGTCAGCAAACCGCTACCGGCGGCGGCGTGGATCACGAACAGATTATTGTCCACGCGATCCCGCTGCGAACCATTCGCCACTGGCTCAAAGACCGCGTTGCGGAAGGAAAATTGATCGACCCGAAGGTGTTCGCCGCGCTGTATTTTGCGAAGTCAAAATAAGGAGTGCATTCCAACGGAAGGATTCGTTCTCGTTGGAATGCAGGGCGACAACGCATTACTCAATCGGCAGAAATGTCAGCGTCCCGGCGAGCATGTCGGGAACAATCAGTTGCTTGTTCTTGGCATCGTAGAAGAAGTCCGCAGCCGACTTCAAACCCTCGAGAATGACCGTCGCTTCTTGCGTCTTGCGATCAACTTTCCAGACTTTGCCTTGCGTCCAACTCGAGGCGTAGAAGAAATCCTTGGTAACGGTCAGACCGTCAATTCCCCGCATTCCGGTGGCGACCGAACGGTATTTTTCGTTGTTGTAGGCCACAATCTCCCCCGAGAAGAAATCGCCGACAAAGACCCGGTCGTCACCTTCTTTGCCACCCACGGCGACACCGTTCGGAAACCGGATGGCGGGGTTGCCAGCGGGGACCGCCACGGAGATTTTTCCGTCCAGCGTCACCCGGTAGATGCAGCCCTTGTTCGGCAGTTCTTTCGCTTTCGCACTATCGAGATCCCACAACTTGCGATCGCCATCCGGATCGAACATCGGCTTCGGGTTGCTCATCTCGGAGACATACACGCTCGCTCCATCCTTGCTGGCCGCCACATCGTTCAGGAACTCGATCGGCTGCGGAAAGTCTTTGGCTTCGGCGAGCTTCGTCGCTGTTCCCGCCTTGTCGACTTTCCACAATGTGGTTTCATCCGCCGCGACGAGATAATCCCCGATGAAGACGAGCCCCTTCGGTGAATTGAATCCCTTCGCGAACACGGCGACCTTTTCGCCATCCACCGAAACAATGGTCCCATCCCCCGGTTCTTCGCCGTTGATCATGGTGACGTATAGCTTCCCACCAAATCCGCGGCAGACGCTTTCGGGGTTCTCACCGACGGCGAGGGTCTTGGGTGGTTCGGCACCGAGCAAACGGCCGGACACCAGACACAGCAGACAGAACAACATCAGACGGGGCATCGGTCACTCCGGTGAAGACAAAGGGGTGGGCACAGGTGCTTCAGCATAGTGTGAGGGAAGACGAATTCAACCGTTCCCCACGCTTTCCGCGATGAACTTGCCGCCGGTCGCTTACTTTCGCACCGGTGTCGTACCGGGCATCGGGCGGGCGAGATCCGCGAACGCGGCTTCCAGGCAAAGGGCCACGCCGACGTTTTGTTCGAGATGGCCGACGGCTTGCAGACAGCGCTCGATCAGCGAGCCAAGCCAATCGACAACCGCATCCGTATCGAGCGGCAGGGAATCGATCCATTTCACGGCTTCCACAATACCGCCCGGAGCCGCAACGGCGGGGTGGACCACGCGCCATAATGCCGTGCGATAGAACTCCACCGCGGCACGAAGGAGCCACGTGGCCAGCAACCGCTGTTCGGGGACATCGCTGGCCGCTTCTTCGACTGCGGCGGCGAGATCGCGCGCGACACCGATGCCGTTCCATTGTTTCTGCGACAGTGCGGCCAGCATTTTTTGCCGCAGGTCACGGCACGCCGGCGCAGCTAAGTGTTTCGCCACCGCGAGGCTGCCATTGGCAAGGGCGGTCAACGCGGCGGCTTCCGTGGGAGTGGTTGCCAAACCCTGCTCGATGATGAGTTCAGAAAGCACATCGTCCGGCAACGGATCGAATCGCACGACCTGACAGCGCGAGCGGATCGTCGGCAGCAGGGCATCGTAGTTTCCGGCGATCAGCAGAATGACCGCGCGTTCCGGCGGTTCTTCCAAAGTCTTCAGGAGCGCGTTCGCCGCCTCGTCGTTCATCGTGTCCGCGTCGTTGATGACCGCGATCTTGCGTGAACCCTCATGCGGTCGCAGCGATAAATCATGACACAAACCGGTGCGCCCACGTTGCTCTTTTGGACCGAGCAATTTGTCGACCGATAATTCCCGTTTGCCGGGATCGCGTTGCACAAAGTGAAAGTCGGGATGCGCTCCGCCGAGGAAAGACCGACACGCGGGACATTCGCCACACGGTGAGAGCGAATCCCGCGCGGGTTCCTGGCAGAACAGAACCTGCGCCAAACCGCGCGCGAAGAGTTGTTTGCCGATTCCTTCCGGGCCGGAGAGGACATACCCCTGCGTCAACCGGCCCGATTGAATGGCGTGTTCAAAGGCGGCTTTGGGACGCTCATGACCGCGAACGAGATCCCATGCGGATTTCATGGGTGGCTACTTCTTAGCCCGACGGGCGGGGGCCGCGATCCACCCCAACACATCCCCGGCGACCACCGCGGATGAAAGGGGAACCGCTCCCTTGTGAACCTTCCCCGCACACGGCGCAGTGGCATAACCGATGACCCCGGGGCGGCCGAGTTCGGCAACGTTTTCCCCGGCACTCACCGATTCGCCTTCGTCGACCAGCCAAGCGAGCAAACGCACCGGCGACTCACCCCACTCGGCTTCCGGAATCGAAAATGTAACGTCCAATGCGGCCTCGCTTCGATCTGGAATAGCAGTGTGAACTCGTCGATTCCATCCTGTGTGCCACTGGCTCTGCCAGTGTTTTCTCATGCGATTTAGAGCGGTACACCCTTGCAGAAAATAAGACACTGGCAAAGCCAGTGGCACACTTTCACGACTCAGGCGGCGCCCGCTTCAGCGGCCATTTCTCCGGCGTGGTAACTGGACCGGACGAACGGTCCACTCGCGACCATCGTGAAGCCCATCTTGCGGACCAACTCGCCGATCTCATCGAACTCTTCCGGCGGAACATAACGCTCGACCGGCAAATGTTGGAGCGATGGTTGCAGGTACTGACCGAGCGTCAGCATGTCGCACCCGACGGCGCGCAGATCGGCACACACCTGCAACAGTTCCTCGCGCGTTTCACCCAGCCCGAGCATTAAACCACTCTTCGTCGGCATGCCCGGCGCTTCGCGCTTTACCTGAGCGAGCAGATCCAACGTGCGTTGATATTCCGCATTGCGTCGTACCCGGTGATATAGCCGCGGCACGGTTTCCGTGTTGTGATTGAAGACGTCCGGCTTCGAGGCAATTACGCGGGAAATCGCCGCGGCATTACCGCCGAAATCGGGCGTGAGAACTTCCACTTTCGCGCCGGTCCGTTCGCGCACGGCGAGCACGCAGCGATAAAAGTGATCGGCCCCGCCATCGGCGAGATCATCGCGCGTGACCGACGTGATGACCACATACGACAGCTTCAGCCGTTCCGCCGCTTCGGCCAACCGTTCCGGTTCGTCGAGTTCGAGGGCTTCGGTCTTGCCCTTCGGAACGGAACAGAAGCCGCACGGCCGAGTGCAGACGTTGCCGAGAATCATGAACGTCGCGGTTTGCTGCGACCAGCACTCGGTCCGATTGGGACACTTCGCGCTTTCGCAGACGGTTTCCAGCCGCAGGTCGGCAATGACGTCGGTGGTGTACCGCATCCCGGCTTGCGGCGCGGGACGCCGCAGCCATGCCGGAAGACGTTGACGGCTCGGCTCCGCGGTTTCGGTCGCTTCCGACGGGAGAATTTCAAGTTTCAGCGAAGACATATCCGGGTTGCTCAGTCCGTTTCAACCGGGGATGACCGGTCCACAAATGAAAGCGTTCGTAACCGGCCTGGGCCGCAAGATGGCGAATCCAGCCTTCCCGCACCGAAGCCATCGCAGTCGGTCGCATCCGTTCCGCCGAGATGGTTGACGGCCGCACGTTCGGGCCCCAATGGACCATCTGCAAAGTCTCGCGCGGCACCGAGACATTCATGCAGCCGCCGAACAGCGTGACTCCGTGACGAATGGCCGCACCAATGAAGGCGAATTGTCCGGTCCGTCCGCTCACACTGGGAATGGGAGCGACGGGTTCAATGAGCACACCCAGCTCTTGCGCGGCGTCACTCGCCGAAGTCGCAAGACGATTGCACCAATCTTCGGCCGTGATGCCCATCCGTGTAATGGGAGCTAGGAAATAGGCCGCCAGTTGCCCGGGGTGATGAACCCAGGCGCGGCCACCGCGGGGATGCCAGTTCACGGCGATGCCGCGGCGATCAAAATCATCCCGGTCGACACGAATGTCTTCCGCAGCGGCTTCGCGTCCGACTGACAGACCGAACGGATGCTCGCAGAGGAGCAGGGTGCCGAAGGTATCGGGCCGACCGGCGATTTCGCGGACGAGTTCGTCCTGCAACCGCACGACGGAACTTTGTTCGGCAAGACCAAGAAGGTGTACGTGCAAGGCAGCCGACTTGCGGCGTCCGGGCGTCCAATCAACCGCTGGCGCTGGCATCCGCAGTCTCTGTCCTGTGAAAAAGGCGAACCGACATGGTTTCCCGGTGCCGGTCGATGATATTCAAGGCGTCTGCGTGAGAGCATACACGATTTTCCCCCTGAAAACAACGGGGTCAGCCTTCGCGTGGAGGAGATTGCTGCGTAGAATCGCTGGTCAGGCCATTTGTAGCCCTGTCGCTCCGCGACAGGATCGACGAACGTTTTTGATCCCCATCGTCCACAACAAGCAGCATGCACTCCGCGACCGGCCATCCTGTCGCGGAGCGACAGGGCGGCTTTGAAAACCTTCGCATGTCCAAACCCGCTTCCCAGGATGATCCGAATTCGCGCGTGGTGTGCCGCAACCGCCGCGCGAAGCACGAGTACGACCTGCTGCAACAACTGGAATGCGGCATCATCCTGATGGGGAGCGAAGTCAAAAGCATCCGCGACAACAAGATTTCGATTGAAGAAGCGTATGTCAAAGTGAGCAAGGGGGAAGTCTGGCTCCTCAACTGCGATATCTCCGAGTATCCGCAGGCAACATACATGAATCACGAGCCGCGCCGGCCCCGCAAGTTGCTGTTGAAGTCGCGGGAAGTCGCCAAGTTCGCGGAAGCCACCGCCCAGCGCGGATTGACGTTGATTCCGGTCGATGTCCATCTCGTGCGCGGGTTCGTCAAGCTGACGGTCTGCGTCGCCAAAGGGCGACAAGTGCATGACAAGCGTGAGAAGATCAAACAGCAGGACGCGAAGAAGACAATCCAGCAAGCCGTGCGTCGCGATGTGAAACGGGCTCCGTGATCTCGCATTCCGGCGGCTTCTTCGCAGCCGGGATGCTGCAATACGGCAATCCGCGCTGACGTAGAAGAGATTCGTATTCGGGCGTGCTGAAGCGATCCAAGCACCCCGGCTGCCAGGAAGCAGCCGGGGTGCGGGGTGACTCAAATCCGCACGAAGATGCGCTGTCGGTACAACCAATAGATGAAGAGCCAGAACGTCAGCAGCACGGCACAGGACATCACCAGCGGTTCGGATTCTGTCCCGAACATCTTGGGCCAGTTTTCGCCGAAGTGACGCAGCAAAGTGTCGCGGGTCCACGGGCGGATGAGTTGCCCCATCAGATACAACAGAATCGAATTCATCCCGGCGACGACGAGCGGAAACGACCACGCCCGCCAGCCGAGAACATCGATCACGCCGTAGAATCCCCCCAGCAGCAATAAGGTCCAACCGGTGCTGAAGAGTGTCCAGCTCGGCGTCCAGATCCGTTTCACCAATGGGCATCCGCCGAAATGCGACCATGCCCAACCCGCAGCGAGCAGCACCACCCCGGCGGTCAGTAATCCACCGAGCGTCGTCCCGCGCGATTTCGTTTCCCGAATGAACGTCCCGGCCATCAACCCGAAGAGCATCGTTACCAGTGAGGGCACAAAGTTCAGCGTCTGGTAGCCCCCCTTGTTGAACACGAACGGCGTCGCGCGGGGGAACAGATTCAGGAACCAGCGATCCACCTCGGCGGCGGGATTCGTGTGAATCTGCCAATGGGCTTCAAAACCCGCGAGGGACGTCCACGTCGCCGGCAGCGAGTATTGCGACCAGTCGAAATCGCTCGGTGGTAACGACGACTGCGCGAACCAGCCCCAATAACCGGCCAGAATCACCACTGCGGCCAAGGTCTGCAACCAGACCGGACGGTTCCACAACAGGAACAGAAAAACGTACCCGAGCCCGATCTGTGTCAGCACGTTCATGAATGTGAAGTCGGTCTGCTTCGCGGAGTTGGACGACAAAAAAACTCCGAGCAGAATCAGCACGAGGGATCGCACGACGGCATGCAGCAACAGTCGCCCGTACGAATCCCCGGCGGCTTTGCGCTTCCCATAAGAATACGGCAACGACACGCCCACCATGAACATGAACGAGGGCTGGATCAGATCCCAGAAGCCGCAGCCGGTCCAGGGAACGTGCTCGAACTGGTAGTGGATCGCTTTCCAGACGACGTTGTCGGGCGATTTTTCCAGAATGTTTTTCGCCGTCGCCGCCAGACCGAAACCATTGGCAGCGAGCGCGATCATCACAAAGCCACGGTAGGCGTCGAGGGATGTCAAACGCGGTTCGGAAGGGGGTACCGGCATGAAAAGGCGATCCTCAAAGGTCGCAGGCGGAATTCGTAGCGGCTGTGCAGTCTACGCCAGTCCTCCAACGGGCGTCCAGAAGCACAACACCGGGCCGAAACGATTCCGAACTGGACGCGGGCCCGGCTTTTGGGACAATATCAGTTCGCACTGGTACGCTCGCCTGTGAGGATTGCCCGCATGCTTCCACGACGTGAATTTCTGCACTCAACGGCCGGGGCCATGACCGTGGGTGCCACGGCACCAATGTTATGGGCTGAGGAGCCAACGACGGCGGTCGCGCTGCCCAAAGGCAAAGCCGAGCATTGCGTGGTGATCTGGCTCGGCGGCGGGGCCGGGCAGATGGACACGTGGGACCCGAAAACTCTCGGCGATCCCAAGGCGAAGAAGCCCGGTTCGTATTATCCGGCGATTGACACCGCCGTCGCCGGGACGCAGGTCTGCCAGCATCTGAGCCGCTGCGCTCCGCTGATGGACCGCTTCAACTTGTTGCGGACCGTGCATCACGATGTGATCGATGAGCATGCCTCCGCCGTGAACCGGTTGCATACGGGGCGCCCTGTTAGCGAGACCGTCACGTACCCGTCGCTCGGTTCGGTGATCGTCGACCAACGCGGTCCCGCTGGGGAGGCGGTGCCGCCGTACATTCTGATTGGCTATCCGAGTGCGACGCGGGGTCCGGGTTTTCTCGGCGCGAAATGCGGGTATGTGTACCTCACCGATACGACGTCCGGTCCCGCGGGATTATCGCGACCGCCGGAAATTGCCATCGAACGGCAAGCCCGGCGCGAAGCGTTGCTGGCACAGGTCCGCAGTGAAACCACGGCCAACGTGGCCCGGAAAAACTACGATGCGATGATCAGCGAAGCGCTCCGCTACGGCGGTCCGCAGTTCCAGAAATTGTTCCAGCTCGACACCGAACCCGCGGATTTACGCAACAGCTACGGCGGCGAGTTCGGTCAGCGCTGCCTGCTCACCCGCCGATTGTTGCAGGCCGGTGTTCGCACCGTAGAAGTCTCGCACAACTTGAACTTCCTCAACGGCACCGGCTGGGATGTGCATAACGAGGGAATTTTCAATCAGTTCAAATTGATCGAAGAGCTGGATCGGGCGCTCTCCGCTTTCATTCTCGATCTCGAACGGAACCAACTGCTCGACAAGACGCTGGTCGTGGTGGCGACGGAGTTCGGCCGGCCCGCCAGTTTCGATGGCGGCGGCGGTCGCGGTCATCACGGCAAGTGCTTCAGCATCGCGCTTGTCGGGGGCGGGCTGAAGAACGGCCGGACGATCGGCACCACCGACGAACTGGCCATGAACATCGTCGACCGGCCGGTGTCCGTGCCCGATCTGCACGCCACGATTTACGCCGCGCTCGGTATCAACCCGCGGGGACACCTCTACGCCGGTGATCGCCCCATCCCAATTACCGATGGTGGCACCCCAATCGCCGAATTGTTTGCGTGAGAAAAAGTGTTTGTTGTCAGTGGTCCGTTGTCAGTGGCAAAGGAAAATCGTCACATTTCCCCCACTGACAACGGACCACGGACAACGATCCCTTTCAATACGCGCGGCGTTGACGGGACGATGGGATGTTGAGCGCTTTGCGGTACTTCGTCACCGTTCGGCGGGCCAAGGTGTAGCCCTGCTTGGAAAGTTCTTCCACAAGAGCATCGTCGCTCAGCGGGTCGTCCTTATTTTCCTTCTCGACGATTTCTTTGAGCTTGAGGCGAATGATGTCCCACGCGACGTCTTCGCCAGTGTCGGTGGTGGTGCCGCCGCCAAAGAAACGTTTGAGCGGAAACAGGCCGCGAGGGGTTTGAATCCACTTATCATCGACGGCCCGTGAGACCGTGGTGACGTGGACGCCCACGACATCGGCAATCTGCTGCATCTTCAGTGGAACGATGCCTTCGGGGCCGTGCGTGAGGAATTCCGTCTGTCGGTCAACAATGGCCTGGGCCACGCGCTTCAGCGTGTTGTGCCGTTGTTCGATCGATTCGATCAACCATTTCGCCGAATCGATCTTGCGTTTGATGTATTCGCGCGTGGTGGCATCGGCCCCATTGCGGAGCATTTCCTGATAGCGTTTGCTGATCCGCAGCCGCGGTGTGAATTCGTCTTCGAGACGGACCGTGTAAATCCCGCGTTCATCCTGATCGAGAAACAAATCGGGCTTCACAGTCTGCACCGGCTTCACTTCGAAACCGGAGCCGGGGAAGGGGTCCAGCTTCAACAATTCTTCGTGAGCGGCTTTGATCTGCTCGATGGAATACCCCGTCTTGCGCTGGATCATCGGCAAGCGGTTCTGGGCAATGTCTTCGAGGTGTGACGTGATCAAAGTGACCAGCACATCGCGGCCCGGGGTGTCATCTTTAACCTGCAACAACAGGCATTCTTTGGCATCGCGCGCGCCGACTCCCGGAGGATCGAGGCGTTGAATTTTCAGCAGCGCTTCGCGGGCATCGGCTTCCTGAATCGACTTGCCGTAGAGCTGCATCAACTCGTTCAGCGTTGTCGGCAGGCGGCCGTTGTGATCGAGGTTCTGGATCACGAACTCGCCGAACTCGCGGACTTCGCGCGGGAGATCGAAATACCCGTACTGCTCAATCAGATACTCTTGCAGCGACTGCGATTTCTGCACGATGTTGGCAATCACATCGTGAGCGCGGTCGCTGTCGTCGGAAATGCGGTTGGCCGATGGCTTGCTGCCGGACGTATAATTGTCATCCGGCCATTCGGACGACATTTCCAGTAAGCGTTCGAAGTCGGCTTCACCGTTGCCATCGCCCTCAATGATGAGTTCGCGTTCGGCGATTGGTTTCTCGGTGGCTTCGAGCTGCGCTTCGGCGACTTCATCTTTATGTCGCGGCTCGTTGGGATCGCCGGAGACCCGTTCCAGGCAGATGTTTTCCTGGAGTTCCTGCTCAATCTTTTCGTCGAGCGCGAGGATGGGAAGCTGCAGGATCTCCATCGATTGGATCATGCGCGGAGCCAGCTTCATCTGCTGGCTCATTCTCATCTGTTGTGACAGGTTGAGTTGCATCGCGCTCTAAATCCAATCCATTGAGAGTCGTCGGTCGAGGCAGACCGTTACTACCGTTATTGTCGTTAAAAGTCCTGGCGTCCGCGGAGAGCATCCGCGAGCATTTCGCGGTTGGCAAACTCTAGCACGCTGCCGGACGCGATTCCGCGTGCCAGGCGCGTAATTCGCACATTGTCATTCGCTAGCAAGTTGGAGATGTACAACGCCGTCCCATCCCCTTCGAGCGTTGGATTCGTTCCCATCACGATTTCCGTCACACCTTCTTTGCGAACCCGCGTTACCAGTTGGGATATCGTCAAGTCATCGGGACCGACGCCGCTCAACGGCGCGATCCGTCCGCCGAGGACGTGATAGAGTCCACCGAAGATGCCCGTCGCTTCGAGGGAGAGCAAATCCTTTGCCTGTTCGACGACGCAGACCACATGTTGATCTCGGCGCGAGTCACGGCAGATGTCGCACAGATCGCCCTCGGTCAAATTGAAACACCGCTGGCAGTGATGCACCGATTGACGGACATCGCGGATCGCATCGGACAAACCCAGGGCATCGTCTTCGTCGCACCCTAGCAGATGCTGCGCGAGCCGCTCCGCGGTTTTCCGGCCAATGCCGGGCAGTGCCGCCAAACGGTCAACCAACCGGCCGACGGACGGGCCATAAGGATGCTTCGTGGCTTCGATCATCCGTGCCATCGTTAACCACCCATTCCTAACATCTTCATCAGACCCGGCATCGCATCACCACCGGCAATGTCTTTGAGTTCTTCCGCTGCGGCCGCACGAACTTTTTGCTGTGCGTCCTGCACGGCATCCACGATGAGAGTCTGCAGCCGTACACGATCGCCGGAATCGAGCAATTCCTGCGCGATCACGCAGTTCAGTGTGCGGCTCGTGCCATCCATTTCAATCTGCACGGAACCGTCACCCGCGGTTCCGGTGCAGCGGACCGCCGCGAGCCGTTCCTTCATTTCCTGCATGCGGCCGCTGAGGCCCTGCAGGTTTTTCATCATTGAGGTAATCTGGCCAAGTTCTTTGAACATAATCTGTTATGCCACCTCTTCTTCGACATCCGGATCAGCAATCGCGAT
>JAKFUG010000040.1 GCA_021732785.1 Planctomycetaceae bacterium
GAATGACGACTGACCACAGACCACCGACCACCGACCATTCTCTTTCATCATCGCCCGGTGCCACCGCGGTGATGGGGGCGCTCGCGGCTTTGATTCTCACCGCCGTCTGGTTGAGCGGGACGTTTTCCAGCCGCAATGCCCTCGTCGTCTACTGTGCTCACGACGCGGTGTACTCGGAAGCGATTCTCCTCCGGTTCGAACAGGAAACTGGCATCCCCGTCGAAATTCGCTTCGACACGGAAGCCACGAAATCGCTCGGACTGGTGCAGCTCATCGAGCGCGAACAGCAGCACCCGCGCTGCGATGTCTTCTGGAACAACGAACTCCTGGGGACGCTATCGTTACAGGAGCAGGGCTTGCTCGAACCGTATCAGGGAACCGGCTGGCAACGGATGCCCGAGCGTTTCCGAGACCCCGCCGGACACTGGGTCGGCTTCGCAGCACGATTGCGGGTGTGGATCGTCAACACGAAGGCCGCGGCAGCCGACGAAAAGACCGTCGATGCGATTCTCAACACCGAAGCCGCGCGGGCCGCATTCGCGCAACCCATGTTCGGCACCACGCTCACCCACTACACGGTGCTCTGGCACACGTGGGGAGAAGTACGGCTGAAAGAATGGCACGCCTCGCTTCGACAACGGGGCTTGCAGGAAGTGAAGGGGAACGCGGCGGTGAAAGATATGGTCGCCGCGGGACGGTGCGACTGCGGGGCGACCGATACCGATGATGTGTTCGTCGCCATAGATGATCACCAACCGGTCGACATGCTGCCGGTGCGGGTCGATGGCGAAACGATTGCGATCCCCAACACCGTCGCCATCATTAAAGGGACGCAGCATCGCACCGCCGCGGAAAAACTGGTCGATTTTCTTACGTCAGCGCAAACGGAGCTGGCCCTCGCGAAAGCCAAATCGCGACAGATTCCGCTTGGTCCCGTTGACGATGTAGACGTTCCTGTCGAGGTGAAACGGCTGCGCGACTGGGCCGCGGACAGCGTTGATTTGCGTTCGCTGCTTCCGGACCGAAACGCGTGCCTGGCGTGGCTGCGGCAGGAGTACGCTCCGTGACGTTCGTCACGGCGGTGCTCGGTTCGCTCCTCCGCGCGGTCGTGGTGACGGCGTTCGTCCTTGCCATCAGTCGGCAATGGTCGCGGCGTTTGAATCTCGTCGATGCGCGCTGGCGCGGCCTAACCTGGGCGTTCATTCTCGCTCCCGGTCTGGTCCCGGAACTATTGCTGGGCTATGCGTACGCACCGTGGGTGATCGGAAAGCCGCGTCTTGCGGAAATTGTCTGCACCCTATTGCTCGGACTGCGGTTACTGCCCGTTGGCGTGATTGCGTGGCAGTTGACGCCGCCATCGCCACTCAGTCGATCCGCGTGGCATGTGCGCCGGATGACGCCGCGTGATCGTCGACAGATGATCGAATTGTTCCGTTGCTGGTGGGTCGGACCGATTCGCAGCACCATTCCCGCGGCGGCACTGGTGGGATTGCTCGCGTTCCAGGAGTTTGAACTCGCGGCGTTGTTGAAGGCCGTGAGTTGGACCAACTGGCTGTTCGTCAATCAGCAAATGGGACAGGCGTTTGCCGGTCTCGTTCGCGCGGCAACCGTTCCCGCGGTGCTGCAAATCGCGGTAATTGGTGCGGCGGTGATGTGTCTGCGTCCGAAATACGGCAACACGGCATCGACAGCATCTCATGTCGAGTTTTGTGTGCCACTGGCTCTGCCAGTGTCTTCGTTCTTGAGTGGTGATCGAGTTGGAAATGCAGAAGACACTGGCAGAGCCAGTGGCACACAAAGGCTGAAGCACTTGACCCGCTGGTTCCTGTGCGGCCTTATCTCCGCGTGGCTGTGCATGATCCTTGCATGGGCTTTCATCGTCATTGTGCCGTTGTCGTCCCTCACCTGGGGATTGCCCGCGGGGATTGTGCAACTGGCGGGGCAGGCGCTGCGCTGGCAGGGACTGCTGCGTGAGTTGCTGGGAAACGTCGCGGTGAGCGTGACCGCGGCGTGTGCGGCGTGGACGTTGGCCGCCGGTGTTCCCCCGGTCATTGACCGGGGGCGAAGACGGGGATGGGCGTTGCTCGTCGGCATCGCGTGTCTGCCGGGATTGTCGGGATCGCTCGTTCTCAGTCTCGGCATGTTGACCCTCTTTCAACGGTCGCTGTCGGGGCTCTACGATACGCCGGTGATGTGGGTGCTGGCGTCGATTCTGTTCCTGTTGCCGCGGGCGGTGTTGTTGCGATTGTGGCTACAGCCGGCGGATGGTTCCGCGGTGATGATTGCTCAGAGTTTGTGTGCGTCGAACGATCCCTCACAGCGTCGTGCGGGACGGGCGCTGGTCTGGCGATTGCGTGACGAACCCCGTTTTCTCGCCGTTTGTTACCTGGCGTATGCGAGCTATCTCGAACTGACACTGGCGGTCTTGCTCGCCCCCACGGGGCTGCCCTCGGGGTTGGTGCGGCTGTACAATTTCCTGCACTTCGGCCGCACGGCGGCATTGTCGGCGGAGATGACGGTGCTGCTCGGCGTCCCTTTATTCTTCGCCGCGGTGGTGTGGGGACTGGCTCGAAAAGGTCGCGTGTGAACAAGCCGTGTCTGTGGCGACTGGAGCACATCACCCAACCGGGCCGAACGCGGCCGCGGCTGGATGACGTCACGCTCGAGATTCCGGTCGGCATCACAGCGTTGTTGGGACCGTCCGGCAGCGGGAAGACGTCGTTGCTGAATTTGCTCGTCGGGTTTGAGCGGGCCACGTCCGGAACGATCACGCGGCCTATGGAAAGCCAGCCCCCCGGCTGCTCAGAAGCCGCCGGGGGGCTTTCCGCGCCGTCGGCATCCCAATCTGGAAGATTGCCATTGTTCTGGTCGCCCGCGGATCATGGTCTCTGGCCACATCTGACGGTGTGCGAGCATCTGCGCTCCGTGATGCCGGGAGGTGCCGGGCAGGACGTCACGATCGATCATCTGCTGAAGCAATTTGATCTCGCTTCATTGGCGAGCGTCTTTCCCGCTACGTTGTCGATGGGGGAACGCAATCGACTAGCGGTCGCGCGGGCGATTGCCAGCGGGGCGGACGTCATTGTGCTGGATGAACCGCTGGCCCACGTCGATGCCGCGCGGCGCGATCAAGGTTGGCAAGCGCTGCGGGAGTTCGCCGCCGAACATTCCATTATCTTTGCAACGCAGCAACCGGAAACCGCATTGCAATACGCGGACTGGTTGATCGTGCTGAATGCAGGCCGCGTACTGGCAACGGGAACTCCACAAGAACTTTATGATTCGCCACCGGATCAGACGGTGGCAGCACTCACGGGACCGATGACGTGGCTGCCGGCGCGGGAAGCGGAATTGTGGACCACGCCGCCACATTCGGGGTGCCTGCGTCCCGAACGACTGGCGGTTGTCGAACAACCCGGATCGCCGTTGAGCGTTGCCGCTCACCGCAGCGCCGGCGTGTTCGATGCCGTCGACATCGCCCATCTGCAAACCGGCGACATTGCGCGGACGTTTCTCACCACGCCGTCTCGCACGCGCTTTGCGCCGGGGACTGCCGTCGTGCTGCGATTGCTGTGGACGCTTCTCATTGCCATCAGCATTTGCGGCTGCCGTCCCAACGCGGAAACGAATATCGCCCCGGTTGCCGAACGGACATGGTCGCTCCCCGCGGACGGGACGAAAGTTCCCGCCCCGCGCGGCATCACCGCCGGGCCGCAGGGGGAGATTTACGTTCTCGACAACATCGGCCGCGTCCTCGTGATGGACGACAAAGGAGGCCTCACGCGGTCGTGGTGGATGCCCGAGTACAGCGTCGGCAAGCCCGAACGGTTGCTCGT
The DNA here is from genome assembly GCA_021732785.1 of Planctomycetaceae bacterium. GTDB lineage: Bacteria > Planctomycetota > Planctomycetia > Planctomycetales > Planctomycetaceae > DSVQ01. The sequence continues at coordinate 3,837 of JAKFUG010000040.1, forward strand.
CTGCCGCGATGGCCGCCTCGCCGTTGCCGACACGCATTATCACCGCGTGGTGATTTTCAACGAGCAGGGTGAAGTGCTCACCATGTTCGGCCGCCGCGGTTCCGGTCCCGGCGAATTCGAGTACCCGGTGGCGATCGCGGAAGACGACCGTGACAATCTGTACGTGTGCGAGTATGGTGGCAATGACCGTGTGCAAATCTTTCGTCCTGACGGAACCTACGTGAGCACGTTCGGCAGCTTCGGTACCGGTCCCGGTCAATTTCAACGACCGAGCGGCATCGTCTGGCGGGACAAAAAACTGTACATCGTCGATGCCTTTAACAATCGAGTCCATGTCTGTGATGAAACAGGAGCAGCGGTCTCGTTGCCACCGGGGGCGTTCAGCGCCGAGTTGCATTATCCGTACGATGTCAGCCTGACGGAGGAGGGAACCGTGTACGTCGTGGAGTATGGAGCGGGCCGGGTAACGTGGTTCAGCAACGACGGAAAACTCCTCGGACGCACGGGCACAACGGGCGGCGGAACAGGGCAACTTTACACGCCGTGGGGATTGAGCGTGGATCAACACGGTTCGGTTTTCGTGGCGGATACGGGAAATCGCCGTGTGGTGCATTGGATGTTGAAGAAGTGAAAACCATGATGAATGACCCGTCCGGATGTGGTCCCTTCGCCCCCGTCTGCGGGGGAGAAGGTGTCCGAAGGACGAATGAGGGGGCCATGCGTTTCAATCCGCCCCCTCACCCTAACCCTCTCCCCCGAGTACGGCGGGAGAGGGGACCGGAGTTGCGGGCGCTGGGATTCCGCTAATCGCAAGCGAAGATGGTTTCTCCCACTGACAACGAACCACTGACAACTCCATGACTTCCCTCCGCCGCTTCCTGCTGACCCTTTTTCCGCCGCCGCGGAAGCCGGTCACATGGCGCGCGGGGATTTCGCTGGCGGTCTTTGCGGTGCTGTTCGCGGGGACTGTGATTGGCCTGGAACTATCGCACACCCTATTATTTTCTCGACCCGCGGCGTTTGGACTCAGCATCTTTGCCGGGTGGCTCTGGTGGCTGCATGTCGCGGGATATGCCGGATTGCCGGCGGTTCGCGGAGAAGTCGCCCTCTGGACACGGTTGCTGCTGTTCGCGCTGATGGTGATGGTCCTCGCCGAGCCGCGCGCCGTGCGGACGCGCGATGTCGTCTCGACGATGTATCTCGTCGACGTCTCCGATTCGATCCGTCACGACAGCGTGGACGCGGCAACGAAGTACGTCATCGATTCCGTCGAAAAGAAGCCGAAGAACGATGAAGCCGGATTGCTGATTTTCGGCAAGACCCCGGCCGTCGAGTTACCGCCGCGCGTGAGTTTTCCGTACGAAGCCCGCAATTCGCAGGTGAGCGGCGGGGCGACGAACATTGAACAGGCGCTGTCCCTCGCCGCGGCGATGCTGCCCGACGACAATCAATCCAAACTGGTCGTCATCAGCGACGGCGTGCAGACCGAAGGGAATCTGTCGCGCGTCCTCGACGATCTCAAATCCCGCGGCATCTCCGTGGATGTCCTCCCCGTCGATTATTCCTACGACAAGGAAGTGTGGCTCGAACGGCTCGACCTGCCGCAACAGGTGAAGCTCGGCGAAACCTACGAAGCCGCGATGGTTCTTTCCTCGCTGAATGAAGGCCAAGGAAAACTCACGCTGCGTGAGAATGGGCAGACCATCGCCGAGCAGAACATCAAATATCAACCCGGCAAGAACCGGTATACCGTGCCCTTGGCGTTGCGGTCCGCGGGGTATTACGAGTACACCGCCACCATCGAAGTTGACCGCACGGAAGACAGCCTGCCGCAGAATAACACGGTCCTCGGCTACATCTTCGTCGAAGGCGAAGGCAAAGTCCTGCTCGTCACAGATCCTGCCGGCAAGGTGGACGACTGGCAGCCGCTCGTCAAAACGCTGGAAGAAGCCGAACGGTCCGTCGAAGTCATTTCGGCGTTCGATTTCCCCAGCGAAACTCCGGCACTGATGCCGTATGACGCCATCATTTTTTGCAACGTGCCGTACGACGCCTTTGGCATCGACCAACTGAACGGACTCAAAGAAGCGGTCTACAACGTCGGCGTCGGCTTCATGATGATCGGCGGCAAAAACAGCTTCGGCGCGGGGGGCTGGCATCGGACCGTTGTCGAAGAAATCCTGCCCGTCACGATGGACATCTCGAACAAGAAAGTGCTCCCCAAGGGAGCGCTCGCCATCATTCTGCACACCTGCGAATTCGCCGACGGCAACACGTGGGCCAAGCGAATCAGCAAGCAGGCGATCAAGGTCCTCAGCGCGCAGGACGAAGTCGGCATGCTGGCCTACGACTTTCAGAACGGCGAAGACTGGCTGTTTGAACTCACGCCCGCCGGGGAATATGAAAAGCTGGTGCCGCTCATCGAAGGGGCCCAGATCGGCGACATGCCGAGCTTTCAATCGACGATGGAAATGGGCCTTGCCGGGCTGAAAAAGAGCGATGCGGCAACGAAGCACATGATCATCATCTCCGATGGGGACCCGTCGCCGCCGACGCCGATGCTGATGCAGGATTTCGTCGACGCCAAGATCAGCGTCTCGACCGTCGCCGTCTATCCCCACGGCGGCGTTGAGCAACAGTCGCTGCAAACCATCGCCAACATCACCGGCGGGCGGTACTACTTCGTCAATGAGAACCCCGAGGTGCTCCCGGCGATCTTCATCAAGGAATCGAAGACGCTGAAGCGTTCGATGGTACAGAACAAAACCATCGCCCCGCAGTTGGGATTCCCGTCGCCGGTGATGAAGGGAATCACCGGCGTGCCGAAGCTGCATGGATACGTGCTGACCAATGCCAAGCCCGCACCGGCGATGACGATTCTCAACGCCCCACCGGAAGCCGAAGACCCCGGTCAGCAAGACCCGATTCTCGTCGTCTGGCAGCACGGCCTCGGCAAGACCGCGGCCTTCACGTCCGATTTGTCCCCCAACTGGGCCGCGGACTGGCAATCGTGGGAGCATTATCAGGCCTTTGTGAAGCAACTCATCACCGATATTTCCCGTGTCCGCAAGCAGGGTTCACTGCGGCTGTCCTCCTACACCAACGGCGGCGAAGCGGTGATCGTGGTGGAAGATTTTCACAGCGAGGAACAGTTCCTCGAAGTCAACGCCAAGCTCAACGGCCCCGGCGGCAAGTCCGAAAGTGTGCGGCTGAAGCAAGTCGCCCCGCGGCGTTATCAGGCCAACGTGCCGCTCTGGGGACACGGCCGTTATCACGTTTCATCCACCGGCAAAGGAGGAGACCGTGACGAAACCGCATTCGGCGGATTCATCGTGCCATACTCACCCGAGTACCTGCGGTTCCGCTCGAATCGGCAAACGCTGTCCGACATCGCCAGTCGCACCGGGGGTCGCGTGCTGTCGGGAACCGTCGCCGAGGACACGCAGTCCAAAGCCGAGCGGGTTCCGAAACGAACCTCGCGGCCGATCTTCGATTGGTTTCTGATGGCGCTGGCGATCCTGCTACCGCTCGATGTCGCCGTGCGGCGGATTCAACTCGACTGGTCCGCGATCTGGCAAACGCTCACTTGGCGGAAGCGTGCTCCCACCACAGCGACAATGGGAACGCTGCTCGATCGCAAGGCACAGGTGCAATCCGCATTGCAAGCCCGCAAGGAAGAACGCCCGATGCCGCCGCCAAAACCGACGACATCAACATCCAAACCACGTCCGCAATGGCCGAAACCGGAAGCGGCCGCGAAGCCACCGGAAGCACCGCCCCCGACACCGGGTGGGGCGATGTCGACTACCGAACGACTGTTGAAGCTGAAAAAACAACGCGAAGATGAGCCCAAGGAATAGTATTTGGCGAGCGGGGGGACGTAAGTCCCCTCGGTGATTGAATCGCATTTGGATTTCCCGTGCAGCGCTATTGGCTCCTAACATGGACGACTTACGGAACCTGGCTCCCAGGCGACCCGCGCGGGTTCGTCGGCCGTGTGCGCATCGCCGATGGAATCCGCGATGAAGCCAATCAATTCCAGGCCGAGCCTCACCGTGCCTCGCAACCTTTACTGGCCAACTCCGTTCAAACTCTCAAGCAAACTCCTGTTCGTTTGAATTATTCTCAGGCCGATCTACTGCTCCAGCAATTTCGAGAAACTGCGAACTATCGTCGATGGATTATTGCTGCCGGCGCAGTGATGTCTAATCATATCCATCTGGTTGTCGGTGTTCCGGATGATCCAGAACCGTCAACATTGCTGCGGGATTTCAAAAGCTATGGTAGCCGTGTGTTGAATCGCACCACCGATATCCCAGCGGGACACAAATGGTGGACGGAGCATGGATCAACGCGAAAACTTGCCGATGAGACAGCGCTGTCGAATGCAATTGCGTATGTGATGCAGCAAGAGTTTCCGTTGGTTGTTTGGACGGACCAAGAGTGGATCCGAACGAACTTGCCGAACAGAATCGATGAGTTGAATCAAGAGAATCACCGGGGGGACTTACGTCCCCCCGCTCGCCAAGGATAAAGCATGACCGACCCCGCAGCATTACAGGAAGAAGCCCGTCAGTTTCAACGCGATTTCGGCTCGGCACGCGAAATGATCGGCCGCGTGATTGTGGGCCAGCAACGGACCGTGGAAGCCGCGCTCGTCGCCATTTTTGCGGGCGGGAATGTGCTCCTCGAAGGGGTGCCCGGCCTCGGCAAGACGGAACTGGTGAAGGCGTTGTCGCGCGTGCTCGATCTCGAGTTCCGCCGCATTCAGTTCACGCCCGATCTGATGCCCGCGGACATCATCGGTACGAACATCATGAATACCGACGACCAGGGCCGGTACCGCTTCGAGTTCCGCAAGGGGCCGATCTTCACGCAACTGCTGCTCGCGGATGAAATCAACCGCGCGTCGCCGAAGACGCAATCGGCGCTGCTCGAAACGATGCAGGAGCAGTCGGTCACCACCGGCGGGACGATCCACTACCTCACGCCGCCGTTTTTCGTGCTGGCGACGCAGAACCCGATCGAACAGGAAGGGACGTACCCGTTGCCGGAAGCGCAGCTCGACCGGTTTTTGTTCAAGGTGACGGTGCCGTTCCTCAATCGTGATGAACTCAACGAAGTGGTGAGCCGGACGATTCTCAAAACGGCGGTCGACTTGCCGAAGCTGCTCGATGGCCCGCGGATCATGGAGTGCCGCAAGACCCTGGATAAAGTCGTGGTGACGGATGCGCTGCGGGATTACGCCTGCCGGTTGGTGCTCGCGACGCATCCCGATTCCGAGTTTGCGACGCCGCGAGTGAAACAGTTCGTCCGCTGGGGAGCCAGCCCGCGCGCGGCGCAGGGATTGATCCGCGCAGCCCGCGTGCGTGCTCTGGCGGAGGGCCGCGCCCATGTGGCCTTCGAAGACATCCGCCATTTTGCGGGTGAAGTCCTGCAACACCGCGTGCTGTTGAACTATGACGGCCAAGCGGAAAATATCGTGGTAACGGAGTTGGTCACCGAATGCGTCCGCGGCTTGGCGGAAGCGATGTGAAAGCAGGTGGCAGGTGGTGGGTGGTCGGTGACAGGCAGACCCGACCGCCGCTGAGGTTTTCTGCCTACCAACCATCACCTACCACCGACCACCTTTTCCCCCATGCCTACCGCCCAATTCACGCCGCTGTTTGAGAATGCCACGCTGTCGCGGCTGGAGCGGTTGCGGCTGGCGCCGGTCCATCGGCTCACCAACCGCAGCCGGGGGGAACATCTCGCGGGGAAGGGGGGCACCAGCACCGAATTCCACGACTACCGCGACTACTCCGCGGGCGATGACGTCCGCTACGTCGACTGGAACATCTTTGCTCGCATCCAGCGGCCGTACCTCAAGCTGTACCGTCACGAGGAGGAGATGCACGTCGTCATCATCCTCGATGCCTCGGCGTCGATGCGCTACGGAGACAAGTTCCAGCGCGCCCGACAACTCGCAGCGTCCTTTGCGATTATGGCCTTGCTCAACCTCGAAAAAATGAGCCTCTACGTCTGCCAGCACGCGGGCAAAGCGCCCCTGCTGTTGCCGCCGTGCTCGGGACGGATGAGTCTCCGGCGAGTGCTCGATTTCCTCGAAGAACTCCCCGTCGGCGGCGATTACCCGATCGATCTCGCCGTGGAAGACGTCCTCAAACAACATCGCGGCCGCGGCGTGGCAATCGTGTTGTCGGACTTCTTCACGTTCGGCAATCTCGAACGGCCGCTCAATCGGCTCTTCAGCGCGGGCCTGGAAGTTCATGCCGTGCAATTGCTCAGCCCGGAAGAACTCCGACCCGATCTCACCGGCGATGTGCGGTTCGTGGACTGCGAAACGCAACAGACGCTCGACGTCTCCAGTGCGGGCGATCTGCTCGGCATCTATCACGAACATTTATCGAGATTGCAAGACGGCCTCGCAACGCTCTGCCGTCAACGCAACGGCCGCTGTCTGACCGTCGACGTTTCGGAGCCCATCGAAACGGTGCTGTTCGACACGCTGCGCCGAAAGGGGTGGGTGCGATGAGACGCGCGAAAAGCAGAAGGCAGAAAGCGGAAAGCCAGTCGGACGGACCGATTCTTTCTCGGCACGCACTTCATGAGTCTTGCCTGGCTTTCCGCCTTCCGCTTTCCGCTTTCCGCCAATGGGGAGGCCGCTCATGAACCTGCCCGGCTTTTCGGCGTTGTCCGCGGCGTGGTTGTTCGCGCTGCTGGGGCCGCTCATTCTGTTCTACTTCCTGAAGCTGCGACGGCCGCGGGTGGAGATCCCGTCGCTGGCGCTGTGGCAGCAGGTCATCAGCGATCAACGCGTGAACTCGCCGTTCCAACGGTTCAAGCGGAACATGCTGTTGCTGTTGCAGATCCTGCTTCTGTGTGCGCTCACGTTGGGAGCCATGCAACCCTACTGGCCGGCGACCGGCGGACGGGCGCAGTTCATTCCCGTGCTGATCGATACCTCGGCGAGCATGGCCGCGCTGGATCGAGCCGGGGGCGAAACTCGACTCGATGCCGCCAAGCGCGAAGCCCGCAAGATCATCGATAATCTGCTGCCGGATCAACGGGCATGTCTGATCGCCGTCGATTCCACGGCCCGGCGTTTGACCGATTTCACCGACAACGCGCGGGTGCTGGGAGCGGCACTCGATCAATTGCAGATTCGGCCCGTCAGCAGCCGACTCGAAGATGGATTACGGATGGCCCAGGCACTCGCGCGGACCGAACCGGTGAAGAGCGTGGTCCTCATCTCCGATGGCAACCTGCCGCCGACCGTCGACTTTGAATTGCCCTTCCGCTTGAACTACCAACGGTTGCCCGCGGCCGGTCTGAACGTCGGCATCACCGACTTCAACGCCCGCCGGACCAAAGACGGGTGGGATGTGTTCGTGCGACTCGATGGTTCCGGAGCAGAAAGCGGGGAGACGAGCGAGAAACCTGCATCGCGATTGGTGGAAGTGTCGCTGATCTACGATGGACAAGTGCTGCAGCGCGAATCGGTCGGCGTCGCGCCGGGGGAAACCGCCCGGCTCACGTTTCCCGTCAACACCACCGACGCCGCCGAGTTGGAACTGAAGATCGTCCCGGACGGCTTCGATTCCCTCGCCGCCGATAATGTGGCCTATATCGATCTGCCCGAACCGCGATCGTTGATGGTGTTCTGTCCGCCGGAACTCGGGAGTTATCGGCAAGCGTTGTCCGCGCTGGCCGATGTGGATCTCTATCCGCAAGAGGGAAAATCGACACCGGAGTTTGTCGATCTGCGATTCTCCGATCAACCGCTCAACGCCGGTCCCGCCGCGCGTGTCTCGATACTCACCGGCATCGTCCCGGAGGAACTCAGTGCGCTCGTGAAGCTGGAAACGAAGCTCGCCGAAGTGATCGACTGGAACCGTACCGCTCCCATTTTGCAGCACGTGCAGTTGCTCGATGTGCAGATCGCCGACGATCCGGTCTCCGCGGCCGGCGTGGGTGAACGGGACTACGAACTTGCGGGGTGGGAAGTGCTCGCCCAGGGGGGACGCGGGCCGCTGATTCTCGAAAAGACGTCGCACACCGGGGTGACGATTGCGTTCCTGTTTCACACCGACCGCTCGTCGCTGCCGTACCGCGTCGGCTTTCCGATTCTCGTCGCCAATGCCGCGGAAGTGGCCCGCAACCGTGCGGCCCTTTCGGAAGCGCGCTCGTGGCCGACGGGCATCCTGCCGCCGCAACATCTTTCGCCCGAAACCGAGTACGTCCTCACCGCTCCCGATGGTCACACCGAAGCGACGAAGAGCAATGCCGAAGGGATCGCCGCCGGGCTAACGGCCGATCAAGCGGGGCGGTACCTCCTCAAGCAGGGAGACAAAACCGTTGCCACCTGGGGCGTGAGTCTGCTCGCGCCGAACGAGACCGGCCTCAAAACCGTTGAGAAACTCCTGTTCCCGGAGACGTCCGTCAGCACCGCGACGCAGATGGTGCAAACCGATCGCCCGCTCTGGGGCTGGTTCGCTATCGCCGGGCTGGCGCTGTTGTTGGGGGAATGGTGGTACTTTCAAAAGCGGCCCAGCGGCGTGCCCGTGTGAGAGATATGATCGCGTTGGAAGGGATCAGCGGGAAGATAGTGCAAAATGATGAGTGGACAGTGCAAAGTGCAAAGTGGAAGAGGGAGGACGGGCGCTGGTGATCGCGCGAAGCGGCAAGCGTGGATTGATCGTCTTCTTCCTCATTTTTCACTTTGCATTTTTCACTTTGCACTTTGCACTCTCCTGACTCCCGTTTCGATCGCTGCGGCGCCGCCCGCGACGACGTTGCCTCTTACCGCGGAATTATCCTCGCAGTCGCCGAAGTTGATTGTCGGCCGGGCCATGCCCACGGTGTGGGACCTCCGCAAGTTTCAGCCGGGTCTGATGGAAGGCCATTTCGAATTCCGTGTCGGGCTGAAAGACGTCGAATTCTATCGCTACACCACCGACGACATCGTGCTCTCTCAAGACGACACCATTCAACGCTGGCTCTTCCCGCCCGTCATGGTCGATGCGGAATTGGAAGAAATCGAAATCGGCATCGTCTGGGTCGGGAAGTCCGGCCGGATCGCCTTGCCCATGCAACGGCTCATCGCCCCGACGACCGCCTCCCGCTCGGTGATGATTGCGTCGTGTGAAAATCGCGTGAGTTCCCTGCGCTCCCGCTCGTGGGAAAGCCGGTTGGCGAATCTCAAGCTCGAATCGTTGGCTCCCAGCGTCCATCGCTCCATGATTCCCCCCATCCAATCGATCGTCGTCTCGTGGGATTCCACCAGCGTGCCCAGCGACCCCTTCACTTTGGCCGCGTGCGATCTCGTGGCGATCTCGAGCGAAGTCTTTGCCCAGCTACGCCGCCCGCAACTCGATGCGCTCGCCGTCTGGGTCTTCGCCGGGGGACGGCTCTATCTCGAACCGGGCGGCCTGCTGGAAACGGCGCACATCGACTTTCTCAACCGCATCGCACCATCGGCATCGGGACCGGCATGGAGACTCGATCGCACCGGCAAGATTGAATGGCCGGTCGTCTTCGATCCCCATTTGCGCTCGACCGCGGCGGGCTTCGGCCGCGTCCTGATCGACGATCCGCTCGATCTCGATCACAGCCCGGAATTGGAACATCGCCTCGCCCTCTGGGAGATTCCCGCGCAGATTCCAACGCGATTCGTTCCGTGGTTCGTCACGCTGGGCACCAAACAGGGGGCCAACGGCCAGCTCTGGCCCGGTTCGCGGATCGATTACGACAACATGAACAATGTTCCGAACCGCATGTATTATCAGCAGTCGCCACAGTCGAAGCTCGCCCTCACGGAACGCGCCCTGCCATCGATTGTCGCGGAACTGATGCCCACCAGCGTCCGCGTGATTCCGCTCCGCACCATCATTGTGATTCTGTCGGCCCTGGTCTTGCTGATTGGCCCGCTCGATTGGTGGATTCTCGGGCGCTTGCGGCTGCGGCGTTTCACCTGGGTCACCTGGCCCGCGGCGACCGTGCTGATGACCGCTTTGCTGATTGCCTTGTCGAACTCGTATCTGCAATCGACAGACCGTCCGCGTTCGCTGGTGCTCCACGATCTGGCCAACGACGGCCACATCGTCCGCAGCAATCATTTTCGGTTGGAATTCCCCCGGCAATCGCGCGACACGGTCGCCGATTTGCGGCAATCGGTCTGGATGCCATTGCGAGCCACGATGGAATCCCATCCGCAACTGGCCGGTTTGACGCCGCAAAATACTCAGCGCGATGATCGAACCTTGCCGTCGTTCACGGGCCGTGTGCCGCAGCGCTTTGAAGCTCGGCAAGCGGTCCGGCAATGGACGCCGCATCTCAGTCGGCAGTTTTCCTTCGGCACTCTCGATGCCCCGCCGCCCATCGACTGGGACAAAGTCCCGCTGGCGAAGTATGCGAAAACGCCGCTGGAAGAACATCGCGTGCCGGACGACATCGTGGCCGCGATTCGTCAGCAACTCGGGGACCATGCCATCGTGGCGGTCTTTCATGAATCGGGCAAATGGTCGTGCGACGCCGCGCCACTGTGGATGGCACCGCGAGTCCGCACGGTGATGACGCACGACTATTACGGCAGTGGTCAGCAGTTTCGAACGGGCGCCTACCCCACGCAGAGCTGGCAAACCGCACCGACGATGCTGAGCGATCTCATCTGGCGGCTGACCGTGCCGCGCGGCAGTGCGCACAATAGTTCCACGTGGGGCGAAGCGTTGCTCGATGGCCGCCTGCGCGACATCCCGCTGCTCCGCCCGGATCAGCGCGACCAGCGCGTGCTCGCCGTCGTGATTCCCGGCGAAACGGAAACCGTCATCTACCGTCGCTGGATCACGGGCCCGCCGCCCCTGCCGACTCCGAACACTCCACCGACACCGGTTCTCCCCAATCGCGTTCCTTCCCGATCCATCCGCATCCGGTAGGTCTCACTTCACCGCGTTTCTGAACGAGGACTTTCGCATGGCGTCGGATTTCACTCCGATCCTCCCGGACGGACAGTTTCTGATCTTCCACGACAGCGGCCGCAATCTGCATGTGCGACTTGAAGGCCCGACGGTTTGGCTGACGCAACGACTGATCGCGGAACTTTTCCAAGTCTCCGTTAAAACCGCAAACGAGCATCTCGTCAATATTTATGACGAAGGCGAACTTGATCCGGCGGCAACCATCCGGAAATTCCGGATAGTTCAAACCGAGGGCAAACGGCAGGTTTCCCGGCTCGTCGACCATTACAACCTCGATGCCATTCTCGCCGTTGGCTACCGCGTCCGCTCTGCCGTCGGCACCGCGTTTCGACAATGGGCCACGGCGCGGCTATCGGAACTGCTCGTAAAAGGCTTCACGCTTGACGACGAACGGATCAAGGCGGGCAAAACACTCGGCGATGAATACTTCGACGAACTCCTCGCCCGCATTCGCGATATCCGTTCCAGCGAGCGGATGTTCTATCAAAAGATCACCGACATCTATGCGACCAGCATCGATTACGACAACCATTCGCCGATCACGAAAGTGTTCTACGCCACGGTGCAGAACAAGCTGCATTGGGCCATTCACGGTCATACCGCAGCCGAGATTGTCCGACTGAGAGCCGATGCAACTCAACCACACATGGGGCTGACCACCTGGAAGAACGCCCCCGCGGGACCGATCCGCAAGACCGACGTCACCGTTGCCAAGAACTATCTGACGCAATCGGAACTCGACGAACTGAATCGCGTCGTGTCGATGTATCTCGACTTCGCCGAAGATCAGGCCCGTCGCCGCAAGACGATGCACATGGCCGATTGGGCCAAGCGTCTCGATGCGTTCCTGCAGTTCAACGAACGCAACATCTTGACGCATGCCGGAAAGGTATCGCATCTCTTGGCGGAGCAACACGCTCATGCCGAGTTTGAACGGTTTGATGCTGAACGCCTTCGCCTAGCCGACCAAAAACCGACGAGCGATTTCGATCAAATCGTCGATGAGATGAAACGACTTGCCGAATCTTCTTCGATCACACCGCCGAGAAAGAAGGCAGCCCGCAAGAAGAAGCCCGGAGGCGAGTGATCGTGAAAGCTCGGGAATTGTCGGTAGCCGTCACCTCGGACCGACGCTGCTACCAGCGTTCGTTCGGGCCGCTGGGAACCGGGATGTAGAGGTCGGGGAGGATGCCGGTGCGGTCGCCGCGGGCGGGGCCGTGGGCTTCAATTTGCGCAAGGGCATCTTCAAATGCAGCAGGCGTGGGGGCCTGATTGAGCAGGTTGCGGAGCGGGGCGGGAACGAGCATCGCTTTGGCGTACCAGTGGGCCATCTTGCGGAACATCGGAATGGCTGGCTGTTCGCCGTGGCGTTCCACCAAGTAGCCGAACTGGCGTCGCAGCAGGATCATACGGTCGTTGAACGTCCCCGCGGGGGTGAACGATCCGGTTTCTTCCCACTCCTGGAATTGCCGGAAAATCCACGGATTGGCCAAGGCCCCGCGGCCCATCGAAATGCCGTGGCAACCGGTCTCGTGCAGCATACCGATGCCATCGGCAACCGTGCGGATATCACCGTTGCCGATGACCGGAATGCGGGACACCGCTTCGACCACCTGGCGGATACCGTCGCGGTTGACGACCCCCGAAAAGCCCTGTTCGCGCGTGCGGCCGTGAATCGCGACCGCGGCGACGCCGAGCTGTTCAAACTCCCGCGCGAACTGTGGAGCCGTAAGTTGCGTGTCATCCCAGCCAAGCCGCATCTTCACGGTCACCGGCACGCGAACGGATTCGACTACGGTCCGGACCAGTGTCATCGTCTGGTTCGGCTGACACATCATGCTCGCCCCGGCTCCAATCGCCGTGATGCGGGCCACCGGGCACCCCATGTTGATGTCGATCGAATCGACTCCCCGGCCTTCCAGAAACTGTGCGGCGTCGCGCATCACTGCCGGTTCACTGCCGAAGATCTGCACGGCAAAGGGCCGATCTTCGGGACACGATTCGATGAGATGATGCGTCTTCTCGCCGCCGGCCATCAATCCCCGCGCATTGACCAGATCCGTGGTCCCCAGCCCCACACCGCCGAGGCTGCGGACGATGCGGCGAAAGGGCAAATTCGTATAACCGGCCAGCGGCGATAGCAGATACCGTGTGGGGAGGGCGAGCGGGCCGTAATGCAACGGACGCGATTGCAAACGGCGACGCAGGGATTCAATCGTGTCGGTGGGGAGGGAGTGCAAAGTGGAGAATGCAAAATGAAAAGTGCAAAGTGGGGAAAGACGCCCTGCCTAGTTTACGGTTTGCCGGATGCAGCGAAAAGTCGCAGCCGGGAGGCGGCGTGTCCATCGGGATGCACCCAACGGGGCGATCGGTTATTTTGGGACGATGCCGCTGCCGTTGCTGAAACTGTCATCCGTGCGCCCCTGGTTCCTCCACGCCCTCGGGCCAGCACTGATTGCGCTCATCGCGTGGAGTTGGATCGTCACGCATCTCGATCCCGGGGGCAGCGATCCGACCAGCGGGGAAGGGCCGGGGTTGACGATTGATGAATCGTTCAACGTACAGAACGGCGTGCTCCTGGTGGAAGCGTGGGGGACTCCCGGCGCGGCACTGATTCTACCCGAATTGGCCCACGATGTTTTTCATCCGCGCGAAGGGTGGTACCTCAACGATCATCCACCGCTCGGACGCTTCTGGCTCGGCGTGCATCATCACCTTGCGTGGTGGTGGAAAGCCCCGCTCGATCCTCACGGACCGTTTGTAACGGCACGGGCGCGAACCGGTTCGGCGACCGCGTTCGCCTTGACGATTCTGCTTCTCGGTGTCACGGCGTCCGTCTGGTACGGCCGCACGGTCGGCGTGCTGACGGCGATAATGTATGCCAGCCTTCCACGCGTCATCGGCCATGCCCACATTGCATCGCTGGAGACCTTCACCAACCTCACCTACACCGCGGCCGTGATCGCCGTGGCCTCGGGATGGGGTCCCCCTGCATTACCCAACAAGAAAACCGCCGCGTGGACCGGGGCTGTCTACGGGTTGGCGTTGTTATCCAAAATGCAGGCGGTGTTCATTCCGATTCCGCTGACCGTGTGGGCACTGGTGCGCTGGCGACACCGGGCGGTATTGCCGCTGGTCCTCTGGGGACTGGCTGCGTTCGTGGTGTTCTTCGTCGGTTGGCCGACGCACTGGTTTGAACCGTGGATCTCCATCCCGAAGTATTTCCGCGGGGCGGCTGATCGCGCTGCCTTGTCCGTCTGGTTCAACGGGTTGCACTACACCGACAAAACCGTGCCGCGGATGTACGTGTTGATGACGTTTCTGCAAACCGTGCCGCTGGTGATTCCATTCATCGTGGTGATCGGCGTAGCGACCAGATTGCGGACGCAGCGTGCCACTTGGGAAAGTCGCCCTGTCGCTCCGCGACAGGAAAGCCGCACCAAATCAGAGCCGGCGACTTCATCGGCTTTCCTGCCGCGGAGCGACAGGGCTACGGGGGAGTGGCTCGTGCTCATGGAAGCCGTGTTCCCGTTAGTGATGTTCAGCCTGCCGCGCGTGCCGGTGTATGACGCCGAGCGGTTGTGGCTGCCCGCGTTGCCGTTGCTCGTGCTCTCCGCGGCGGCGGGACTCTCGGCGGCGTTGCAGTGGGCAAGTGTCCGAAGTGGACGGCTGGAAAAGGTTGCGGTTGTTGTTGCGGCTCTGGTGCTGGCGTTTCCCTTGTGGACAGCAACACGAATCGCACCGTGTGAACTGAGTTACGTTAACTTCACAAGCAGCGGGTTGGCTGGAGCCGAGCGCTCGGGGCAGGAACTCGATTACTGGGGCTGTGCAATCACGCGAACATTACTGACGGATGTCGTGAAGAACGTGCCGCGGGGGAGCACGATTGCGGTCGCGCCTGTGCTGCATCAGTTCCAGGTAGAAGAACTGCTCACGCAGTCACCGATTCTGCGAGCGCACGCTGTGAAGCTGGTGGCGTATGACCCGGCCGCACAGTCGATGGATTACGTGCTCCTCTTTCGCCGGCGGGCGGACCTCGACGCTAATTTGGAGAAGCGGCTGCGCGAGGGACCGCGTCTTGCCGAGGTCATCCGCGAGGGAGTCGTGCTCGCCGGGTTGATTCCAGCGAAACGGGCGGAATAACGCTTGCGGTTTCGCGGCTCGCCCTGAGAACACCGAGTGGTTTCAGCGCGGGGCGCGAAACCGCAAGCGATCATTGATCACTTTTCTTCTTGTTTTTCGCCGGTGAGTTGCAAGCGTTCGGGAGCGGCCACGCCCGCGGGTTCCTGGAAGGCCACCGTTGTCGGCAATTCCTGAAACGGCTGTCCGGGGCGGCGTCCGGTGGTCCGCTGGATTTCCGTCCGCACTTCACCGTTCTGATACGGGCCGACACCGAGCACGAACCAGTTGTTATCGTGTGACATGGAGGACGACACGCCCCCTTCACCGAGAAGCTGGTTGGTCTTGGGGTTGTACGCCACGATGCCAATCTTCGCCATGGCCGATTGATTGTTGCGCGAGATCAACCGCACCTCGGGCAACGTCAACATGCCCGGAAGCACAATCTCCGGCGTCCCCACGAAGGAGTCAGCCGAATCGGTCCCAATCACCCCGGAACGAAGCTCCAGGACGACATCGGCATCGTCCGCTTTCCCAATCACCATCGCCCCGTTCGTCATCGCGCGGTGACGAATCGAGCCGACGAGATAGCCTTTGTCGACACATTCCAGGTACTTGTCATCAATGAAGATTTTTGCCCCATTGAACGCCGCGAAATCGACCTTGGCGAGTGCCTGATCCACGGCGTTCGAAATCAACACCTGTTCGCGGGCAGTGCGAGCGGTATTGGAAGACCGCGTCGACGTGCAACCCGCGACGAAGGCCAGCAGGCACAGACCGCTCAAAATCGGGCGGGAAGTCATGAATCGGCTCCGAACAATGAATTGCGGCCCGCATGGACAGTGGCACGGAATGAAGCTTGCGGTTTTAGGACTTCGGGCAATTCGCGGTCAACCGGAGAGGACGTGTCCACCCCTTCCCACGAGGAATTTCGCGGCCATTTTCTCGTCGTCCGGCGGATTTTGCCTTTTTTCATGAACCCGCCGTGACCGCAACTCGTTCATGGCGAAGGGTTGAAGAGGATTCACAGAAAATCGGGGAACGTGTGGTGGTGACGATCTCCGCAGCGTCAACCGGTTGCCTGTCGGTCCTGTTCGGCTACACTGGTAGGGAGCGGTTCATTGCGAGCGTGCAGGATTCGGTTTCTCGTCAACCACGGAATTTCATGGACAACTACGGATTCTTCGCCCTGGTGTTGCTGGTCGCCGGACTGGCCGTGCTGGTGACGGAAGTTTTCATTCCTTCGGGCGGCATTCTGGCCATCTGCACCACGCTGCTGTTGCTGGCGTCGGTGGCGTGCGCCTCGGCGGCATGGTTTCAAAAAGCGCCTTTCGTATTCTGGGGATTTGTGGGGCTGGTGGTGTTAGCGGTTCCGACCGCATTGGGATCCGCGTTTTATGTCTTGCCACAGACGAAGGCCGGACGGCGGGCGCTGCTGCAAGCGCCGGAACTCACCAAACTCGAACCTTTCCAGGCCGAGACCGCCCGGTTGCGCAGCATGATCGGTCAATTCGGCACCACGGCAACGCTGCTCAATCCCGGTGGATTGGTGCTGCTGCACGGCGAACGATTGCACGCGTGCAGTGAAGGGCAAATTGTGGAACCGCGTACGTCGGTGGAAATCATCGACCTCCGCGGCACGCGCGTTGTCGTCCGTCCCGGTGAAGCGCCCGCCGCACCCGCGAAAGCGCCGGCCGACCTCGCAGAGGGAACCGTAGTGAATCCGGTGGACGAAGCGGCCATTGCATCCCACACACCGCCACCCATTGATTTCGAGATTGCGCCGGAGTAGCGATTTACAATCGCGGCGCGGTAAACTCTGCGATCGTACACATCTGAGATTTTGGCTCGAGGATCCCGCATGTATCTGCCATTTGTGCTCGCTCAAAACATGACGCCGGTCATTATCGGCGGAGCGGTCATTGCGTTCCTGATTGTCCTCGTCCTGTTCGCGGTCTTCGCCCGCTTTCTCGGGCTGTGGATTCAGTGCTTGATGACCGGGGCCAAAATCGGCCTGTTCGATCTGTTCTTCATGTCGATCCGGAAGGTGAACCCGACGGTGATCGTCCGCGCCAAGATTATGGCGATTCAATCGGGAATCACGGACGATTACGTCCTCAGCACGCGCGATCTCGAATCGCACTATCTCGCCGGCGGCAAAGTAAACAACGTGGTGAAAGCGTTGATTGCCGCTCATCGGGCGAATATCGATCTCGACTGGCAAACGGCCCAGGCCATCGATCTTGCCGGTCGCGATGTCCTCGAAGCGGTGCGAACCAGCGTCTATCCCAAAGTCATCGATTGCCCGGACCCGAAAAAATCGGCCGGGGCGCTCGAGGCGATGGCGGCCGATGGGATCCAGCTCAAAGTGCGTGCCCGTGTGACCGTTCGAACCAACATTCATCAATTGATTGGCGGTGCGACCGAAGAAACGGTGATCGCCCGCGTGGGGCAGGGGATCGTGCAGGCCATCGGTTCGACTCCGTCTTACAAACTGGTGCTCGAGAATCCCGAAACGATTTCGCAGACGGTGCTGAATCAAGGTCTCGAAGCGCAGACGGCGTTTGAAATCGTGTCGATTGATATCGCCGACATCGACGTGGGTGAAAACATCGGGGCCCGATTGGGGGCCGATCAAGCCGAAGCCGATATGCGGGTCGCTCAAGCCAAAGCCGAACAAACCCGGGCCGACTTTGCTGCCCGCGAACAGGAAAACATCGCGACGGTGCAGGCGAACCGGGCTCAGGTGGTGCTCGCCGAAGCGGAAGTGCCGAGGGCCATTGCCGAAGCCTTTCGCGGTCAGTCACTGGGTTTGATGGACTATTACGAGTTAAAGAATGTCCAGGCCGATACGCAAATGCGGTCCGCGATTGCCGGGCAGGGTTCCACAGCGCCCGCCGGGGGGCGAGGTTAGTCCCGGCGTGTCACCCGTTCCGTTGCCGCCCCGTCTCCATCCTTACCGATCCACAGACCGGATTGATTGATCATGAATATTGTCCCGGTCCTGGCGGTCGATTTCGGTGCGGTCATTGGGTTGATCGTGCTGGTTCTGTCATTCCTCGGCTGGATTGTGAACCTGATCAAAGGCGAAGAAGGCGTTAAAAAGCCACAAGGTCCACGCCGGCCCAATGCAGGGGGGAAAGATCTCCGTTCCGAAATTCAGGATTTTCTCGACGAACTGACGGTAACGCGCAGTCCGCAATCGAAACCGGCCCGCCAAGTGGAACCGGAGGACGACGTCGTAATTCTTGAGGAAGAACCGCCGCGGAGACCTGTCCGCCAAGCCAAGCCAGAGAAGCAACGCAAGAAAGGTAAACCGGCCCCGGTGGCGCGGGAGACGTCCTCCCCCGCGAAACCGCTCTCGCAACAACATTTAGCGGCCTCAAAACTCGGCACCGGGGTTCAAGAACATGTGGCCGCGCACATGGCCCCCGGTCATGTCGGTGTGGAAGCCCAACGGTTCATCGGAAATCGCGTGGCGGAGGCCGTGCAGCAAGACTTGGGGGCGAAAGGGGCGGTCCCCAATTTGAGCGTGGCGACCTTACATCCGGCTTTGAAGTTTATTACGCAACCCGGAGCACTTCGTGATGCCGTGGTGCTCAGCGAAATCCTGCAGCCGCCGAAAGCGCTCCGTTCACGCAAACCGTGATCCCGCGATGAATCATCGCGGTCCGTAGTCAACCGAGACATGCGTTTGTGCAATCCGGGGAGGACGGCATCACGCCGAGCGTCAAACCTCCGCGCAAGGATGTTTGTGAGATGGCAGAGTATCGACCCGCCAGTGGACCCGACGCCACCGGGCAAGAACCGAAAATCCTGCTGCTGGCAGGCCGGTTCTCGCTCCGCGGGAGTTGTGCGTACACGCTGCGGTTGGCCGAAGCGCTGCCGGACGAAAATTTCCGCGTGGCCGTTGCCTGTCCCGATGCGCAGATGGTGGAAGCCGAAACCCGTCGGCAACTGGGCATCTGGGAATTTCCGTATCTGCAAGTGCCGGTGTGGGGGCGCGTCGTGTTGTCGCTGATGGCCCGCAGCCTCGCGGCCAATCCTCCCGATCTCATCCACGTGCAGATTCGCAATGCGGCAACGCAAGGAGCCTGGCTCGCGCGGCGCCTGCAACGGCCCTACGTACTGACGGTGCATGACTACATGCAGCCGCGGCAACGGCTGGTCATCGATCGCCGCTGGTGTCGTCGCGTGCTGGCCGTGAGTGAATCGGTCAAAACCGATCTGCTCAGTCGCACCGGCTTGCCGGAAAGCCTCGTGACGGTCATTCACAGCGGCGTCGACTGCGATGAATGCCCGAACGTGCTGCCGGTGCTGGAACCCGACCGTGTCCCTGTCATCGGAACGGCCGGGCCGTTAGAAGCCGTCAAAGGGTTTCCGTTTTTTCTGGGGGCCGCCGCCCGGGTGCTGGCATCGGGCCGTGATGTGGAATTCGTGATTGCCGGGGCTGGTCCCGAAGAAGAAAATCTGCGGCGTGTCTCCCGGGAACTGGGCATTGCCGATCATGTGACCTTTGTGCCGAATTTGCTCGACTTTACGGACGCACTGGAGGCGATGGATATCTTTTGTCTGCCGTCCTTGCAGCAGGGCATCGGCACGATCATGCTGGAAGCGATGGCGTTAGGCCGTCCGGTGATTGCCACGCGCGTGGGCGGGGTGTACCGCGTGATTCGGGACAACGAAACCGGCTTGCTGGTCCCGCCGTCCGACAGTTCGCGACTGGCCGAACGAATTCTCGAATTGCTCGACGATCCGTTGCGGGCGCGGAATATCGGTTCCGCGGCACAACTGGAAGTCCGCCGGGAATTTGGGGTCGACCGGATGGTGTCCGATATCGCCGATTTGTATCGCGACGTGCTCGAACAGGCCCCTGTCCTTTCGGCCCCCGCACTCGCCCATGCGGGACGCTAGAACAGTCCCTGGTGCTCGATAAGTCCATGAAACCCTTCGAACTGAGATCAGGTACGATATTCGTTAACCAAAAAATGACGCCGTCGCGGTTTGCAGAATTGAGCCCGCCGATTCGCGTCAACGATTTGCCCGAGGATGGAATCAACATGCCTGCCTTCCCGCCTCCCACGGTTTTGCGCCGGGGATTTGCATCCGCTCTGCTGATCGGCTTGTGCGCCCTGGGGACCGCCGCCTGGGCACAAGGTTCCGGTAGCGATTCCTCGGAAAACCGGCTGGAATACCCGCTGCAAATCATCCACGCCACCAATGTGGAACGCCTGCAGCAAAAAGCGGACTTGATGTTCCTCGCCGCCGATCGCCCGGAGGTTTCCGACATCGTGGCGCAGTGGCTCAAAAACACGCTCCACGATCTCCCCGGTTGGGACCGTTCCAAGCCCTTCGGCATGATGTTGTATCTGAAGCCCGGCCTGATCCCCGGCATTTCGGCAATCACGTATATCCCCACCACCGATCCGCAAGCCCTGATGACGCTGCTCGCCGGTCCTGAAGGCTCCATCAAGCCGGTCACCGGAAAAACCGATCGCTGGGAAATCAACGATGTGACATGGGGCCCCGATCTGACCGCCCGGCATGCCGGAAACTATTTGTTCTTCACCGCCCAAACCGATGCCACCGAACTGGATCGCCGTTTTCCCGAACCGGAACGCCTCGTCTCGAAACTGAACTCTCGCTTCGACATCGCTTACCAACTGTTGTTGAAGAACATTCCGCCCGCCACCAAGCAGATGTTTGTCGCCTTCTTCAAGACAACGGTGCAAGCCGATCTGCAACAGCGCGATGATGAACCCGATGCGGCTTACCGTATCCGTCGCGCGAACGGCGAAAGCATTCTCGACCTGGCCGACAAGATCATCAACCAGGGCGAAGAGGTGACGATCGGCGGCGCGGTGAGTGCGCAAAACAGCAGCGGCATGATTGAACTCGAACTGAACGGTACCAAGGACAGCAAGCTCGCGAAGTTCTTCCAGGATATGGAAGGCCGGCGCAGCCTCTTCACCCCGGTGCTCGACGACGCGGCCACGATGACGTTCAACATGTCCTGGCAGATGGATCCGAAGCAGCGCAAGATTTTCACCGAGTTGTTTACGTTCGCTCCACAACTGGCGGACGATGCCGCGAAAAAGAACGATCAACCTGCCGCCCTCGATGCGCTGCAACCGTTTTTCAAGTCGCTGCTCAACACGGCCGAGCAGGGGCACTTCGACTTCTTCGTGCAACTCTCCGGGAACGAACCGCTGGACTATCGCTTCGTCGGTGGAGCGCGAATTGTGGCGAATCGGGAATTCCCCACGCAATTTCAATCGCTGCTGGAATACGTGAAAACGATGCGGCCGCCCGAAGTCAAAGACGACGCCGCGCCACCGGCCGTGCAACCCGTGGCCGCACCAGCCGCCGCCAATCAGAAGGGTCGGCGACCACGAACGCCTCCGCGTCCCGATCCGCAGCGGGCGAACCTGTTCGCGTCGCAATTCATCCAGACCATGAAGATTGCCGATTCTCAAATTGGCGATTATCCTGTCCATACCATTCAGATTCCCGCGGCCCCGGATGCGATGGGAAAAACGCTCTTTAGCGACGCACCCCAACTGCATCTGTTCGCGGCTCCCAACGCGATCTGGTTTGCCGTCGGCGGCGATTCCGCACTGGATACACTGAAGAAGAACGTCAAGCAGGTGGCCGATGCCGCCTCAGCGACCGGGACACCGCGCCCCTCCCCCGGACCGTTTCTCTTCGTCACGAATGCCAGGCAATGGGTGAACGCCGCCTCGGCAACGGGTGAAACCAAGGAAGACGATGTGGGCTTCTCAGCGGCGGTCGACCGTTTCAAAGACGACAACGATGAACTCCGCGTGACCAGCAAAGCAACCGATTCCGGCGTTCGCACCCGCGTCGAATTGCAATCGGGCTATGTCGGCTGGCTCGGCCGCGTGATCGCCACGCAAATCGTCGCCGCACAGGAATAGGCGACGCTAAAGTAGACATCACGCTCCGCGTGATGAGCGGTTGGTGCAATACGATTTCACTTGTCGAATGCGAATTTTTTCGTGTCGGAAAAGTGGCGTTTGCGGTTTATCCGCTCATCACGCGGAGCGTGATGGCTACTTTGAATACATCACTTGTTGCGCCAGACATCGTTCTTCGTCAGCCCGGCGGCGGACAGCAACGGTTCAATGTGTGCATAGAACCGCTTGGCATCGAGGGGGTACCCTTGCGTTGGCTTGATGTCGAGTAGCGTTCTCCGCCAGTAAGCATTGAACGCAGCCATGTGCAGTTCGCGGAGGTACTTCGAAATCATCGAAGCCAATGCGACCACGGCGTGATGCTCCGCTCGCGGCTCGAAGCTGACGGTGGCGCGGCCGACACGGTATCGACTGCACTCGGCTCCTTCGGCGAGCACGTCGACCCATTCGCCCGGAAAAACATCTGCAAGAACGGAACCATACCGATTGCGGCCACCGTGCTTGTCACTGAAGACAACTACGGGACCGTCGACGGTGTGTGCATACGCCGTTCGCATCACTTCGGCATGCAGGCCGGAGGTGACTTCGGCCTTGTTCCCGGTGGCAACCAATCGGCGGTTGAACTCCCGTGGTGAAACAACGGCGGAGATTGCCGCATGCAGCCGCCAGCCGACCGAAGGAGCGGCCGCCGCAAAACGAGCCGAGAAGGCGGCGATCTCGTCGATAACGGCTTCACGCGGCAGGGCATGTGTCTCTGCAGCCACCCACGGTTCATAACTCTCCGTGAGGCATGCTCCACCGAGACGCGCGTGCAACACATTCAGATCCGAGACCGCCGGCCCCCAGCCCCCCAGCAGAGACAACACGCTCCGTTCCAGATCGAGCATTCCCCGCTGCGGCTGGAAGAGCGCTTTGGAATCGGCGACGGCCAGACGGTTGAGCGCATCGCGAGGATCATTGGTCAACAGCTCGGGAAAGACGCTCCACAAGTCCGCATCGCCGGCATCGTCGGGAATCTCCCACACCACGGCGGACACCACGAACGGGCCCAGGTTCGGCCCAAGCCCCGCTTCATCGATACCAATCCGCCATGCCATGCGTTTACCGGAGAAAAGTTGCCTCCCGGCGGCTTCTTCGCCGCCGGGACGATTTTGACATTAATGATCCCATCGCGGAAATGATTCGCGCGTGCCCAACGTACCGCTCATCACGCGGAGCGTGATGGCTACTTTGGTGACCATCACGCTCCGCGTGATGAGCGGATGAACCACAAGCGTGGTTCATGGATGCGATTGCAATCTCCATCGCAATACAGAAGCCCGGCATTGCGGAAAATGTCGGGTTTCGACGCGGTTTACCGCACGGAAAACTCGCGCTGTTTACTGAAGAGGCCGACTTGCACCGTGTATGACGCACCGTCTTTCGCGACGGACGCCTTGATGTAATTCCCCTGGCAGGCGTTCGTGTCTTCCTGATTCGCGATGTTCACCGCGGGGGCTTGCTCTTCCGGTGAGAGCTTGATGTTGCGGTGCAATTGATACATTGCCTGCAGCGACTTCACTTCCTTCAGCGTCTTGATCGTATTGGCATGCGCCCCCTTGGTGGGCCCGTTGCACGACACCGCCACGTGCGGGTCGATCGCTAACACGAGCGCGGGGTTATTGCTCACTTCCAGACCGTGATGCGTCACCATGAACAGATCGACCTGTCCGATGGGATTCTTCGGCGTCATCAACTTGGCTTCCGTGTTCCACGTCAGATCGCCGCAGCAGAGGAACCGGAACTTGCCGAACGACAGCAGCAGGCTGATGCTCCTGGCGTTATCGGTCGGATCATCCGCCTGCGGGACATGGCGATCGGCATACGGATTCGCCGGACCTTCATTGGGTAACACTTCACCACTCGCGGTGACCACCTTGATTGCCAACGGAGTCGCGGCGGACTTGAGGGGCAGGGCTTCTCCCACCTTCACGGCTTTCGACTTATTCTGCGCTGCGGCGCGGTACTGCACGATCCGTTCGCCGAACTTGTTGTCTTCCGCGAGGGTCTCGGGAATACCACGGTCCCAGAACTGCCCGATCTTGATCTGACTGGCCAGCGCCGCATGATTCCCGTAATGGTCGAGATGCCAATGCGAGACCACGGCGTGATCAATCTGTGATCGCCCGGCGACTTCCTTCACGACTTTCAGAATGCGATCGCGATCGCGGCCACCATAATCGGGATAGCCCGAGTCGATCAGCATCGATTCGCCCGCCGGAGTGACGAACAGCGTCGCGGCGCCTCCTTCGACGTCAATGAAGTAGATGTCGAGGCGGCCGTCGCGTTCATCGGCGAAGGACTTCGTCGCTGCAAAAGCGAGGAGTCCGATCGTTAAGCAGAAACGTGAAATGGTACGCATGGTGCATCTCTTTGAAGAGGGTAGGGGATGTCGTGTCGCCGCACCCCGGCTGCTTCCTGGCAGCCGGGGTGCTTGGATGAGGCAAAGCGTGTTGTTCGCTCAAGCATCCCGGCTGCGAAGAAGCAGCCGGGATGCGGCCAAATCCGGAAGTGAGGAAGTGTTGCCAATCGGGAACGCTAACGGATGCCGCGCGAGAACTCAAATCCGACAGGTGTTGGCCGTCCAATCGTTACAGCCCGCGCGGTCGAATGCGGGCGGGAGCGAGCGCGGCGAGGTTTCAACATTGCGATCTCTTTCCCTAATAAGGAGTTCCGCTGATCGGTTTGCGGTTCGGAGGTGCGTCAGACTGTTCCGTCTGCGCAAGGAGTTCCGCGCGTACTCTCGTGAAGCCGTTTGACCACCCCTGTTTCGCGCCCTATAGTCGAATGTGTCACTCGCACAACACTCTGTCACCGCAAGGGATGGCTCGTGTGCGGGTGGGACTCACGACGGGTCCATCAGCTGCCGCGCTCTGTGGGGGAACGCGGCACATCGGCTGTTTGGGTTACCCGTTGAGTTCCTGGGGGGAAATCGATGACGATCTTCGCGCTGGGTCAGCGCTGGCTGACACTCTTGGTGGTGATTGCGGCTTGGGGAAACACTGGGCTGCCAATCGCTCACGCCGAACCAACGGCGACCGTGGCAGATGACGAACGGACCGCGGTCCGAAACGGCGTCGAAATGGAGCGGTCGCGCCGGTGGCTCGATGCCATCGAGCACTACGAAAAGGCGATCAAAGAGTATCCCGAGAGCGAATCAATCAAGTACGGCTTGCGTCGCAGCAAGGTCCACTTCTCGGTGGAACGCCGCTACACCGACAAGTCGTTTGTCGAGAAACTCCTTGCTCAATCGCCCTCCGCGTCAATGCAATACATCGACGACGTACTGACCAAAATTCGCGATCACTATGTGGATCCGGTCAGTGCGACGTCTTTCGTGGCGCACGGCACCGAGAGCCTGTATCACGCTTTGAATAACCCGCGGTTCGTCGAGAAAAACATCCCGAACGCATCGCCCGAAAGCGTAACGCGGTTACGACAGACACTGAAAGACCGCTATTGGAACAAGTCCGTCGGCGGCGTCGATGGTGCCCGGCAAGTGATCACCGAAGTGTCGTCGATTGCCCAACGTGACGTGCAACTCGGTATGACACCGATCGCCATGGAATATCTTTTCGGCGGCTGCAATGCCCTCGACGACTACAGCACCTATCTCACGCCGTCGAAGCTCGACGACCTGTATGGCAACATCGAAGGAGAATTCGTCGGTATCGGCATCGAGATGAAGGCCGAAGTCGGTAAAGGCTTGCTGCTCGTCAACGTTCTTCCCGAGAGCCCGGCGGAAGAGGGCGGGGCTAACAGCGGCGACTTCATCACCAAAATTGACGGTGTCGATTGTCGCAACATGACGACCGAACAAGCCGCAGGAATGCTGCAAGGCACGCCCGAAAGCCGCGTCAAACTGCAACTCACCGATCCCGACACGCAGGCCACCCGCGATACCGCGCTCGTTCGCCGGGCGGTGAAGGTGAAGAGCATCCCGGTTGCCCAGATGATCGACCACATCAACGGCATCGGCTACATCAAAATGACCGGCTTCCAGAAGCATACGGCCGAAGAACTGGATGCCGCACTCTTGCGGTTGCATCGTGAAAACATGCAAGCGTTGATCTGGGACCTGCGTGGCAACCCGGGCGGTTTGCTGACCGCCGCCGTGGAAGTGCTCGACCGCTTCATTGACGATGGGGTGCTGGTGTCGACAAAAGGCCGCAGTGCCGATCAGAACTGGAGCTACTCGGCTCAACGGACGGGCACGTGGAAGACACCACTCGTGTTGCTGGTGGATGGCGACAGTGCCAGTGCGAGTGAAATTGTGGCCGGGGCGATTCGGGACCATCACCGCGGACAAATCGTCGGTCGCAAGACCTATGGAAAATGGTCGGTGCAGAGTATCCTGCCTGGACCGAGCAACACCGGCATGCGGTTGACCACGGCGAAGTTTTATGCTCCGTCCGGCCAGACGTTCGGCAAGATCGGGGTGAACCCGGACATTGCGATTGCTGATCCGACGCCGACGCATCGCACCGGTTATCGCAGTGCCAAACGAACCTACGATGATGACCGCGACGTACAGTCCGGTATGGATGTCCTGAGAAAACAACTGGCCCGCCGATGACGTCCGGATCGCCCGATTGGTTGATGCAGGCTCGCGGCGAGCGACCGCTGTTACGCTGGAGTTTTGCCACCGACGCGCGATTGACCGACATGCGTTATGCCCGGGAAACCGGGGAGGTTCTGGCCGCCGATGATTCGGGCGGCCTTTATCTTTTGGATCGCCGTGGTCAAGTGGCCGCACTCACCCGCACCGGCCATCAATTTCGCTTCGTCGCCTTTGCCGATACGGGCTCCGCGGGGGCGGTGATTGTCGACGATCGGCAAGTGGCATGGCTCGATCGCCATCTGCAGTTTGTCTGGAAGCGTTCCCTGCCCGATGAAGCCATCGGCATGGCAATGGACCCGTATGGCACGCATGTGATCGTTGCGCTCGCCAACGGGCAGAACGTGATCTACAACGCCGACAAAAAGAAACTGCTGGAATTCGAATCGTTGCGGCCGCTGCGTTATCTGCAATGGACCGCCGCCACGGCAGGGTTCCTTGCCGCCGCCGATTATGGATTCTTCGCGAAGTATTCTTTGCAGGGCGATCTCGACTGGAGTGAGCGCCTGTGGTCCACGGTTTCCGATCTGGCGGTCACCGGTGATGGCGAAATGGTGGTCCTCGCCGGTCTGGCCCACGGCGTGCAGGTCTACGATTCGCAGGGAGCCGCGCAGGGATCATTTGTCCTCGACGGCACCGCGAGCCTCGTGGCGACATCATACAATCGTCGGCGCATCGTCGCCGCAACATTGGAGCGGCATATCACACTCCTCGACACCGAGGGGACGATGCGGTGGATGGTGCAACCGCCCGAGGACGTGCTCCGGCTGCAAATGAGTCCCATGGGCGACAACGTTGTCATCGGCTTTGCCGATGGCCGCATTACCCGGCTCGATGCGGCCTCGTGATCTCAACGCGATTGTTTAGCCGCGACCCGCCGGGGGAGCGCTGGCGTGGAGCGCGCGACCCGTGTCGTGATGTCCACACGAGCGCTCCCCTGGCGGGTCGCGGCTCAACGGTGGATCACCGTGGGCGTAACACGGGCGGTAAATCGCCGTTGGTGTGCGTGCGATCAACAATTTTGAACGTGACTTCGTCATCGTGAATTTCGACGACGGTGACGAGATGATCGCCGATGTGAAGAACATCACCGACAGACAATTCCAGTTCAATGGGCTGCACGCTCGGCCTCCATGAGACAACTAACACCACGGCTTCCACCGTTGGGCCGCAGACTATACCAAGACCGAACAATTTTTCGCAATGATTTTTTCTACGGCGCGACGTTCAACAACGATTGAACCAGGGCGTCGAAGTCCATCGGCCGCTTCACCGTGATGCGCAATGACTCCCCTTCGGCGTCCATTTGCAGTCCCTCCAAAAGGGCCGACAACCGTGCTTTGATGGAACGATCTCCATTTTTATGATCGTCCGCGGACAACCCCGCGCGCTGGATTTCAATCTGTTTCAACAAGAACAGTTTCAACGGCTCCGCTGATGACGACTGCCGCAACAGAATTCGGATTGTCGCCAGATTGTCGGCATCGGGATCAATCCCACAGACCAGCCCTTCGACGCTCATGACAAAAGAAATCCACTCCTGCAGCGGCGGCGGAAAGACCACCGGGCGTTGCTTCAACAGCTCATGAATCGGCCCCGCATCGAGCGCGATCACGAACGGCGCGGAGCCAGCTTGATGCCGCCATGACGTCAACCGGCTGTCCTCGGGGCGGGCTTCCGAGAGGTTGGACACCAGCGACTGGCCCCCCAGCAACAGCGTACGGTCATTGGCAAAGTGGATTGCCAATGACCGCTGCAAATCGACAATGCCGGCCGTCGTGCCCTGCTCGCGGTATTCAAAACTGCGGGTGGCTGACATCTCCGCTTCCAAAAGGCCCGCCACATCAAAATCACCGGCGGCACGGCAGACGACCGCAAAACTTTCCGCGGCGTTGACCGGCCCACTCAAGATTTTTCGCGGAACCACCATCGTCAGCGAATCCAGTTGCTCGGGCTCCAACTGATGTTGGGCCAACCACGCGACGCCGTTGCGAATTCGCGCGCCATACGAACCGAGCCAGGTTTGCACGACGTTTCGCGGTGCGGCACCATCGGCGTCGATGGCAACCGTGCGGTACACGGCGGCTCGTAGCGGATGCAACAATAGTCGCCGCGGTTGCACAGACACGGCACACCACGTCTCCGCCGGAAGCACCAAGGGCAGGGCTGTTGTGGAATCCGCCATCGACTCCCCATTCGCAGTCACGGCCTGAACTTTTGAAGGCCGGGGAATGGCTTCCAACCAAGTCGGCAATGCGTCAGTGCGCGAACTCTGCCACCAAGCCTGCCAGTCCGCCGGAGAGGCATTCGGCTTCACCGTTAACAGCCGACCATCGCGAAGCACGATTGCTTCCGGGATCGTCGAAGCCGCTTCGGTGACCTGACCGGGTTTCGTCCAGATTTCACCAGCAGCTTCGGGGACCACGACCAGCAGGACATCCTCTCGCGCCGGAATCCCCATCGGCCGGGAGAGTTGCGTGAGCCCTAGCGCATCATCGCCATAAGCCTTCGGCATCCGCTCGACCAACGACATGTTGTGCGGGCGATCCCACGGCTCATCGAGATGAAACTGGCGATACAACTCGGCTTCTTCAAGAAAGGGGAGCAGATGCACGCGCCAGCTCAGCCCCGTTGATGCCACGTCATTCGCGCGGCCCTCATCGTCCGGGACTTGACCATGTTGCTTTTCATAGTCGAGTAAGGCATGTGCGATGCGATGCCAGGCCTGTCGCAGTCGTCGCGGTTCGGCTTCGACCTGTAAACGTTGCACCGTGGTGCGAATCCGCTCGCGTAACGATTCCGCCGAACGTTTTTTCACCGCCGGAACATTCGCCGGAGTTGCCACCGTGGGAGCAACCGACGGCACAGACGGCGGCGATCTATCGGACGGCGACGGCTTTTGCTCAACCACCGGCGGCGCAGCGACAGGCTTCGAACACCCGGGCTGGACCATCAGCCAAGCAGCCGACGCGACCATGCTCATCCGCATCATCCAGCGGCGGGCGCTGTCTGCGTTCATATCCTGCGCTCCGTGAGACCGATCAGCATCTTCACCGATTTCATCGGGATGGTACCGCTCACGCAATGTCCGGAACAGATCATTCTGCCAGCCGTGATCACTGGCGAATCCGCTTCCGACATGACCACAATCAGGCAAACGACGCTCGACCGTATGGATCCTCACGGAGTTCGAGTTCATGTTCGATCGACGCCAGTTCCTGCATACGTCTCTCTCGACGGCCACCGCGGCCTTGCTCGCGCCGCAATTTCTCCTCGGTGCCGAGAAGCCCACGCTCAAATTGGCATCGTTCCGCGTGGACGTCAGCCCGCCGATGGATCACCCCTTGTGCGGCGGCTGGATCAAACCCGTCGTCGGCATGGATGACCCCGAAGAGGCCATCGGCCTCGTGATCACCGGCGCGGGGGCCCCCATCGTGATCGTCGCCGTCGATTGGACCGGCATTCTCAACCAGGCACATCAGCGATGGCGACAGGTGCTGGCCCAAGCCGCGGGGACGACACCGGAGCGTGTCGCCGTGCAGTGTGTCCATCAACACAATGCTCTGTTTGTTTGCCTGGAAGCAGAGCAGATTGTTTCCGCGCAGAAAGACCTGCCGCACACGGTGCTCGTCGATTTCTTCGAGAAATCCCTCGAACAGACTGCCCATGCGCTGAGTGCGGCGATGAAACAATTGCGGCCAGTGACGCATATTGCCACGGGGCAAGCCAAGGTGGAAAAGGTCGCGGGCAATCGCCGGTTCCTCAATGAAAAGGGCATCGTCGGCGATTGGCGGGGGAGCGCGAGCAAGAACCCCGTCCACTGGGAGTTGCCCGAAGGCTTGATCGATCCGTGGCTGAAGACCGTCGCCTTCTACGACGGTGAAACCAAACTCGCGGCATGCCATTACTATGCCACGCATCCGATGAGCTATTACGGCGACGGGCGCGTCAGCAGCGATTTCGTCGGTCTGGCCCGCAAACGTCGGCAGGCGGAAGAACCGAATTGCGCCCACCTCTATTTCACCGGTTGCTCGGGAAACATCGCGGCCGGGAAGTACAACAACGGCACACCGGAAGCCCGCGTCCAACTGACGGAACGCATCTATGCGGGTATCGTCGGCAGCGAACAGCAACTCACGAAGCAGGCCATTGAATCGATCGTCTGGCAGACGGAAAACGTCTTGTTCACGCCGCGGGCTTCATTCAATGAAACCGCGCTGATGGAGCAGGTGCTCAATAAAGATGCCGCACTGGCGAACCGCATCCGCCCGGCCATGATGCTCGGCTGGCTGCGTCGTTGCGAGCGAAAGGAACCGATTGTGCTCAGCGCGTTGCACATCAATTCGACGACGCTGTTACATCTTCCCGCGGAAAGTTTTGTGGAGTATCAACTCCGTGCCCAAGCCGCCGCCCCGCAGCGATTCGTCGCCACCGCGGCGTACGGTG
Organism: Planctomycetaceae bacterium; assembly: GCA_021732785.1. Taxonomy (GTDB): domain Bacteria; phylum Planctomycetota; class Planctomycetia; order Planctomycetales; family Planctomycetaceae; genus DSVQ01. The sequence continues at coordinate 34,967 of JAKFUG010000040.1, forward strand.
ATGGCGGCCCATGGTACATCCCCCCGGCCGAAGCCTATCCGCAAGGCGGATACGAAGTAAGCGTCGCCTTCAGCGAACCGACCGTCGATGCGGCCATGACCGGCGGGTTGACGAAACTCGCGACGGCCCAAGGGTAATCATGGCCTACGACGAAACACTCGCCGGTCGGATTCGTGACGCCATTGCCAGTCACGTCGGCACCACCGAGAAAAAAATGTTCGGTGGTGTCGTCTTTCTACTGAACGGCAACATACTTGTTGGCGTCTGGAAGGATTCGCTGATTGCCCGCGTTGGCCCGGTTGCTGGCGAAAAGGCTTTGAAAAAGCCCCATGTTCGCGTGATGGACGTCACCGGCAAACCGATGAAAGGCTGGGTGCTCATCGAACCGATCGGAATTGAAGACGATGTTCAACTCGCTTCATGGATCAAACTGTCTATGAAATTCGTTGAGACCCTGCCCGCGAAGGCATGATACCGCGTCATTCGGTTTCGCCGATTTCCCGAATCACTCGGCACGGATTCCCCGCGGCAAAGACCCCGGCGGGGATATCGCGCGTCACCACGCTCCCCGCGCCGACCACCGATTTGTCGCCGATCTTCACGCCGGGGCAAATGATCGCGCCGCCGCCGACCCACACATCGGAACCGATCTCGATCGGCTTACCGTATTCCTGTTTGCGACGCAGTTCGGCATTCAGCGGATGCAGCGGCGTATAGATTTGAACGGCGGGACCAAACAGCGTGAAATCGCCGATGGTGACCGGACAGACATCGAGCACGACGCAATTGAAGTTAAAATAGACGCGGGCTCCCAGGCGAATGTTGGAACCGTAATCGCAATAAAACGGCGGCTGAATCCAGGCGGTATCGCCCCCCCGACCGAAGAGTTGCATCACCAGGGAGCGACGAACCTCGGTATCGCCCTCCCGGGTCGCATTCAAAATCTGGCAAAGGTCTCGGGCGTTTGCTCGAGCCGCGACCAATTCGGGATCAAGGGCGTCGTAAAGTTCCCCCGCACACATCTTCTCTTTTTCGGTCCGCATGACGTCCTCACTTTCTGAGTCCGATTTTAGACACGGCCGATCTCGAAAACCGCGAAATCGTAAGAATGGACAATTCTTCGCCAATTCCGGTCCGTTGGCATCGCGGTTGCGAACAGAGACTTGCCATCCTTGGCAGGCAGGGCGGGATTGACCATTCGCGATCCAGCCAATACGCTTGGCAGAAGAGAAGTTACGTCGACAGTCCCTCGTCCGCTGGCGTGTCCATAATGCGGCGGGCGATCTGTCGAATTGACAGTCGATATCGAGCCGTCCCTGTGGGATGGCGGTTGAACGTAGTTCGATGCGAGCGAAATCCGTAGGGAGACGGTCCACACAGCGCCCGGGGACAGGATTCCATATCCCCGCCGAAAACTTGTCGACGACGGAAGTTACGTCGTCCAGGCCCCCTGTGTTCGTCTCTGCTGCGGTCCCAACAGAAAGCGGACCGATGGAAGTCTTGGATAAAATCGGCGACATCTTCAACACCGGCCTCGCCAAGGCCGAGCGGATGATCACGTCGATGTTTGGCTCCTCCAACGAGCGACGTGTGCGGCAGTTAGGTTTTCTCCGCGACAAGCAGGGAAACACCACGATCGCCCCCGGTTCCACGCTCGAGCGGATCAACGCTCTCGAACCAGTGTGGGAGCAATACTCGGATGCTGAACTGAAAGAAACGGCGTCGAAGATGCGGGCTCGGCTGCGGGACGGCGAGACGCTCGACATGCTTCTTCCGGATGCGTTCGCGGCCGTGCGCGAGGCCGGCAAGCGCTTCCTGAAGATGCGGCATTACGACGTGCAGATGGTCGGCGGGGCGATCCTTCACGGCGGCAATATCGCGGAAATGTCGACCGGGGAAGGGAAGACCCTCGTTGCTACCTTGCCATCGTTCCTGAACGCGCTCGCCGGGCATGTCCACGTCGTCACGGTGAACGATTATCTCGCCCGCCGCGACATGGAATGGATGGGCCCGCTGCACATGGGTCTCGGACTCACCGTCGGTGCGATCCAATCGCAGATGGATGCACGGGCGCGCAAAGTCGCTTATGGAAAAGATATTACCTACGGCACCAACAATGAATTCGGCTTCGATTACCTTCGCGACAACATGAAATGGTCAGTCGCCGAACAAGTCCAGGGGCCGCTCGACTTCGCGATCATCGATGAAGTGGATAACATTCTCGTCGATGAGGCGCGGACACCGCTGATTATTAGCGGCCCCGCGACGGACGATGTCACCAAGTACCCGAAAGCGCATCGCATTGCGATGCAACTGAAGCGTGACGAACACTTTGAAGTCAAAGAAAAGGAACACACCTGCCACTTGACCGATGCAGGAGTGCGCCATGCGGAAGAGTTGGCCGGCGTGGAAAGCTTTTACACCGCGGGCAATATGGAATGGCCGCACCTGCTCGACAATGCGCTGAAGGCTATCTACCTCTACAAGCGCGATGTCGACTATATGGTGCAGCAGGGCGAAGTCATCATTGTCGATGTGCATACCGGCCGTCCCATGGTCGGCCGGCAGTGGAGCGATGGTCTGCATCAGGCCGTGGAAGCCAAAGAAGGAGTCAAAGTTCGCGAAGAATCACAAACTCTCGCGACCATCACACTCCAGAACTTCTTCCGCATGTATAAAAAGCTCGCCGGGATGACCGGGACGGCGATGACGGAAGCGAACGAGTTCTGGAAGATCTATAAACTCGATGTGCTGAACGTGCCGCCGAACCGTCCGAACCGCCGGAAGGACAATCCGGATGCAATTTACCGCACGGAAAAGGAAAAGTGGGACGCGGTTGTCGAAGAAGTGAAGGAAATTCATGCCACCGGCCGCCCGGTGATGGTGGGCACGGTCTCCATTGAAAACTCGGAAATCGTCAGCAACAAACTGACGAAATGGGGCATCAAGCACAACGTCCTCAATGCCAAGCACCACGAGCGCGAAGCCGAAATCATTGCCCAGGCCGGGCGAAAAGAGGCCGTGACCATCGCCACCAACATGGCCGGCCGCGGGACCGACATCATCCTCGGCGGCAACCCCGAATACATGGCGTGGGACGAACTCAAGGAAACTTATCCGACACGGCTCGAAGTCCCCAAGTATGTGTGGGAAGAGACGACGAAAAAGATCGGTGAGCGCGAGGGGATGGCCGCCGAAGGCCGGGTGGTGGCAGACGTCGGCGGACTGCACGTCGTCGGCACCGAACGCCACGACAGCCGCCGTATCGACCTGCAGTTGCGGGGTCGCGCCGGTCGACAGGGCGATCCCGGTTCGAGCCGATTCTTCCTGTCGCTCGAAGACGACCTGATGCGGAAGTTCGCCGGCGATTGGGTGAAAAATGCCCTCGCCTGGCTCGGCATGCAGGAAGGCGAACGCATCGAATCGGGCATGGTCACCAGTCGGATCGAAGGGGCGCAGAAGAAGGTCGAAGAGCGGCACTTTGAAACCCGCAAGAATCTGCTCGAATATGACGAAGTCATGGACGAGCAACGTAAGCGGGTTTACTCGTACCGCCAACGGATTCTCACCGGATCAAATTGTCGGCAGCTCATTCTCGACATGATCGAGCGACAACTCGAACGCTGGACCACGCATTTCCTCGCTCCGAATTATCGGTGGGAAACTGTCGCTGCGTGGGCGGGGCAAAAGCTGGGGATCGAGATTGATGCCAGCGATGTGAAGGGGATGGATTTCGAGCAGGCGAAAAAAAAGCTCGTCGATGAAGGGGAACGCCAGGCGGATGTGCTGATCCGCGAAGCGATCGAAGAAAACCTTCCGGAAAACGTGGAAGACGAGCGCGAACGGAATTGGCTGGCCATGGCAAAGTGGGTGAATGCCCGGTTCGGCCTCAATACCAACGACCGCGATCTGAAAAAGATCGGCCTGGAGAATCTGCACATCGATTTGTATGACCGCGCGAAAGAATCCATCGGAAAATGGGAACTGGATCAGGTCGCCGTGTTCCTCGACGAAAACTGGGGCCGCAAGTCCCTCTCCGGTTGGGTCCACGATCAGTACGGCGTCACCGTTCCCGAAGAGGATTTCGTCGGTGCGACACCGGCGAGTGCCGCGGAACGGATTGAAAAAGCGATTCACGATTTCTATCGCCAGAAGGAAATCGAGTTCCCGGTCACCGTCGGGTTAACGAGTTTCATGGCCGACCGCGGCGGGCAGGGGGGGGAACGTTACGACCGCGAAGGGCTCACCCGCTGGGCCAACGCCCGGTTCCAGGAACGGCTGTCGGTCGAGGAAGTGGAAAACCAGCCGCGACATTGGATCGCCCAACGACTGCGCGATGCCAGCGAACGATTCCTTGGCCGTGCCGACGAACTCCGGCGTCTCGGCGACTATCTCAACGCGGCCTTCGGCACACCCGAAGTCGAAACGAAAGCCCGCGGGAAGGTGAAAGAGCCGACCCCGGTGTCCAAGGTGATTAATGTCGCCGCGTTGGGTGAGCTGGTCGATTGGGCCAATCGAGAATTCGCCGCGAATTTGAATGCGGAGGACCTCAAACAGGAAACTCGCGACAACGTCGAACGCGATGTGCTGCATGCGTATGAACTGCGTTATCGTCCCGAGTTGTACCAGACCGAACGTTCGCTGATTCTGGAACTGCTCGATACGTCGTGGAAAGACCACCTCTATTACATGGATCATCTGCGAGCGGGCATTGGCCTCGTCGGTTATGCGCAGAAAGATCCGAAGGTGGAATACCGCCGGGAAGGGATGCGGGCGTTCGATCAGATGTGGGACCGCATCGCCACGAACGTAACCGGAGCGATCTTCCGTATTGAAATGCAGAGCCCGGAGTATGTCGGCTCGCTATGGCAAGTGACTTCCGCGACGCACGCCGCTCCCACCGATGAAGGCCCGACACCGGCGGAAACGAGCCACAGTTCCAATGGCAACGGCAAGCTCGAACCAGGACAGACGGCCAAAGCGATTGACCCCATCCGCAACTCCGGCCAGAAAGTCGGCCGCAACGATCCCTGTCCGTGTGGCAGCGGCAAGAAGTTCAAAAAGTGTTGCGGTCTGCACGGATAAACGTGGCAGAAAACGGTGTTCCCCCAAGCCCGGCATTTTCCGAAATGCCGGGCTTCTGCTTTCCCAGTGTCGAAGAAATTCCAAGCTCCAAATTCCAAGTTCCAAGTTCCAAACAAGTTTCAAGAACCAAATTCCAAACGAAGAGAAATGCACCGGGCGCGAGGGTTTCTTCGTTTGGAATTTGAAGCTCGGTTCTTGTTTGGAACTTGGCGTTTGGAGCTTGGAATTTTCCGTTGCTACTAAACACGCCTTTGCTGGCGCTAGGGACTGGTCTGCCGATGACCGTGACGACGCTCGTGTCGGTTGTAGAAATGACAACGTTGCCAAGAATCACCTTCGTTTTCGTGAGCTAGGTTTGACGAGGGTAGATCAGCACGACTGCGCCCCCGGAGTTTTCCGTCGGGATCGCTGGTCTCCGTTTGCTACACCACCGCCGTTCAATCGATAGAACTCACATGATCGTTATCATCGGCTGTATCATCGTCCTCGCGGCGGTCGGCGGCGGCTTCACATTGTCGGGTGGCCGCGTCATCGTGCTGTTTGAATGGTACGAGATGTTGACCATCGGCGGCTGCGCGCTGGGCGCCCTGATCATCATGTCTTCCAAGAAGGTGATTATCGACCTCATCAAGGGACTGCTGGGGACGCTGAAAGGATCGCCGTTCAACAAACAGGCATATCGCGACCTCTTTAAGCTGTCGTATGAACTCCTGCGTGTGGCCCGGCGCGACGGCTTGCTGTCGCTGGAACCGCACATCAATCAGCCGCACGAAAGCGCGATCTTCAACAAGTATCCCCGCATCTCGAAGAATCACCACGTCCTCGATTTCTTCTGCGACGGTTTTGCGCCCATCATCGAAGGGAGTGCCAATCCCGAACAGATGGCCGAACAGCTCGAAGCGGAATTGCACGTGTTACACGAAGAACATCACGCGACGATTGTGGTCCTGCAGAAAACCGCGGATGCCCTGCCGGGATTCGGGATTGTGGCGGCCGTGCTCGGCATCGTGATCACCATGGCGCACATCGACGGCCCCGTCGAGGAAATCGGTCATCACGTGGGTGCCGCCCTCGTGGGAACGTTCCTCGGGATTCTCGCGTCCTATGGGTTTCTCGGACCGATGGCCGCCCGGATGGAAACCATGGGCCATGAAGAAGCGACGTTCTTCAAAGCGATTTCGGTGATCATTCTCGCGGCAACACACGATTGCATGCCGAAAGTCGCCATCGAACAGGCCCGTCGCGGGATCGGTTCCGAAGTTCGTCCCGGCCGGACGGAACTGGAAGAATTGTTCAAAGAGATCGACGCGAAGTAATGCAGAGTCGGGGCAGGGGCCCCGACCTTTAATCCTTCTCCCCCGTCTGCGGGGGAGAAGGTGGCCGACAGGCCGGATGAGGGGGCCGAGCGTTTCAAACGGCCCCC
>JAKFUG010000010.1 GCA_021732785.1 Planctomycetaceae bacterium
CCCTCCCCCCGGTCCGCCCCGTTCGTTGCCGAGTGTCGCCGCTTCTTTGGTGAGCTGCGCGGTGAGTTCCTCTTTCGTGACGACACCATCCTGATTGCCATCCGCCCGCTGGAAAAGTGCCGTCAGCCGGGCATCGCTCACTTCATCTTTCGTGAGCTTGCCATCCTTGTCCGTATCAAACGCCATCAGCTTGGCGACCGCGGCGTCGACACCGCCGCCTGCATTGCCACCCCGATCGCCGCGCGGCGGTTGAGCGTATAACATCAGTGTCGTTCCACAGAAGGCGAGCACGCCCCCCGCAATCCAAGTTTTTCGAAGCATGTCAGGAATTCCTGCGTGAAGTGTGTTCGAGAGAGAGTGTATGCCAACGACGATTACCGGCGCGACGCGCCTTCATCGGGCGTGCGGCCGAGGATGATGTCGAAGTTCGCGCGATACTCACCGATCTTCGAATCCTTGACCGGGATGAAGTCCGCGAGGATCAGTTCGCGGTCCACCAGATCGCGCACGCCTCCGTAGACGCCGTCCCGCAGGTTGCCTTCTTCGCCGCGGACCATGAACTGCGAGGTCAGCAATTCGCGGTCGCCTTTCTTCACTTTGAAGTGAATGTGCGGGGCAGGACGACCGGGATAGGCCACCGGCTTGATCGTCCGAAACCGGTACTCGCCCGATGAACTCGTGGTGAAATGACCGAAACCCTGGAAATGCTTGTCCTGCTGCGACGCTTTCGGACCGCTATCCCGGGTGTGGAGATAGACCGCGTTGGCATCGCATTGCCAGATTTCGACGGTGGCGTCTTTCACCGGCGAACCGTTCGCCGTCAACACGCGGCCCGTGAGATGCGTGATCTGTCCCACGGCGGGCGTGGTGCTGTCGCTGATGATGATCAGGTCATTATCCTGATCGAGCGGGAGCTTGTCGGGATAGAACGGCCCTTCGGTCAACGCCGGGGTGGGCAGCATCAATTGCTCGGCGAACAGCCCGCGCGTCGTGAACAAGGCAGCACCCAGCGTGCCCAGAAACAGACGGCGGTTGGGAATGAACAGCGGCTCGGACATGGTTGAGTTTCCTAATGGGAGAGCGCGACCGCCAGACTCGCTGTCGCACGTTCATTGAACGGAAACCTTCCGAAAAAGTCTCGCAAAAAATAAGCGAGGCCTACGGAATTCAGTCCGACTTCAGGTTCGGAATGCACTAATCCTTGGCAACGCGCGTCCCCCGCACCCACTTATGACATTCGACACAGGTCATCGTCGCATCAATCCACTTCAGTGCGACATCGTCGAAATTTTCCTTCTCCGCCGCGGCCTGCAATTTCTTTGTCGTCCGCGTGAAATCTTCGCTGAACTGCCGGTACATCAGATCGTTTGAAACTCGCCATTTTTCGGCACTGCTGAGTTCATTGAGGGCCTTCGCTCCAGCGACGACCATCGGACCGTCTTCGGTCACCAGCCCTTCCAGCACCTGATTGCACGCTTCCAGTTTTTTCCGCATGAACGTCCGCAGCTCTTCATCCTTCTTCGAGGGCTTCTTTTCCTGACTCATTCCCGGTACGGCGCACCACATCCCGGCGATAATGGCTGTAACCAGGGCGACGCTTAAACCAATCCGTGAGTTGCGCATCAGAGAACCTTTCTGAAGAGGGGACGCGGCGAATCGTCGGCGATCTGCTTATTCTGCTAGACTACTCCTACAAGATCGAGAGCAATACTCGGCGAGAACGGTGATCTTCGCCGAGTTCTTAAAGGTGGGAAAGCATGTCGAACGAACGCGAACGTCTCAGTCAGATGGCAACCGGGGCGTGGCTTACACAAATGGTCTACGTCGCCGCGAAGCTGGAAATCGCCGATCATCTGGCGAAGGGGTCACGTACGGTGACGGACCTGGCCGCAGCGGTAAATGTTCAAGCGGGGCCATTGCATCGGTTGCTGCGCGGGCTGGCGAGTGTCGGGGTGTTTGTCGAAGGGGAACCGCAGCAGTTCGCGTTGAATCCGGCGGCGGAGTTCTTGCGCGACGATCACCCGCAGTCGGTCCGCCCGCTGGTCATTATGACGGGCGAAACGCAGTACGAAGCCTGGGCCGATCTGCTGCACAGCGTCCAAACCGGGAAGACGGGATTTGAACACCGGTTCGGTCGCCCGCTGTTCGATTACCTGGGCGATCATCCCGATCAGGCGGCGATGTTCGACCGGGCGATGACTTCGATCCACGGTCGGGAAACCGCCGCGATTCTCGACGCTTACGACTTCCGTCCGTTTAGGCGAGTGGTGGATGTCGGCGGGGGCAACGGCAGCCAGTTGATCGAAATCCTGCGGAAGCACCGCAATCTTTCGGGCATGGTGTTCGATCTGCCGCATGTGGTCGAACGCGCTCGGGTCGCTTTGCAGGCGGCGAATCTCGCCAATCGCTGTGATACCCGCGGCGGCAGCTTCTTCGAGGCGGTCCCTGCCGGTTGTGATGCCTACCTGCTGCGGCACATCATTCACGACTGGGACGACGCCCAATCGCACACCATCCTGAAATGTGTCCGTCAGGCAATCCCCCAGCACGGCAAACTGCTCATCATCGAAACGGTCATTCCCCCGGGGAACGATCCATGTTTCGCGAAACTGCTCGATATCGCGATGCTCGTCATCCCCGGCGGTCTGGAGCGAACGCACGAACAATACACGGCGCTGCTGGCGGAAGCGGGTTTCCAGCTAACGCGCGTGGTCCCAACCACCGGCGGCGTGGACGTGATTGAAGCAGTGCCGGTGTGACATCAACCTGGAAGCCCACGGATTCCGATCCCTGGGTCTCTTCGGAGTTGTTCACACGCAGTGGAATCAGCGCGGGGCGCGAAACCGCAAAGCGACGATCACAGCGTTTTGAGATATTCAAGCACCGCGCGTTTCTCGTCTTCGGTGAGTTTTTCCGGGAACAGGTGGCCCATAGCACTTTTGCCGGGGAGCGTTGTGTCGAAGTACCGGCGCTTGTGCGCGGTTGCTTTCACGCTGGCGGGGACTGCTGAAAACTCTTCCACTTCGAGACCCATGCGCGGGTGATCGTAGCCGTCTTCCGTCCGCTGCCACACTTTCGGACGCTGGTCGGGATGCAGCACGTGCCACAAGGTCGGCACGCTGCCGTTGTGAAAGTACGGGGCCGATGCCCAGATGCCATCCAGCGGCGGGGCGACATATCCCTGCGGATCTTCGATCACCGGATCTTCGCCGTAGTGGCTCATCCAGCCCGTTTTCATCCAGCGGCGATGTGCCGGCGTGAGCGCCCGCAACCGCGTCGGATCGGTCTGCACTTCGTCCCAGGCCACCGTCTGCTGTTCGTACTTGCCGTTTGGTCCGTAGGTGCCGTGACAGGAAGAGCAATTCGCCTCGAAGACCATCCGCCCGCGCTCGGCGAGAACCGCGTCAATCGGCCCGGTATACTTCGGCACGGGAACCGCTTCGATCCACTTTAGAATCGCTTTGAAATCGTCTTCCCAGCCGTAAACGGTTTCTTTGGAATTCCGCGGAATCAGCATGAACTGCATCAACGGACGATGCGTCTTCGGCGAGAACCCGTCGACGTACAACATCGACTTCTTCCGCACGTTCCAGAACGGCGGAGCATCCATGTCATGATGCGTCAGCGGCGGCGGCAACCGTTTCAGATCGACCGACATATCCGGGTTACGATACCGGCCCAGCAAGACGCCGAAGATGACGGAATTCGTCGTGCCATTGGTCACACTGAGCGGCACATTGCTGATGGCGAGGTCCATGTGCGACAGCTTTTTCCGCTGTTGCAATTTCACCAGCCGCACGTCTTCCGTCAGCGTTTGCAGCGCGAAGTGCGAATTCGGCAAACCGGGAATGACTTTCCCTTCTACCTTGCCGCCGTGACAGGCCAGGCAACTCATCACCCAGCCGGTTTTGCCATCGGGAACATAACCGAGCGCCGGTTGGGTGCCGGATTCGTCGGCAGGGTCGCGCATCAGGCCGTAGTACGAAAACATCAGGCGACGGCGTTCCGTCGGTGATGCCGCTTCGGCGAGCGAACGATCCGGCTCCGGCCAGACGGTCCACAATGCGGAGAATGTTTCGTCGTCGAAATCGGGCGGGAGATACTGGTGCGTGCGCAGGATGCGATAACCATCGTCGGATGCGCGTTCGCTTGCGTTTAGCGTGATCCCAGCGCTCGCGATGATGAAACAAATCATCGCGAATCGTAGGAATTGCCACATCGCGAGTGCTGTCATTCTGCGAAGCGCAAGCGTGGATTGTTTACCCATTCTGAACATCCAATCCGGCTTGTAATGTGCGAATGATCGCGTCCGTGTCATACACACAACCTCCCCACGTGCCGCCGCCGACGCGCTGCAGCATCGCCCACAATCGGGTTTCATCGGGAATACGCACATCGGCACACAACGGGACCGCTGGGTTTCGTGCCTTGAGAATGTTTGCACCCTCTTCCGGCGTAAAAGTGCGACCGTCCTCGCCGATGAAGTCTAGCCGCCCCGTCAAGTTCCGCGTGTCCACTTCGATGTGGATCATATCCCCGTCGCGCAGTTTGCCGATGGGGCCGTCTGCCAGCGCTTCCGGCCCAACGTGACCGATGCACGCGCCGGTCGACACGCCGGAAAACCGGGCATCGGTGATGAGGGCGACCTGTTTGCCAAACGGGAGATACCGCAGCGCGGAGGTGATCTGATACGTTTCTTCCATGCCGCAACCGAGCGGGCCACGGCACATCAGGACGATGATGTCGCCCGCTTGAATCGGCCGGTCGCTGCGCCCTTTCACGGCGGCGATGGCCTCCCGTTCGGTCGTAAAGACGCGGGCCGGGCCGGTTTTGCGATAGACGCCATTGGGATCGACGACCGATTTGTCGATCGCCGTGCTTTTCACCACGGAGCCTTCCGGAGCAATGTTGCCGACGGGGAAGGTGACCGTGCTCGTCAGACCATTCTTCCGGGCGACATCCGGGGCCATGATCACGGTGTCGGGATTGACGCCGTCGCGCTCTTGCAGCACTTCTTTTAATCGGCGGCGACGGTCCGAGCGTTCCCACCATTCGAGCACATCACCGAGCCGTGTGTTCGCGACCGTGAAGGCATCGAGCTTCAGCAGCCCAAGTGAACGCAGATGAAGCATCAACTCGGGCACGCCCCCGGCGAGGAAGAATCGCACCGTCGGATGTCCGACTGGCCCGTTCGGCAGGCAGTCCACCAACCGCGGCACCTGCCGATTGAGCACGTTCCAGTCTTCCACCGTGGGCCGTCGACGTTTCGCTTCAAACATCACCGCAGGGATGTGCAGCAACAAATTCGTCGACCCTCCACACGCCGCGTGGACGACCATCGCATTGTGCAGGGCATCTTCATTGACAACATCGCGCATTGTCTTCTTGGATTGATCGAGCGCCATCATCGCCCGGGCCGAACGCACCGCGGCATCGAGCCAGACGGGTTGTCCCGACGGTGCCAGCGCCGAGTGCGGCAGCGCCATTCCCATCGCTTCCGCAATCACTTGCGCGGTCGCGGCAGTCCCCAGAAATTGACACCCACCGCCGGGCGAACCACACGCGCGGCAACCCGCTTCGGAGGCTTCCTCCAGCGTGATTTCGTGATGTGCAAACCGCGCCCCGATGGTCTGCACTTTGCCCGCGTCTTCGCCCTGTTTCGGTGGCAATGTCACGCCACCGGGGACGATGACGCACGGCAACTCCTGTTGCGCCGCAAGGGCCATCATCATCGCGGGGAGACCTTTGTCACACGTCGCGACACCGAGCACACCCCGCCGTGTCGGTAACGACCGGATCAGCCGCTTCAGCACCACTGCCGCATCGTTGCGATACGGCAAGCTGTCCATCATGCCGACGGTGCCCTGTGTGCGGCCGTCGCACGGATCACTGACGAACCCCGCAAACGGTACCGCTTCGAGTCGGTCCAACTCCTTCGCCGCCGCCTGCATCAACAGGCCGACTTCGAAGTGCCCGGTGTGATAGCCCAGCGCGATTGGCCGCCCGTCTTCCCCGCGGATGCCTCCCTGCGTGCTGAGAATGAGATACTGCGGCCGCAGCAGATAATCCGGGTTCCACCCCATGCCTGCGTTCTGCGTCATGCCGAACAGATCGCCGCTCGGCAAATCGAGCAGCATCTCCTCTGTGAGCGGCAATTTCCCGCTCGGTCCATCCCCTTTGGTTTCGATTTCCCACAGGGAGGCATCGGCAGAATCAATCAGACGGTCAAATGGAATGGCAGTCACAGGATGTCCGGGTCAAGTGCTGAGGGTCAAGTGTCAAGTGCTGGAAAACTCGGCGAAGGAGAAGAGAACCACGGAGTACACGGACCACACGGAAAAGGAAATTGAGGAAGCACCCCGGCTGCTTCTGAGCAGCCGGGGTGCTGGGCTGCGGTCGCAACGAGCTCTTGAATCTTCTCCCTTTCCGTGTCCTCCGTGTATTCCGTGGTTCCCTCTCTTCGTCTTTCACACGACAGGAATCGGCTACGGCAACATCGGGAACAACCGTTTCTTGTTCGCCTCCGTTAACGGCGAACCATATTCGCACGGCTCGAAGGCTTCGATGAAGCGGATTTTGCTGCCGCGGTCGGGGCCGTAGGTTTGGATGACGAGATCGCGGTAGCGTTCCGCAAGGGGGCCGTTGAAGCCGCAGTAGAATTGTTTCGCGTATTCCCGTCGGCCCGCGGCGTCGCTGGGAATCTCGTTTTCCTGACACATCGTCCACGGCAGCCATTCGTAGAACTGGCACTGGTGGCAATCCATCTGATCGAGGATCGATTCCAGTACCGGTTCGACATCGATCACCACTGTTGGTGCGAACGGGATTGGTTTTTGAAAATGATCCGACAGATACGCAATCACCGGGTTGACACGCAGCGCCGGGACTTCCGGGACGATGTGCGGAACGATCACCATGTACGCCGCATCGCACACCAGTGTCGAAGTCGCGCGGTGATCGGGGTGATAGTCGTTCGGCCGATGTGTGAGAATCAGGTCGGGTTGGAACCGCCGGATGAGCGCGATCATCTCGAACCGCGGTTCCAGCGTGGCCAGCAAGCGGCCATCGCGGTTGTTGAGGACGTCGTACTCGATCCCCATCAGCTTCGCGACGGCGTCCGATTCTTCACGCCGTAACTTCGCCAGCTCGGTCGGCGGGATCGATTGATGCCCCGATTCGCCGTTGGTGACCGAGACATATTTCACCTGATGGCCCAGTGCCCGGTACATCGCCGTGACGCCACCGGCTTTCATTTCGCAATCATCGGGATGCGCCCCGATGACGAGGATGCGGAGGGGGTCGGACATGCGGTAGAACTTTCCTGACAGGACGAACAAGCTTGAATTCAGGGGGCGGGTTGCAGATGCACATGGATCAGGGAGGCGAGCCGGTCGAGTGCTGTGGAGGGTAACGGAGCGACTCCGGTCATCCAATCGGCATACTGATTCAACGACACCCCCGCTTCGTTCGCGGCCGATTCCTGACGGATTCCCGCGGCCAGCAAGGCGCGACGAAGTTCGCCGCTCAAGGTGTTTTCCGCGATCGCTGATTCTCGCAACTTGGCGCGTTGCATCAAATCCGGCAATTCAGCGTGGATCGTGGCGTCCAGACGCTCGATTTCATCATCTGACAAGATGGGTTTCATGCTCTCGGTTCCGGAACGGCATAAGCGGTGATCACCTGGACGGTGACGGAATCCAGTGGCTCATAAACGACAATCACATACCGACCATCCGCGACCCAACCGAAGGCGACTGGTCGGCCGGTGGAAGTACTCACATCGGTTCGGACAGGATGGCACACGATCGCTTCTGTTTCTTCCGCAACGAGATCACGGGCATCTAACTTCTCAAGTACGGAATCGGCCCAATGGAATTCAAAGTACATGCTCTTTGCCTCAGTCGACCTCGGCCTCCCATGTAGTCTACAGCGAAACGCACCTCCGGCCAAAGCACAAATGCAGACGCATCCCCACCACGGATTTGTCTTCCCGTTGCGCATCGGGTATCGTCCCGCGTGAGGAGAATGCGAACGGATGTCCCACGGCAAAACGATCTTCAAGCGCATCATTGATCGCGAGATTCCGGCGGCTCTCGTGCATGAGGACGACCTGTGTCTCGCCTTCCGCGATGTCAATCCGCAGGCCCCGACGCACGTGCTGGTAATCCCGAAGAAAGAGATTCCGTCGCTGGCTGATGCCGACGATAGCGATGCCGCACTTCTCGGACATTTGCTCATCACGGCGAAGAAGATCGCGGTCCAATTGGGCTTGGAAAACGGTTATCGCACGGTGATCAACTGCGGCCGCGATGGCGGGCAGTCGGTCGATCATCTTCACGTTCATCTTCTCGGCGGCCGCAGCTTAAGCTGGCCCCCCGGATAATTTTGCAAAAGCCGCCTAACGCACCGGAAAACGCAAAGACAAGAGCTGAACCACGGAATACACGGAGGACACGGAAAGGGAGAAGAAAAATGAAGGTGGTGGCCATCGTCCAGCACCCCGGCTGCTCGGAAGCAGCCGGGGTGCTTCTTCCCGTTTTCTTTTCCGTGTGGTCCGTGTATTCCGTGGTTCCTTTCCTTGTATTCATCCCGATTCGCGACGACGTAAGGAACTGATGATGGCCCTCAAGAAACTGTTGTTGTCCGGCAGCGTGATCATCGCGATTGGAGCGTTGTTGATTGCTCAAGCACCGCAGACGCCACAAAGTGGGCAGAGCATGCTCACGGCGGTTCAAGCCTTCCAGAAAATGCTGACTCCGGAGCAATGGAAGCAGGCGTCATTCGCCTTCGATGACGCCGAGCGGCTGAACTGGCACTTCATTCCGCGCGAACGAAAAGGGTTGCCGTTGCGGGATCTCGAAGGCGCGGCCCTCAAGTCCGCCCACACGATGATTCGCAGCGGTCTTTCCGAAGCGGGTTACAGCCAGGCGCTGAACATTATGAGTCTCGAAGAGGTCCTCTACCTGCTGGAAGATGGCGAGCGCGAATACCGCCGAGAACGCCGCCATCCGGGTAAGTATTACCTCAGCGTGTTCGGCGAACCGGGCAACACCGGTTCGTGGGGCTGGCGTGTGGAAGGCCACCATCTCTCGCTGAACTTCACGATCAAAGACGGCAAGCTCATTTCCAGCACGCCCGAGTTTTACGGGGCGAATCCCGGTTTGATTGACGCGGGTCCAAAACGCGCGATCCGCGTCCTCGGCAAGGAAGAGGATATTGCCCGGGAGATTCTCAAGTTGTGCGATGCGAATCAGCAAAACGTCGCGTGGATCAGCAAAGTGGCTCCGGACGAAGTCCCTGGCCCGAACGTGCCCCAAGCGGTCATCGGTCCCGCGGTCGGGTTGCCGGTGAGTGAAATGTCCGACAAGCAGAAGGCTCTGTTGCAGGATTTGTTGTCCGAGTACCTGCAGAACGTCCCGACCGATGTTTCTGAAGGACGCCGGCAGGCGATCAACAGTGCGGGGATGGACAAGATCAAGTTCGCCTGGTGGGGGGAGGCCGATCGGAATCTCCGGCACCATTACCGTGTGCAGGGGCCGACGTTCGTCATCGAGTACAACAACACGCAGAACGACGCGAACCACGTGCATTCGATGTGGCGGAACCTCGAAGGGGACTTCGCGATTCCGGTGAAGGCGGGCGGTTGAGAGTTTAGAGTCGAAGGTTGAGGGTCAGATTCATCGCATCCCGGCTGCTTCGGAGTAGCCGGGATGCTTTCGTAAGATGACCAATTGTGCGGTGTGCCACTGGCTCTGCCAGTGTCTTAGAACCTGTTCTCAAAAATCGGGATGAAGAGTCGGGGCAGGGACCCCGACCTATGATTTCCGCCGAAAAACCGCTCATTCATAGGTCGGGGCCCCTGCCCCGACTTCTGCGTTGGCTTCAGAAACGATTTGAAGACGGCTTCGTATCCTCGGAATGAAGACGGTAAGAAACACTGGCAGAGCCAGTGGCACACGGAAAAGGTCGACCGTATGTCCAGCATTATCACCACCCGGTTTGAAGAGCGCTTCGGCAAATCGCGCGAGCTGACAGCCCGCGCTCAGCAGCGGTTTCCCAGCGGCGTGACGCACGACGGGCGGTATCTCGAACCGTTTCCGGTGTTCGTCGACCACGCGGCCGGGTCGACGAAAATTTCCGTCGAAGGCCATCCGATCATCGATTACTGGGTCGGTCACGGATCGCTGCTTCTCGGGCACAGTCACCCCGCGGTAGTGAAAGCTGTGCAGGACCAGATGACGAAGGGAACGCATTTTTCCGCAGGGCATGAACTCGAAATCGAATGGGCGGACCGCATCTGCCAGATGGTGCCGTCGGCGGAGCGTGTCCGTTTCACGAACAGCGGCACCGAAGCCACGCTCATGGCATTGCGCGTGGCCCGGCTCGTCAGCGGCAAACGGAAAGTGCTGAAATTCATCGGCCACTTTCACGGCTGGCATGATTTCCTCGTCCCCGCGGCGTATGCCCCGTATGACCCGAACGACTGGTCGATGCCCGGCGTTCCCTCGGGGGCATTGGAAGACCTGGTCGTCATTGCGCCCGGCAATCTCGACGTCGTCGCTGAAGCGATTCGTGTGCATCAACCCGCATGTTTAATTGTCGAAGCGACCGGCGGGCACTGGGGCACCGTCCCGATGCGCCGCGAATTCATGCAAGGACTGCGTGACCTCACAAAACAGCACGGCGTGATCCTGATCTTCGACGAAGTCATCACCGGCTTTCGCGTGCATGCGGGCGGGGCGCAGGCGGCATACGACGTCACGCCCGACATGACCACGCTGGCAAAAATTCTCGCGGGGGGACTGCCTGGCGGAGCACTGGTGGGTCGCGCGGACTTGATGGACGCCATCGCTTTCAATAACCAGTACGGCCGGAAAATGCGGCATCCGGGCACTTTCAACGGCAACCCGCTCTCCGCCGCCGCGGGGTGTGCCGCGCTCGATCTCATCGCCAACAACCAGCCGTGCGATGCCGCGAACCGCTCCGCGCAGGAACTCCGGTTGCGGTTGAACACGCTCTTCGCCGAGAAGCACGCGAACTGGTGCGCCTACGGCGATTTCTCGATGATCCACATCCTCACCGGTTTTGATGGCCCGCGACCCGACACCGACGATTTCATCCCGCACGGCGGCGATTACACGAAGCTCGATGCC
This sequence comes from Planctomycetaceae bacterium, assembly GCA_021732785.1. Lineage (GTDB taxonomy): Bacteria > Planctomycetota > Planctomycetia > Planctomycetales > Planctomycetaceae > DSVQ01. The sequence goes on from JAKFUG010000010.1 coordinate 11,154, forward strand.
AAGGGCGACCCGAAGTTTCTGTATGCGTTCCGGGCCGCGTTGCTGCTCGGCGGTGTTGACTGGTTCGCGTGGGGCGGCATGACCAGTTCGGCTCACACACCGCAAGACATCGACACGACCGTCGCCGCTTTTGATCAGGCGATCGATCTGCTGCGCGGCGATGATTGGATATAAATTTATCCGTCTTCGCTTGCGCTTCGCGGATGACACGGCACGCAGCGCTGCTGATTCGGCTCTGGGTGCCATGGATGCCGCTTCGGGCGAGGATGCTTTCGTTGAATCGTTCGCGCCGTGGCCTTTGTTATCCGCTAATCGCAAGCGGAGGCTGTCGCGGTTGTGTTGTGGACAGCTCTCCGTCTCAACGGTTAGTCTGACCGGTTGAATCGTCCGCAACCGGAGCCGAATTGATGCCGTTGCATCCGCAAGCCGTGAAGTTTCTGGAAATCTATGCGCGGCTCGAACAGCCGTCGCTGGAGACGACGCCGGTCGAGGAATCGCGGCAGTGGCTCGCCAGCGGGACCGGCCTCTTTCCGAATTGTCCCGAACTGACAGCGGTGGATGACGTCCTTATTTCCGGTCCGGGCGGACCGTTGTTGTTGCGGATTTATCGTCCCAAACAGGCGGTGAATCGCGGGGCCTGCCTCTATTTTCACGGCGGCGGGTGGGTGCTGAACAGCGTGCAGACGCATGATGATTTCGTTCGGCGGTTGACCGATGCCGCCGGGTGTGTGTGCGTGTCGGTGGAATACCGTCTCGCCCCCGAGCATCCCTATCCCGCCGCTGTGGACGATGCGTACGCCGCGCTGCAATGGATGGCGGCGAACGGTTCGCAATGGGATGTTGACGCCACACGACTCGCCGTTGCCGGGGACAGCGCCGGTGGCAACCTTGCTGCCGCGGTGTGCCTGATGGCGCGCGATCGAAACGGCCCGGCCATCCGGCAACAGGTGCTCGCTTACCCAATCACCGATTGCGATTTCACCCGATCGTCCTATCACGAGAATGCCGACGGTTACTTTCTGACGACCAGCCAGATGCGCTGGTTCTGGGATCATTACTGCCCGGACGTCGAACGTCGTCGGGAACCCTGCGCCTCGCCGATCCATGCGAGCACACTCAGCGGTCTGCCCCCCGCATTCATTTTTACGGCGGAGTTCGATCCCCTGCGCGATGAAGGCGAAGCGTACGCGGCGGCACTGCAAGCCGCGGGAGTGCCCGTCCGATTTCGAAGATTCGACGGGATGATCCACGCTTTCCTGCGGCGCGTGACCACGTTCGACGCCGCGAAAGAAGCCCTGCGAGAGATCGCGGAAACATTGCGATCGGCGTTCAAATGACCCGGAATGATGTGCCGATTGTGACCTTGTCGCGCACAACGAACATCCCGGATGGATGTCAGCGTCCCGAAATCAACGCCTGCTGGCATCCTTTCAGGATGCGGTGCCAACGATGGCCTTCAAACCGGTGGTGTCGCTTCGCTCAACCACCGGCTCATGGCTATGATCCCCTTCGGGATCAAATTAATGCCACGGGTGGAAATGAGAATCGTCTGATCTGACGAATGCGACTACGGGAGAACCGCATGCGATCCATTTTGAATTTGTTGACCGTGCTCGGGTTGGCCGCTTCCATAGCTTCTGCCGCTGAACTCGCTTTGCCGAACGGCTGGCAGGCAATGTCGCCGCGGGATGAGATCCGCCCGGCGTTTGCGTTTGAGCCGCACGCGGGGCCGAAGCAGGCGGGCAGTTACGTCATCACGCATGACGGCCGCGAGGGGTTGGACGGCTGGATTCAGAAATCGTTCCCGGTGACGGGGAAGGAATCCTATCGGTTCACTGCGGCCCGGAAATTGACCGACGTGAGGTTGCCGCGGCGGAGTGCGCTGGTGCGGGTGTTGTGGCAGAACAACGCGGGCAAGATGGTCTCCGCGGATGTGCCTCCGGAGCAGGTGGCGGAATACGGAAACACCCCCACCGCGGAACCGGAACATCCCGCCGATGGCCCGACCGACGCGAATGGTTGGACAACCGTCAGCGGATGGTATCGCGCCCCCGCTTCCGCCACGCGCGCCGTGATCGAACTCCATCTGCAATGGGCTCCCAACGGCCGCGTGGAGTGGAGCGACATCGATTTTGCGAAGACAGCACCACCGCCAAGTCGAAAGGTGCGGCTGGCGACCATTCACCATCGCCCCACGGGCAAGTCTCCGCGCAAAAATTGTGAGGAATACGCCCCGTTGATCGCCGAAGCCGCGGCAAAGAAAGCCGACCTCGTGGTTTTGGGCGAAACCGTGCCGTACGCGAATGTCGGAAAGAAGCCGCACGAAACCGCCGAACCGGTTCCCGGTCCCACCACCGATTACTTCGGCGGCCTCGCGAAACAGCACCACCTGCACATCGTCGTCAGCCTGTACGAACGGGACGAGCACCTCGTCTACAACGTGGCGGCGCTCATCGGACCGGACGGCAAACTGATCGGCAAGTACCGCAAGGTCTGCCTGCCGCACGGCGAAGTCGAGAACGGCATTGCCCCCGGCAACGACTACCCCGTGTTCGACACGAAGATCGGCAAGATCGGAATGATGGTCTGTTACGACGGTTTCTTCCCCGAGGTGGCCCGCGAACTTTCTAACCGCGGGGCGGAAGTGATCGCGTGGCCGGTGTGGGGCTGCAACCCGCTCCTCGCCAAAGCCCGCGCGGCCGAGAACCATGTTTACGTCGTCAGCAGCACGTACACCGACACGCAGAACAACTGGATGATCTCCGCCGTCTTCGATCCGTTCGGCAAGCCGATCGCCCAGGCGAAAACGTGGGACAGCGTCGCCGTCGCCGAGGTCGAACTCAGCCAGCCGTACATCGGACCGTGGAACCTCGGCGATTTTCATTCGATGATCGAACGCCACCGGCCGGTAACAACAAGCCGGTGATTGGCGAACGCCGCGGCGACAGTTCGAGGTGGCTTCGGGAAGGTTGAGGGTTGAGGGTTGATGGTCGAAGGTTGAGGGGCAGACAAGATTGCTGACGCACTGTTTTCTCTGACCCTCAACCATCAACCCTCAACCAACTCCCATCTCGGGCTGACACCGCGGCGTTCGCCCGAATGGGCATATCCCTTTCCCCCGGTTCACCGATACGGCACACTGGTAAGTCGGTCTTGATGCGTTGGGCGTCGGGATCTGTCAACGGTGATGGACCGGAAGGAATGGCGAATGCGACTGAGATGCAAGCACGATTTCTGTGTGCCACTGGCTCTGCCAGTGTCTTCTCCGCTGGCCGGACGGCGTCCCATTGAAGCGAAGACGCCCTGGCAGAGCCAGTGGCACACTGTCTTGACCACAATGATTGTTGCCGTGTTTTCGTTAACGTCATCGATTCAGGCCGCGGACCCGAAAGTCCTCACGGGGCATACCGACCCGGCGTACTTCGCGGTCTACACTACCGACGGCAAGCAACTCGTCACTGCGGGATTTGACAAGACGCTGCGGCTGTGGGATTTGAACTCGCTCACATCCATCCGCACCATGAATGGTCATACCGGGCTGGTGTTGTCCGCGGCGTTGTCGAAGGACGGCTCGCGATTAGTCTCGGGGTCGCTCGACAATTCCGTGCGGCTGTGGGACATGCCGGTTCGCACGCCGACTCATCAACAGGCCGTACATCAGGGCTCGGCGGCCGTCGCCGTGAGTCCCGATGGAGCGTGGGTGGTGTCCGCGGGAGCGGATAAGACGATCAAGGTCTGGAACGCGGCCGATCGGGCGCTCATCAAGGAAATCGGCGGGTTGCCGCACCCCATCACGAAGTTGGCGCTGCGTGCCGACAAAGCCCAGGTGGCGATTGCTGATGCCGTGGGTTTCGTGCGGTTTTTCAATCCGAATGACGGTGCCGCACAGGGAACGATTGGAGCGCATCCGGTCGAAATCACCGGGCTGAGTTATCCGCCGAACAATGCGTTCGTGGTGACGTCCGCCGCGGACGGCATCGTCAAACGCTGGCCGGTGCAGCTGCCGCCGACACGGCAGGGGACCGGCATCGAAGGGGAAATCGTCGCGTTGAAAGTGTCCCCGAACAATGCGTGGTTCGTCGTCGCGGCGACGGACAAAACCGTACGGTTGTTCGGTTGGGGCGATGCGAAGGAACAACGCCGGCTGGAAGGGCACACCGGGCAAATCACTGCGGTGACGTTCAGTTTCGACGGGAACCGGATCATCACCGGCGGCGAAGATAAAATCGCGCGGCTGTACGACGCCGGGAATGGACAACTGGTGAAAGCGTTCCCCGAACAACCCGGCCCCATTACGGCGGTTGGTATTCATCCGAACAATCAGGAAATTGCGGTCGCCGATGCCACCGGTGTCGTGAAAACATATCGCGTCAATGAAGCAACGGAAATTCGCACACTCGCCGGTCATCCGGGTGGCACATGGGCCTTGGCGTACTCGCCGAATCAGCAGCATCTTATCACCGGCGGACAGGACAAAGCCGTCCGCATCTGGAACAACGGCGATGGTGCCGAAGCGCGGAAATGGGATCACCCCGAAGTTGTCCGCGCGGTGGCCGTTTCGTGGGATGGCAATCAGGTCGCCGTCGGTTGCGATGATAAACTCGTGCGACAATACGCGGTTGGTGATGGCACATTGCAGAATACATTCACCGGTCATACCGACAAGATTCACGCGCTGGAGTTCCATCGCGACAACCAGCGCCTCGCGTCGGCTTCGCAGGACGGCACCGCCCGCGTGTGGCACCTCCAGCAGAAACGCGGCTGGCAACATTACGTGGCGAACGGTGGCGGGGCGATCCGTGGCGTTAGTTGGTCGCCGGACAATCAGGGCCTGCTTTACGGTGGTGCGGATAAGGTCGCTTACATCGACACGATTCATCAGCAAGTCAATCACGTCGCCGACGAGAAACGCGTGAATGCTCTCGTGGCTCATCCCAACAGTGCCTGGCATGCCACCGCAGGCGAGGACGGCAAGCTGAAACTGTGGGACACCGGCAGCGGCAATCTCGTGCGCGAGTTCCCGGGCCATCAGGGACCCGTGCGGTCGGTCGCCATCCGTGTCGATCAGCAGCAGATTGCGTCCGGCGGGAACGACAAACATCTCCTCGTGTGGAACATCAACGACGCGAGCAAACCGCAGTTCGACATTGGCACCCCGGCGGAAGTCGTCCAACTGGCGTACAGCCCCGACAACAAGAAACTGATTGCCGCCGGAAGCGATAACCTCATCCGCGGTTATGATCCCACGCCTCCCAATCCGGTCCCGGCGACACCCCCCTCGCAAGACCCGGCACAAACCACCGACGGTCATCCGGCGGCGATCACCTCGCTCGCTTTCACCAACGATAACCGCACGGCGTACAGTGCTGCGTCGGATGGTTCACTCCGCGGATGGACCATTGCCGCAGCCGCCGCAACGGCCGTTCTTACCGGGCATCAATCGCAGGTCTATGCGGTCGCATTCCATCCCCCGGGCAAGTTGATTGCGTCGGCTTCCAACGACAAGACGGTGAAGATCTGGGACACGGCCAACAACCAGAATGTCCGCACCTTCGCGGCTCAGGGCGGGGCGATTTACAGCCTCGTTTTCACCACGGATGGGCAATTCATTTTGACCTCCGGCGGCGACAAGACCGTGCGGCTCTACAAGACCGACGATGGCAGTGAAGTCCGCAAATTCAACGGCCCGGAAGACGCGGTCTACTCGGTGGCGCTCAGTCCGAACGGCCAAGTCGTCGCCGCAGCAGGGCTCGATCGCAAAATCTATTTGTGGGATTTCAATTCCGCCTCCCCGATCAAAACGCTCATCGGTCATAAGGACGACATTTACCGCGTGGAGTTCAATCCCGCGGGCTCGAAAGTCGCTTCGGTGGGCTACGCGGGCAACGTCAAGGTGTGGGACATCGGCGGTGGTCAGCCGGTGTTCGAACACAAGTTCCCCGGCATCGTGCTCTATTCGGCGACCTATTCACCTTCCGGGCAACAACTCGCCGTGATGGGGAACGATTCGAAGGTGTATCTGCTCGATCTGCCGCCGAATGCACATTGAAATTGGGAATATTCGCTTGCGGTTTGCGGGATCCCAGGAATTGCGATCTTTGGCATCCTGCAAAGCGCAAGCGAAGAAGATTGATTTTCCTGTCTCTTAACTCTCAACTCCCCACTCTCAACTCTTTCACAACAGATGCCGCGCCTTGATGTCGAGATACCGGCTGATCAACCGGCTCGACAACTCTTCCGGCAGGCAATCGATCATCAACAGCCCGGCCTGTTGCACCCCGGCAAGGGCGTCGCGCTGAGCGGAGGACATCTCGGCGGACGCGGCGATCTGATAGGCATCGAGATCCGACTCCGGGATCGCAGAGGCACGGTCTTCCAGCGCGACGTTCTTCAAGAACGCCGCGAGCACAAGGTGCGGTTGCCGCCATTTCTTTAACGAATCGGCGATGGTCCGCAGATGGACGTCATCGAGCGCGTGCGTGACCAGAATCACCAGCGAGCGTTTGCGATACCGCTGCCGCAGCTCCTGAAACAAGCGGTCGTAATCGGTCGCCCCGTAGTTGGGGGCGAGGTCATACACCTGACCGATGATTTTCTCCACACCACCGCGGCCGCGGACGGGCTTCACCCACCGGTCCACGTTCGCGCCACCGGCCAGTAAACCCACGGTGTCGCCTTGCCGGAGCGCGACATACGCCAGCAGCATCGCGGCATTGAGCGCGCGATCGAAATGGCTCACCCCTTCGAAGTCGTTACACATCGACCGGCCGGTGTCGAGGAGCAGTAATACGTTCTGGTTGCGTTCGACGACATACTCGCGGCTGATGAGATTCTGATGCCGGGCCGTCGATTTCCAGTCGATGTTGCGGTACTCATCTTCCCGGCGGTATTCGCGCAGGCGATCGAATTCGGAACCACGTCCGCGCAGTCGCGACAACCGCACGCCGGCTTCGGCGAGGCGGTTCTGCCGGGCGAGAAGCTCGACCTGTCGGACCGATTGGATGTCCGGATAGATTTTCACGGCCTGTGGCAGCGGACGGTCGTCCTGCAGGAGCCACAAGCCGAGCTTCGAGACCATCCGCAGCGACAAAGTGCCAAAGGCATTGCGGCCGCGGTGATGCGGTTTGAGACCGTAAATCGCGGCGACGGTTCGTTGCGGCGGGAGTTCCAGGGTGAGGGGCAGATCGAACCAGCGCGACGGCTGCGGCGGTTCGTCGTGAACCATGACGGTGACGGTCTGCGTACCACGGTTGCGCAGCGTGACGGTCACCGGATTGCGGACGCCCACGCTGAGAACGGCCCGCGATTCCCGGTACGCTTCGATCAATCGCAGCGGCGGCGTCAGGAAGAGATCGATCAGGGCGACTAACGCCACGGCGAACGTCAACGCAATTCCCAACGCTGCACAGGCCGGAACCAGCGGTCCCACCAGTAGCGGTATTCCGGCCAACGCGGCCCAGCGGAGAAGCGAGCCGCGGGGCATCATGGCTGCGGGGCCTCCACGGCGTCGAGAATCGACCGAATGACGGCCTCGACGGTGGTCCCTTCGATCTCCGCTTCCGGGTTCAATCGCAATCGATGTCGTAATACCCACGGGGCGAGAGACTTGATGTCATCCGGCGTGACAAAATTCCGGCGGCGGCACACGGCGAGCGCCCGACCGGCCAGCAGCAGATTGACGCTCGCCCGCGGACTGGCCCCGACTTCGACCGCCGGCCACGACCGCGTTTTCGCCACAATCTGCGTGATGTACCGAATGACCGCCGGCTCGATGACGACGCGCTTCATCGCTTTCTGAATGCTCACGATGTCCGCCGCCGTGAGAACCGGCTGCACGTCGTAAGAGTCCAGCCGCCGATGATCGTGTCCCCTGGCGTAGTTTTCCAGGATTTTCGCTTCCTGGTCGATGTCGGGGTACGTCACCAGCAGCTTGAACATGAAGCGGTCCAACTGCGCTTCCGGGAGCGGATAGGTTCCTTCCTGTTCGAGCGGATTCTGCGTCGCGATGGTGATGAACGGCTGCGCGAGCGGATGGGCCACGCCGTCGATGGTCACCTGCCGTTCCTGCATCGCTTCCAGGAGCGCCGATTGCGTCTTTGCCGGGGCACGGTTGATTTCATCGGCCAAGAGCAGCGATGTGAAAATCGGCCCAGGATTGAACGTGAACCGCTTCTCCTGCATATCGTAGATCGAATGCCCGGTGATGTCCGACGGCATCAGATCGGGCGTGAACTGGATGCGACGAAAGGGGCAGGTGAGCACCCGGCTGAGCGTCGTCACGAGCAGCGTTTTGCCGAGTCCGGGCACGCCTTCGATCAGCACGTGCCCTTCGCAAAAGAGCGCGACGACGGTGGCTTCGACGAGTTCTTCCTGTCCGATGAGGACTTTGCCGATTTCCGCCAGCACCCGGTCGAACCGCTCGGCAATCGCATCGATGTCGCTCATTCGCCCCCTTTCGCAGTCGTTTGTGATGAGCCTTGATCCTACCGACCCGCTGAACGCCAAGCCAGCAACGCCGATTTTGCTCGTGATCCGCTCGCGATTGCAGTACGTTGAAATACGAAGAAGTTTTGCCACAGGAGGCACAGAAGACACAAAAAAAGGAGGTCGGAGTTTAAGCTCAGACTCTGGTCGCCTCTCCCTCGTCTGCAGGGGAGAGTGTTCGGGTGAGGGGCTGTTTGAAGCCTTCGGCCCCCTCATCCGTCCTTCGGACACCTTCTCCCCCGCAGACGGGGGAGAAGGGACCACATCCGCGCTCGTCCTTGATCCTGTTTTGTGTCCTCTGTGCCTCTTGTGGCAAAACCCCTTCGCCTTTCCCCTCCCCCTCCATGCAGGATCGCAACCGATGTGGACATCGCTGTTGGTGCTCGTCTTGGCGGCGGCTCCCGATGCCGCGACCGTGTCCGCGTTTCCCGAAATTCGGGCGCAAGTGCAGACGGGAACGCTGCTGTTCAGCCAGGGCGATTGCCTCGCGGTGAAAGTCTTCACGGCCAGTTCGTTCACCCATGTGGGCATGGTCGTCGTCGAAGACGGTTACCCCGTGGTGTATGACGCCATGAACGGTTACGGTGTCCGCAAATCGCACCTCCATGATTATCTGACATTTCTGGTCCCGAGCACGGTGCAGGTGCTCCAGCCGGTCCGCGAGTTTCCTGAAGCCGAGCGGGCGGCGATGGTGCAACATCTCGACAGCCAACTCGGTCGCCCGTACCGCATTCATCACCATGCGACCGGCAACCGCTGCGATGGTGTCCACTGTGCGGAGTACATCACCGACGCGCTGATGGCGGCCCATCTGCTCAATGCGAAGGAACCATCGCGGGTCTCGCCGGGGAGTCTGCACACCGGTGTGATCGACGGAAACCTGTATCGTCTGAGTGCCGAGCACGATTTCCGCGAGGCGAAACCGCCGGTGCCGACGGAAGAAACCCGCTGCCAACGGTACTGGCGGCAGACCGGTCAGTGTTATTCCGGGTGCTGTCGGCAACTCTCGCGCTGGTTCCTGTGCTGCGATTGTGGAAAGTAGTTGTCGGTTGTCAGTTGTCAGTGGAAATGCCATTCTTTTCCCAACCGACAACTGACAACTGACAACTGACAACTGACAACATGAAACGACGCTGGTGGCTGGCGATGGGCGGGAATCTCGGCGATGTCGCGGCGACGTTGCACGGGGCGGAAGCGCAGTTGGCGGCCCATCCGCAGATCCGCGTGAAAGCGTGCAGTCGACGTTACCGCACGACGCCGGTGGGAGCGGACGCCGGAACGCCGTTTCTCAATTCCGCGGTCGAGATCGCCACCGATCTGGAACCGCTTGCGCTGCTGGATTACGTGCAGGCGGTGGAAAACGGTTTCGGCCGGGTGCGGACCGTCCATTGGGGACCGCGGACGCTGGATATCGATTTGTTGTTTGCTGTTCCCGCGGTGATTCAGTCCACGCCGCGATTGACGCTGCCGCATCCGCACCTGTGGTACCGGCGGTTTGTACTGGAACCACTGAGCGACATCGCGGGGGATGAGCTGATTGCGCCGTACGGTCACCCCGTGAATCACTTCATGGCGCTGTGGCGAACGAACTGGCGCGTGGGAGTTTTCGCGTCCACCGCTTGCGCTTCGCAGAATGCCATCGTCCGCGCCGCCGCGGAACGCTTCCCCGATCGCCGCATCGCACCATGGACCCCCGGCCAACCGCGGCCGGAACTGCTGGCGGCCATTGGTGATGCAACGGGCATCAAGCCGCTGTTTCTGTTGCTGCCGGAGGATGTCGCAACGGCCACACAAGCGTTGGTGGATGCGATCACCGCGGCGGAGGATACGCCGGTTCCGATTTGAGGTTTCGGAATGCGCGCGCGAGTCCTGGGATTCGGCAAAGCGCAAGCGGGGTGAACCTTGATGGATCGATGTGCGTCGTTTGACGGCATCGACCTTCACGGGTGATACTACCTGTTTGCCCTCGACGACATTGAACGCAAGGACAGTGGGATGACGAAGCGGATCTGGAATTTCTCCGCCGGCCCGGCGGTGTTGCCCGAAAGTGTGCTCGAAGAGGCCCGCGACAATTTGCTGTCGCTCGGGTCCACCGGCATCGGCATCTTAGAACATTCGCATCGCGGCAAAGCATTTCTCAAGGTCTACGAAGAAACCGAAGCCCTCTGCCGTGAAGTCGGAGGCATCCCCGCGAACTACAAAGTCCTCTTCCTGCAGGGCGGGGCGTCGTCGCAGTTCTTCATGATCCCGATGAACTTTCTGACGACGGGAGCGACGGCCGATTATCTTGTCACCGGCGCGTGGGCCGAAAAGGCGAAGGAAGAAGCCGAGCGCTTCGGCAACGTGCATGTGGCGTGCAACAGCGCGGACAAAAACTACTCGTACGTTCCGCAAAGCGCAAGCTATTCCGCGGCGCCGGTCTATGTGCATTACACGTCGAACAACACGATCTTCGGCACGCAGTTCCACAAGCAGCCGACGCCCCCGGCAGGTGTCGATCTCATCTGCGATGCCAGCAGCGATATCTTTTCGCGACCGATTGATATCGCGAAACACGGCATCGTTTACGCCGGGGCACAGAAGAACCTCGGGCCATCGGGGGTGACACTGGTCTTGATTCGGGACGAACTCGTCGAGCGCGGGGCGAAGAATCTCCCGGCGATGCTGCAGTATCGCACGCACGCCAAGAACGAGTCGATGTACAACACGCCGCCGACGTTCGCCATTTATCTAATGGGCTTGGTTCTCAAATGGATCAAGCAGAACGGCGGACTGACGGCGATGGGCGAACGGAACGCCCGCAAGGCCGGCAAGTTGTATGCGTTCCTCGAACAGAGCCGCATGTTCAAACCGACCGCCGCCGTAGACAGCCGGTCGCAGATGAACGTCACCTTTGTGACGGGGAACGCAGATCTCGACGCCGAGTTCTGTTCCGCGGCGACGAAAGCCGGGTTTGATGGCCTGAAAGGTCACCGCAGCGTCGGCGGCATGCGGGCCAGTATCTACAACGCGTTCCCGGAAGCCGGGGTGGACGCGCTGATCGACTTCCTGCGAGAGTTTGAAGCGAAGAAATAATCCGCGCTTGCGCTTCGCAGAATCCCAGCGCTGTACGCCGAGGTATCCGCTAATCGCAAGCGATGAGGAGTTTTACCGTGACATCCGCCCCTGATGACGACGACACATCCCGGGCGGATATCGGCATCGTCTGCGCGCTGCCGCTCGAAGCGCAGGAGTTCATGAAGCGCTGCGAAAAAGTGCGTAGTTACTCCGGCGGCGATTTCGTCTTCAAAGGCGGCCGCTACGACGGCATCCGCATCGTGCTGGTGGAATCGGGCACCGGGCAGACCCGTGCGCGACGGGCGGTGCAGGCGCTCGATGATGCCCACCAGCCCAAATGGATCATCTCCTGCGGATTCGCCGGGGCATTGCAGGCGGGCGTAAAAGTAGGGCAGATTCTCGTTCCCAACCGTTTCGTCACGCCCACGCAGACGGAGATTCACGTCGAAGTCACGATGCCGCATCAGCCCGACCGCGGGTTACACGTCGGCAGCCTCATCACCGTCGATCACATCGTGCATACGGTCGCCGAGAAGAAAACGCTCGGCGAACAATTTCAGTCCGTCGGCGTGGATATGGAATCGTACGCCATCGCCGATTATTGCAAGAAACAGCAGCGAAAGTTCTTCGCCGTGCGGGTCTTCAGCGACGATCTTTCCGCGGACTTGCCGAAGGAAGTTCTTTCGCTGCTGGGGCCCACCGGTGCCGTGCGCATGGGGGCCGTGCTGGGGGCATTGTGGAATCGGCCAAGCAGTGCGCAAGACATGTGGAAACTCCGCGAGCAGGCGATCACGGCCAGCGAGAACCTCGCGAACTTCCTCGACGGCGTCGTCCGCCAACTCCACGCCGCTCCGTAGTTTCGCTTTGCGGTTTCGCGCCCCGCGCTGCTGTACCGCGTGACATCCGACGCAATAAAGGGCTGTTCTTATGAGCGATTTCACCCGCAAAACTGTGGAGGTGCCCGCCGAGATCATCGAATTCTTCGCCTATGTCCATGAACTGATCGAGACCGAAGAAGATTCTGCGATGACGGAGTCGGATGATTTGCTGCAAACGGAAAGAATCTATGGGGGCTTGAGCGACAGACGACGCAAGATTTATGACTTCACCTGGTTTCCTGCATCGGAACCCGGCGAGCGATGGGAGATGCGGCTCTTCGCGGACGAAATCGACGAAATCGGTTCTGGTTATCGCAAGACACAGCATGTCAAAGCCTACCCACGGTGACCCCAGTTTTAGCCAACCAAGAATCATCCACCATGTCATTGATTCTTCCGCAGTGGGACTCCATTGCCCACCCCGTCATCGGCATGATTCACGCCGCTCCATTGCCGGGCTCACCGCACTGTAACGGTGATTGGAACAGCGTGATCGATCGGGCCATTGCCGATGCGAAAGCCCTCACCGACGGCGGTTGCGATGGCGTCATGATCGAAAATTTCGGCGATACGCCGTTCTATCCCGGACGTGTTCCCGCGATCACGATTGCGGCGTTGACCCGGCTGGCGGCGGAAGTGCGACGGGCGACTTCATTACCGCTCGGTATCAACATGCTGCGGAACGATGGTCAATCCGCGCTCGCGGTCGCCGTTGCCGTGGGAGCGCAGTTCATCCGCGTCAATGTGCTGTGTGGAGCCCGGGTGACCGATCAGGGAATCGTTACCGGGATTGCCCACGATCTGCTGCGCGAACGGGTGCAACTGAATGCTCAACACATCCGCATTCTGGCCGATGTCGACGTGAAACATTCCGCCCCATTGGGGCCACGTTCGCTGATCGATGAAACGCGCGACCTCGTCGAACGCGGCGGCGCGGATGCCGTGATCGTGTCCGGTTCCGCGACGGGGCAACCGACCTCGCTTGCCGATTCGCAGACGATTCAGTCCGCGGCGGGCAACACCCCCGTCTTCATCGGGAGCGGGGCGACCGTCGAAAACGTCGCGGCACTCAAACCCCATTGCCACGGATTCATCGTGGGAACGCACTTCAAACGGGACGGCGTGGTGGATGCTCCGGTGGATGTGCAGCGTGTGCGGTCCTTCGTGGATGCCGTCCGAAACTAGCCGCGACAGGGACGCCGTTGAAAGTTCCACGCTGCGGGTTCATCCGCTCATCACGCGGAGCGTGATGGCTACTATGGTGACCATCACGCTCCGCGTGATGAGCGGGGCGCTTCACCCGTTCAACCTTTTTTTTGAGCCGCTCATCGCGGATGCGAACGTCGGCTTTCCTGTCGCGGAGCGACAGGGCTACTTCGCGGCAGAACGTGCATCAGAAATTCTCGGCAACGAAATCGGCAATCATCGTGCCGACGAACTTCAGGGCACCGAGATCCACGTGAAAATCGCCCTTCACGTCGGCCCCATCATGGACCAACTTGCCGATCAACTGGTCATCGCCGCCGGAGAAGGCGTCTTTACCGTATTTCCGCCACTTGGAGCGCTGCTTTTCGTCGAGTTGATCCTGCTTGCTGGTGCCGGGCGGGAAGCTGCCGCGGTAGGCGTCGAGCACATCCACGATGGCTTGCAACCGCACGTCCACGTGCAGGAATTCGGGGTCGACTTTCTCGGGGGCCGGTTTCTGCGTGGCATCGATCGCCGCGTGAAGTTCCTTCACGGCGTCCTGCCCCGCGGCGAACCACACGGCGTCTTTGGAAGTGCCGATGTGAATGATCGGGCCACCGCCGCACAACGCTGCGATCACGGCCGCCCGGTGCGGCGCGACCGTCAACTCGTGCAGATCAACCCCAGCATGTTCGCCGGTCTTTTCGGCCCACTTCCAGCCGGGGCGAATGTTCGGAAACTGCTTGAGCGCATTCACGGCCTTGGTGCCATCGGCGGTGTGGAGACCACCGATGAGCGTGTTCTTGCCGTCGGCGGAGGCATGGGCGTCGATGAAAATATCGACGTTCTTCAGTTCCAGGGCATCCGTCAGCATCTCGAACAAGACATCCACGGCGGCTTTCCCCGCGGCTTTGTTTTTGTCATCCAGCGCAGGCCGGGCATCCACGCCGGCTTTCACCACGGGCAACATGACGGGGTAAAAATCCTTCGCGTGTTTCGACCGCATCGGATCGATCGCGAAGTTGATCCGAACCTGCAACGTCCCCTTCTCCTGGAACGGAATGTTCGCAAAATAACTCGACTGCTGGGTAAGCAGGCCGATGCTCGCCTCAAGGTCGGTCCCCGGATTCGCGGTCAGCAGCAACTCACCGATGCCGACTTTCTTTGCCGAGTCGGTCGTCCACGCGATCAGCAATTCCTTCGTGTCGATGAGGAATCGTTCGCTCTCGTTGAAGCTCTGCTCGGCGGACAACTTGCGGAGCGCGAAATCGGCTTCGGATTCACCGCGCTTGAACTTGATCGCGGCTTCCAGTTGCTTGCGAAGTTCCTGGAATGATTTCCGCCGCGCGGGCATGGAGGCGGCGTCACCTTCCATGTGCGCCACGACGTCGCGATCACCGGTCAGAAATTTCGCCCACGCCAGGCTCGGGTCGGGCAATTTCGCGGGCACATCCGCCTTGTCGGTAGAGATGACGGCGTACTTTCCCGCGGCTTCCCGCATGTACATCGTCGTCGGTGGAGGACCCGCCGCCGCCTTTTTTCCACGGCTTTGAACGGGGGTGAGGGTCCACAACCCGTTCGCATCTTTGACCGACTTAAAGCCAAAGCCATTCACGTTATTGACGAATGAGGCTCCCTTACCTTCGAGAGTGGTAAACGGAACGATGGGCATGTAACCCAATTGTTCACCGCCGAAGATGAATTGGACGCCGATGGGCCGCGTCTTGTCGACGCCGTCCTCGAAGCTCTCCAGCGTATCGCTCAGCGTCTTCCAGTGTTTGTGGAGATTGGCTGGTCCCAGTTTGACCAGATATTCGAAGTCGTCCCGCAGCCGTTGATCGCTGGCACCCACGATGGTGATGCGCGTCGAAGCGGCCGGGGCTTGGGCGAAAACGAACGCTGGCGACAACAACAGGGTCGACAACAACACGGCAAGCGAGAACCGAGCAGGCACTGCTGACTCCTTTCGCAATCCCTGCGGACTACGACCGCGGGGGCTTTTGGGCAATCCAGACGAATGGGGCGATTTTATATTCCTTCGCGGTTCAACGGAAGTCCGGCTGGGGAGGTAGTTTCTGTCAGCGAGCCCATTGTGAGCGGCACGGCGCTCGCCGCCGGTTCCGAAACCACTGGGAAAATCGAAGAACCGGCGGCGAGCGCCGTGCCGCTGACAAAGAGGGCCAGCCTCGGAAGGTTGTCAATTTGACCCACCTCACCGTGCCGGGTAGGCTCATCGCTTCCTCACCCTCATCGATTTTCCAAGGATCATTGGCATGCCCCGGGTTCTCTGCACTGCTCTCGCCACGCAAACCGGACCGCATTTTCCCTTGCTGCAAGAAGCCGGGTTCGAAGTCGATGCCGTTCCGATTGATCAAAGTGTGTACGAACCGGCTGCCTTGCTGAAATGGGTGAAAGGGTACGATGCCATCATTGCCGGATCGGAACCGTGGCCGCGGTCGGTAATTGAAGCGGTGCCGGAAGTCCGCGTGCTGTCCCGCACCGGGGTGGGGTTCGATGCGATCGACATGGCGGCGTGCGATGACCACGGTGTCATCGTCGCCACCACGCCGGGCGTGAATCACCACGCGGTTGCCGAGCACACGATGGCACTCCTCTTCGGTTGCGGTCGCGGCTTTCCGAAGCGTGACGCCGTGGTCCGCAGCGGCACGTGGGAGCGGTTTTCCACGCCACGCATCATGGGACAAACGCTCGGTATCGTCGGACTGGGTCGCATTGGTCGCGCGGTAGCCACCCGCGCCGCGGGTGTCGGCATGAAGTTGCTGGCGTACGATCCGCATCCGCCGACGGAATTCGCGGACCAGTGGAATGTGACGTTCTGCACGCTGGACGAATTGCTGTCGCAGTCTGATTACGTTTCGCTGCATCTGCCGGTGATGCCGGAGACGAAAAACATCATCAATGCCCGCACGCTGGGGTTGATGAAAAAGGGTTCGATTCTGATCAACACCGCGCGCGGGGCACTGGTGGATGAAGTCGCCCTCGAAGCCGCCTTGAAGAGTGGCCATCTGCGCGCGGCCGGTTTGGATGTCATGCAGGTCGAGCCGCTGCCATTGAGCAGTCCGCTGCTGAAGCTCGACAACGTTCTCACCAGCGGGCATGTCGCGGGGTTGGATAACGAATCGCAGCATGACACGCTGGTGATGTGCGCGGACACCATCATTCAATTGCATCGCGGGCAATGGCCGACGGAACGCATTCGCAATCTTGCCGGGGTGAAGAACTGGACGTGGACGCGATGAGTGCTTGCGCTTAGCGGAAAATCCAGTGCTCATCGTGAACTCTGTCGCCTGCAAAGCGCAAGCGAGGTTGCAATCAAACCCTTAACTCTCCCGGAAACCGCTCTTTCCCCAGTTGACCAGATTTGTTACACGAGATGACGAAAACGGGGTGACGGTGCGCGTCGAGAACGGATTCCGAGCGCCGCCATCGCGTTGCCAGGGGGCGTCAGCGGGGGCTGACGATTTCGCGGTCGAATCAATTTCGCCCGAGAAATCGTGCGGTTTTTCGAGGACACTCGGCACAGGGAGGCGCCGGTGTGAGAAATCGATTTCGAAATGCAATCTGGCGCGAGCTGCCGTTTTCCGCACGGCGGGCGATTGTCGGATCGGTCCGCGCGCTCGATGACTTCGAACGGGCGATGATCTATTTCTGGCGGAATCTCTACTATTCCCCCGCGTGGTTATTCGTCGCGGTGTCCGGATCGGTCGGCATCGTCCTGACGATTCTCCTTTTCATTTCGCTGTCAAAAGAATTGCTCGCGCGGGCCGAAGGCCGGTCGGCAGCACCGCGGATTGAAGTCGCGGACCTCGATCCCTCTTTGCCAGTGAAGTGGGACACGCGTTTGTGTCTGGAAAATGGTCAATTGGCTGCGGTCCCTTACGACGCGGAATTTGCGTTTGGACGCTCATTGCCGCCGCTCGCCGTGACCCGCAGTGTCCCGGTTGTGGAATCGTTGCCGGCGCGTCCTCCGCGTATGACACCGGTCTTGCCACCCGTCAAAGAAGAGCCGCCGACGGTGCCGCAACTCACTCCCGAGGTGGTCCTGCTGCGCCATCCTGCGGAACCGGTGATTCGCCCGGAGATCTCCACTGCGCGCAGCGAACTGGCGGAGTTGAACCTGCGCGATGTCACCCGGCAGCCCGATGGATGGGACCGCGGGCACGATCATCCGCTCGTCAAGATGAAGGCCCCCGCGCCGTATGCCGGTGATCCGGAATTGAATGTGGCCATTGCCGAACAGGAAGACGTGTGGGAAGACCCGACGGCTTGGCCGACTCGCGCTGAAGTGGGGATGCGGATCGAACTTCACGCACCGCAACACGCCTCCGTAGGACAGCCCGGCCAGTCCCATGTGGTCATTCGCAACGAGGGCGAGGACACCGTGCGGCGTATCGAACTGCGGGAATCGCTGGCGATGTTGCCATTAGTGACGGGAGCAACGCCGGAAGCGCGGTTGCGTGACAATCTGATCGATCGCGAGTTCCGCCGTTTGCGACCGACTCGCGAACGGAGTTTGAGTTTGACGTGGTTCGCGACGACGCCCGGCGAATACCAGCACGAAACGCAGGTCCTGGCCGAGGCCGTGGTCGCGGCGACAGTGCTGGTCGAAGCGGGTGCGGAGCCGATGGTGGCCGAACCGGTCATCGAAGATCCGCCCGTCGAAGTGCCGATCGCGCCGGAACCGCCGCGAAGGCGGGAACCGCGGCCGGTGCGACCGCCGGAGCCGATTCGTGTGGAACCGGTCCCGGAAAAAGAACCGGAGCCCGTTGCGAAACCCGAACCGGTTCCCATGGTGTCTCCCCCGCCGACGGTCGTGAAAATCCCGCCGAAGCGCAAAGAACCGAATCCCGCGATTGCCTGCCGCGTGAAATCGACACCGACGGCCAAGCTGAACGAAGTCGTGGAGCTCAAAGTCGAAGTGCAAAACACGGGGGAGACCGCTCTGCACAACGTGCGCATCTGGGCCGATGTCCCCGCATCACTGCGACACAAGCACGGCACGAAATTGGAATATCCCGTCGGGAAACTCGATCCCGGTCAGGTGCATCATTCGGTGTTGCGCGTCGTCGGTGAAAAGGCGGGTGCCGCGGTTGCTGCGTTTCGTGTTGTCTCCGACGAAAACATTCGCGCGGATGCCACAGGCAAGGTGGCGGTCACGGCCCCGAAACCGCCGGTGAAGCCCATGCCGATCGCCAAGCCCGCGAAACCGGCGTTGTCCACGCCGACCTGTCCGTGCGATTGCCAGAATTCGCAAGTGACGTGGGCGGGGTATGAGTTTTGACCGTGGGAGGTTTTTGGTTGCACGCTTACGGGTGATTCTGCGAAGCGCGAGCGCGGAAGAACACCCTCTAACTCTCAACCTTCGACTCTCAACCCTTAACTGATCAAACGAAAAAAGGCGACGGTCCCGAAGGAACACGTCACCTCTTGAGATGTCCATCTCTGTCGTTTGTGAGAGACTTGCCTGGGGGAGTTCAGCACTCCCCCAGACACCGTCTCACGTTCCCGTCTCGCATCCGTCGTCGGGTTGCGGCCCGGCGGTGAGAATCGAGGGCGGGTTAATCCAGGCCGAACTTAGTGGCAGCAGGCAGCGGCCGGAGCGGCACACGTCGGGGCACACGTCGGGGCACAAGCGGCCGGAGCGGCACACGTCGGAGCACAAGCGGCCGGAGCACAGCAGGTCGGAGCGGCGTTGCAGCAGCTCGTCGGAGCACAGCAACGGTTCTTCTTCATCTTCGGCATGCGGATCTTGCTGAACATGTCGCGGAGACCGCACTTCTTCGGCTTGCAGCAGGTGTTGCAAGGATTGCCACAGGCAACCGGAGCCGGAGCACAGCAAGAAGGAGCGGCCGGAGCACAAGCGACCGGAGCAGGAGCACAGGCAGCCGGAGCGGCACACGTCGGGGCACAAGCCGCAGGAGCGGCACAAGTCGGGGCGGCCGAGCAGCAGCTCGGGGCCGGGGCACAGCAGCTTGCTCGCTTACCGAACAGGCCGGCATCGGCGCTGTTCAGGCTGGCGAAACACACAAGGGCAGCGGTAATCCATGCGAACTTCATCTCAAAACTCCTCGATATCCAAGCGGTAGGGAACGTGAGGCCCTTTGCCATCACCCCATCGGGACACATCATCCAGACGGTTGGCAGTCGGACCGGAAGACCTTTGCTTCACTGCCCTAAGATTTCGGATCGCGGCGACTGAAAAGACTAGGAAAGATGAAATGAATTCGGAGACTGCCGCTTCTGGGTGAGAGGTTGCCGTTTTTGACGACTTTAACCGCTGCAAAATTCCCATTGCGCTGACTTTTCTGTCACGTCTGTCAGCAGAAGCAGGCGCACCGGAAGCATCGAAATTCATGAATGGGATTTCCAGGAGTCCAAGAGGTAGACTTTTGCTCATAACCCGGATTTAAGAAGCATCAAATTTCCTGCCCATGTTTCCCCGACTGCTGATCTATTTCGATGCCGGGACGCTGCTGCTCGCGGCGATCGGACTCGTGCGCCTGCGTCCGATTGTGAGGCAGACCTCACTCACAACCGTATTGCCGTGGGCCTGGGTGGCGTGGTCCTCGGCACTTGTCGGCTGGGGTTTGCGACTCGGCGGCCACGTCGCCTTGGTGAGCTATGTCGATTACTTCACCGCCGTCGCCGTGCTGAGCCCGCCGCTGGCAAGCCTCGGAGCCCGACGCCCCATGTGCCGGTCTTGGCCGTTCTTCGTGCTGCTGCCGATGTTCGCCGTCTTGTGCTGGCCCGCAATTTCGGTCGGTCTCGCCACGCGGTTCGCCCGGTCGCTGGAATTAGAAACGCCCGCCATTGTGATGTACGGCGTGGTCCTCATCATGGCGATGGGGAATTACGCTCTCGGCCGTTTGAGAGCGTTGGTGATACTTCTGGGATGGCTGTTGATGGGATTAGTCTGCGGCGAATCAACATACATCCTCAGTTTCCCGACGGAATTCCAGCGATCTCTCGCGTCTGTCATCGCTGTTGCGTCGATTTATGGCTTCCGTCAAAGTGCTGATCATTCCATCGCCATCATGACCGATGAGCCGTTTGTCCCCAAACCCACACTTGATCGGTTCGATCGAACCCTTCTCGAATTTGGTGAACTCTATGGGCATGTCTGGTGGTCTCGAATGGAGGACCGACTCAATGTCTTCGCCAAACAATACGGTTGGCCTGGCCAGTTTTTTGTCGGAAGAGGCCTCTGGACGGAACCCCTCACGGAAGCGCAGCAGGCCGAAGTGGAACGTGCCTTCCGCTGGTTGTTTCGGCGATTTGTCGATCCCGAGTGGCTCGATGCCCGGCTGACGTTCAACGGCACGGCGGTTGCGAAGGAAGGATTCACGAGTCCCATCGATTCGTGATGCCGTCCGTTGCGCCACTCGGAGGGATGGCTTTTCCCCCGTTCGTGCGAGACAGTGCATGCTCTTGTTCAGTCCGTCAGAATGTAAGTCGTTCAACGTGGATGAGTCATTTCTACCAGTCGACAGCCCGCGTCTGGGCAGCCTTACCCGACTCCTTGAGATCGCGGTCCGGCTCGGTGTCGAACACGATCTCGAACGCATCTTGCGGATTGCCACGCAAGGCGTTTGCGAAGCCGTGGGGTGCGATCGCGCGAGCCTCTTTCTCGCCGACAACGATAAACGGGAATTACTGACGCGCGTGGTGACGGAACTCGAAATTGCGGAAATCCGGCATCCCTTTGACCGCGGCATTATCGGCTGGGTGGCGACTTCCCTGGAAGTGTTGTGTGTTCCCGACCCGCATCAGGATGCCCGCTGGGATCCCTCCGTGGATCGCCGCACCGGCTTTCGGACGCAGAATATCCTTGCCGCGCCAGTGTTGTCGGTGCCCGATCGTCGCTTGCTCGGTGTGCTGCAACTGTTGAACAAGCCTGACGGATTCGACGCCCTGGATGAACAGCTCGTGCGGGCCTTTGCCGCGCACGTGGCGATTGCTTTGGAACGCTGTCGACTTGAAGAAGAGGCTCGCCAGCATGCGGCATTACGGCAGACCCTCGAAACCGGCCGAAAGATTCAAAGCTCGTTGCTGCCGTCCGCCTTGCCGATCATTCCCGGTTACGAGGTTGCCGCATGGTGGCAGCCGGCGGAGTTCGTCAGCGGCGACTATTATGACTGGCTGCCCCAGGAGAATGGCCACTGGAGTTTTGTGATCGGCGATGTCAGCGGTCACGGTCTGGCGGCGGCGCTGCTCATGGCCTCCGTTCGAGCAATGGCCCGCGTGTTGTCCCAAACCGAGTCCGATCCGCAGGCCTTCGTTGAGATTCTGCGCGAAAGCATCGAGCCCGATTTGAGCACCGGCCGGTTCATCACGTTCCTCTGCGCGACGGTCGATCCGCAGGCACACACGGCGCGTTTGTGGAATGCCGGACACGGCCCGGCGTACATCGTGCGCGCCCTGACCGGACAGTGTGAGAAGGTGAACGCCACTTCAACGCCGCTGGGATTTCCCCGTCTGCACGCGGCCTCGTCGTCACTCGCGGTGGGTCTCGCGCCAGGCGATCTGATGCTGATGGGGACCGACGGCGTCATCGAAGTCATCGATCACACCGGGAGCATGTTCGGTGTGGCCCGCTTGCTCGATCTTGTCCGCGAACATCGTCACGAATCGGCGAGCGAGATCGTGAATGTCGTCGCCGCGGCGGTGCAGACGTTCCACGAACTGGCGGTCCCACCCGATGACACGACGCTGGTCATCGTTCGCCGTCAGCCGGTGGCGACTGCATAGCGGGGAACGGGTCGTGAGTCAGTTTGAAGAGTCGGGGCGGGGGCCCCGACCTATGATTTCAAGTTGTTTTCACACCTATAGGTCGGGGCCCCTGCCCCGACGCCTTTGAACTCAACCAGACCCACGACCTGAGAACGCACCCAGCCACGGCAGCAGTTCATGCAGCGATGACCAGCTTTCTGCGGTCGATGGGGCCTCCCGGTGAAGGAGGCGGGCTTGCCAACCGGACTGCCGGGGGCCGATGACATCGCATTCCAGGTCATCGCCGACCATCAGCAGCGCATCGGTATGCACATTCAATTGTTCAGCCACCAGATGGTAAAATAACGGGTCCGGTTTTCGAGCCCCGATCGCGGACGAGACAAACACGCGATCAATCCCCTTCGGATCCGGCAAACCGTCACACACGTGTTGCAGGCGCTGATCAAAATTGGAGGCCATCGCGATGCCGACACCCAGCCGGTTGAGTTCCCGCAGCACCGGGGCCACATCGTCATAACACCGCCAGCATTGCGGGTCCGCGAAGTGTTGCCACAGGTCCGAAAAACATGCTTCAGGGTTGTTCGCTTCCGGTAGCACTGCTTGCACGATCCAGCGCCAGCGGGCGAGTTCCTCCGCCTCGGAGGTGCGCCCGCGGCGATTCATCGCGAAGCACGCCGTTTCACTGGTGCGAAAGGCGTCACGAAATCGCGTCCGAATCACATCCACGGGAAGCGCGACACCATACCGTTGCCCCACTGCCGCATACGCTTCCGCCACGCTCGGCATCGGCGTGATCAAGGTTCCCACGGCGTCAAACACAATCCATTGCGGACGGGGCATCGGGTTCGCTCCAAAGGGGCTCGGCGTTCGCACGGAGTGTGAACCGTATTCTGATCGCCGGGCTTAACGAAGAAGCCCAGGGAGCGGAATCCCTGGGCTTCTTCAAGAGACCATTTCGAGCGGCAAAACTTGGTCCTTTTCACCCCGTCACGCTGGTGGTGTCGCTCGCCGGGGGAACCTCCCACGGCGTGGTTTCAGGCTTGTGGCCTAAGCCGAGACCGGTGCCCGGGGCGAGTTGCGGGCCGGTTTTGTATTGGTCGAGGACGTCGCGCAGTTGCGTGGCGTCCATGACTTCTTTTTCGAGCAGCACGCGGGTGAGGTGTTCCATCGCCGGGCGACGCGTGCTGAGCACCGTGTGCGCGACGGAATACCCGGTGTCGATCAACCGCTTGATTTCTAGATCAATCTCGCGAATCGTCTCTTCGCTGTGAACGTGTTCGCCCGCGGCAGGCATGGCACCCATCAGGAACGGCGACCGCTTCATTTCGCTGTAATGGACGCGGCCGAGCTTGGGGCTCATACCGAACTCCGTGATCATCCGCCGGGCCATGTCGGTGGCGCGTTGCAGATCGTTCGACGCGCCGGTCGAGCATTCCTGATAGATGATGTCCTCGGCGGCGGTTCCTCCCAGCATCACCGCGATCCGGTTTTCGAGTTCGGTGCGCGTGACGAGCTGCCGGTCTTCTTCGGGACGTTGCAGCGTGTAACCGAGGGCACCCATCCCCCGCGGGATGATCGAGACCTTATGGACCGGATCGACGTGCGGCAACGAACAGGCCACCAGCGCGTGACCGATCTCGTGATAAGCCACGCGCTCTTTTTCTTCCTCGGAAATGATCCGCGTCTGCTTTTCGAGACCGGCGATGACGCGTTCGATGCCTTCTTCAAAGTCGGGCATGGTCACGCGGGTCTTCCCTTTGCGTGCTGCAAGGAGCGCCGCTTCATTCACGAGGCTGGCAAGATCGGCCCCGACAAAACCAGGCGTCAACTTGGCGAGGTACTTCAGGTTCACCTCGTCGTCCATTTTGACGCGTGCGGCGTGGACCTTCAGAATCTGTTCGCGGCCTTTGATATCCGGCCGGTCGACGATGACGTGCCGATCGAAACGGCCCGGACGCATCAATGCGGGATCGAGCGTTTCCGGACGATTGGTCGCCGCCATCACAATCACACTTTGATCGGATGCGAAGCCGTCCATTTCGACGAGCAAAGCGTTAAGTGTTTGATCGCGTTCGTCGTGATTGCCGGGACCACCTTCACCGCGGCGTTTGCCGATGGCGTCCAATTCGTCGATGAAAATGATGCTCGGTGCCCGCTGCACGGCTTGCGCGAACAAGTCCCGCACGCGCGATGCCCCCACGCCGACGAAAAGCTCCACGAAATCCGAGCCGGACAGCCCGAAGAACGGCACGCCGGCTTCCCCCGCAACGGCTTTTGCCAGCAAGGTTTTTCCGGTTCCGGGAGGACCAACGAGCAACACGCCGTGCGGAATCCGGCCGCCGAGGGCTTGATATTTGGCAGGCGTGCGGAGGAACTCGACGATTTCGCGGAGTTCTTCGACGGCTTCGTCAATCCCGGCGACATCGTTGAAGGTGACGCCGAGGTCTTCCTGAGCGTACATCTTGCCACGGCTGCGCCCGAACGACATCGCCGCCCCGGGTCCACCGATCCGGCGCAGGACGAACAGAAACACGCCGAGCGTCAACGCCAACAGCAACACGAACGAAATGTAGGGGCTGTAATCGGTATCCGGGGGACCGCCGCCCCAACCGGCAATCGATTGCTTCTGCAGCGCGGCTTCGACGTCTGCCCGCGTTTTGTCGGAGAGCCCCAGCAACCAGACGGTGTAGGTTTTCGTCTGCGACTTCGCGCTGGCCGTTTGACCGGCCGGTGTCGCGGGAGTGTTCTGGAACGTCAGTTTCTCCGGCGAGAATTTCAGTTCGTAGACATTCGCCGAGTTCAATTCACCGGCTTGAAGTTGTTGCAGAAAGACTTGTGCCGTAAGGGTTTCCCCACGACGGCCGCGACTGCCGAATGAGAACACCAGTGCCGCCAGCACCACCCCGATCATCAGATACCACAGCAGATTTCCCGACGGCGGGCGTTCCGATCGCCGCGGCGGCAGGGGTTTCCGGCTGGGAGCATCGGTCGAGTCAGAATCATTCGGCCGTGAATCGGGTGTTGTCATCGGGGAGCCATCATGCCGTCCCGGCCGCAATCGAAAACGAAGGCAGCGGTTCGGTCAGTTGTAAGTGTTTTGAGGGGAAGGGGTTCGGCCGTGATTCTCCGGTTGGCCGGTCGAACAGCGGTCAGGGAACTCTATGCCGTGACTGAGGTTCGGTCAACTGCCTCCCCGGTCTTCGCGAACATGAGATTGTAGTCATCCTCTTGCAGAGACGCGAAGCCCAGTCGGTGCGATGCAGGGATTTCGGGTGGGAGAAATCCCCACCCTTGCCGTACGTCGTCGGCACTGGTATTCGATACAGATGGAATTCAGCGCGTCCCTTGTCACCGCTTCGCCTCCCGCTCGTCTCGAGGACCTCCCATGCGAAAAACGCTGCTCGTCGCGACACTGCTGCTCACGACCAATATCACCCGTGCCGCCGACGGTCCGGTGACGATTACTCCCGACGTGGTGTATGGACACAAAGACGGTCTCGCCATGACGTTCGATGTCTTCACCCCGAAGGAGAACGCGAAAGGCGTCGGCATTTTGTTCATGGTGAGCGGCGGCTGGTATTCGGGATGGAATCCGCCTGAAAAAGCGCAGGCGATGTTCGCCCCGCTGACCAGCAAAGGGTTCACCGTTTTCGCCGTCCGGCACGGCAGCAGCCCGAAGTACGGCATCCCGGAAGCCGTCAGCGATGTCCGCCGCGCGGTGCGATTCATTCGCCTGAACGCGAAAGACTACGGCATCGATCCGGAACGGATTGGGGTGTATGGGATGAGCGCCGGCGGTCATCTTTCGCTGGTGTTGGGCACCGCTTCCGATGAGGGTGATCCGAAGGCCACCGATCCCGTTTTGAAAGTGAGCGACCGTGTGCAAGCCGTTGTGGCGTACGTCCCGCCGACCGACCTCACCATTATGGTTCGCGAGACGAAAGACCGGTTGCCGGCCTACGACAAGTTTCCTGCGTTGGATCTCGATCTGAAAAATGCGAAGGCGTTGTCGCCGTTGATGCACGTCTCGGCCGATGACCCGCCGACGCTGATTCTCTCCGGAACCAAGGACGACCTGGTGCCGGTCGAACACAGCCGCCGCATTCAAAAAGCGTTTGAAGACACGAAGGTCACCGCGAAACTGGTGGAGTACCCGAACGCCGGTCATGGCTTCGCGGGGGAAGATCTGATCGCGTCCATCGGTGAGATGACCGCCTGGTTCGAGAGGCATCTCGCCAGCAAGTAATTGAATCGGCATCGGGAAGAGTCGATTTTGGCCGCCCTGAACCCCTTGGTCGATCGGCGGGTCTAAGTACCGCGAACCGTCAGAGTTTCTGCACGGCGCGAAGAATTTTGAAGTTCCAAATTCCAAACGCCAAATTCCTAACGGGGAACTGTCGCTCTTCGTTTGGAATTTCTGCCTGCCTTGGAATTTGTTTGGAGCTTGGAACTTGTTTCTATCGGCATGGGTTGCGGGTTCGCCGCGCTGGGAAATGGCGAGTCGAGTTCCCCCCGGTCCTTCCAGAGGGTAAACTACGCTCGACCATTCTCACTCCGGTAATCCGGGCGATTAACTCAGTTGGTTAGAGTGCCATCCTTACAAGATGGAAGTCATAGGTTCGAGTCCTATATCGCCCATTTCTGTAACTTATTGCCGAGTCGCAAGATGCGACTACCTGCCTGTCAGCAGTGCGGCGTGGAACTGTGGATGACTACCACGGTTCTACCATCCTTTTTTACAAAGGGAGCTGCTGACGATGTCCAAGAAGCGGACCGAGCCGACCTATCAACTCCACAAAGCCAGTGGTCAGGCTCGCACGGTCATCGACGGTAAATCGATCTATCTCGGCATTCATGGATCTCCGGAAAGCCAAGAGCGATTTAACGATCTGAAGGCCGAATGGCGGTTGCGTCAGTCGGTCGAGCAGTACACGCTCACTGTCGATGAACTGGCTCTACGGTATCTGGTCCATGCCGATGCCTACTACCGCCATAAGGATGGTACGCCGACGCGGACCGCGGAAAACATTCGCTATGCGCTTCGCCCGTTGATTGCCCTGCATGGCACGACGCGCGTTCGCGACTTCGGCCCCCGTGCTTTGAAGGCCGTGCGGGAAAAGATGGTCGCCGCAGGACATGCCCGTACGTACATCAACAGCATGATCGGGAAGCTTAAGCAGGTCTTCCGGTGGGGGTTGGAACAGGGCAATCGCATGTCGGAAACGGACTTCATCGCCATGATTGCGCTTCGGTTCTGAAAAACAAGTGGGGTGGCTGCCGGTTCTTCTTGGCTTTGCTCGTTGACGGGCTGACGAGGCATCGGCATTTGTAACTCTTGCCGTGGCGACGTTCGAGGAACTCGATGGATTGCAAAAATGTCCGGGCTGGTTCGTAAGAACTTCAAATCAGAATCGAACGAAAAGTCGCGGTTTTTCCGGGGAGATTTCGATGTGGACACGTCCGTGGTCAAGACGGTCCACCCCGCACGCTCGCCACAAATGTCTGTAAGCCACATGGAATCACAAAATCATCGAGAATGACAAGGCTTCGACATGCGATTGCCCTGGGGGTTGGAAGAGGAGTTCATCCCCGCCACGGTCTACGATGCGCTGAAACACGTCGCGTGGCTAAAAAAGGGTCGATCACCCGCGCGGGAAACCGATCTGATTCAGCCGGTGGCGGAAGGGACGGTGAACGACACCCTCCCGCACCTCCCCCGCGTGGTCGCGGACATGGTCCGTCTCCAACTTCTGAGCGGGGCGAGACCCGGCGAGATCTGTGCTCTTCGACCCTGCGATGTCACTCGGGGCACGAACGGTGTTTGGACCTATCGACCGGCCTCGCACAAGACCGAACATCACGGACGT
Organism: Planctomycetaceae bacterium; assembly: GCA_021732785.1. Lineage (GTDB taxonomy): Bacteria > Planctomycetota > Planctomycetia > Planctomycetales > Planctomycetaceae > DSVQ01. Next base: position 39,376 of record JAKFUG010000010.1, read on the forward strand.
GAACGGCGCATCTTTATCGGTCCTGAAGGGCAGTCCGTTCTCGGTCCTTATCTCGATCGCGATGCGGAATCGTATTGTTTCTCACCGGCGGAGGCGGAGGCCGAACGGAGTGCGGCGCGGCGGGCGGCACGCCAGTCGCCGATGACACCGTCCCAGCGTATGCGGACTGCCAAGGGGCGTGCCCTGCGGGATCGCTATGTCAAAGATACTTACAATCGGGCCATTGCTCGTGGCTGCGAAATCGCGTTCGGGATGCCGGAGGAACTTCGCTACGCCGGGCGGACCGTCGCCCGGCAAAAAGGGCTCACCGAGGACCAACAATCGCGTGAGAAAGAGCGATTGCAAGCGGAGGCAGCCGCGTGGCGGGCGAAACATTGCTGGTCACCCAATCAGCTGCGTCATACTCGCGCCACAGCGATCCGCGAACGGTATGGGCTTGAAGCCGCCCAAACGGTACTCGGGCATTCCGACCCCCGCGTGACAGAGATCTATGCGGAACGGGATTTTGCGATGGCTGCTCGCATCATGCAGGCCATTGGATAGCGGCCGACGGTCCGAAAGGGGTGGCAATTGCGAATGACAGCGCGCAACGATAAGACGCGGCTCCTCGCTATTGGTGCGATTGTCATCCGCGCTTTTTCTTGGGGCGCGAATTGGGCCTTTCGCTGGAATCTGAGGATAGAAGCAAAACCCGCTCACCGTCACGTGACAATTGCCAAGGAACGCGATTTTTTCCAAGTGCCAAATTGGCTCGCTTTATGACGCCCTTAATGGCTTCGTCAGTTACATCCCGATCGTGTGGCCAAATTGACCTGACAAGGCCGACGTCGACAGCAAAATCATTTCGCTCAGCCACCAGTTTCAGCAGGGCGAATTGGCGCCCGACGATGTTGTCGAGCTTCCGTCCTTCATAAAACACTTTTCGGCCCAACTCAAACCGCCATTGCACGCTCGGCGGCGAAGCGGGGGCCGGTATCTTGTTCAGTAGTTCGCGCAGTTCGCTCAACAGGTTCCATTTCGCCAAGTCCGCCCAATTGATCGGCAGGCCTTCTCTGGCAAGGTCCGCGGCGGCGGCCATGTCGTCCGGAACCGCGAATTCAATCACAAGATCTCGC
>JAKFUG010000088.1 GCA_021732785.1 Planctomycetaceae bacterium
GAAGACGCCAGCCGCATTCGCCGCGGCAGCGCCCCGGACATCTCCGCGTCGTTGCGCCGCCTGGCGCTCAACATTTTACAGCGCGACACTTCGGTCAAAGACAACATCCGCGGCAAACGACTCCGCGCCGGCTGGGACGAGGACGTCCTCGAACAAATTTGGACCGCTTTTTCCGCGGTTTAACATGCAATTGCCCTGACGGACCCAGTTTCGTACCAATGGATATGGAGAGCGTAGAACCAAACAGCGAGTTCGGCGTGACCGTGGGATCTACCGCAAATGACGACCGCGTCGATTCCGAGGCCGCGTCACCGGGGGGATCGAGTTGCGGACCATCGGCAGGTTCCCGTTCTGGCGTGTCGAGCATCATGACTGGCCCACAAGAAAAAGGACTTCCCGACGGCAGCGCGGATCGATCGGCCCGCAGAACATTGGAATGCTCGTATGATAACAGTGGTTCCGACCGGTGTCGCCAACCGTCTTTGCGGGCCTTGAGATTGAGCGCAGACGGAGATCATGGGAGTTGTTCAGGCGAAAAAGACGACGGCCGCGATGGACCGTCGTCTTGGTGTTATCGGCGAGGATCTGAGTTCTCGGCGTTGTGTCGCGAACTAGCGCGTGCGGACGAGAACGGTATTACCGGCGGGTCCGTGGACGGCGTTGAGGGTGCCACGGGGTCCGGAGACGTGACCGGCTTGCAGCGAGTTGCCGGCGGGGCCGGTGATCGTGGTTCCCTGGGCCGTGCGACCGAACCCGTTGACTTGACCGGCGGACACGGCTCCCACGGGACCAATCGCATTGACCTGGCCACCGTTGACCAGCGGTCCATTAAAGCCGCGAGCAGAGGCGGCTCCGAGTGGTCCGAAAGTATTCATGACCCCGGCCGATCGGAACGGCGTGGCGACGGCGGCCCCGCGAGTGGCCTGAAACGGCGCTCGTGTCCCACCGGCAACAAACCCCGGAGCCCGCACCCCGCCCGCGGCGAAGCCCGGACCGGCGACAAACCCACCCCGCACCTGAGCCGAAGCCACTTGCGTCATCGAAACCACCATTGCCACCACCGCGAATAACGTCGTCCGAGCCATGATTTTCCACTTTCATACCGAGGGATTGCGTGTCATTTCCACCGATCGCCGCCAGCGTCATTCACCGGCCCGCGTCGTCACACTCTCCACCCGTAAAGCAGATTCACCACCCGCCAAGCACCGAAATGGATTTTCCAAAGCTTCGAGAAATCAAAGACGTCGGCAAGGACCGCACTTGTCACCATGCTCAAACGGCGATGGCCGTAGTCCGCGGTAAAAACAAAAACCCCGGCATGAAGCATCATGCCGGGGTTCCCTGTTGTGTCGCTTCAATCAAACCGCATTACTGCGCGGCCTCGGTTGCCGGAGCGGCTCCGGCAGGGACGTCGGCATCCGGCGGCGTGGGTGTTTCCGGGGCGAATTCCGGCAACAAGGGCAAGCGCTCCGGATGCTTGTGGTAGACCGGGAAATTGCGGCCCCGGAACCGAATCGCGGCGATCCGGCCGGTATCCGTGGCGAGGTACACTCGGTCCGTGCGATCGTTGCTCACATGGCGCGTGAAACGACCAGCGGACAATCGGCCCACCATCCGTCCATCGGCTGCCGCGACCATAATAATGTCTTTATTGTCGTCGCGCGCAAACACAATATCGTTCGCTACCGAAACGAATTCTTTCAATCGCGGTTGCCACCACTTCTGTGTGCCGTTCGAGGCTTCCAGACAGTAGAGCCCGCCGCGATCCGGATGAATGTACAAATTGTTGCGCACGATCTCCGGGGACGTCCGAATCGGCAGACCGGCGACGAACTCCCAGATCACCTGACCGCTGGAGGCATTGATGGCGTAGAAGGTGTAGTCTTCCGAGGCGAGATACTGCACATTGCCCCATTGGGCCATGGGCGCGACAATCGGGGCATCGGTTTCAAACTGAAACGTCAGTTCCCGACGATTCGCCGAGACGGCATACAGCGACCCATCGCGACTGGCGAAATTCACCGTCCGGCCCGATGTCAGCGGCGGAGACGTGATTTCTTTCGAGGCCTGATAACGCCAGACCTGCGCTTCGTGCGACCATTGCGGCAGCTTGCGTGCCGAATAGAGTTCCTTGATCTTCTTCAAACTGTAGGCGTAGACGCTGCCATCGAGCGTGCCGACATAAACCTGAGTGGCATCGGCTGAGGGACTGGTCGACGGTGCGCCAGGAAGCCGCAAGGTCCAGACGATATTGCCGGTTCGTTTCTCGATGCCATACATCTTGGTGCCGACCACGATCATCACCATGGTCTCGTTGCTCTCGGCGGGAAAGCTGGGTTCGTCGAAGCTGCCCAGGCGAACGGCCCAGGCGCGGACGCCGGTTTCCGCATCGAAAGCCGTCACGATGCCATTGGTCGCCTGGACGTACAGCAGCTCTTCATCGAGAACCAGATGGGCGACTTTATCCCGCGAGGGATTCAACACCGCCTGAGCCGTCCAGGCCGTTTCCAGACCGTAGCGATTCAGAATGGTGGACGAGATGAAGCCATCATTGACCGACCCCTGTTGCGCCGTGGCCGTGGCCACAGTCGCTAACCAGCAGCATGTCAACAACCCGGCGAAGGGAATGTATCGCATGGGGAACGGCTTTCTTACGGATACAGCGCGAGCGGGAATCCATCACAGGACCAAGGCAACATCAGTGATGACACATGGGCCCATTTCAATTTACCACGGACCAACCCGGAGGCGACCGGTCGGCGACGAATTCCCGCGTTTGGCGGCAAATCGTCCGCGTCACTCCGGAATTCGTCACACATTGATTGTGAACCACGCATGCTAACCAGTCGCGCCAGGACGAATCCAGAGGCGAATGCCACGGAATCCGCAACCGGACCGCAAGTTTTTCTCAAGAAGCGACACCCCGCAACCCGGCAAAGCGCACTCCACACCATCTCAATGGCATCGCGATCCCGCCTGCGGATGGGCCATCTGTCGTGCTACTCACCGTTAGAATCTTCGCACGGTGCGAAGAAATTTGAACTTCCAAGTTCCAAACGCCAAATTCCAAACAAGGACCAAATTCCAAATTCCAAGCAGGGATGGCACTCGTTTGGAATTTCTGTCTTCGCTGGAATTTGTTTGGAGCTTGGAATCTGGAATTTGGAACTTCATTCTGACCGCCTGGCTGCAGGTTCCCCGCGCTGGGCTTTTCCTTGTGTAACTGCACTTTCCGCGCGATCGGGGTCGAGGCTGCACTTCTGCAAAAGCAGGGTCTTGTCGGAAGCTACGCGCAAACGATAGACTCTGGGGAAGGTTCGATACGTTCGCGTGTCGGAATCTTGGGACGCGAATTCTTGCCGGCGGTCTGAATCGTGCGTTTATCGCAGACTTTCATGCGCTGTTTGTGGACTCTGCTCGCCGGGGTCACGGCCACCGCCGCGGTTCATGGGGATGTCGTTCGTCTGCAATCGGGCGTCGAATTCCACGGCAAAATCGTCAAAGGCGATGCAACCGTTGCCCCCGGTCATGTGGCGATCGAACTGCTTTCGGGCGCGAAAGTCTCCCTGCGGCTCGATCAAGTCGCGCTGCAAGTGACCCGTCCGCTCGCGGTCGAAGAGTACGAGCACCGCAGCCGTCTGGTCGCCGATACGGTCGCCGGTCGTTGGGAACTCGCCGACTGGTGCAAGCAGAAGGGGCTGCATCCCGAACGCGAATCGCAGCTTCTGCGGTTGATTGAACTGGACCCGAATCACGAGCAAGCCCGCGCGGTGCTCGGCCACGTCTGGAAAGATGGCGAGTGGGTCGACTGGGACGAATACATGACGGCGCGCGGTTACGTCAAACACCGCGGCAAATACATCACCCAGCAGGAACACGAACTGCTGGAGAAAACCTCCGACGAACTAAAGCGGGAACAGGAATGGTTCCCGAAAGTGCGGCTGTGGACGGGATGGGTCACCGGAAACAACGCCACGCGCGCTCAAAACGGAATGGCGGCACTGAAAGCGTTAAAAGACGCCGATGCCGCGCCAGCGGTCGCACGCTTCCTGGGGGAACATGCGGCACGCGATCTGCGGATGTTGGGAGTGTCGGTCCTCACTCAAAGCGGCGGCATCAAAGCGGCGGTGGCGTTGTCGAAAATTTCACTCCGCGATGAAGACCAGGAAGTCCGGTCCGTCGCATTACAGGGAATTGGCAAAGCGAACTTCGATAACGTGCAGGCCCTGTTTCTCAAAGAACTGCGGAACCAGAACAATGCCGTCGTGAATCGCGCCGCGGCGGGATTGGTCCGCGTCGGTGACGAACGAAGTGTCCCGCAGTTGATTGATGCGTTGGTCACCGCGCACAAGTACGAAGTCCGTGTCCCCGGTGGGACGGGCCAGAATTATTCCTTCGGCACCAATGGCACGTTCGCCCAGGGCACTGCATTACCCGCCGATGTGGAAGCCGCGATGCGCACCGGCCAGATGCCGCAGGGGGCCGTGTTCATCAACTCGCCGAATGCGGCCCAGAATACGATCGCGAAGGTCGTGCTCGTGCGGGTCGAACATCAGAACGCCGACGTGCGTGCCGCGCTGCAAAAATTGACCCACGAAGACTTCGGTTACGACGAACGTCTCTGGCAACTCTGGTGGGCCGCCAAGAAACACGCGGGCGGGTCGTTGTCGAATTCATGACGCCGTTCGCCACTCCCGTCGCGGCCATGCAGCACGCGCTCGCGCTCGCCGCCCGCGGGCTGGGTAGCGTGGAACCCAACCCCCCGGTCGGTGCCGTGATCGTTGATGACGTCGGGCAATGTCTCGGTGAAGGCTGGCATCAGCGCTACGGGGGGCCGCATGCGGAAGTGCATGCGCTCGAACAAGCGGGATCGTCCGCTCGCGGGGCAACGCTGTATGTGACGCTCGAACCGTGCTGTCACTTCGGCAAGACCCCTCCATGCAGCCAGGCCGTGATTGCCGCCGGGGTGAAGCGCGTCGTGATCGCCATGTCCGACCCGAACCCGCGTGTCGCCGGAGAGGGCATCGCCGAACTCAAGGCCGCGGGGATCGAGGTCGAAGTCGGTCTCTGTGAAGCCGAAGCCCGGGCCTTAACAGCCCCGTTTGTCCGCTGGATGACCGAACGGCGTCCGTGGCTGCATGCCAAATGGGCGATGACCCTCGACGGCAAGATCGCCTCGCGCACAGGCCATTCGCAATGGATTTCCGGGCCCGAAAGCCGCGCGAAAGTGCATGAACTGCGCGGCCGCATGGATGCGATCATCGTCGGCATCGGCACCGTCCTCGCCGACGATCCGCTGCTCACCGCCCGTCCTCCGGGACCGCGTACGGCCACCCGCATGGTGATCGATCCGCAGGCCCGCATGCCGCTCACATCGCAACTCGTGCAGACCGCGCGCGAAGCCCCCGTCCTGTGGTTGGTGGCAGATCATCTCACGCCCGATCACACCGCCGCCATCGAAGCCGCGGGTGTGGAACGATTATCGTTACCGCACGACAACCAGCACGGCTTCCCATTAAAAGGACTGCTGTCGATTCTCGGCCAGCGCTCCATGACGCACGTCCTCATCGAAGGGGGCGGCAAGTTGCTCGGCCGCGTGTTCGATGCCGGCCTCATCGACGAGTACCACATCTTCATCGCCCCGAAACTCATTGGCGGTGCGGAAGCCCCGTCGCCGCTCGGTGGCATCGGCGGCGAATGGATTCCGAACACGCCGTCATTACTTCACCCCACCATCGTTACTGTCGGCGAAGATGTCTACATCCACGGACGCACGACGTCTTCATCGCAACGTTAATTGATTTCATCCGCGCTTCTGTTCGCGATGCGTCGCTCCGATTCGCGGATCTCGCGGATCACGTTTGCGAAGAACAAGATCGCGACCAACAGTGACGAAATACTGAGGACGACTTCAAAACAAAACTGTCGATCGATTCGGCGAATCCATCCGGCTTCATGCAAACTCAAAGCGACAACAATGCCACAGAGGCTTCCAAGGAAAAACGCACTGGCACAAAACCACATCAACCGGGTGATGATGAGCCACGCCTTCTGAAAGATCGATTTCTCCCTCCATTCCGATTTGCCCGTGGTGACCAGCAGACCGCAGTTGGGACAGGAAATCGTCGGGGGACCAATCGATGTGCTTGCCGATTGAAATCCACTATGGAGAACGGTCTCGTTAAGTGTCGTCCCACAATCGGGACAGCAGAGGACACGAACCTCGGTGTGCATTGGAAATCATCCCGTGTGGCACTTTTACGGCTGCACTTTTGCGGCCATCGCGACTTTGGCGAGTTCCCGCAGATAATCGCCGTAGGCACGGTCGAGGTCGGGGAACGATTCGCCGGTCAGTTCATCGAGGCCGCGTGGGCTTTCGCGCTTGCGGGCGTTGTTGCTGTAGAGATCGGCGAGATGCGTGACCAGCGCGTCGCGGTAGCGGCCGCCGTCATAGTGCATGAAGAAGTGGGCAAGCCCGGACGCTTGCGTGTAGTTCTTCGCGAGCATGGGGGCCGACTGAAACGCCTGCATGCCCATCTCGGTGAAGTCCTGCAGTGGGACGTAATACTTCAAGTTGATGAAGTTGGCCTGCGCGCCGACGAACCGGATGTAATGCGGGTCGCCGATGCTGAATTCGCCCTTGTCGCGGCGAAACGACTCCATGTAACACGCGATCCCCTCAATGATCCAGAAGTTCGCCTTCTCCGCAATCGGCCGATGCTGCACATGGCTCTCGTAAAATAACTGATGCGTCGCTTCGTGAAACAACGTCGCTTCGTGATTGCCGTCGGGGTCGAAATAAAAGTGCGCGGTGCGACCGGCGGGTCCGGTGGTTAGGTAGATGCCGTTGGTCTTGTCGATGTCCGGGAAGTGGGGTTTGAGCCGTGAAACATATTCTCCGCGGGTGTGATAGAAGTGGACCTGAAATGGCTCGACGAAACGGCTGCTTGCCTTGGCGGTCCCATTGAATTTCTTCTGCAGATGTTCGGGTTCGTTGAAGAAGCCCACGAACGTCTGATGGAAGAAGTCGTGAAAATCCTCCAGCGCGCGGCCGAGTTCCACGCCCCGTTCGAGACTGTGATTCGTCTTGATCAGATAATGGTCGGTCTTGATTTCCCACGCCTGACGGAAGTCGCGACGAATCTCGGCTTCTTTTTCTTTCGACATCCACCGGCCATCGACGATCCGCTCGCCGTTGAGATACCGGGCTTCGTGCTTGCGTTCGATCCATCCGAACTGGTCGTTCCAGACGAAACCCTTCAGCATCATCGTCTTGGCGTAGGGCGTGACCCATCGCTTTTCGTAAGCCACGTAGCCCAGCAACTCGCGCGCTTTTTCGTGGTCGGGATCATGGTGCGCGATTTCGCGAATGAGATCGTAGGCGTATCCGAAGTAACCCGAATCGAGCGCCCGCCGCGACAACTTGTAGAGTTCGGTGGCGTATTTCTCCCGCTCGAACCGCAGTTTCGTTTGCCACTCCCGGTCTTCGGGCGACATTTCCGCCGGTAACGCGGGCTGAAATTCTTGCGGCAGCGTCACCATCTTGATCATCGCCCCCTGCGGAGCCATGCGGTATTTGCGGATTTCCGCGATGCCGTCCGGCAGGTTCTTCTGCGTGCAGAACCTGGCGAGTTCGTCCAGTTGCAGGACATAGCGTTCGTGCAATTCGGCGTGATTCTTTTGCAGAACGGCCAGTTTCACCTTGGGCCGCTGCTGCGCCGTCGCGCAGTTCTCGGGCGCAAGCCACCCGGCGGTCATGCCGAGCGCGAAGAGCAGACAACGCCACGAGAAAACATGGTTCATCGGTTCAGTCCTGATGTTTCCCGGATTTTAGGGAAATCGCGACACTGCGAACAGGGCGATTTGGCGGCGACTCCCTTGTTCGCTGCGGCACTGTGACCGATACTGATATGTTCCCGGAACTTCGGCGACAGCCCGTCGTCGGTTTCCATTTCCCGCAGCGAGGTGACATGGACAACTCCGCGTCTCGATTGGTTTACCTGGTGCGTTACGGCACGACACCGGAAGTGGCACGCTGCGTGGTCGATGCCGGCGTGGCACTGACGCGCGGCAACGCGGTGGTGGTGCAGACGCATCGCGGCGAACAACTCGGAACGTTGCTCGAGCGCGAACGCTCCGTCGCCGCTGTGGATGAGATCGAATTCGAGATTCTCCGCCGCGCGAGTGATGCCGACCTCTTGCAGGCCCAACAGTCCCGACAGCGCTGTGAGCAAGCCTTCGGCGTGTGGACCCAGCGGATTACCGATTGGGAGTTGCAGATCGAACTGCTCGACGTGGAAGAAACGATCGATGGTCAGAAGACAATTCTGTACGTCCTCTGCGAACGGGGACCGGACTCGACCAAGCTCGCGCTGCAAGCCGCGGCGGCGGGGTTGGGACTGATCGAAGTCCAACCGGTCTCGGCCGAGGGATTGGTCGTCATCGCCCCGTCCGGCGGCGGTTGCGGAACCGGCGGTGGTGGCTGCGGCTGCGAACATTAATCGAACTCCTGCACAGGAAGCCCGCGGACCATGTCCGATTCGCCGTTTCAAGATCTGCGTGACCTGCGTACCAAATCGTCCGGCACCGAAATCTTCGATCGTCTCGCCACGGTGCTGCGGGAGCGCAAGGATTATCACAAACTGTTCGATGCCCTCTGCTTGCAGAAGAAGCAGGCGATGGGCTTGCCGCTCGGCAAACCGACATCGTTCGAAGATGTCCCCGCGGACCGCCGCGATGAATTCGAAAAGACGTACATGACTGCCGCGCGGGAAGTCGGCCAGTTGTTGCTCGCCGATCACAAGCCGTCGCAGGCGTTCATCTATTTCCATGCGATCCGCGAGACGCAGCCGATTCGCGATGCCGTCGAGACGTTTGTCATCCCGCGGGAAACGAGCGAAGCCTCGGAGGAAATGCTCGAGCTGGCATTGTTCAAAAACGTGCATCCCGTGAAGGGTGTGCAGATCATGCTGAAGACGCATGGGACCTGCAGCACGATCACGGCTCTCGATCAAGCCTTCGCGCGCATGCCCCCGGAAGACCGTACGGCGTGTGCCGCGCTCATGGTGCAGACGCTGCATGGCGAACTGCTGGGCTCCGTGCAGCGCGAAGTCAGTCAGAAGATGCCGTTCGCCCCGCCGGCAAAGACACTGCGGGAACTGTGTGCCGGCCGTGAATGGCTGTTCGCGGAAAACAACTACCACATCGATGTGTCCCATCTGCACGCCACGGTGCGGTTCGCGCGGTCGTTGTCCCCCGGATCGAAAGAACTCGACCTGGCGTGTGACCTCACCGAGTACGCCAGCCAGTTGGCCCCGCAGTTTCAGTATGCCGGCGAGCCACCGTTCCAGGATTATTACCCGGCTCACCGTGAGTTCTTCAAAGTGCTGATGAATGACGACCGGGACGCCGCGCTGGGTTACTTCCAGAAGCAACTCGCCGCGGAACCCGATCCGCCGGATCAGGCCTTGATTGCTTACGTGATCGTCGACCTGCTCGTGCGCATCGATCGGTTCGCAGATGCGGTTCCGATTGCAGAACAATATCTCCTCACTGGCGACGAAGACTTCGCCGCCGCCTTCAGCGAGTTGTGCGAAAAGGCCGGTCGCTTCGATGTCCTCGAACGGACCGCCGAAGCGCGGAACGACCTGGTGACGTTTGCCACGGCCCTGGTTCAACAAGTGTGAGCGGCACGGCGCTAGCCGCCGTTCTTCTCTGCTGTCTGGAACCGGCGGGTAGCGCCGTGCCGCTCATGAAATGCGTTTGTTTCGCAAGTGAATACGGTTGAGTTTATGGCCGAGAACGATTCCACGTACAAGGCGACGAATCGGGCGGCGTGGGATCGGCTGGCGGAGGGCAGCCCGTTTTCCAAAGTGGCCACCGACGAAGAGTGCGCGAACCCACTCGGCACGCTCGACAGTCGTGGATGGTTGCCGAAGAGTGTGGCGGGACTCGACGTCCTCTGTCTCGCCGCCGCGGGGGGATGGCAATCGATTCTGTATGCGACCGCCGGGGCGCGGGTCACCGTGGTCGACATCAGCCCCGGGATGTTACGGCTCGATCACCGGGAAGCGGATCGCCGCGGGTTGACGCTGCGGACGCTCGAAGCCTCGATGGATCATCTTTCCGCGTTGGACGAGGCGAGCTTCGACATCGTCCATCAACCCGTCAGCACGTGCTACGTTCCCGACATCGCCGCGGTGTATCGCGAGATTGCCCGGGTCACGCGCGATGGCGGCATCTACATCTGCCAGCACAAACAACCGGTCTCGTTGCAGATCGCCCAGCGCGATGCGCGGGACCGTTATGTCATCGGGCTGGAATACTACCATCAGGGACCGTTGCCGCCACTGGAAGATCGTTCCTATCGTGAGCGCGGGGCGACCGAATTTCTGCACCGGTGGGACCAACTCGTGGGGGAGTTGTGCCGGTCGGGGTTCGTGATTGAAGACCTGCGCGAACCGAGCCGGGCCGATTACAAAGCCGCCCCCGGTCATTTCGGACACCGCGGCCGATTCGCCCCGCCGTATGTCCGCATGAAAGCCCGCCGGTCACCACGTGTGCAGCCCGCGACCACAACCTCAACGCTGTGGTTGCCGGAAGCGTGATCGTGGGGGCTTTACGATCGCGGCGTAGTTACGGTGGGATCGCTCGGATGATCCGCGGATTGGCCGATCGTCCATTGATAGTTCATGATTCGCCGGCCGCCGTCCTGTTCGAGCCGCAGCCACAACGTTTTCCCACGCAGTTTGGCCGCATTCGGCAACCGATAGAACTTGCGGTCTTCACCCTGCCCCAGCTTGGTGAGCAGAAGTTTCTGCCGACGTTCACCCGGCACGAACAACGTGCAACGGAAATCGAGCACTTCGGGTGGCGAAGTCCGATTGGTCACAATCTGTTCGATTTCCAGGCCGCCGTCGGGAAGTTCCGTTTCGTTCACTTTGATGGTGACGTCATCGGTTCCCACCTGGTACGGACGGTAGACGCGAAACCGCCGCGGACGATCGCTGACGATGTCGAAATCGAGGATCGTCATCTGCGAGCCGAGCCGCGCATTCTGTGGCAGCTTGATGTACACCGGCAATCGAAACGCTTCACCGGCGGCAAGCTGAATCGGCCATTCGCGCGCGTCGGCTTCCCACTCGTTCGGCAGGATCAACGTCATCTTGCCACTCACGCCTTGCGAGAACGTGTTGACCCCGACAATGGCGTCTTTGTGATCGCCGTACTCACTTTTCATCCGGCCATTTTCGTATTGCGTGGTGATACGCCAACGGGCGACGGCTTCGCGACCGCCGCAAATGAAGATCGGCAACGTTCCCGCTTCGACGGTTTGCTCGCCGGTTTTGGGATCGGACGATAAGGGCGTGCGATGGCCCCACACATCGAGCGCGTACGGTTGATCGCCAAAGTACAGCGATTCCGACACCGGTGCCGAATTCCAGATGGCGACGATCGCTTCTCCGTCGCGGATAAACACGGCGTTCGGTGTTCCCTTGGCGAGGATGAAGCTGCCGATGTATTCCGCGTCCTGCAGGGCCAGTGTCGCCGTTCTCCATGTCAGAAAGAGTTCCGCGGGAGCACCGTTCGGCTGGAGCAGACCGGAACGGGGATGAAAAATATCGGTCGCAAAGATGGCGGGGGATTTCCGGACCTTCGCCGCAATCAGTGCTTGAGCCAACGCTCCGGCGCGGGTCGAGATGTCTTTATCCGGCAATGTGGAAAGGCGAATCGTTTCCCAGGTGGCCATGCGGCGGGTCGCCAGCTTTCCCGTTTCGCCAGCCCCACTCGTATCGCCATGATGATTCACCGACAAAAAGGCCACCGGAACGCCGGGAGGCAGCGGGTCCTTCGCATTCCACGGAATGCCGACCCGCGCCACCATGCTGATCCGCTGGATTTCCTGCCGTACGGTTCCAATGGTGGCCGGTAATGACGACAGTCCGCGAAAGCTGGTGTCATTGTCGCCGCCGAGTTGCCAATCGTGGACGTTCGAAGAAAACCGGGCGATCACCGGTTCGAGGCTGCTCTTCCAGAAGCCGGTCGGCAAGTTGAAAACTTCGCTGACGCCTTGCCAGTCGCGCGCGAACTTGACGCGAATGGCTGGCGGGGGCTCGCTCAGGACGCCGACCGAGCGGACGCCGACGGACGACAAACGATCGAACATCGTGGCGACTTCACCGGCTTCCTGAGGGGTGTCCATCCGTGCGACTTGCCACAACGGATACTTCACCCAGTTGATGCCGGCTTGAATGGCCACTTGCGGTAATTCTTCCCGCTGGGCCTGGGGAATTTCGTTGGTGAACGACCAGCCGAATTCGCCCGCGGCGCGAACCTTCTCCTTGGGAACGAGTTCCACCACAGCGACGGTGGTTTGCTGCTGGGCTACCACGCGGTCGTCGCGACGGAGCACGGCTTCGACCTGATAAAATCCCTCCGGTTGCTTGTCGAGGTTCCACTCGACCGTCTGCGGCGACGATGGCGCTGCGGGGCTTCCCCCTTCGGCATTCGCACCGTCGGCTTCCAGAAGATTCATCGAGTTCGCCAGCACCGTGGAGTTGGCGTCGCGTAGAAAATACTCCAGCGTGTATTGATGACCCGCATCCAAACCACTCACGCGGCTCGACAATTTCAGCGGGGCGTCCGGCTTCAGAAAGTGCGTGAAGAACGAACTATTCAGTTCGAGTCGCGGCATCCGCCCCAGCACCAGCTCATCGAACCAGACCTGGGCTTTGATGTCGCGGAGGTCTTCGCTCCCCGGTGCAAGATGGCATCCCAGAACCGCGAAATGGACGCTCGGATCGGGAGTCAGGGGGCCGATCCGTACCTGCACCCATTCGCCGCCGGTATCGAGCACCGGTCGCGACAGCCTTCGTTCAATCCGTTCGCGGCGATGATTCAGCAACGAGATGGAAACCATCGCGGCATCGCGCTGGAGGCCCGCGGCCTTGACCCAGCCTTCGAGATAATACGTGTGGAGTCCGTCCACCCGCGTGGGCGGGGAATAGATCGCGGCGGCACCCCCGTTCGCCTTGATGCGCAGGCTGGCGCGGTCCCGATGCCCGACGGTGCTGTCGATGCCGATACCGACGTAGCGGGGAAATCCGGCCCCTTTGCGGCGGACCCAGTCATCCGGGTCGCCATCGAGATCGATGTCGTCCTTGGCGCTGAATTCATAGCGCACCACGGGAACCGTCGGCGACAGCAGGGCCTCTGAATCGACCGCGGCTCCCCAGCACTGACACAGCAGCCAGCAGAGCGGTATCATGATGGAAGACTCGAATCGACGGCGTCGGTCAGTTCGGTCTCTATCGGCATGTTCAGCCGAAGACTGGACGGATTGAAGTCGCGGAACGTTGTTGGCAGTTATGACGATTCCAGGAGACGGGGAGGAACCACGGAATACACGGACCACACGGAATGAGGCAGGAAATGCGGCGAATTCCCAGTGAAAAATGTAAGACGTTGTTCTTGCCATGCCTGATGACATCTTCCTGCTTTTCCGTGTAATCCGTGTATTCCGTGGTTCCCTTCCTGCTATTGATCAAACCGCATGCTGTCACGATTTCGACTGGCGATTGCCACCCGCTGTTGGGGCCGTACTCCCTGGGAAGATTGGCCGGCCATTGCCGCCACGGGGGCCCAGGGCGTTCAATTCGATGTCCGATCCGAAATTGTTCCCGGACAACTGTCGAGCACCGGTCTCCGCGATTTCATGCACCAGCTTTCAGAAACCGGGCTGAAAGTCAGTTCGACGGTCTTCCCGTTGAAGCGTCCGCTGTACGATCAAATGGAATTGGACCGCAAGCTGGCCGCGATCCGGACGGCGATGGAGTTCACCCATTCGCTGCGTTGTTCCCTGATGTGCATCCCGCTGGGGAAGCTGCCGCATCCCGATCGTGTTGCCGATCAACAATTGTTGCGCGAGATGCTGCAAGATCTCGCCACGTATGCGAACCATGTCGGTGTGGCACTGGCCTGGACGCCCGTGGGTGACGGCGCGGAAGACGTCGGCACGATTCTGCGCGACGTGAAAACGGGACCGATCGGCATCGACTTCGATCCCGCATACTACGCCATGACGGGGCGATCCTCGACGGAATCGCTCCGCGGGGTGCGCGATCTGGTCACGCACGTCCAACTGCGCGACGGCGTGCGAATGCTCGACGGCGGCGGCGACGAAACCGCCCTCACCGAGGGAGCCGTCGATTGGGTGGAACTCCTCGCGCTGCTCAGCGAAATGGAATACGCCGGTTGGCTCACCGCCGTCCGCACCCGCGGCAACAACCGCGGCGAAGATTGCGTCCACGCCATCGAATTCGTCCAACGCACACTACTGGGCGGATAACGAAGAGAAAAGTTTTCGCCACGAAAAGGCACAAGAGACACAAAAGGAATTCGTTGATGGAGTTCTTCGATGCCCCCCTGGATCACGACGAGAATTCCGATCAAACCCTATCCGAATTGGAATCGGGAATGGGCATTGATGACGAGATTCACGCCGAGTGGATTGATGAGATTCATCGCCGTGTAGCGGCCTACGACCGTGGTGAATCGATCCCTCTCGAATTCGATGAAGCGATGGAGAATCTTCGGCGAGCGCTGGCTGCACGGCGACCCTCTGAAGTGGACCCCGTTTTTTAGACCACGGGGTTAGATGGAAAGGCGTTGTTGAACGGGCGAGAACGGGGGCATCGTGGAAGGATTTCTTGGAAGGGAAAGACGATGCCTCGGAAGCGGCGGTTGTTCGAGGGAGCGTTCAAGGCGAAAGTGGCCTTGGAGGCGATTCGCGGGTTGAAGACGGTGAGCGAGTTGGCGGCGTTACACAAGGTGCATCCGACGCAGATCACGCTGTGGAAGAAGCAACTCCTGGAGGGAGCGGCGACGGTGTTCGAGTCGGGCGCGGCGAAGAAGGCAACGACGGAGGAGCCGAGTTCGGCGGAGCTATACGAGCAGATCGGTCGGCTGAAGATCGAGTTGGACTGGGTCAAAAAAAAAGTGGCCGCGGACGGTGGCTGAGCGTTGTGCGTGGATCGAGCCTGGTCATCGCGGCCTGAGCGTGCGTCGTCAGTGCGAACTGTTGGGTCTGCATCGCGCGAACCTGTATTATGAGCCGGTCCCGGAGAGCACTGAGAATTTGCAACTGATGCGGTTGATCGATGAGGAATATCTGCGTCATCCGTTCCTGGGGAGTCGTCGACTGGTGCTGTGGCTGGCGAGCCAAGGGTACGTGGTCAACCGCAAGAAAATGCAGCGATTGCTGCGAAACATGGGGCTTCAGGGGATTGCACCGGGACCGCGAACGACCGTTCGCGCCATAGGCCACAAGGTTTATCCGTACCTGCTGCGGGGTGTGGAGATCACCCGGCCGAACCAGGTGTGGGCCTGCGACATCACCTACGTGCCGTTGCAGCACGGCTACCTGTATCTGACGGCGGTGATGGACTGGTTCAGCCGGTGCGTGCTCAGTTGGCGGCTCTCGAACACGATGGACGTGGAGTTCTGTTGCGAAGCGTTGGAGGAAGCGCTGCGCTACGGCCGGCCGGAGATTTTCAACACGGATCAGGGGTCGCAGTTCACAAGTCAGGAGTTCACGGGCCGGTTGGCCGCGGAGTCGATTGCAATCAGCATGGATGGGAAAGGCCGGGCGATCGACAACGTGATGATCGAGCGGTTATGGCGAACGGTGAAGTATGAAAATATCTATCTCAAGGACTACGCGACGGGAGCCGATTGTCATCAAGGGTTAGAGGCGTACCTGACGTACTATTGCCACGAACGCCCCCACCAGAGTCTGGCGAACCAGACCCCCTGGCACGCCTACCAAACCACTCGCCGACGACCCCGCTGAAGACCATCTAAGAAACCCCGCCCCGTGGTCTAAAAAACGGGGTCCACTTCACCTCATAGCGAATTCTTTTTTGTGACCTTTGTGCTTTTTCGTGGCTAAAACCCCTTCCTCCGAGTTCCCCGTGACCGACTGCGCCGCACCGCTGGTTGTCATTCTTGGTGCTGGGGTTCACGGCGTGGCGATTGCACGGGAGTTGTTGTTGCAGCGCGTGCCGGTGGTGTTGGTCGAGAAGCACGACATTGCCTACGGGGCCACGGCGAAATCGTCGCGGCTGATTCATGGCGGGTTGCGGTATCTCGAATATGGCGACGTGAGCCTCGTGCGGGAATCGTTGCAGGAACGCGAACGGCTACTGTCATCGGCTCCGCAGTTTGTACGACCGCTGCGGTTGTTCATCCCCGTGCGGGAATCTTGGTCGGGACTGCGACGGTCGGTGATGGGCTTCTTCGGATTACGCCGCACCGAATGGGGACGGGCGCTCGAAGGCCCCGCCGTGCCGCGCGGGTATTGGCCGACGCGGATCGGGCTGTCGATGTACGACTGGCTGAGCGGTTCGCAAGCCTTTCCGTCGAGTACCGCCGTCGAGATGTCCGACCCCGGTGTCCCCCAGGTGGACCGCAAGCGTTACTCCGGCATGCTGGCGTATTCCGATGCGCAGATGCTGTACCCCGAACGATTCGTGCTGGCGCTGCTGGCGGATGCGGTCCACATCGCAGCATCGGAACACGTTCCGCTCGATATTCTCACGCGGCGGACTGTCGCTTGGGAACAAAACACGTTGCGGGTGATTGACGATAAAGGCATATCTCGCGACCTCACGCCGACGCTGATCGTGAATGCCACCGGGGCGTGGGGTGACCACACGTTGCAATCGCTACGGGTCGATCATCCGCCTTTGTTTGGCGGAACGAAGGGAAGCCACATCGTCACGTGGAATGCCGAGCTGAAAGCCGCGCTCGGTGAGCACGCGGTGTATGCCGAGGCGAACGACGGACGGTTAGTCTTCGTGCTGCCGTTTGGTGACGCCGTGCTGGTGGGGACGACCGATGAATCGTTCACCGGTTCGCCGGGCGAGGTGACGGCCACACCGGAAGAGCTCGATTACCTGCTGCGATCGGTGCATGATGTTTTTGGAATCACATTGACCAACGAAGACATCGCAGCGCACTACTGCGGTGTGCGGCCATTGCCCGCGCATGCGGGCTCGAATGCGGCGACCTCGCGCGATCATTCGCTCGCCTGGCAAGCCGCGGATGGGGTACCCGTGTTGACACTCGTCGGCGGAAAACTCACCACATGGCGGGCCTTCGCAGAAGAGGCTGTGACGACGGTGCTACAGCGGTTGCAACGCCCGCGGCTAGAAGCCACCGCCACCCGCATGGTCCCCGGAGACGATCCGTTACCGAACGGGCTTGTCGCCGGTCCGGAATTGTGGTCGCACTGGGCAACTGAATTTCAAACCACACCAGAACAAGTCGCCGCCTTGTGGCCGTTGTATGGCACGCGGTTAACCACCCTCCTGCAAACCACGCGCGGCGATGTCGGCCGGACCATTGCCGGAACCGCTTGGACATCTTCGGTGGTGCGGTGGATCATCGAACACGAATGGGTCACGCGGCTGGAAGATCTCGTCGAACGGCGTTTGATGCTCGCCTTCGCGCGCGAGTTGTCCATCACCACGTTGAACGATCTTGCGGGTGTCCTGATTGATGCCGGACGGTTGGATGTAGCCGCACGCGACGCAGAAATCGCTGCGTGCGCTGCGCGGCTGCAACGGTTCTATGGGCGATGGCTATCTTCGAGTTGAAGCCTTATTTCGTGTGCCACTGGCTCTGCCAGTGTCTTCCTTTTGAAAACAAAACACTGGAATCCATCAAAGACACTGGCAGAGCCAGTGGCACACGAGAAACGAAGAAGCCCAGGGATCAGAATCCCTGGGCTTCCGGTCGTGTATCATGCAATCCGAGTTACGCAGCGCGGCGGATGCGTTGCGTGGTGGGGACGGCTTCGCGGATGATCTTTTGCAGCGTGCCGACGACACGTTCCTGATCCGCCATCGGCAGCTCGGGATAAATCGGCAACGCCAGAATATCCTTCGATGCGGCCTCCGCTTCCGGGAATTGACCGAGGCGATAACCGAGGTGTGCGAAGCACTTTTGCAAGTGCAACGGCTTTGGATAGTACACCGCACAACCGACTTTCGCTTCGCGCATCTTCTGCATGACATGGTCGCGCAGACCGCTGCGAACGCGAACGCAGTATTGGTTATAGACGTGGCGGCAATCCGCTTTCGTGGTCGGCAATTCCAGCGTATCGGTCAAGCCGGTCTGACGGAACATGTCCGCGTACCGCTTGGCATTCCGCTGACGTGACGCCGTCCAGAATTCGAGCCGGCGCAACTTCACCCGCAGCACGGCGGCTTGCAGCGCGTCGAGACGGCTGTTCATGCCGACTTCCACATGCTCGTACTGACCGACATCGCCATGCACGCGCAGGCATTTCAACCGCTTGGCGAGTTCGGGGTCATCGGTGGTCATCATGCCGCCGTCGCCCGCCCCGCCGAGGTTCTTCGTCGGGAAGAAGCTGAAGCAGCCAACCGCACCAAGCACGCCGGCACGACGGCCTTGATATTCGGCACCAATCGCCTGGCAGGCGTCTTCGACGATCGCCAGCTTGTGCTGCGTGGCAATCCGCCACAGCGGCTCCATGTCGGCACATTGTCCGTAGAGGTGAACCGGCAGGATCGCCTTGGTCTTCGACGTCACCGCGTCTTCCACGCACTGCGGATCGAGGTTGAACGTTTTCGGATCGATGTCCACAAACACCGGCGTCGCCCCGGCGCGGGTGATGCAGCTCGCCGTCGCGAAGAACGAGAACGGCGTCGTAATGACTTCGTCCCCTTCGCCGATCCCGAGCGCCTGCAGCGCGATGATCAGCGCATCGGTTCCCGAATTGCAGCCGATGGCGTGCCGGGCATCGCAGTAGGTGGCGATTTCATTTTCGAGTTCGGCGACTTCGTCACCGAGAATGAATTTTTGTTCGGCCAGCAACCGTTCGACGGCACCGAGGATCTCGGTCGACATCGCATTGTATTGCGGGACGAGATCAATAAACGGGACGGGACGCTCGGCGTCTGCCACGAGGGGACTCGTTGAAACAGTACCAGGCGACACAGAGATGGTCATCAGCGACTCCCTTCGCTTCCGACGAACATGAACCAATCCGCTATCGAGGCCGTTGCCTCGGGAAGCGACTTTTTATGGCATCGTCCTGATGCCGGGCCCGAGTTGAATCGACTCGGGTGGATTACAGTGAGTTTATCGATTCTGACAATTACAAGGATTGTCCGAGGCGCAAACTCGCCGATCGGCGACCGTTGGGTTCCCTCCCGACGGCCGCTTGCAGGCGGATTCGAATCCCGGACACCGGAATCTAGAATCCGCTGCAAAGTGTGTCAAGGTAAGAAAATGCGTGAAGCCCAGGGAAGACCTTCCCTGGGCTTCAGCACGGTAGAAATCGACAGCGAATTTACGCCGTCGGGTTGATCTGCGCGAGTTCGGCTTCCGGTTCCGGAGCGGCTTCGTTGACCGCCGGGGTGCGGTCATCGACGTTGTACGCCAAGCCGGTGAGTTGCAGGAAGCGGATGGACCAGAAGGTCGGATCGAGTTCCCACCAGCGGTGACCGGCCCGAGCCGTGTGCGGATGTGCATGGTGGTTGTTGTGCCAACCTTCGCCGTAAGCGAGGACCGCCACCCACCACAGGTTCCGCGACAGGTCTTTCGTCTGATAGTTGCGGTAACCCCACAGATGCGTTGCCGAATTCACGAACCACGTCGAGTGGTACATGAACACCATCCGGGCACAGAGACCCCACAACAGGAATGGCCATCCGCCGTAGCAGTACAACGCGATCCCCGAAGCGACCAGCCACAGGAAATAGGTCTTTTCGAAGAACTGCATCATCGGATCGTGCATCAAATCCGGCGCAAACCGTTTGAACAACGCCTGTTGCTGCTCCGGCGTCCGCTTGATCCACAACCAGTTCATGTGGGCCCACCACGAACCGACGGTCGGCGAATGCGGGTCTCCTTCCTGATCGGATCGCATGTGATGCAACCGATGCGTCGCGGCCCACACCAGCGGCGAACCTTCACCCGACAGGGCTCCACAGACCAGCGTGAAGAACCGGGCCGGGGCAATCAATTTCAGCGAACGATGCGACAGAAAACGGTGATAACCGAGGCAAATCCCAAGGCTGCCGGTCATCCAGTGCAGTACGACGCAGCTCACCAACGCCGGCCAGGTGAAGAAAAATGGGGCGGCGAGCGTACCGATGTGCATCGCTCCGATCCACGCCACCACGATCCAGTCGACCTGCTTCCAAGTCAGCCGTTCGGGGGAAAAAGCATCGAAGATTTCCTGCATCCCGGCCGAAACGGACGCCGGTTTGCTGGGAATGACCGGAGCACCGCGGCGGGACGCCTGGACCGCCAATTTGGCCATGCGTTCGGTCCGTTTCCGCTCACGGGGCGGGCGAAGTGTGGTCGACATGCGGAGCTCTTTCTGGTGGCGTCCTGAAGAACGCGAGTCCTGATCCATCCGACCAAGGCGAATCCATCCGCCCCGGTTCACGGCCGGATCGTCCGCCGCGATGCAGGATTTATATGCTCCCATCGGAAATCGCGTGTCAGGCAACCGTCATCTCTTTGTCAAACTTTCGTCATGAACGGAACTTATTATCAGGAAATGAATTAGAGCACTGCGAAACGATCAGTGCGGGGCGCGAATCCGCAAGCGTGGATCGTCCGCTTCACGGTTTTGCGGCCCGTGATGAACGCTTCCCCGTGTCTGAATCGCTATACTAGTTCCACTGCGCTCCTCACCCAGGAGTCTCGCTGGAATGGTTCATCCACCACCAATTCATCGTCGGCAAGCCCTCCAGGCCGGGCTGCTCGGGTCCGGTTTGTTGACCCTTCCCGACCTCCTTCGTCACCGGGCGCACGCAGCGAATTCCATCGCACCGCGCGCGAAGTCCTGTGTCTTCATCTTTCTCTTCGGCGGTCCCAGCCACATCGATTTGTGGGATATGAAACCGTTCGCGCCGCTGGAAATTCGCGGCGAGTTCCAATCCATCTCGACCAATGTTCCCGGCGTGACGCTCTGTGAACATTTGCCCCATCTTGCCCAGCAGATGGATAAGGTCTGTCTGCTGCGCTCGATGACGCATCGCATGAACGTCCACGGCCCGGCGTGCAGCGAAATCTACAGCGGGCGACCGTACTTTGGCCCGCCGGTGACCGATCAGGCGACGCCGCAGGATTGGCCGTCGATTAGCGCCCTCGTCAATCGCTACGGCCACTCCGCCGCGGGGTTGCCGACGTCGGTGGTGTTGCCGTGGTATGCGCAGTTTGTCGGACAGGACAAGCGGATCGCCGGTCAAACCGGTGGCCGGATGGGTGAGGAGTTCAACCCGTTCCTCGTGGAAGGTGATCCCACGAAGCCGGATTTCCGTGTGCATGGTCTGGAACTCCCCGGCGACATGACCACCCGCCGGTTACAGGATCGTCGGCAATTGCTCGAACAGATGGATCGCCGGCCGCAACTGTCGCGACGCATGAACGATCATTACTCGGCGGCGTTTCACACACTGGAACGAGCCGAAGCCGCGGGAGCCTTCGATCTGCAACGGGAACCGCGAGCCGTCCGTGAAAAATTCGGGTGGACGAAATTCGGTCAGAGTCTGGTCGCGACCCGGCGATTGGTGGAAGCCGGCGTTCCCTTGGTGACGGTCAATTGGGCGGATGATTTCGGGGCCGACAAAGTCTCGCCGCATTGGGACACCCATCACGACAATTTCCGCAAACTGCGCGACAATCTGTGCCCGCCGTTCGATATCGCCTTCGCGGCATTCCTGCAGGACTTGGACGACCGCGGATTGTTGGACACGACATTGATCGTTGTCAGTGGCGAGTTCGGTCGCACGCCACGGGTGGGGTTGATCACACAGAACGGCATGACGGAAGCGACGGGCCGCGACCATTGGCCGCACGCGTTCACCGTGCTGCTCGCGGGCGGCGGTGTCCACGGCGGTCGGATTTATGGGGCGACGAACAACACCGGCGGATTCGTCGCCGACAACCCCGTCACCCCGGCCGATTTATCCGCAACCATTCTCACGCACCTCGGCATCGACCCGCACCGCGAATATCACGACCAGTTCCAACGCATCCCGCAACAATTGTCCGAAGGACTGGTGATTGAAGGTTTATGAATTCGTGAGCGGCACGGCGCTAGCCGCCGGTTCTTCTCTGCTGTCCGGAACCGGCGGCTAGCGCCGAGCCGCTCACCGCCCCTCCAACCGCACCGGCACACCGGATTTCGGTCGCAGCGTGAATGTCGGATCGGGCACGATCGGCTCGGTGGTTGTCCGACGGATACGAAAGCGTTGCAGAATCGTCGCCATGATCAGCGGCGCTTCCATCAGCGCGAACGTGTTGCCGATGCAGATGCGCGGGCCGCCGCCGAACGGAAAATAGGCGAACTTCGGCCGGTCGGGATCGGGGTTCAGAAACCGCTCGGGTTGGAACGCATGCGGGTTCGGCCAATAGTCTTCGTGCCGCTGCGTGATCCACTGACTGACCACGACGAACGACTTCGCAGGAATCGTGTAACCGCCGATTTCATCGGCATCGATTGATTGCCGGGGCTGTCCCCATGCCGGGGGATAAAGCCGGATGGTTTCGTCATACACGGCTCGCGTCAGTGGCAAGTTCGGCAGGTCTTCCAGCGTGGGAGTGCGCCCGCGAAGCACCCCGTGAATCTCGTCAAAGACCTGTTCCTGAATGTCGTGATGCTCGCCCAACAGCGACCACGCCCAACCGAGTGACGCGCCGATGGTGTCATGCCCCGCCGTCAACAGCGTGAGCACTTCGTCGAGCAATTGCTGGTCGGTCATTCCGACGCCGGAATCTTCGTCTTGCGCGTTGAGCAGCAACGTCAACAAATCGTCCGGACGCTCCCCGCTCTGGCGTCGATTCGCAATGATTTTTGACACGAGCCGATCGAGTACCCGCTTCGCATGCGCGAACTCGCGATTCCTTTTGTTCGGCCACCAGGCGGGTGTCCATGGCGAATAGCTCAAGCGGTAGCCGACGTAGTCGAAAGCCGTGCGAAACGCGCGGCCCACGTCATCGGCCTCCGCGGAAATGTCGGTGCTGAAGAGCGTTTCCCCGGCAATCCTCAGCGAGAGTTTCATCATCTCCGGCAGGATGTCGAAGGGTTCCGTGGAAGGCGAACGGAGCCGCTGTTCGACAAACGCATTGGCGGCGGTGGTGATCGCCGGAACGAGTCGGGCTAACTGCTGGCGATGAAACGCGGGCTGCATGAGCCGTCGTTGCCGCAGCCAGAAATCGCCGCTGCTGGTAAGAATGCCGTTGCCCGCCAGCAGGCCGACGGCTTTCGGAAAGAAGTCCGGCTTACGAAAGTTTTTGTGATGTTTCTGCAGGACATGCTCGACGGCGTCGGGATGCGTGAGCAGATACAAATCGACGCCGGAGAGAATATGAATGCGAACGTAGTCACCGTAATCGCGATGACATTCCCGGTAGAACTCCAGTGGTTCCTGTTGAAACCGTTTCAAGCACCCGCGGAGCCAGTGTCCGCGGGGCCCGGGGGCGAGCCGCTTCGTTACCGTGGTCATGAAGTCGTCCCTCAGTCGTGTCCTTCAATTTTGTCATCGAATTTATAGACAGCGACTTTTGCGATGTGTTCACGCGGTGTCACGATTTCCCATTAACGGGAGCACGCAGAAATTCGGTCCCCTCGCCGCCGTCTGCGGGGGAGAGGGTGAGGGTGGGTGCATCGGGTGACTGGTGGTTGCGGAAAGGTTGGCCTTCAGCCCCGAAGGTGGCGCGATTCGAAAGCCCAGGGCGCAGCGTCTCCGCGCAGCCCTGGGTCAACGGATTGGAGACATGGCCCAGCCCCACCGGGGCGCGACAAACGCATGAAAGAGTCACGCCCCGGTGGGGCTGCGGATGCCTGGCGATTACGAACCCAGCCCTTCGGAAGACCTCGGGCTGGGCTGTCGAATGTCACCCCGTTGGGGCTCCGGAGTCCGGAATTGTTCGCGGATGTTCCCCACCAAACACCGGATGCCCCCGGTGAGGGTGAGGGGGCCGCTGGACCATCACCATTGTTCGTTGAGACCGTCGAGCAACTTCACCGTCGCTTGCAGCAATTGAGGCAAGCCCTTGCCGGTGACGGCGGAAACTTGCAGGACGGGTTTGCCGGTCACTTCCTGCAACAGTTCCGCGGTGGCTTCTGCATCGAGCATTTCGCACTTGGTGACAACGATGAGTTCGGGGCGTTCGGCCAGGGCGGCGTCGTACAGCCGCAACTCTTCGCGGATGTTGCGGTAATTGTCGATGGGGTCCGTTTGATCGTCCGGACACGGTTCGACCAGATGGACCAGCACCTTGCAGCGCTCGACGTGTTTGAGAAATTCGTGCCCCAACCCCACGCCGGCGTGAGCCCCTTCGATCAGCCCGGGGATATCCGCCAGGACGAAGTCACGATCGAGCCCCACCCGGACCATGCCGAGGTTGGGATACTTCGTGGTGAAAGGATAATTCGCGATCTCGGGGGTGGCACGCGACAACCGGCTGAGCATGGTCGATTTACCGGCGTTCGGTTTGCCGATCAGACCGACATCGGCAATGACCTTCAGTTCGAGCGTGACTTCGCGGCTTTCGCCCGGTTCACCCGGAGTGAACTCTCGCGGGGCCCGATTCGTCGATGACATGAACCGGGCGTTCCCACTGCCTCCCTGGCCGCCTTTGGAAACCGTCACCCGATCGCCATGTTCGACGAGATCTTTGAGAACAAAGTTCCGCTTGGTATCGCGCAGGATGGTCCCCGTCGGCACGCGAATCAGCAAATCTTCGCCATCGCGACCCGATTTGAGGGACCCGATGCCCGGTTGCCCGTTGGTCGCGTTCCAGTTCTTCACGCCGAGGAGATGAATCAGGCTGCTGACGTTTTCGTCGGCTTCCAGAATGACGTGTCCGCCGCGGCCGCCATCGCCACCATCCGGACCGCCGCGCGGCACGTGGGCCTCGCGCCGAAAGCTCGAACAGCCATCGCCGCCGTCACCGGCCTTGCAGATAATCGAAACCTGATCAACAAACATCCCGCATCCGCCTCGCAGAACCGACGGCCCCGCTGGACACGTCACTCAGAAAAACCCGTTCCTGTCGCCCCCATCCACCCGGAGGACACGCACGCCTCCGGGAACAAAGCGAGTTCAAGCCGAATCGGCGACTCGACGGAGGCTGTGCCGGATGGTGATGATTCTACCGTGATTCGCAACCCACGCGAAGCGGGTCCGTTTTTTTCGCCGGATCGGCCTTTGGCCGTGACTGTTGTAGACTTTCGCGGGAGAAATCCGTTTTGAACCATACCCCGCAGAATGGGCTTCCCGACCGCCGACCGGAATGATGACGACTCCGAACGAGCCAAAACCGCTGTTGCCGAATGCGCTGGCCCCGTCGTGGCCTGCGTTCCTGCGGCGGCGTGCGCTCGATCTCTTCGTGATTGCCTGGATCGGAGCCGTCGGCATGACCACCGGGCGGCAACTCGTCGACTGGTGGCGGGAAGACCCCTCCGCGGTACCGATGCCCGTGCGGGATACCGGCGAAGACTGGTACCGGCGGCCGGTCGAATTCTCGATCGGTCAACGGGGCATGCCGATGTATCGGTCCCCATTTGTGGGAACGCGGGATGATGTCGAACGCCGATTGATGCAACTGGTGCAATCCCGGCTGAAAGATGCCCCGCTGCCGGACACACCGCCGGATGCCGCCGAGCAGTCGTTTCTCGAAAAGTTGAAAGCCGAGTTGCCGATCGCGACGGATCACGGCCGCGGCAATCTTTACCGCTGGCCCGCACCGTGGCCGGGCGTTATCGGGACATTGCCCGCAGGCGAAACCGAACGGATCATCGCCCACGGGTTCGCGGTTCCCTCGGGTCAGGAGAAATGGACGGTGTTCGTCCTCTCCTCGCTGGCGCTGAGCCGATCGCAGGACTCGCGATCAACTTTGCCTCTCCGCGCAGTCCCACTTCTGTCATGGACCGACGAAGAAGGCCGCCGCGTGAGCACTTTCCGCGGCACGGGTTCGCTCACGGAATGGACCGCCTTCTGGGAACAGCGACATCGCAAGGATGTTGGCACGGTGCGTGAAATCACCGAGACAACGGCCACGTTGCAGTTTCGGACGGAAACCTCCGTGACCGACATCCAGATCCAACGCGCCGATGACGGCAAGCTGACCGGCGTCTGCTGGACCATCCCGCTGGCCCCCGTCGACACGTTACAATCACTGCCAACCGATCCCGAACGAAACTCGCCCGCCCCCCCGTAGCCCTGTCGCTCCGCGACAGGAATTGCCATTGAGCGGAAGACTCTCCGACAAGCGGCTTTCCTGTCGCGGAGCGACAGGGCTACGATGACTGGCGCTCACAAGGACTCCCCGTGAAAGGCATCCCCGGAATTATTGTCGCTGTCGGACTCGGACTAATCGGTGCCCTGTGCAACTGGTTCTATCTCGATCGGCTCGCCGGGAAAGAAGCCAAGGAGCAATTCATCGGGATTAAAGCCGGCGTACAGCTCAACTCCGGCGATCCGATCAAGGAAGAGCATCTCATCGCCGTCGGCATTCCCCGCAGCAATCTTGGGAATCTCGAGCAGGTGGCCCCCAAATGGTCGGCCTATAAATCGGTCATCGGACAACCGACCGTGCGGACTTACCGCGGCGGGGAAATCGTGACTTTCGACGATCTCACGACGCCGGGGCAACGCGACCTGAGCGATAAACTCGGCCCCGATGAAGTCGCGATGTGGTTGCCGGTCGACCCGCGTTCCTTCAGTTCCGCCCGCGTGAATCCCGACGACGAAGTAATGTTCATCGCCCCGAGAGCCGGTGCCGATTCGCCCACGCCGATCCCCGAAGACACCCCTGTCGGCGTTCCTTCCGGCACCGGCACCAGCGAAGTCATCGGCCCGTTTCGCATTCTGGAAATCGGCACCCGCACCGGCCGCCCGGAAATTCAACGGGCCGCGGGACTCCGCAGCGGCAACGAATCGTCGATCACCGTCACCGCGAAATTACTCAACGGCCGCCTCGAACCCAAAGCCGAACGCCTCACCGACATCATCCGCCAGACGCGATCGCAGGGACTGCAGGTTCTACTGCTGCCGAAGAAGAAAAAGTAGGCTTTGCGGGCATTCGCCTCCATACGGACGGACATCCAAACGCGATGTGCGGCCAGAACAGGCATCGATAGCCAGTCCGCTGTTCGCTGCAATCGTTATCTCCCGCCAGTTCGCAATTAGGGCGATTTTTGCCAGCCGGAACAGGCGAAAAGAGATCATGATTCTGATTCCGGGCGGGATGTCCATGAGGCAAACCCCTCGGACGATGTCGCCTCCTTCCCGTCACAGCGGTTGCCATGCGCTTCGATCTCAAGAACCACTGGCTGCCATCGTTCGTCGTGACCGGCTGGCTGGCGGCGTGCCTGTGCGGGTTGATCCTGCTGCAACGTTATGAAGCCACGGCCGGAACGGCGGGGACGGTGCCTTCAGCGCGGCCGGAGCATCGTTCGTCGCTGATCATGTTCGCGCATCCGCGCTGTCCCTGCACCCGCGCGAGCCTGAACGAATTGGCCGTGGTGATTGCCAGCCGCCCCCGGTTTGAGTCCGTCCGTGTGGTGTTTACGGTTCCCGACGACGCCCCGTGTGAATGGCTGCAAACGGACCTTGTCCGACAAGCCAAAGGCATGACCGGCGTCGAGGTCGTCATTGATGCGGGAGGCCGTCTGAGCAGTCAGTCCGGAGCGGAGACTTCGGGCTATACTTTGCTTTATGACGAAGGGGGCCACCTGAAATTCTCGGGCGGCATTACCAGACTGCGCGGTCACGAGGGTCCGAACACAGGACGGATTGCCGTCATAGCCCTCGGTCAAAAGATCACGGAACCACGGCAGCAAACACCGGTCTTCGGGTGCCCACTGGTCGACACAACCACAGACATGCGCAACGCGATTTGCCGGAGTCCACAATGAGCGTCCACCGCGATGCGTCGCGCAACCCTGTCACGGCGACCGCTGCCGAACTGTTGCTCGAACAGCAGCAGCGACTTTGCCAGGCAACCAACCGGCTTTTTGGCTGGCTGATGCTCGGGCAGTGGGTCTTCGCGATTGGTGTCGCCCTCTGGATTTCCCCATTCACCTGGGTGGGGACCTCGCGGGCAACGCATCCGCATGTCTGGACGGCGATTTTTCTGGGCGGACTGATTACGAGTCTGCCAATGGCGCTCGCTTTCCGCAAAACGAAGGCCACCTCCACGCGATATGTCATCGCCACGGCCCAGATGCTGATGTCCGGCCTGCTGATTCATCTCTCAGGGGGGCGAATTGAATCTCATTTTCATGTCTTCGGGTCACTGGCCTGCCTGGCTTCGTATCGCGACTGGCGCGTGTTGCTGGTGGCGTCGGCAGTGACCACCGCCGATCACTACCTGCGGGGCATGTACTGGCCGCAATCGGTTTATGGGACGCTGAATCCCAGTGTCATGCGATCCCTGGAGCACTTCGGCTGGGTCATGTTCGAAATCATCTTTCTGATCATTGCCAGCCTGCGCAGCCAGGACGAGATGCGGGGAATTGCCAACCGGGAAGCGCAATTGCTGTCCGCCTATGCCGACGTCGAGCGGCAAGTGAACGAACGGACGGTCGCGCTGTCTTATGCCAAGGGGATGGCTGAAGCCGCGAATCGGGCGAAAAGCGACTTTCTGGCGAACATGAGTCACGAAATTCGCACGCCGATGACCGCGATCGTGGGCTACGCGGAGATCCTCGTCAATGACGCCTCTGTCGTCGACGATCCCGGCCAGCGAGTGTCCGCCCTGCAGACGATCCAGCGGAATGGCAATCATCTGCTGCAAATCATCAACGACATTCTTGACCTGTCCAAGATCGAAGCCGGTAAACTGGCGGTCGAGTCCATCGACTGTTCCCCCCAGGCGATCGTGGAAGACGTCCTTTCCCTGATGCGCGTGCGATCGCATGGGAAAGGGCTCCTCTTGAAGGCCACCTATGAAACCGCCGTTCCCGTCAAAATGAGGTCGGATCCCACGCGGATGCGGCAGATTCTGGTCAACCTGGTGGAAAACGCGATCAAATTCACCGAAATCGGCTCGGTGGAATTGTTCATCCGACTCATGACCGGCGCGTCGCCCAAGCTGGAAATCGACGTGGTGGATACCGGTGTGGGAATGTCCCCCACTCAGCAGCAACGGCTCTTCCAACCCTTCTCCCAGGCGGATAGTTCCACCACCCGCAAGTTTGGCGGTACGGGACTCGGGCTGACCATCAGCAGGAAGTTCGCCGAATTGATGGGCGGGGATCTGTGCATTGCGGCAACAACAAAGGGAGTCGGAACGCGGTTTCGGCTCACCTTGTCGACCGGACCGCTCGACGGTGTGGAAACCGTCATGCCGAATCATTGGGCCGCCACGGAGTCGGCCGATCCGCGATGTTCACCGACGATGCCGCCGGCAAAAGTCCTGGCAGGATATCGCCTTCTGTTAGCGGAAGACGGACCGGATAACCAGCGGCTCATCAGCTTCATTCTGAAGCGCGTGGGAGCCGAAGTCGTCGTCGTGGAAAATGGAAAGCTCGCCGTCGAAGCGGCCCAGTTGGCGAATGAGCAACAGCAGCCCTTCCACGTGATTCTCATGGACATGCAGATGCCGGTGATGGATGGTTACGTGGCCGCTGCCCGGCTTCGCGCCGAAAACTATGCGGGCTCGATTGTGGCCCTCACCGCGAACGCGATGAGCAGTGATCGGAGCAAATGCCTGGCCGCCGGTTGTGATGCGTATGCCACGAAGCCGATCGATCGCCGCCAACTCATCGCACTCATCGCCTCGCAAATCGCACGGAAACCGGTCGCTGTTACGGAATAAATGAACACCGGCAGTCCCTCGCATCGAATTCGTATCATGTCGATCAGCAGTCCGGCAGAAACTCGGCCGAGACGCGCCCACGCTGCCAACCCCCATGGCAGCCAAGGAGTCGACTCGATGCGCATCGGACATTGTCAACTCGATTCTCAGCTCGGCGACTTCGCGGGGAACCTGCAGAAGGTACTGACCGGGCTGGAGCGGGCCGACCAGGAGCGCGTCGACATCGTCTGCTTTCCGGAGTGCTTTCTGACTGGCTATCCCGATGATGGCGACCTCGCGCGGAAAGGGGCCTTCGCGGTCGATTCCCCGCCGATGATGGAACTGCTCGGCAAGACCAGCCCGTTTGAAGCGCTGTTCATCGTCGGCTTCAACGAGCTTCGCGGCAACGATCTCTACAACACCGCGGCAATCGTTCACAAAGGGCATCTGCTGGGGACGTACAGCAAATGTTCGGCCTACATGAAGTTCCACACGCAGGGACGCGAGTTCCCCGTCTTTCAACACAAAGGGCTGACATTCGGCGTCGTGATCTGTTCCGATGGCGGCTACATCGAACCGGCGCGGTTACTCGCGCTGCAAGGGGCGCAGGTGATTTTTGCCCCGCATTTCAATTACATCGGTAAGGAAGGGCTCATCGGTCATTTTATGAAAGTCCGGGCCGATCACACCGCCCGTGCCGTTGAGAACAGCGTTTACTTCGTCCGCGGGAACAACGTCTCCATCGGCAAGGAAGAGAGCATCACCAAGTCGGACGGCGTCGGTTACGGTGACAGTTACATCATCGATCCCCACGGTGAAATCGTCGTCCGCAGCCGTCGGCATGTGGAAGACTTCATCTTCGCCGACATCGAACCCGTCATCGATCGCAGTTGGGGTGTGGGCCGTTCGCTGTGGAGCGCCCGCGAATTCGGCGAGCGATTGATGACCATCGCGAGACCATCCCGGTAAAATGAAAGTCTCGTTCCCACGCTCTGCGTGGGAATGCCGGTCTGCGACGCTCTGCGTCGCCGTGTATGCTGAGTAAAAGATTCGCGACGCGGAGCGTCTCGGCCGTGCGTTCCCACGCGGAGCATGGGAACGAGTTAAAACCGAAAATGAAGTTCCAAATTCCAAGCTCCCATTTCCAAATAAGTTCCAATGCGTAAGTTCCAAACGAAGAAGCTCAAAACTTTCGCAGTGACGGCCTCTCTTCGTTTGAAATTTGGTATTTGAGTCTTGTTTGGAGCTTGGATTTTGGAACTTGGAATTTCAAGATCTCCAATATGGAAACCATGCCCACCCCATCCCGCCGTGCCGTCGTCCTTCTGAGCGGTGGCCTCGATTCCGCCACCGTGCTCGCCATCGCGAGCAGCGAGGGTTACGAGTGCTTTGCGATCTCATTCGATTACGGTCAACGCCATCGGTTTGAACTCGAAACGGCCCGCCAGGTGTGTCAGGCCGCCAGGGTGACGCGGCAGATTGTCGTACCCATCGATCTCCGCGCGTTCGGCGGTTCGGCGTTAACGTCCGACCTCGCGGTCCCCAAGGATCGCGATGCCGACGAAATGTCCACGGGGATTCCCATCACCTACGTCCCCGCGCGGAATACGGTGTTCCTGTCGCTGGCCCTCGGTTGGGCAGAAGTCCTTGGGGCGTTCGACATCTTCATCGGTGTGAATGCGGTGGACTACAGCGGTTACCCCGATTGCCGCCCAGAGTTCATTGCGGCTTTTGAAACGCTGGCAAACCGGGCCACCAAAGCGGCTGTCGAAGGAACCGGCACGTTTCGCATCCACACGCCGCTGATTCATCTGACGAAAGCCGAAATCATTCGTCGGGGAGTGTCTCTGGGCGTCGATTACGGACTGACGCACAGTTGTTATGATCCGGATGAGCAGGGCCGCAGTTGCGGTCATTGCGATTCGTGCCAGTTACGTCTGAAGGGCTTCGCCGAAGCGGGGGTTGCCGACCCGACACGCTATCAATAATCCGCGTGTACCGACGACGGATCAGGAATTCCTGAACTTCCCTTTTCCGTGTGTTCCGTGTATTCCGTGGTTTGCTCTCCTTTCCCTGCCTCTGTCCGTGATCGCGATCTGTCCGTGCGTATTGCTGAAATCTTCGATTCGATTCAGGGCGAAGGCCGCTTCGCCGGCGAGCGCTCCGTTTTCGTCCGTACCACGGGCTGCAACCTCCGCTGCTGGTTCTGCGACACCCCCTACACTTCCTGGCAACCCGAAGGTTTTTTGGTGCCGTGGGAAAGCGTGGTGGAGAAAGTCCGCTCGTTCGGCATCACGCATGTGGTGCTGACGGGGGGCGAGCCGTTGCTGCAACCGCAGATTGTGCCCCTGTCACACGCACTGCGCGAGCACGGGCACATCGTGACCGTCGAAACCGCGGGAACCGTGTACCGCCCGGTGGTTGCCGATTTGATGTCCCTCAGCCCGAAGCTCGCGAACTCGGTGCCGGAAGCGCAATCGCTCAAATGGGCCGTACGGCATCGTCGCGATCAACACCGCCCGGAAATCATGAAGCGGTTGATGGCCGAGTCGCCGTATCAATTGAAGTTCGTCATCGACACCGCCGCGGATTTGGATGAAGTCGTGCGGTATGTCGCAGCGCTGGGCGACGTTCCCGGCGTGCATGTGTGGTTGATGCCGCAGGGGATTGCGAACGATGTTCTCACAGCCAAAGCGGAATGGCTGGCTCCCGCCGCGGAAAAGCTCGGGTTTCAGTTCTGTCCGCGCAAGCACATTGAGCTGTTCGGGAATGTGCGCGGGACGTGAAAGAAAGAGACCCAGGGATCGGAATCCCAGAGCTTCCTTTCTGGCTCTTGTCTCTCGACTCTCCGCTCTCGACTATCGCGTCAGTTTGCGGACTTTATTGTTCGAGCTGTCGCCGATGTAGAGATTGCCTGCCTTGTCGAAGAAGACGCCGTGCGGGCGGTTCAGACGGCACTTCTTCGGGTCGCCGTCGGGGCCGTCCCCTTTTTGGCCGTCGCCGACGATTGTTTCGATGAGGCCGGTCTTCAGGCGGATGGCTCGAATCGTGTTGCTTTCCGTATCGGCGAGATAGATGTCGCCCTCAGGACCGATGGCGACCCCTTTCGGACCATTGATCTTCGCGAGTTTGGCATCGCCACCGTCACCCGAGTAACCCGCCTGGCCCACACCCGCGACATGCTTCAACACGTTTTGCTTGCGGTCCCAGCGATAGACCGCGCTTCCTTCCCGCAGCACGATAATCACATTCCCGTCGGCGTCCACAGCCAGCGTGCGTGGACCATGCAATGGAGTTCCGGCCACTGCCGCACCGTCCGGTGTCGGTTTGCGTTCTCCCGTCCCGGCGACCGTCTTGACGATGCCCGATTCCAAATCCACCGCGCGAATGCGGTGGTTCTTGATGTCGCACACCAACAAACCCTGCGGACCATCCAACACCACGGAAATCGGCTGATCGAACAACGCTTTCGTCGCCGGACCGTCATCACCCGCGAAACCGTTTTTATTTCCCACCCCGGCGACTGTCGACACCACCTTCGTCTTCCAATCAATCCGGCGAATCGTCTGCGTCAGCATGTCCGAAATGAACAGATTCCCCGCGGCATCGAAGCGGATCTCATGCGGTTGATTGAACAAGGCCTGATTCGCCGGGCCATCCTGATAACCGGCTTTGTTGCCGACCCCGGCGTAGGTGCTGACGGTCTGATGCTGCGGGTCCATGCGACGGATGACGTTGCCGCCATACTCCGCCCAGTACAGCGCCCCATCCGGACCGATATCGAGACCGAAGGGTTCGCTCACCCCCGCTTGAACCGCCGGGCCACCATCGCCGCTGACGGTCTTCGCTCCCGTCCCCGCAATGGTGCGGATTTCCGCCGCGAAACCCGCGTCATGCAGCGCCGCAATGAGACACAGGGAGAAATAGAACCGCTGCATGAGTCGCCCTCGCTGTCGCCGATGTGATGGCACTTCTTGGAAGAGGCAGCATGCCGCGACAGGGAGATGGCGTCAACGATTCGGATGCGAAGAGTTTTCGCCACAAGAGGCACAGAAGACACAAAACATGGGGGAGAAAGAATCATCGTCCTCCAGTCTCGCATTTCCTTTTTGTGTCTTTTGTGCTTCTTGTGGCAAAGTCTCTTTGCCTTTCGCTCACTCAACGAAAACAGCCGACACGAGGTCGGCTGTGAATTCGCATGGAAATGGGACGAACCGGAAGCGTCAGCGACGGATTCTTTGAAATCCCGTCGCTGACGCTTCCGGCTCGTAAAAACTTAGACCGGGGACGCACCACCAGCGACGAGACGCTGCATCTTGGTGCGGCGTTCGGCACGACGACGGGCGCGGCGGCTCACTTCGCTCGGCTTTTCGTAGTATTCCCGCCGACGCATTTCCTTCTTGATCCCGGCGTGCTCGACCAGCTTGCGAAACCGCTTGACCGCTTCCGCGATGTGCTCGTTCTCACGCAACCGTAACTTAACCACACAGACCTCCGTCGGGCACCATCACAGGCCACGCACTCAAGCCGGGAAACAGACCAAATCAAAAAACGCCGCTTCTCAAGCGGGTCGGGTAGTATAAAGACGATCGATCGGTTCGCCAAGTCGACCCGGAGGAGAATTTCATCGACCCTGATCAACGAAGATTTCCACCAGAAATCGCTTGCCGCTTTGCAGATGGACAATATCCTCAATGATCAATCGTATTTCCTGTGAGGCGTGATTCACAAATCATTTGCAGGTAGTATCTTCCGTCATATTTAAGGTGTAAGATAATGGGCGCGATCATCCCCTCGTCATTGACCGGGGGCTAAGACCATGGGGGGAATGATGACCAACGGTTGTCCGGACAAATTGACCTACCTTCCCCGGTTGCCGCGGGACAAATCCCCTGGCATCGGCTGCATTGGGGCTGGGTTCATCATGGCCGATTGTCACCTCGTGGCCTACCGGCAGGCGGGGTTTCGACCGGTGGCGATTGCGTCGAAGAACCCCGATAACGCCGCCGCGGTCGCCCAGCGGCATGCGATTCCGCAGAGTTATGCCGACTATCGCCAACTGCTTGAAGACCGAGACGTATCGGTCGTGGACATCGCGGTGCCGCCCGATTTGCAACTCGGCGTCGTGCGGGAGGTCGTGCAGCACGCCGATCACATTCGGGGGATTCTGGCACAGAAACCGTTGGGGATGAATCTCACCGAGGCGCGGGAGATCGTGCGGTTGTGTCGTGACGCCGGGGTGCGGCTGGTCGTCAATCAGAATATGCGGTATGACCAGTCGGTCCGTGCAGCGAAGTCGTTGCTGTCACAGGGGCTGCTTGGCGATCCCGTCTTCGCGACCATCGACATGCGGGCGATTCCCCACTGGATGCCCTGGCAGCAGCGTCTCGGCTGGGTCACGCTGCGGATCATGAGCATCCATCATCTCGACACGTTCCGCTTCTGGTTCGGCGACCCGGAACGGATCTTTGCCAGCGTGCGACCTGACCCGCGGACCAAGTTTTCGCACGAAGACGGTATCTGTCTCTACATTCTGGAATATGCGTCGGGCCTGCGAGTATCGAGTTGGGATGACGTGTGGACCGGCCCGGCGAAAGAAGGATCAGCGGGCGACATCGGTATCAATTGGCGGATCGAAGGAACCGATGGTCTCGCGCGGGGCACCATCGGCTGGCCGAAGTATCCCGAACCGACACCGAGCACCCTCGACTACACCACCACGCGGCATCCGGGGCAGTGGTTTCAGCCGCGTTGGAACGAAGTCTGGTTCCCGGACGCGTTCGTCGGCCCGATGGCGGAACTGCTGTGTGCCCTCGAAGAGAATACTCCCGCGAACCTCGACGGCGAAGATAATCTGAAGACGATGGCCCTCGTCGAAGCCTGTTATGTCAGTGTCCGCGAACACCGGGCCGTGAACCCCGCCGAGTTGTAAACCGGAGCGCTCACTCGTTCCCACGCTCTGCGTGGGAACGCACGGTCGGGACGCTCCGCGTCCTCTGCGTCTCTCGCGATATTGACAGGCGACGCAGAGCGTCGCGGCCCGGCATTCCCACGCGGAGCGTGGGAATGAGTTTTGTTGATCCCAACTCCTGATGCCGCCAAACTTGACACCCGCCGCGGTTCGCCCCACCGTGAGTGGTTTTCCACATTCGATCCAGGAGAACCAGACGTGGGGGACGGCACCGCGGTGTTGGCGACGGCGTTGCTGTTGCTGCTCTTCTCTCCATTGCTGGGAGTCGCCGCGCTGTTGGTGATGCGTCGCGCCGCATTGCCGTCGTTGCGGCAGTTCATGCTGACGAATCTGTTCCTCACGGCGATCGCGGCCACGGTTGTGCTGGGGCTCACCCTCTTTGTCGAACGGGCGGCCGAACACCCGTGGGAACAGACTTCCCTGCGGGTGGCCGTGGTGACATACCCCGGCGTCACACCCGCCGCGCGGCCGTGGTGGACGCTCACATTATCGATCACCGTCGATCCCTTGAACCGGGGACCGTTGTGCTGGCTCGCATGGGGAGCCTTCGCGGCGGGGATGATGACCACCGGTCGCGCCCCGGAATCCGCGGGGCGGTATGCGTGGCTGCTGGGTCTGGAATGGACTTGGTTGTGGACGTATGCCGCGGGTGACGGCGTGGTCTTCATCGCCGCCTGCGTGTTGTCCGGACTGTGTGTCGCCATGCTCACCGCGCTGTGGGGGCGTGAAGACCGGCGTCCTGCCGCGGCCCGGTTATGGCAATGGTGGCTGGTCGCCGATGGTCTGACGTTGCTCGGATTACTCGGCCTGGCCAATGCCGCGGTCTGGTCGCAACAGCATCTGACGACGACGTTGCCAACCTTGTCGATGACGTGGGAAACGCTCGCGCACGTGTTGCCGCGGACGGCGATGCACAATCAATCGGCGGCGCAATTCTGGACCGCGGGGGCCGGTTGGTGGCTGTTGCCGCTGGTGGCCGCGGTCGCGATTCGCAGCGGTTTGCCCCCGTTTCATTCCGCCGCCGTCCGTTGGTGGGGACAAGTCTCGGGGCCGGTCGGAATCATGACCGTCATCGGCAGTCTGCCGTGGGGACTGTTCGTGTGGATGCGGGTCATCGGACCGACGTTCGTTGTGGAACTCCGTGAGCACAGTGCGTTCTTCGCCGGGTGGGGTGCCCTGGCCACACTCGGTGCGGGGATGTTGTGCCTCGCGCAGACCGATGTCCGGCGATTCGCGGCGTATTTCTCATTGACGGGGCTGGGTCTATCGTGGTTCACGCTCAGCAGCGGACAACCGGGAACGGCCGCGGCAGCGTGGGATGCCGGGGTCAGTTTCGCGCTGGGAAGTGCGGCGTTACTCGGATTGATCTGTGCGATGGACGAACGCCAACCGGCAAGCCGCACCACCGGTTGGGGCGAGTTATGGACCGCGGCACCGAAATGGAGTGCGGCTCTGTTGTTGACCATCGGCGGCCTCATCGGCTTCCCCGCGGCCACGCGCTGGCGAACCGATAGGCTGACGGCGTGGAGTCTCGCCGGAGCACGACCGGGACCGTTTTTCGTCGCGCTGCTGGGATGGTTCATCGCCGGTTGGGCCGCCGTGTGGATGATGCAGCGCTGGTTGTGGGGAACCATTCCGAGGACTGTCATCGAAACAGAGCGTTCGCACTTGAACGAACCGTCATCACGCGATGTGTTAAACACCGTGGATGACCTGCGCGTGAGTGAGACGATGGCAATGGTCGTGCTGCTCATTCTGTTGGGACTGGTGTCGTCCGGTGGGATGACGGCGGCACTCAACACTGACGCAGCACGGAGCGCGAGCGACGGCCGTCAACGTGCGGGTGCTGCGAATGATCATGGCAGGGCACCCGGCGCTGGCGCTTCGGGCTCGTGTTGGTGCGGGGGCATCCCGTCATGATGCTCTCCGGTGGGACATGGGCCTTGCTGGTTCTCGGGGTGTTGTTCACGCAACGGTGGACCTTCCTGCGTCGCCTCAACGACGTTGTGGGCCCCGCGGTGATCGGACTCGCGCTGCTTGCGGAAGTCGGCAGGCACATCGTTGCCGAGGAAACATCTCCCCACGCGCGGTTCACGGCGGCGCTGGCGTTGTGCGGGTTCATCGCCTGGGCAGTGACGTTGCGGCATCAACCCGGCTTGCGGCATTGGGGAGGCGTCGCGTGGGCGCTCGGCGGGATGCTCGCGCTCGGACAATCGCACGATCTGTTGCTGCTCGGTCTGGCATGGGAAATCGTCCGGCATGGCGTTCGTATGACGGCGATCGAGCACCCGAGGGATCACCAAGCGAATTCGCAATGGCTGTTGTCCCTCGGCTGGTGGACTGCCATCGCAGGGCTGTTACTCTTTGGCGGCACGACCGATCTTGATGCCTTGATACGTCTGGCCCGGCAACTTTACACGCCGATGAATCAAGCGGAACCGTTAGGGCGAGCCTCGTTGCTGCTGGTGGGCGCGATGGCGTTGTTGATCGTCACCGTCTGCGGGGCGATGCTTCTTCCCACACCGGCGGAACACCGGGATGATGCCGAGCCGCGCCAGATCGCCGCGTGTGGACGGCTTCACCTGCAATGGGCCGCCGGTCTGGTGTTGGCCGCGGTCTTTCAAACCGGCTGCCCCGGCGTGACCGGGCCGATCACCGTATTGATGACCGTGATGATCATCGCCACTTGGACGATGGCCGTGATGACCCTCGGCCGCACGCAACGCTGGTGCGAACTCGCCGACGCCGCGGTTCGGTTTCAGGGCGGGGCGATCCTGTTCGTCACCTGGTTGCTGCTGGCTCAAATACCAAACCCCACAGTGATGCAGGGGACACTGCTTTCTTCCGCGCCGATCAGTTTCGTGTGGGGACAGGAACTGTTACACGGCGCTGTCGCCATCACCGCGCTGCTGGCGGCATTGTCGTGGCGCAGTGATCACGGTCTTTCGACCGACTTCATCGAAGCCTCACGCGGCGCGGCGACGACCTCCCCCTGGCAAACGCTCTGGTTATTACTTCCGCTCGCCAGCTTAATCGGCTTTCCCGGCTTGTGGGGCGGTTGGACACGACTCGCAACGGGTGCCGCGGTGTTGAGCGTGCAATCCATGCGTGAAGATGAACTCGCCATTCCGATTGGCAGCATCATCGTGGTTGCTGCCGCGGGGTTGTTCGTTGTCGGCTTTCTCATCCGCGGGACCATTCACATCGTCTCGGTGCTATGCTGGGAACCGCTCATCGGCCGTCCGCGTCCCCCCGGCAACGGCTGGCCGCAAATCATCGCGGCAACGGTCTCGTTCGGGCTGCTCATCACCGGTTGTTGTCCCGCGATTGCCACCATGATGTGGCAATGGTTCGTGTTTTCTTCGGTCGAATAAAACAGCCCAGGGAACGCATTCCCTGGGCTGCATCGGACATCAACTCTGCGAGACATTTACAACGATTTGAGGAACGCCATCAGGGCGGCTTTGTCGGTGGAACTGAGGCCGCGGAATTTATCGCTGGCGGTTTGTCCCTGGCCGCGGTGCATCTGAATGGCATCTTCAATCGTCGTGGCCCGGCCATCGTGCAGCAGAACATTTTGCGTCCGCAATCCCCACAACGGAGCGGTACGCATTTCGGTCCCGCGAGCGGTTCCCTGTTCGATTCCGTCCCCCAGCGGCCCCATGTCGTGGATGAGGAAATCGGAGTAGGGTGCGAACGTCTTCATGCTGAGGGCCGGTGAAGGATTGCTGCCGGTCATCAGGCTCGTGGCATGACAATTCGCACAGCCGATTTTCGAAAAGACCGTTTCGCCCGCTTGTACGGTGGGATTGATCGGCCCGCGTGGCGGTGGCGCGAGGAATCGCATGAAATCGGCGAACGCGACCACGCCATCCAGGTCCGGTTCATTCGGGCTGGGAACCGGGTTGTGTGCCAGCAGGGCCGTGTTCCCCTGGGGTGGATTTTCTTCGTCGATCAACCGGCCGTCTTTGTCACGCTTCCAACCTTTGCTGGTGATGCCCATTTCTTCCTTGTACGCATCGCCCGAGAAGTTCACGAGATTCGGATTCGCGGCCTTCCAGCCAAATTTCCCGGCGACGGTCAGCCCCGTCAGCAAATCTTGCGTCTTGTTCACACGACCGGCGGTGGATGGCGTCAGCGTCGCTTGCTGGGCCGCGAGCGCAAAGAGAACGCTATCGGGCACCGCATCCACCAGACCGTAACCAAAGAGCGGGGTCGTGCGCCGACGGGCCACAATCGTCGCTTCGGGCGGAACCCTTTCCGGGGGGATGACCGTTCCATCGGGGGTCTTGATTCCCTTCCCCTGCAACACCGGTCCGCCGAGACGAATGAGGGGATTGAACTTGCCTCCGGTCAATGTTCCGAAGCGCGTGGCGAAGATGGTCGTGTCACCACCGCCAATGCCTTGCTGACGATGGCATGCCGCGCAGTTGTCGGCGTTGAAGACGAGCCCCAATCCGTCCGCAACGACTTCCGGTGTGGCAAAGCCCGTCCGACCGGCATTGAAGCGGCTTAACTCGGCCGCCGTCAGTCCCGGCAGCGGAGCACCAAAGCCACTGGTGGGCGCGGGAGGAATCACCGGCGGCGGAGGGG
>JAKFUG010000080.1 GCA_021732785.1 Planctomycetaceae bacterium
GGAGCGTCGGTTGCGGCCAGCGTCATTTGCTGCCGCGGAGCGTCTTCGTTTGTTGAAGACCCCCGCGGCCAGTCACCCGGTTCTCCCAGCACAACGTGCCACTCAGGCGACTGACCGCGGATGGTCGGCACTTCCCGCGTTGGCCCGCGGCGTCGATCGGCGATCATGGTCCCGGCTGGAGACGTCAACTCCGGACTACCGGCCACGATCCACTGATCGAGTTCTTTTTCCAGGTGCTCGATTTTCTCATACCCGTATTGATCGCGGAGTGCCCGCTCCCAACCGTCGGTAAAGGACTGCGACAAAAACTGCAGGTACTTGCGGCGATCGCTTTGCTGAATCAGAAAATCGGCCAGCGAATAGCCCTCGGCATACAGCGTGAGCACCTGTTGCTGATCGGAGGGATACTCTTTCATCGCCAGCAGTTTCTTCAGCGGAATCTTCTTGTTCGTGCTCATCACCTGTTCGTGTATTTTTTTCAAACGCCCCCGTTCGGATTCATGTTCGATGAGCGACGCCGCGCCTTCGTCGGCCCAGCGCGGTAACGGCCGACGAAAGTAGCAAGCGAACACCGTGTGATTGATTTCGTGCGGCAAGACCGAATCGAGGATCCGCTCTTCGGTGCCCTGCACCTGCATGCTCCAGCCGTACACTTCGCCGCGATCGAACTGGAACGTCGTCGCGCCCCCGGCCCCGATTTGCCCGGCTTTCACCTGAATGGGGCAGCGGGTCGACCACCGCGGCATTTCTTTCCCGGTCCAGGCAATCGCCAATTCCTTGCGGTAGATCTCTGCGGCTTCGCCCACCTGCTTGGCGAAGTCGGGATCTTGTGCTGAGACGGAAAAGTTGGCCGAGTTGAAGTTCGCCCCGGAAGACGAAGTGGCCACGCAGATCAGCAACGAACAGAGCACAGCGTCCATGCCGTACGTCATCCGTGAGAGGATCGAGATTTGAGCCAGCGTCCTTGCTGACTGCAAGACTTCGGCAGCAAATGCCGGTCCTCAAAATCGAAGTTTGTTGGGCTCTTGAGCATGGATTGGCTGTAACATATCGCAGCAAAGCATGTTGCGAATCTTTTTGTGTTGCAGCGAGACGAAATCGACGCATAGTTTGATTGTAAAATCTGCAACGCTGGTGCAATGTGTCTGCACGGGTTGACCGGCAGGACATGCAGCGTCGGTAACTCTGGCGCGTTGAGTTTGACTGCCCCGCGCCGCACCGTTGACGTCGAACCTGAACGCGACCGGTGGAACTCTGGGGAAGAGCTACCCCTCCCGAGGACAGCCACCCGATAGCAAGGTTCTGCTGACAGTCCTTACTGCTTTGGTTGGAGCATCATCCCTTGGCCCATTCGCATCTGCTTGTGCAACACCTGCTCAAACAGTTGGAGCAGCACGCCGCGAATCGCACCGAGCGCGATCCGCGACCGTCCTGGCTCATCCGTTTGGTTGATCAAGCCGCCGAATGTTTCCACCCGTTGCAGGGGGTGGCCCGCGTGGGTTATGAGTGCGAACTGATCGACGAGGGCTGGGAAGCGCGGATGTACCTCGGCATGACCGAAGTGGTCGGCGGTCGTGAAGACGGGCAGGCACGCCATACCAGCTTTGAACTCGATGTGGCCGGGCTGACATCGTGCTTCTCACGCGTGGATGAGATGCGCTGGAACGTGGCCGGCGGCGAAGCCGGGGGATCGTTCCTGACCCTGCGTGGTGCGGTCGGCGAAGAATCGGTGTGCGTGAAAGCGTATTCGAAGGCCCCGCAGCACGCCGGCCCGGCCTTACGGGAATATGCCGATGGACGCGTGAGCCCGGTTGACGGGGTGTGATCGTGTGGCTGCGAATC
This sequence comes from Planctomycetaceae bacterium, assembly GCA_021732785.1. GTDB lineage: Bacteria > Planctomycetota > Planctomycetia > Planctomycetales > Planctomycetaceae > DSVQ01. Next base: position 1,843 of record JAKFUG010000080.1, read on the forward strand.
GATCCGGTTCTCTACGGACGATTGGGGGCCACAACGCTGGCGGGCAGCGGGACCTGCCCCGGTCCCATGAGATAGGCGAAAAGATCACGTGCCTGATCTGTCGTCAACGTCTGTAGCATCCCTTCGGGCATCATCGAGAGGGGCGACGTCGTGCGTTGCTCGATTTCATCAACCGGGATCACGACTTTTTCATTGACGGTCTGCAGCGTCAAAGCGGCCTTGGTTTCGCCAATGACGAGCCCCGTCATCACGCGCCCTGCGGACGTTGCGACAATTTGCAATTGGTAATCCTTCGCCACGGCGGCGCTGGGATCGATAATGGTTTGCAGTAGATAATCCAGATTGGTGCGCTGCGCCCCGGTGATATCGGGACCGATGTTGCCCCCCGCGTCGAAGAAGCGATGGCAATTCGCGCAGGTCTTCTGGAACAGAGTGCGACCCGCCGAGCGATCACCACGGGCGAGTGCGTCGGGCGTCAATCGCCGCTTGTAGGTCGCCATCAATTGCGTCTTTTCTGCGGGGGTGGTCCGCAATTCGCCCCAGAGGGACGTGAGACGCGAGTTCAGTTTTTCATCGCCGAGATTGTAGATTTGGCGCGCCGTGTATGCGGTGACTTCGTTCCGCGCGACAAGACCGGTTTCCATGGCATCGAAAATGGCATTCGCCCAAGCCGCACGTGACGCCAGCGTTTGCAAGGCATCCTGTCGAGCGGGTTGGTCCAGGGTTCGGTAAACCGCGAACAGTTCTTTCGCGGTGTTGGGATGGTCGTACTCGGCCAGTCCGCGAATGGCGACCCGCCGCACCGCAGCATCAGGCACAAGTTTGAGCAAGAGCGGCGCCACATCCGCCCGCTTGTCGACGAGCGCTTGAACGGCTTGGTTTCTCGCCGTCGGTTCACTGGCCTCATCAACCGCCATGCGCCGCAAGGTGATCAATGCCGCCGGGTCATCGAAGATCAACGCCAATCGCAATGAGCGTTCCCGCACGGAGGCGACTTTCGATGCCTGTAAGTTCGCGAATGCCGCCGGCCAGGGTTCCGGCATCGTGACTCGGCGGCGACCTTCGAGTCCCTCCATGATTCCCGCCAGGAATTCGGTTTTCATGCCGTCTTCCATGTGCGCGAGTTGCCGAATCAGACGATCCAAACCGGACTTCACTTCGCTGTCACCAGCGACGCGGCGTGCGACATGCCTGACATCTGTGGGCATTCGCGTGGCTGTCGTCAAAGCCACATAACGGTCCAAGTCGTCGTGCAGCAGCGGTTCGATACCATACCACAGCATCAACGGCAAATTGGCGTCCTCGGCATCCTCGGATCGTCGCAGCAGTGCTTCAGCGATCGACCAGCGGTCTGTGCGCTCCAGACGTTGCAAGATGCTGGCCAGATGCAACCGGACCAATGCGGAATCGTCTTTCTCCGCCAAGACGCGAAGCCGCTCCAGGATTTCTGTCGTCAGTGACGGTTGTTCGCACAGCAACCGAACGGCCCACGCGCGAACGGACTCGTGATCATGGTGTAATTGTTGGACCAGAAAATCGGTGTCCAGTTTTCCAATGGCATGCAGAGCCCACAGCGCCCGCAGTTGTCGCGGGACGTTGGTTTCGGCTTGGAACATGGTCTGTAAGCGCCGGGCCGCATCCGCCATATCGCGGCCGTCCGCCGTCCGTTCCTGCAACAACCGGCGGGCGTGTCGCACGTGCCAGTCGTTGCGATGGTTCTGCAAATCGACCAACTCGTCGTTGCTCAAGCGGCCGAGGTTCACCGGCTTCACCGCGGGTTGACCGTAGGAAATCTTATAAATCCGCCCGGTCTCCCGGCGCGTATTGACGAGGCTATGGCACTCTCCGGTATCGGACCAGTCGATCACATAGACGGCTCCATCGGGGCCGTATTGCAACGTCACACCCATGAACCAGGGATCTTGGGACCGCATCAGATCGGGACCGTGCGACGCCGAATATCCCGACCCGGCGCGCTGCAGCAAATCGTTGTTGATTCGCCGTCCGTGGATGTTGTTCGTGAACAACGTATTGCGATACCGCTCCGGCCAGTTGTCACCGAGGTAAATCATGGTGCCACAATGGGCGTGTCCGCCACCGGCCGCGTCTTCTTCCGCCGATCCGAGACCCGCGTGGTAATTTCCTTTGCCGACGAAGTGCAAATGATCGGCAATCGTCGGGATGCGCTCGTAGGCGTACTGACTCGATGCGCGATTTCGCCACGGTTCGTAGTGCGCCCCGTAAATCACATGGAACAGATGCGGATTCACGCAGTTGCAGATAAACGCTTCGCCGACGTCGTTCCAATCGATCCCCCAGGGATTCGTTGTGCCGTCGGCGTACGGTTCCCACACGTGGCGGACCGGATGGTAACGGTACACCCCGCCGTCAAAGGTCACGCGCTGTTCGCGCGGCGTGCCGGGCTTTCCCAGCAGCGACCAGTTGGTCCGTCCGTGCGTGCCATACAGCCAGCCATCCGGTCCCCAGGCGAACCCGTTGGCGAGGTTGTGGGCATTGGCGTGATTCCCGAAACCATCGAGCAAGACTTCGGGCTCGCTGTCGGGTTTGTCGTCGCCGTTGCGATCGGGAATGAAATACAAGTTCGGGGGCGACATGACCCACGCGCCGCCAAAACCGACTTCGATTCCGGTGACGTAATTGAGCCGATCATAAAAGACCGTTCGTTGATCAAAGCGACCGTCGCCGTCGGTATCGGCGAAGATCACAATCCGATCACCGGGTGTGGAGCCGTGCCTGGGATAGTTGTAAGCCTCCGCGACCCACAGGCGACCGCGATCGTCGATGCAGAACCCGATCGGCTGCTTCACGTCCGGCTCACCGGCAAACAGCGTGACATGAAAACCGTCCGGCACGACCATCGTCCGCGCCGCTTCCATCGGCGGGAGCGGCGCATCAATCACCGGCTGCTTCTGATCCTGAGCGACGGCAACCGACACAAACACGAACACCCATGCGAACAGGTGCGCAATTCGCTGCGGCAGGTTCAACGTTGTGCTCATGCAGCCACCGCCATCGCGAAGGAGTAAATCGTGTCGACCAAATGGACCGCGCTCTTGGCCCGGTTTACTACCGATTATCGATTTCCCGGCAGCTTGATCGTGTTGGGAACGTGATTCTCCGGGACGGCAAGCTGGCTGAGTAAGGACTTCAGCTTGGCTTCTTCGTCAGGATTGGCGGGCAAGGCATCCTTGTGAAATGCGGAGAGCAATTTGTCCCACACGACGTTTAATTCGGCTTGCATATCTTTCGTGTCGGCGGTGATGGCAATGACGGCGTCCTGTTCGGGGAGAACGATGCAGAATTGACCAAACGCCCCATCGCCGCGATACGCCCCGTGACGGCAACGCCAGAATTGAAAGCCGTAACCTTGGTCCCAATCGCGTGCGGGATCGCTGCCGTTGGAAACTTGCTTCGACGTGGCCTCCTCGACCCAGGTCGCGGGGATGAGTTGTTGTTCGTTCCATTTCCCCTTTTGCAAATATAGCTGCCCGAACTTGGCGATGTCTTCAGTGCAGACCATCAACCCCCAGCCCCCCGTCGAGAGGCCTTGCGGGCTGGTCATCCAGGTTGCGTTCTCAATGCCGAGCGGCTCGAACAAACGCGGTTGCAGGTAATCCAGCACCGTTTGTCCGGTTACTTTCTGCACGATGGCCGACTGCATGTACGTGGCGGGGGAGTTGTATTGAAAGTGCGCCCCCGGTTTGTGCGGGACCGGATGGGCGAGAAACGTTTTCACCCACGGAGTATCGACGGTGAATTTCGGTTCGGTCTCGTGTCCCGTCGACATCGTCAACAGATCGCGCACCCGCATTTGTTTCAGTTTGTCCGAAGGCATTTCCGGTGCGTCATCCGGGAAGAATTTCAGGACGGGATCGTCGATGCTCAGCTTGCCATCGGCGACCGCTAGCCCCACCGCCGTCGAACAGAAACTCTTGCTCAACGAGTGCAAAACATGCGGCTTGTCCGGCGATTCCGGCTTCCACCAGCCTTCCGCGACAACGGCTCCGTGACGCACGAGCATGAAGCTGTGCAACGTATCAATCCTGGCATTCGCGGTCTCGATGAACTCACGAATGGCGGACGAAGAAACGCCTTGCGCTTCCGGTGATCGACGGGGTAACGGCTTCTGGCTGGCGAGTGTCTGCGGGCCCGCCGAAAGCAGAAGGAGAATGAGGGAAACGGAGAGTGTTCGACACATGTTTCTGAATCCCGGAAGGAACATCGGTGGGCGTCATGTCGCGGTTAGGCATGATTCTATCGGACGGAATTCCGTTTGAGCAGGGTGCTACGACGGGCTGACTGTTCCCCAAAGATCCGCAAGAAACTTTCGGAGTGAGGGCGAGGCGACATGCGCGGGTTTGGTGAATCGCAGGCTGACTTTATCGAGACCGTCCCCCGCGGATTCGACACTCGGGTCGACGCCGAAGCCGGTGACTCGGCCCAACGGAACCGTCCCCGCGGGAACGTGGAGTTCGAGATCAATGCCCGCCGGTCGCTTCGTCACAACACCGGCAAAGCGTTCTTTACCGCGACGATAGTTCACCAGCACTTTGCCTGACCAATCCACTTTCGCCTCCGGCCAGGCTTCATCGAGCAGGGCGAACAATTGTTCGATGACCGCGGCTTCCCACACGATCTTGCCCTGCAAGAATCCTTTCCGCATGACGTGCCATTTGCGGCCGAGCTTTTTCCACGGCGTCAGGTCGTCGAGATTCAGCTTCTCCGGATTGGCGGCATCGAGATACGACTGGATTGCGTCCTTCACGAAGGCTTGAAACGCCGGGGTTTCGACTTCTTCGCGCTGATGGAGCGAGATCACAACTTCATGCCACGGGGCTTGAGCAGCGCGGACACGAACGCGGGCCTGTCGTCCATAAACCGGCACATCGTCCAGTTCATCGAAGTCCGTGAGATTCAGTGCCGCGGCGAGTTCGTCTTCATCGAAGGCATTCTTCGCCACACGGAAGTTGAGCGTGATGTACCACTCTTCGCCCGTGTGCGCGTGCAGGAACCAACCCGCCCCTTTGCGCGTGCCGATGGCTTCGACGACGTACTGAGCATTCCAATTGATGGGCGAAAAGCCTTCGGCTTCTTCGATGGCGTCGATCACGGTTTCGAGAATGCGGCCATCCCACCGCGCGGGTTTGCCGGTGCGTGACAGGCGTTCGCGGAGATGCCATTTGCGGCCATCGACTTCCCACGGCATGCGGATTTCTTTGCCGATCTTGGCGATGTCCATATCGCCCGTGCGTTTCTTCAGGACGCTTTGCGGATCGAACGATTCGCGCAGGCCGCGACGACCGGATTTGAGCACGGGGGCAAGGCATTCGGCGGTGAGGGACTTCGCGCCACCAGGAAGCCCAGGGATTGCCATCCCTGGGCCGTTGAGTGAGTTCACAATCTCCTCGGGGGTGCCTTGTGCGACGATCCAGCCCCCTTCACTGCCGGCGTGCGGACCCAAGTCGACGATCCAGTCCGCGGTTTTGATGACGTCGAGATTGTGCTCAATGACGACGACCGTGTTGCCCGCATCCACGAGACTGTTGAGAATCTTCAGCAGTTTGCGGATGTCGTCAAAATGCAGGCCGGTGGTCGGTTCATCGAGCAGATACAGCGTGCGGCCGGATTGAGGCTTCGCCAATTCCGCGGCGAGTTTCACCCGTTGCGCTTCACCGCCGGAGAGCGTCGGGGCCGATTGTCCCAGTGTGAGATAATCGAGCCCAATCGCCGCAAGGACAGCGAGTGGTCCGCGAATCTTCGGCAGGTTGTGAAAGAGTTCGAGGGCTTCGCCGATGGACATCGCGAGGACATCGGCGATCGACCTGCCGTGGAACTTCACGCCGAGCGTATCGGTGTTGTACCGCTGTCCCCGGCACTCGTCGCATTCCACCCACACATCGGGCAGGAAGTGCATTTCGATTTTCTTCTGGCCGTTCCCTTCGCACGCTTCGCAACGACCGCCGGGACGATTGAAACTGAACCGCGCGGGGCGATACCCACGAACCTTGGAATCGGGCAGCCGCGCGAAGAGTTCCCGCATTTCCTCGAAGACGCCGGTGTAGGTCGCGGGGTTGGACGCCGGGGTGCTGCCGAGCGGTTGCTGATCGACGACGATCAGCTTGCTGAGATGCTCCAATCCACGAAGTTCATCGTAGGGGCCGGGTTGATCGGATGCGCGATTGAGTTTCCGCGCGATGGCTTTTGCCAAAGTGTCTTCGATGAGCGAACTTTTGCCTGAACCCGACACGCCGGTGACCGCGGTGAAGGCGGCGAGCGGAATTCGCAGATCGACATTGCGGAGGTTGTTCTGTCGCGCCCCAATGAGTTCCAGCCATTGCCCCGGCGGTGTCGGTGCCGGAGCAGCGATGATTTTCGGAGCAGCCTTCTTACGGCTCTTGGATTTGGATGGCTCGGCCGCTGCGGGTTCAACAATCGGTGTCGCTGTGACGATGCGTCGTGCTTCGGGAATGATGATCTGTTCGCGGTCCGACAGAAATTTGCCCGTCAACGACGCATCGCTTTTGCCGATGACTTGGGGCGTGCCGCTGTCGGTGATCGTGCCGCCGAACTTGCCTGCGCCAGGGCCGAAGTCGAAGAGGCGATCTGCCGCGCGAAGGACTTCGCGGTCATGTTCGACCATCACGATCGTGTTGCCCAGATCACGCAGTTTTTCGAGTGCCGTCAGCAAGCGGCCGTTGTCGCTGGGATGTAGTCCGATGGTCGGCTCATCGAGAACATACAGCACCCCCGTCAGGGCGCGGCCGATTTGTCCCGCCAGCCGAATGCGCTGCGTTTCCCCGCCGGAGAGCGTCGGCAGTGTTCGTCCCAACGTGAGGTAATGCAGGCCGACTTCGACGAGGAATGACAGGCGGCTCGTTCCCTCGAACAGCAAGTCCCCCGCGATTTTCTTCTGGGAGACGGTGAGATCCAGAGTCCGCAGAAAGGGCAGCGCATCGCCGAGTGGGAGATCGCACAGTTGCTTCAGCGTCTTGTTGGCGAGTCGCACCGCCGCGGCGTCTTCACGGAGACGGCTGCCGCCACATTCGGAGCACGGAACTTCACCGACGAGTTCGTACAATCGTTGGCGGTAGGTGAAGGAGACGCGCGAGGCTTCTTCGATGGCGGGGTACAACCCCTTATATTGGAATCTGAGGCGTCCGCTAATCGCAAGCGATGATGCGCGGCGCTTTGATTTCGTTGCGCCATTGTCATCGTTGGACAACGTGAACCAGCGGTCGTCGGTGCCGTACAGCACCATCCGCTGCTGCGAGGCTTCCAACTGTGAGAACGGCACATCCAGCGGCAAGCCCGTTTCATCGCTGATGGCCTGTAACATCCGGCGGAACAAGGGCCGCGTGGCGGGATCGGGCCAGGCCGCGACCGCTCCACTGGCCAGCGTGCGCGTGGGGTCACTGATCAGGGCACCGAGATTCGTTCCCTGCTGCGTGCCGAGGCCTTCGCACGACGGACACCACCCCAGCGGACTATTGAACGAGAAATTCTGCGGCGACAATTCTTCAAAACTGCGACCACACGACGAACAGGAGCGGAACAAACTGTACGGCGTCGCCTTCCACTTCTTCTCGGGCTTGTCGTCATCGACTTGAGCAACACGAATCAAGCCGTGACCAAAGCCGAACGCCGATTCGATCGATTCTGCTAACCGGCCGCGCGAGGTCGGCTGGATCGTCACGCGGTCGATGACGATCTCGACGTTGTGTTTTCGCCGTCGATCAATCTCCGGCACGGCGTCCAGTGTGTGGGTTTCGCCGTCAATACGAACACGCCGAAAACCTTGTTCACGCAGTCGCTCCCATAGCTTCGTATGTTGTTGACCAACGGGGACATCCTGCGGCGCGAGGATCAATATCCGCGTGTCGACGGGCAATGCCTGCAATTGATCGATGACATCGTCGGTGGTTTGCGTCGCGACGGCGATGTGGCAGTCCGGGCAGAACGGCGTTCCCAGCCGGGCGTACAGAATGCGGAGATAATCGTAGATTTCGGTGACGGTCCCGACCGTCGACCGCGGCGTGTGGCCGACCGTCTTCTGCTCGATGGCAATCGCCGGTTGCAGCCCGTGGATATGTTCCACGCGCGGCTTGGGCATCTGGCCGAGAAACTGCCGGGCGTAACTCGACAACGATTCGACATATCGCCGTTGTCCCTCGGCATAAAGCGTGTCCATCGCCAGTGAACTTTTGCCGGAACCGCTGGGACCACAGAAGACCGACATCTGTTCGCGCGGGATGAGGATGTCGACGTTCTGCAAGTTATGTTGTGACGCCCCGCGAACGACGATGTGATCCTTCGCGGCGTCAAGCTCCGGGACTGCCTTCTCGGTCTGCCAGCGCGGCGCGGCATCGAGTTTTCGTGCTGCGGATAACATCCCAGGGACCGCAGTCCCTGGGCTTCCGCGAGTCTTTTTCTGGCTCTTGACTCTTGACTCTCGACTCTCGACTCTCAGATACGGTCGCAGCGCGAGACCCGTGTAGGACGCTTCATTCGCGGCGATGTCTTCCGGTGTCCCCGTGGCGAGAATGCGGCCGCCACCGGAGCCCCCTTCGGGACCGAGGTCGATGATCCAGTCCGCGGTCTTGATCACGTCGAGATTGTGTTCGACAACGATGACGGTGTTGCCGGCATCGACAAAACCGTGGAGCACGCGCAGTAGGTGTTCAATGTCGATGAAGTGCAGACCGGTTGTCGGTTCGTCGAGGATGTAGACCGTCTTGCCGGTGGAGCGTTTGCTTAACTCTTTTGCGAGTTTCACCCGCTGCGCTTCGCCGCCGGAGAGCGTGGGTGACGGTTGCCCGAGCTTCAGGTAATCGAGGCCGACATCGTGCAGCGTTTGGAGTTGCGCTTTGATCTTCGGAAAGACTTCAAAATGGGTGAGGGCTTCCTGCACGTCCATTTCGAGCACCTCGGCGATGCTCTTGCCTTTGAAATGAACGTCCAGCGTTTCCTTGTTGAAACGGTGTCCCTGGCAGACCGGGCACGTCACCCAGATGTCGGCGAGAAAGTCCATTTCGAGCTTGTTCGCGCCGTGACCTTCGCACGCTTCGCATCGTCCGCCGGGAACATTGAAACTGAAGCGGCCGGGTTTGAAACCGCGGAGTTTGCTTTCCGGAAGCTGCGTGTAGAAATCACGAATGAGATCGAACAGCTTTGTGTACGTCGCCGGGTTGGACCGCGGCGTGCGACCGATCGGCGATTGGTCGATGTCGATCGCCTTGTCGACGTACTCCAGTCCCGCGACGCTCTCGTGGGCGCCGGGGAGACCTTCCCCCTTGTTGATGTTGCGGTTCAGAGTTTCCCACAGAATATCGTTGACGAGCGAGCTTTTACCGGACCCGCTGACACCCGTAACGCAGATGAATGTCCCCAGCGGAAACTCGGCGGTGACGTCGCGCAGGTTGTGATGCTTCGCCCCGCTGATGACGATTTTCTTGCCGTTTGGCGGTCGTCGCTTCGCTGGGATCGCGATTTGTTTGCGACCGGAGAGATAGGCCCCGGTGAGGCTCGGTTCTGATTGCTTCAAATCTTCGACAGAACCTTCGGCGACAATCTTGCCGCCGCGGACACCGGGACCGGGGCCAAAGTCGACGATGTGATCCGCGGCCCGCATCGTGTCTTCATCGTGTTCGACCACGATGACCGTATTGCCCTGATCACGCAAATCTTGCAGAGAACCGAGCAGCATGACATTGTCGCGGGGATGCAGTCCGATGGACGGTTCATCAAGAATGTAGACCACGCCGACGAGACCGGAACCGATTTGTCCCGCGAGCCGAATGCGTTGACTTTCGCCGCCGGACAACGTGGGGGCCGTGCGGTCCAACGTGAGATAATCGAGACCGCAACGGAGCAAGAATCCGAGGCGGCCACGGATTTCTTTCAGCACTTCCTCGGCGATGTAACGCTGCGTGTCATCGAGTTCGAGATCACTGAAAAAGGCCGCGGCATCGGCAACGCTGAGGTGGCACACTTCGGGCAACGACAGCGACTTCATCCCCGCGGGAACATCCATCGGCGCGGCGATCTTTGCCTTCTTTGACTTTTTGACAGGCGCGGCAACGACTGGGACGACATCGGCGATCATGCGTGATGTCAGGCGATAACTGCCGGCTTGACGGTTCAGACGGCTGCCGTTACAGGCCGTGCAACCGATGAACTGCATGTACTTTTCGAGCTGCTTCCGCCGCATCGGATTTTTGGTCGTGCGGTATTCTTCCAGTAGTTCGGGGACGAAGCCCTTCCACTTGCCGCCGTGTTTCCAGGTGCCGCCGCGATGTTTGAACGCGAAGGTGATGTTTCGCTCGCCGAGGCCATTCAAAAATTTGTCCTGTGCCGCCGCGGGGACTTCGTGCCACGGTGTTTTGAGGACGGTCCCTTCGTCGAGTTTCAAATCCTGCTCGATGGCCCGCGCGACACCATCGTAGATGTGCCGCCGCCAGCGGCCCATGCTCGACAGTTTGCCGAGCAGCGCAATCGCTCCTTTGGCGATGCTCAGATTCACATCGGCGAAGAGTTTGTCCTGAACAAAATCGTGACGGATGCCGAGGCCGTTGCACTCCTTGCACATTCCCTGCGGACTGTTGAAGCTGAAGAGTTGCGGCCCCGGCGGTTCGTAACTGATGCCGCATGTCGTACACGCATAGTCACTCGAATAGAGCGTATCAACCGACTCCCCCTCCTCCGCTTGCGGTTTCGCGCCCCGCGCCGACTCTTCCGAGTGCTCTCCCACGGCCTCCGTCGAAATCAACAGCTTTCCACTAGCCAGATTGAGCGCCTGCTCAATCGCTTCCGCCACACGCGGCCGCGCCGTTTTTCCCGCGACGAGCCGATCAATCACAAGATCAATCGTGTGCTTCATCTGCTTGTCGAGTTTCAGGTCATCCGACAGTTGCGCGAACTTGCCGTCGACGCGCGCACGCAAATAGCCCTGTTTCAACAGATCGGCGAAGAGATCCTTGAACTCGCCCTTCTGGCGTTGCACCAGCGGGGCGAGCACTTGGAACTTTGTGCCGTCAGCGAGGCGCAGGACCGCTTCGACAATCTGGTCGCGCGTTTGGGCCGTGATGGGCTGACCGCATTGATAGCAGCACGGCTTCGCGACCCGGGCATACAAGACACGGAGATAATCGTAGATTTCGGTGATCGTGCCGACGGTGCTGCGCGGGTTTTTCCCGGCGGTTTTCTGCTGGATGGAGATTGACGGTGCGAGCCCGGTGATGCTGTCCACATCGGGCTTGGGCATCTGGCCGAGGAACTGCCGGGCGTAACTCGACAGCGATTCGACGTACCGCCGTTGCCCTTCGGCGTAGAGCGTGTCGAAGGCCAATGAACTCTTGCCCGAGCCGCTCACGCCAGTCATGACGATGAGCTTGTTGCGGGGCAGCGACAGCGAAACGTCTTGCAGGTTGTGCTCGCGCGCACCGCGAATCACGAGGGGAGCGTCGGTCATCGAAACGGAACCATCCGTGAAGGAGTCTTGGTCAACGCCGGTTCACGTGATTGTAGCGCCCGGTACCGTTGTGACAACTGAACGGGGGGAAGAAGGTGATTGGTGGCAGGTGATCGGTGGTAGGCAGAATGAGCCGCCTGCGTCCATCATTTTCCGCCGGTCACCCATCACCTGCCACCCAACACCTCTCCTCATTCCCACGCGCCGATTTCTTCCTGCAACTGACACCAGCGGTCTTCGGTTTCGGCGAGTTGTTTTCCCACCGCTTCCACTTCGTTGTGCAGGCGCAGCGATTCCTTGGCGTTCGTCTCGTTCATCAGTTGCGCGTTGAGTTGCTTCTTCTGATCGTCCAGCTTCGCGATGGTCTTTTCGAGCGTGGAAATCTCCTTGCGAACTTCGCGATCGTTGCGTTTGGCGGGTTTTGCGGCGGTTTTCGACTCGGCCATGATCGCGGCGGGGACTTTTGCAGCCTTCGCCTGCTGCTCGCGTTCGCCGTCGTCGATTTCTTTGTTGACGGAGTACAGGTACGCATCGTACGCCCCGTTGTAGTTTGTCACCCGGCCGTCGCGAACTTCGATAATGCAGGTCGCCACGCGCTTCATGAAGTGCCGGTCGTGCGAGGTGAAAATCACCGTTCCCTTGTAATTGATGAGGGCATTCGCCAGCGCTTCGACGGTGTCGACATCCAGGTGGTTGCCCGGTTCGTCGAGCACCAGAATGTTGTACTGACTGAGCAGCAGCCCGGCCATACACAACCGCGCCCGTTCCCCCCCGGAGAGGACCTGCACGCGCTTGTTGACATGTTCTCCCTTGAACAACAATGCCCCGGCGAGATCGAGAATCTCCTGGGCTTTCGTTCCCACCGCAGCGTTGGATTCGAGGTACTCCCACACCGTTTGTTCGGGCGCGAGACTGGTGTAAACGTGCTGGGCGTAGACGCCGACCTGACACCCGTAGCCCCACTTGATTTCCCCGGCCAGCGGCGGCAGTGAATCGACGACGGTTCGCAAAAACGTCGTCTTGCCTTGACCGTTGTCCCCCACGATTGCCGCGCGGGAACCGTGTTCGATTTCCAGCGTGATGTCATCGGCGACTTTGCGCTCGCCGTAACCGATGGCCAGGTCCAGACAGCGCACCGCCGGACCTTGGCGGGGTTCCACGCGCGGGGCTCGGATGTTCGCAGTCGCTTCATCGGCCGCAACTTCGACCACTTCCAGCCGTTCCAGTTGCTTGCTCTTAGATCGAGCCTGCGTGGCGGTACTCGCGCGGGCTTTGTTCTTGGCGATGAAGGTTTCCAGATGCTTGCGCTTCGAGAGCACGGCCGCATTGGAGCGTTCAATGTGCTCGCGCTGATCGCGCTGATATTCCAGAAACGCATCGATCTTGCCGGGGTAGGTCGTGAGTTTCCCGCGGGATAAATCCAATGTCTGGCTGCACGTCGCCGCGAGGAAGGCGCGATCGTGCGACACGATCAAACAGGCCTTCTGATAACCGCGAAGAAAGTGTTCCAACAGAATCTGCGTTCGCAAATCGAGGAAGTTCGTCGGTTCATCGAGCAGCAACAAATTGGGATCGTGCAGCAACAGTGCTGCCAGTTTTACTCGGGTCTGCCAGCCGCCGGAGAGTTTTGAGATCGGACCATCGAGATACGGTCCTTTCAATTCAAACTGGCCCGCGACTTCGCCGCATTTCCAGTCGGGTTGACCGCTGTCGCGCATGAGGAAGTCGAGCGCCGTTTCGTTCGGCAGAAACGGATCGTGCTGGCGGAGATAACCGAGTTGCAGGTTCGGATGTCGCAAAACTTCGCCGTGATCGAGTTCCTCCTCGCCGAGCAGCACGCGGAGCAACGTACTTTTGCCGGCTCCATTGCGGCCGACGAAACCAACCTTCACGTCATCGCTGATGATCGCCTCGGCGTCGTCGAGCAGCACCTGGCTGCCATAAGCTTTGGAAGCGTTCTTGATCTGGAGCAGGACGGCCATCGACGCGGAATCCTTCGGACATTCAGGCAGGACGAAAACCGGCGGGGGGCGAGCGAGCACCCAAAAATCGCGATTTCGGCGAGGGCCGTAGTATGCGATGGGACCGCAATGCCGGTCAAGGACGGTTTTCGCCCCAACGCATGGACGGCGGTTGATGATCGCCGTTTGCGACTGTGAAGAAGCGATGAACCCGGCTTGGAATCGTCATTCCGAGCGCGCGGACAGGGCGGACGAATCCGCGACGTAATCGTGGCCGGAAGCGGGGGCCTCGGTTAGAAACTCGACGCGGCCGGTGCTGACGTCGTACATCCCGCCGACGATGAGCAAGCGCCCGCTGCACACCAGTCGATCCAGCGTCCGGCTGCTTTCGCGAATCTTGCGGACCGTATGGAGCACATTCCGACGGGCGACCTCATCGGCATAAGACGCGAGATCATCCTTCGGCGGCGGATCGTTCGGTCCAATCGACAATTCGATTTCGCGGACGAGAACATCCAAATGCTGACAGTCGATGCCGTGCAATTTCTCGGGGAAGAAGTGCATGTTCACGGCGGCCGTCACGGCCCCGCATTTCGTATGACCGAGCACCACTGCGAGTTTCGTCCCGGCGACGGCGCAGGCATATTCCATGCTGGCCAGCACCTTTTCCTTCGCCACATGCCCGGCGATGCGGACATTGAAAATGTCGCCCACGCCGAGATCGAACAGCAATTCCGCGGGAGACCGGGAGTCGATGCAACTGAGGACCACCGCTAGCGGAAACTGTCCATCCGATGTCGCGCGGACTTCGCGGCCCAAATCGCGCGGCAGCCGTTTGCCGGTGTAGAAGCGTTCGTTGCCGTCGCGCAGAATTTGCAACACGTCCGCGGGTTCGAGATGTTGCTGCAATTCGCGGCTGGCGAAGTCGACATCCTTAACATGATCGTCGAGCGGGAAGCGGCCTTGAAAGCCGATGAGACTGACTTCGACTCCGCGGGCCGGGGCCGATGTTTTGGCGTAATCGTCGATCAAGTCGAGCACGTCGAGATCGATCGAATGCGTGTTCCGGGCGTCGATCAACACGTGCTGTCCGCGGAGTCGTTGGTCGAACTGCTCGGATAACGCTCCGCGATTCAGGAAGGTCACGTGGCTGGCGAGTTCGATGCGATAGATCGGTCCGGTGAGGTGCCGTTCAATGCTGCAACGGACCGGGCGGCGCATGTTGCCATGCAGAATGAAACCGACGCTCGTTGCCAATCCGACGAGCACGCCGGTGAGCAAGTCCGTGAACACAATCGCCAGTACAGTGGTGAGAAACGGGAGAAACTGGCTCCAGCCCTGTCGCCAGATGTGTTCCACCAAACGGGGACTGGCGAGTTTGAACCCGGTCATCAATAAAATGGCTGCCAGACAACTCAACGGCACGTGATTGAGCCAGGTCGGCAACAGAAGCACGCTGACGAGCAGATAAACACCGTGGGCAATTGCCGACATGCGGGTTTCCGCGCCGGCCTGTATGTTGATCGAACTGCGAACAATCACCGACGAAATGGGAATGCCGCCGAGCAGGCCGGCGACTGTGTTGCCAATTCCCTGTGCCACCAACTCACGACTGGGGGGCGATGTCCGCCGCCGCGGATCGAGTTTGTCGACCGCTTCCAGATTCAGCAGCGTCTCCAATGATGCCACGAGCGCAATCTGGATGGCGGCGACGACAACGGCGCCATCCAGCAGTCGCGATAAATTCGGGCTGGGGAGCAACCCGCGGAATTCCATCAGCGAGGCCGCCACCGGAACGTTAACCAGATGGTTCGCGCCGAGGGTGTACGACGATCCCCCCATTCTCGCCAATTCGCTGAGGGCCGTTCCAATCATCACGACCACCAGCGGCGCGGGGACGAACGATTTTTTCAACGGCTTCACTAAGTCCCATGCGATCAACAATCCCAGCGAGACGAGCCCCACCAGGATCGCCGTCGGATGGATATCGCCGAGCAAGCGGAACAGTTCGGAAAAGGTGTTCTCGTGGTCGGGTTGGAAGAACGCCATCTCCCCTTCGGGATCGGTGTCGTGTCCCAGGATATGCGGAATCTGCTTCAGGATCAGAATTAATCCGATCGCGGCGAGCAGCCCTTTGATCACCGCCGACGGCACGAATTCGGCGAAAAAGCCGAGTTTGGTCACTCCCAGCACCAATTGAATCAGCCCGGCCATCACCAATGCGGTCAGAAAAGCCTCGAACGATCCCAGCAGTACAATCTGTGAAGCAATCACGGCAATGAGGCTGGGTGATGGTCCGCTGACACTCGTTTGCGACTTGCTGAAGGCCCCGACCAGAATTCCCCCGAGCACCCCCGAAATAACGCCCGAAATCAGCGGAGCATTCGAGGCGAGCGCGACACCCAGGCACAGCGGGAGCGCCACCAGAAAGACGACGAGCCCCGCGAGCAAATCGCGAGGAATCGTCTGCGCACTCATTCGTGTCCGATGCGGCATCCTGCGTTATCTCCCACGGGGATTCGTCGAATTTTCGGGATCATCGACATTCGCCGACGCTGAAGCTTACGTTTTCTTAAGTAAATGGCAACCGGAACGTTTGTGTAGATGTTGCGGTTGGGTTTTGGAAACACAGACGGTGACGCTGTCAGTTCGGTCCGTCCCACTCCGGTAGCTCGTTGAGATAGTCCGGGTGGGCACCCTTCAGCCAGACGTATTCCTTGTCGATCTTCGACGGAGTCACGCAGCTCGCGATTTGCGAGCACCAGACGATTCCCACCAATCCGAACACGAGACCGGAGAAGAACAGCAGCATGAAAAGGCCGGGTTCGGTCGCGGAATAAATGCTGATTCCGAAGCCCATCATCACGAGCGACGAGAGACCGGTCAGCCAGCCAAAAAGAATGGCGTACCGCCGCCGACTCCGTGCCGCGTTGGAAAGACCAATGTGAATCGTCGCGGACTTGCTCGCCACGACGGCAATGATGATGTAGATCAAAGCCCCGGCCAGAATGGTGATAAAGATCGCCGGATGATGCCACGACAATTTGCGCTTCAACCAATGGTCGGCCGGGCCGTTGGTTTTGATGCAGCGGTCGGGCAGTTTGGCTTCCTTGTGCATGACGAGAATTTTGCCGGACCGCCAGACTTCCTCCGTCCCGCGCAATCCTCCCTTATGCGGTCCTGACGAAAGCTCTTCGCCACAGGATTTGCATTCCGTCGCCTTGCGCGGATTGAGTGCCCCGCACATCGGACAAGGCTGCTTGGAATCGCGCTTGCGGATCACCGCCGGGCGAACGGGGAGTTCATCCTCGTCATCGACGAAATCGACCAATTCTTCGGATGCATTCGGATCAGGAATGGAAACGGTCGCCGAGCATTTCGGACAGCGGACCTTGCGGCCGATGTGTTCTTCCCGCGCTTTCAACGTCGCTGAGCACGATTGACAACGGACTTCCATCGCAGGTCTCCAGCCGTGTGTCGTTAGTTATCGTTCCATTCTTACCAGCACCGCCTGATAGCCGCCGTCCCCGGTTGGCGAAGGCCACTTCTGCTCGGTTTCCAGCACTTTGGCATCGGCATGCAGCGCGACGAATCGCGTCACGCGCTCAGCGTTTTCTTCCGGTTCAATGCTGCAGGTGGAATACAGCAATCGTCCCCCGGGCCGCAGGCGCGACCACGCATCGGACAGCAGATTCGCCTGCTGCTGGACGAGATCGTCGATATCCCGCGGCTGCAAGCGCCAGCGGGCTTCGGGGCGACGGTGCAGCACACCGGTGTTCGAGCACGGCACATCGAGCAGGATCGCATCGAACGGACCATCGGGCAGCAGCGTGCCATCAGTTTTGATGAACTTGCCGTGGATGGAAGTGAGCCCCAACCGTTTGGCGTTTTCGTCGATGCGCGTCAGCCGCTCGAAGTCGACATCGGTCGCGACAATTTCGCCGTGATCGTCCATCAATTCGGCGAGGTGCGTGGTTTTTGTGCCGGGAGCGGCACAGACGTCCCACACGCGATCACCGGCCGACGGGGCCAACCGCACGGCGGCGCGCATGGCGGTCAAATCCTGCGGCGTGAAATCCCCGTCGGCAAAGCCCGGCAGTTGCGGAATCGCGGGGCCTTCGAGGTAACGGAGCGCATCGGGATGCTCGGCGACCAATTCCACTCGCGCTCCGGCAGCGGCGAAGCGTTCGGCCAACGCGGCTGGTGTCGTGCGGCGTCGATTCACCCGCAGATAGGTTTGTGGCGCGGTGTTGCTCGCCGCGGCGATGGCATACAGATCGGCATCGCTGAACCGCGCGGCCCACCGTTCCATCAACCAGCGAGGCAGACTGAATGCCAACGCGACATAGCCCGCGCGATCGGTTGTCGGATTGGGAAAAACGGATTCGGTGAGACGCCGGTATTGCCCGGCGATCAACGGCAGGGCATTCGCTGCGGGGGCTTCCCTGCGTTCTTCGGTACACAACCGGCCGATGCTCCGCAGCACACCATTCGCGAACTTCGTCCACCGATGAAAGTTGAGCGACTTGGTCAACTCAACGACTTCATTCACCGCCGCGTAATCCGGCACGTGATCGAGAAAGGCGAGTTGATACGCCCCGACGGACAACAGTGTCTGAAGCGATGGTTCCAACGATTCGAGCGGTCGATTCAACACCGATTGCAACAGCACATCGAGCGTTGCCTGCCGCCGGACGACGCCGCAAACCAACTCGGTGACCAGACCCCGTTGCGGACCCGGCCAGTTGAACCGGGTAAACGCGGCATGCAGGCGATCCTGCACCCACAACTGCGTGGTGCGGTACTCGTCGAGTTGACGGAAGGCAAATTCCAGCGCGTTTTGCGGACGAAGTGCGAGCGGGGCCGAGCGCGGCGAATCGTCCTCGTCCGTCGAGCGCCGCGGCCGAGGAAAATCACCGGGACGGTTCACACAACGCCTCCAGGTCCGTGAAATAATGGGGATACGTCTTCGCCGTGCATTGCGGATCGGCAATGCGAATCCCCGGACATCGCAAGCCGACGAGCGCAAAACTCATCGCCATGCGGTGATCGTCGTAAGTCTGCACCGTCGTCGGTTGCACGTACCCCGGATAGATCGTCATGCCATCGGGATGTTCGTCCGCGCCGATGCCCATCCGCCGCAGTTCGGTGACCACGGCGGCCACGCGATCCGTTTCCTTGAGCCGCATGTGGGCCACGTGACGGATGGTCGTCGGGCCATCGGCAAAGATCGCCACGGCGGCGAGCGTCTGGGCCGTATCGCTGATGGCGTTCATGTCGACATCGACGCCGCGGAGCGGTCCGCCATGCACGGTGAGACTGTTGTAGTTCCGCTCCACCCGGCAGCCCATCCGTTCGAGCACATCGACGAAGCGGACATCTCCCTGCAGCGCGAAGTCGGAAAGTCCTTCGACGGTCACACTGCCGCCGGTGATGGCTGCCGCCGCGAAGAAATAGCTGGCGGCAGACGCATCCGGTTCGATGTCGTACTGTCCCGCGCGATACGGTGCCGGGAAGGTGCGGTAGCAACCGGCCTGCGTTGTATCGACGGTGACGCCGAAGCGGGCCATCACGCCGAGCGTCATGTCGATGTACGGTTCGGACACGAGCGGACCGGACAGGCGAATTTCGATGGGACCGCGCGCTTGCGGAGTCACCATCAGCAACGCACTCAGAAACTGGCTCGAGCGCTGCGTCTCGACCACCGTTTGACCGCCGGGGAGACCATTCGCGGCGACGAGCACCGGCGGGCAATCGGTTCCCGCTTCACATCGAGTGTCGGCCCCGAGTTGATTCAGCGCGGCCAGCAGATCGGCAATCGGCCGTTGCCGCATGCGGTCATTGCCGTCCAACCGGTAGAGACCATTGCCGGTTGCACACATGGCGGTGAGAAACCGAATGCTGGTGCCGCTGTTTTCGAGGTACAGATCGGCGTTCGTCGAGGGAATCCGGCCGCCGCATCCGGCAACATGAATCGTCGTCAGTTCGTCGCCGGGGGTGACGCTGATCCCCAGCCGACCGAGGCTGTCGATCATTACGGCGGTGTCGCGGCTGTGCAGAATCCCGCGGAGAGTGGAAACGCCATCGGCCATCGCCGCAATCAGCAAGGCCCGATTCGTCAGGCTTTTCGATCCCGGCGGGCGGATGGACCCGTAAACGGGGCGGGAAACCGGGCGAATTTCAACGGAATCGGTCATAACAACTCAGGGATTCAAATCTGCGGCCGAAGTGCCGAAACGAGATTGAATTCCACAGGATAACGAAAATCGGTGCGAGTTCCCATCCGCTCAGAAGTCCATTTCTGCGAGGGGAATCACACGGAGGATCGCGCCCTTGGCGATTGGGTTCGTCGCGTGATACCGTTTCCCCCCTTGCTTCCGAAATTCCCGGGTGAACCGGTCCGATGACTCTGTTCCGCATTCGCCGCCGCCGTCCCTTGCAGAAATCTCTGCGTCACCTTTTCGGGGTACTGGTGGAGCGGGCGGAGAAGGAACTCACGTTGTCGCCTTTGCTCCCTGCGGCGGTGCATGAGGCCCGTAAGTCGGTCAAACGACTGCGGGCAATGGTTTCGCTGGTGGCGAGTGACATGGGCGACGAAGCCGCCCGGTTTGATCGAACGTTGCGAGATATCAATCGCGCTCTTTCGGCCACGCGCGATGCCACCGTTGCCTTGGCGACACTCGACGGTCTCGCCCTGTCCGTCGGGAATGGGTTGGCGAACGATTTTTCGGTTTGCCGCGCGGCTCTCGATCGTCGGCTGGCCCGGGTGTCGGAACGCGAATTGGACGTCCGTCGGGAAGTCGTCACACCACTACAACGGTTGCAGCAGCGCTGGAGAAAGTGGGTCTGGAGCGACGACGAATGGCGCATTCTGGAACCGAACCTGCGGCGAGTTTATCGCCAGGGACGACGTCAATATCGGGACATCGCCGCAGGGGCACCGGCGGAAGCCCTGCATGATCTGCGGAAGGATGTGAAAGGAACGCAGTATCATTTCGAATTCCTCACACCCATCGCGCCGCAGCGGCTGCAATCGGAACACGATGAATGGGAACGTCTCGCCGATGCGCTCGGCAATCACCACGATTTATGGGTGCTGGAAGGGCTCTTGCTCACGACCCCGGCGAAGCAATTGCCCCGCGCGGCCCGCGTGCTGATTGTTGGCGAGGCGCGGTCCGCCGCCCGGCAATTGGAACGCCAGATCGGGCAATTAGCACCGATCGTGTATGCCGAACGGCCGCGCTCGCTGATCGGCCGTCTGGCCGCGTATTGGCATCACTGGCGCACACACGATGAAACTTGATTTCCACCGGTGCAGCACTTCCCGATGAAAACGCTCTGGCTTCTGCGACACGCCAAATCGAGTTGGAAAGATTCGACGCTGGCCGATCACGAACGGCCGCTGAAAAAACGGGGACGGAAAGCCGCCGTCGCGATGGGGCGCTTGCTTGCCGGTTTGACACCGTTTCCGGAACTCGTTCAGTGTTCGACGGCCGTCCGGGCCAGGGAAACGTGGCAGATTGTCGCCGACGCCGTTGCCCAGCAGCGAGAACGCCCCGCGGTCGAATTTCTGGAGGAACTCTATCACGCCAGTCCGGAAACCATGCGGTCAATCATTGCGAATTTCCCCTCCGCGGTCGAAGCCGTGCTGCTCGTCGGTCACAATCCGGGATTGGAAGAGTTTGTCTGGGAGACCACATCGACGGAAACCGACGTCCCCACGGCAGCCCTAGTAAAAATTGAGTTTTCCGCCGATTCATGGACCGCCGCTGCGGCTTCGGGAAAAGGGACGTTGGCCGGTGTCTGGCGACCGCAGGATCAGGATTAACACGGTTTCTCGATTCAAAGCCGCCGTTGCTTCCGATCAGAGGACTTGAAGGCAAACACGTCGGGGTGGGGGCTCCGACCTATGAATTCACCGTTTAGCTCACATCCATAGGTCTCACATCCATAGGTCGGGGCCCCTGCCCCGACTCTTGAATCGGACCCGCGACCCCGTCGATTCCGTAAGCCGCCGCAATCCAAACGATTTTCCCCGATGCGTTCGCGCAGGTTGGTGTCTGGACGTCGTTTCTGGTAAGTAATGGGTGCCCTCGCGCGGGGGCTGGCGGAATGTCTGTCCCGTCCCCGCGGATGACAAACGAAAACGGTTCTACGGACCATAAGGATCGGAAGATGAGCGTGGCGATTGCGGCCGTACATGCCCGGGAAATCCTGGACAGTCGCGGCAACCCGACGGTGGAAGTGGATGTCGAACTCGAAGACGGCACGATCGGCCGGGCGGCGGTTCCGAGCGGTGCCAGCACCGGGGCTCACGAAGCCTGTGAACTTCGCGACACTGGCGACAAGAAGCGGTTCCTCGGCAAGGGCGTAAAGAAGGCCGTTGAGAATGTCAACGAACATCTCGCCGACGCGCTGATCGACATGAGCGTCACCGATCAGGCCGGCATCGACAAGGCGATGATCGATCTCGACGGCACGCCGAACAAGTCCCGCATGGGGGCGAATGCGATTCTGGCCTGCTCGCTGGCGTGTGCCCATGCCGCGGCCCGGGTCAGCTTCCTGCCGTTGTTTCGTTACCTCGGCGGTGTCGGTGCGAACACGCTCCCGGTCCCGTTGATGAACATCATCAACGGCGGGGCGCATGCCGACAACGGCCTCGACATGCAGGAATTTATGATCGTCCCCGTCGGTTTCACGACGTTCAGCGACGGTCTCCGCGCCGGTGTGGAAGTCTTCCACAACCTCAAGAAAGTCTTGAGCGATCAGGGCATGGCGACGGCCGTCGGTGACGAAGGCGGTTTCGCTCCGGCACTGAAGACGAACGAATCGGCCCTCGGCGTGATCATGACGGCCATCGAAAAAGCCGGGTACAAGCCGGGCGAGCAGATTCAGATCGCGCTCGACTGTGCCGCGACCGAATACTTCGACGCCAAGACCAATCTGTACGACCTCGACGGCAAGAAGGTCGACGGCGGCGGTGTGGTCGACATTCTGTCGCAATGGATCAGCAAGTACCCGATCTGCTCGATCGAAGACGGCTGTGCAGAAGACGACTGGGCGACATGGAAGAAACTGACCGACGCCATAGGCAACAAGTGCCAACTCGTCGGCGACGACCTGTTCGTCACCAACACGAAGCGGCTGAAGGACGGTATCTCGCAAGGGGTGGCCAACAGCATCCTCGTGAAGGTGAATCAGATCGGCACCCTCAGCGAAACCATCGACGCCGTGCAGACCGCGTACAAAAACGGTTACACGGCGATCATGAGTCACCGCAGTGGCGAAACTGAAGACACGACGATTGCGGACCTCGCGGTCGCCCTCAATACCGGGCAGATCAAGACCGGCTCGGCCAGCCGCACGGACCGCATCGCCAAGTACAACCAACTGCTGCGGATCGAAGAGATCCTCGGCACCGATGCCAAGTACGGCGGCACGCTGAAGATTTCCAAGTAGTCCGCCAACACCGCTTGCGGTTTCGCGCCCCGCGCAAGATAGTCCCCAGTGCCCTCCGACTGGGGACTTTTTCGTTGGGGAATCCGATGAATCTTGAATCGATCACACTGGGAGACCGCACGCGCGGCCCCCACGTTCTGATCACCGGCGGCGTCCACGGCGATGAATTCGAGCCGATGGTCGCGATCCGACAACTGGCGGGGGAACTCGCGGATCGAACGTTAAACGGTGCGGTGACACTCGTCCCTGTCGTCAACGAAGCGGCGTTTCGACGTGGGGATCGCGTCGCGGAAGACGGTCTCGATCTCGCCCGCACCTGCCCCGGCCGGGAAGACGGTTCGATCACCGAACAAACCGCCGCGGCGTTGTCGAAATTGATTCAATCCGCGGACATCTACATCGACCTCCACACTGGCGGCACACGGTTGCAGGTGTATCCGCTCGCCGGTTACATGCTGCATCCGAAACGAGGGATTTACCTGCGGCAACAACGCATGGCTTCCGTCTTCGGACTGCCGATCATGTGGGGCACCGATCCCAATCTGAACGGCCGGTCGCTGTCGGTCGCACGGGACGCCAACGTGCCCGCCATCTACGCGGAATTCCTCGGTGGCGGCGGTTGTGAACCTCGCGGCGTGGCGGCATACGTTCGCGGCTGTCGTAACATTCTCGTCGATCTGGACATCCTGGAAGGCAAGATCGATTATCCGGCAACGCGCCCGCTGCATGTCGTAGATGTCCGTCCCAATGCGGGCTTCATGCAGATCCAGCATCCGTCACCGATGGATGGCTATTTTCACCCCGCCGTGACATTGGGCCAGCGCGTCCATGTCGGCGATGTGATCGGCACAGTGTGCGATCCCCTCGGTACGTCACGGCAAACCATTCCCGCGATGCACGACGGCATCGTTCTCGTCCTGCGAACCTTTCCGTCGGTGCATCAAAACGATAGTTTGGCGGTGATCCTCGAAACCGACACTGATCCGGTGCCGTGGACCACGTACGTTGCTTGAAACTCGTTCCCATGCTCCGCGTGGGAACGGACGGCCGTGACGCTCTGCGTCGCACGAATGAATGCGATCCGAAACAGACCTGCGACGTGGAGCGTCGCGACCCGGCATTCCCACGCGGAGCGTGGGAACGAGTTCAATGAAAGCACTGCATGCGAACCAGCAAGATCAAAGCCAAACTACGGCGCAATGAACCGGTGTTGCTGACGACGCTGCACTTCACCGACCCATCGGCCTACGAGCTCGCCGGGCTGATGGGGTTCGATGGTATCTGGATGGATCTCGAACACCACGGTTACAGCGTGGAAACCGCGGGGACGTTGATGCGGGCCGCGCGGGTGGGGAGCATCGACATCATGGCCCGCATGGCGAAAGGCGAATTCATGCGGATGGGCCGGTTGCTGGAAGCCGGTGCCAACGGCATCATGTATCCACGGTGTGAAAGTGCTGCTGAAGCCCGAGAAGTCGTGAAGTGGTCGAAGTTCGCGCCGCTGGGCCGACGCGGTTTCGACGGCGGCAATCCCGACATGCCGTATTGCACGATGGGAGTTGCGGACTATGTGAAGCAAGCGAACGAAGAAACGTTCGTCGTCGTGCAGATTGAAGATCAGCAATCTCTCGCCCAAGTGGATGAAATCGCCGCGGTGCCGGGGGTCGACGTGATCTTCTTCGGCCCCGCGGACTTCACGGTACTGAGCGGCATTCCGGGACAGTTCGACCACCCGCTGGTGCATGATGCCATCCAGAAAATCAACGCGGCGACCAAGAAGGCCGGAATTCACTGGGGGATGCCCAGCGGCACGGTTGAACGGTCCAGGCAACTGCTCGACATCGGTGCGAGATTCATTGCCTATGGGGCCGACATCATCTTCCTGAAGCAGGGCCTGGAAGCCATGCAGAAGAATTTTGCCCCCCTCGGATTCACCTTCAACAATCAAATCTCCTAGGCTTGCCGCTTTGCAGGCTGCTCAGTCGCATTGTTCCACGAGACCTCCGCATGCCCCGTGTCTTGATCATCGGCGTTGGTTCCATCGGCGAACGGCATCTCCGCTGTTTTCAGCAGACCGGTCGCGCGGATGTCAGCTTCGTCGAAGTCAATCCGGAACTGCGACAGATGATGACCAAACGCTACGGTGTGATGGCGGCGTGGGACAATCTCGACGAGGCTTTGAGTCATCCGCCGGACATCGCGGTTGTGGCCACGCCGGCGCCGTATCATGTGGTGATGGCGCAGCGGCTCGTGGAACTCGGTGTGCATGTCCTGGTCGAAAAGCCGCTCAGCATCAATGAAGACGGCCTCGATACGCTGGCAGCAACGATTCATGCAAAGGGCATCACCGTTGGCGTAGCCTATGTGATGCGGCACCATCCATCGTTGCAGCAAATGCGGGCAGCGATTCAATCGGGGCGATTCGGCAAACCCGTGCAAATCGTCGTCGTCTCGGGCCAGCATTTTCCGCTTTACCGACCGGCGTATCGCGACATCTATTACAAGGAACACGCCACCGGCGGCGGCGCGATTCAGGATGCCCTCACGCATCTGATGAATGCGGCGGAATGGCTCGTCGGCCCGGTAACGCGACTCGTCGCTGATGCGGACCACAAAGTGCTGGAAGGCGTCACTGTGGAAGACACCGTGCATGTCATCACACGCCACGGCAATGTGATGGGCAGCTTCGCACTCAATCAGCATCAAGCCCCGAATGAGACGACAATCACCGTCATCTGCGAACGCGGTACCGCCCGGCTGGAATGGCACGCCCATCGCTGGCGGTGGATGACCGAAGCCAGCGGCGAATGGCACGACGAAACCATCGCCCCGCTGGAGCGCGACGCGCTGTTCATCGCCCAGGCGAATGCGTTTCTGGATGCCATCGAAGGCCGCACCCCGGTGGCATGTCCGCTCGCCGAAGGACGACAAACCCTGCGTGTCAATCTGGCTGCTTTGCGCAGCGTCACCACCGGACTTTGGCAAATGTTAGGATTATGAGAGAAGTCCATGCGGATTTCGCCACAGAAGGCCCAGCGCGGGGAGCCCGCAACCGATGCATCAAGAATGAAGTTACAAATTCCAAATGCCAAGTTCCAAACAACGGCCAAATTCCAAATTCCAAACGGGAAATGGACACTCTTCGTTTGGAATTTCTGTCTTCCTTGAGATTTGTTTGGAACTTGGAATTTGGAGCTTGGAATTTCATGCTGGCAGTATCGGTTGCGGGTGAAACCCGCGCTGGGCTTTCTGTGGCTAAAAATTCTTTCCGAAGAAGGCCCGCATGACCGAGCCAACCGTCTCGCAATTGTTTGATCTGACCGGCCGGGTGGCGCTCATCACCGGGGGGACCGGGCATCTCGGTTCGGCGATGGCACGGGCCCTCGCGGAAGTCGGGGCATCGGTAGTGATTACCAGTCGCGACCGCAGCAAAGCGGAAACCGCCGCGGCGGCGTTGCCACGCATCGGCAAAGCACAGCATCTCGGGGCTGAGTTGGATCACATGCAGCCCGAATCGTTGACAGAACGCTTCGCGGATGTCGTGCAGCGCGCGGGCCAGGTGGATGTCCTCGTCAACAACGGCCATGCCGCTCAGGGAAGCGATTGGACGACCGTCACCCCCGAACAGTTCAATCAGCAACTCGCCAACGCGACCGGATACTTCGAATTGTCCCGCGTCTTCCGGCAGCATCTCGTCGACCGCCACGCACCCGGCAGCATCATTCTGCTCGGTTCAATGTACGGCGTCGTCGCTTCGTATGCGGACGCCTACGAAGGCGTCTGCCCCGCCAGCCCCGTGGCTTATCACGCCTTGAAGGGGGGCATCGTTCATATGACCCGACACCTCGCCGCCTATTGGGCGAAGGACCATATCCGCGTAAACTGCCTCAGCCCCGGCCCGTTCCCTACCGAAAAAGTCCCCGCGGAAATGGTGTCGCGGTTGACGACAAAACTCCCGATGAAACGGATGGGGCAACCGCACGAACTCAAAGGGGCCATCGTCTTCCTTGCCAGCGATGCCAGCAGCTTCATGACGGGCCAGAATCTGCTCATCGACGGCGGGTGGACGGCGTGGTGAAGGGGTGTCAGTTGTCCGTGGTCAGTTGTTAGTGGAGGTTTGATTGAAGAGCATAATCGCAGTCATCACGATGGAGTGGATTTCCAACTGTACACAGGCAACGGATCACTGACTCATGATACTCGTCGGCAAAACCGGTCTTGTTACGGGTGCGGCACGCGGCATCGGTCGTGGGTGTGCGCTTGAACTCGCTCGTGCGGGGGCTGATGTCGCCATCAATGATCGTGAGCGCTCGGCTGATGCGGAATCACTGGTCGTCGAGATCGAAACGCACGGTCGCCGTGCGGTCATTATTGACGGAGACGCCTTCGAGCATGCGTCCTGTGCCGATATCGTCCAACGGGCCGTGACAGCACTCGGTCGCATTGACATTCTCGTCAGCAACCCGGCGTTCTCACGGCGGGGCGATTTTCTCGACTATGATCCCGACACCTTTCAACGTGTCCTGCAAGGCACGCTCACCGGCGGATTTTCGATGAGTCAGGCCGTGGCCCGGCACATGGTGGAACGTGGCGGCGGCGGCAAGATCGTGTTCATTTCCAGCGTGCATGCGGAAATGCCGTACGTCCGCAGCGTGGCGTACAATGCGGGCAAAGCGGGGCTCAATCACATGGCCCGCACCATCGCCGCGGAATTGTTGCCGCAGCGGATCAATGTGAATGTGATTGAACCGGGCTGGATCGACACGCCGGGCGAGCACACCGCCTTCGGTGCGGACGTCATCGCTGAAGAAGGAAAAAAACTCCCGTGGGGCCGGCTTGGTCGTCCGGAAGAAATCGGCCGGGTCGCGGTGTTCCTGTCGTCGGCGGACGCGGACTACATTACCGGGGCGTCACTGGTCGTCGATGGCGGCTTTCTGCTCCGTGGCGCTCTTTGATTTTGCCGGCGCGTGGCATTTCACCCGTCAGTTGCTATTCTGACACATCCACGGAAGTGAATGGATGGGTCGCACGGAGCGCGATACACCGCTGACACGAAACAGGTGACGCGTGGAAGAGCCGACTCTGTCGCTGGATGTGGGTCTCGGCCCGCTCGATTACGCCGCGATCGTCGTCTATCTGCTCTTCACGTTCGGCATCGCTCTCTGGTTCGGCAGCAAACAGCACAATGTCGACGATTTCTTCGTCGGCGGGCGACGGATGCCGTGGTTCGCTGTCGGCCTGAGCATTCTCGCGACGCTGTTTTCCACACTCACCTACCTCGGTATGCCGGGGGAAACGATCAAGAACGGCATCGGCGTGTTCGCGGGCTATCTTGCCGTCCCGTTCAGCATGGCCGTGGTGACGCTGTTGTGGATTCCGTTCTTCATGCGGCTGCGGCTCACCAGCGCGTATGAGTATCTGGAGCTCCGTTACAACTATGCCACACGGTTGATGGGCGGATCGCTCTTTGTCTTGCTGCGGCTCGGTTGGATGAGCATGGTGATCTTTGCCGCATCGATGGCGCTGGATCGTGTGAAAGGGCCCGACTGGACGTGGTTGCCGGGCGATGATTTGTACTGGTGGATCGGTCTCGTCGGTCTCGTCGCGGCGATCTACACGTCGGTCGGCGGCATTCAGGCCATGATCTGGACCGACGTGCTGCAATGTCTGTTGTTGTTCACCGGCGTGCTGCTGGCGATCTTCTCCGTGATGGTGATTGACGGCACCGGCCCGGTCGACTGGTGGACGACGGCCGCGAATGCGTCGGGCAGAAGCAATCTGCCACCGGTTTTCAGTCTCGATCCGACAGTCCGCTTGACGATTGTCACGGCGATGATCGCCAATTTTTTCTGGACCGTCTGCACACACGGTTCTGATCAAGTGGTGTTGCAGCGCTACTTTTCCGTGTCGTCGCTGAAAAATGCCCGGCGTAGCTACTTCATCAATTTCATCGTTGATTTCACGATGGTTTCGTTGTTGTCCCTCTGCGGCCTCGCCTTGCTGGCGTTTTACATCAAGCATCCGACGCTGCTTCCGGTTGGCAGCAAAACAGCGGTGGAAGGGGCCGACAAGCTGTTCCCGCATTTTCTCGGACACCAGTTACCTGCCGGATGTGCGGGCCTGATCGTCTCCGTCTTCTTGTGCGATGCGATCCAAACACTCGAATCGGGCGTGAATGCCATTACTGCGGTGGTGACCAATGATTTGGTCCCGCGCGTGCGGCATGGTGGAAAGCGCCTCTTCAGCGATCTCGCTGTGGCCCGCGGATTAACGGTCTTGATCACGGTTCTCGTCACGGGAAATGCCTACTTTGTTGCAAACCAGGCACAGGCGTCGATGGAAACGCTCGTCGGCATGATGCCCAAATTCTTCAATATGTTCGTGGGACCATTGTCCGCCCTGTTTATCGTGGGGATGTTCATCCCGCGCTGCACAGCCCGTTCGGTAGTTCCCGCGGCCGTGTGCGGATTGTGCATGTCGATTGTGTGGAGCTGGTGGAAGGAGATTTTCGGCACGACGTACACGCCGACGTTTACACTGGCTATTGCCGTGCCCTGCCTGACCACGATTACAGTGGCCACACTGTTGAGCTACATCGTTGAGACCGGGAAACCGCATCCGGGAATGGA
This sequence comes from Planctomycetaceae bacterium, assembly GCA_021732785.1. Taxonomy (GTDB): domain Bacteria; phylum Planctomycetota; class Planctomycetia; order Planctomycetales; family Planctomycetaceae; genus DSVQ01. The sequence goes on from JAKFUG010000080.1 coordinate 31,380, forward strand.
TTACACCTGGTGGGCGATCTTGCGACGCCCCGCGATCGAGACGCCCCCCGCGTCGGGAGTGACGGAATGAAATGTTTTGGAATGAGCGCGTGACTGAAAGTGGAAAGATTCAGGGCGAATGGTTCATCCGCTCATCACGCTCCGCGTGATGAGCGGAATCATCCCAACGCCTCCGAGTCAGAATGCCCTTTCGTCTGGCAGGAACTGTTAAGGACTTTCCGATGCAACGCTGGCTCTCTTTCGCTGTCTGTTTGATCATGAGCGGGCCGTTTCTGGTGTTCGCTGAAGACTGGCCGCAGTTTCGGGGGATCAACGCCAGCGGCGTGTCGACCAGCCGCAACCTGCCGACGGAGTTCTCGTTCGAGGACAAGGTGCTCTGGCAGCAAACACTCGGCGACGGGATCGGCTCTTCCGTCATTGCCAGCGGCCGCGTCTTCAACACGGCGATGACGGCAGAGAACACGTTCACTGTCTTTGCTCACGATGCGTCGACCGGCAAGGAACTCTGGAAACGCGATTTTCCAACGGGGAAACTCCCGCGCATCACGCCGCCGAACAGTCATGCGTCGTCGACACCGGCCGTCGATGACGAACGTGTGTACGTTTACTTCAGCACGATTGGTCTCATCGCGCTGGATGTCGAAGACGGCAAGGACGCATGGACGCACAAGCTGCGCACCCCGGCGTATCTCATGGACTGGGGTGCGGGATCATCACCGATTGTTTTTGGCGATTCCGTCTTCTTTGCGATGGACGATGACCTGCTGTGTTACGTCACGGCGGTCAACAAAAAAACGGGCGAACTGCAATGGAAAACCCCGCGGGAAGACATGCTCGCCGGGTATGCGATTCCCGTGCTGTGTACCGCCAACGGTCGCACCGATCTTGTCGTCTCCGGCACCGGGAAGCTCAAGGGCTACGACCCGGCGACGGGCAAGGAACGCTGGACGTGCAACACGCTGCTGCGCACGATGATGACGTCGCCAGTCGTCCGCGATGACGTGATCTACATCGCCGTACAGAGTTATGGCGATGCGACACGCACGGTCAAATTCGCGCTGCTGGAATGGCTCGACACCAATCAGGACAAACAACTCAGCAAGCCGGAAACGCCACAGGAATTCTGGGCGCGGTTCGAGGTGTCTGATCGCAACAAGGATGGTTATCTCGACGACAAGGAACTCGATACCGCGTTCCAGCATCCGGACAACCAGGCAGGGGGCGGTAGCATCGTGCAGGCCATCCGCGGCGGCGGCAACGGGGATGTCACGAAAACGCACGTCGTGTGGAACATCAACTCGAAGGCCCCGTCGAATCTGTCGTCCCCGCTGGTCGTCAACAACCGCGTTTATACCGTGAAAACCGGCGGGCTGTTGAGTTGCTTCGATGCCTACACCGGCAAGACGCTATGGGAACGGACGCGGATTCAGAACCTCGGCGATTATTACGCTTCGCCGATCGCCGCCGACGGCAAGATCTACATCGCCGGCCGTAACGGGTTTGTCGTCGTCGTTGAAGACGCCCCCAAGCTGAACATTCTGGCCAAGAACGATATGGGCGAAGAAATCTTCGCCAACCCGTCGATTGCCGACGGCCGGATCTACATCCGCACGCGCGAAAAAGTGTTCTGCATCGCCGAAGACGCCAAGTCCGTGACGGGGAAATAACCACATGACGACATATCGCTTTCTCATCGGCTGGTTGGTGTGCTGCGCGGGCCTGTTGAATGTCGCCGTCTGTGAAGCCGGGCCGCGCGTGGCCGTGGTGATGCAGGACGACGCCCCAACCCTCGAAAAGCACGCGGCGAAAGAACTCGCCGCCCAGTGGAAACAGTTGTTCGACGCCGACGTGCAGATCGGCTCAACACCGCCCACCGACGCCATCGCCACGATTCTGCTCGGCAGTCCGACCACCAACCCCGCGGTAAAGACAGCCCTCGGCGACAAGTGGCCCAAGCTCACCGACCAGGGCCACCTCATCCGCACGGTGACGCCGGGGCAATCCACTGTGGTCGTGGGTGGCGACAGCCCCGTCGCTACCCTGTGGGCCGTGTACGAACTCGGCCACCACTTCGGCGTGCGGTCACTGCTGCACGGCGATTACTTTCCGCTGGAAACGCCGAAATTGTCGGTGGAGGGTTTGGACATCGTTAAAGAACCCACCATTCGCACCCGTGCGTTTCGTGTGGTCGATATGTCGCCGATGAGCTTCGGTCCGTGGGGACTGGATGACCAGAAAAAGCTATTGTCGCAACTCAGCAAGATGAAATTCAACCGTATTGAGTTGTTGGCGGTGACGGTTCAATCCATTCGTCCCGTTCGCCTTCCCTCTAAAGACGAACTTGGCCCCGAAGCCTTCTTCCCGTGGGACTTCCCCATCACGGGTGATGTCCCCGGCCGAAAGGCTTTTCGTGGTGTCAAGCAGTTTGAAAACCCGGACCTGCCACGGCACGAGTCCTATGACGATCGATTTCGCGACGGACAGCAGTTTGTTAAAAGCCTCACGGCTTCGGCGCATGAACGGCATTTGTCTGTGGGAATGTTTCTGTCGATGTCCTACGAAGTCAGTCCCGACGGAGAACACAAGGAAAACGCCGCCCAGAAATGGAAGCGTTTTCATACCTATCTGGACACCGCTCACGAGGTGTATCCCGAAATGGATGCGTTCTACATCGACCCGCCCGATACATCTGACGCAACTTCCTTTCAAACCCCAGTGTTCCAGAAGTGGAAGGAGATCGGGGTCGATGTCTTCGTAAGTCAGTCTTCCCTGAAACCTGTGAAAATTCTCCCGTCGGTTGGAATTCTGACAGTACCACAGGAACTGGCGAAGCTGTCCAACACCAACCGACCACACGCGGCGTTCTTGACTTTTGACAGCGGGAATTCTGTTTTCCCAAGTCTCCGCCATCGCAAACTTCCCGTGGCACTGAAAGCCTTACAGGAACACCATGCGAATGGATTCATCGCCGTTTGTGAAACTCCGGTCGACATTGATCCCAGCCTGTACTATGTCTCGCGGGCGGTGTTTAACCCGAAGCTCACTTTCGATTCGGCCTTGCAGGAATTGATCTCGCCGATTTGTGGGGAAGGTGTCGTCGACAATGTGCGGCTGGCCTTTGCCGCCATTGACGAAGCCAACGCCATTCTGAGCAAGCAGGCACCGAATCTCGGGACTGATTTTGATGCCGTGCTTGGTATGAACGGCGATCCTCCACCGGTTGATGCGAAATGGCCGGGCGAAGTTCGCACCCTTTTCACCAACGCCATGAACGAGATGTACCGGGCGAACACCCGCAGCCGTGGCGGAGCACGCGCCTTCACCTTGTACTACGCCCGGCGCTTTGAATTTGGCCTGCATTTCATGACGTGTGCCGAAGCGATTTACAACGCGAACCGTGCGACCGACCGTGAGAAGGAGCTGGAGTATCTCGAAGCGGCGCAGGAAGCACTGTACGCCGCACAAAACGCGCTCGCCGATGTGGCCCGCGATCAGAGCGACCGTGGCATGATTGGCTTCATCAATCTCAAGGCATATCAGCCACTGATGCAACGGCTGGAAACGCTCGAGAAACTGGTTCGATGACTTGTGTGCCACGGCCGTGTCGGCCGTGCGATTGAACAACACGCTTTGCCTCACCGCACGGCCGACACGGCCGTGGCACACCAACGTGGTTTGATTCGGAGTCTGTTGCATGCCTCGTCAATTCGGCGGTCTCTGGCCCGCCCTCGTCACGCCGTTTGGAGCGAATGGGAAGCCCGATATTGCCGTGGTGGAACGGCTCGTCGACCAGTTCGCTCGAGACGGACTGGACGGCCTCTATGTTACCGGGTCGACCGGGCAATGGCCGCTCCTCACGCTCCCCGAACGGCAGGACATAGTCGCGGCGGCGGTGCGGGCGAGTGCCGGGCGGCTGCCGATTATGGCCCATGTCGGCGCGGTGACGACCGAGGACGCGGTCACGCTGGCGAAGCATGCGGCGAAGGTCGGAGCGGATGCCGTCTCGACGGTCGCCCCGATTTACTATCCCGCGTCGGCCGATGTCGTCTTCGAACATTACCGCTGCGTCGGTGCCGCGACCGATCTGCCGCTGTTCGTGTATCACATCGACATCGCCCAGAAACTCTCCGCCGATCCGCGGCAGTACACCGAGCGGTTGGTGGCATTGCCGAACATTGCCGGGTTGAAGATGACCTCCCTCGATCTCTATCTGTTCGGCCTGATTCGCGCTTACGGCGGTGACCGTTTGCAACTTTTCAGCGGGGCTGATGAAGTCCTGTGCCATGCGGTGGTCTCAGGGTCGATCGGGGCCATCGGCACGTTCTACAACCTGTGGGGGAAGTCCTGCAAAGCGGCATGGATGGCAATGCGGGCGGGGAAAATCGACGTAGCCCGCGCCTTCACGCTGCGGTTTCAAACGGCCATTGCCCGCGTCCTCGCCGCCGGGTCAACGTGGACGTTTCTGCGACAAGCAATGCAGCAGAAATACCGCATCGACATCGGTATGCCGCGCCCGCCGCTGGGTTCGCAGGACAAGCCGTGGAGTGATGCCGAAGTCGCCGAGATCATCGCGCTGGTCGATGGAAACCCCTAACAGGACGGACCATGCCCGAACCGATCGCGTACCTCAACGGCCGCTATGTGCCGAATGCGGAGTGCGTCCTGCCGATATACGACGGCGGCATCGTCCTCAGCGCCGCGGTGACCGATCTACTGCGGACGTACAACGGAAAGCCGTATGCGACCGATGCTCACATCGCACGGTTTCTGGAATCGGCGAAGTACGCGTACCTTGGTCTGACGACATCACATGCCGAGTTGTCCAGCATTGTGAACCATCTCATCGAGCGCAATCGTCAGGCATGGCCTGGGCGTGAGATTGCCCTCGTGTTCTATGCGACCGTGGGCGAGTTCCCCGTCTATGCGGGATCGGCGGGGATGGCGGGCGAACGGAAAGCAACACTCTGCCTGCATTGTTTCCCGATGCCGTTTTCACTGTGGAAAGATTCCGTCACCACCGGCGTCCACGTCGTCACACCCGCGCAGCGACATGTCCATCCCAACATCCTCAGCAGCAAAATCAAACACCGCAACCGGCTGCACATGTGGATCGGCGACCAGCAGGCGAAACTCGCCGATCCGAAAGCCATCGGTCTCTATCTCGACCTCGACGGCAACATCACCGAAACCGGCGGCTCGAACTTCGTGATCTATAAAAACGGGACGGTCTTCAGTCCGAACCGGAACAACATATTGTGGGGCGTCACGCTCGATGACGTGCAGCGCCTGTGTGAACCACTGGGATTGCGGTTCGTCGAACGGGATCTGCAACTGCACGACGTGATCAACGCCGAAGAAGCCTGGCTCTGCACAACGCCCTATTTCCTGGCTCCCGCGGTGAAGATCAATGGGGTGGCCATCGGTACCGGTCGGCCCGGTCCCGTCTGGAAGCGACTGGCCTCCGCCTTCAGTGCCGAGATCGGATTCGATATTGTGCAACAGATCGTGGATTCGCCGTTCTAAACCGCCGGTCGAAGGACATCCTGATGCGTTGGACCATTGGACTTGTGCTGCTCATGGCGGCAGTGTCGACTTTCGCGGCTGAACCGGCCGTCTTAACGTTGGATGATTCCACACGCGAACACTGTCTTTCCATCTTGCGAAAGGGGGCGAACTCCGAGGAGTTCTGGCCGTCCATGCACGCCGCCGAGGGGCTCACGCAGGCCGGTTTCCCGGGGGAAGCCAGGAAAGCGCTGTCGCCGCGGCTTCCCGTCGAAGTGGATGATCAACACCGTTGTGGCCTCGCGCGAGAACTCGTCCGGGCGGGTGATGTGGCCCATGCGCAGATTATGTTGGACATTCTTGCCGGGGAAAACCGCTACGGTCACACGCATGCCTGCGAGAGCCTGTACAAAATTTGGCAGATTGGCGACGGACGGCATCTTCGCAAAGCCATGATCGAAGCGCCTGAAGCCAAGACGAGGTTGATGGCTGCCGCTGCTTTAACACGTTGGGGAAATCGCGATGCACTGAGTTTGATCCGCAATTTCGTTGCCGATCCCGATGGCGATACGGCCCGCATCGCCGCGTGGATTCTGGCGCGAGTCGGTGACGCATCCGATCTTCCGGCCCTCCGCGAAGGATCCAAACGATTCACTGAACCGTTGACGAAAGCCTATTTCGATCACGCATTGGCCTGCCTCGGGGACGCTGACGGAATGAAGACGCTGATCATGAATCTGAAGCACTCCGATCCCGCCGTGCGGACGTACGCCTGTGAGTTCGCTCCAGATGCGCTCGCGATCGCGGCAAAAGAAAACCTGCTGGCCTTGTTGGACGACAGTGTGCTGGATATCCGCATCCGTGCAGCACAGGCACTGCTGGTCCTGTCGAAGCCGCCAGTACCCGATCGTCACGAAACAATCGTCCGGAATGTCTTCGTCGCCTCAGAAAAAAATCCGCGGTACAGCGAAGGTTCGGTAATCGCGCTGCGCGACGGTCGGCTGTTGTATGCGATGACCGAAAACAGGGGTGCCGGGCCAGAAATATCCTATGCGCGAATCCTTGCAACGGAATCATCTGATGAGGGAAGGACTTGGAAACCGCCTCGTGTGCTATTAGATAAAATCGGTGAGCAGAACGTCATGATGCGGGCGCTGCAACGATTGTCCTATCCCGCCCGCTTTGATGCTCATCTCGGTTGTTTCTACTGCACGCAATCCACAAAAAAAGAGGACGCCACAGCATGGTTGCGAGTTTCGTCCGATGAATGCAAAACGCTCGGTCCACCAGTCCAAATCACGATTGATCCAGAATACAGTGTGATGGACAACGGTATCACGATACTGCCAGATGGACGATTGATTGTCGCGGTGATGTCACAACAAGACGTCGCCAAAGTCGGATTTAAGTGTTCAACATGGTTTTCCGATGACTCAGGCCGATCATGGAAACGCAGCCATAACACACTCTCGTACGAGAAGCTGGGAGCATGGGCGCCGAATGTGATCCCGCTTCACAATGGTAATGTGCGAATGTACTTCTCGACGGAGGGAGGACAGATACGAATCAGCGAGTCCACAGATCGTGGTGAAACATGGACCGCATCGCGATTGTGGAAGCATCCTCGTGCAGAAGCTTTCGGAACCGTGCGTGAAATCCCATCTACGGGAGATTGGGTGCTTGTGTTGTACGACAGCCCTGCTGGTTTGAATGGAGAAAGAGACCCGATGTCGTTTGCGGTGTCATGCGACGAGGGCCACACTTGGTTGGAGCCGCGGCCATTCGAAGCCGAATCAACGCGAGCATTTTGCGACTTCAACGTGACATTTAACGCTGGTCGTATGTTGATGACATATGGCATACGCGAGGAAAACACTGGCCGCATTTCGTCACGATTCCGGTCAATGCCGATCTCTGATCTCTACTCTCCTTGAAACAAAAGGCAACCATGCGTCTTTGCCGCTTTCGTTACCAGGGTCAACTTTCGGCCGGGCTGCTTACCGAACAGGCCGTTATACCGTTCGACTCTCGTGCCGTTGTCGCCGCGAGCATGAGCGAAACCGGACGAGAATTGACGGAGAGCGCAAATATGCTCGATTTTCTGCCGACAGTAGGCAAGCACTACGCCCTCGCCAAAGACTTTGCAGAGAAGATTGCCGCACTCGCTCCGCAGGCTCGTGCGGCGGTAAGCCTCCCGCTCGATCATGTCGAGCTGCTGGTTCCCATTCCGCGGCCGAACAAACTGTTTCTGCTGGCCGGGAATTATGCGGCTCACATTCGCGAAGGCGGCGGGGTGGCGGCGGAGCGGGCGGAGACGTTTCCGTATGTCTTCCTGAAGCCCGCATCCACCACGCTCACCGATCCCGGCAAGCCGATTCTCATCCCGAAATCGTCGCCGGCGCATGTCGATTGGGAATTGGAACTCGCCGTCGTTATCGGCAAGAAAGGCAAACACATTTCGGAAGCCGATGCTCCGCAGTACATCGCGGGATACACGGTCATCAACGATATTTCCGACCGCAAGTATCGCCCGAATCCGAACCGAAAGGAACGCGAAAAGGACAGCTTCTTCGACTGGCAGCACGGCAAATGGCACGACAGTTTTTGTCCGTGCGGGCCGTGCATCACGACGGTCGATGCGATTCCCGATCCCCAGAAGCTCGCGATGAAACTCTCCGTCAACGGCGTCGTGCGACAGGATGCGAACACCGGCCAACAAATTTTCCCGGTCGCCGCGGTAATCGAATTTATCTCGCAATCCGTCACGTTGGAGCCGGGCGACATTATCTCCACCGGCACCCCCGCCGGCGTCGGCCATTCCACCGGCACGTTCCTCAAACCGGGCGACCGCGTCGAAGCATGGATCGAACAGATCGGCACGCTGATGAACCCCGTTGCTGCGGAAGCGTGAGGAGAAAATGCGGTCCACAGATTTCACAGATTCACACAGATTGGGAGAAAGGGCAGGAAGAGAGAAGAGAGTCTGGGAATGGATGTAGCATGAAGTCATCCCTCATTCTTTCTCGTTATTCTCTTGTCCGAATCGATGTCCTTCTGTGAAATCTGTGGTTCCTCTTCGTCTTTGAATTTCTCCTCACGGAAAGCTGCTGGACGTGTCATCCCGGTCTCCCTTTCGCGTCGCTTTTCTTGGTGTGGATCATCCGCATGGGGCCGGGTGGCGGGAGTCGTTCGCGCAGATGGCGGACGAGATCGAAATCGTGGCGCTGGTGCCGCGGTTTGACGGCGGCGTGACAAGCCTGGAAGAACGCCATGCTCACTTGCCACGATTTCAGACGGTTGAAGAACTCATCGCCTGGGGACAGTTTGACGGGGCCGTCGTCTGTCTTCCCAACCACGAAAGTATCCCCGCTCTGATCGCGCTGGCGGACGGC
>JAKFUG010000024.1 GCA_021732785.1 Planctomycetaceae bacterium
ACGTTGGTTGAGTCAAACATAAAGCTTGACTCGAATGTCCGAAGACAAGTGCCCCGTACGTCCAGCAACCGCACAATACCGTGCAAAGCTGATCCTCAAAATCCACCAACCAGATTGTCAAAGAACAAACGCCACGCTCGGGAGACAGGTCTCCCTGCGTGCCTCGCACGTTTAGTGCAAGGTTGATTCTAACGTCTCCCATCCGGACGTCAATCGTCCGCGAGACAAAATTCCGGATTCGTGGAATCCCCGTTGCCCGTGGGGAATTTCCCGAGCGCTATATGGATCATCACAGTTAAGCGCCGTTCTTCGGCGCGTCGTGCCCATCCGTCCTTGTGTTGAAAAGTGCTGTCATGAAGAACTTTGGTATTTTGGCGTTCGCGGCTTTGCTGGCCATTGGCTGTGGTGAAGGACCGAAAGTCGCGCCAACCCCGCCCGCCATGGATCCCGCAAAAATGATGGAAGGGAAGCCGACACCCATGCCCGGTGAAGCGATGCCTGCCGAGGGGACACCGGCCGCCGCCCCGGCGACGACTCCCGCCGATCCGGCCGCCACTCCAGAAGCCAAGCCGACGGAAGGCGAGCCGACTCCCGTGCCGGAAAAGAAGGAATAGCACCGCGGCAGGCCGTTGTGCCATGTTCGCTATGGTGAAGTTCCGCTGTTAGAATTCCCCGTCTGTGTCACCGTTTTTCCTCGTGAGATCGTAGGAAGAGACGTTGATTTCCCGCGTTTTCAGAACAGAAAGAATGACGATGAAGAAGTTTGCTGCCTTGGCCACGTTGGCCGTTCTCGCTTTAGGTTGTGCGGAAGCTCCGAAACCAGCCGCGTCGACGCCGTCGCCGGCTGCACATGGGGCTCACGCTGCGGATATGGCCGCCCATGCCACTCCGGCCGAAGTCAAACCCGCCGATCCGGCAACCCCGGCTGCTGATCCGGCAACCCCGCCCGCCGAACCAACACCGGCTACACCAGAAGCGCCGAAAGAAGAACCGAAGAAGGAATAGTGCGAACCCATCGCACCTGATTCTCAGCGGACGAGTGGCCCACGCGGCTGCCCGTCCGCTTTCTTTTTGATAGTCTGCATCATCGCGCCGTTCCTGTGGCGCATTCCATTATCGTTCAGTGGGCATCAACACGATGGCAGCTTCGCTCTATGGACTCACCAAGGCCGAACTCGATACCCCCGTGCTTTGCGTGGACCTCGATCAATTCGAGCGCAATCTGCAGTTCGTTGCCGCGACCGTGAAAGCTGGCGGAAAAGCGTGGCGGCCGCACTCGAAAGGTCATAAAACGCCGGTTGTTGCCTGGAAGCAAATCCGCGCGGGAGCCATCGGTCTCACCTGTGCGAAAGTGAGTGAAGCCGAAGTCTTCGCGAACGCCGGGATTCGCGATCTCCTGATTGCGAACGTGATTGCCGGAGCGCTCAAAGCCGAACGGTTGGCGTCCCTGTGTTGCTCGGCCGATCCCATCATTTGTTGCGATCACTTCGCTCAAGCCGAGCCGATTGCGGCGGCGTGTCGGCGGCGGGGTGTTCGCTGCCGCATGCTGGTCGACATCAACATCGGGATGAATCGCACGGGTTGCCGACCGGGGACGGACGCTGTCGAACTGGGTGCCGCGATCTCGAAACTGCAGGGTATCGAACTTGTCGGCATCATGGGCTACGAAGGCCATCTGCTCCGTCTGGAAGACCCGGCCGACAAAGAGAAACAGATTCGCAGTGCTCTCGATGTACTGGGGCATTGCCGCGATTTGTATCAGCGCCACGGCCTTCGTTGCGACATCGTCAGCGCGGGCGGGACCGGTTCCGTGACGATTGCCGCGCAAAGCCCCTCGATCACGGAAGTGCAAGCGGGGGGCGCTGTGTTTGGTGACCCGTTCTACCACGAAGAGTGTCATATCGATCCGATTGGTCCGGCGCTCACGATCCTGGCGACCGTGATCAGTCGGCCGTCCCTCGAACGCGCGGTGCTGGATGCAGGGAAAAAGACGGTCAACCCCGACCCCAAGCGGCTCACCGTCAAAGGCTATCCCGATGCGGAAGTGGGCTGGTTGAGTGCCGAGCACACCGTGCTGACGCTCGGGCCGCAGTCGCAGGATTTGAAGATCGGCGATCAGGTCGAGTTGGTCGTCGGCTATCACGATCTGACCACGGTGCTGCACGACCAATTCGTGGCGTTCCGGAGCGATCGCGTGGAAACCGTCTGGCCGATCCTGGCGCGGGGGAAGTTGCAGTAGGCACGTTACTTCAACAGCCCCTCGCGCAACCGCTCGGCGAATTTGCGACCGGTGACGGACAGCGGGTATGCGGCGAACTCTGAAGCAGGTACCCAGCGGAGCGTGTCTTCCACTCGCAAGCGCCCACTGTGGACGGTCGCGGTAAAGCACCGCAGCGTAATTCGGTATCGTGTGACGCTGTGTTTGAGGGTGGCGATTTCGTCGCCCAGATCGATCGTTAATCCGGTTTGATCGCAGACACCCTTGGTCAAAATCAGCGGCAATGATGATGGATCATCGACGGTGAATCGGGGGAAGTCCCACAGCCCCGCCCAGCGTTCATTGGGGGCGCGCTGTCGCAGCAGATAGCGTCCGCGATGATGAATGGCAACGGTCGCATCGGTCACTTCGGTAATCACCGCGCGGACCGGGGGAAGTGGGATTTCGGCCTGTTTTCCCGCAGCAAATGCCGCGCACCAGCGCTTCAGCGGGCACTCGCTGCAATGCGGATTCATCGGCGTGCAAACGGTGGCACCGACGTCCATTAATGCCTGATTGATCGCCCCCGGTCCAAACTTCGGTGTCGCGGCTTCCACAAGTTGTGCGGCCCAGGACCAGAGTTGTTGCTGCCCGTCTTTGGAACGGGGGTCGCCGGTGTATCCCAGGAGCCGGGCATGCAGTCGCAACGTATTGGCTTCGACAATCGCCGCGGGTTGTTCGAACGCGAACGAGGCAATCGCGCCGGCCGTGTAACGTCCGATGCCGGGCAAGGCTTCGAGTCCTTCGGCATCGGCGGGAAATGTTCCCGCGTGTTCCGTCATCAATTGCCGGGCGGCCCGATGCAAATTCCGGGCACGGCTGTAATACCCGAGTCCTTCCCACAATCGCAGCACGGCGATTTCTTCCGCCGCCGCGAGACTTTCCACCGTGGGAAACGCCTGCAGAAACCGTTCGAGATACGGCACCACCGCGGTCACCGTCGTCTGCTGCAGCATGATCTCCCGCAACCACACCCGATACGGGTCGCGTTCGCCACGCCACGGCAAGGCGCGACCGTGAATTTCATACCAGCGTTGCAAGGTGGTGATCAACCCGCGCGGCACACGCATCGCCTTCTCTGTAGCCCTGTCGCTCCGCGACAGGAAAGCCGTGCGCTTCATGGGCGACTTCATTCGGATGTTTCGTACGGTGTCAATTTGAAGAGTCGGGGCAGGGGCCCCGACCTATAAATGAGATTTTTATTGAAGTCATAGGTCGGGGCCCTTGCCCCGACATTTCTTACATTCAAACGGACACTCTGCCAATCGGCGGTCTCAGACCATCCGCTGTCTTGTCGCGGAGCGACAGGGCGACATTGTCGCATCACAATTCCTGACCGGGCGGACGAAGCGGCTCGAACATGGAAACCGGTTGCTGCTCCAATGCCTGCAGAGCGGCGACCGCGTGTCGATAAAGTTCCGCCTGGCTGCGCACGCGATTGCCATCATCAACGTCCGCCATCCGTTCGTATCGTCCGTCGGGCAACAGCCGTCGGCCTTTTGCGTTATCCGCAATGTGCAATTTGAGAATCGAGAGCAATCGGCTTTTGGCAGCGGGGTCTTCCACCGGAACGAGCAGTTCCACGCGGCGATCGAGATTTCGCGGCATCCAGTCGGCACTCGAAATGAACAGGCGATCGTCGCCGCCGTGATAGAAATAGAGAATGCGGCTGTGTTCGAGGAAACGGTCGATCACGCTGGTGACGGTGATGTTCTCGCTCAAGCCGGGCACGCCGGGGCGCAGGCAGCAGACGCCGCGAATGCTGAGGCGGATTTTCACGCCGTTTTGCGACGCCTGATACAGCGCTTCAATCATGCGTTCATCAACGAGCGAATTCAGCTTGATCAGAATCAGGGCTTTGCGACCATTCTTGCGGTTATTGATTTCGACTTCGATCATTTCGAGCAAGCGGTCGCGCAGACCGATCGGGGCCGCTTCCAGTTTTTGAAACCGTTGCGGTTGCGAGTACCCGGTGATCGCATGGAAGAAACTCGTGGCATCCATGCCGAGTTCGGCATCACTCGTCATCAGGCTCACATCGCTGTAGAGCAGCGACGTTTGTTCGTTGTAGTTGCCGGTGCCGAAGTGCATGTACCGCACGATGCCTTGCGGTTCACGACGAACGATCAGACAGACTTTCGCGTGGGTTTTCAGGCCTTTCACACCGTAGATGACCTGCACGCCGTTGCATTCGAGGTCTTTCGCCCATTCGATGTTGCGGGCTTCGTCGAAGCGGGCCTTCAGTTCCACGAGCGCCGTCACGTACTTGCCGTTGAGCGCGGCCTTCTTGAGTGCCGCGACGATGGGACTGCGGGAACTGGTGCGGTACAGCGTCTGTTTGATGGCGAGCACATCGGGATCGACCGCGGCTTCTTCAATCAGGCGGACGACGGGTTCGAAACTTTCGTACGGATGATAGAGCAGCACATCCCGTTCGGAGATCGTGTCAAACAGGCTTTTCGCAGAATCAATCTGCGGACTGGCGACCGGCGGCCAGGGCTCGTCTTTGAGATGTTCGAATCCTTGCGACGCGGTCAGCCGCATGAAGGCGGAAAGCTCCAGCGGACCGGCAATCGAGAACACATCATCCGGCTCGACTTCCAGTAACCTCTGCAGAAAGGTCCGCGTTTCCGGCGAGGCCTGATCGGCAATTTCGAGACGAATGCACGCGCTCACCTTGCGGGCATCGAGAATCTCCTGCATGCCGGACAGCAAATCGATCGCCGAGTCTTCCCGCAGCTCGACATCCGCATTGCGAGTAATCCGGAACGGCACCGCTTCCACCACGGTTTCACCGGGGAAATACTGGCCGACGTGCAGCATGAGCACGTCTTCCAGCAGCACATAAGCGCCGCCTCCTTCGCCAGGAATGGTGATGAATCGCTGCCGCTGCCGACCGAACGGAATCAAGGCAAACCGGTAGGCGGTCGGTCCGTCACTTTCTGCGGACGTCTCTGCGGGTGCCAGTCGGACGGCCAAATGCAGCGCGAGATTCATCAGCAACGGCGGTTCGGCAGTCGGGTCAACCGCCATCGGGGAAAGGATCGGAAACAGTTCGTCACGAAAAACAGCGCTGGCAATATGCGACTGCGTGATCGACAATTCGTGCGGCAGGACGCGCTTGATTCCGGCCTTCGTCAATTCCGGTGTCAGTTCTTCCAGAAAGCAGAGGTACTGATCGGCGACGAACTGCCGCATCCGTCCCAGGACCACTTTCGATTGCTGCTCGGGCGTCAACCCGGCGGCATCGGCCTGGCGGCGTCCTTCGGCCAACAACCCCTGCAATGTGCCGAGGCGGACGCTGGCGAATTCGTCGAGATTCGAGCCGGAAATCGCGAGAAACTTGAGCCGTTCCAGCAATGGCAGCGTCGAATCGTGGGCTTGATCGAGCACGCGCTGGTTGAACTCCAGCCAGCTCAGTTCCCGGTTAAAGAATCGCGGTTCGTTCGGATCAGCCATGATCGCCGTTCAGTCATCGGGTCCGGTCGTTGTTCCATCCGAAAGTAGTGTACCGTTCGCCCGCGTCGGCAGCGATGAAAACGGGGTCACCGCGAAAGGACGCCAAAGAAGAGGAAGAGTTTTGCCACAGAAGGCACAAAATTCACAGAGAAGATCGGGTTTGAGGGGTGGCCTTCAAAACTCGTTCCCACGCTCTGCGTGGGAATGCGGGTCTTCGACGCTCCGCGTCGTCTTCGGGCGTGATGTAGCGCTCGTGCGACGCAGAGCGTCGCGGCCGGGCGTTCCCACGCGGAGCATGGGAACGAGTTGATCTTCTCCAATAATTCGCGCCCACAAGGCAAGGGGGACTTGGCGTAAGAAGGCCGAAGTCTTTCGTTTCCCATCACCCATCCCCTCGACTTCGTTGAACA
This sequence comes from Planctomycetaceae bacterium, assembly GCA_021732785.1. GTDB lineage: Bacteria > Planctomycetota > Planctomycetia > Planctomycetales > Planctomycetaceae > DSVQ01. The sequence goes on from JAKFUG010000024.1 coordinate 6,127, forward strand.
CCTCCCACGCTGGCGGTTTCGGGCATTGCGCCGAGACCACGGAGCGTGAAGCGACCAAATCCTCCCGTGCTCCGTGGGGCCGTTGTGACACTCCGGGGTGCGGCACGCGGGCGGCTGGCGCAGCAGCCGCAGGGAGTGCTTCGCATGTCGAATCCCGAAATCCCCGCCGATAACCCGCCGCCGGATCCCATTCACGAACCGAATCCCGTCGCCGCGGCAAAACCGGTCGACTCGTTGAAGCCGTGGCTGGATGTCGTTCGCCCCCTGTTGCGATATGTCTACAACCATAATCCGTTCTATCCGCTGAGCGCCGTGCTGGTTCTGCTGGGGCTGCATCACCTCTTTCATGATGTCGCAGCGTCGGAGAATCTGACCGATATCGGTTTCAGTAATGCGCGTTTGTGGGCCGTTCTCGCCGGGTATGCGGTGCTGCTCGCGGGGACCAGCATCTGGATTGTTCGCTGGGGTCATGTGTGGGACGACGCCCGCACGATTCTGCTCACGCTGGTGCTGCTGCTCGTGGCGATGAGCGTCAACAGCGATAAACCGATCTCGCGGCATGTGCCGAGTGCCCCGCTGTTTCTCATCGGTGGACTGGGCTTCGTGTTCCTGCTGACGGAGACGACACTCCGCGCGGCCCGCATTCGGCTGGATTGGTCGCTGCGATTGCCGATGTATGCGTTCTTCGCGCTCTTCTTCCTGTATCCCATCGGTCTCGATTATTGCCTGCATACGATGGGGGACCTCAACAACACGCGCGGGTTGAAAGCCACTCTGTTCGGCGTATTGCTGTTTCCCACGACCGCGGCGCTGGTGACGTTGACGTTGTTACCCGCCGCGATGTCCGGTCGCACGATCGCGCGGGACAATGGCACGCCGTGGACGTGGCCGAGTTACCCGTGGTCGCTGTTCGTGGTGCTCGGCGTTGCCGTGTTGCTGCGGGCGTTTTATCTGACGATTTCGTTCCATCCGCGTGCGGGAACCGACAGTGCGTTCGCCCCGTATTTCCTCACGCCGTTTGCCCTGGCGGTGGCGGCGGTGCTGTTTGAACTCGGGCGCAGCGGCGGGCATCGCTTCACGGAGAATCTGGCGTGCATCTTCCCGCTGGCATGGTTGCCGATGTCGCTGACGGGACAACCGGCGTGCGATCCTTCGGGCGATTTTCTCTGCCTGCACATGGAATGGATCGGGTCGCCCCTGCAGGTGACGCTTGCCGGACTGCTCGTCTTCTACGGCTATGCCTTCCTGCGCAGCGGCCCGGCGTGGTTGACTCCGGCGACCATCACCCTCACGGCTTTGGCCGCCATTGTGAGCCCGAAGACGGTCGACCTGCAAACCTTCGGCACACCGAACTGGCAACCGCTGGCCGTCGCCTCGGTGATGAGTTTTCTTGCGGCGTATCACCGGCCGCACGCATCGATCCGCTGGTTCACGGCCACCGTGTTTGCGGTCGTGAGTTTGTCGCTCGCCCTGCCCGCGGTGATGCTGGCCTATCGCGGAGCACCGCTGATCCATCTGATACTCGGGGCGATGCTGCTCATCGGCTTGCTCGGTCGCGATCCGTTTGCCGCGCTCTTGCGCGATTTTGTCGCCGCCGCGTTTGTCGGTCTCGCATTCGCCGTGATGGTCCTTTCGGCCCGGGCCTGGCACGGGCTTTCTCCGGTGGTGGCGATGGCCTACCTGCTCGGTTTGTGTGCCGTCATCTGGCTCACGTGGCGCATTCATCGCAGTAAAGAGTTTCTGGCCACCGCCGCATTGGTGAGTGTCGCCACGTTGGGACAAACGTCTGTGTTGCTGATGACGCTGCCGCGCGGATGGGGCTTGCTCGCCGCCGGGGTGGCCTGCTTCGCCGCCGGGTTAGCGACCACGGTGATCAAAGCCCGCGAACGGGGAACGACGGTTTCGTCATAATTCACGAACGCGCTGTTCCCGAAAAAAAGGTTGTGGGTCAGTTTTAAGAGTCGGGGCCCCCGCCCCGACATTTTTAAATTCAAACTGACTCACTACCGAAAAAAGCGATGACCCCGAAAGCACGATCGCGATCGGGGTCATCGAATTCGACTCAGGAAACCCCGCACTCCTCAATCGGGGCGGGGTTTCGTGTCACTCAGCTTTCGGCAGAGCCGAGCGCTTCGGGCGATTCAATGTGAACGGCTTTGTATCCGCCGATCGCTTTGAAGTAGAGGATCAGCAGCAGATACAGCACGGCCATCGCGGCGGGAACGTAGGCGGTGAGCTTCAATGCCATCTGACCGCCGAAGACGCCCGCTTGCTGAACGGGCTTCTTGTCGGTGTTCGCGCTGGCTTGTGCCGTCGCCCACCATTCGGCCAGTTTCGCATGGTTCGGATCGGTCTTGCCTTCTTTCACCAGCAAGTCACCAACGCGTTTGAGTTCCGAACCACCGTCTTCGAGCACGCCCACTTTCGAGCCGTCCAAACCCACCGTCTTGAAACCGAAGAACTCGCTTTCCTTGTCGGCTTTGTAGCGGTCATAAGTGTCTTTGGAGACCGTCTCAAGATTGTGCGACGCATGGTAGTCCTGCTTGAAACCGATCGCCGGTCCCCCCAGCAAGCCGGCCGAGAGCATCCCCACGCCGCCGACCATCCCGATGGCCACGGCACCACCCCGCGGGAATTGTTCGGAAACGACACCGAGCATCGTGGGCCACAAGAAGGTTTTACCGCAGGCGTAAATCGTGGCGGCGACCACGCACATCACCCATTCGTTCGCGCTGCCCAGGAGCGTTAATCCGGTCGCGCCGAGCACGCCACTGATGAAGAGCAGCCCCAACGGTGAAACGCGATGCACAATTGGTCCGGCGAAGAATCGCAACACGAACATCAGTGACGACGTGTAGGCAAAGAGGGCCAGCCCCTTCGCCGGATCGCCCATGATTGCTCCGGTAATCTTGCCGATCCACGAGTCCGTGCCCAACTCCACGTAACCGACCATCGCATGGATGACGAGCAATACCAGCATGAGCGGCGCGAACACGGTTCCGATCATCTGCCCGAGCGTGATCCCGGCGGATTCAGCTTCCGATTTCGGGAATTTCTGGCCGAGCATCAAGATGCCATACAGCACAACCGGGATGAGAAACAGCGACATCTGAATCATCCAGTCGACGGGTTTGACGAGCACCTCGCCCGCTTCGCTGGTTTTGCCCGCCATGAAGAACGAGGCCAGACTGCCCAAAACCAGCCCAGCCGGCCAACCGGCGTGCAGAATGTTGAGGTAGTGAGTTCGGTTCTTCGGGAAAAGAGTGGCCGTCAACGGATTGACGACCGCTTCGCACAAGCCGTTGCCGACGGCGAAGATGAACATCCCCCAGAAGAGACACTGAAAGGCCGCGTCCTTACCGCCCGAAGTGAATGCCACCGGCGCGGCGAACGTCAGCCCCGCGGAGATGAGATGGAGCACAAACGCGCCGAGCATCAGCGTGCCATAGCCGAGTTTGTCGGCCACGAGCGAACTCAGAATGATCACGATGCCGAAGCCGGTCAAACCGCCCCCGGTGATGGTTCCCAATTCGGTCATGGTGAACCCGAATTGGTTCGCCCATTGGCCGAGAATTCCCCCGCGAACGGAGTAACCCACGCCGGCGGCGAGGATCGCCATGAAGCCGGCCCAAAGCAAACGGTATGCGTTGGGTGCAGCGGTATCCGGAATCGTTGGACCTGACATGCGCGAATTCTCCCCGCCCAAAGGTGCAGCACTGAAGGTGTGTGGATCGGTGACGTCCGAACGATCTCGCCAGAACGACGACATCACAGACGAGCAAGGCCCGTATGCTAACGGCCGCATAAACCGTTTGCCACGGACACCCGCAATCCGCCGCGAATTTCTCGCCCGCCGGTCATTCCGATGGTAACGATTGCGCCACCGGCAAACTCAGCACGAGCAAATCGGCCCGCGCCGTCAGGGTGACGCCTCCCGGTAACACCGCGGTCGTCGGCTCCCCCAGCAGGATCGCCACGGCCCGGTCCCAATCGGCGGCGGTCATGCGATCCCGCGGCCAATGCTGCCGTTCCCACAGACGGACAAAGCACTCCCGCTGCACGTGCCGCGGCAACCCGGGAAAGATCGATCGCCGCAACCGCACCGTAGCAGGTGTGGCGTCCAGTACGGAGGCATCGAGCAGTTGGTTTGCCCAGAAAGCCAGCGCCCCCGCGAGTTCCTCCGCTTGCTGACTGAGCCGTTGCAGGCTGGCATCGGCATGCGGATACTTCGTGCGGATTTGAGGGAGCAACTCCTGTCGCAGCCAGTTGCGCTGGAAGCGGACATCCCTGTTAGTGGAGTCGGTGCGAAAGGCTTGCCCGCGCGATTGCAGGTAGGCCCGCCCATCTTCTCGTGATAGCGACAGCAATGGACGGACCACGCGCACGGTAGGCGTCAGCGTCCGTTCGCGCGGGATGCCACGCAGTCCGGCGACCCCGGTCCCGCGGAAAAGGTGATGCAGCACGGTTTCCGTCAGGTCGTCCGCGGTGTGGGCCGTCATGATGCTCGCCGCACGATGCCTTGTCGCGGTCGTCAGCAGAAAGTCGTAGCGCTGTTCGCGAGCGCGGGCTTCCATCCCCGTCGCATGCGGATCGGTGTCGACGGGCGCGTGTCCGATTTCAAATGACACTCCCAATGACCCGGCAAGCTGTTCGACAAACGCGGCATCGGCGTCGGCTTCTTCCCCCCGCAGCCGATGATGAAAATGTGCCGCAATGATGTCGAGGCCACACTCGTCGCGTAGTTCACTGAGTGCGCACAGCAATGCGACGCTATCGGCTCCGCCCGACACGGCAACCACCACACGTTGATGCACCGCCCGCAATGCTCGCAGGGAATCGTGCAGCGTCGCAATCAGAGAAAGCCCAGCCATGCGGTCATTGTGCCGACGACGCTCGGGCGTGGGTAGGCCGCTCAATCATGTTCGTGCTCGTTGAGAGGCAGCTCCATCGCCGGGGCTTCTCCGTGCCGACGGGCGAGCAGTTCCCGCGCGGCGCGGCTGCGCAGCAACATGCTGGGCTGCGGGAAGAGACCGCCGAGAATGATCAGCGAGACCAAAAAGAGGACGGCAATCCGCTCCCGATTCAGAATCGTGAGCGACACCGTGGAAGTGTGACGGGTGCCCGTGAAGATGAGGAAGTACGCTTTGACCACCGCGATCCCGTTGAGCAACGAGGCCATCACCACGGCGACGCCAATGTACGGATACGTTTCGACGGCACCGTCAACGAGCAGTTCCGCACCCACGAAGCCGAGCGTTCCGGGAAAGCCGATGCTGCCCAGCCCGGCGAGGAAGAAACAAATCGCCAGGACCGGCGTGTTCTCATACAGACCTTGAAACTCCGTCAGCAGGATCCGTCCGCGGCGCGCTTCGAGGGCCCGCAACACCAAGCCGAAACCGCCCATCGAAAGTCCGACCGACAACCACAGGCAGAGCGCCCCGGTCAGACCGAGTTCGCTCACCATTTCCAACCCCACCAGCACGAGTGCCGAGTGGCTGAGAAACAGGTAACAGAAAAATCGCCGGGCTTCGCGCTGCACGAGCGCCATCCCCGCGGCATACACGGCGGTTGCCAGCGAAATCACGCCGATGTATTGCAGCACCCAATCGGGAGCGATGGGCAACACCAGCCGGGCGGCGGTGTACATGCCAATCAGGGGCGTCACCGTCAACAAGGCCGTGCCCAACGTGACGTTCTCGAACAAGTCGGTCAACCAGCAATGGACGGGGGCCATCCCGCTGCGAATCAGCACCGCTCCAAGCAAGGGCAGCACGGCCCACAACGTGTGGACGCGGCTATCGTCTTCGAGTTCCACGAACGACCAACCCACGACCAGCAGCACAACGAACGCCACCATGTGAACCAGATAGACGCGGGTGGAACGTCCCCGCGCCATCAATTCCAGCGCCGGCGGAACGGTGCCGAGCGCCAGCAGCCCGATGATGGTCCAGGGCTCCACCGTGCTCAACGTCGCGAGCAGCACGCTTTCGGAAAACAACATCGCGGCGAACGAAAACCGTCGCACTTTGGTCCGCTGCGTGGTTAAAGCCGTGAGGAAGTGGAGCAGCGCCGTCATCGGCAAGAGCGGCGCACTGAGCAGATCCATTTCAAAGAGTTCGCGACGAAAGACGAGCGTGGAGAGATGCCAGGCATCTTCGGCATGCGCGGCGCCGGAAAGCTCAAAATCCTGCCACGCACCGATGGCCAACAGCAGGGTGATGCCGCAGACATAAACGGTCCGTTGCCGCGCAATGAAGGCGTCCTTCAGGCGCGCGATGAGCAGGGCACCGATGAGCGGCACCAGCACCATCAAATCGAGCCACGGGAGATGCAACTCGGTCATAGAAAATCATCCGGGGCGGCCGCGGTCCGCCGGGCATGTTCCGATTGCCGCGAATCCCCTGCCGACAACCAATCGGTCCAGCGCTGTTCCAACGCGTCGCAAGTTTCGAAGACGCGCAGAAACGGGCGGACCAGGTAATCCATGAGAATGCTGTCGAGATGACCGCGTTCCAAAGCGAAACGGTACAGCCACATCCGCCACCCTTCCGAAAGTCCGTTGGGAGAACCGGAATTGTTCGGTCCCAGCCGGGCACCAATGGCATTTTCGATGTTGTGATAGTCGAGCAGCAACGTGGGAGCGCGCACGAACTGCAACGTCCGCAGGCAGGCATGACCGAGAATATGCACGAGCGCGATGTAGCGGAAACCCAGTCCAATCTCGGCGACGATGATGCCGACCTGGGTCACCGAAGCAAACGAGAGCGCGCATTTGATGTCAGTCTGCACGCGGGCAGTGATCGCACCAAAGACGGCGGTGGTCAGGCCCACCAGCACCACAATCGCGCATAACCAGCGGGACTGGTCCAGCAACGGGCTCACCCGCAGCAGCAGGAAGGCTCCGAGGTGGACGGAGAGCGCCCCATAAAACACGGCACTGGACGGCGTCGGGCCTTCCATCGCCCGGGGTAACCACCCCGACAGCGGCACCAGCGCCGATTTCCCGATCGCAGCAATCAGAATCAGCAGGCCCACCAAAAATGCCTGCTGTTCCGTCAGCACCGTGTGTCCTTCCGGCCACGAAGCGGTCCCCAGGAACTTGTCGAAATTGCCTTCTCCGCTGGCATGATGCAGCACCACGGAAGCCAGCAATAACGCCGCATCGGAAACGCGGTAGACCGTCCAGACCCACAATCCATTGCGAACCGGTGCGGGCCGTTCGTGATAAAACGCGACCAGCAAGGCGGACGACAGACCGACCATTTCCCACCCGGTGAACAGCGTCTCGATGGTCCCGGCGGTGGACGTGATGATCATCCCGGCGAGAAACAGCGAATACAGCACATGGAACCGGTTGAAACCGGGTTCGCGGTGCATGTAACGCGCTGCAAACGCACCGATGGTTCCGCACAAGACAAACGACAGAATGACGAACGGCACGGAAAGCCGGTCAAATTCGATCTTGAGAAACAGATGGTAATGCGGGATCTGTACCCAGTTCCCGATATCAATCGGCACCTGGTTTGTATGAACCGTGAGCATGATGCCCAGAATGCCTAACGAAGCCAGCAGTCCGGCCACTACGACGGTTTGCCCGGCCCGCGTGATGAAGCGCTCGCTCAGCGGATAGCTCAACAGCGCCGGAATGCCCAGGACGGGTATGAGCAGCAGCGGCCCGCCCACCACAATCAGGCCCAGCCATTCAATAATGTGGCGATAACCATCCATCGTTAGTGGTGACTCGCTGGGGAAGAAGTCGGGCGAATCTGCGCAAAACCCAGATGATCGCGCCAGCCGCGGTACCAATTGGTGGAAGATTCCGTCTGCGGCAACTCCGTCGTGATTGGAGCGTAGGGTGTGAATTCATCGCGGCGATACAGCAGCATGTCCTTGGTATCCGGGTTCAGCAAGGCGAGTTGCATCCACTCGTTCCGCAGGATGCGCTCCACGGCGGCATTGCGAGCCATGATTTTGCGAATGGCGTCGGGCGTCGATTCAATCACCAGCAGCAACCGCATCGGTTCATGAATTTCGACCCCTTGCCACGGCAATCCCGGCCGCAAATCGCTCGCCGGTCCATTCATGACGCCCAGCAAACTCACGACGTTGTGCGGCAGTTTGGTCCCCGCACCGAATCCCGGGCTATCGACGTACGAGAAATAATATTGCAGGTTGATGCCCGAACAGACCGGCACGACCGCACCGAGAATGCGGCCTAAAATCGTGAACTCCGCATCATCGGACTTCGGATCGTATGCCTGATCGAAAGACCGACGATCGAGGTAGAGTCCGCGAATGGTCGACCGCCGGCCGACAAAACACAACGCATTACTCGCGTTGCCAAACTCCGGTCGCGTTTGTGCCAGGTCTTGCGACCGGCCTTCGACATGGCGATGGGCGGCGGCGAATGACAGATTCAACGGAGCCGACTGGAACCGGCGGCACCGTTCGTGCGCGTTGCGCTCGCAGGCTTCCGCCAATGTCCGGATGACAAATTCGTAGTCGGCACGATGCGACGACGGCAACAAATCGAGATCGAAGAACGTCACAACATCGGTACACGTATTGTGCAAGCCCCCCAGAAAGACTGTCTCGCGAGGAATCTCCACGCCGTGCTGATACAGAATGGCCCGCACGCGCGGGTCGTTCAGCATCGCCGCCATCGCACGGGCATTGGGACCGCCGGCGCCTCCCGAACAGGCACCGCAATCGTAGGCCGATTTATGCGGGTTGTTCAAACAGTACGAACCGTGTCCCAGCAGCGCGACGATGCGGGCGAATCCGCTGGTGAGACCGATGTCACGCAGCAGCCGTTCGGACATCTCCGCCATTTCTGAGACGCGAAAGCCGACATGCCCATTCTCCGGTCCCGGCGGGTCTTGCGACCGTTCCAGACACAACCGCGTCACCGGCGGCGTCTCCACGAACTTCCCCAGTCGGCGTCGCAGTTTGGAGGTGAGCCGGGGAAAGAGGACCCGCCCCACGAGCGGAACCGAAGCCAGCACGCCGAACGCGGCGGTCAGCAACGCTCCCCCGGCAATCGTCCGGCTGCGAACATGCACCTGGTGCGACGCCTGGCCGATCGCCTTTCGCGTCTGGGCGCGCCGCCGGTGCTCCTCCTCTAACGTCAGCGCGACCTCTTCGGTCAGCCAATGCTTCGGCATCACGACGATCGGACACAACGTCGCGAAGTGGGCATCGGCGGCACCGCGATAGTAAATGGGGACGCCGAAAAATCCCGCCGCGGCGAACGTTTCCACCGTCGGCGCGACTTCTTCCAGATGCCGCCGGAAACCTTCTTCGCGGGTGTCGATGCACGTCACGATCTGATATCGCGGCGACTCGACACGCTTCGCGGGACGGCAGGCATGGACGATGAATGCGTCGAGCGAATTGACGCGGAAGCGGCGTTCAAAGGCTTCGTGGTACAACCGACGGCGTTCATGACCCGAGAACGCTTCCATTTCGAAAATGAGATCGTGCCAATCCTGCTTCGTCAATTTCGCCAGCCGGGGAGCGCTCCAGCCGAGCACCTGCGCCAGTTGGAAAACCAGAAAGGCCCGCTGTGCGATCGATGCCTGAGGCGGTGCCGCGAGCATCTTTTGCAAGACGTTACGCAGCTCTGAAAGCGGTTGCGTTTCCATTCCGTGACGGCGCGCCGTCGCGACCAGAGCGACACGATCGAGGATCAACCGAACGGCAAGGAACTCCACCAGCGTGCCGGGAGGGGCGGGAACCGGGACGCGATCGGCCCGGACTTCCATCTGCCATAACAAGCCGGCCCAACCGCGGAGTGCCAGGCATGTTGCCGGGATGAATTCCGGCCATTCCGCTTCGCCGACGCCCAACAACTCCAATGATTCCAGGACCGATTGCAGCGGAGTGAGACCAGCCCGTTCGATCCGTTGAATCTCGCGCGTGAGTCCCTGCATCCACGCATCCGGGACGCCGGACGGTTGTCCGTACAATGCGGCGAACGAACGAAACAGTCCCTCATTTCGTTTCGGCAACGCCCAAGGGGCAAAGCCCTGATCGGCATACGCCGCGCAGAAACGAATCAGGACATCGTGAACGAGACGGTCCGTGTCCTCCCCGGTGGCGAGCTGCATCCAATTCTGATGACGCAGAGGCTGGGGCACGGGCAGCGGGTGATCATCGCGAATATGGACACCATGACGGCTGATGCGCCATAACGCCTGGAGCGAAAATGTTTCCCATGTCGCGTCGGACCAGCGTTCAATGCTGTCCGCACCGAAACGGGCGAGCAAATCACCGAACAGATTGTGCTGCAGGAGGGAATCCTGCCGGTGAATGCCGGACTCGGAAGTCTTCATCCGCAGATCGCGCATCGCCCATTGACGCGTTTCGTTAATGAAGGGTTGCCGCAGCGAATCGTGCATTTCATCGCGCAGGTGATCCAACGCGCCCGATTCGGCAACGAACCACTGCAACTCTTCGGTCGGGCCGAAACGGAGCGGAAATTCGAGCATCGCCATCCGCCAGGCTTTGCGCGTCACCAAACCCGCAATGACATCGGCCCCGCGCGATTGCAGGTCTTCTTCCAGTTCCGCTTCGAGGTCCTCCCGCAAAATTCGCCCGTTGACCAGATGCTCGCGATAACGATCCTCCGGCAAATACACCTGGCAACCGAACAGTCGACTCCCCTTCTTCATCCCTTCTTCCACCGGCAGACCTTCCAAAGCCTGCAGCGTGTTGAGAAAGACGAAGGCCGTGATCGGCCCTTGCGACGGCAACAGTTCCGCGGCAACCTTCACGGATGCCAAAAGAGCGTCTTGTGCCGATTCGGACCATCGACCCGTCTGAGGGGGAAGTGAATCGGTCTCTGTTTCAAGCACGGCAATAATCGGCGAAGAGGAACCATGGTTCGAGCGAATGTGTCGAACGCGAGGAGTAACCGAAGTGAGAATCCGTTCTCATCCGCATGAACGGAAGAGTATGATTGTTGTCACTTAAAAAGTAGTTCTACGCGGCTCGATCTGAATCCGGCAAGGCTGGCACGATTACCTTACAGGATCGTTATCACTCATGGCAGGTGCCAAATCATCGTCGTGACCTGCCAATCCCAAGGGAAAGCCGCACTGCGATTCCCTGCGTCCGATCGCCTGCGATGCTTGATCCGTCGAATTCATGGTCGATCCTTCGCGACGGCCGTAACCAGCGGACCCCGCCGATGAGGGAAGCGATGAACAAATCCGACGCCCCTTCGCCCCACCCGGCGGTCATCGCCATTCTGCTGGCAACACTCATAGGTGCAAACGCGGTCCTGGTCTCATGGCCCAAAGAGAATCGTCAGGGGGAATCCCACTCCATGTCCGGACCGATCACCCTGGCGGCACGAACCGAGAGCGAACCATCGCCGCGGTTGATTCAGGGACGAACACTCGACGAGTGGCGGGAGATCATGCTCACACTCGACCACAATGATGCCACAAGAGCCGACTCTGTTCCTGCGCTGATGGAAATCGCACGAACTTCAGACTTCCCCTGGTTTACCCGTCGGCAAGCGGCCGTCACGCTGGGCCGTTGGGGCACGGCAGCCACCGCGGCGATCCCTCTGCTGGAGGAACTGCTCGATACCCCGGAGGAGGATGCCGGAGAAGCTCCCGTTTTCTGGGCACTGAAGGGGCTCAGCCTTTTCGGACCCGCCGCGCGCGATGTGGTTCCCAAAGTCAGTACGATCGCCTTGAATCCGCATCGCCCCGTCGAACAACGCCTCGCGGCGATGGAGTGCCTCTCGCAGATTGGGTCCGCCAATCCTTCCGGACTTCTTCCACTTCTGCAAATATCCCAAATCAACGTGATCGAATCCGCTCCTCTTATTCTTCGCCGCGGCTCCATCGAAGCGATCGGCTATTTTCGCGGAGGAGCCCCGACCGCGGTCCCGGTCCTGATGCGAGCCCTGGATGATCCGGATGTCGAAATGCGGCGCGAGGCGGCGATCGCACTCGGTCGACAGGGGCTGACAGCCGAAATCGCCCAAACCGCGCTGTTTGACCGGTTTGTTAGCGACGATGATCCCACCGTCCGGGATGCGGCTGGAATCGCACTCGGGCAAACGGGCCTGATCATTCTTCCTGCCGTGATCTCTCTATTGGAAGAGAAGGATCCAGAACTCCGACTGCGTAGTGCAGTTATTCTGGGGAAAATGGGTCGTGGTGCCGCATCGGCTGCCCCCGCCCTTAAGGCCCTCTGGGAAGATCCCGATGCGGAGATTCGGCTGGCGGGCCTCAAGGCCTACTGGAAGGTGACGCAACGGGGCGACAGCGTGGCTCCGAACGCGGCGGCGGAGTTGACCGATTCGAATCGGAACATCCGCCGGGAAGCCTACTTGCTGCTTGTTGCTCTGGGATCCTCCGCCAGGACTGCGCAGCCTGTTCTCGAAGCCCAATTGGAAAGTAACCGTCCTGAAGTGCGCTCCGTGGCCCGCAAGTTATTGAGGATGCCGCAGACAAGTCCGTAGTCGGAATCGCTCCCGAGAGCGCTTGCGGAGAGCCGCCGGACCTGCCACCTGCAGGATGTGCCGATGGATCACGCCGATTCAATCGACAAAAGCGGAAGAAAACGAAAAAGCCATATCTTCGGCACTATCGATACAGTTTACCAAGATTCCCGACCGATACCCTTCGTTGTGTGCACGGCTTCTCGCGCTGGCGTGGAAGTTGATTGCGGTCCGAACACCCGCAGGGATTGGGCAGGAACGGCGATGCGGACACGGCACTGGCTCAAATCACTGTTCAGTGGAATGCTGTTGGCCTCTTCGGCGACAGTGGCGATGGCCCAGGATGGCTTCGTCGCTGACCCGAATCAGGTCTTCGGCCCCGCGAACGGTTACGCTCCTTACATCGACCCGGCGTCGCCTCAGGCGGCGGGGTACGCCGCCCCTTATACCGGACTGGAGCAGGCCGGCTATCCCCCCGGGGGCATGGCGGCCTGGCCGCAGATTTCCCCGTATGAGGGACCGGCGGTCGATCAGCATATCAACCGGGGCGGGTTGTGGTTCAACGAACAACTCCGCGGACCCGGCAAATACTATGCGGTCTTCGGCGGCGGGATCACCCATTACGGGCCGCCCAGTGAAGCCGTCGTCGGCGATCCGCGGGCCCCAAGCTACTTCGTCGGTGTCGTGCAGGCCGGCGGAAATAACGGCATTGCGGGCGGAAGCCTCATCAATCTTTATCAGCAACATTCCTGGTCAGACGTGGGCTACTCCAACTTGAGTGGCGGTGCCATGCAAGGTGTGGTGGGATGGGATAATCCCGATGGTTCTGGTGTCTTTGGAACGGGATTCTTCTCGGCCCAGGGAAGCGCCAGTTACAACCACAATCCCGCGGTCGGCGATCCGACACGGCCGGAAGATACGCTCGTCGCCGGAGCGGGGATCTCTTTCTTCGACGGCGGCAGTGACGCGATCATTCCTCCTTCCGGAGCCCAGATCAATCCCATCATCATTCCCGGAGGCGGAACTCAGGGATACGACATGAATTACAGCCTGCAATGGCAATCGCAAGCCTATGGTGCGGGCGTCGGGTTCTATGCCGACTATCTCATCCGCAAGGATAATTTCCAACTCCGTCCGTCATTCGGTCTGCGATACATCAACGTTCGCGAGAATGCCCTCTTCCAGGGTCAGGACAGCGGTTTGGTCTACTCGATCAATATCACAAATACGACTAACGGCGGTACGAACGCACAGCGACGTTTCACTCCCGTGACCGGCTCGGTGACGGGGATTCCCGATGTATTCAGCTCGCGGCTGAACGCCAATACGAAAGAACAACTCGCGGGGCCTGAAGCGGGATTGCGATACGACCTCGGCGGCAACAAGTTCAAAATCTCCGGTCAGTCGAAGTTCGGCCTGCTTGCGAATCATTCAACTCGCGAAATCACCGGATATGGAATTGGCCGCTCGGCTCTATTCGAAACGAATACCAACGGACCGGGACGACTCTTACCGGCGTCGAACACCCTGGCACCGTTCTTCACACCCGGCGATAACTTGGATCCGGATCACTCCCAAACCGCGTTCCACGATCAAAGCACGTCGACCCATGCCTCACCCACGTTCGAGCAATCGTTTAACGTGAGAGCCCCGCTGCTGGCCTACGTTCCGGGGATCCGCAAGGTGCCGATGTTCGAGCAAGCACAATTCAACTTCGGTTATACACTCTTGTTAGTCGGAGCCAGTTACCGTCCGGGCGACGTCATCGACTGGCAAGGTTACCCGAACTTCCCGCGGCTGAACGACCGTAAAGGATTGTTCCAGATGTCGACCTGGACCGTCGGTGCCGAATGGGAATTTTGATCCCTCCGTCACAATGAAATGAGAACCACCAGAAGCCCAGCCATCTTATGGCTGGGTCTTTCTGTTTGAAGTGGGAACGCACTGCGTGAACTCAACGCGACGCGCGAAACCGCAACCGGGAAACCGGGCACGAAATCAGCAATTCGTTTCGCTGGGACCGCAGACCGCGGTTTCGACTTCTTTCAGAAGCTGATCGAGCCGGAATGGTTTGTAGAGGACCGATTTGAGACCCGCTTGCCGGGCCTTCACAATCGAGTGCGCCGGATCGTAGCCGAACCCCGTCATCAGAATCACCGGCAAATGCTCATTCAACTGCCGGACGCCCACGAAGCAATCGTACCCCGTCATATCGGGCAGGCGGATATCGATGATGACCGTGTCGTAATGAAAACTGCGGACCATCAGCAACGCTTCTTCGCCGTGATGCGCCGTTTCCACTTCGCAACCGAAGCGGCCGAGCAACTCGTGCGCGGCGATGCGGACCGATTCGTCATTGTCGACCACCAGCACGCGCTTTTGCCGCAGCTTCGGTCGCGCGGCTCGTAATGTCACCGGCGGGTTGGGAACCTTCGGCGCGATGGTTTCCCCCACCCGGTGGACCAGTTGCCGGACGCTGCGCGTGTGCTTGAGAACCCGCTGCAACCGCTCGCACACCGCCGGATCGTGGCCGATGTACCGTTCGAGAATCCATGCCGTGTCGTTGAGCACCTCGTCGATCGGCTGCGCCATCTCTTTCAGAATCAGGTCCGTGCTTTCGGTCGTCGTCGCGAGTTTTTCGGCGACGAGTAACTCCAGCGTGTTCAGCGCGATCGCGACTTCACGACAGAACAACTCGAGGAATTGCAGATCGTTGTGACCGAACCCGTGGACCTGGGCGCTCTCCACGTTAAAGGTGCCCAGGATCTGGTCGTGCAACATCAGCGGCACGGTCAGTGAACTTCGGGCATTCACCGCGCCCTGCAGATACCGCACATCATGCGATGTGTCTTCGCACAGATAACTCTTGCCGGTGGCTCCCACGTAACCCGTCACGCCGTTGCCGGTTTCCTCCGCGAACAACTGCCGGCTCGCAGCCTCCTCCGACATGCCCACCTGCAACAGCGAACGCAGTTCATTGGTTTGCTTGTCGACCAGCCGAATCTCGATCGTTTCAAACTCCAGCACGTCCTTGGTGAACTGGACGATCTTTTCCTTCAAGAGTTCGATTCGGTCATCCGCTGAGAGTTCCACCACGTCTTCGGCGGAGAGCTCGCCGAGTTCCAGACCGGCCTGATAAATCGCCTTGAGCTTCTGCCGGACGATCATATCCGAGGACACATCGCGCACCGTCACCACGGCGAGTTGCGGAAAATGATCGGGGCCGTAAACGGGAGCGCCGACAATCTCGAAGAACGTTTTCTCGCCGACATGCAGCGTGGTCGAACAGGTATCGTCGAGCGCGTCGACCGTATCGAACGGTGTGAACTCAGGGCCGATGGTTTCCGGCGATCCAAAGGCCTCAAAAAAATTCTCGCCGACCACCACCGGGCGACCGACGAGCAAACCAAGGCGATCATTGCTCCAGCGAATGCGGTATTCGGGATCGACGACCGCAATTCCCTGCGGCAGGTGTTTCAGAATGCCATCGAGCTGCATCAACTCGGGAACATGATGCGACTGCGACCCGCACAGCACAACGCACCGGTAAGTATCAGTCGGGGGAACTTGCGGCCAATTTTGTGATGGCGTCCAGCGAATCAACTCAAACTGCGTACCAAAGCGAGCCTGTAAGTCCTCGGGGAGTGCATTCGGTTCCTCCGCGCCGAGGACCAGAATGGGGGGCCGATCTGACACGAAGATAGCGCTCCTCGACCGAACGCCTCCGCAGGTGAACGTCCTCCGCGCAGGCAAGTCTCATCACCACCCGATTATAGCGCGGTGAAATCCGCCACGGCAATACACATCGGCCGCATTGCCCACTCGAAAGAGGCCCAAAGCAAATCCGTCCACGGACGGCGATCCCCACCCTTCAATCGAACAGATAACTCACCGATTCATTCCGGTGAATGCGGCGGATCGCTTCACCCAGCAGCGGGGCGACGCTGACCACGCGCAGGTTGGGAAGCATCTGCTCGGGACGAAGCGGCAGACTGTTCGTGACCACGAGCTCGGTGATCGGGACTTCCGACAGCCGCTGGGTGGCCGGGCCGCAGAGGACCGCGTGGCTGGCACCGACGTAAACCTTCGCGACGCCGTGTTGCAGCACGACTTTCACGGCCCCGACCATCGACCCCGCGGTGGTAATCATGTCGTCGAAGATGATCGCGGTTTTGCCGTTGATCGGGCCGCCGATGAGGTTTTCCTGCCGCGTCTCCACCGCACTGGCGCGGCGCTTATCCACGATGGCGAGTTGTCCGCCGAGATGTTCGAGGTGTTGCAACGAACGTTTGATGCTCCCTTCATCCGGGCTGACAATCACCTGATTTTCCGGCGGGATATTCAGGCTGCGGAAGTAATCGTCGAGAATCGGGGCCGCGTAAAGATGGTCCACCGGGCAATCAAAAAAGCCTTGAATCTGGGCGGCGTGCAGGTCCATCGCCAGCACGCGGTCGGCCCCGGCTTTGGTGATCAGGTTCGCCACCAGTTTCGCTGTGATGGGGACGCGGCCCATGTCCTTGCGGTCTTGCCGGGCGTAACCGAAGTAGGGCAACACGGCGGTAATCCGCGCCGCGGACGCCCGCTTGCAGGTGTCGATGAGGATCAGCAACTCCATGAGGTTGCCGTTGACGTTGGGTCCCGTCGGCTGGATGAGGAAGACGTCGCAGCCGCGGACGTTCTGATTCAACTTGACCGAGGTTTCGCCGTCGGGGAAGTCGCAGATGTCGACCGCGCCGAGAGTGATTCCCAGATAGTGGGCGATTTCGGCAGCGAGGGCCGGATTGGCGCGACCGGAAAGGAGCACCAACTGGTCGTACATCAACATGCGAACACCTGTGGCGAAAATGCACGGTGGGCTCACCGCGCGGCCTCTGTTCTGACGGGCCGCCGGGCGAGTGTCAAGGACCCCAACCGCCTCCCGGCAAATTGTCCGCCAGACACCGCAGAAAAATCCGGCTGGGAGACCCGGATTGACGGAATGTCGGGCGGAACATATACCACGGCACCGTCCGGCGGAGCGTGGAAACGGCTGCGCAGCGGTTTGCGGCCAGTCACGCAATCACCCGGGGATGTTCGCGCAACCGCCGATCGCTTGATGGATCTCTCGTGGCAGACTCCGACGACCTGTTGTCGCCCGATGAAATTGAAGCCCTGATGCAGGCCGCGCGGGGTGGTACGGCCTCGCCTGGCCCGGAATCCAGCGGCTCCGCTTCGGCGACGGCGAACAAGCCGAAGGAAAGCCACCTTCTTGACCCCGATGAAATTGAAGAACTGATGGCGCAGGCTCAACCGCCGCGCTCGCCCAGTCCACCCAAAAAAGCCCCGGTTCCCTCCGATATCCTCAGTTCGGCAGATATCGACGCACTGATCAACGGCGGCGGGGGAATGCCGTCTCAACCCGAAGAAACCCTGAAGCACGCGCAGCGGCAGCTCGACCGGGCCATGGCCCCCGAACCGCCCCGCAGCGCGCGAGCACCGCGGCCGGAACTCGGCGATCCCGAACCCTTCGGCTTTCCCGACTTCGGCTCCCGCGCGATGCCGTCCGCCGCATCGGTGTTCCCCATTGCCGCTCTGGAAGATGTGGAACTCGATCTGCGAATTGAACTCGGTCGCACGGAATTGCTGATTGAAGAAGTGCTGCAACTCCGCGAAGGAACCGTGGTTCCCCTGGATAAGCTCGCCGGTGACCCCGTCGACATTCTCGTCAACGGACGGTTGATCGCGCGGGGCGAAGTGCTGGTGCTCAACGACAATTTCTGCGTCCGCGTCGCCGAGATTCTCACGCCGGAAAACTAGCTCCGTCGCGTCCAGGAATTCGGTTCGCGTGCCACTGGCTCCGCCAGTGTCGTTCTTCGATGGAACGCACACCGTTCAAAGCACTGGCAGAGCCAGTGGCACACGAAAATCAGGCCGTGACAATCCATTAGAAGCCGTCTTATCAGTGACCGGGGTGACCGGGGCTGAACCGAAGGGAAGCCCCGGCAGCGATGATCCGGGGTTTCGCGAAGACGCTCCAACCCCGGCCACTCATCGAAAACAAGAAGCCCGGCATGACCGCACATGCCGGGCTTCTGTGTTGAAACGTTCGAAGTCGCTCGGTCAGTTACCCGAGACCAGCCGCGCCGGTGGCACCGCGGCAGCGATTTTCGTGAAGGCAGCCTTCACCTGATCCTGCATGTCGTTCACGCTCGACCCGCCGGGCACATCGATGTAGTAGCCCTTCCCGAGGAAGGCAATCGCTTTCAGCAGGTTCCGGTCGGCATCGGCCCCCACGCTGATGCAGTGGACGGTGTAGCCCTTGTCGACCGCCTGCTTCACATACTTCAGCGTTGCCTTGGCGTAGTTATCGGAGGTCGTATAGTCGCCTGTGCCGTTGCCGTCGTAGTCGAAGAGTGCGTTCCAATCCCAGCCGGTGGGCAGCGTGGAGCTTTCGCCACTATCGAGCGTATTGCCGTTTCCGTCGGTCATCAGCAGAATCGCCGGGCGCGACCCTGTGCGTTTGTAATTGTCGAGCAGAGTAATGCTATCTTTGAGCCCGCCGGTCATATTCGTGGCATTGCTGTAATGAGCCGCTTGCTTGTAGTGCATCAGGGCTTTAACCGAGGCGTAATCGTTGGTAATGGGATTGGCTGAGATGTTGACGGTCGGCATTCCCGTGCCGCTCAATGTCGTCTCCACGCGGTGAGTACTGTCGTAGCTGACCATGCCAACATGGTCGTCGAAGCCGAGGTTCGTGAGGAAGTCGCACAGCAGCTCGTGGCCCTCTTTAATCGCCGTGAACGGATAATGCCGCGTCTTCCACAGATCCTTCGTGCTGGCAAAAGAGGGTTGGGCGTACATGACATAGCAAAGCCACGTCATCCCGCCGTATTTGTGATTGTAGTTATACAATCCAAGCCCGCCGTTGGTTTGTACGAAGCTGATATAATTGCTCCAGCTTCCGCCGGCGTACGGGTAGGTGCCAGTCAGCCCGAAAGCCGCGGCGATGGTCGTCGAATTGTACTGATGGCTCGACAAAGTCCACGACTGCGACGTGCTGCCGACTTTCCGAATCGTGAGATCGACCTGCACGATGCTCTTGCCCGCATTGGACCCCGTTCCCGCCCAGGATCCGGAGACGGTGGTTTCATTGCTGATGCTGAAAGATTGCGTGGCGGAGTTCGAGAACGTCAGCTTGACGGTCTTGATCTTCGTGTTGGTCGTGATATCAACGCTGGTGTTCTTGAACGTCACGACCCCATTCGCACCGGTATTCGATTTGGTCTGCGACATGTACTGCGGAGTGAACGCCATCGTTCCCAGCGTCAGCGGCTGAATGTCGCTCCACATCAGCGCGAGGTTGGCTTCGATCTGCGCTTGCGTCAGCCGCGTGACTGTTTCATCGGAGAAGGTGCTGTCGAAGTTCATCGACCGCGAAAAGTCGTGGACCACGACCATATCCCGCGGTTCGATGTAAGCGATCGACTCGGTCTGCACGGACGTGCCGGTTTGCCCCGCGACGACGGAGAACATGCCCGGTACTTTGCCGTCCGGAGCCGAGGTATTGGCCCCCGTCCGGCGGGCAATCACTTTCACCGCGTTGGTCTGGTTGGCCGCGGCGTTCCAGTCGGTCTGATAGGAAGCCGATGATGTATTGTAATAACGGCGTCCAAAGAGAACATCGACGTTCTTGTCGATGTAGATGCCGTTCAGACTGGCGACGGTCTGTGCCGCGGTGCGCGATTGCGTTTGCGCATAGGCAAACACGTCGCTCACATTCGGTCCCGCCGTGGAAATGGCGTTGGTGATTTCCATCGCCGCGGCCAGTGCCGCCGTGTCGGTGGCGTTCTGCATCTTCGTTTTAGTGAACGAGATGAGCCCGATATCCACCGAGTACGCCACGAACATCATGCAGGCGACGAGGCACAGGGCCCCGACGACGATAAACACACCGCGCCGGGCATCATCCCGCTGCGGCCGCAACAGAGCCAGATTCGTAAACATTCGACGCATCGCGGCACATCCTGTCTGCAAACTCGAAACGTTGCCGGGCGGCGGCGCGCACATGCGGTGAGCACACCATCCCGGTCATCCATTCCGTCAAATTACGAAGCACAACGGAGCACAAAATTGTCAGGTCGCGAGAATCGACTTCCCCTTCCGGAAGACGATCGCCGCAGACATGCTGGTGGTCGTATTGGGCAAGAAGCCATTCTTGTTCACGGAAGCATAAGGGACCGTGCAACTGAGTTTGAAATACTGCATGTCGTTAGCGGAGGCGGACAGATCGAAGTTCGTTCCGGCGTTCGCACCGTTGGCGTAGGTGATAGTCACGGTGGCATTCGTGGCATCAATCCCGCTGGCCGTCAGTTGGTTCTTGATGTCCGCGATCACTTTCTGATTGGCAGTCTGACCGGTTTGAAGTTTCTTCGAGTAATCCTGTGAAGCGAGCCGCCCGGCTTGCCGCAATGCCGAATACATTTGCTGCGAGGCGGCGAAGTCGGTTCCCGATTGCAGGAGCCCCATCATCAGCGCGATGAACAGCGGCGCCATGAGCGCGAATTCAACGGTCGCCGATCCTTTTCGGTCGGAAGCCGACGAGCAGCAGCGGCGTGGAAAGCGAGTTTGCATGATGATTGGTCCGTGAGAACGGTCTCACTCGTGACGCATGACCGAACGCCCGGTCACCGTGACGTTCTGCAACCAGAACGGCGGCAGCAGGGCGACATCGTTGTAAGGAACTTTGACCTGGACGAGAAAAAACTGGCTGGTGGTCGCCGATGCCAACGTAATGGCCGGGAGCGTGTCGTAGTTCAACGTCGTCGGATTCACGCCGGCCGTGTCAAACACGCTGGCATCGCGAACGATGACCGTCGCTTTGGTGGCGTTGTACGCGGCACCAATCACCGTCTTGGCTTTGGCATCGACCTGCGTGTTGGTCACGCCTTCCGCACAGCCATAGTTTGCCGCAATGCGCGCCGCGGCGTTGGTCATGTGCCGTACGAGAAAGAAGTGCCCGAATTCCATCAGGGACGCGAGAAACAACACGAAGACGGGCATAATCATCGCCGTCTCGACAATGGTCACGCCTCGACGGCAAACCCGTCGCGCTCTGGTAGTGTGTTGTTGATGTCGCATAATGATCCATCCGTGGTCGTAGGCCGCGAGGGGATGAGGAACTTCGCCAGACCTGCTGCAAACCTAGGTCAGAATTCCGCCGTGCAAGAAATATTTTTGAGATTTTTCCCCCGCAGCAGAAAAAAATTGCAGCCGCCCGGTGGTTGCGAAAATGTTGCCCAGGAACAACGCCATGTTGACAGACGCTTCCCGCCGGACCGATTTCCCGCAACTGAGCGAAATGGTCTATTTGAACTCCGCGGCCGAAGGACTGCCCCCGCGGGCCGTCCGCGATGCGCTGCTGCAATACTATGAGGACAAGTGCCTGGGGATGGACGGCCGCGATAAGCACGCCCGGCAATGGGACGCCGCCAAAGCCGTCACCGCCGAGTTTTACGGTCTCTCACCGGATGATGTTTCGATCTGCTCGTGTTCCTCCGAGGCGTACAATCTGGCCGCACAGGCGCTGCATCTGCGCGACGGTGATGAAGTCGTCATCAACGATCTCGATTTCCCCGCCGGGGCGACACCGTGGCTGCAACCGAGTTGCCCGGCGACCGTCCGCGTCTGGCGGCATCGTGCCGGGGCATTGCACGTTTCCGATCTGGTCCCCTTGCTCACTCCGCGCACGCGCTTCGTCACCACGTCGCTCGTCAGTTTCTTCAACGGCTTCATGATTCCCCTTCCCGCGGTGATTGCCGCCGTTCGGAAGAATTCTCCGGCGTTGCTCTCCGTCGATGTGACCCAGGCCCTCGGCCGCATTCCTCTCGATCTGCGCGATGTGGACCTTATCGTCAGCAGCACGCACAAATGGATTCTCGCCAGCCACGGCGGCGGTCTCGTCGGCGTGAATCCCCAGCGGCGTGACGAATGGGTGGTCCCGGCGGGGGGCTGGTTCAATCTGCAGGATGCGTTCGGTGCCGAGCGCTTCACCAAAGCCGAGAGCAAACCCGGCGCGGCGGGCTTTACGGTAGGGATGCCGAATTATCCCGCGGTATATGCCATTCGCGCAGCGCTGGATTACATCCACTCGATCGGTGTCGCCGCGATCGACGCCGTCGCCCGACCATTGACGCTGCGTTGTCTCGACGAAGTCTCGAAACTTCCTGTCGATTTGTTGACTCCGCCCGATCACGCGGCCATGGCAGGCATTCTGGCGTTCCGTCATCCCGATGCCGACGGATTACAGCGACAACTTCGCGCGAACAACATCCATGTGATGAGTCACGCCGGCCGCTTGCGGGTCGCGATTCACGGCTATAACACGGGCGCCGATGTGACCACGTTTCTGACGCATCTCAAAGCCGCGCTGCGTTAAGCGGCCGTACGAGTCGTGGGCAAAGGCGTCGAATCACGGTTCGGTAATGGGTCCGTTTTAATCCAAAGATGTCGGGCAGGGGCCCCGACCTATCATTTTGGTTGATTTTCTCAACCGTAGGTCGGGGCTCCCGCCCCGACTCTTCAAAGTGACCCATTACGCACGGTTCGGCTCGAATTGAACAGTATTGATTCGAGTCACGGCTTCGCTATCATCGCCCGCATCGCGAAAATGAAGATTTTGTGAATGGGTTTCGTCGCGGACCGTGAGGTCATGACGCAGGGACGGCGTTCTCGTCCTGCAGCGTGAGCGCGGGCCGAGTCATTACATCCAAAGAAGAGCACTACGAAGTTGAGGAGCGGGCCATGCGCATCCTGGTCGGTTGGGACGATGCGTCACAGGGGGAAACCATCGCGCTGATTCTGAGTGTCGACGACACCGAAGCGGTGGTGGCCAGCACTCCGCTGCAATTGCTGAGTTATGCCCACGCCGAGGACAATTGGGATGTCGTGCTGCTGGCGATCGGTCGCCCCGATATTGAAGCCAGCCTCGAACTCTTCCGCGGCGTACGCAAACTGCTCCCGGAAGTGCCGGTCGTCGGTGCGTGCGAACCGAGCGAAGTCATCCGTATGGCCCGCTTCCTGACCCAGGGCATGAAAGCCTACGTGCTGCGGGATGCCAGCAATGACTTCATCTTTCTGTTGCACGCCACGCTGATGAACACGGTGGAAGCCGTGCAGGCGGAGCGCGAGCGGCAAATTGCCGAGAAACTGCGCGAGGAAATCGATTCCGTCCGCAAATTGCAGGAATCGATCATCCCCGCGGACGTCGTCAGCCCGGACGGTTACCGGATTGTCGCCCGGTATGAACCGTCGCAAATCCGCGTCTTCGGCGGTCAACCGGTGGTGATGGCCGGCGGCGACTATTACGAAGTCTTCCGCGTCGATCCCCAGCACACCATCGTCCTGGTCGGCGATGCGTCCGGGCATGGGATGAAGGCGTGCATGTCGATTATGACGATGCACACCCTCATCAGCATGATTCGCAGCGAAGGATTCGAAGACGTTTCCGGATTCGTGGCGAAAGTCAATCGTCGGCTATGTGAACAAAGTTTCATTCAGAGCGGGGGCGGCTTTATTACTGTGTTATATGGAGTGTTGTACAACGACGAACACAAGTTCGTGTGGACGTCCGCCGGGCATCCGATTCCGCTGCTGATGAATCGCGACGGCGGTGAAGCGACGCCCGTTGGTCCACACGAAGCGGGGGGCTTGCCGCTGGGGCTCTACGAAGAAGCCGAGTACGAATCCAACGTGACCGAACTTCCGCCCGGTTCCCGGTTGTTGATTTATACGGACGGCGTCATCGAGGCCTTTGGTGAAGTGAACGGGAAGCATGCGGAATTCGGAATCGACGGCACCTGCCGGACGATGGCACTGCACCGGGACGCCACCGTGGAAACCACGATGCAGGCGATTTTCGATGAATCGCAGGCGATCACCAACGGTGCCGGCCGACACGATGACACGTCCGTCGTTCTGATCGATCGTTTATAACTCGAACGAGCCCGAAGCGCGAGCGCCGGGTCACTTTAAACGTCGCAGCACATCCAGCGCTTTCGTTTCAAACACCGCTTGCCATTCCGGCGCGAGCAAACAATCGCTGTCTTCCTGCGCCCCGCCCACATTGCGGAGTTGCTCCGCCGTCGGTGCATAATAAATGTAGCCATTTGTATAACCGGAAACAAAGGTCTGTGGTTTCCCCGCGGCCTGCTTGATGTTCAAACCAATCTGGACCGTCAATTCGCCGGGAAAAGTGACCAGCGAGAACTCCCCGACGCGCACGCCCACCACTTCGACATCCATCGTGCGACTCCCCGCCGCGACATTCCGCGCCTGATGCTTCTTCAAGAGTGCGAGATTCGTCTGTAACCGTGTCAATTCCTCCATTGTATAAATGTTGCGCATATAAGCTTCGACGTTGGCTCTGTTCTCGGCATCCAATCGTTCTAAATCATTCCGTTTGATCTGCAAATCATGCAGGTAACGGTGAGAGTAATACGACGGAAAGGGATTGCTCAGTCCCTGTTTCACGACCAGCGGCAGAAACGTTTTCAGATTGAGGCTCGTCCCCTTCAGCGATTGCACCAGCCGCGTTTGTTCGGCTTCGACCGCGGCAATCCGTTCGGCATTGTCCGCCCGTGGCACGGCCAATGTTTCGTTGATCCACTTGAGCGGCGCGTCATCACGGCAGACGATTTTTTTCGCCGCCCGCATGGCACTGAGGCCGAGCTGATTGCCGAGCGGTTCGGCGTCGCGCGGTTCATCGACCTGCTTGTATCGCAGCGGGTTCACATCGCCGCCGCAGCCTTGCAGGAAGAGGGCAATGGCCCCGTCGCCGAAACTGTCTTCCAGCACCTGCGAGGCAAACCCGCTCATGTCCGCCGTGTTGCCCCCGTTGGGCACGCCTTGAATCGGATGGCACGCGAACTGATGCACAACCGCGAGCGTCCGCCCATCCAGACGATCCAATCGCAACAGCCCGATCGCGGGATCGATCGGTCCGGTCCCCACCACGTCGTCATCCGGCGGCAACGAGTACGCATGGCGAACATCGGCTTCCCGGCCACTTTTGAGCTTCAAACGACGATTTTCCATCACCCGGTCTTCGTGACCCTGGCCCGCACCCACACGGACCGGCACCAGTTGTTTCGCCGCGAGTTTCACGGCTTCCACCGTTCGCGCTTCGACATCGGCACAGACTTTCCCGTGGCAATGACTGGCGTTAATCAGAATCCGCTGCGGGTCGAAGCCGATGTCCCGTTTCAATGCCGCGCGGACATTCGCCAGATAATCGTTCTTGATCGATCCGATTTCGGCAATCGCGACGGCATCGACGGTGACAATCGCCACCGTCACATCGCCCTCGCGCAGCACCAGGGCCTTCACATACAGCGGATCATTCACCGGCCCGGCGTCGCGATCGGTGATGTCGACCTTCGCCGCCCCGGCTTGTAACGCCGCGGATGTCGATGCGGGTCTAAAGAATACCGTCGAGAAGACGGTCAGGACGGTGAGTGCCAGATTTCGTCTCGAAAATGTTTGGCCCGGCATCGTGTCATCATCTCCGTGATTGAGTTGAAACAGTGATAGCATAGCGTGATGGATCCGCTAAACGGCAAGCGTTGCGAGTACACGCACCTTATCTCGGGCACTTGACTCTTGACCCGCAACACTTGAACCTCTTCTGATGGCGACCATTCCCCCGCGTGCTGATGCAGACCCCACCGTGGTGGCAAGGTCCGGGCCGCTGGATGTCGTGGCGCGGGGCGTGGTCGAGGGAACGCTGTCGGGGATGCACCACAGCCCCTTCAAGGGAACCAGCGTCGAGTTCGCCGAGCATCGCACTTACACCGTGGGCGACGAACCCAAGCACATCGACTGGCGGGCCTACGCCAAGACCGGCGAATACTTCGTCAAGCAGTACGAAGAAGAAACCAACCTGCGGGCGTACCTGCTGGTCGATGTTTCCGGCAGCATGGCGTACGCCGGGAAATCGCTGGCCAAGCTGGATTATGCCCGCGTGCTCGCCGCAGCGTGGGCGTACCTGTTGTTGCAACAGCGCGATGCGTGCGGACTGGCGACCATCGGCCGCGAGATTCTCGACTGGAGCGATCCCTCGACCGCGGCGACCACGTTTGTGGACATCGTGCGTCGTTTGCAGAACGCCGTCCCCGGTGCTGAAGGTTCGCTCGCACAGACGCTGGCCGCCGTACAGCCGCGATTGAAACGCCGCAGTTTGATCGCCCTGTTCTCCGACGGTTTTGACGATCTCGAAGCCTTATTGGCCGCGCTGCGAATGTGGCGTGCGGCGGGACACGATGTGGTCTTCTGGCAGATTCTCGCCCCGGAAGAAGAAACGTTCCCGTTCCGCCAACCGGCGGCGTTTCGGAATCTCGAAAACCGTTCGCAACAGACCACGCTGGAACCATCGCGGTTGCGGGCCGAGTATCTGAAGAACTACACCACGTTCGACGAACGGCTCGGCAAAGGCCTCGCGGACATGGGCATCGACCGCGTGAAAGTATTAACGTCGCAACCGTTTGCGGAAGTGTTAGGTGGGTATCTCGCGCGGCGCACGGCGCGGATGCGATGACGCTCATCGCTTGCCGCTTCGCAGAATCACAATGCGCTCAATCCTATGAGCCTTCTCACAATCGTCTTGACCAATCTGAAATCATGTCCATACTGATGGCATGAAACGAAACATTCGCATCATCGGAAAAGCGATCACGTTCCTCGGAATCGCGATATACCTCGCGGCTTTGCCTTATCTTATGATTGCAGGGGAACGAGTTGAAAAAACCGGTGACGGACATCGAACTATTATCTGGTCCGAACCTGTGTCACCTTGGATTGCGCTGACGCCCATCCTCACTCTCAGCGTGGGATCGATTCTCTGGTCGATTGGTCAACGTTCGAACCGGGCGTCCAACTGACATCACGCTTCTGGCACGCCCTCCGGGGTACGGTAGCGATGGGGCCGTTTTTTCCGGCGGTATCGCTGGCGCTCAACCCCCGGCTACTGTCTGTGATCCCTGCGGGATCGATGCGAAGTCCACAGTTCTGAGAGTTGGTCGTTCGGCGAAATCGCCGATGGACACGGGCATACAAATCAGGGTAGACTGATGAGTCCGGCGGCGCGGGCGGTGTGCCGACGGGCTGCTGGTTGGTCCCACCTTCTGTGATGAGCGTGCCATGCCTCGCTGGACATCGTTGTTCCTTCTCGTCGGATTGGTTTTGCCCCAGGCGCTGTTTGCGGCCGATGACGGCAAGCTGCAGTTCAATCGCGACGTGCGGCCGATCCTCTCGAACAACTGCTATTTGTGCCACGGGCCCGATGCCAAGCATCGTGAAGGGGGCTTGCGGCTCGACCAAACCGCGGCGGCGACAGCGAAGCTCGAATCCGGTCAGACAGCGATTGTGCCCGGCGACGTGAACGCCAGCGAACTCGTGAAGCGGATTCTGTCGACCGATCCCAACATGATGATGCCCCCGCCCAACAGCGGCAAATCAATCACCGACGCTCAGCGGGAAACGCTCTTGAAATGGATCGCCGAAGGAGCGGAGTATCAGGGGCATTGGTCGCTGATGGCTCCGAAGCGGCCGACACCGCCGATGGTGAAACGGACGGACCTCGTTCGCAACGACATCGATCCATTCCTGTTGTCGCGGCTCGAACATGATGGGCTCGAACCAAACGGCGAAGCGGACAAGGTGACGCTGATCCGCCGGGTGACGTTCGATCTCACCGGGTTGCCGCCGACACCCGCGGAAGTCGATGCGTTTCTCGCGGACACGGCCCCGGAAGCGTACGACCGTCTGGTGGACCGGCTGCTCGATTCGCCCCGGTATGGTGAGCACCACGGCCGCATCTGGCTGGACGCCGCACGGTATGGCGACACGCACGGTTTGCACCTCGACAACGAACGGTCGCTGTGGCCGTATCGCGAATGGGTCATTAATGCGTTCAACACGAATCAGCCGTTCGATCAGTTCACGATTCACCAACTGGCGGGCGATCTGCTGCCGAATCCGACGCGCGAGCAACGGATTGCGACGGGGTTTAACCGGTGTAATGTCACGACCAGCGAAGGGGGTTCGATCAACGACGAAGTCCTCGTGCGCTATGCGGCCGATCGAACCGAAACGATGGGGACCGTGTGGATGGGTCTGACGCTCAACTGCTGCTCCTGCCACAGTCACAAGTTCGACCCGGTCACACAGAAAGAGTATTACTCGCTGTATGCGTATTTCAATTCGATTTCCGATGCGGCAATGGATGGCAACGCGCTGTTGCCAGCCCCGATTTTGAAGCTGCCGAGCGATGAACAGACGGCGAAACTTGCGGACCTCGACCAGCAGATCGCCGCGACACAGAAATCGATCAATGACGCGATCGCCGCCGTGAAGTACGAAGACCCCGTGTTGCTTGGGGCACCGGTCGATGCGTTGACCGTGATGCGGAAGGATGTCGTGTGGTTCGATGACGATCCCCCCGCCGGGGCGAGCTTGCAGGGAAACACGCCGTGGGAGTTTGTCACGGCCGACAAGGGCCCGGTTTACAGCGGCGTGAAGGCATCGACTCGCACGGGGGAAGGAGTCACACAGCACTTCTTCACCGGGGCGAATCCGGGGTTGAAGATCGGCGCGGGGGACCGCTTGTTCGCCTACGTCTACCTCGATCCACAGAACCCACCCAAAGCGGTGATGCTGCAATTCAACGATGGGGCGTGGGAACACCGCGTCAACTTCGGCAGCGATCAAATCGCCTTCGGTGCGCCGAACACGCCGGCAAAGGTACAGGGCGGTCCGCTTCCCGAAGTCGGTAAATGGGTGCGTTTGGAAGTCGAAGCGAGCGCTGTGAATCTTCAACCCGGGGCAATGCTGAACGGTTGGGCCTTCACGCAATTCGGCGGCATAGTTTACTGGGACAAAGCGGGGATCGTCAGCTTCGCCGCGGACGCCGGGCCGATCCGGTCGCAACTCGTGTGGGAAGACAACGAACGGGGCAAAGCGACGTCAACCGTACCGGGCAATATCGTCGCCCTTGTTAAAACTCCCGAAGACAAACGGAACGCCGGTCAGCAGGCTGAAATTCGGAACTACTTCCTGCAATATGTGTGTGCCGATACGCGGGCCACGTTCGATCCACTGAATCAGAAGATCGCGGACTACAACAAGCAGAAGACCGACGTTGATAATGCCATCCCGGCGACGATGATCGCCGAGGATTTGCCGCAACCGCGTGAGGCCTTCGTACTGGTCCGCGGGGCGTATGACAAGAAGAGTGACAAGGTCGACCGCGGTGTCCCGGCCGTCTTCCCGCCCTTGCCGGAAGGGTCGCCGAACAATCGGCTCGGGCTCGCGCAATGGCTGGTCTCGCCGCAGCATCCCCTCACCGCGCGGGTGATTGTGAACCGATACTGGCAGCACTACTTCGGCACCGGCATCGTCAAAACCGCGGAAGATTTCGGTGCTCAGGGACAATGGCCGTCGAACCCCGAGTTGCTCGATTGGCTCGCGACCGAATTTGTTCGCACCGGCTGGGATGTGAAAGCGATGCAGAAATTGATCGTCACCTCCGGAGCGTACCGCCGGGGGACGAAAGTCTCGTCGGAGATGCTGAAACGCGATCCGGAGAACATTCTGCTCGCCCGCGGACCACGCTTCCGGCTCGATGCAGAAACGATCCGCGACTCGGCCTTGTCGATCAGCGGGTTGTTGGTTGAACGCAAGGGGGGCAAGAGCGTGAAGCCGTATCAACCGGAAGGCGTGTGGGAAGCGGTGGCGTTCGTTGGCAGCAACACCAGCGCGTTCAAGCCGGACGCCGGGGAAGCGCTCTATCGCCGCAGTCTCTACACCTTCTGGAAGCGGACGAGCCCTCCTCCGTCGATGTTGACGATGGATGCCCCGTCGCGCGAGAACTGCACGGTGCGACGACCGCGGACCAACACGCCGCTGCAATCGCTGGTGCTGATGAATGACGTGCAATACGTGGAAGCCGCCCGACGGCTCGCCGAACGGATGATGAAAGACGGCGGCAGCCAACCCGCGGACCGCCTGGAATGGGGCTTCCGCCTCGCTACGTCCCGCAAGCCGACGCCGCAGGAAGCGCAGGTGCTCGCGACGATCTTCGCCAAACACCTCGCGAAGTTCACGCAGGACACCGCCGCCGCAGAGAAACTCCTCGCTGCCGGCACCGCCCCGCGTGATGCCACACTGCCCATGCCGGAACACGCGGCATACACGATGGCCGCGAATCTGTTGTTGAATCTGGACGAGACGATTACGAAGGAGTGACCAGCTTTGTGTGCCACGGCCGTGTCAGCCGTGTGAATTGGTAGAACGTTCTGTTACGACGCACGGCCGACACGGCCGCGGCACACTGTCTGCGGAGAACGGAAATGACAGCCGCAACTACGGCCTCAAAAAAGTCTCATATTGATCTCGTCATCGCAGCGATGCAACAAGTCGAGAGTCGCTTGCGGCGAACTTCGCAGTTGCTCGAAACGGCTGATGTGCCGCATTTCTTGGTGGGCGGAAATGCGGTTACCGCATGGATCGAATCGGTCATGCCATCGGGGTTGATGTTCTCACAAAATGTCGACTTTATGATTCAGCCGGAAGATCGGACAAGGGCCATTGGGGCACTTCAAGAGTTTCAGTTCCAGACGACCGAGCATTCCTGGCAGATTCTATTTCGAGACCCCCAACAGAAATGGCGGCGTGATTCCATTCGACTTCTGATTGCTTGCGAAGAAGTTGGTAGCAATGTCTTGTTTCCATTACCAGAAATGGAATCGCCGGTGTATCTGGATGATGTTCCGTGCATCCCCCTTTTTCCTTTGGTCGCCATGAAGCTGGCCGCGTACCGCACGATTGATGCCGTCCATCTTCAAAACATGTCCCGCGTTGATCTCATCAATGCCGATTGGCTTGATAGGCTTCCAGCAGGATTGAAACCACGTCTCGAACGTATCCTCGAAAACCCAGACATTTAGCGATCACCATTGCAAAACAGGAAGCAGCACATGGACCACAACCTTCTCGACCAATACCGCACGGCGATGACGCGGCGGCATTTTTTTGGCAAGACCGCGACGGGGCTCGGGACCGCGGCGCTGGCGTCGTGTCTCAATCCCAAGCTGTTTGCGGACTCGGCTCCGGTCGATGGCTCGCCGCAGTCGTTCGGCAACATGCCGGTGCTGCATCACTCGCCGAAAGCCAAGCGGGTGATCTGGCTGTTCATGGCAGACGGTCCGTCGCAGCTCGACATGTGGGATTACAAGCCGGGCCTTGCCGATTGGTACGACAAAGATCTGCCCGAATCGGCGCGCAACGGTCAACGCATCACCACAATGACGTCGGGCCAGGCACGGTTCCCGATCGCGCCGTCGGTGTTCAAATTCGCCCAGCACGGAAAACACGGTGCGTGGGTCAGCGAACTGCTGCCGCACATGGCGGGCGTGGTCGATGACATCGCCATTGTGAAGTCGATGCACACCGACGCCATCAATCACGACCCGGCGATCACGTTCATTCAAACCGGCAGCGAAATCCCCGGCCGGCCATCCATGGGGGCGTGGCTCTCCTACGGCATCGGCAGTCCGAATCAGGATCTGCCGTCGTATGTCGTGCTGATTTCGCGCATTGCGAATGGTTCGGCGACGCAGGCGTTGTTCTCGCGGCTGTGGGGCTCGGGCTTCCTGCCGACCACCCACGCCGGGGTCTCGCTGCGGTCCACGGGCGATCCGGTGCTGTATCTGTCGAACCCGAACGGCGTCGATGCGGAAACCCGGCGGACGATGCTCGATGGTCTCGCCGCGCTCAACCAGCAGAAGTTCGCCGAAGTCGGCGACCCGGAAATCAATGCCCGCATCGCGCAGTACGAAATGGCGTACCGCATGCAGACTTCGGTGCCGGAACTCGCCGATATGAAGGACGAGCCGAAGCACGTTCTCGACATGTACGGCCCGGAAGTCACGCAGCCCGGCACGTTCGCCTACAACTGCCTGATGGCTCGCCGTCTGGCAGAACGGGGCGTGCGCTTCACGCAGGTCTTCCTCCGCGGCTGGGATCACCACGGCGGTTTGCCGGGGTCGATTCGCAATCTGGTGAAGGCCGCCGATCAACCGTGTGCGGCGCTCATCAAAGACCTGAAGCAGCGCGGGATGCTCGACGACACGCTCGTTGTCTGGGGGGGCGAATTCGGCCGCACGGTCTACAGCCAGGGGACGCTCACGAAAGACAACTACGGCCGCGATCACCATCCCCGCAACTTCACCATGTGGATGGCCGGCGGCGGCATCAAGCCGGGCATCGTCCACGGCCAGACCGACGAATTCAGCTACAACATCACCGAGAACCCCGTCCACGTCCACGACCTCAATGCCACGCTGCTGCATCTGCTCGGCATCAATCACGAACGCCTGACGTACCGCATGCAAGGCCGCGACTTCCGTTTGACGGACGTGCAAGGCAAGATTGTGACCGATTTGATCGCGTAGGCTTGCCGCTTTGCAGCATCATAAAGTGTTCGCTTTTGGTCTTTGGTGAAGAATGCCGGATACCGATTTGAAGATCTCCTTTTCGACGCTCGCGTGTCCCGACTGGTCATGGTTCGATGTGCTTGAGCACGGCCCGGCGTACGGTTACCAGGGCGTGGAGATTCGGCTGCTTGCACGCGAGACGAACCTGTTGCAGGTTCCCGATCTGGCGGCATCGCATCGATCGAAACGGCGGCAGGAACTGAACGATGCCGGCTTCGCAGTCGCCGGGTTGGCGTCCTCGGTGCGGTTCGATGGACGCGAGGCATCCGAGCGCGCGCACCAACTCGAACAAGGTCGCCGATACATCGAACTCGCCGCCGATCTCGGAGCCGAGTTCATTCGTGTGTTCGGTGACCTTCTTCCCGAACAACCGATTGCCCGCGAAGCGGTGATGCAGCAGGTCGCCGATGGTTTACGCATCCTCGGCGAAGCGGCGCAACCGCTGGGCGTGCAGATTCTGCTGGAAACGCACGGTGACTTTTCCGCATCGCCGCCGGCCGCCGAGGTGATGCGCCGCGTCAATCATCCACACGTCGGTCTCGTGTGGGACACCCATCATCCGTGGCGTTTCTTCGATGAACCGCTCGCCGAAACCTGGCAACGGCTACGTCCGTGGTCCCGGCACACGCACTGGAAAGACAGCGTCCGCGTCCTCGAACCGCAGCCCACATCGGTCGAAGCGGTTGCCGCCGCACAAGCCGCGTCGGCACTTATGGGTGGGCATCGGCACGCCGACTACGTGCTCTTCCTCGGCGGCGAATTCCCGGCGCACGAATGCCTGCGACTGCTCCGCGAAAGTGGCTACACCGGTTGGTACTCCCTCGAATGGGAAAAAATGTGGCACCCGGATCTCGCCGCACCGGAAATCGCGCTGCCGCTCTTTCCGAAGAAAATGCGCGAACTTGCCGCCTG
>JAKFUG010000015.1 GCA_021732785.1 Planctomycetaceae bacterium
GCCCGCTACCGTATCCCCTTCAACGACGCGCCCACTGCCTCCGGCCCTCACATACGCACCGCCACGCGTAAACTTCGCCAACTCTACCACAGCCTCACCGCCGCATAAAATCCGTCACGGCGTTGCCCTGTCGGGTCGCGGCTAAACGATTAGAATCTGTCGCGTTCTTTCGCCGAATCCTGTCACCAGCATCGAATAAGCCGACTTCTGCCGATAACGCAGGCTATATTCAGGGCGGCTCGCGATGTTTCGCCACAAATCCCTGGGCATGCGGAATCTCTGACTGTCAGAAAGCGACAATCACCATCGAAATCAAAGTCGGCTACGAAATTGCCTACCAATGCCCGCAACCAACTCCCATGCTGTTGATGCTGAATATCCATTACAGCCATGCCTATCAAATCGTCCGGCCGGATCACCTGGTGGTGACACCGGCCGTGCCCATTTCGTCTTATCGCGACGGATTTGGAAATTGGTGCAGTCGTCTCGAAGCACCGGCGGGGCCGTCGCGAATCAGCACGTTCGCGATCGTTCGCTCCACGGGCATTCCCGATCCGACTTTTCCCGCCGCCCGGCAACACCCTGTGTGGGAATTACCCGCGGAAACGCTGGTTTTTCTGCTCGCCAGCCGCTACTGCGAAACCGACCTGTTGACGCCGATTGCGTGGAGTCTCTTCGGAAACACGCCCTTGGGTTGGGGACGCGTTCAAGCCATTTGCGACTTTGTGCATCGGCACATCCGCTTCGACTACGCCACGGCGCGGCCGACAAAAACGGCGCTGGAAGCCTACAACGAACGGACCGGCGTCTGTCGCGACTTCGCTCATCTGGCGATTGCGTTTTGTCGCTGCCTGAATATCCCCGCGCGGTATTGCACGGGGTATATCAGCGATATCGGTCTTCCGCCCAACAACAGTCCGATGGACTTCGCCGGTTGGTTCGAGGCCTTTCTCGGCGGTCAATGGCACGCCTTCGATCCGCGAAACAATGCTCCACGAACGGGCCGCATCCTGATCGCCGTCGGCCGCGACGCCATCGACGTGGCCATCAGCACGGCCTTCGGTCCGAACATCCTCACGAAGTTCCAGGTCATTTGCGAGGAGTTAACCACTTCAGCATCGTAACCGCGCGGCCATCGCTGGTGCCAACTTGCCGCGTGTGTGGAATTGTGGGATAACATCCGTCACCTGATCGACGTGGATTGCAGGAAAGGATGCCTGCGGGTGATGGAACCCCCTTCGGATGCGCTGCTGCAACGGCTGCGGGACTGGCATTTATGCCGGCCGGCGGATCTGCGTCGGGCGCGCGGCCGCGTCCGTCAGCTCGCACGCGATTTGCCCGCGTTTGATTCCGTCTGGATCGACGCTCTCGTGCAAATCGGTTGCCTCACGCCATTCCAAGCGCGGATGCTCGAATCAACCACGCCGGAGCAATTGCTCGTCGGTGAGTATCTGTTACAAGACGAACTGGGCCATCGCCGGTGGACGCGATCGTGGGTCGCCCGATCGCTGTCGCAAAAGCAGATCGTCGTTGTGAAACGGCTGACCGCTCCGCGGGAAGCGGCTACGGAGGTCGCGGCGCGGGGTCGGGAACTGGTCCGCCGGGCGGCAAATGTTCCGCGAGCCGATAGCATCCTGCCGCACGCCTGCTGGGAAGACGCGAACGGCTTTTATCTCGCGTCACCGTTTGTCCCCGGCACGCCGTTGAGCGAACTGCTGGTCCGCCGGGGTCGGTTTCCCGCCACGGTGGTGTGGCACATCGCCCGGCAATTGCTGGCCGCGTTATCGACTGTGCATCGCAGCGGCATCGTCCACGGCGATGTGCGGCTGTCGCAGATTCGTCTGACGAAAGCCGGGCGGAGCGTGCTGGTTGAGACCGGTTACCGCCCGGTCCTCACGCCGGAGATTCATCTGCACGCGGGGTTGTCGCTGGAAAGCTACGACGGCGTCGCGCCGGAAACGATCGGGGTCGGTCGCGCTCCGACACCCGCCGCCGATTTGTACGCACTCGGATGTGTCCTGTGGCAATTGCTCGCCGGACGACCGCCGTTTCCGACCGCCGATCCGCTGGCCAAACTCGCGGCCCATCAGACACGGGTCATTCCCGACATCCGCGAGTGGGCCCCGGAGACACCGGAATCCTTCGCCACCGGGTTGCTGCAACTCACCGCACGCGATCCACAAGACCGCCCGACATCCGCGGAAAGTCTGCTGGCCGAATGGGGCACACCGGGTTATTCCAGCCGCAGCACGGTGGCGACGTTTCTGCGGCAATTTCAAGAAACCGTCCCGCACTTGCAGGCTCCGTTGACCGCGGGAACCGGCCGATGGGCTCTCACCGCGGCGGCGATCTTCGCGGCCAGCGGTCTGGTTTGGGCGCTCGCCGATCGTGGGACCCGCACGGAATTGCTCTCCGTGTCACAGCGCTGGCTGAGCACCCCGCAACAAACGGAGCCGGAATCGCCCGCGGTCCCCGATCATCGGCTGCCCTTTCCGCCCCCCACCGCCGATGGAACCGTCGTGCTGACCGAACCGGGGCCCTACAGCGTGGCGGATGTCCGATTCGCGGGAAATCTGCGGATTACGGGGGCCGATGGCATCAACCCGGAGATCGTGGTCCGCGATCAACCCTTACGGCTCGCCGCGGAGACCGTGCAGTTGGAAAACGTACGGATTCGCTTCGACAGCCCGCTTCGCCAGATCGAACAGGCCGACGCGCTGGTGATGGTGCAGTCGCAACAGCTCACCATCAAACGCTGCGACATCGACACCGGGCTGCACCGCCTTCGCGGCAACGCGCAGGTGGACCCGGCCACGGGCATCGCCTGGAAACTGTTTGACCCGTTGGTCGCGAAAGCCGGGCAACTCCGCGTGGTGGATTGCCGTTTCACCGGTCACGGCACCGGACTTTTCGCCCACGGTTCCGCCCGGCAAGTGACGTTCGACAATCTGCTGCAAATGGGGACAGGACCATTATTCGCCATCGCCCCGGAAGCCGCGAATCGGTATCCGGTCTGTGAGTTCCGCCAGATCACCCTGCGGGAAAGCGGGGCCGCGGTCCGTTTGTTCGGTGAGAAGCAACCGGCCGACCGATATCCCTTACGGATCACCGCGCACGATTGCGTCTTCGGACTGCAACAACGGGGCGGGGCGGGATTGATCGAGTTTGAGACGGAGTCCGCCCCGGCATGGCGGCCGCGCGATTTCGTCTGGAGCGGCGACGGATCGGTCATGACGGAATCGGCACCGCTCGTTGTCTGGACGGACGCCACGACGAAATCCCGCAGCCCGATCGAGACCGACGATTGGGTCTTCGATGGCCTTGCCCGCGGCCGGTTCACCTTTGCCGGGCTGCCGACCGCGAACCCGGACGATTCACGGATTGTCGAATGCGAAGTCCCGCGAACATCACCGACGCCGCCGGGGATAGATCCCGAACGTCTCCGCAGATGAACGAGTCGTCGATTCGTCGCTTGCGGTTTCGCGCCTCACGCGAATCGTTTCCCCGTGATGTCGGTCAACACCCCGACAGGATTTGCGCGGTGCGCGAAACCGCAAAGCGACGTCGGTCATCTTGTCGAAACAAATTTCACCGCTACAGTTGAGATGTGAATTCGACTATAATCTGTGGTTGAGAAATGGTTTCGTTCCTCGTTTTCGTCGGAAGTCTCCCCGTCATGGATCACGAACTTCGTGAACGCTGTCAATCGTTGATCACCCGGATTGTCCATCTCCGAGACTCTCTTTGACTGGGCGGCGAAGAACGGCCGCGTGGCCGAGATTAACGAACTTATGGGGGCTCCCGGTTTCTGGGACAATCAGGAAAAAGCCCAGGGGCTGATGACCGAACTCCGGCAACTGAACGCCGGATTGAAGCCGATCAACGATCTGGTGAAGGGGAGCGACGATCTCGGCGTGCTCGTCGAATTCGCGGACGATGATCCGTCACCGGAGAATATCGCCGAGTTGACTTCACTGCTGGAAACGCTGGAAAAGCAATTCGGCGAAGTTGAGTTGCAGGCGATGCTGTCGCAACCGGAAGACTCCATGCCGGCGTACATCTACGTCCAGGCGGGAGAAGGCGGGACGGATGCGTCGGACTGGGCGCAGATGTTGCTGCGGATGTATCAGCGCTGGGCCGAAGAACACGGCTATGAGTGCGAACTGTTCGACATTTCCCCCGCGGAAGAAGCGGGGATTCGGAATGCGTCGATCGCGATCCGGGGCCCGTTTGTGTACGGGAAACTGAAGGGCGAAACCGGGGTCCATCGGTTGATCCGCATCAGTCCGTTCGATTCCGCGGGACGGCGTCAAACATCGTTCGCGGCGGTCGATGTCATCCCGGAACTCGACGACAGCTTCGAAATTGATATCGACTGGACGAGCGAAGTCCGCGAAGACATTTGCCGGTCCGGTGGAGCAGGGGGCCAGCACGTCA
Source organism: Planctomycetaceae bacterium (assembly GCA_021732785.1). GTDB lineage: Bacteria > Planctomycetota > Planctomycetia > Planctomycetales > Planctomycetaceae > DSVQ01. The sequence goes on from JAKFUG010000015.1 coordinate 4,438, forward strand.
ACAAAACCGACTCCGCGATTCAGTTGACGCACCTGCCGACCGGCGTCTACGTGAAGTGCCAGAACGAACGGAGCCAGCACAAGAACCGGGCCACCGCGCGGAAGATGCTGACGGCCAAACTCTATCAAATGGAAATTGACCGGCGGGATGCCGAAAAGTCGTCGAAGCGCGAATCGAAATCCCGCATCGGCTTCGGCGGCGAACCGATCCGGCATTACGTCATCCACCCGGAAAGCTATGTGAAAGACGCGCGGAGCGGCATGAAAAACGCTCATCCCCTCACCTTGCTGGACGGCAAACTCGACCCGTTCCTCGAAGCCTATTTGCGGTGGAGTCTCAGCCAATCGGCCGGGAAGTCGGACGAATAAGGGTTTCTACTGGCAATGCTTCCTAAGTTTTGAAAGTGAGCCCAGGTGCATTCGCAGCTGGGCTTCTTTGTTGGATTTTAGCAATAGCCTCTTGCGGACGGTTCGTGGCGACTTTAACGTGTGGGCAGCCGTTTCTACCGCGTTGACTTCTCTCATCACGACGATTGAGCATCTTGCGTCGTCTGGGAGTTGCATCGCCTGTACCAGGGCCACTCGGCACGTCAGGACCCCTCATGCTGCGCTCCAACTGGTTGTCGTCCGTTCGTGGATTGTTGACCCAAGGCCGGTTTTCAAATCGCCGGTCCCGTCCGCGAGGAACCCGATCGCGATCGGTTTACGCATCGGAGATTCTCTCAATTGAGCCGCGGGTGTTGCTCTCGGCGGTGATCCCGACCGTTGCGCCGGAAGATGCGAAACTGGAGGTCCCGCCCGATGCCGTAAACGAGTTGTTCGCGGCGCGACCGAGTGTCAGCGCACAGGTCAATAACAATGCCACCTGGACACCGGTGGGTCCGACACCAATCCAAGGGGGTCAAACCGAAGGCCTGAACGCGCAGAACAATCCCGTCTCGGGCGGTGTCCATGTCGTGCTGGCAGATCCGACCGACGTCAATACCGTTTGGATTGGAACAACGAACGGCGGCATCTGGAAGACAACCAATGCTTCGGCTTCCGCTCCAACATGGACGCCGCTGACCGATCAGGAAAATTCGCTTTCCATCGGTGCGATGGCCTTTGATACGGCGGACGCGACGAACAAGACCGTTGTCGCCGGGATCGGCCGGTATAGCTCGCTGGGAAATGACGGCGGCGCACGGATCGGACTGCTGCGAACCACGGATGGCGGCGCAACCTGGGCGTCCATCACCGGAACCGGGGCGGTTTCCCTCGTCGGGAAAAACATCTCCGGGATTTCCGTCGATGGCCAAAACATCGTCGTCTCGGTGAATGTGGCGGACAACTTCACGTACGGCAATATCGGCATCTTCCGCAGCACCGATGGCGGGACCACCTTCACGCAAGTCAGCGGGGCGAACGGCAGCGGCTTGCCCCAAGGGGTCTGCTACGATCTGGTGACCGATCCTCTCAATAAAGACGTGCTCTTTAGCAGCGTCGTCTTCGCCAGCGGGGGACCGAACGGCGTTTATCGATCCACGAATGGTGGAGCCAGTTGGACGAAGGTCGGCAGCGCGGCCATGGATGGGCTGTTTGCGGGCGGAACGACGAACAATGTGGAGTTCGCCGTCGGTCGTTCGAACAACGTCTTCGCAGGAATTCTGAACAACGGCCAACTGGCAGGCCTGTTCATGAGCCAGAACGGTGGAACCACCTGGGTGCAACTGGATAGTCCTTCCACCAATGAAAATGGCACGGATGTCGGCCTGAATCCCGTAGAGGACGATGAAGATTTTGGCGATACCCCCGAAGAGATTGCCGGGGGACAGGGATCGATTCACTTCTCCATTGCCGCCGACCCGGCGATTGCGACACTCGTCTACGTCGGGGGCGATCGCCAGCCGAATCCGTTCCCCAATTCGCTCGGGGCCAACAACTTTTCCGGGCGGTTATTCCGCGTGAACGGAGCCTTGGCGACCGGTTCGCAAGCCACGGCGCTGACGCACAACCCCTCGACGACGAACAAGAGTTCGCCGCACGCCGATTCGCGCGACATGACCATCGACGCGGCCGGGAACATCCTCGAAGGGGACGATGGCGGGATCTATCGCCGCACCAATCCGCAAGCCACCGGCGACTGGTTCAGCGTGCATGGCAACCTGCAGAACACCGAGTTTCATTCCATCGCCTACGATTCGGTCTCGAATATCTACTTCGGTGGTGCCCAGGACGTGGGAACGCCCGTGCAGAATAGCGCTGGCAGCCCGGCATGGAGCGACCTCATCCAGGGGGACGGGGGCGTGGTCGCCGTCGACGATGTCTCGCTGGCAGCGCAGAATCAGTCGATTCGCTACGTCAGCTTCCAGGGATTCGGCTTCTTCTCGCGCGTTGTCGTGGACGCCAACAATCAGATCCTTTCCTTCACGCAGCCGACTCTGACGGTCACGCAGACGGGTACAAGCCTGTCCGCTGCCGATGCAAACATTCAGTTCTATCAGCCGTATGTGCTGAACGCGATCGATCCGTCCCGGGGCATCATCGGAACGCGCAACATCTACGAATCGGCGAATCGGTTCGATACGCTGGATCGACTGTTTGTCGGTAGCTCCACCATTACGGCCATGGCCTACGGCGGCACGGGCAACGCCGACGCGATCTACTACGGTGACAGTTCCGGCAAACTCTTCGTCCGCCCGACGGCGGGCGGCAGTTTCACCCAGTTGAGCAACTACCAGGGGGGAACTCCCCGCGACATCATTCTCGATCCGTCCGATTGGCAAACGCTGATCGTCGTGGATTCCGCTGGTGTCTATCGGTCGACCGATGCCGGTGCCAGTTGGACCAACGTGACCGGCAATCTGGCCGCGTCGAATCCCGGCAACATTCGTTCCGTGACCTACATTGAAGGCACGGACGATGACGGGATTCTTATCGGGGCCGATCGTGGTGTGTTTCTGACGGAACTGGCGACTATTGGCATGTGGGACAATTTTGGTCCCGATCTGCCCAACGCCCCGGTGCGCGACCTGCGCTACGACGCCACGGATGACGTTCTGGTTGCCGGAGTCATGGGCCGCGGTGCCTGGGTCGTCAACAACGCCCATCTCGAAGTCGGGCTCGATAACAACCTCCCGGTCATTGCCGATCAAACGTTCGCCGTCAACGAAAATGCCTCCCCGACAACCGTCGTGGGAACTGTGGTCGCCAGCGATCCCGACGCCGGACAGACACTCACATACGCCATCACCGCGGGCAACACCGGGAATGCGTTTTCGATCAATGCGTCCACGGGGCAATTGACGGTGCAAACATCCGCGCCGCTCAACCTGCAAACGAATCCGGTCTTCACATTAACCGTGCAAGTCACCGACAACGGACTTCCCGCGCGCTCCAGTTCTGCGACGATCACCGTCAACGTGCTGGAAGTGAATGTCGCCCCGGTCGTTCCTCCGCAGACGTTCTCGATCCCGGAAAACCGGCCGGCAGGTTCCGTTGTGGGTACGGTGACTGCCACGGATACCAACGTCGGTCAGACGCTGGCCTTTTCGATTACCGGCGGCAATATCGGCGGCGCATTCGCGATTAACGCCACGACGGGTGAACTGACCGTGGCCAATGCGACCGCGGTGAATTTCGAAGTGACTCCCACGTTCACGCTCACCGTGCAGGCCCTCGATAATGGATTGCCGCCGCTCTCAGGGTCCGGCACGATCACGATCAATCTCAGCAATGTCAACGATCCGCCGAAGGTGCCTCCGCAGACGTTCTCCGTGATCGAAAATGCCGCCGTGAATACCGTCGTGGGAACGGTGACCTCCACCGACGAAGACTCCGGGCAAACGCGAACTTATGCGATCACCAATGGCAACATCGGCAATGCCTTCCAGATCAATTCCACCACCGGTGCGATCACGGTCAAGACGATGGCCGCCATCGATTTTGAAACGACTCCGGTCTTTTCGCTGACGGTCACCGCGACGGATAACGGCAACCCCGTGGCCGTCGGCTCGGGTACGATCACCGTGAGCGTGATCAACATCAACGACCCGCCAACGCAAGTTTCGTTCATCAACGCCACGACGAACCTGGCGGAAAACGTCGCCAAGCTGAATCGCGTCAAAGTGGCCGACATTGTCGTCACCGATGACGGGCTGGGGACCAATCAACTGTCCTTAAGCGGTGCGGACAATGCCACATTCGAAATTATCGGCACCGCCCTGTTCGTCAAGGCGGGAACCGATCTCAATTTTGAGGTGAAGAAGAGCTACACCGTGAACGTCAATGTCGACGACACTTCGGTCGGCAGTACCCCCGATGCTTCGGCGACATTCGCCTTGAACATCATCGACGTCAACGAAGCCCCTCTGTTCCCGCCCAAGACCGTCACACTGCCCGAGAACAGCCCCGTCGGAACGTTCGTGGCGGGGAACTATGCGACCGATCCCGATGTTGGCCAGACGTTGAGTTATGCGATTACCGCCGGTAATCGAAACAGTGCGTTTGCCATCAACCCCAGCACCGGCGCGATCACCGTCAACAATCCCGCCGCGCTCGATTGGGAAAACGAACCGCCGTACGAATTGAAAATTGCGGTGACCGACAACGGCAGTCCCGCTTTGATTACGTCGGGCATTCTCAAAGTCGTTCTCACCAACGTGAATGATGCGCCGCTGGTGTACCGGGCTTACAAGACGATCCCCGAGAACTTGCCGAATGGATCGGTCGTGCTCGACTACAAAATCGTGGCGAGCGATCAGGATGCCGGACAGACGTTGAAGTACGCCATCACCGGCGGAAACGACGGGAACGCGTTCGCGATCGACCCCAACACGGGGATCATCACCGTCAATAATTCGCAGGAACTCGACTACGAAAATCAACCGCCGTTCGAGTTGAAGATTTCCGTGACGGACAATGGCATCCCCGCGCTGACATCAATCGGCAGTCTGCGGGTTGCGTTGAGCGACATGAATGATGCGCCGCGTCTCTACAACGGTGCGGTCACCATTCCCGAAAACTCGCCGGTCGGTGCCACGGTGCTGGATTACACGATTGTCGCGAAGGACCAGGACGTCGGCCAAACGCTGTCGTATGCCATCCTGTCGGGCAATCGCGACAATGCCTTCGCGATCGATCCCAACACCGGCCTCATTACCGTCAAGAACTCGGTGCCGCTCGACTTCGAGACCGCGGCACCGTTCGATCTGGTGATCGCCGTGACCGATACGGGGACTCCGGCCCTCACATCGCAGGCCCACTTGCTGGTGAAGCTTTCGAACGTGAATGACGCGCCACAATTCACGAATGCGTCGGTGGTGATCTTTGAAAACCTGCCGACCGGAACCACGGTTTTCGACTTGAAAACGGTGGCCAAAGACGCCGATGCCGGCCAGTCGCTGAGCTATGCCATCACCGGCGGGAACCGCAACAACGCGTTCAAGGTGAATCCGCAGACGGGCATCGTGACGGTGGATAACTCGCTGGCACTCGACTGGGAAAACGCCCCGCCGTTTGCGCTGGAGATTTCCGTCACCGATAGTGCGAACCCCGCAAAAACCACGGTGGGGTCGCTGCGGGTCTATCTGAAAGACGCCAACGATGCCCCGCATCTTTACGACGCCTCCAAAACGATTCCCGAGAATCTGCCCGCCGGAGCGCTGGTGCTGGATTACACGATCGTGGCCCGCGACCAGGACGCCGGGCAGATTCTGAAGTACGCCATTACCGGCGGTAACACCGCGAATGCGTTTGCGATCGACTCGAACACGGGATTGATCACCGTCAGTAATGCGGCCGCGATCGACTTCGAAACGAATCCCACGTTTGAGTTGCTGATCAAGGTGACCGACAACGGCAGCCCGGTGATGTCCTCGACCGCGAAGCTCACCATCAAGCTCACCGATCTCAAAGAACCGGCCTCGGTGCTGACGGCGACATTCACGCTGCCGGAGAATAGTCCGAATGCGATTGTTGTCGGGACGGTCAGCGCCAGCGCACCCCCCGATCCGGGCCAGACGCGTTCGTTCTCCATCACTGGCGGGAACGTGAACAATGCGTTTGCCATCAATGCCACGACGGGACAAATCACCGTCAATAACTCGGCGGCCCTCAATTTCGAAGGGACGCCGACGTTCTCGTTGACGGTCACCGTGACGGATACGGGTGCCGTGACCACCACCGGTTCGGGTTTGATCAAAGTCAATTTGACCAACGTCAACGAAGCCCCGGTAATTCTTGCCCAGACGCTCGCCGTGAAAGTGCAGTCGCCCGCAGGCACCGTCGTGGGAACGGTTGCCGCCACCGACCCCGATGCGGGGCAGACGCGGACATTTGCGATCGTGTCGGGCAACGGCCTGTTGAATAACGTGTTTGCGATTGATCCCGCGACCGGTAAGATCACGGTCAGCAATGCGCTGGGGGTTCTCTCCGCCCGCGAATTCAATCTCGGCATTCGCGTCACCGATAACGGATCGCCGGCCCTTTCGACCGTAGGCAACGTTCGCATCGTGGTGAATGCGAGCGGTGTAGCGACGTTACAATCCCCGAGTGCGTCCACCAAGCTGGTGAAGAAAACTCGCTGATTGGACGGCGATGAATGAGCAGGAGGTGGGACGGTCCCTGTTGACCGTCCCGCTTCGTTTCATTCTTTTTGATCGAGCGCGTCTTTCAGAATCTGCATCGTTTCGCGCTGGCGTTGCTCGACGAATTGCCGCGCGGCGACCGCTTTCCGTGTTGCGGATGCAGCATTCTGAGCGAGGGCCAACGCCGTCGCAGGAAGTCGCTGGAGATCGTCTTCTTTGTCGAAATCGAAAAGCCAGTCACCCAAGCCGATATCGCGCCACATGATTCCTTTGCTGGTCTGTTCGGCCCAGCGGCAAACGATGGCGGGAATGCCGTGGCCGATGCACATGATCGGGGAGTGCATTTCGTTGCCAAACAAGCCGGCGCTGCGGACGTAGGTGGAAATCGCTTCCCCCGTCAGCCAGTAGTCGGGACGCCAGACAACACGGGACTTCACATCGGCGGGCAGCGGGTCGTAAAGCAACTCTTTCCCGACGGCCATTTGCGTCTGGTCTTCCGGGCAGACCAGCACCTTCATCTCCGTCTTCCGCACAATGTCGATGATCGCCCGGCGGTGCGGTTCATGATCGTGTTCCTTCATCGCTTCATTGCGGGCGTGCTTGGCGTCATCGCGAGCCGTCTTCTTTTCGGGAATCGTCCAATACGGCGTGTAACGCAGCCGCGGAATGCAGCAGAGAAATTTCCCCGCTTCAAGTTGTTGCGCTCGCAGAAACGCTTCCGCTTTATCGTCGTCGTGCAGGTCCGTGCCGAACGCACCATCCGGGCCGAACTCCATCACGGGGCAGGTGCAGCCGCGATCCTGCGCCAACTTCCGGGAAACGGAATCTCGAAAGAAGACGAACTTCGCCTGGCTGAGAACGTCAATCGTTTTGGCAAACACATCGTCCGGTGTCGGCTTCGTCGACGTCGAACCTGTGACCGGCAACGTGATGCCGTAAATGCCGTACGGCTTCTTCGTTTCCTTGCGCCAGCGAACTACATCCCGTTCGGCAACGAGCGAGGCCCCGGAACCGTGTAACAGGAAATCGCTGTCGGCAAACGCGGCTTCGAGTGCGGCGGTGCCTTGTGCGATCTTCAAATGCGGAAACCGTTTTTGCAGGATCGCATCCACGCCGTTATCCAAACGGCTGGGCCACAGAGTGATTTCCGCTTCGGGAAGATAACGCTCCAGCAACGCGAGCACGCCGGGGGTATGGGCAATGTCCCCGATGTTTACGGTTTGCCACGATGATCGCAACAGAATCCGCGGCCGCCCAGATTTCCGCGTCTCCTGAGCAGACGCCGTTGCGAGCGCCGTGGCAGTTGCTCCTGCCAGAGCGGTATGAAGAAACTGACGACGCTTCATGGGAAATCTTTCATCGAAGTCCATTTTGAATCGGCTCAATCCACTCTGCGGACGGTCGGCTCATCGGCAGTCCCCTCATCACGCGTCGGTAAACGGGCCGGCGTTCTGTGCCGCCAGATGTTCGCGCACCTTGACTCCATCCAGAGTCGCCACATCGGTGCGTTGCTTCAGTGCCAGCGCCGCGGCAATACCGGCGGCTTCGCCCATGGCCATCGCGGTGACGGTGACTCGTGTCGAAGCATGCGCACCGCGCGTCGCCGAGTGACAGCGTCCCGCGACCAACAGGTTGCTCAACTTTTGTGGAACGAGCGAACGGAACGGAATATCGTACGGCTCGGGCTGCACCTTCTTCGGATCGAAGTCATTCGCGCTGCCGACCACCGTCTTGTTCGGATGCAAGTCGAGATACCAGCAACCGGTCGCGATGGCGTCATCAAACCGGCGGCTCGTCATGAGATCATCCTCATTGAGAACGTGCTGGCCGATGATGCGGCGCGATTCGCGCACGCCGATCCACGGATACGCTTCCAGAAAATAGGCGTCCGCGAATGCGGGAATATCGCGTTTCCAGGCCCGAAACATGGCGTGCGCATCGGCACGTCCCTGCATCTCCGCGCGGGAAAGATCGGCGGCGTTCGTGGGATCGGCGGGAACCCGTACGCCATGCACATAGACTTCGTTTTTCCCGAACAGAAACATCACTCCGGGGCCATAGTAGAAAGGGAGTTCGCCCCGTTGCTGAGCCGCTGCCAAGGCTGTGCGACACAATCCGCTGACCCCCGGTGTGGGCTGCACGTTCCCGATGCGGAAGTGGAGCGTCAGCGGTTGGACCTCGGCGTTTTGCTCAAACGGTGCCCCCGCCCAGGCAGCGACATCGGCGTCACCCGAACAGTCAACGACCACCTGCGGCTTCACGGTCACCAGCCCATCTTTGTTTGCGATCGTGACCGATTCAATGCGACCGCCGCTGTCGGCATGGGCATCACAAATGAAACTGTTAAAGAGCACCCGCAAGTTGTCTTTCTGCTCCTGAAATAATCGGTCCAGCAACAACTTGAATTCAAACGTGTTGGGAATCGTCGGATTATGTTTGGCGACGGTCCTGGCATCCGCAGCGCAAATGCCCGATCTGGAAAGCAATTCCATCGCGATCCCGCGGACCACCACCCGATTGGTCGAAATGTGGGCAATGCCATCGAAGTAGGGGAGCCCCACACTCGTAATGATTCCCCCGGCAAACGGAGCCTTTTCCACAAGGAGAACTTTCGCTCCCGCTCGCGCTGCCGCCAAAGCCGCCGCACTTCCCGCACACCCACCACCACAGACGAGCACGTCAGTTTCAATGGTTTGCGAATCACGGCCTACAGGTTTCGTCTCCGCGGCGACGGCGGGAGACGATGTCGCCGCCACGGCCAGTGTGGCCGATTGGATAAACGACCGGCGCGATTGCGATGCAGGTTCATGCACAATCGTAACCTTCACGAAAGCAGAGTGACGAAGTGAGTGGTGAGCGCGGACCGGACTCGGCTCCTCTTCCGATCACAAAATCACTTGACCAACTCCCGGATTGAACTGCAAGGACGACGAGACGGGCTCACCTCCGCCCCTTCGTGACCCTGACAGCAAAACTTGTCTCCCGTTCGGTTTCACAAGAAGTCTTCTTCGGTTAGAATCCGGTGCTCCGCGACGTCCTCGTCGCATTTCCCGCGTTCGCGACAAATGGTCGATCACGAGGGAATCGCCGGAGGAGACGGCACCGCCAATGTTGCGAAGATTTTCACAATCTCCTTCGCAACAAGCACTTGTGGGCGTAGCTCAGTTGGTAGAGCAACGGACTTTTAATCCGTAGGTCTTGGGTTCGAGTCCCAACGCCCACATTTGCCGCTTCCTGCGGCACCGCGTCGCATAAGTTCGCAAGGGAAGCCAACTTATCGCCGCCTTCTCTCAGCCCGGCAAGGTCGCCTTCGTGGCACGGCGTCGCACCTTCTCGCACTGAATCGTGCCGCGACTGCTGTAAACCATGCTGTAAGTCGTTCGGCAACTTGGACCGATCCAGAGCATCGAACAATCGGCCGATTCGGTCGACCAGCTTTGCTTGCTCGTCCGGGAACAGGTGCCCGTACTGATCCGTTGTGAGTGTGATCGTCGCTTGCCTTCGTGGTCGAACCACTCGGCATAATAGTTCCCGGCGTTGTTTCGTTTGAAAACGCTAGCCATATTTGATTTCCCTGTGGTTTGGTCACGTTTGACCAGACGGTTGTGATTGGATGATTTTCTGTGGGGTGGAAGTGAAGGTGACATACCCCAAAGTGCGGAATCAACCGCCGGGACTGGTCGAATTGGTCGAATGACCGGGGTCAACGCCCCCCTGATCTCCGGAATTAACCACGCGCTCGAACAGAACCCCTTGCCGAGAGAACATTTGAATTGACAAATCGAAGCGATTGACATACCCCCAATCCGCTAAATTTATTCCCGTCGCGTCCAGGGGTCTTCCGTCGGGCAATCCGTCCGCTTACGCTGGTATCGCATGGTTGCCTGATGGAATCCACGGAGGACTTCCCACCCGCAAGATTGACACCCGACACCAATGGCGAACGGCCACTCCGATATCGAACGGCGACTGTGGGCTTCCGCGGATGAACTGCGGGCGAACAGCAACTTGAAGTCGTCCGAATACTCCGTCCCCGTGCTCGGGTTGATCTTCCTTCGCTACGCCGATCATCGGTTCATGCAAGCCGAGAAGGAACTGGCGGTCGCATTCGCCAAAAAGAAGGCGGGCAGCTATCTCACCATCGATCGGTCGAGCTATCAGGCCAAGGGGGTGATGTTCCTCCCTCCGAAAGCCCGGTTCTCTTATCTACTGGCGTTGCCGGAAGGAGAGAACATCGGCAAGGCCATCAATGAGGCGATGAAGGAAGTCGAGAAGGAGAACGACGACCTCAAAGGCGTGCTCCCCAAGACCTACGGCAAGATCGAAAACGCGACGCTGGTGGCGTTGCTCAAGAATCTGTCGTCCATCGCGGTCGATGCCGAAGGGGACACGTTCGGCCGCATCTACGAATACTTCCTGGGCAACTTCGCCCGTGCCGAAGGCCAGAAGGGGGGCGAGTTCTTCACGCCAACATCGCTGGTCAAGCTGATCGTTGAAATCATCGAACCCTTCCACGGGAAAATCTACGATCCCGCGTGCGGCAGCGGCGGCATGTTTGTTCAATCCGCAGAGTTCGTGAAAGCCCATCAACAGGTTCCCGATGTGGAACTTTCGATCTACGGCACGGAGCGGGTCGATGAAACTCGCCAACTCTGCCTGATGAACCTCGCCGTACACGGACTGGGTGGCGACATTCGCAACGCCAACGCCTATTACGAAGACCTTCACGAATGCGTCGGCAAGTTCGATTTCGTGATGGCCAATCCGCCGTTCAATGTGGATAAGGTCGATAAGGAAAAGATCACCGGCGACCCCCGGTTCCCGTTTGGGATGCCCCGTGCTGATAACGCCAATTATCTGTGGATTGAATTGTTCTATGCCGCCTTGAACAACACGGGGCGGGCGGGCTTTGTGATGGCGAACAGTGCCGCCGATGCCCGGCAATCGGAAATGGAGATTCGCAGGCAACTACTGGAAGCCCACGCGGTCGATGTGATGATCGCCATCGGCCCGAACTTCTTCTACACCGTTACGCTCCCTTGCACGCTGTGGTTCTTTGATAAACAAAAGAACCAGCCCGAAGCGCAAGCGACGGGTCGCTCGAAATCCCCGGAACCGGGCGCTCGCGCTACCGGCTCGTCCACTGTCGCTTGGCGCAAGGACAAGGTGTTGTTCATCGACGCCCGGCACATCTTCCGGCAGGTCGACCGTGCCCATCGCAAGTTCAGCCCGAAGCAAATCGAGTTCGTCGCCAACATCGTGCGGCTGTATCGGGGGGAACAACTCGAATCAACCGCGGGGGATGATGCCGAACTCCCCGGCCCGGAACCGGTGTTGAAGGAGACGTTCCCCAAGCTGAAGTACGCCGATGTCGCCGGGTTGTGCAAGGTGGCCACGCTGAAGGAAATCGAGGCTCAAGGGTGGAGTCTCAACCCCGGCCGGTACGTCGGCGTGGCGGACAAAGCCCCGGACGATTTCGTCTTCGCCGAACGGCTGGAAGAACTCAGCGAAGAACTGGAAGTCCTCAACAGCGAAGCCCGCGAACTGGAAGACCGGATTGCGAGAAATGTGGCGAAATTGCTGGGAGGGTAAAACACAAAGGCACAGAGGACATGGAGAGAGGCCTCTTTAACTCCGTGCCCTCTGTGCCTCTGTGTTTCCCTTCTCCTTTTGGGGGCAGGTCTCATGGAACTCAACGAACTCAGTGGCGGAGTGATCGGGGCGGCGATTGAAGTGCATCGCCGGTTAGGGCCGGGACTGCTCGAATCGGCATATCGGAAATGTCTGGCGTACGAATTGCGAAAGCGCGGGTTCACCGTCGAAGAGGAACGGCCGGTCCCCGTAGTTTATGATGACGTAAAACTGGACTGCGGCTTCCGGGCCGATCTGGTGGTGAATGGGTTGCTGGTCGTGGAACTGAAGGCCAAGTCGGCACTCCACCCGGTGGATGAAGCCCAGACCCTGTCGCACTTGCGGCTGCTGAAAATGCGGCTGGGATTGCTGATGAATTTTCATGAAGTCAAGCTGGTCGACGGAATACGGCGGATCATCAATGGATATTAAGCAGGTGGAAACACAGAGGCACAGAGGTCACCGAGCCGGAGTTCTCCCTCCCCGTGCTCTCCGTGCCTCTGTGTTTCCCCTCCCCGTCCGTACCAGCCTCAATTCCGGCCGTTACGTCGGCGTGGCGGACAAAGCCCCGGACGATTTCATCTTTGCCGAGCGGCTGGAAGAACTCAACGAAGAACTGGAAGTCCTCAACAGCGAAGCCCGTGAACTGGAAGAACGGATTGCCGCTAACGTTGCCAAACTGTTGGAGGCGGCGACGTGAGAAAGTCCATTCCCTCCAATTGGAAAATCGAACGACTTGGGGATGTAGCCAAGGTGATTCCCGGCTTTGCGTTCAAAAGCAAGGACTGGTGCGACAACGGCATTCCCGTAATCAAAATTAAGAACATCGTCGGTGATCTATCTATCGATACCGCGGAAGTGGATTGTGTTCCATCTGAGCTTTTGACGGATAAAATTCGCAAGTTTGCACTGGAAGACGGTGACATTCTGGTTGCCATGACGGGAGCAACGGCCGGAAAGGTTGGGAGACTTCGATGCAAAAGTCTCCACCTCTTGAATCAGCGAGTCGCCAAACTTGCTCCGCATGGCGTTGATCCGCTCTACTTTTGGTCCGTTATATCGAGCGATGAATATCAGAATCGTTTCTTCAAGTTAGCCGACGGTGCCGCACAACCAAATATGAGCGGTGGGCAAATTGAGAGCGTCGAACTGTTGATGCCGCCACGTCCAACCCAACGCAAGATTGCCGGGATTCTGTCGGCGTATGATGATTTGGTTGAGAACAACACCCGGCGAATTGCCCTCTTGGAAGAAATGGCCCAATCGATCTACCGGGAATGGTTCGTCCACTTCCGCTTCCCCGGCCACGAACAAGCCCAACTCATTGACTCACCACTTGGTAAAATTCCTGAGGGGTGGAAAGTCGTTCGAGTCGAAGACGCTATCGAAATTAACCCGAGGATAAAGGTTCCGAGAGATGGTGAAAAGCCGTTCGTCTCGATGGGAGCCATTCCACACAACACGATGTTGATCGACGTTACCGCGATTGAAATGCGAACGGGGAACAGCGGTTCAAAGTTCCAAAATCACGACACACTTTTCGCTCGCATCACGCCTTGCCTTGAGAACGGCAAGACCGCCTTCGTTCAGTTCTTGGAGCACAATAGCGACGTTGCGTTTGGTTCAACTGAATTCATCGTGCTGCGGTCGAAAACTGTTTGCCCGGAGTTCGTTTACTTGTTAGCACGTTCGGCCCCCTTCCGTGATAACGCCATCAAAAGCATGAGCGGTGCAACGGGCCGACAACGAGTGCAGGAGAAGTGCTTCGACAATTTCTTCTTCGCACATCCAGACAACGAAATACTTTCTCGCTTCGCCGAATTCATGAAGCCCGTCTTCAAAGATGTGTTCACGCTGGCAAAGAAGAATCGCAATCTCCGTGCAACCCGCGACCTTCTCCTGCCGAAGCTGATTAGCGGTCAACTCGATATGGAAGCCCTCGACATCGACATCGGCGAACCGGTGCTGGAGGGGGTCGCATGACGCGAAAAGCCGTCCGACGGAAAACCGACACGGCCCCCGGTCCCGTGCCGTATCACACCGGACGATTCCCGCCGAAAGCCCTCGATTGGCCCCGGCTGGTGCCGTTGCTCGGTCCCGCCAGTGCGGCGTTGGCCCGCTACGACGGACTGCTGCAAGCGGTGCCGAATCCAGGGATTCTGCTCGCCCCGCTGACCACGCAGGAAGCCGTCCTCTCGTCCCGCATTGAAGGGACGCGGGCCACAATGGGCGAAGTGCTGGAGTACGAAGCCGGAGGAAATGCCGAGACCGTTCCGCCCGAAAAGGAAGCGGATATCGAAGAGGTTCTCAACTATCGCCGCGGACTGCGACAGGCGATTGAGTTGATGGATACCCTGCCGGTGTGCGGTCGGCTCTTGCGGCAAGTCCACGCCACGCTGCTGTCGGGGGTCCGGGGCCACGACAAAGCCCTGGGAAAGTTTCGGACGATTCAGAACTTCATCGGCGTCTACGGCAGGCCGATGGAACAGGCCCGTTTCGTCCCGATTCCCCCGGAACAGGTCGCGGACGGGATGAGCCGGTGGGAGCGGTATCTGCATGGCTCGGAACCGGACGTGCTGGTGCAACTGGCCATCGTACACGCCGAGTTTGAATCGCTGCATCCGTTTCTGGACGGGAACGGACGGTTGGGGCGGATGCTGATTCCGCTGTTCCTGTTCGAGCGAAAGCTGCTGCATGTGCCGATGTTCTATCTGAGCGAACATCTGGAGACGCATCGGCAGGCATACTATGACAAGTTGCTGGCGGTCTCACGGGACGATGACTGGACCGGCTGGTGCGAATTCTTCCTGCGGGCGGTGACGGATCAGGCCACCCGCAATGAAGCCCGAGCACGGCAGATTCTGGACTTGTACCGGGAGAAAAAAGACTGGATTGTCAACACGACCCATTCCCAGCACGCTATGCGGGCGTTGGATTTCCTGTTTGGTCAGCCGATTTTCAGCGGAACGCATTTCAGCGAGCAATCGAACATTCCCGGTCCGACAGCGCGACGAATTCTGAAGGAATGCACAGATGGCGGATTATTGGAGGTCGTTCGGCAAGGAAGTGGTCGGCGTCCGACGATCTACCGATTCCCTGAGTTGCTGGAGATTACGGAACGCTGATACCGTTGTCGCTCATCGGTGAGCCACAACGGATGTTGACGATCACAAGCGAGAAAAAATGAGCGACAAGTCCGTTTGATGTGCATTGGTGAGCGACGAAGCATCTCGACTTTCCTTCACGCGATACGTTGTAAATCCATCAAGGCGTCACGAAATGACAATCAAGCTGCCGCATTTCGAGATGGTCAGCGATGCTGAAGCCGATCGGTTGCGGCGATTGATGCCCGCCGAACGGCTGGACGAAGCCTTCGCCATCTGGACACGGACACGAGATCTTCTGCGCGAACAGCTTCAACAAGCGCATCCGGAGTGGGACTTGGATCAGATTGCACGCGAAGCAGGCCGACTCCTGAGTTTGGGGATCACCGACTTCAAAGATGAGCCCCGACATCAAACTGAGGCAATGCCATGACGGGCGACTATTCCGAAGACACGTTGGTGGAGCAACCGGCCATCGCGCTGTTCGGCGAATTGGGCTATGCGACCGCTAACGGGTTCGCGGAAAAGTTCGGTGCCTCTGCGACATTCGGCCGGGAGACAACCGGAGAAGTCATTCTCTGGCCCCGTCTCAAAGCGGCTTTGGCGAAGTTGAACCCCGGCGTCGCCGATGATGCGATTCAACTGGCGGTCGATGAACTGGCCAAAGACCGCGGCGCGATGAGTCTGGCCAACGCCAACCGGGAGGTCTATCGGCTTCTGAAGGACGGCGTGAAGGTCTCCTTCCAGAATGACGAAGGGGACGAGACCGACGAAACGGTCCGCGTGATCGATTGGCACGACCCGGCGAACAACGACTTCTGCCTGGTGTCGCAGTTCTGGGTGTCCGGCAACATCTATAAGCGGCGAACCGATCTCGTCGGCTTCGTCAACGGGTTGCCGCTGTTGTTCGTAGAACTGAAGAAAGCCCACGGCAAGCTGGAGCATGCCTACAAGCACAACCTGAAAGATTACAAAAGCACGATTCCGCAACTCTTCTGGTACAACGCCGTCATCATTCTGTCGAACGGCAGCGAAGCCAAAGTCGGCAGCATGACCGCCGGTTGGGAACACTTCGCCGACTGGAAGCGAATCAATGCTGAGGGAGAGCAAGGCGTCATTTCGCTGGAGACGGTGATTCGCGGCACTTGCGAGAAGTCCCGCTTCCTGGACCTTGTGGAGAACTTCACCGTCTTCGATGAGTCGAAAGGCGGACTGGTCAAGGTTACGGCGAAGAATCACCAGTTTCTCGGCGTGAACAACGCCATCGCCGGATTGCATCGGATCAAGAGCAATCAGGGACGGCTCGGCGTTTTCTGGCATACGCAAGGGAGCGGCAAGTCATTGTCGATGACGTTCTTCTCGCAAAAAGTGTTGCGGAAGGTTCCCGGCAACTGGACGTTCTTGGTCATCACCGACCGGGACGACTTGGATAACCAGATTTATCGCAACTTCCGCAACACCGGCACGGCCACCGAAGAATGCCAGGCGGACAGCGGCGAACATCTGAAGCAACTGCTGAAGGAAGATCACCGGTTCGTCTTCACGCTGATTCAGAAGTTCGGCGTGAAGAAAGGGCAGACGTATCCGAAGCTGTCGGATCGCAGCGACATCATCGTGATGACTGACGAAGCCCATCGGTCGCAGTATGACACGCTGGCCCTCAACATGCGGAACGCCTTGCCGAATGCGGCGTTCATCGGCTTCACCGGTACGCCGTTGATGGCCGGGGAAGAACGAACCAAAGAAGTCTTCGGCGATTACGTTTCCATTTACAACTTCCGGCAATCCATCGAAGACGGGGCGACGGTTCCACTGTTTTATGAAAACCGGATTCCCGAACTGCAACTGGCGAACGACCACTTCAAAGACGACTTGGAGGCGTTGATCGAAGCTGCTGAACTGGACGACGAACAGGAGAAGAAACTAGAGCGGGAGTTTGCTCGTGAGTATCACCTGATTACCCGTGATGACCGGTTGGAGAAAGTCGCCGAAGACTTGGTGGCCCATTTTCTGGGGAGAGAACGGGGCGGCAAGGGGATGGTGATCTGCATCGACAAGCTGACCGCCGTCAAGATGTTTGACAAGGTCAAGAATGACTGGAATGCCTCACTGGCCGGTCTGAAGTCGCAATTGTCGGTGGCGGATGAACTCCAACGGCCGGAACTGGAAGCCCGCATTCAGTTCATGGAAACGACCGATATGGCGGTCGTCGTGTCGCAGCAGCAAAACGAAGTCGACTATTTCAAGGAGAAGGGCTTCGACATCACGCCGCACCGGGAACGGATGGTCAAAGAGGATTTGGAGACCAAGTTCAAAAATCCCGACGACCCGTTCCGGCTGGTGTTTGTGTGTGCGATGTGGTTGACGGGCTTCGATGCTCCCAGCGTGGCGACGATCTATCTCGACAAGCCAATGAAGAATCACACGCTCATGCAGACGATTGCACGGGCGAACCGAGTGTTCGGTGAGAAGAACAACGGGTTGATTGTCGATTACGTCGGCGTGTTCCGGGACTTACAGAAGGCGTTGGCCATCTACGGCACGGCGTCCAACGGAGGCATCAATCCCGGCGAAAGCCCGATTCAGAAGAAAGACGAACTGGTCGCCGAACTCAAGGTGGCGATTGCCGAAGCAACGGCGTTTTGTACCGAACGGGGCGTGAGCCTTGAGCCGATTCTGAGTGCGGACGGATTCCAGAAAGTGGCGTATCTGGACGATGCCGCCGCTCATCTGGTCGACAAGGAAGTGATTGCCGCGGTCGATGATCGGGTTGAAAAGATCATCGTCAACGACGAACTCAAGAAACGGTTCGTTTCGCTGGTGGGGCAAGTCGTCCGGCTTTACAAGGCGATTCTGCCCGATCCGTTGGCCAATGAATTCGCCCCGATCAAAACGTGTCTGGTCGTACTGGCGGACAAGATTCGCACGTTCTTGGAAGAGGCGAACATCGACGACCTGATGGAGAAGGTCGGGGAGTTGCTGGACGAGTCCATCGCCACCGTGGGCTATGTCATCCATGCAACCGAAGAATCGTCGCTGATCGATCTTGGACAAGTCGACTTTGAAGCATTGAGGGCGCATTTTGACAAGGGGCGAAAGCGGACCGAAGCCGAGAAACTGAAGGCCGCATTAAGCAAGAAACTGTCGCAGATGGTCCAACTCAACAAGACACGGACCGACTTGCTGGAGAAGTTCAAGAAGCTGATCGAAGAATACAACAAGGGGTTGGACGTTGAATCGTTCTTCGCCAAGCTGATGACGTTCGCCAAGGAACTGAAGGAAGAGGACCGCCGCAGTGTTACGGAACAACTCACCGAAGAAGAACTGGCGGTCTTTGACATCCTGACGAAGCCGGAAATTGAAATCACAGCGGCCGAACGCAAGCAAGTGAAAACCGTTGCCCGGAAGCTGCTGCAAACCCTTAAAGAAGCCAAGCTGGTGTTGGACTGGCGGAAGAAACAGAAAACCCGTGCCGACGTTTATTCGACCGTGAAGACGATCTTGGACGACTTGCCCCGCACGTTCACGAAGGAACTCTATGAGCAAAAGTGCGATGTGGTGTACCAGCACGTTTACGACAGCTACACCGGCGAAGGCGTGAGCATCTACGCCGCGGGTTAGCCTTTGTGGCGGTGTTCATCGTCCCGACAGAATCCATCCGCTCAGAATCAGGATGTAGACGGACAACGCAAGGCAGATGGCCACGATCAACCAGCGGTGTTTCGTTGGCGTCGCCTTGCTGTTCGCCGCGGGGTTGGGATTGGTCGATCTTGCATCCACAATCGCGCCGAGATGCACGGCCAATCCGGGAAAGATCAACAGGTATCCAAGCCCCGCGAAGATCATCAGCAACAATCCGCGGACGATCTGCCCTTTGTAGAGTTGCCCTAATCCGGGCAATAAGAATGAGAGCACGGCGGCGAACCGAGAAGACGGTGGCCATCGGCGGTATTTCTTGATCGAGATGGAACCAACCGTTTGCCAGAACGTCACGGCCCAGCGTCTGACGAAGGCTTCTCAGCAAGCCACGCATCTTGCCCCCCCCCCGAGATTCGCGCGCCCTCTGTTGCGCCGCAGCCGACCTCCTCCAACCAGCCATTTAGCGAAGGCTTCCGCTACTGTTCGCTGGCTGAACCACTCTTTGACGAAGCGGGGCAAATTCGCTCCCACGTCACGTTCTCCGATCTGGCCGCCCATCTGTTCTTTACGGAAACGGGCGAACCCATCCCCAAACGAGCGACGGGCAAAACGCCGTTCATCGGCGACTGTCACGGCATCGCCTATTACCTCTTGTTCAACGGCGTGCTCGGCGACAAGCGGCCCGCGAGCGGAAACGTCCTGACGGCTGACCGATCATCCCGATTGGAGCGAGGAGCGAGTCGACCGCGAAACCGCCCACCGGTTGAGTCACGGGCTGGTTCCCCGATGAATTCCGCCATCCAGTCACCCAACGATCTGATGCAGCGGATCGCGAATTTCTGCGAAACCCACGCGATTTCTTACCGCGTGGTGGGATTGATGGCGAGCATACGCGCGTTGAGTCCGGCACGACCGGCTCGTCGGCTCCAATCCTAGTTGCTAAACAGGAAGTGGCAAATGTCGCCGTCCTGCATCACGTAGGCTTTGCCTTCGACGCGGAGTTTCCCGGCGTTGCGGATTTCTTTTTCGCTTTTGTACTTTTCGAGGTCCTCGAGCTGATAGATTTCCGCGCGGATGAAGCCCTTCTCGAAGTCGGTGTGAATCACGCCGGCGGCTTGCGGGGCGGTCGCACCGATGGGGATCGGCCATGCGCGGACTTCCATTTCCCCGGCGGTGAAGTAACTGTGCATGCCGAGCACGCGATACGCCTCGCGCGCCACCACGCCGAGTGCGGGTTCGGCTAACCCGACGGAATCGAGCATCTCTTTGCGGTCGGCTTCTTCGAGTTCCGCGATTTCGGCTTCGAGTTTCGCGCAGACAGGCACCACACCCGCACCAACTTTGGCGGCGAACTCACGGCACTGCATCACCAGCGGGCCTTTACCTTCGAGATCGTTCTCATCGACATTGGCGACGTAAAGAATCTGCTTCGCTGTCATCAGGCCGAAACTTGACACGACCTTCTGTTCGTTTTCGTCGAATTCCAGCTTCCGCAGCGGTTGATCGGTCTGCAGATGGGCGAGACATTTCTTGATCACGTCGACCCGCAGTTTCGCTTCTTTGTCGCCACTTTTGGCCGCGCGTTCGGCTTTGGAGTGCGAATTGTCGAGCGTCTGCATGTCGGCGAGCATCAGTTCAATTTCGATCGTCTCGATATCCGACACCGGGTCGACCTTGCCCGAAACATGGATCACGTCCGGGTCATCGAAACAGCGAACGACCTGCAGAATGGCGTCGACTTCGCGGATATGACTGAGGAACTTGTTGCCCAGTCCCTGACCTTCGCTTGCGCCTTTGACGATACCGGCGATGTCGACGAGCTTGAGGGCCGTCGGCACCAGCTTCTTCGGCACGATGTACTGGCTGATCCGCCGCAGCCGGTCATCGGGAATCGCGACGATCCCTTCGTTCGGCTCAATGGTGCAGAACGGATAGTTCGCGCTCTGCGCCGACTTCGACGACGTGAGCGCGTTGAACAGCGTACTCTTGCCCACATTAGGCAACCCGACAATCCCGACTTCCATGTGACCGCACCGACCTCGACCAGAATGTTCCTGAAAAACCGAAGTCAGTGTGATAACAGACCGGCCGCTCAAAGTCACGCCGAGGGGAGTGGTATAGTTTGCGGATAGGCTTCAAATCTGGCGTAGGATCATCGTTCGTTCGTAACGATTTCGGCTCGAACGATTCGCTCGTAATGATACAAGACGACCAGCATTGCTATGCCGAAGAACATTCGCGGTGTGATATCGGTTTCTTTCGCACGCTTTATAGGCACGAACATAAAGCAAAGCAACAATATAAAGGCCAGCCATCGCCACGAACCGGCAGACCATCGCAGCGCGACGCCGCATTTTGGGCAAGGAAATGAAAAGACGTACCGCGATTCCCAGTAACCTAGATGTTCACCGCACCGCGGGCAGGATTTGCGGATGATTGACGTGTCTTCCATTTCCATCGCGATATGCGGAGATAGCGGGAATAGAAGGAGAAACTTTCCACTCGTTCCCACACGGATAGTGGGAACGAGTGGATTAGCCCGTTAGCTTAGTCCAAACGCTTTCTGCATCTGCTTACGGACAATCGTGAGGCGTTCCAGTCCGCCGCCGCCGACTTCGGCGGTGGTCCAACCGGTGAAGCCGATGTCGTCGAGGCCCTTCTGCACTTCGCCCCACGGCAGGTCGTCGTCTTCGGATGTGATGTCCACGAATTTGTTCTTCGCCCGGCTGAACCCTTTCACGTCGAGCTTCACGGCGCGGTGACCGAAGGCCTTCAACCATTCGCGCGGCTGGCCGTATTTCCAGTGGTTGCCGATGTCGTAGTACATGCCGATCCACGGGCTGTTGAAGCTGTCCACGAACTTGATGAACCGGTCCGCGGTCTGTTCCGGCGGGGCATCGTGGTCGTAGTGCATCTTGTTCCAGACGTTCTCGAAGAGAATCATCTGACCGAGCGAGGCCGCCAGGGGAATCAGTTGTTTAATCTCCTTGCGGGCCCGCTCTTCGATCTCGGCTTCCGGGCCGTCGTCACCCCTTCCGATGACGATGAGAACGCCACTTCCCCCGGCGGCATGCGAGACCCGCAGGCAGTGGGCGATGTTGTTCCGGCCGGTGGTCCGTTCGTCTTCCTTCGCGCTGGTGAGGCGTTGGCCCCAGTGGGCGTGATTGATGGCGTTGTGAACGAACATTCCCGATTCCCGCACGGCGTCGCGGGCCTGCTCGGGGGTGAAGTTGCCCGCTTCGTCGAAGTCAACGCCGTCAAACCCGGCTTCTTTGGCGAGCTTCAGCCGTTCGACGATGGTGTAGTCTTTTCCTTCGGGGGACTTCTTCGCGATCATGCCCAGCTTGCACGACAGCAGAATCCGCTTGCCGGTCGGTGGTTCGATGATCGGCGCGGATTCAGCAGCCGTGACGTTGGCGGCGGGCAACATCGCGGCCGCAGTGGCAGCGGCACCGACGGTGAGCAGGGAACGGCGGCTGAAGGCATTTGTATGCGACATGGAAGCATCCAGGTTCGAGGAATGATCGACGACGATCTTCTGAAAGATTGATCAGTCTGACTTCCGATCGCAAGGGAAGCCGAAACCAAGTTTGGCCGGAAGCGACACACGATTTGTCCGGATGGTTATCGATCACCGATCTACGAATCGGCGGCGAAAGCCGTCAGACGGTTCGCATGCTTGCAGGTTGATGGAAAGGCGACGTAAACTCCGAGAGGTGAATCGGTGCCCGCTGGGTGCCGAGGTTCGATCCCCGCTGATTCTCCTGCCGTCAGTCGCTGCATAAAGGTCGCCCCGATGTCCAAGCAATCGCGTCGTGAATTTCTGGAAAACTCGATGTTCGCCGCAGCGACCGCGGCGCTGGCGACATCGGCCGCGCAGACAAGTTCCGCACAAGAAGGTTCGTCCAGCCCCAACGAGACTCTGAACGTGGTCGTGGTGGGTGTGAACGGTCGCGGCATGTCGCACGTGGGGGGCTTCGGCAAGCGGAAGGATTGCCGGATCGCCGCGATTGTCGATGTCGATGAAGTCGTTGGCAATCAGAAGGCAGAGTCCGTGGAGAAGCAGTTCGGCTACAAGCCGAAAGTCTACATCGACATGCGGAAGGCGTTCGAGGACAAGTCGCTGCATATCGCCAGCATCGCAACACCGAACCATTGGCATGCGCTCGCCGCGATTTGGGCCGTGCAAGCGGGGAAGGACGTCTATGTCGAAAAGCCGGTGAGCCACAACGTCAGCGAAGGCCGGCGACTGGTGGAAGCGGCTCGCAAGTACAAAAAGATGGTGCAGTGCGGCACCCAAAGCCGTTCCAATCCCGGCATGCGGGAGGCGATTGATTACATGAAGGCCGGCAAAATCGGCGAAGTGAAACTGGCCCGCGGGCTGTGTTACAAACCGCGTCCATCGATCGGGGCGAAGGGAAATTACGACGTCCCCGCCAGTGTGAACTACGAGATGTGGTCCGGCCCGGCCCAGTTGGAAACGTTGACCCGGCCGAAGTTCCACTACGACTGGCACTGGCAATGGGCCTACGGCAACGGCGACCTCGGCAACCAAGGCATTCACCAGATGGACATCGCCCGCTGGGGCCTTGGCGAAATGGACCTCGGCGACACCGCACAAAGCTACGGCGGCCGCTTTGGTTACGAAGATGCGGGCGAAACCGCCAACACGCAGGTTTGCATCCACCAGTTCCGTTCGGGCAAGCGGCTCGTGTTTGAAGTCCGCGGGCTGCCGACGGACGCCTTCAAAGATGCGAAAGTCGGCGTCATTTTTGAAGGGACCGACGGTTATCTCGTCTCTCCCAGCTACAACGGCGGGATGGTCTTCGATAAGGATGGCAAGAAACTCGAAACATTCCAAAACGGTGGCGACGACCATCACTTCGCCAACTTCGTGAAAGCCGTCCGCAGCCGGAATTACGAGGATCTCAACGGCGAGATTCTCGAAGGACATCTCTCCAGCGCGTTGTGCCATGTCGGCAACATTTCCTACCGGCTGGGCAAATCGATGTCAGCTTCCGAACTCGGCGGGGCGTTGAAAGACGACGCCGAAGCCAGTTCGACAATGGATCGCTTCCTGCAACACCTGCGCGACAACAAAGTCGACCCGGCAACCACGAAGATCACCCTCGGACCGAAGCTGACGCTCGCCGGGGAGGAAACCTTCCGCGGTCCGATGGCCGAAGAAGCAAACAAGCAACTCACACGCGAATACCGAGCACCGTACATCGTCCCGGCAACCGCGGATCTGTAACCGACGCACTCGCCCCCCGGCTGCTTCCTCGCAGCCGGGGGGCTTTGCTTTGCAGAAACCGAGCGAAGTCAGAAAAAGCAAGTTGGGCGTCAGTCCGTCCGCTAAGCGGCAAGCGTGGGTTGTTTGACGTCCCCCCATTTGACACTGTTCTTTCACCCCGTTGCCGTTAGTTGTCTCGACGACTATTATGATCTGACCGCCTGCGTTCGCCCACCGTCCGCATTCTTCAATGAGAGATCGCTCCGTGACGACACTTCAGGAACGTGCTGCCCAGGCTCGTGCCGCGCTCGATGCCCACACGCGGGAAACCGTGCAGTGGCACTTCAACCCGGCGACCGGTTCGCCCTACTGGCTGGAAAAAGCCCAGACGTTTAACTTCAACCCGCTCACGGACGTGAACTCGTTCGATGACTTGAAGAAATTCCCGCTGTTTGAAGACGATGAACTCCGCGGCGGTCCGGTGACGCGGTGGATGCCGAAGGGGCTCGAAGGCCAGCCGATGTATGTCTTTGAAACCGGCGGCACCACCGGCATTCCGAAGAGCCGGCTGGTGGTCGAAGATCACTGGATCGACTACGAAAACTTCAGTGATACGCTGCCGGACAAGTTCTTCCCGAAAGGGTCCAACTGGTTGATGCTCGGTCCATCGGGACCGCGCCGGTTGCGGCTGGCGGTCGAACATCTCGCTCAACACCGCGGCGGCATCTGTTTCTGTGTGGACCTCGATCCGCGCTGGGTCGTGAAACTCCTCAAAAAGGGCAAGATCAAGGAAGCCGAAGAGTACAAAGAGCACGTCATTGATCAGGTGCTCACGATTCTCTCCGCCGGGCACGACATCAAGTGCGCCTTCATGACGCCGAAGCTGCTGGAAGCCCTTGCCAGCCGGTTGATGAACGAAGGCCGGACGATCGAGGAAACCGGGATTACGGGCATCTTCGGCGGCGGGACCGAGTTCTCGCCGCAGTGGTACCGCGTCTGTTGTGAAGAGTTGCTCGGCCCCAACGTCTTCATGACGCCGACGTACGGCAACACGCTGATGGGTCTCGCGTGCAGCAAGCCATTTGACAAGGCGGACAACTACAAGATCACCTACCATGCGCCGCAGCCGCGGGCGGTCATCGAAGTGGTTGAGTTCGACGATTACAATAAGCTCGTCGACTACAGCCAAACCGGCCGCGTGAAGTTGTACACGCTCACCAAGGAACTCTTCATCCCCGGCTTCATGGAACGCGACGAAGGCGAACGCGAACACCCGTGCGAAGCCTATCCGTGGGACGGCATCAGCGGTACGCGCCCATTCCACGTGTTCGCGAAGACCACGACGGTGGGGGTTTACTAGCGTTCATATTCAGCAAAGGAGCCTTCGATGATCGAAGTCAAGCCGCTGACACCGGAGGAGATCGTTGCGCGGGCAAGAGTCTTGTTCGAGAACGACATTCGTCCTCAGTTGTCCGATCGAAGTCCAGACGATTATGTAGTCATGGACATCGACTCCGGAGACTATGAAGTCGGGCCGAACTCACTCGAAGTGAATCTGGTTCTGCTGTCAAGGCATCCAGGCTCTCGGCATCTCTTTGGCCGCTATGTCGGAAATGAGGTGTCTCTCAAGTTTGGTCGCATGCAATGACCAATTCCCGGACAATCGAGGGACGATGCAATACCGCGTTGGAACTGATCCTCGAATTGCATGTCATCAATGATCAACAGCAGGCCATTCTGGTGGACGCGGTCATCGACACGGGGTTTTCGGGTGCGGTTTCGGTTCCCAAAGCCGTCGTCGATCAGCTAAACCTTGTTTTCGCTCGGCGGGTGGTAGGCAATCTGGCGGACGGATCGACGACTTTAGTCGAGTTATACTTTGCACGCCTGCTTTGCGGCGAGCGATTGGTTGATACCGAAATCGCCGCTGCGGGGACACAAGCGTTGATTGGTGTCCAATTTCTTGCGGGTCAGAGACTCACTGCCGACTTTGTGCTTGATGGTTCCGTGAAACTGGTTCCCATCCCTCCATGAATTCCATTGCATTCCGTCACGCGACGGACAACCGCACTCGTTAGAAATCAAAACCGGCAGGACGCGATAACCTGTTCCGCCCGACTCAAAACTGACAACGGACCAACACCGCATGTTCGACATCCCGATTCTTCGCTGGGGCCAAATCTACGAAAGCATGGAGAAGCAGCCGGTCGTCCATTTCGACACCGGCGAGGCGCTCGCGCAGCTTCACCAGGCCACCGGCATGCAGGCCAAGCTGGACTTGAAGAAAGCCCAGAAGGCACGCGATGCCCTGCGTCAGCTTTCGATCCCGCAGCTTATCGACATCTGCGCGAAGGCCGCGGACCTCTACCTCAATGCCACGCTGCCGTGTGGGAACGGGTCGCTCTCTCCGGCGGAATTCTGCCGGATGCAATCGGCGACGACGGGGCTGCCCGAACACATGTGTGCCGGGAACATGCGGAAGAATGCGTTCGTCCTGTCGCACATGGGCGAAGTGATCGATGCCCTCACACGTGGGTTGCCACACGATGTGCTCACCAACGGCTACGGCATGGAAAGCCGCGGCGTGATGGTCAGTTTCCAGGCGAACACACCGGTGCTCGCCGCAGTGCTGCCCAATAATTCGCCCGGTGTCCATACGCTGTGGCTGCCCGCGATCCCGATGCAGATCGGCCTGATGCTCA
Source organism: Planctomycetaceae bacterium (assembly GCA_021732785.1). GTDB lineage: Bacteria > Planctomycetota > Planctomycetia > Planctomycetales > Planctomycetaceae > DSVQ01. The sequence continues at coordinate 31,312 of JAKFUG010000015.1, forward strand.
AACCCGGTTCGCAGGAATTCTGGACGCCGTACCGCGTCGCGGAAGCCTTTTTCCAGGCGGGACTGCCGCGCGAAGCCATCGGCATCTATCCCGGCGGTCACGATGTCGGCGGTGCGATGATGGCCGACAGCCCGCGCACGATGATCTTCGGCGGACAGCAAACCGTCGACCAGCATTACGGCAACCCGAAGATTTCCGCTCACGGGCCGGGTTTCTCGAAGGTCGTCCTTGGCGATGATCTCGTCGACAAGTGGGAAGACTATCTCGACATCATGGTCGACAGCATCTTCGCCAACAGCGGCCGAAGCTGCATCAACGCCAGTGGCGTGTGGGCCTCGCGGCATACCGAAGAGATTGCGGACGCCATCGCGCAGAAGCTCGGAGCTGTTGCGCCGTTGCCACCCAATGATCCGCAGTCTTCACTCGCGGCCTTCACGACCAAGGGTGTCGCCGCGGCGATGAACGCCCAAATCGAAGAAGGGCTGAAGTCGCCCGGCGTGACGGAAGTCACCGCCAAGTATCGCAACGGCGACCGGCTGATCGAGCGTGAACGCTGCGATTACCTGCGGCCGACCATCGTCCATTGCAACGCCCCGGACGTGCCGCTGGCGAACACCGAGTACATGTTCCCATTCGCGTCGGTGGTGGAATGCCCGCAGGCCAGGATGATTCAGGCGATGGGCTCGACGCTCGTCTGCTCGGCGATCACCGAAGACCTGAAGTTCAAACAGCAACTCGTTGACGCCGTCACGATCGATCGCCTTAACATCGGCCGCGTGAAGACGGTGCAACTCAACTGGCTGCAACCGCACGAAGGGAATATCGTCGACTTTCTCTTCCGCGCGAGAGCTTTCCAGGACAGCCCGCCACCCGCTCATTAAATTGCATCGACCGGCATTTCCGATCAGATGCCCATCATCGCCAATTGATCCACCAGTTGTGACAGCGACGCGGAAAGCCGCGGATGCTCGACTTCAAAATCGGTCATCGCGGCGGCGATCCGCTCACGAAGCGGCGCAGCGGTTGCTTCGGCAGTCGCCTCTTGTTGCTTCAAGTGAACGACGCCGCGCTCAACATCCGCAACCAAGGCCTGCAGTTTTTGACGTGAGATTTCGTCCAACTCCCCAGTCTCATTCAATTCTGTGCGAAGGTGATTCAATCGTAGCTGCAATTCATCTGAGTTTTTCACGTTGAGGTCTCCTCCCGTGGCAGTGACGTGATCGCGTTCCTCATTATAAGCAGCGAAGGAATGCCACCAGATCCGATTTCTCTTCGACCGTGAGCTTCGTCCCAAGAACCAGGTTGAAGAATTCGACGGTGTCTTCCAGCGTCAGGAGCCGATCATCGTGCAAGTAAGGCGGCGAATCCTTGATGCCACGAAGGGGGAAAGTCTTGATCGGGCCATCTGCCGAAGCAAGCCGACCGTTGATCATCTTTTCTTCAAAGAATCGTTCGACGCGCAGATTGTGCATCGAGCCATCGGTGTAATAGGGAGCCGGGTGGCACGTCGCGCATTGCGCTTTGCCGAAGAAGAGTTTTTCACCCCGGAGTTCGCTATCACTGGCTTTTTCCGGATCGAGCTTGCCGAAGATGGTAAGTTTCGGAGCAGGGGGGAAATCGAGCAATTCCTGGAACTCGGCCATGAAGTGGACCTGGCTGCCGCGTTCGAGGGGGTTGATTCCTTTCTTGGCTGCGGTGGTGATATCACCGTCGAAGTAAGCCGCCCGTTGTTCAAATTCCGTGAAGTCTTCGACAGTCTTCAGCGCTCGTTGTGACCCGAAGAGCCTTTGCACATTGACGCCACGGAGAGTGGGCGTATCGATACGGTGGCGATATTCGTTGGGGCGAACGTCGCCCACGGTGTGCGTCGCGGCATTGGTATGCCCGTTGGCATGACAGTCGAAGCACGTCACGCCAGCATGGGCATGCAGCGAACGGCGGTCGTCCGTTGAATTGAACTGCTGTTGCGGGAAGGGCGTGACCAGCAACCGCAATCCTTCAAGTTGCTTCGGGTTCAGAACATCTTTGAATAATTCATAGTAATTGGCCAGTGTGACAAGCTGACCTTTCGACACATCGCCTAACGCGGGTCGTGTTGTCAAATAGATCGGTGCCGGAAACTCTGGCAGCAGGTGGTCGGGAAGATCATAATCGAGATCGAAGCGTATCAGGTCGCGCTGATTCTGCCGTTTGACTTCAGTAATCTGGGGCTTCGGAAACAGCATGCCTCCGGCCTCATGATGCGGATGCGGCAAGGGGAAAAATCCTTCCGGCCAGAGCTTTTGGCTCTTAATGTCCTGAGGCGCCATTGCGGCCAGCTTCTCCCACGTCATCCCTTGGGGAAGCCGAACGCGGATTCCCACCTGAACGGGTTTGCCCCGCGACATCACCACCCCCTCGGCTGGACGATCCGCCAGGTCATAGCGGGTCGCGAGAAGTTTCGTATGACGCTCGGCAAACTTCGGTTTCTCGCTTTGGAGCCGCTTTACCAAGGCGTCGAACGATTCCTCCTGGGCTCCGACACCGTGCAGGCCGCCAAACGTGAGGATGGCAAGAAACGTCATTCGTTGAAAAGTGCGTGATGTGTCCATGGCTGATTCCCATACGACTCCAGGTGATGATCAATGACGCGATAGCAGAGAAGCGGAACGCCCTCTTGATGATGACGTTCCGCTTGGATTCAATTGTCTGCGACGTCGTTATGGGTTCTTCGGCAGTGCCGGTTTCGCAGGCGGCTTCGGCAGCGGAAGGGGCGGTGCCGGATTCGGCAACGGCTTCGGGCTTGGCGTCTTGGCCATCGGTTCCTTCGGGCTTTCTTTCGGTGTGTTCACGCCCGGCTTGGGTGGCTCCGGATCTCTCGGGTTCTCGGCATCTTTCTTAGGCGACTTGGGATTCACGCTCCGTTCGCCATCCGGGATTGCGCCAGGATCGCGATTGGTGCGCGGCGCAGGTTGATCCTCTTTCGTAGACTTCTCGCCATCTTTCTTGGTCTTATCTCCGTCTTTGGGCTTGTCACCATCACGCTTGTTGTCGTCCGCGTTGCGGTTTTTCGAATCGCCGTCATTCAGATCCTGTTTGAATGTCCGACGTTCACCGTCGTTGCGGAATCCTGAGACATTGAAGAACGAGAAGGCTTGTTGACGGTAGTTCGTCGCGTAGAAATCGGGCCAGTTGTTGTTCCGGAAGAAGGCCACCTTTCGGAACTGAACGGGCGTAATATTGATGAACACGACCTGATCGGTATAGCGAACCTGCGTCGCGCTATACGGCACGGCGTAGTATTGGTCGTCGTAGTTCGCGACCAGGTAATCAATGCAGCCACCATCATTGAAAACCACATCCACGATTTGTCCCGCGGCTTGATTCTCTTGAATCACGACCTTGGACTTCATCAGCACGCTGAACCGTTGCCCGCCGGAACGAACCGCCGTCGCCTGATCTTGAGCCATTGCCACACTGGCGGTGACCGCCACCGCGAGCCCCATCGCCAACCATTGTCTTAACATGCGCTGATCCTTTTCGCAGAAGAGTCGACGCTCGGCAGCGAGCTTCGAAACGTGAGTCGATTCACGACATGGCGAATCCATCGCGGCATAACGCAATTGCCATTCCTCAGTTCGTTACGACCGACGGTTTTTGTGAAAATGACGTAAGCAGCGAGAGAAACCACTTTGGGGCCCATAAAGCGATTCTTTGAAGGCAATGGAAGGTGATGCTTAAAGCTCCAGCCTGGTGTCTCATGAACCATCTCAGGCGTTGCCGAGCAATTTGAATGTCAGACTGATCGCGATCGATCAAAAATCTTGAAACTGCAGCTTAAATAACCGACGTTGCAACAACGGCAAACCATCGGCATCAGGGATGAGGTAATGGTTGTTGTCGATATCGGTCAGCAAGCGACCGTGATAGCCGAAACGTTTGACGCAATGGGGGTTGTTATGCACGACAAATTCCACGGGGCTGTCTTCCGTCTCCGCTGAGCAGGTCACAAAGCCGTCATCACTACGGAGTGAAACCAGCGCGGTGACCACCCGCAGCAGATATCGTCGGTTGAGCGACCGACGGAAGGCCTCCTGCGTTTCGGCCGGCCAATCCTTCAACTGCCGGATCCTGCCGACTTCGAGATCGCGTCCAGAACCTGAGCCGCTGCCCGCGAGTTTAGATGGTGGCCAGAAGTTCGCTCTCGAGCGCGGCGGCGACCGATCCGGGCTCAGCCTCCGCGGCGGGTCGCTCGTCTGTTGCTTCCACTTCGCGGGCCAGCATCGTATCTATGCCATTGCGGATATGGGCCACGACAGCGGTGACATTGTCGCGACCGCCGTGACGGAGCGCCCCCTGAACGAGGCACTGGCAGGTTTCGCTCGCACTCTGGTCGTGATCCAGGCACTTCGCGATTTCTTCATCGGCCAATTCCCCCGTCAATCCATCGGTGCAGAGGAGCAACCTGTCCGCGGGCTGCAAGGATTCCCGATAAAGGACGGGCAACATTTCCGGCAACCCCAGGCAACTCCAGAGGGGATGTTTCGCGACGATGCGATGAAAACGATCGTAGTCGAAAGTTTGAATGGTCTGATCGTCGGTGATCCGACGGAGCCGGTGTTCGCGATGCAAATAAGCCCGGCTGTCGCCAACATGAATCAGATGCAACTCCAGCCGCGTGATCCAGGCCATGGTGAGCGTCGTTCCCATCGCTTCCTGGTCTGGCAATGTTGCGCTCTCGCGCTGAATTGCTTCCTGACAACGGTCCAATGCGAGCCGCAGTTCTTCATCGATTTCATCCGAGGGCTTTTGATCCGGCTGGAAAAACCACGGCAAAAGATCGGTGAAATAATTGGCCATCGTATCGATCGCCACCCGGCTGGCCCGCTCGCCGTTCGGACGTCCGCCCAAACCATCGGCGACCATCAGAATCTGACCTTGAGTCGCACCATTCAGCGTCTCTCCGTCATCCATCGACAGGCTGCTGAAATGAACATGCACGCATCGCGTCAGGTCCGCGATCATAAACTGATCTTCGTTTGCCGGACGGTGCAAACCCTGATGGGTCAGTCCAAAGCAATCGAGCTTTAACGGCATGATCATGCTCTCCGGAGGAAATGCGATGGAGACTCTTGCATGGCCTTCATGCAGTAAATTGCGTGTCGACAAGATCGCCGAAATAGGTCACGCTCCGCCCCCCATGGGTCCCGGCAATCTCGGCAATCTTCTCGGCTTCCTTAGGATCTTTCACGGTCACGGCGAAGATGGCATGACCTTCTCCCAAAACCGCGATTCCCTGTTTTAGAAACTTTTCGGCCTGTTCGCCCCAAGTCGACTGACCCATCATCTCCTCCCAGGCATGCTCTCCCTCCGAACCGTAAAAAACTTCGACCCGCGAGTCTTCGACACTCAGGCGGTTCAATGCTTCTTTCAAGCTCCCGGCATAGATGACCGAGTCGAGGAAACCAATGATCTTCCCTCGAGGTCCATGCGAATAATCATCATCGTGTTCAAACAGCGAGTCGGTCATGTTCTATCTCCGTAGGGATTCCGCATAGGCGAGCAAGCTATCCTCACTACTCCCCGGTAAAAGTGATTCGTGAGGCACAAGCCTGGAAAGAGATTAAGCAAGTCGCATTCCACAACCTCAATTCTCATTAGAAATTGGCGAATTGAAGCCGATGATTCGCGAAGACCGGATTTGAGAAGGAGCGTTGATCCATTGAAAAAGGCATCTCGAATGATGAGCAGGCACGATGGCCGCTGAGCAGTCAATCTGCTGATCAATGTTTGGTTTTCGGATGTCGCCTCAAAATCGCTTGTTGATGAGAATCGCATTTTCATGTGAAGTTTGGTTCCGCAGCCAAGTCCCGCTCGGATCCCGCATTTCTCACGATCCGGTCCTGTTCTCAGCGACCGAGGCTTTTCAAAGGGAGTAAGTGGCGCGCGGTTTGCGACATCTTCAGCACGTACTAACAGCGGCCCCTCGGTGTGGCCGCTTCAGACTCTGCTCCTTGTCCCGCAACGAAAGGCAAATCATGCTTCGCACAATGTCACTTGCGCTCGCATTAGCGGCCGCCACCACCGTAGCCACTTCGGTCCGCGCAGAAGAACCACAAACCTCTGCCAAGAAGGTGGCGGCCGATGTGAAACCGAGTCAGCGCGCGGCGGAAATCGTGGGAATGAAAATCAAGAACGCCGCGGGGAAAGACTTGGGGACGGTGAAAGATATCGTCCTCGATGTGTCGAAAGGGAACATCCGTTACTTCGCGGTGTCGTACGGCGGTTTTCTCGGGCTGGGCGACAAGCTGTTTGCGGTTCCGCCCCATGCCTTCGAATGGCATCGGGACGGCAGCACCAACTACCTGGTTCTGAACCTCTCCGAAGAGCGACTGAAGAATGCTCCCGGCTTTGACCAGAGCCACTGGCCCGACTTTGCCACCGATACGCAATGGCGGGAAAAGATCGACACGTATTACATCATCGAGAAAGTCGAAGTGAAGCGTGACTCCGCCGCGCGTTAACGCCCCTGATCATGTTGACGACGACGCCATGAGCCCCCTGCGATCGAACGCGATCGCGGGGGGCTGTCATTATGACAGACATGTTCTGAAGTTGTGGCCCCGAGCGAAATCCGCTCACCCTTCCTCTGGGAACGCGGATTGCATTCTTATCGAAGAGTTCGTTGAGAAGAGCGGAAAACGGAACCGATTCCGTTCATCCGGTCTGCATCCACAACAAGGAGAATGACATGCTACCAAGCCGTCATGAAACTGTGATTGCTGTTTTCGAAGACCCCCGGCAGGCGAAGGAGGCGTTACTGCAACTGCGCATTGCCGGGTTCGGGAGTTCGCACCTCGGGCTTGTGAATGCGGATCATCATCATGCGGACGAGTCTTCGTACGCGGGTGAAGAAGCCGCAGTGGGTCCAAGCGCGGGATGGATGTGGGGCATGGGAGCCGCGACCGAGACCTTGCCTGCGATTGCACCCGCCATCGCCGGTGGGGCAGGGCTAGCGTTGTCGAGCACCGGGGCCGGAGCGTCGGCCGCCAGTCTGGTGGGAGCACTGCTCGGCATTGGAGTTTCACCAGCCGAAGCGGACATCTTTGAACACGCGCTCGAGGATGGGCACACCGTAATCACCGTGGAGGCGGGTGATCGCGATGTCGTGGCTATGGCAATCTTGAAGCAATGCGGAGCCGAACGGGTGGAGCGTTATCACGCCGAGGCTGAGCCATCGATTTCCAGCAGCACGAAACCGCGCTCCGAATTCGCGAACAGCCAACCTCGAGGCCCGGAAGACGCCGTGGCCGGCTCGGAATAAGACATGTTGTCCGGCATCATCCTGAATGCTTGCGACAGCGCGCGATGCTGTGAAGGAAGATTGCGGTGCTGCAAATCGGCAGCACGATAATTTCTGATGAAAAGAGTGGTCCGACCCGTTTCAAGAGTTGCCCGATGGGGAGCTCGCCGTCTTGATCCAGGCACGGCCCCGAAGAAGGTGAGTTCACCGCCTCACCGGACAAAGCGCCTGACTCGGTTGGCTGACAACGCCTGCTCACCCGCACTTCGCCAGCCTATCGCGGACACTCGCGACCGCAGCATTGGAAGTTGGTCGCCATTCGATTGACGGCTTCAAAATCTCGCCGTGGCTTGGGACAAACGGCTTTGAATGTTTTCCCGTTTCCACTGACGGAGATTCGACGGGCCATTGAAAAAGTCCTCGCCACGATGACAATGTAATCATCCCGAACACAAGCTGCGCGAGTTTTCTATGTTAGATGTTTCTCACCGAACGGAAGCGGAAATTTGGGAAGGTTTGGCGGAGATCAGGAAGTCGCCTCCGGACAATGGCGTGCTCGACGCAATCGTCATTCGACCGGGATCGGAAGAGAGGCTCAGCTTGCAACAATGTCGTCTCAGTCCCGAAGGAGGCACGGAAGGCGATGCCTGGGCACGCGGTTGCTGGTTGAAGCTCCCCAATGGATTACCGCATCCGGACGTTCAAATCTGCATCATGAATTCGCGGATGATCAACTTGCTGGCGGGCGAACGACAGCGCTGGGAATTGGCCGGTGACAATCTGTTTGTTGATTTGGATCTCAGTCGAGAGAACCTTCAACCGGGCCAATCACTGCAAATTGGCGAATGCGTCATCGAAATCACCGAACAGTCGCATAACGGATGTGCCAAGTTCAGCCGACGCTTCGGCCCTTCGGCTCTTCAGGTCGTCAATTCGCCGACGGGAAAGCAACTCCGGCTCCGTGGAATCTATGCCAAAGTTCTCAAAGCCAGAGAGGTTCGAGTGGGCAATCGGATCAAGAAACTGTGATCACCGAGGGAGTTCTGTTACCCTTCTCCCTGCGAAAACAGCATGCCTTGACCCGAACGTCCACATAAACGGCAAAAGCCCTGTCGAAGTCGACAACCCTGCCGCGGCCAACGTTCGACACCTCAAAGCTCGACTTTGGCCATCCGCGCGTTGTTGTCGCTGGGGAAACTGGTGAAGCAGAAGGAGCTTTCTTGCTGGTCGATTCGAGGTGCTTACAAGTCTTGAATCCGTCCGAGCAAGGAAGCTCCGATGG
>JAKFUG010000070.1 GCA_021732785.1 Planctomycetaceae bacterium
CAAGCCGGTCCCGTCCCCATCGCTGCGCTCCTTCGTCAACCACACCGGAAAATTCCGCAACCCTTGACGAAGGCCCTCCCCATGCAATCATTGGACCAATTCACGCCGCCGACATGCGATTGCCCTGAGAAGTTGCTGGACCGCGATGAGTTCTCGCTGGAATGCACCGTTCAGTGTCAACATCTCAGCGCGTAATCCGCGCAATTCTCTAATTTTGCCCCAAAGTCGCTGAAACACAGCGTGCATTCCTCTACGAAGACTGTTCAACAGTGAAATCACGGTGCCGTTGTGTGTGGTTGTCGATTGCAAAACCACACTTCTTGACGGGTGACCCAGACGTCGCTTTGGACGACTGGGTTTATGAAAGGATTTTTGGAGAAGGCCTGATTCGTCCCGCCACTTGTGAGCCCGGACGCTCCGAGCCGCGTCTGGAACACTTACATCCATGGCAGACAATCGTCAGCAACAAGGTGGAACTCACGGACTCGCCCCAACTTACGTCACATCCCATCGTCCCTCAGATTGTCGGAGAGAGTGATAGGTTTGGTCAATGGTCAACTGGGTGGATGTCGGCCGCGCACCATTTCTTCACGGCGAATCGCCAGTATTAGCGGCCGATTCAGTCGCAGCGCGTCAATCGTGGCCCGGCCGACTGCTGTCATTCCGACGAGCTGCTCGTCGTTCCAGGCAAAATGTTCGCTCCAGATATCTGCGCGTGGCGAAAAGAGCCGGACAAGGCCACCGGTGCTGGTATCAGCCACAAATTGTCGTGCTTCTTTTCTCAGCGAACACGAAACGCAGGCCAGCGCCAAATTGTGCAACATAGTCGCTCCAGCGGCTGATCGTGGAATGACATGGTCGATATGGAATGTCGCCTCCTGGCCACTCTGCGATAACCCGCAATACTCACAACGGCCGACGGCGCGATTCACAACCTGCTTCCGCAGCCGCGCCGGGATCGCAGTCACGGCACGGCTCCATCTTCTCCGTCTTCGTGCAATCGCTCTGATCGTAATTTCAATAAGCTGAGTAATTCGCCCATGTCCACCAGCGCTTCCGCCTCATCCCGTTCAGTCGGTGTTAATGGTGTCCCTGTGTCCTGACGATCTAAAAGTGATTGCAGTTTCGCCCGCAGCGCCTGTGGCAATCGAAACTTGCCAAGATCGCCCGGGACTTCAATTTCCAGTGAAATCGTTTGCGTCATCGCTGCTCCTTTCGTTACGCCAGCACTTCCGTCATCACTTCGCCATGATCCATCACCCCCACCGGGCGGCCTTGGATGTCGCGGACGCGGTGTTCCGGGTCGATGCCGAGGGCGTGGTACATCGTGGCGGCGATGTCGGCGGGGCCGTAGGGCCGCGTGAGGGGATACGCCGCGTGCTTGTCCGTGGTGCCGACGACCTGACCGGTTTTCACCCCGGCCCCGGCGAAGAACATCGAACCGCAACGGCCCCAGTGGTCGCGGCCGCCGAGGCTGTTAATCTTCGGCGTGCGGCCGAATTCCGTGAGGTAGACCACCAGCGTGGAATCGAGCAACCCGCGTTGTTTCAGGTCGGTGATGAGGGCCGCGAATGCCTTCTGCATCCCCGCGACACTGTAGCCCCGCTTGCACATGTCGGAAACGTGCGGGAACTTTTGCTCCGGCACATTGTGGATGTCCCACAGGTTGCCGTAGTCGGGATCGTAGCCGTAATCGACGAGGACGAACCGCGCTCCCGATTCCACCAGCCGCCGGGCGACCAGACAGCGACCGCCGATCTTGGTTTGACCGTATTCCTCGCGCGTGGAAACCGCTTCTTTCGACAGATCGAACGCCTGCCGTACCTGCGGTGATGCGAGGAGTTGCATCGCCCCGCTGTAGTTGCCGTCGAGGGTCGCGAAGTCTTCGAGTGTCGCCGCGGTCTTCAACGATTGTTCGAGACTGCTCCGTAATGATGCCCGGCGTTCGAGGCGACCGACGTTGAGGCCATCCGGGAATCGCAACTCCGGCGGGACGAGATTTTCATCGGCCCGAGGTGACGGGTCGAGGGCTTTCTCGCCGACGGTGAAATCGGGCTGTTCCGGTTGCCCACCGACACAGAACGGAGCGTACTGTCCTCCCAGCCACCCCCCGACGAACAGATTGTGCGGCGGCGGTCCCGGCCGTGTGATCCCCGGCACCGCAATGTACCCCGGCAGCCCGTTCCGCGGTCCCATCAGGTACTGCACGATCGAGCCGATGTTCGGTTCGGTGAAAAGCTGATTCGGCGTCACCTTCCTGCCAGACAGCGTGTAGACCTGGCTCAACAGGTGGTCGTCGCTGTCATGCGAAAACGACCGCACTACACACAAGTCGTTCGCAATCTTCGCCAGATTGGGGCACGTTTCGCTGAACTGCACGCCAGGCAACGCCGTATCGATGGCATCCAGACGGCCGCGGATTTCGGGGGGCGCTTCGGGTTTGGGATCGAGCGAATCGATGTGGGTGACGCCGCCGCCCATCCACAAATAGATGACCGACTTGGCCTTCGCCCCCGCCGCCGGAGTGAACGCCGCATGGGCTTGCAACCCCAGCCCCGGCCAGACCGCGGCCGAGAGCGCAATCGGCCCGACCTTCAACACATCCCGCCGGGTGACAATGCTGCGAAAAGCCGCGTCACGATCGACCGCGGGCAACGAACGACGTTCCATGAGCCAAGCCCCTTCCGAACCGGGCACCACACATCCCACATTCCGAGCGCGACAGCGCATTATGCCGTGTCGGTCGGCACGGGGGCAAGACATCAATGGAAATCGATGGATGCCACGCCGTTGAGGCGCGACCCGACCAGGCAACGCTTCCTCACAGCCGATCCAGCGGACTTTGAACTCCACACGCGCCGCGCTGCAGCACATGCGTGTAAATCATCGTCGTACTCACATCGGCATGCCCTAATAATTCCTGCACCGTGCGGATGTCATAACCGGCTTCCAGCAAATGCGTGGCGAAACTATGCCGCAACGTGTGACAACTCGCCTTCTTCATCAGCCCGCTTGCCTGCACGGCCCGGTGCACCACCTTCTGCAGCATGTTCTCATGAATATGGTGCCGCCGCCGCGTCCCCGGTTCGCGCGGGTCTTCACTCAACCGCTTAGACGGAAACAGATACTGCCACTGCAACTCCCGACTCGCCTGCGGATACTTCTCCGCCAGCGCCGTCGGCAGCCACACCGCCCCCTGTCCCGCCGCCACATCCGCAGCGTGCACGACCTCTACATGCCCGATCTGCCGCCGCAACCGCGGCACCAGCTTCGCCGGCAAGGGCACGGCCCGGTCCTTGTCCCCTTTTCCTTCCCGCACAATCAGTTGCGACCGCGCAAAATCGACGTCCTTCACCCGCAGCCGCAGGCATTCCAATAACCGCATCCCCGTTCCGTATAACAAAGCGGCCATCAGCGGAAACGGTTCCTGTTCAGTATCGATCTCCTGAAACAACGTACGCACTTCATCGACAGACAGGACTACCGGCAGCCGCTTTGAACGTTGTGCCCGCAACGCATCAATCGCCGGTAACTCCTGTTCGAGCACCTGACGATAGAGATACAGCAGGGCCGACAAGGCCTGATTCTGCGTCGACGCCGCCACGCGCTGATGGAGTGCCAGATGCGTCAAGAACTCTTCGACGCCCGCGGCTCCCAGTTCGGTGGGATGTTTCCACACCCCAGCGATACGGCGGTGATAGCGGAGAAATTTTTCGACCCAGTCGAGGTAAGCCCGTTCGGTGCGCAGCGCATAGTGCTGCAGCCGGAGCCGCTCCCGCATTCGCACGAGCAATTTCGGTGACGCCGCCACGGGGTTTGCCGCCGCCATTTTTTCGAAATCTCAAGAAATGTTCACTGGTGACAATTGACAACCGGAATTTCGCATAGACAGAATACGGGCCGAAATGGACAGAATCAACACTGTGGGGATTCTGTCGAATCAATTGTTCGGCTACAAAAACGGGCGTTCCGATGGACGAGCCGCTAATCGACGTGAAGGGCCTCGCGCTCGTTCCAGGGCCACCCGACATCGAACAGCCGTTGTACAGCTTTCAGGTATACGATGAGATTGTTGGTCACGCGCCGGAAGAAGTTGCCGCGGCACTGCTCGCAATCCCCGGTATGCGGCGAACCAACACTGCCGAGCCTACCTCCTGGGAGTGGAAAGCCTTCTGGGAAAACGGTGACCGGTATCTGGAACTTGACTTCACACTGATGGAACCAGACGACGGCTTGGTATGGGGCGGCTCCAGCTTGCAAGGGTGGTGTCGCGAATCCGATTTAATGAATATTTGGTCGGCGTTGCGGAAGCGGTTTGATGGCGTTTGGCTCCACGACGCCGAATGCCGGCTGTGGACGCCGGAGAGCTACGCCGAGCGGAAAAACGCCGAACAATGACGTTGCACCTGACCGGGCCGCCATTCTGGTTTCGCGAGACACCTCGCCGTTGCAGGCGGCCCGGCAGGTGAACGCTGTCGTTAGGCGATAAAGGCAAATTCCGTAATGTGGAATGCGATCAGTCGTTTGTTCTCGCATCATCAGGAGCCTGCCGAGAAGCTGCTCGCCCATTTTGACCGACTTGCGGGAAGCGAACCGAAATTCGTCAAAGTATCGGACGCGGGGGTTCAGCCTTCTATCTTTGTTGCCATCTATCGTGGTTACCCAGAAGCCAACGCAATCACAGGGTTCACGCTTGGCCTTTCCCATTTTCATCCGCCCGATGGCGGTCACAAGGAACTCGTCATTTCGATGCGCGATTCCGATGACAGTTGGGCACTCGCTTGCGGATACCTGGCGTATCAACTTCGCGACCGCTGTCCATTTATTTGCGGCGACACACTCGACTTTGGAGAACAGGTAAACAACTCAACGGGCATGTCTGCATTTCTCGCTACCCACCCTCGCCAGATACCCGCAGCCCAAACAGTTGTTGACTTACGTGTTCGCCAGGTGCAAGTCGTTGAATTGGTTCCGATCTATGCAGAAGAACTGGAATGGATAAGGTCGGGCGGAAGCGTTGAGTCGTTCCTGCATAATTGCCCGCCCGCCCTTGCCATGAATCCGAAGCGAAAAGCGTTTGTGAATCAGTGAAGATCAAATCTGCGGTAGACTTGCCAGAATCGGCTCGGTGACTATGGTATCTAGCGCCTAACAAGCGGTTCAACCCGACATTGTGCCGCGGGCGGGTTTGAGTGTCATCAATATCGCTCGCGCGGCACAACGCGGGTTAACTTGGGCGTTCGCCCGATGAAAGACTGGCAGTCCAACAATGAAAGCGATACGAGTCGAGATGGCCTTCTTCGATGGCGACACACTGCTAACGCGTGCAAACGTGCTGGTCCATTCCATCGAGGACCAGTGCACCGTTCTCGCTGAACGGGGTGATCGTTTCGAAATAACACGCCAGTTTGAAGAACCAGCAAGCCGGCTATTCATTGAGTACTTTGATCGTGACGGGAATCCGGCGGGGCGGTCCGCAATGCGGATGGGCGTTCACAATTCTGATGATTGGGAGGCAATCGAACTCGGAGCGCCATATCAGCTCTGTTTCAAGACTGCCATTGTCGATTGCGAGAATCCGGACTGGGCGACTCAGGAACCAATCACAGACGACGACGTTACTGGCACACAATGATGGAGCGCTGCCTCCATGCGTGGGCGAACAATTGGTTCAACCGGAGCCGCGGGCCGCGCGGTTTCTGAGATCAAAGTTGGTTGGCCGCGGCCCGGTTAACCGTGACGTTCGGCCTTTCGGCAAGGCTGGCTTGTGGCTATCGCATTCGTGTGGTGACGTAGCGCATGAACGAGCACGAGGAACAATTCATCGCCGCCTTCATCTCAAAAGAGAAGCAAGACAGGTATCAATTCTTGCTCGGCAGCAATGACCCGAAACGCCGAATCGAGTGTCTGAACCGACTCAATCACTGCCGCGACTTGAACGAAAAGTATGTCACTTGGCTGCCTCGTGACCCGCGCTCAACAACTCGCAATGCAGAGATTGCGGCGATGCTGCGGGAAAGAGGCAGCCTCAAGCTGGTTTATGTGTTTGGGTGTTCGTGTCCCGTTGATGGCCATATTATGCCATTACTCGAAGCAATGGACCAAACGACAGAAGCGGGATTCGGTACCATCATCTCCTGCGTTCCCGGCAAGTTGGCCTACTACTTTGCCGAGGAAGGACAAAGACGAGCCATCCTCGAACGTAAGCCGGGCAAATGAGTAAAGCCTGGCCAACCGAGACCGAACAAGGCGGTCAACCCGAGCGGCGGATCGGGCGGGTTCTGAAATCAACGGTTTTTGGCCGCCGCCGGGTTACCGCAGTCGTTCGGCGGGTGGTGAACGTTTTCGTTGATACCGAAGAGGGGCTGCCATGTTCCGGGAACTCGATGTCGGGCAATCGGCGCTGTTGACCGATCTCGCCATGTGCCTCAACTCCTACCGGCTGTTCTCGCCCGGTTTGTACTGCTGTGTTCACGCGATGGTCCAATTGGACGACGACACGCAGTTCTGTCCGGGCGTCCTCGTGCAGGTGAACCACGGTTCGCTCAAGCAATGCGATCCCGGCCCGTCGTACGACTGCTTCAACGGACCGCCCAATTTTGTGCTCGATGTGTTCCCGGGGGATGACCTGCTCGACTACGAACACCGACGGGATTGTTATGAGCGACATGGCGTCATCGAATACGTCGCCGTGCGGGATACGGAGCCCGTGGAATGGATCTGGAATCGGTTGGTTGACGGCAAGTTTTCGGCGATCGAAACCGCCGACAACGAGATGATCATGAGTTCCGCGCTGCCCGGCCTGTGGATTCCCGCACACGCCCTGAAACATCGCGACTGGTGGACCATCATGGCCACGATCGCGCGGGGCGTCAGCCGAGTCGGACATCATGAATTCATGGACACGATCTGGAAACCGGGGAAGTAGCCAATATCGATGTACTCATCGCGAACGCTTCCGAATCGGGTACAATATCGGCACGCCGAAGTGGGACGAAGCAAGCCTGCCAACGCACGGCCATCGAAACTCCCGTCTCTCACCAGCCAGAAAGACACCCGAGCATCATGAAGGCGCGAGAACGAGACGACCTGTTGCATGGATTTGCAGTTCGCTTCGAGAAAAACATGCAGCGTCACCCGGGAATGGCCTGGTCTGATGTCCGCGCCCGGCTCGAAGGGAATGCTTCAGCACTGAAGTCGCTCCGTGAAATGGAGTCCACCGGCGGCGAGCCGGACGTCATCGACCACGACAGAGTAACGGGGCAGTTTACGTTCTGCGATTGCTCCGCCGAGAGCCCGGCGGGGCGCAGAAGTCTCTGCTTTGACCGTGAAGCGCGAGAGTCCCGGAAGGAACACAAACCGGAAAACAGTGCCGTTGAGATGGCCCGCGCGATGGGGATCGAACTGCTGACCGAGGAGCAATACCGCACGCTGCAGAAACTGGGTGACTTCGATACGAAGACCTCGAGTTGGGTCAGCACGCCGCCCGACGTTCGAGAACTGGGGGGAGCCCTGTTTTGCGACCGCCGTTATGGCAAGGTGTTCGTGTATCACAACGGTGCCCAGTCGTACTACGCCGCGCGGGGTTTCCGCGGGTGGCTCCTGGTCTGAATTTGAACTCGGAGTTTTCATGGCTGCCACCGCGCGCTTGCAGCCGTGCGGCCTGTCAGGGTAGGCTGCTGGACGACAGTTCCTGGCCGCCGCGCTCTGGCCGAGTTCTCGCCGGTTGTTTCGATGGGACCATTCCCGTCGGAATTCGTGGGACGGAGTTGCGCGGAATGGCGTCGGATACGGTTTCGTCGGGTGACCCGATCGACATGGGGACGGCGGCATTGCCGGGCCGCAATGTGCTCGACATCGCCACCGTGCGGTCGTTGAGTCTCCGCTCCGATGCGCACGGGCTGTTGCGGTTCGGCGTCCACCTCGGGGTGATGACGGCAACCGGAACGCTGGTGTGGCTCGCGCAGCCGCACTGGTATCTGATGCTCCCCGCGATGGTGCTGCATGGCTTCACCATTGTCACAATGTTCGCGCCGATGCACGAATGCGTCCATCGCACGGCGTTCGATAACCGCATGCTCAATGAAATCGCCGGGTGGATTGCCGGGCTGCTCAGTTTCTATAACTTCACGTACTACCGCCATTACCACACGTGGCATCATCGGTATACGCAGGACCCGCAGCGCGACCCCGAATTGATGTCCCCGAAGCCACGCACGCTGTGGGAGTATTTCCTCGAAATCAGCGGGATCACGTTCTGGTTTCCGCGGTTCATTCTGTTCCCCAAAATGGCACTCGGCATCACGAAACAGTGGCCGTTCATTCCCGAGAATGCCCGCCGCAAAATTGCTTTGTCGGCGTCCCTCCAGACGGCCATTTACCTCGCGGGGATGGTGTCGATCGCCTTCGGATACCACTTCTTTTGGCTGTATTGGTTCCTGCCCGCCATCCTTGCCCAACCGTTGCTGCGGGCCATCCTGATTGCGGAACACACCGGATGCACGCAGGATGAAAATGGGTTGACGAACACGCGCACCACGCTGACGGTGTTCCCCGTCCGGCTGCTGATGTGGAACATGCCTTACCACACGGAACATCATCTTTACCCGTCGATTCCGTTTCATCTGCTGCCGCAGGCGCATCGGAAGTTGCGGGAGAATTTGACGCACCTCGCGCCGAGTTATGTCGCCGCGAATCGGCTGATCGTTCAAACGCTGACGTCGGTACCGCGGGAGGGAAAGTGAGCACTCCCCATCCGTTTGCGAATTCGGCAACACCGGAACTGTTTTCGCTGTCGAATTTCCGTCTGCAATGCGATCTCGTGCTGCCGGAAGCGAAACTCGTTTATCAGACCTATGGGACGCTCAATGCGGCGAAGTCGAATGCCATTCTGTATCCGACTTCGTACGCCGCACAGCACACCGATATCGACTGGCTGATTGGCCCGGACCGCATTCTCGATCCGACGCGGTATTTCATCATCATCCCCAACATGTTCGGCAACGGGCTTTCCTCGTCGCCCAGCAACTTGCCGGAACCGCACGGTGGTGGTCGCTTCCCGGTCTTCACGCACATCGACAATGTGACCGCGCAACGACAGTTGCTGCAGGATGTCTTCGGCATCGAACGGCTCGCATTGGCGTATGGCTGGTCGATGGGTGGGCAACAGGTGCTGCATTGGGGAGTGCTCTATCCCGCGTCCGTCGCCCGGATTGCCGCCATCTGCACGGCGGCAAAAACGTCGTCGCACAATCTCGTGTTTCTGGAAGGGCTTCGCGGGGCCTTGACCGCCGACCCGGCATGGGCGGGCGACCGATTCACCGCACGACCGGAACGGGGACTGCGGGCGTTTGCCCGAGTCTATGCCGGTTGGGCACTCTCGCAGGCGTTTTACCGCGAGCAAATGTTTTTGAAGCTCGGTTACGGATCGCTGGAAGACTTCTTGATCCGCGATTGGGAAGCGAGTTTTCTCCGCCGGGATGCCGCCAATTTGCTGTCGATGATCGAAACGTGGAAGCGATCCGATGTCAGCGCGAATCCCACATTTCACGGCGATTTGCCCGCGGCACTCGGTTCCATCACCGCGAAGACGCTCCTCATGCCGGGTAGCCACGATTTGTATTTCACGCCCGAAGATAGCCGTGCCGACGCCGACCTGATGCCGCATGCCACTTACCGTCCGATTCATTCCCTGTGGGGCCATCGCGCGGGGAATCCCGCGAAGTCGCCCCACGACCAGATGTTGATCAAGACCGCCATCGCCGAACTGCTGAGCGCTTAGCAGGCCCGGTCGGACCGACAAACCGAGAGGCCGTATCCATGTCGCTGCAGCAGCGCGCCGAAGAACTCGGCATTCGCTACTTTCTGATTTCCTATTCCGATCTGCTCGGGACATCGCGGGCGAAACTGATTCCCGCCGCGGCGATCAACGCGCTGGCGGAAACCGGGGCGGCCTTCGCGGGGTTTGCGACATGGCTCGACATGACGCCCGCCGATCCCGATGTGTTCGCGATTCCCGATCCCCACAGCCTCATTCCATTGCCGTGGAAGCCCGAAGTTGGCTGGCTCGCCGCCGATTTGTATATGAACGGGAAACTCGTGGCCCAATCCCCGCGGCAAGTGTTGAAAGCGACGCTCGCCCGCGCTGCCGAACGCGGCTACGAACTGCGTACGGGCGTTGAATGCGAGTTCTTTCTGCTCACGAAAGATGGCCAAGCCGTCGGCGATGAGCGCGACGGTCAACGGAAGCCGTGCTACGATCAGCAAGCTCTGGTGCGGCAATTCGATCTGATTTCCGAGATTTGCGACAGCTTGCTGAAACTCGGTTGGGAGCCGTACCAGAACGATCACGAAGACGCCAACGGGCAATTCGAGATCAACTGGAAATATGCCGACGCACTCACGACCGCGGACCGGCACACGTTCTTCAAGTACATGGTGAAATCGCTCGCCGAGAAGCACGGCCTGCGGGCAACGTTCATGCCCAAGCCGTTCTCCGGTTTAACGGGGAATGGCTGTCACGTCCATGTCTCGCTGTGGAATCGCGAGAAGAACGCCAACGTGTTTGACGATTCGGATGACGAAGCGGGCTTGTCGCCAATGGCATATCATTTTCTTGGAGGCGTGTTGCACTCCGCGGAAGCGTTGTGCGCAATCGTCAACCCGACCGTGAATTCGTACCGCCGGATTCATGCGCCGGTGACGACCTCCGGTGCGACGTGGTCGCCGAACACAGTCAGCTTCACCGGTAATAATCGGACGCACATGATTCGAATCCCGGAAGCGGGCCGCTTTGAATTGCGGTTGTCCGACGGGGCCGCGAATCCGTACCTCATGCCCGCGGCCATTCTCGCCGCCGGTCTGGATGGCATCGACAGCCGCCGCGACCCTGGCCTGCGGCGCGACAACAACGCCTATGTCGATCGGCAGGGCATGGAAGGGCTCCGCGCCTTGCCGGACAATCTGCTCGATTCACTCCGCGCGCTCGAAAAGGATGCCGCACTTACCAACGGCCTCGGGCCGGAATTCACGCGGTCGTATCTGAAACTGAAGCACGCCGAATGGCGACACTACTCCAGCGCGGTGTCGACATGGGAAGTCGAGAACACGATCGATTGCTGATCATGGATGTGTGCCATTCAACATGTAAAGCCACTGGCAGAGCCAGTGGCACACATGCGAAAATCGGACGTGAGCGTGGCTATGTGCCGCGGGGTAGCTTCTGAAGCAATCGTCGCGCGCGGCTTTTCCAGCGGCCTTGTTTGCGGGCGATGGCGCTTGGACTGCCGTTGATATCGCGAATGACATCCATCACGTGTTGTCGCGCCGCGACCGTGTCGCCATCTTCGGCGCAGCGCTCGGCGAGCAGGTACACCGCTTCGGGGCTACGCCACCGTTGGCAGTGCTTTTCGAGATGCGCCCGTCCGGCAACCTTATCGCCGGTCGCGAGCAGGGCTTTGGCGTAAGCGAACGAGCAATCGCCAAACCGATACTGGGCATCACGGTCCAGAATCTGTCGGCACAGCGGTAAAACTGCATCCCACTTTTTCTGCTCCGTCGCCACCAGGGCCGCTCCCCACAGGGCGGGCAAGCAGTCGGGATCTTTCTTCAACGCTTGTTGATAAGCCCGCGCAGCTTCCGTCCATTGCGCGGTATCACGGAGCGCGTCGCCGTATTGCACGAATTGATGGGCATTGCCGATCATTTCGGTCGCCGAGGCGAGCCGCGCCAACTCTTTTGATCGTGTAAACCGCTGCAACCAGACGGGCGTATTCCAATCGGCGGCAGGAATAACACGGGCCACGAGATAGACAACCGCACCGGGAAACGGGGCGACAATCAGCAGCCATAACCAGAATGTTTTGTCCGGTTCAAAACGGAGACTGTGAATCAGCATCCAGATCCAGAACGCGGAATACGCGAAGCCCACGAACGCGATGCCCCACATCATCAGCCAGAAGACCCACGACGACTCGTGCGGCTCCGAAATCGGCATCCGGCGGGTCCGCTGAGCCAGCAGCATCGCGACAGACAGCATGTGACTCACAAAGGGAATCCCGCTTCGGGGAAGGAAAACAAAGGCAACGCTAAGGAAATTCCGGCCCTTCATGGAAAACGGCCAGCGGTCAGGCCGAATTCTAGCCCACGGTCTCCGGAATCGAAAAGCGTTCCACGGAAAGATGACCGTGAAACGCGCCGCGCGATCGTCGCGCTCTCGCTAAGCATTTCCGCGCGGAACACAGGCAGGTCAAAACCGATCACGTAGCGTGATGGAGACCTTCACTGTAAAAAACTCCGGGAAAACAGGACGTTTTGCCAGTAAACAATCGATTCCCACGGCATGGCACAGCGATTGCAAAACACAAAATTCGTGCAGCGGCAACAGGCAAAACGGGGTCGCTCACCATGATTGAAACACAGCGTATTAAGTCGATCGGCTGGGAGTGTAGCCGGGGTGGGTCGTAGGGTTCATCCCGGGCGAGCGCCTACACTCTCAGTCGTCGACTTGATTCCACACCACCCGCGACGAAGAGCTTGCTCTCCGTCGCGGGTGGTTCTTTTTTTCGGTGTTCCCATCCCGCTTTGCGGTTTCGCGCTCCGCACCGTTCGCTTCGCAGTGATCACCAACTTCCCATCCGAATTGTCATTCACCCCTCGCCGGTCTACGCTGGTCAGCAGGGGACAAAAACGATGACGTCGGAAACACCGTTGCGGGTCTGCAGCTTCGAAAGCCGCCGCAGTCCGGAAATGCAGTCGCTGCTGGAGCGTTATGGATGCGAGGCGACAATTGCGCCGTCCATGCGCGAAGTCCCGCTGGATGAGCACGCCGCGGTGTTCCACTTCGTTGAGGAACTCCGCGCAGGTCGGATCGGTGTGGTCGTCTTCATGACCGGCGTTGGGGCCAGGGCCTTGCTCGCGGCGGTGGAAACGCGGTTTCCCAAAGAAGATCTGTTCCGCTGGCTGGACGGTGTGACGGTCGTCGTCCGCGGTCCGAAACCAGTCGCCGTGCTGCGCGAATGGGGCGTCCGGATCGATCACCGTGCCCCGGAACCGAATACCTGGCGGGAACTGCTGCAAACGCTCGATGAGTTCGTGCCTCTGACGGGAAAATGCGTGGCCGTGCAGGAATACGGCGTTCCCAATGCGGAGTTCTATGCCGCATTATCATCAAGAGGGGCAACGATCCTCACCGTTCCTGTGTACCGCTGGGAATTTCCCGAAGACCCGGAACCGCTGCGAACCGCCGTGCATGACACGATCGCGGGCAAGTTCGACGTGCTGATGCTGACCAGTGCGAATCAACTCCACAACGTCATCAAGATGGCCGATGCAGAAGGCGTGCGCGAGGCATGGCTCGCGCACGCAGCAAAATGTGTGATCGCGTCCATCGGCCCGACGGCGTCCGAAACGATTCAATCGTACGGATTGCCCGTCGATATCGAACCCGCCCACGGCAAGATGGGAACACTCGTCCGGGAAACGAGCGAACGCGCCCCGACGATCCTCGCATCGAAACGAGTTGGGTAGGGTTTGCCGAGTCTTCGAGGCGAACCAAAAGTCACGCTATCAACGTGGTTCGCCTCGAAGACTCGGCAAACCCTACAAACTTAAACCCTCAACTTCCCACGATTTCGCCCGGTGTCCTCGTCGACTACAATCCATCCACTATGACAACGCCCGCCCTGCACAATTCCCGCCTGATGAAGGCCTGCCGCCGTGAACCCACAGATTGCACGCCAGTCTGGATCATGCGGCAAGCCGGTCGCTATCTCCCCGAATATATGGCCGTCCGTAATGCGGTCACGTTCATCGAACTCTGCAAACGGCCCGACCTTGCCGCACAAGTGACGCTCGATGCCCAGCGCTTGCTTGGCGTCGATGCCGCGATTCTGTTCGCCGATCTGCTGCCGATGCTCGAGCCGATGGGGATCGACCTCGAATATCAAAAGGGGGAAGGACCGGTCATTCACAACCCGATCCGCGATGCCAGCCAGGTGGATCGGTTCCGGGAACTCGAAGACCTCGGCTCAATGCACTTCGTGTTCGATGCCGTGAAGCTGATCCGGCGTGATCTTCCTGCCGATATCCCGCTGCTCGGGTTTGCGGGAGCGCCGTTCACGCTGGCGTCGTATGCGATTGAAGGGGGCGGCTCGCGAAATTACGTCTTCACCAAGTCGATGATGTACGGTGACGAAGGGGCCTGGCGGACGCTGATGGACCGCCTGTCGCGCAGTCTGATCCGGTACATCAACGCGCAGATCGATGCGGGTTGCCAGGCCGTTCAACTGTTCGACAGTTGGGCCGGATGCTTGTCACCCAGCGATTACCGTCGGTATGCGATGCCCTTCACGAAACAGGTGATCGACGGCATCCGTCCCGGCACACCGGTGATCAATTTTCTCACGGGTAATCCCGCGTTGTTGCCGTTGCTGCGCGAAGCGGGCGGGTCGATGATCGGTCTCGATTGGCGCGTCAGTCTCGCCGAGGCATGGAAGACCGTGGGCTACGATGTCGGCGTGCAGGGGAATCTCGACCCGGTGTCGCTGATGGCCGACCTGCCGACGTTGAAATCGCGAGCCAAAGCCGTCCTCGATGAAGCCGCCGGTCGTCCGGGTCACATCTTCAACCTCGGCCACGGCGTCTTCCCGGAAGTCCCGCCCGAGAACGTTAATGCCCTCGTGAAAATCGTCCACGAACTCTCCGCCCGCTGAAGCCCACGGAATGCCTTCCGTGGGTTGCTTTTGATTCATGATGAACTCACCCCCTCACCGAATCGCGATCCTTGGCGGCGGACTCACCGGTCTCGCGGCGGCACATCGGTTGATCGAACTCCGAGGCAACCGACCGCTCGATATCCATCTGTTTGAAGCGGGATCACGCTGGGGGGGACTCGTCGGCACCATCGAGCGCGACGGTTACATCATCGACACCGGCGGCGATTCGTTCATCACGAACAAACCGGGGGCGCTGCAACTTTGCCAACGCCTCGGCCTGGCGGACAGCTTGCAAGCGACCGATACGAAGCACCGCGGGGCGCTGGTTCTGTACGATGGCCGGCCCTATCCCGTCCCCGAGGGGTTTCAGTTACTCAGTCCCACGGCGATGGGACCGATTCTGAAGTCGCCAATTTTGTCGACGTGGGGCAAACTCCGCATGGGGTGGGAATACTTTATCCCTCCGCGGAAAGAGCAGGGGGATGAGACGCTCGCCAGCTTTGTGCGCCGCCGGTTCGGAAGTGAAGCGTTGGACCGTCTCGTGCAACCGCTCGTCGGCGGTATCTACACATCCGACCCCGAGAAACTCAGCCTGCAGGCGACGATGCCACGGTTCCTGGAGATGGAGCAAAAATACGGCAGCCTGCTGCGGGCCATGCGGCGCGGCAAATCAGCAACGGGAGACGACACGACGAGCAGCGGTGCTCGTTATGGCTTGTTCGCCGGTCTTCGCGGCGGGATGCAGGAACTCGTCGAGACTCTCGTCGCGAAGATCACCCCGCACGTCACGATGCACCTCAACACGCCCATCAACAGCATCGATCGTATCGAGAACGGTAACGATTATCGCTTGCGGTTTCGCGCCCCGTGCGAGTCGCTTGCCCGTGACTTCGATGCGGTGATTGTTACGCTTCCGGCTCTGCGAAGCGCAAGCGTCATAGGGAACCTTGACCCACAACTCGCGAGTGCGCTGTCCTCGATCGAATACGCCTCCAGCACGATCGTCGTTACCGGACATCGCCTCGCGGACATTGCCGATCCGCTCAACGCCTTCGGTCTAGTGATTCCGCACCGGGAACGCCGTCGCATTCTCGCAGTCTCATTCAGCAGCCGCAAATTCCCGAATCGCGCTCCCGCAGGACGCATGTTGCTGCGGACCTTCGTCGGCGGCGCGATGCAACCCGAACTCGCCGATCTCGATGACGCCGCAACCATTCAACTCGTCCGCGAAGAACTGGCGGCCACGCTCGGCGTCCGTGGGGAACCCGACTTCGCCATCGTGGTCCGTTACCCCAACGCGATGCCGCAGTTCCACCTCGGCCACCTCGACCGCGTCGCCGAAATCGAACGCCTCACCGCCACGCACCCCGGACTCGCGATCGCGGGCAATGCCTACCACGGAGTCGGCATTCCCGACGCCATCCAGAGCGGCGAACGAGCGGCGGCACGGATTCTCACGCCATAATTGGCCGCTGACTCCGGCGATGTTCGATAAGGGAATCGCGTCCGTTCCCCGTTTATCTTGAAGGGACGCGGATCTTTCGGTAACGTCATGACGTCTGTACTCGCAGATTCATCTCTTCCAATTCCACATCGTTCGGAGCGTCGGTAATGCCTCGGCCAGTCGCACTGTGGGTTCTTGGCGGCTTTGTGATCGCCAGTCTGGGATGCAATCAAACAACCGCTCCCGGTACCAATGCCGCACCGGGAACGAACGCCGCTCCGGGACCCGCGCCGATCTCCACTCCGGCAGGTGGCAATGCCCCGGTCGCGGCGGCCCCCGTGGTGGATCCCGCCGTGAATGCCGCCAACAAAGCGAAATACGAGCAGAATCTTGCCCAGGCCTCGCTGGAACGGGCTTACAAGGCCGTCAAGGACAAGTACGGTCAACAACGGATCGCCATCGTGATTGTCGACGGCGTTCCCGGTCCGGAAGCCGATGCCGACCATTACCTCGAACGCAAGATATTCAAGGCTGCCTACGCTGATTACGAAGCCGGGCAAAAGGATGCCCAGAATCAAACGGAAGCGAATCGCAAAGCCGCGGAAGACAAAGCCGTGTCCGATAGTGCCGGGTTCGGCATGGTGTGGTATCGCTATAAGGCCGTCCGTTCCGATGTCCCTTATCCGCAAGTGAGCGGCGGACCGTTCGGAACCGGTCGACATGTGTACTACGCGGGCCCCATCAACGATCTGGCAGCCTTCGGGGCACGGCTTAAAGTGGGCAACATCGTGGCGACGGATGCCGGGTCCCGCACGTTGACGATTCAATCCTTCATTCCCACGCCCATCCCCGACATTGATGAAGAAGAACTCTACATCCAGCACGGCAAGGAAAACGTCCTGACGGTCGACATCAACAACGCCGAAGGCGAAGCCGACCGCGTGGCCTATTATCTCGAAACGCAATTGAAAGAGTGCCAGCCGGGCACCGGCCTGATTGTCGTGGGACCGCGGGCCATCAGTCCCGGCAAGTTCCGGGCGTTTCTCGCCCCCGTGACGAATCTCAAGGATTTCACGGCCCGCATCGGCTTCGGCAGCATTGCCGACTTGGACGAGAACACTCGCAAACTGGTTATCAACGCGCGCGTTCCTACCGACTTGCCGCGCCGTCCGACCGCGGCGGAATTGGCCGAGAAACAGCGGGAGGAGCGCGAAGCCGACGAACACCCCATCAAAAACGAAACGGAAATTGACTGGGCGATTCGCGTCCTGAAAAAGGGAGATGGCGCCTGGGGATCGAGTCTCCGGAAAGTGCTGAAAGCCCTCGCCGTGATGGAACCCGACCCCAACCGTTTGGACGATGTGAGTACGGCATTGACCAACTGGGCCACCTCCAGCACCTGGGCCTGGCACAACAGTAACGATTTATTCCCGGCAATGGACACGTGGTCGACCGACAAGACCACGCGGTACCTCGTGAGCAAACTGAGCGATAACGGCTGGAACAAAGCCGACATTCTCAAAGTGCTGGCGAATCACCCCTCGGAAGCCGCCGCGCGGGGAGCCGCAATGTTAATGACCGATCGCAGTCTCGCCATCAGCGCCAGTTCGGCCCTGCGCGATATGGGCCCGGTCGCCGAGGACACGGTGCTGAAACTGACGCAGGATCAACATGCCTCAATGCGGATGGAAGCGTACGATATTCTCCGCACCATCGGCACGAAGAAGTCGATCTCGAAGCTGAAAAGCAACGTCGCCAAAGAAAAAGACAAAGCCGCCCGCGACACGTTGCGGTCCGCCATCGAAGACATCGAAACCCGCCTCAACACCGAAGGCGACAGCCCGTTCAAAGTGAAGTAGGGGCGCTCACGTCAGGAGTCACGGACGAAACTGTTGAGGATAGGCCTCGGTTGACCGTCCGCAGGACTGCGTCACTCCCGGTAGGCGAAAACGCTAATTCCAGTGTTATTCGCAGTGCGCTTCGCGCCATGCCTGCGACTTTCGCTGAAAGTGTTCGTCGACGTCGCAGGAAGAATACGTCTTTGCACCACCTTGCACTTCTACGTGAATCTGATCGAGTTGAGCCAAGATCTCGGCTGTAAACAGATGATCGAGATTCGTGGCCGAAACCAACTCGCTTTCCACAATCTCCGTCACGTATTCATCCACCGTCGGAAATCCGGCTTCCGTGGCACGTTGTTGTGCTCGCAGGTAGACATGGTCGGAAAGCTGGATGGAGTGCATGTTCTTGCTCCGAGGGAAGTCGATGGCTTTAGCCTACCACGAGTGAACCAGGCTGTCACGGAAATATCGAGACAGGCCACGTCGATCGCTATGCACACTGGCGGCCCAAAGCGGCCGCCAGTGGCACCCGATATTTTTGTCTTATCTTTTCGCGGGCAGAATCACGAGGCCTTTCGTTTTCAGGTCGAGGCGGAACAAACCGCCAGCGCCGTTTTCGGGGCCTAAGCCGCCGGTGATGAAGAGTTGGTCGTGGTTGGGGCCGCCGAAGGCGACGTTGCTGGTGGTGACGTTGCCGCCGCCGTAACGACGGATCAGCTTGCCGGAGGGGTCGAGGACCTGCACCTGCTTCATGCCGTAGTGGGCGACGTACAGATTGCCGTCGGCGTCGAGGCACATGCCGTCCGGTTGATTGTCGATCTGTACGGGATCGCTCTTGGTGGGGAGTTCCGCGAAGACTTTCATGACGCCGACTTCACCCGGCGCGACGACCGTGAATTCGAGGACGCGGTTTTTCTGACTTTCAGCCATGAGAATGCGTTTGCCGTCCGGGGTGAGAACCACTCCATTGGGGTAGGCAAATCCGCCCGCACACTGCATGACTTTGCCGTCCTTGTTGACATAATTCAGCGTGCCGATGAGGTTCTTGATGCCCGAATCGCCGGGGTCGGTGAAGTAGAAGCCACCGTTGGGGGTATCGAGCGTGAGATCGTTCGGCCCACGAAGCGGCTTACCGTCACACTTATCGGCAGCATGGGGCAGGGGCTTGCCGTCGGCGTCGAGCTTCAGTACCGCATGATGGCTGGCGTCGCACACGAGATGCGTCCCATCGGCGAGAATCTTGTGGCCGTTGGGAGCACCGGTGGTTGCCCAGACTTTGGATTGCCCATCGAGCGTGAACTGCGTGATGCGGTCGCCATGCGACACATACCCGCGGCCTTCGTGATCGAAGACCACGCCTTCGCAATAGGCATGCACTTCGAGCAATTTCACCGGTTGCACGGCGTCATTCGCCGGCAGTTCCCCCGCAAGCGTCATGACGAGTAATCCCAAAGCGAGTGACATGGGTGTGATCCTTGTGGTGAGGAGTTCATGGAGGTGTAAGGAAGCGAGACGCATCTCA
Organism: Planctomycetaceae bacterium; assembly: GCA_021732785.1. Taxonomy (GTDB): domain Bacteria; phylum Planctomycetota; class Planctomycetia; order Planctomycetales; family Planctomycetaceae; genus DSVQ01. The sequence goes on from JAKFUG010000070.1 coordinate 19,522, forward strand.
TCCCGGAGGGATGTCAGCCATTAGCCGGTGGTTGAGCGCAGCGACACCACCGGTCTGCGTCCAAAGATAACCCGCACCCCAGCGGGGTGCCAGCGTTGTTGAAAGCGCGAAGCCAACGCCGCCGTGATCCTCAGGCCTGAAGGGCTGGCCGTTTGTTGTCCTCGCGAATGGTCGGCCCTTCAGGCCTCAAATCGTTAGGGCAACCGTTTCTATTGGAACGGCCGGCCCGTTGGGCCTCAAGAGACCAGACTGCAATTCTCACACCACGCAAAGTTCAACCCAACTCACCGCAATGGCAGTGACTCTATCGAGGTCTTGAATGCCACATGATGTCATCAAACGAAACATCCCGGCTGCGAGAAAGCAGCCGGGGTGCGGCGTTGTCCGATCACTTCACAACCGCGACCGCGGGCTTGTAACCGGGGGCGGCGAAGAAATTCAGCAGCGATTTGCCGTCGTCGAAGTTCCAGACGCGGATTTCACCATCGTGGCTGCCGCTGACCACGCGCTTCGATGCCGCATGATAAGCGACGGCGTAGACCCATTCGTTGTGACCGGCGAAGGCGCGCACCTGTTGACCGTTGCCGAGGTTGTGCAAACGAATTTGCTTGTCGGCACTCGTGCTGAGCGAGTGCCCATCGGGCAGGACGGTCAGCCGAAAGACTTCACCGCCGAAGCCGCCGATTTCGCGGGCCTGCTTGGCTTCCGCCACGGCCCACACGCGGAGTTTGTTATCGCGTCCGCCGGAGACGACTTGGGCATTGTCGGGCAGGAATCCCACGCCGAAGACGGGATTCGCATGCCCATTGAACGTGGAGATCGCTTCGCCGGTTTTCGCGTCAAAGACCTTCGAGGTTTTATCGCGACTGGCGGTCGCGAGTTTCGAACCATCTGGTGACCATGCGACGTCCATCACCCAGTCGGCGTGATCTTCCACGAAGAGTTGTTGTTTCCGCGTTGCCATGTCGAAAACCCGCACGCTGCGATCGGCACAGCTCGCGGCCAATCGACTGCCATCCGCATTGAGGGCAATGCTGAAGACTTCGTCGTCGGTAGTAAACAAGTCCGCGACGAGGGCCGCATCGGCGACGTTGAAGATCTTCACTTCACCCATTTGTCCCGGTGTCCCTGCGGCAACGATGATTTGTTGGCCGTCCGCAGTGAACTCGATGTCGTGCGGACGTTCGGCGAGATTCGGAATCCGCCGGACGAGTTGCCCATCTGCGGCGTTCCACAACAAAACTTCGCGATACCCCGAAGAGGCAATGAGATTGCCGTCCGGACTGATGGCCACCGCGAGCACCGGCACCGGCACCCGGTACGATTCCGGCGGGTTCGGCTGCGTCAATTTCGGAATGATCGTGATCAATGCTGCCGACGGGACAATGCCGGCGTCGAGCGGGGCACCGAGGTCGATCCACTTTTTGACCAGCGCGATTTGCTCGGGAGTCAGCGGATCGGCATCCTTCGGCATCGAACCGGATTCGATTTCCACGCAGAGATTGGAATCGGCACCTTTGCCCGCGACAATGGCCGCGCCGGATTCGCCCCCTTTCATCATGTTCGCGTAGGTTTCAAGGTTGAAACGACCTTTGGCCGTGCGGGCGTTGTGGCAGGCGACACACCGCTGGGCAAACACGGGGGCGACCTGCTTGGCAAACGAAACCCGCGTCCCTGCGGCGACCTGGAACGTTTCCAGGGCGACGAGTTTTGTGATCGTATCGCTCGTTAAGGCGGCATACGCGGCTTCCGATTTGGCGTGTTCCGGGGCGAAGACTTCCACGACTTTTTCTGCCGCTTGAATCTTGGCAGGGTGCTCGGCCACAATCTGCTTCGCCGCGGCGAGACCCTGTTCAGCAGTCGTCGCGGCGGCTTTGGCTTCGTCGTGGGCCTTCACCGCGGCCGCTAACTTGTCGGCGGCGGCTTTGGCTTTGTCGGCGGCATCCTTTTCGTTGTCTATGCCCTTTGCTTCTTCCGCGACTTTGGCCGCCGCGTCGGATTCAGTCTGCGCGACTTGCCGATCGGCTTCCGGCTTTTTGACGGCTTCCTGCAACTTCGGCAACTTGCCTTCGAGATCCTTGGCGGTCGCCTCCGCTTTGGAGAGTTCCAGCTTCAGCTTCGTGACCGCTTCGGCCAGCGATTTGGCCTGTTCGCGAATGGCATGGACGGCGGGTTCACCGGCGGTTTGTTTCGCCCTGGCTTCGTTCGCCGCGGCTTGCAGCGCGGCTTCGTCCTGAGCAAAACCGACGCGACCGACGAGAACGGCCATCGCGGCGAAACAGACAATCAGGCAACGTGACATCACGACGTCCTTGGCAGGGCGAAAGGCGGATGAGTTTTCAGCAGGCGGGGCGGCGGTTCTGTTAGAAACCGGCGCAATCGGGAAGGAAAACATTCTCATGAGCATCGCCTGATGTGAAGGCGGTGTCAAGGATGAGGTTTCTCACGGAAGCGCGAGTTCCGGAAAGCGGTCTTCGACGGACAAATCCGCGCAGCAAAAAACGCGACGGAAACCAGAGGATCCCGTCGCGTGCTGTGTTTTCATTCGCCGTACGTCAACCGGGGACTGGAAGGGGTCCGCGTTGCCGAACATACTGCGTCGGAAAGAGATGCGTTACGACTTGCGATGCCGGATCTTGCTCCGCATCTTGCGTTTTTTCCGACCGATTTTTCGCCGACCTTTGCCAGTCTTCTTGACGCCCATTACCAACTCACTCCTGTGGCTCCCGCAGACGTGTGGGACGCTTTTCGTTCCAAACCGAGGAATCGCACAGGTTAACGACCTGCGGGCAAGGAATCAAGAGTCACCCAGCGACCGATTTTCATCACAACAGCCATAATGGGAATCCTGTCGAGCGGCGCTTTCGTCGATTCCGCTTTTTTTGGCGATTCCCGTCTACCGTCGTCCGAAATTGGGGGGCATACTTGAGGTTCGGAGAGAACTCGTCCTCAAACGCCTGCTGTGAGTCCACCTGATGTTTTCTCGCCATTGGCTCCGCGGTCTTCGCACCTGGTGGTCACCGGCACGCCCCCGGGCACGTCGTCGGGAATTTCCGACCCAACCTGCGATGATCGGGCGGATGGATTGCCTCGAGCCCCGACGGATGCTGGCCAATGTGGTGACGGTGGAGACCACCAGCCAGGGCGTTTCGCTGGTTGATGTCGGTTCGCGGCAAGACACCGCCGGCGACGCGATCGATATCACCTACACGGCGTCGCAGATCACGCTCACCGCCCGGACCGGAACGCAGCTCAGCGTCGATGGCGTGACCGCAACCACGCACACCATCAGCACGTCCAAAGCAACGCCGCTGTTCATCGCTCTGAATGCCCCTGGCAATACGGTGACCATTACCGGAGATGGTCGGGCCAGTCTGGCGTGGTTGGAAGTCCGCTTCGGGAACGATCGAGCCGCGAATTCGTTGACGCTCAACAAGGTGCATGCCGATTCCGTGACCGTCGTGGGACGCCGCAGCAACACGACGATGACGACACAGGAGTCGACGATTGCCGGGCCGTTGCGGGCGCTTCTCGGTACGCAACCTACGGGGGCGTTGTCCGTCGACAAGTCCACCATCAACGGGCCCGTTCGTGCCGAAGTGCAGCAATTTACGGTCAAGGGAACGACGTTCGATGGTCCGGTTTCGGTCTTCCAGCAAGGGACTGGCAGCAAACTCACGACCACCGCGTCGACGTACAACAAAATGATTGCCGTGCGTCAGGGCGCGAGCGGCGCGATCAATGTGAATGCCTCCGCGGACGGCCCGAACCGATTTCACGGACAGCAGATTCTCAAGGGGGACTCCGCTCAAACCGGCACGTTGAACGTCGCTAATAACGGTGCCGTGAATGATGTCCCGCCGACGCTGATTCGGATGACATCGAAAACGATCACGCCGCCGAGCGCTCCGACCGTCGACTCCGTTTCCGCCGCGACGGTACCGGCCACCGTGAAGGGAACCTGGGATTCGGTCAACGCGAAGACTCTGAAGGTGACCGTGGGGACGACGACGTACACGCTCGGGACCGATGCGAAGTTGACGTCCCCGTCAGCCGGGAAATGGTCCGTGGATTTGGCGGGGACCACCATTCCCGCCGGCGAGACTACGGTCACTGTGGTGAGCGAGAATTCGCAGGGCAATAGCACACAGGGAACGGGAACCATCACCGTCACACCCGTTTCGCCCGAACAGCAATCGATCGACACATTTTTGGCGGCCAATCAACTGACGGCCACGAAAACCGCCTCCGGCCTGAACTATGTCGTCACCGCGCAAGGTTCCGGGGCGGTCCCCACCAGCGGGCAAAGCATCACCGCCAACTACAGCGGTTACTTGCTGAACGCCGACGGCACGCGGGGAACCAAATTCGATTCCAATGAAGACCCGGCGTTCAATCACGTTTCGCCGTTCCGCTTTACGCTGGGGCAAGGGCGGGTGATTGCCGGTTGGGACGAAGCCTTCGCGCTGCTGCCGGTGGGCACGGTGGCCAAACTGCTGATTCCGTCCGCGCTCGGTTACGGAGCCGGGGGTTCATCCAACATTCCGCCGAACAGCATTCTCATCTTCGATGTGACGCTGTTGTCGGCGCAGTAGTTGAGTCAGGCCCTCACGTTATTCTTTTGTGGCGGCATCCCACCACCAGCGTCCGCTTGGCAGCTTCGGGGTTTCCGCCTGCCGAGCGACCGCTGCGAGTTGCGGGGCTTCCTTGGCCAATTCAGGATTCTTGACCACCGACACGACATCGGCTCGCACCCCGCCGGCGACCTGAACCACGACATCTCGGCCGTTGAAAACCTTGTGATTCACGACGGATTCCACTTCTTTCGGGACCGCATAAGTCGATGGCCGATAGGCTCCATTGTTCGCGAAGGCCCCGAGATCCCAGCCCGCCCGATCGCTGAGTCGTTCCTGTCGGATCAGCGCCGCCACAAGTGCCAAGTCGAACACGTTTTGCAGATCTGCGAAGACGATGTCGCGCTGCGCAAGCACTCCATAATGTTGGGTGAAGTTTTCGGCGAACTTGCGATTGATCGGTTCCGACACCCCGGTCGGCAGATGCTTTCCAGCAGCCGTCAACATCTGGTTTTCGGAAAGACAGAGAACCGATGAGCCGACGATTTCAAAGGCCGTTCGATCCGGGCTGTGGGTCACGGCTTCGGTCTTCATCGCCAACCACCACCGCAGGGCTTCCATTGCCGGAGGATTCTTTTGCATTGCCGTGGGCAGTAACTCGAAGTAACTGGGGATTTCTTTCCCGCCCTCGAGTTTGTCGATGCCGATGAGTTTCATGCGGTAATCGGCCTCGACAATCACGCGGGCCACATGGCTATCCGAAGGCACGCCCCAGACCACCACATCCTGCGGGCCGAGCTTTTTCTGGAGTTGGTTCACCCAACTTCGCACACCCGCACCAGCACTCAATGGTCCGCGGGATTGCGACTTCTGCGCGAAGGCCAGTAGTGACTGGACGTTTTCATCGCGAGTGTTGATCGAGCAGCCGAAGTCGGGTTGATTGCGTGTGAAGGTTCGCAGCACGGTCACCAGATCGTCCAAGTGCATGGTCGGCCGATTCGATTTCAGACCGATGGCTTCAGCTTGCGCGTTGTACTGCCAGCCTTCCGCCGGGCCGCCGATGATGATGTCCATCGACTCTTTGTCGAGGAACACATATTGAACGTGTGTCAGCCCGGCAAGTTGCAGCATCGATTCCGGCACCGGCAAGGCCTCGTTCATTCGCCGCGTGACTTCGTGCTCTAACCGGGTCAGCGAGACCAGCCGCATCGCACTCGGCTGAGCCATGTCCGTGTTCAAGTCGGCCTGCCGCATTCCCGAACTGAGCGCCGTCAGCTTGCCTGTGGAATCGGCCGTCGTGATGCGATTGAGCAGCGCGAGCGGCGCGGCGGTGACCCCCGTGACAAACGGCGACATCGTCCCGCCGACGCCGTCGATCTGTTCCCATTGCCCCGACGTGTTTTCCTGAATGAGCATCATGAGCGAAGTGAAGTCCGCCCGCGATCCGCCGCCGGTTAACGACTGCGTTTGAGCCGCCTGACCCTGCGCCTGGGCCCGCAGATTCGGCATCGCAATGCGTTGTCGCGTGGCTCGAGCCGCGTTGTCGGCGCCTCCCTTTTGCTGCATGGCGGCAATCTGATTCAGCAGACGTGCCTGCTCTGCGGGATCTTTCACGCTCGCGGCTTGATCGGCGGCCAAACCAAATTCACCGGCTGCCAGATGAGCCGCCACACGCGAAGCGGCATCCTCTTCCGCCGCCATCATGTTCACCGCGCTCCCGACGAGCACCGCGGCACTGCAAGCCTGAAACCAACGACTGTAAAGCAGCATATTCCCTCCCAGGACCCAAGGGGATGAAGACACCGGTCCGCTGCGAGGGCAGCATGATGACCATCAATGACGCAGCGTCAGACCGACGCGCGGGGATCATCGAAAGTCTGGCGGCACTGTGACTGCTTGAGCACAAACACAGTCGCGCGAGGCGAGACCAAAACCTCTGGAGTAAGCATCGTCCTTTCACCGACCTCAATCAAGAAGTTCCCGGTAATGCAAGGATCCGATGAGCGCCCCACCCTCAATTGACGACAGGTGGCTTACGGAAGCGATAGCCAGGACGCAATACTGCCTGTCATACAACGGTTCTGTTGTCGATCAACGATCGTTTGCAGGCGGGATAATCGTTGCAGCAAGACGCGCACGAAAGAGAACATGACAACATGGAAAGCTTAAGGGTACTTGTCTGCTCGTTGTCACGCGATTGCCTCGGGTGTTCGGAACTCATTGTTCGTTAATGACGCTGGGGCCGTTCAGATACGATAATGACTCGGCAACACTCTCTTGTTTGTAGAGGGCCCGCGATGATGAAGAAATCCACTCCGGCAACCAGCCCCGACGACTACATCACGGCGCTGTCCGGGTGGCGGCAGGCGATGGTCGAGGCGTTGCGGGATCTGGTGCGGGCGACTTGTCCCCTTGAGGAAGTCATCAAATGGGGCCACCTGGTGTATCTTTCCAACGGTCCCGTGCTGCTCATTCGTGCGGAAGAGCAGCGCGTGCTGTTCGGCTTCTGGCGCGGGAAGCGGTTGCGTGAGATCGAGCCCCGACTCAAGCCCGGCGGGAAGTACGAAATGGCCACCATCGAGTTGCACGAGAACGAGGAAGTCAGCCGCGTCATTGTCCGCCGCCTTGTGAAAGAAGCCGTCCGGCTCAACAAGACTCTGGGCGATCCCACAATCCTTTAGCGTTGTGATCCGGCAAAGCGTCAACGCCGGGGGGAATTTGACGGGTTTTTGTTCACGCCGCCGAAAGGTTCGATTTGACTCCCCGCCCGGTTGCCGATTAGAATCGACAAGTGTTGATATGTTCCGACCGGGTGGCGGGAGGTGACGGATGTTCCGAATCGAAATGGGTGCGACGCAGCGGTATTGCGATGGGGTGTCGCGGCGGAACTTTGTGCAGCTTGGGCTCGCCGGGATGGGAGCCATCGGGCTGCCGCAGATTCTCCGGGCCAAGGAGCTATCGCAGTCGCAGGGATCGTCGGCGAAGGACACGTCGATCATTCTGATCTGGCTCGACGGCGGTCCCGGGCACATGGATACCTACGATCTGAAGCCGCAGGCACCGGCGGAGTATCGCGGGCTGTGGAATCCTATCCGCACCAACGTCGATGGCTTCGAAATCACCGAACTGTTCCCCAAACAGGCCAAGTGCGCAGACAAGTTTTCGGTCGTGCGGTCGCTGCATCACAATCAGGGGGATCACTTCACCGCCGGGCATTACATGCTGACCGGGCGGGGCGGGGCGAGCGGGGCCGATACGCAAGGCAAGTCACCGTTCGTCGGGGCGATTGCGTCCAAATTGACCGGGCCGCGAAAGCCGGGAATGCCTGCCCATGCAGCGGTTCCGTATGCGATGAGCATCGGCTTGCGGCCGGGTTACTTCGGGGGCAATTACCTCGGCGTGTCGTCCAATCCGTTTGAAACCGAAGGCGATCCGAACGCGAGCAATTTCCAGGTGAGCAACATGCAGTTGCCGGGCGGCATGTCGATCCAGCGGTTGGAAGATCGTTCCACCCTGGCGAAGCAGTTCGACCGTCTGCGGCGCGATGTGGACAACTCTGGCATGCTCGAATCGATGAACCGGTTCGATCGCCAGGCGTATGACATGGTTGCGGGAGATGCGGCACGGAAGGCGTTCGATATCTCGACCGAAGACCCACGGAACCGCGATCGGTACGGTCGGAATAGCTGGGGTCAAAGCACGCTGCTGGCCCGACGGCTGGTAGAGGCCGGTTCGACCATGGTGACCGTCCATCTCGGCGGCTGGGATCACCACTGGGATTTGAAAACCGGTTATGAGCGCGTGCTGCCGATGGTCGATTCGCTCGTTTCAGCATTGTTCGAGGACCTGAGCCAACGGGGTTTGCTCGACAAAACGCTGGTGATGTTGTGCGGCGAGTTCAGTCGCACGCCGCGGATGAATGACGGCGGTAACGGCGGTGCCCCGATGAGCATGGGCACGCCCGGCCGCGATCACTGGGGCAACGCGATGTGCTGTCTGATGGGCGGCGGCGGCGTGCAGGGGGGCCAGATTGTCGGTTCAACCAACCGCCTCGGCGAAGCCCCGCAAGACCGCCCCATCACCCCCGCGGACATCCATCACACGATGTTTAATGTCCTCGGCGTCGACCCCACGGTGAACTTCCTGAACCATGCCGGCCGACCAATCCCCGCGCTCGAACCCGGTGCGGTCATTCACGAATTGATGTAACCCAGAAGCCCAGGGATTCTTATCCCTGGGTCGCCTGAGATTGCTTCCGAATGCTGTCTATCCGCGACCACGGCCCGAATCTCTGCGACCATTTGTCGCGGCGGACGGTGCTGCGCGCGGGTGCGGCGTCCGCATTCGCCGCGGGGGCCGGTCTGGTTGGTTCGCCAGCATCCGCGCGGGCCGCAAACGGTGGCGTTCCGAAAGCCAAGTCGTGCATCGTCCTCTTCCTGCTGGGAGGACCGCCGCAGCATTCGATGTTCGATCCCAAGCCGCTGGCACCGGTGGAAGTCCGCGGTGAATTCGCACCGATTTCGACCGTCGCCCCGGGCATGCAACTTGGCGAACTGCTGCCGCAAACGGCCCGGCTCACCAACCACATCGCGCTGTTGCGGGCGGTGTCGACAAACGATAGTTCGCATTCGTCGAGCGGCTATCAGATGCTCACGGGACAACCGCACGTCCCCTTGAACATCGAGAACGTGAATCCCGGACCGCCGAACAATTTTCCGACCATGGGTGCCGTGCTGCAACATCTACATCACGGTCCCGCAGCACTGCCCCCCGCCGTTCGCCTGCCGCACAACATCTTCAATACCGATCTGTCGGTCTGGCCCGGTCAGGATTCGGGCTTTCTCGGACACGCCGCCGATCCGTGGTTGTTCAACTGTCAGCCCGCGGCTCCCGACTTCGCCGTGCCGCAGTTTCAATTGCAGGCGGATGTCGCGCTCGGCCGGTTATCGCAACGGCAAACGCTGCTGGAACAGTTGGAACACCGGCTGCGCGAAGTCGATCGCGGCCCCGCGGAAAGCACGTACAATCTGCAGCGCGAACAGGCGCTCGCGTTGCTGGGGACCGCCAAAGCCCGGCAATCGTGTGATCTCAACCTTGAGTCACCAACCGTGCGCGAACGCTACGGCCGCGGCCAGTTTGGTCAAAGCGTGCTGCTCGCGCGGCGATTGGTGGATGCCGGTGTCGGTTTCGTGCAGGTGAACTGGTTCCGTGGTCCGGAAGAACCATCCAATGCTCCGTGCTGGGACACGCACGCCAACGAAGCGGGCCGGTTGAAGAACGTGCTGATGCCGGCGTTCGATCAGGCGTATTCGGCGCTGTTGTCGGATCTGGTGCAAACCGGCCGATTGGAGGAAACGCTGGTGGTAGTGATGGCCGAGTTCGGTCGCACGCCCCGTTTCAATGGGGCCGGCGGTCGCGACCATTGGGGCAATGTCTTTTCCTTGGCGCTCGCGGGGGGAGGCATCCGGGGCGGCGTGGTGCATGGCAGTTCCGACGCGCACGCGGCCTATCCCGCAGACGGACAGGTTTCCGCCGCCGATGTCACCGCGACGATTTTCGACCGCCTCGGTTACCACCCCGAAACCGAAATCCGCGATCCCTTGAACCGCCCGCTGCCAATCAGCCGCGGCGAACCGATCCGCCCCGTTCTGCTGTGACGGACTACTGCGACGGAGTCAGCAACTTCACCGTCCACAGCGTGACCACGGCGAGCATCAACCCGGCGAGAAACAGCACCGATGGTTGTGCCATCCACCGCCAACGGGTTGCGGCAAAGTAGGGCATATACGGCGGGAAGATTGTAAAAAGCAGCCCGGCGCGCGTGCCATCCGTAAAAGCGATCGCGCTCCCCCATGCCATCGCGATCATCGTCATCATCAGCCCGATCAACGACCCAATCACCGCGAACAGCAGCAACCCGGTTGTGGACCGCCCGGCCAAAGCATAACCGGTTCCGTAGACGATGATCGGCACCAGTAGCGTCACCGGATAAAACCAGCGCCCGTGGACCACCATCTTGCCCGGGTCCCCCCCCGGTTTCCGTAGCACGGGGGTTGTCATGTCGACAATCGTTTCCGCCTCGGTCATAAATTTCACGCAGGGAAGGGAAGGGCTCAAACTCTCTGGCCGAGGGGGATGGGTCAGACGACGGTACGAGGATACGACCGGTCCTTCGGGCGTGCAATCGACGGACGAAATCGATCAAGGTACGGTGGAAATGAGTCCACGAGTTCCATCATGATGCGACAGCAAACCATCGGGACACACGAAGCGCAAGCAGGGATCGATGTCGAAGACGCAATGGACACCGCAGCAGACCGCCGCGATTACGGCACGAGGGGTTTCCGTCGCGCTGTCCGCCGGGGCAGGGTGCGGGAAGACGTTTGTTCTGACACAGCGATTCCTCGCCCATCTCGAACCGGGTCCCGATCAAGCGGAACTGCGCTCGCTGGCGGCAATCACGTTTACTGACCGGGCCGCACGGGAGATGCGCGACCGCATTCGCTCGGCGTGTCAGCAGCGGCTCGAACAGTGTGCGGACGGTGATGTCGAACACTGGCTCGGCATCCTGCGCGGTTTGGACGCCGCCCGCATCAGCACGATCCATTCGTTCTGCACGGGATTGCTACGGACGCACGCAGTGGAAGCGCAACTGGATCCGCGGTTCGCAGTGCTCGAACCGGCGCTGGCAGATACGCTGCGTGAAGAAGCGGCCAAGACGACATTGCATCGATTGTTGATCGCCGAGGATCCCGACGCCGAGGCGTATGTACTGCGGTTCGGACTGGAGCGCACGCAGGAACTGCTCGCGAGTCTGGTGGCCCAGCGGTTTCGGGTCGATTGGTCGCAACCGCATGATCCCACGACGGAAGAACTCGCACAGCGCTGGCTCACCGCGTGGAGCACGGAAACGGTTCCCAAGCTCGCAAAGAAAGTCCGCGAGGCCGCATGCGTCCCTGCTGTGCTCGAGTTGTTATCGCAGCACGTGCCGACCCATGCGGCGATGCGCGAGCGTTGCCTCACCGTTGTCGAACGGCTGTCGCCAGCCACCGAATGGACCGATCCGCTCGCAGAACTGACGGTTCTTCGTGAAGCGGCCAAGGTGCAAGGGGGCGGCGGGAAATCAGCGTGGGCCAGCGAGGAAATCTACGACGCCGTCAGCGGGCACTTCAAAGACCTGCGGGCCCAGATCGACAAGGTCATCGAGAAGCTCGACATCGATCCCGAAGACGTGACACTCGCCGCGGAACTGGCGTGTCAGGGATTGCGACTTACCCGGCAAGCGGTCGCGGAATACGAAGCCCGCAAGAAGACGGCGTCCGCGCTCGATTTCGACGATCTGCTGTTGCGCGCCCGCGATGTCCTGCGCGATCACCCCTCGGTGCGCGAACGCCTCGGAGCGGGATTACGTCTGCTGATGGTCGATGAATTTCAGGACACCGACCCGGTGCAGGCGGAAATTGTCCGCATGCTGTGCGGTGCGGCTCTCACCCGCGGCAAACTCTTTCTTGTCGGCGATGTGAAGCAATCCATCTATCGTTTCCGTCGCGCGGACCCGACTGTGTTCGTAGAACTCCGCAAAGAGATTCCAACCGCCGGGCAATTGTCGCTCACGACGAATTTCCGCAGCCAGCCGGAGATCCTGCGGTTCGTGAACTTTGTGTTTTATCGCAAATTCCAGCCGCATTACGAACCTCTCGTGCCGTTTGATCCGGTGCAGTTGTCACCAAAGCCGACAATCGAATTTCTCTTCGCCGATCGCGATGCCGAGAATGCGCGCACCGGGGACACTGAAGAAGAACCGGACGACGAAGACGATCCGAACGCGGCTCAATTGCGGGCGCGCGAAGCCGATTGGATGGCCCGCCGGTTGGCGAACATGCTTGCCGATCCCACGCCGCGGATTCGGACTAAAGACCCGACGACCGGGCGGACGACCCTGCGGCGGGTCGAACCGGGCGACATCGTGATTCTGTTCCGGGCGCTCACGCATGTGTCGGTCTACGAAAACGCGCTGCGAGACTACGGCCTCAACTATTACCTCGTCGGCGGCAAGACGTTTTATTCGCAGCAGGAGGTGTTCGATCTGTTGAATCTCTGCCGGTGTCTGGACGATCCGGATGACGTCGTGGCGTTGATCGGCGTGTTGCGGTCGCCGTTCTTTGGCTTCAACGATGACACGCTGCAAACACTTCGCCCCGACGATGGCAACTGGTGGAACCGCCTGCAGACTCCCCCGGCAGCCAACCTCCCCGCCGCACAACTGGAGCGAGTTCGCTTCGCCGGCGAGACATTAGCGTGGTTGCGGAATCAGAAAGATCGGTTGCCGATCACCGAATTGCTTCACGCCGCCCTGGAACGAACGGGTTATGACGCCGCGCTTTTGGCGGAGTTTCTCGGTCGCCGCAAGGTGGCCAACCTGCGAAAACTGATCGATCAAGCCGCGACCTTTGACCGGGCGGAGACCTTCACGCTGCGGGATTTCGTCCATCGACTGCAAACGTCGGTCCTTGCCGAGACCGATGAAGAATTCGCGACCACGTTGCCCGAGAGTGGCGAAGTCATCCGCCTGATGTCGGTCCATCAATCGAAAGGGCTGGAGTTCCCCGTCGTGGTTGTCGCCGACATCAACCGCTACGGCAAAGCCCCCGGCAATGCGGCGTATCTGCACAGCGACTGGGGAGCGCTCGTCCGCATCCCGAAAGAGTTCGGGGAAGAACGCCCGCACCTCGGCTTGCAGATGCTCACCATCGAAGAACAGGACGCCGATCTCGATGAAACGCTACGGTTGTTTTATGTGGCTCTCACCCGTGCCGCCGATCATTTGATCCTCTCCGCGGGGACCGATCTGGAACGAACCCCGAAGTCGCCGTGGATGCGGTTGCTGGCGGAGCAGTTTCATCTCGACACCGGGTTGCCCAGGCACGATGCCATTCTCGGGAGCTACGGTTCCGCAGATGGTCCACAGTCCATCCCCGACGTCACCGCTCACAAAGCCCCGCCGAAAGCCGAGCGCGTCTCGCATCAGCGCGACACCATTCCGCTGACGGAGATCTACCCGAATTACACGCAGGCCGTTCCGTTGCCTTGGCCGGAATCCGCTCGAACGATCCTTCCCGATGACACGGCTCCGCGCTGGTGGAACGTCAGCCAACTCGAAGCGCTGGCCGAAATCATGTATCCCACGGAAGCCAAACCATGGACACGACAGCGGGGCAACAACGAACCGGTCATCGCCGCGAGCGACCTTGGCACGCTCGTCCATGCGGTGCTGGAACGATGCGACTTTGCCCGGCCCGAGAGTTGGCCCGATGAAATCGCCCCGGCAGCCAGGCGGGCGCGAATGATGCTCACGCCGGAAATGCACGATGCCGCCGCGCAATTGCTGGAGAATCTCGAGGCCTCCGGCGTGATGCGGGAAATCAGCACGGCGACCACGATCTTGCGCGAAGTCGAATTCGTGTATCCGTTCACACGGTCTTCAAATGGCGAAGTGTGCAACATCATCACCGGCACGTGCGATCTCATCTATCGCACCGCCGCCGGGGAGTGGAAGCTCATCGATTTCAAGACCGGGTTGTTCGATCCGAAGAGCAGCGATGCCGCGCTGGCCACGCCCTATCGCTGGCAACTCGCGCTGTATGCGTGGGCGTTTCGCGATTGGAAGCAGACGGCGTTGACTTCGCAATCGCTGGTCTACGTGCAACCGCGCGTGCGCGTGGTGCCGCTGGTGATGGATGCGGAATTGGAACGATCGCTGCGGGAGCAGTTGGAGAACGTGATTGCCATGGAACGATCCCGATGGTGATCTCCCTCTTCACGACCCGCGTGGCCGTGGTCCCTTCTCCCCCGTCCGCGGGGGAGAAGGTGTCCGAAGGACGGATGAGGGGGCGTGCGTATCCATCAGCCCCCTCACCCTAACCCTCTCCCCCGCGGACGGGGGCGAGGGGACCGGATGGTATGATTCTTCAAAAAGTTGACGTCGGGCGAAGCCGCCACGGGACTTCCAGTCCGTGACGTTCCATCAGCAGTTCATCCGACAGAATCTGCGTCGGCACCCCTTCCGATTGAATCCGACCTTCGTCGAGCAGCACCACGCGGTCGCACAGATCGAGCACGAGATCGAGATCGTGCGTGGCAACAATCACCGTCACCGGAAGCGCTCGCAGGATCTTCAACAACTGCCGGCGGGCACGGGGATCGAGATTACTGGACGGTTCATCCAGCACCAGTACCTTCGGCTGACACGCCAGCACGCCCGCCAGACAGACGCGCTTCCGTTCGCCGTAACTGAGATGCCCCGGATTGAGATTGCCCACGAGCGGCAACCCGACGGCGGTCAGGCTGTCCGTCACCCGCGATTGTGTTTCCGTGGCGTCACAACCGAGCAGTTTCGGTCCGAAGGCCACGTCTTCGGCCACTGTCGCGGCGAAGAGTTGATCGTCCGGGTCTTGAAACACAAAACCGACGTGTTGCCGGACCGTCCGCAAGCGCTCGGTGATGACGGGCGCACCGTCGATCCATACGGCACAATGTTGCCCGTCGCTCACCGGAACCGTCGGTAGCAGACCGATCAGGTGCATGAGCAGCGTCGATTTCCCCGCGCCGCTCGGACCGACAATGGCCACGCGCGAACCGGTGGCCCACGTGGCCGAAAGGTCGTTGAGAACTTTCCGGCCGCTGGGATAGGCGAACGTCAGACGGCGGAGTTCAATCGCGGGGGGAGAGCCGTTCAGTTCAGCCACCGTTCCGTCCCATCCCAGCCGCGGGCCACCATCGCGCGGTGCGTTCGTTCGGCCCGATCGATGCCTCGCAGCAGTAGCAGGCCCATCCGTTGCACCGCCGCGAGCCACGACGCCCACCCCGGCGGCGTTCCTCCGGCCCGCGCTTGCTGCGCACGAATGAGCCGTTCGTGTTCATCCCACAACACCACCACGTACCGCAACAGGGAACTCAGAATCGCCACCAGGGCGGCGGGGCAATACCAACGGCGTAACAGTTGAATCAATTCTGCGGCAGTCATCACCTGCATGAGCCACAGGCCGCCGAGAAATGCCACAAGCATCCGCAACATCAGTGCCGCCACGGCAATAGCGGCATCGGTATCGCCACGGGAGACCAGCCCGGCCGAACCCATCAGCAACGCCACTCCCGCGAATTGCTTGCCGCGCCGCCACAGCACCGCGCTGGGAGTTTCCACCAGCGCATGGGCCACGAACGCGATCACCGCCAGCAAGGCGATGGCGGGCCAGCGTTCTGCGGGCAATAACCCCGCGAGGAGCAACAGCGTCAGGACAAAGCCGAGTTTGAATTCGCTGGGGGATGGGTTGTTCGTCATTTGTCAGTGGTCAGTTGTTCGTTGTCAGTGGGAATGAATCGTTTCCGACAGCCCGTTTCTCCGCTTGCGGTTTCGCGCCCCGCGCCGACACTACACAGTGGTTGCCAACATCAACACCTCACGGTGTCGCACGTTGCAACCACCGGCTCAAACCCCATCCGAGACACAGCACCACGATTGTCCCCAGCAACCCCGCAAGCGACACCGAAATCGCATCCCACCCGCTCGGCAAGGGCAGGGCGTAATCCGACAGCAGCAATGGGCGATCCATTCCCAGCGAGTTGAACCCCGCCCGTTCGGCGACGGCTTCCAAGCCATCCGGCAACCCCGAAGCCCACGGTGAAGCCACCATCGCCACCACGGCGGCCGTCAAACCAAGTCCCCAGGCGGCGGAACGGAAGCGGGACGGTTCGACAGGTGCCGTTTCGCGCAGAATCAATTCCGGTCGCCGGGCCAGCAGGAATGCCACCACGGCCCCCGTGATGCCGGCTTCTCCGACGGCGATCAGCGCGTGATACAGCAGCATCCAGACGGAGATTTGCCGCAGATCAAACGCAGCGTTGGATCGCGTCAAGGCAAACTCCAGACAGAACAGCCCGGCGGCGGCGAGGACCGAAAGGTACGCTGCAATGATCGCCGCAAACAGCGTCGGTTGCCGACCGGTGCCGAGCACTCGCCGCAGGAGTTGGTACGCTGCGCCGCCGCCCCAGGCACCGATCACCGCCATATTCACGATGTTCACGCCGAGGCTCAGCAGGCCGCCGTCCGCGAACAGCACGGCTTGCACCACGAGAACCAGCGAAAGCGCAATGCACCCGGCCCACGGTCCCAACACCACCGCCGCAAGAACGCCCCCCAGCAGATGTCCCGACACCGGCAGGCCAAACAGCGGAAAATTGACCATCTGCCCCGCAAAGATGACCGCGGCAAGCATTCCGGTGAGTGGAATCGCCCGATCTGCGAGTTCGGTCCGGAGACGACGCAGGCTGTAACCGACCGCCGCGACCGCCAGCGCCCCGCCGATCACGCAGACTTCCGGCCCCAGAATCCCGTCCCGAATGTGCATGCTGTCCCGCCAGATTGGTCGCCATGTTGAAGTTCGTACTGTATCGACGTCGCGCCCCCGGTTGCAAACTGTGCGGCGATTGAAACCGGGAGTCGGTCATTCTGCGAAGCGGCAAGCGTCACAAGGTTCGCATTGACCGAAATGCCCGTTCTGTCCTATCTTCCCGCCATCCCTTCCTCCCTTTCATTTCGTGGAAAACCCGTCCAGTGCCGGTCGCTGACCGTTTCCGCTGCGCGCGTTGGCTTGCGGTCGTGATCATCACGGCGGCGACGCTGGGGGGGTGTGCGCTCTTCGGACCATCGGAAGAAGCGCTCAAAAACTCGACATCCCGTGGGGGATTGCCGGCCTTGCGCCCCGCCACCGACGCGGTGCAGTTGCAGATTGTGTTCATCGAGCGGCCGAGCGATGACGCCCTGGCATCGAAGCTGGTCTGGCAGGAACTCGATCAGATCGGAGCGCTTCCGCCGGCAACGCGAACGCTGCTTATCGATCACGGCTTTCGAGTTGGCCAGACAGGTGCGAGCCCGCCCCCGGCGATGCAGACCTTGCTCGGCCTTACGGAAGAGGTAGTGACCGACGATTTGAACGACGATCGTCTAATTCGCGGTCGCCGAATGGGTTTACGCAGCGGCCAGGAAACGGAGCTGGCCACGAGCGACTCCGTTCCGGAATGCCGCATGATCTACGTTTCCAGCGGCGACGAAGAAACCATCGAATATGCTCAGGCGCGGTGCGTACTGCGATTAAAACCCGTTCGTCAGCAGGATGGTTGGGTGCGGTTGGAGTTCACCCCGGAAGTGCATCACGGGGCGGCCCAAATGCGACCGACGCCCAGCGACGAAGGATGGGCTCTGCGCGGCGGACAGAAAATCGATGTCCGCCATGCGTTGAAATTCAGCGTGACATTGAGCACCGGCGATTTCCTGGTCATCGGTTGCAACGGCAAGAACGCGGATCTTCCCGGCAGCCGGTTCTTCCGCCGTCAGACCGAAAACGCGGGAGAACAGCAGCGGTTGCTCGTGGTCCGAGTCGCGGATGCGGGAATGACAACGACGAATGATTCCACCGTGAATCGCTGATTCTCGCTTTGCGCTTTGCCGACGCCAAAGATCGCGACGTCAAAAAAGAGACCCAGCCATAAGAATGGCTGGGCTTCCGGGTTGAATGATCGCAAACCTTGTGATTTGCAAAGCGGCAAGCGATGGTCGTTAGACTTTCCCGAACAGCGTTTTGCCGCTGCTGAGCAAATCTTCGCACGCTTCCGCCATCCGCTTCGCCATGCCTTCTTCGGCTTTCTTGAGGTAGCTGCGGGGATCGTAGGCCTTCTTGTCGCCAATCTCGCCGTCCACCATCAGCACGCCGGCGTAGTTCTTGAACATGTGTTCGACGATCGGCCGCGTGAACGCATACTGCGTGTCGGTGTCGATGTTCATCTTGATCACGCCGTAGGC
Organism: Planctomycetaceae bacterium; assembly: GCA_021732785.1. GTDB lineage: Bacteria > Planctomycetota > Planctomycetia > Planctomycetales > Planctomycetaceae > DSVQ01. Next base: position 37,951 of record JAKFUG010000070.1, read on the forward strand.
CAGCGTTTCGCGGATTTGTTCCGTCGGCGTGCCCGATCCGCCGTGGAAGACGAGGTCGAATTCCGCCTGCTTGCCGTACTTGGCGATGACCGCATCCTGACCGCTCTTGAGAATATCTGGACGCAACCGTACCGCACCCGGCTTGTAGTGACCGTGTACGTTGCCGAAGGTCGCGGCGAACATGTACCGGCCCTGTCCCTTCAGCGCTTCGCACACGGCGAGCATGTCTTCCGGCGTCGTGTAGAGTTTGTCGTCGGGAACATGTTCGTGCTCGGAACCCGCGGCACCGTCTTCTTCACCGCCGACAACGCCGGCTTCCACTTCGAGAATGATTTCGTTCGGCGCACACAGCTTCAGCAGTTCGAGCGACAACGCCATGTTTTCGGCGAGTGGCAAGTTCGAGGCGTCGAGCATGTGCGACTGGAACAGGTTGCCGAGTCCCGCAGCACGACGCTTCGCGGTTTCCTGGATCAGCGGCTTGAGGAAATCGTCGACATTCTTCGGCGGGCAATGGTCGGTATGCAGGGCGACCAGCACGTTGTGCTTCTCGGCCAACCGGTGCGTGGCTTCGGCGAGAACCACCGTGCCGAGAACGCGTTCTTTAAGGGCCAACCCGGCGGCGAAATCTCCGGCTCCGGTCGAGAACTGAATGATGCCGTCCGACTTCTGATCGCTGTAGGCTTTCAGTGCGGCATTGATGGAACTGAGCGACGTGCAGTTGACGGCGGGGTACGCATAATTCCCGGCCTGGGCGGCTTCGAGCATCGCGGCATATTGCTTGGGTGTCGCAATCGGCATTCAACATCTTCCTGGGAAATCGAGGCGGGGAAACCGCCCAAGGGGTCAAAGATCAAGTTTCGTTCACGCGACACACAGCAGCGCGCACCGGTCGCTCCCCGATGGTCTACCACCCGCACGCCGAGAACGCAACCGTCGCGGTGAATCGATGATGCAGCGCAAACATTTAGCCGCGACGCGCAGTCCGCGGAGGGGAGCGCACGACCCGTGTTGCGCGTTCCATACAGCGCTCCCCTGTCGGCAACGCCGTGACGGATTTCTGTGCGAGGAAAAGCGGTCTTTACGCAGAAGAGGAGAAATGAAAAAAGCCAGACTCCCCGGTTTACTCCACTGAGCACGCGTCAGCGGGAAAGGAGTCTGGCTGAT
>JAKFUG010000009.1 GCA_021732785.1 Planctomycetaceae bacterium
CGATCAACTTGGATGAAGTCCGGCCCGATCCGAAAGCGCAATACAACTTCACCGATCCCGATTCACGGATCATGAAGGCCTCGAACAAAGGCTGGGATCAGTGCGGCAACGCGCAGATCCTGGTCGATGAATCGCAGCTCATCCTCGCGGCCGATGTCACGCAGCAAGCCAACGATGTGCAGCAGGTGGCACCGCTGCTGGAGCAAATGGAAGCGAATCTCGTCGACGCAGACGTGACCGCCCGACCGCACACCTTCGTCGCCGACGCCGGCTATTACAGTGATGCCAACACGCAGCGCGTCGAGTCGCACGAGCTGACGCCGTACATCGCCACGCAAAGGTTGAAACATCACGAAGAGCTACCGCCGGTGCCGCGGGGCCGGATTCCCAACGGACTCAGTCCGAAGCAGCGAATGGCCCGATCGCTGCGGACGAAAGTGGGCCGAGCGACGTACAAGAAGAGGAAGGGACAAGTCGAACCGGTGTTCGGTCAGATCAAACAGGGGGGCGGTTTTCGCCAGTTGCCATTCGGCCTGCATCTTCTTCAGGCTCCGCATCGCGAACTGTCGAAAACCACCTCCCTGCTTGATCTGACCGAACACCGGTTCGACTTGACCCTTCCGTTTCTTATATGTCGCTCGACCCGTTTTCGTCCGCAGCGATCGGGCCATGCGCTGCTTCGGTGTGAGTGACTGCGGGATTCGCCCCCGCGGCACCGGCGGTAACTCTTCGTGATGTTTCAATCGCTGCGTTGCGATGTACGGCGTGATGTCGTGCGACACCACGCACTGCGTGTTCGCATCACTGTAATACCCCGCGTCGGCGACGAAGGTGTGCGGTCGGGCGGTCACGTCTGCGTCGACGAGATTCGCTTCCATTTGCTCCAGCAGCGGTGCCACCTGCTGCACGTCGTTGGCTTGCTGCGTCACATCGGCCGCGAGGATGAGCTGCGCTTCGTCAACCAAAACCTGCGCGTTGCCGCACTGATCCCAGCCCTTGTTCGAGGCCTTCATGATCCGTGAATCGGGATCGGTGAAGTTGTATTGCGCTTTCGGATCGGGCCGGACTTCATCCAAGTTGATCGTCTGCGGTTCCTTTCCCTCGGCTTCACGAATCGCGTTCTGGGCCGCATTTTCTGCGGCGGCCTTCGTTCGCGCTTCCGCTTCCAACGCCGCCTTGGCCTCACGAATCTTCTTCAGGCGAGACTCCCGCCGTTGCAGTTCGTCTGGCAGTTCGTCACCCCGACGATTCGCCCCGTGCTCCGCGTCGTCCGCTTGATCGTCCGCCTCGGCCTGCGCCAACAGGTCGCGGATTTCCTGCTGTAAACGGGCTTCCTCGGTCTGCATGCGGTCGTAGCTCATCGCTTTGTGCCGCGAGGCGTTCGCTTTGATCTTCGTCCCGTCCAGCGCGATCCGGCCGAGCTTCAACAGTCCCGAGGTCGCCGCCAGTTTCAGGACTTCGATGAACAATGTCTCAAACGTGGCCAGGTGCCGACGGCGAAACTCGCTGATCGCACGGAAGTCGGGAGCATCCTCACCCACGATCACCCGGCAGGCGACATCCTGCTCGCACCGCTGCATGATCTTCCGCGACGACCGCGTCCCGGTGGCATAGTTGAAGATCAACAGCGTCAGCATCATCCGTGGGTGAAACGGCGGATAACCTCGCAATTCCCGCTCGTAGTACGCCGTGATCGAACTGATGTCGAGTTCCCGCACAGCATCCATCAGGAAGTAGACCAGATGCCCCTCCGGCAACCAGTCCCGCGGTGACGGCGGCAACAACCACGCCTGCTCCGGCTGCCACGCCCGATAAACCTTCTCGCTCACCGCCAACCTCCCTGCCCAACACCACCCCGACACCACCCCAACCAACAACCCACCCACGCCGACACGCATTGGAGGAGAATTTCACTCTCTTGTCCAGAGCGCGATGATTACAGGGACGGGCTCCTAGGCCGTATCCATGTGACGCCTATCATGTCCCCACGGCTGAGGCCTTAGCGGATGTCACCGCGGCTCGGTATGCGTCGGCGATCTGTTCGACGCATCGTCAAAGCGATCACCGTGACGCAAACGGGGAATGTAGCTACGCCGGATCGACCGCGCATTGTGAGGCGATCACGGGGGTCTATCTGCGGCCGACCTGGAACGGAGATCTCGCCGCGGTGTACGAACACACGGGGCTCGTCGATCAACAGAGCTGGGGCGCTGTGCCGAGTGGCACGGACACCCTTCGGTACTTCGGCGGAGCCGCGAAGCTCCGCGAGGGTGCCTACGGAACGCCGCTCCCGGCGGTCCGCAAACGCATTGCCACGGGCGAGACTTGGGCATTCCGGGTGTGCGACGGATTTCGCGCGAAATCACTCATGGAGGCGATCTGATGAATTCACGTCGGTTCTTGTCCGAGGCCGCGCGAGCTGCAGCGCTCGTGCGGGTGTTTGCTTTGTTGGTCGCGATGGTCAGTTTTTGCGAGGCTGCCGCGCCGCGTGCCTCGGCGGTCGTTGCCGTGGCGATCGCCGTCGACGAACTGTTGCAGGAGAACACGCCGGCACTGCCCGACACCCTCGACGATGAGGATCCGCAGCCGGCGGAGCCTGAGCCCACGGCCCGCGTGTGTCCGTGTGGCTGCGGTAAAGAGCATTGCGGGTGCTCGAAGTCGAAGTCTGATGAGCCGATCAAGGAAGCGACGGACACGCGAAAGGTGGTGCGGATGTGGTCGCCGCTGTGGTGCGGTTGCTGCCGGACCGAAGAACGCTGGATCCGGGACGAGGGTGGAAAACCGGACGGCGACGCCGAGGTTCGGGTCGAAGTGATTCACGAGGAGAAGGAAGGCGTCGTCGCTTATCCCCACTTCGAGGGACCGAACGGCAACACTCTGACCGGGTTGCATCACTGGCCGGAGATCAAGGCGCTGGCAATACCCCGCCCTATCACAAAGCCCGCTGTGACGCCTCAGCCGCCGTCGACGGTCAGCATGGCCCGGCCGTCGCACGTTTCCCCGCACGCCCGTCTCGTGCAGAGTGGGGGGGCGTGGTGGTGGGTCTGGTGACCGGGCGGGCCGGGCCGGGGGCCTGAGGCAGGCCCCCGCCCCCCCTGGGTAGGTTCTTTTTCGTGTTTTCCTTCTCCTGATGGACCACGGAAGCACCGGACGCGTGGACACAGTTCGCTCGGTTTAATTCGTTCGTTGACTTGATGGGTGATGAACCCGCGCATGGCAAAGAAAGCAACACGAGAAACGGCCGCGGCTGCGCGTAAACGCCACGAGGCGGAGAACGCGGCCGCGGCTGCTCGCATGCAGGCGAAGCGCGACGCCGGCCGCGACCTCGGTGAACTGCCGAAGGCCCGTCACAAGAAGGAACGGGCGAAGGGCGAAACCGATCCGGAATTCTTTCTGAAGTTCTTTCTTCCGAAAGCCTTCCCCCTCAAGTTCGGCACTCCGCACTCGGCCTATATCGAAGCGCTCGATCGCATCTGCACCGAGGGCGGGCGCAAGGCGATCGCGATGCGGCGCGGCGGCGGCAAGTCCACGATCACGCGCGGGATGGCGTTGCGGGCGGTCCTCTACAAGATGCGTAGCTTTGTGTTCAACCTGGGTGCCAACGATCAGAAGGCCGACGAAGCGATCGCCTTTTGGTCGATGGTGCTCCTGCGCAATGAGCGGATCGGCGAAGCCTTCCCGGAAGTCTGTGTCCCGTTGCGGCGGATGGGTCGGGTCGGTCAACGCAAACCGCTGTACCAAGGCCACGAGATCGAGATGCAGCTCGGCTCGTCGATGATCGTGCTCCCCGATATTCCGGGGAGCGTCTCCGCTGGGGCGGTGCTGGCCTCGGCGTCCCTCATGTCCGCGTCGCTCCGCGGGACGCACTACATGCGATCCGACGGGGAAGTCGCACGGCCCGACGTTGTGATCCTCGACGATCCGCAAACTCCGGAAACGGCCCGGTCCGCAACGCAGACCGAAGGGCGAGAGCGGATCGTCCTGGGCGACGTGCTCAAAGTCTCCGGGCCGAATGTCGAGATTGCGGCGATCATGCCTTGCACGCCGATTCGACCGCATGACCTGGCGGAGCGTTTCCTCTCACATGATCTGCATCCGGAGTGGGAAGGCGCTCGCTACCCAATGCTGTTGTCGATGCCCGACAACATGGATCTTTGGGAAGAGTACAACCGCCGACGAAAACATGGGATGCTGCACGGCCAAGGGAAGCGCTGGGCGACGGCCTTCTACAAAGAGAACCGCCGCGCCATGGACGCGGGGGCCAAGGCGAGCTGGGCCGAGAACTTCAACCCAGGAGAGATCTCCGCTATTCAGTCGGCCATGAATCTCTACTTCGAGGACGGTGCGAGTTTCGCGGCCGAGTGTCAGTGTCAGCCGCTCCGTCAAAGTCTCGACGTTGACCAGCTCGATCGTGATCGGCTTCTCGGCCGAATCAACGACCTCGGCCCTTCGATCATTCCGGAAAACACGACGCTCATCACGGCTTTCGTCGACTTGCATCGCAACGCCCACTATTGGGCCGTGGTCGCCTGGTCGGGTGAGTTCGGCGGAACGCTCATCAGCTATGGAACGTGGCCGGATCAACCCGACCTCTACTTCAATCTCATCGACGTGCGGAACACTCTCGAAAAGAAGTACGTCGGGCACACGATGGAATCCGCCGTGAAGCGAGGACTTGCCGAAGTACTCGACTATCTGCTTGGCCGGCAGTGGGTGACACCGACAGGCCGGACAATGGAGGTCTCGCTCGCCCTGGCGGATTGCGGCTGGGGACAAACGAAGAACCAAGTTTTCGACGTGTGTGCGCAAAAGAAGTGGCGCGGGCGGGTGATGCCCTCAAAGGGTCGCGGGATTGGCCCAGGCGACAAGCCGCTCTCGGAATGGCGACGGCAAGACAAGGATATCCCCGGCCCGTTGGGCCGTTGTTACGAGTGGCTGATCCCCTTCGATAAAAAGGGCAACCCGTGCCGGTCCGTCACCTTTTCGTCGAACTTCTGGAAGTCATTCACCGCCGAGCGACTGCATTCCCCGATCGGCTTCGCCTCGTCGCTCATGTTCCACGCGCCGGCCGCGGGGCGTGATCACCGATTGCTCGTCGATCACCTCGTCGCCGAGAAACGTGTCCCCTTCACCACGAAGAACCAAACCGGCGACGTGTGGGTACCGCAACCCTCGAAGCCGGATAACCACTGGTGGGACGGTCTCGTCGGCTGTGCAGTCGCGGCTTCGGTCCGCGGTCTGCGATTGGTCGACCTGGCTCCCGCCGACAAGCCACCCCCCCGCAAGTCGCGACGTGTTCCGCGTCGCGCGACTCAACTGGATTTTTAACCAATGGTGAAGAAGCCCCGTCCTCAAGTGAAGCCAATCCCCGCGAAGCCGGCGAACGTCGCCAAGGCGGAGATGATCCAAACTCCCGCGGGCCGTCCCGCGGGGAGCGCGAACCGACACTATGCGGATCTGGTCGTGTTGCCGCCGGCGTGCCCGATGTGTGAAGGAACCAACTTCACGCCACGACAGCAAACCATTTCGCGCGAAATCAACGGAACCTTACTCGATGGCCGGATCTACAACCGGATCGTGTGGAGCAAGGCCCGTTGCACGGGCTGCGGTCAGTGGGTTGCGTTTCGTGAGTTTCATCTCGTGAACCCGCAGTGACTTAAGCAAAACAATGAAGGAATCACATATCCGGTCTGCGCTTGTGATCGCCTGGCGGCGAAGATCTCCCTCAACCAAGGGGGGAGCACATGGCCGACAACGCCGCCAAGATCGCCGAGCTGGAAGCGAAGTTGCAACGCGGGATGACCGCGTTTGCGACCGACGGGCAATCCGCCTCGTATGACCTCGACGCCATCCGGGCCGAACTGACCCGGCTCCGCGGTACCGACACAACGGCCCGACGCCGGAAGCCGGTGATCACGAAGATTCAGCTCGGGGGCTTCCAATGATTGCGAAGCCCTCAGACATTGAACCGACTGCATCGTACGGCTGGCGCGGCCTCGTCGAGCGTGCCTGGCAGTCGGGCCGATCGATGCTCGGCTATGACGCCGTCGATGTGAAAGACCGCCGCCGGCAAGCTGGCCCGTCGCTCCGATCGGAAGATCTCGAACTCGACGCGACCAAGCGCCGTCTGATGCACGCGCAAAGCCGCGACGTAATCCGGAACTTCGCCATCGCGTCCTGGGCGATCCGAAAACATCTCGACTTTGATTCGCGGTTCACCTTCGCCTCGAACACGAAGACCGACATCGACAAGCAGATCGAAGAGCTGATCGACGAGGCTTCGCAACCGGGCAACTGTGAAGTCACCGGGCAAATGTCCCAAGCTCAACTGACACGGGCGATCGAAACCCGCGGGGTGAGCGATGGCGACGTCCTGGCTGTGAAGATGCAGGACGGCCGCGTGCAACTCATCACGAGCGACCGAATCCGTGATAGCGGGCTGTGGAGCGCGATCGACAACGATGTCTATCACGGCGTGCGGATCAACGGTGTCGGCACGGCACAATCCTACGCGATTCATCGCCGCCTGCGATGGGGTGGGTTTCAATTCGAGCGTGAAGTCCCCGCCGCGAATGTCTTCTTTCACGGGTATCGGGAAGGGACTGATCAAGTCCGCGGGATCACTCCCCTCTCGGCCGGTCTCAATGCGTTGCAGGACGTTTACGAGGGCTTCGACTACGCCCTTCAGAAGGCGAAGATCTCGCAACTCTTCGGGCTGGTGTTCACCCGCGAAGGTCTGAATCAGGCCGAGACGCTCCAACAAACCGAGGAAGCCGAGGCCGCTGAGGAAGAGGACGAAGAAGCCGCGGCTCGGTACGCAGTCAACCTCAAAGGCGGTCCGTTCAAAGTCGAACTGGAGAAAGGCGACTCCGTCGAGTGGCTGGAATCGAAGACGCCGTCCGTCGAAACGATGGAACTGCTAAAGACGATGATCGGCGTCTCGCTCAAGTCCCTCGATATCCCGCTGTGCTTTTATGACGAGGGGCTGACCAACTTCTTCGGACAGCGGGCCGCGCTGATCCTGTACCTGGAAAGCTGCAAGACCAAGCGGCAAAACCTGCGCACGAACTGGCTCGACCCGTGGACGCGGTGGAAGCTGCAGCGCTGGGTGCTCGATGGCCGGCTCGTGCTCCCCGCGGGGATGACCGTCGACAAGGTGCCGTTCACCTGGCAACCGGCCGGCTGTCCTTACTGGAATCCGTCACAGGAAGTGAATGCCGACGTGCAGGCGATCAAAGCCGGCCTGGCGACATTCGAGGATGTTTATCGCGAACGAACTGGCCGCGATTGGTTCGCGGACATGGAACGGCTCTCCGAGCAGTACAAGCATCTGCAAAAGCTCGGTCTGCCGATCGATCCGCAACTTGTCCCCATGATCATGGCTCCCACTCAGCAAGGATCCGACAATGCCTACCAAGCGGCTCTCGCTGCCCTCTCGGTTTGATCGTCTGCCCGTGGCTCGTGGCCTCAGCAAGCTCCCCACGTCGAAGGGGAAGTCGTCGAAGCTGGCGGCCGGTGATGATACGGACCCGACCGAAAAGACCGAGCCCGCGCCGACGGACACGAGCGAAAGCATTGCTGAGGATCCGCCGGCCGATGATCCCGCCGACGACGAGGGCGATCCGCTTGTTCAAGTTGATCTGACCGGCGGCAAATATGGAGCGGGGATCATTCGCCGGTTCTCAGTCATGAGCCGTGGAGAAGCCTTGGGGCATGGGTTCTGGGTCGATGCGACAGCGATTCAACAAACCGCCGACGCGATCAACATGCAAGGCCTGGGGATCAAGTCTCGGTTCACGCATCCGAGCCTCTCGGGAGACGGCTTTGGAAAGCTGCTCGGCCGTTGCTTCGATGCCGTCGTTGAAGGCGATCGCGTGCTCGCGGATCTCCACTTCCTCGTATCGTCGCACGACACGCCGGACGGAGACCTGGCCGGCTATGTGATGAAGCTGGCCCAGGAAGCGCCGGAGAACTTCGGGGCGTCGATCGCCTTCGAGCACGACGACGAAGGTGAAGAGCAATTCTTCGACGCAAATCAAGAAGAGATTCAAGGGACCGACAACCGGGGCAACCCGAAGTCGATCAGTCGTTTCAAGTCTCCGGATCCCGACAATGTACTCGGCCTGTGGCACATGCGGCTCGCCGAGTTGCGGGCGGTTGACATCGTCGACGAGCCGGCCGCGAATCCGAGCGGGCTCTTTCATCGTGAAACCGAAGTGCTCACTGAGGGGGGCGCGGTCCTCGACTTCGTGCTCGGCCTGAGTACGAAACCGCCGGCCTTGTCGGCGCTGTCGTTTGGGATCGATGCCGAGCGGATGAAAGGCTTCGTGACGCGCTATGCCTCGCAAAAGGGGATCAAGCTTTCGGTCTCGAAACTGTCCACCGATCCACGCGACGAGCTGAAGCGTTACGTCGAGAAGTTCGGCGCGGAGCTGGGGGCGAAGTGGTTCGGCGAAAGCGTCCCCTGGGAAGACGCCATCGGCAAGCGGCTCGCCGCGGTTGAGGCTGAGAACAAGCAGCTCAAGACGCGGATCGAATCCGCCAAGCTCGGAGAGACCGAGGCCCTCGGATTCAGTCACCCCCCTGGCAAAGGTGGTGACGGCGGGGGATCGAGTAAGGGGAAGGGAGACGCCCCGAAGTTTGAATCGAACGTCTCGAAGTTTGCCTCGTCCATGCGGCTCGCCACTCCGGCGAACAACTGAGTCGCCCGATGGTCGGGCTGGCCGCGTCCCCTTTTCTGTTCTCTTCGTTCAAAGGATTGAACCATGCCGATGCCGACGCTTCTGGACATTGCCGCGCAGACCAACGCGGACCTTGTTCCCCTGATCGATGAAACGTGGACCGCACATCCCGAGATCTCCGGGATCGACATCCGCACGGGCAACCGCGTCGGCAATGTGGGAGCGGCGATGCCCTTGGCCGGGATCTCTTACCGGACGTTGATCCGGACTTCCCTGGGCAACTCCGGGGGCTCGTTCCGTGATGCCGGAGCCGGGGTCGCTCCGCACAAACACGGTTATGAAAACCGGGTCGTGTCGACGTACATCATGCACCCCCGCTGGGAATGCGATAAAGCCATTGCCGATCGTCACCCGAAAGGCTGGCAGTACTACTTGTCCCAGGAAGCCGCGGCAACGCTCGAAGGAGAAATGCAGGCCCTCGGCAAACAGTTCTACTATGGGGTGGGAACGGGTGGGAACGCCAAGGGCTTCCCTGGTCTGATCGCCGCCTACGACTCCGCGAACATGGTGGTCGACGCGGGCGGGACGACGGACAACGTCGCGTCGAGTGTGTGGTTCGTGAAGTTCGGCGAGCGCGATGTCCAATGGGTCTGGGGGCAAGACGGCTCGCTCGACATGAGCGAAGTCCGGGTCGAATCGATCCTCGATCCGGCCGACAACACGAAGAAGTTCGACGGGTACGTGCAGACCATGAACGCTTACCCTGGGCTGCAAGTGGGCTCCCTCCGCTCGATCTGTCGGATCAAGAAACTGACGACGGACCCCGGCAAGGGCCTGACGGAAAACCTGATCGCCCAGGCCCTGATGAAGTACGCAACGGGGATCGTTCCCGATGCGATGTTCATGGGTCGCCGCTCCCTGATGCAACTCCGGCAATCGCGGACCGCGACCAATGCCACGGGCACGGAAGCGCCCTTCCCGGTCGAGGCCTTCAACATTCCGATTCTGACGACGGACTCGATCCTCGATACCGAACCCCTCGCGCTCTGATCGTCGCTGTCGGGCGGTGCGCTGATTGACTGCGGCGCGGGGACGATTCCCCGCGCCGGCTTCCCCTTCACTCCAGACGGAGCCTTCCTCATGTCCGCCATTACTGGGCCGAAAGACGCGAACCTCGTGAAGACGTTCGCGCTTCCCAACGGAGCGGCCGCGACCGTGTCGGTCGGGATCGAACTCCCGCAAAGCGCGAACGGTCAATTCTCTCTCGACCATGAATTCCAGATCGACTTGCCGGCACTGGGAGTCACCCCGCTGCCCAACGCCCGAACGCAAATCGTCAGTGTCGAGACCGCAACCGACCTGGCCTTCACATCCCCCGTCGTCGTGTATCCCGAAGTCGTGCGGCAAACCGGAGCGGGTGGGGCCGGGGATGCCGCGAAGTCGGCCCGCTTCCGGATCCCATCGAACGTCCTCAAGTATGTCCGCGTCAAGGTCACGGGCTCCGCAACCGGGGACGCTTCGGGATCGAACGCGACGCTCACGACCTACGTCGGCACGCATTGATCGACACGGCCGTGTGTCGGCTGAGTAGCACGGATGCTGCGTGGTCCGCGGTCGGGCCGGTGGGTGGACAAGACGCCGCCCGCCGGCCATTTCCGCGGCCGCTGATTTCGACGAAATCATCAACGGGACGAAGCATGGATCCGCAGATCGCCAATGATCAGACCTGGGCCGTCGCTCAAACCCTCATCGAAAAGGGCGGACCGCTCGGCGTGCTCGTCGTCTGTGTGGGGATGTTCCTCGTGTATTTGTGGAAGTCAAAGACGGCCGACGCGGCGATCGAGAAGTCACGGCAAGAGTCGCTGGAACGCATAGGGCAAGCCTGCCACGCGGCCCAGCATGAGATGCTCGATCGAGTGGACAACATGAGCGAGCGGACCGTCGCGGCGCTCGACAGGAATACCGAAGCCTTTGGTCGAAACTCCGCCGTCGTCGAGCAAGCCCTCGAAGTGGTCAAGGTGGATCTTCAACGCATGTCTCGACGAAAACCCAGGGGGGGCGACGATGGGGCTGCATGGCGACATCGCCGCGGGGCTGGCCGATCTCCGCGGCTTCGCGGGCTTCCCGGGGGTCTACGCTCGCGGGGCTTTGTCTTGCGCTGTGACGGCGTCCTTGGGGAACACTCCCCTCGAACGGGTCATTGACGAAGACACAGGGACCGTCCTCAAGACGATCGCGGCCGATTGGATGATTGCTGTCGCCGAGCTGGTGCTCGACGGGCTGCCGGCAACGCCGCAACGGGGCGACCTGCTCACCATCGACGGGACGGTCTACGAAGTGCAACCGCTCGGCAGCGAACCTTGCTTCGCGTACTCCGACGCGCTGGGCACTCAATACCGGATCCACGTGAAGCAAAGGGCTGCGTGATGACCGCACGGATTAACCAGCTCCGCACCGCGACTGCCGCGCGAATCTCGCAACTGATTCTGCCGCAAACGGTGCAGATCATCTCCCGGCCGAAGCCCCTGATCACGGTCGATCTGTGCCGGGACGTCGCCATCGTCACCACGAACGGCGCGGCCCAGCAATTCACTCGCGACTCGCGCGGCTCGGCGCGGCATCAACCGATCGTCGTCGTTGCTGTGCATCGCACGATTCCGGCCAACGCCGACGGCGAACTCGATGACGTGTTCCTCGACCTGGCGATCGATCTCACGGAAGCGATTGCCGAGCAGCTCATGGGCCGCTTCCCGGATCTCGCCTGGGCACGGCCGAACACGGTCGAGATCCCGCGGCTGTTTGATCAGCAGCGAATCGAGACGGACGGGCTGTATCAATCGGGAATCCTCATCACCTTCGAGACTGAATTCGAGGTGAATGAATGACCGGGCACTCGATCGCCAAGATCAAGACGATGTTCCTCGATCGAGCCGGCGTAACACGTCGGCTCGACAAGGGAACCGTGAAAGCCTTCCGGACGTTTGGGGGCCGTGTCCGATTGACGGCTCGGCACTCGATCCGGAAGCCGCCGAAGAAAGCCCGCAAAGGGGGCAAGCGGTCGCCCTATGACCGGACGGGTCGACTGAAGAAGAACATCTTCTTCGCGGTCGATCCCGACAAGGATTCACTGATCGTCGGTCCGATCAAGCTCGACGGCGTGGCCACGGAGAACGCTCCGGAGCTGCTCGAATACGGCGGGATGGGGCGGGACTCACGAACCGGGGAATCGGTGGAGTACCCCGAGTATCCCTATATGACGCCGGCCTTCGAGAAAGAACTTCCCCGGCTCGATGACGCTTTTCGGGATGCGGTGACCTGATGCGCTTCGCTCCTCGTGCGATGAATGTTGCAACCACCGGCGGGACGGGATCGCTGGAGTTGATCGGCGCGCGCAAGGCCTGCGATCAACTCCTCTCCGCGGCCGGCGACGGCGGGCTCGTGTATTACGGCATCGAGTCCCAGGCCGCGGACGAGTGGGAAGAAGGCCTCGGGATTGTCCATGCCGGAGCGCCCCCCACGTTGCAACGGGTCGCCACGATCGAGTCCTCGAACGCCGACGCTTTGGTCAACTTCACCACGGGGACGAAGCTCGTCTTCATCACGTCTCCCTCGATCGTGCAAGCCGCGGCACATCTCCACAAGCCGCCCTGCCGGGTTGCGGTGACGACGAACGTCAACGTCGCTTCCGCGCTGGCTGCCGGCAGCTCGGCCGGCGGGGTGACTCTGGCAACCGGCGATCGAGTCTTCCTCGTCGGTCAAACGGATCCGATTCAAAACGGCCCTTGGCTCGCGCCGGCGACGGGAGCGGCAACGCGGCCGCTCGACTTTTACACCGGCGATACCTGTCGCGGGTCGATGGTGCAGATCCTTGAAGGATCCCACGCCGGCGAAACCTACATTTGCACGGCCACCGCGGCCGCGAAGATTGGGACCGACGGGCAAACCTGGGTGACGGCCTTCACGGGTTGGACCGGCTCGACCTCGATCACCACGCTCGGCACGATCACGACGGGTGTGTGGAATGCGACCGCGATCGCCGTTGCGTACGGTGGGACCGGAGCAACCACCGCGGCGGGCGCTCGAGCGAATCTCGGAGTCACGGCAACCGGAGCCGATACCGCGTATGCCTTCCGCTCCAACAACCTGAGCGACCTGGCGAACGCCAGCGCGGCCCGGACGAATCTCGGTCTCGCAATCGGAACCAACGTGCAAGCCTTCAATGCGTCCCTTGCGGCGATCGCCGCGGGAACGTGGGCCGGGGCCTCGTCGATCACGACGCTCGGGACGATAGCCACGGGGGTATGGAACGGGACGTCCGTCGCCGTCGCCAACGGGGGCACGGGGGCAACCTCGGCCGCGACGGCTCGATCGAATCTCGGAGTCACGGCGACCGGAGCGGATACGGCTTACGCCTTCCGGGCGAATAACCTGAGCGACTTGGCCAACGCGGGCACGGCGCGGACGAATCTCGGAGTCACGGCGACCGGAGCGGATACGACTTACGCCTTCCGGGCGAATAACCTGAGCGACTTGGCCAACGCGGGCACGGCGCGGACGAATCTCGGAGTCACGGCGACCGGAGCGGATACGACTTACGCCTTCCGGGCGAATAACCTGAGCGACCTCGCGAGCGCCTCGACGGCCCGGACGAATCTCGGCCTCGCGATCGGAACCAACGTACAAGCCTTCAATGCGTCCCTTGCGGCGATCGCCGCGGGGACCTGGGCCGGGGCCTCGTCGATCACGACTGTCGGGACCATCACCTCGGGGACATGGAATGGTGGGGCGGTCCCTGTGGCCAACGGGGGCACGGGGGCCATCTCGGCTGCGTCCGCGCGGTCGAACCTTGGCCTCGCGATCGGGACCGATGTGCAAGCGCAGAGCGGCAACCTCGCGGCCGTCTCCGCGGGGAGCTGGTCCGGAGCCTCGTCGATCATCACGCTCGGGACGATCACCACGGGCGTATGGAACGGGACGGCCCTCGATATCGCTTACGGTGGGACCAACGCCACGACGGTCGCGGGGGCGCGGACGAATCTCGGGGGTCACGGCGACCGGAGCGGATACGGCTTACGCCTTCCGGGCGAACAACCTCAGCGACCTCGCAAGCGCCTCGACAGCCCGGACGAATCTCGCCCTCGGGACGTCGGACGATGTCACCCACAAAACGGTCACGGGATCGGAGCCGACGACGGGCTCGGGAAACGGCGGGCTCGTCGCGACCACGGCAACGGCCGGCGGGAATGCCGGTATCCGGCTCGCGAGCGGGGGGACGAATCGCTTTCAAATCGGCTGCATTGGTTCGGCCGGCTCGACCGCGATGCGGTTTTATGTTTACGAAGATTCTGCCGAAGGGATGCGGCTCGACCGGAACCGCAATCTCGCGATCGGCACCACGGCTGCGCCGACGGCGGGGGCGAATTGTCTCGTCCTCGGCGTCGCGGGGACGGTCCTCACGCCGGCCGCGGCGCAATGCGGCATCTATGGCGAAACGATCACGCAGACCGAGCTGCGTGCGGTCGACAGTGCGGCCAATCGTGTGACGTTGACGCCTCACCCCGGTGAGATCATGGACACGCATATTCAGCGTTTGCACGACGTGCAGCTCGACCCGGTGCTTGTCCCCTGGGGATACCGCGCCTCGAACGATTTCCTCGGCATTGAAACGAAGGCCGACATCGCCGCGGCCCTGCGGTGTGTCGAGTTCCTCATGCGTGAAGCCGGCCGTTCGATCTCCCTCGTGTGGGAGCAACCCCTCGAAGGCGGTCCGGTCACCACCTGGGTTGAGCGGCACAACGCGGCCGCGGCGAAGTGGGACGTCGAGGCCGCGGCCCACGACGTCGCCCTGGCCCGCTGGGCCGCCCAACCGTTCTGGCTGCGTGACACGGTGTCGCGCCGGCCCGTCTCCATTGGTTCCCGTCCGGAAGCGACCGAGCCGCCGAAGTGGCTCGCCGCGCGTCTGGCACAATCGAAAGTCTGATCTCATGGCCATGAAGTTAACGAAGCCGTAAACGCCCGAGATGCTCGGCCTCAGTGCTGAACAAGTTGACGCGGTGGAACGTGTCGGCGGAAGTCTCACACTGCCCCCGGTCTCGGTCTACATCCGGCTCGGCGCAATTGCGTTCCCTCGTCCGCGGCACATGGCAATTGTGTGGGAGCTGTGGCCCAACCAAGCCGCGGCCGTTAAACGAGTCGGACAATGCTCCCGGATCGAGTGGCTCATCTGTCCGGAGCCGAACGTAGTGGCGTGTGAAGAGGCCGATATCGCCGGCAAAGTGATCGCGCCGGCGAAAGTGCTCCCGACGTTCGATCAGGTGATGCAGCTCGCAACTGCGATCGGCGATACCGCGGCCGACTCCCTCGAAGGGCTGAAGTCGGTTGCCTACCAGCTCGCCGCAGCCTGGCCTGATTTTGTTGGCGCGGAAAAGGTCTGATCCGGCCGTGGCTCTTGTGTCGTGTTCCCCGTCCCTGCCCTCTTGTGTGGTGTCATTCATGAAATGGATTTCGTCTTCGATTGTGTTGAGTCTGCTTTCGCTGGTGGCCTTCGCGGCCCTGCCGGAGCCGTCGCCGCCGGATCTCGAATTCAGTTGTTACACGGCCCAGGCTGGCCCGTGTGAGATCGGGCGGGCGATCAACGTCGTCGGCCTGGGAACGAACGGCAACGACCTCAGCGGACCGGTGGTGGTGTTTGGCGGGGACGGAGCCGACGGCTTTGTCCTCAATGGTCGGAATGCTCCCTACTGGGCGACCGGGGGCTCGGTGGAGAATCTCCGGATCTGTCGCAAGAAGGGAACCAACGGGGGCCGCGGCCTCGTCGTGACGGCGCTGGATGCCGCACAACGCACCGGCGAAGTAACGCTCCGGAAGCTGAAGATCTTTCCGGAGCTGGCGCTCGGCGGGGGTGGGCTGGCTGGCAACTGGACCGACGGGCTTGTCGTCGATGGCTCGATGCTCACGACTTCCGGAGCCGCGGGGATCCGTCGCGTGATGATCGACGACGTGCGCGTCGCGGGGGCAACCGGCCGCTCGATCTTCCTTAACAACGCGGTGCATTGCTGCATGAGCAACGTGCAGGTGGATCCCGGCGGGGTTCCCCTGGCCGTCGTCGAGATCAAAGACGGCCAGAACATCGAAGGCGTGAACCTGATCATTCATGGCGATCTCCTGCTCACGGGCACTCCGCTTGAAGTCACTTTGCAAGGCCGCTTCCACACGATCCGGATTTCTGGTGGGGCGCGAGCGGTGACGATCCTCGGGACAACCCACTTCCTGTATGTGGATCCGGGGGCGACGGGTCTCTTCTGTGGGCATGTGTCTGAAGGTGTCACGAACGCCTAGGCCGATTTTAAGGTTCTCAGATGATCTCCGGTGGTCCGATTTCCGCCTGGTCAATCTCGGCCTGGCGGCGTCCCCCGACCGAGGGCGCAATCCAATCGGCGATCAAAGTCCGGGCGTCGATCAGGAGCAACGTGAAACACCGTCCCTCTATCGCCGTCACCCTCAAACGAAAGCCGACGTAACCGTGGCGATTCGTGATCTGCTCATCGGCCTCGACAACGATCTCATTGCGGATCCGTTCACGGACGTCTCCGACAATGTGCCCATTGAGGATGCCGAGATCTACTGCACGGTCTGCGATGCCACGCGGACCGGGCCGATCACCGACGCGACCAACGCTTCGCCGATCGTGGTCGAAGCGAATCAGCACGGTTTGCAGACGGGCGATCTCGTCGCCGTGGTGAACGTCGGGGGCAACGGAGCCGCGCGAGGGACATTCACGATTACCAAGGTCGACGATAACCGTTTCAGCCTCGACGCCTCGACGGGATCCGGTGCCTACACGCAAGGGGGCCGCTGGTGGAAGGCTCTGCCGACGGCCGCGGCGATCGCCTGTCCGTTCAACGGGCAAGGCTACCTCGGCGTCTTGCTCGGCTCCGTGGGGCTCATTGAAGCCGCAAAATACATGCTGGTGTTCTACGCCCTGGGGGATTACCGCGATCGGTGGAACCAAGTCGAGCAAGCTGTCGCTCGGCTGAATCAACAGAACTAGAAGGAGCGAATTTCATGATCGGCTTGGATGCAAAAACCTACTATGGCGCGGCGGGAGCGTCGGCAACGAACGAACTGACCATTCTCCGCGAAGTCACCACGGACATGAGCCGGGATGACATCGTCAGCGCTTTTCGCGACGCCGACAAAAAGTCGCACGAAGCGGGGCAGATGGATGTGACGCTGAACATCGTCGTCAAGAACAAGACGAGCGATCTCGGCTACAAAGCTCTGCGCGATGCGTTCCTTAACCGGACGCTGATCGCGCTGAAGGTGCTCGACAAGACGAGCGGCGAAGGTCCGGACGCCGACTTCGCCGTCCTCACGATGAGTCGGCCGGAGCCGATCGACGGCGTCCTCGAAGTCACCTTCGGCGTCGGCATCAACATGGACAACGCGCGATGGGCCTGGGTGACGGCAAGCTGATTTCGCCGAAATCACGAACCGCGGCCGATTCCCTTCGCTTATCCATTTTCAGGATCCAACCATGCCTTCCGTCACTTTGACACACACGGTCGCGATCGCGGGCGTCACGATTACTCAGCAGCAAGCCCACACGGCCGATGGTGCCATCGGCTACGAAACCCAACCCACGAACCTGATTCCCGCCGCGAAGACGGGTTCGCTCACGACGCGGACCGACAACACCAATGGCGTCGTGACGGCCCAGGCGGGACACGGGCTCGTCACGAGCGACAAGGTCGATGTGTTCTGGGTGGGCGGGCGGCGCTATGGGGTGACGTGCACCGTCTCGGGGAACGCGGTCACCCTGTCCGGTGGCGCGGGGGACAACCTTCCTGTCGCAACGACGGCCGTCACACTGAGCAAGCGACGGCTTGTCAACCTGGGCTTCGATGGTGATGCGCTCTTAATGCTGATTGCCGGGAACGATCGCCGCTGCAACGCCGATTTTCAGGCCGCGAATGGAACGTCGCTCCTGTCGGTTCTGATGACTCCGGGAGAAGGCTACGGGGGGGTCTCCGGCGTCAACGGAACCAACCCACTGGCCGCAACTCTCGTCGCCCAGGTGCTCGTCGGCAATGCCGATTCAACGAACCCGCTGATCTTCAAGGTCGGCGTCATCTATGACACTGGAGTCAACTGATCATGAAGACCTTCACGGACTCGAAGAATCGGTCGATCGAGCTGGCGGTCACGGTGGGCAGTATTAACCGGGTGAAGTCGGCCCTCGGGATCAACCTGTCGCACTATCAGCAGAAGACGCCGGACGGCGGGCAACCGCTCGTCGCGGCGCTCTCCGGGCTCGACGTCTGCTTGCTGGTCGACGTGCTCTATTGGGTGAGCAAGCCGTCCCTCGATCTCCTCGGCCTCGATCAAGAGGCCTTCGCCGAGTCGCTCGAAGGCGATGCCCTGGCTCGGGCGCAAGATGCCTTCATGGGAGAATGGTCGGATTTTTTCCGCGGGCTTCACCGGACGGACGCGGTGACGGTGATCGAGAAGGGCCGGAATCTGATCAGGAAGACGATCACCGCGGCGAACGCGAAAGCCGAGTCGATGCTGAGCGACGAGCAGCAGACCGCACTGGTGGAGAAGGCCTTCTCATCGAGTGCTACCGGCTCGCTGGGATCCTCGGTCTCGACCCGGCCCCCTTCACCCTAGCGCAACTCGTCTGGATGTTCGAAGGCTGGCAGGAGCAATCCTGGGATCACACGGCCGCGCTTCGTGAGACCATCGCGAACAGTTCGCCGAATCGATCGAAGCGCGGATATCAGGTCGAGCAGTTTCATCCGTTCGCCACCCGTCGACGGCGACGGAGCCGGCCGACTGGTGACATCTCGATTCTCAAAGCGATGCGACCGAAGGGAAGTCAACCATGAGCAGCGCGCAGGGGATTCGGGCGGGGAAGGCGTATGTCGAGCTGTTCGCCGACAAGTCCGCCTTTATCCGCACACTCCGCTCGGCCGAGAAGGATCTCAAAGCCTTTGGCGGGAACGTGCTCAAAATCGGCTCCGGAATCGCGGGAGTCGGAGCGGCGATCATTGCCGGCCTGGCTCCCGCGGTTCTCTTGTTTGCGTCGGCCGGCGACCAACTCGACAAGATGTCGAAGCGAACCGGCGCGAGCGTCGAGGCGCTATCCGGTTTGGACTACGCCGCACAACGAAGCGGAGCGTCTCTCGAAGATGTCGAGAAGTCCATGAAGAAAACCCAGGATACGATGCTAAAGGCGACACTCGGCTCGGCGGAAGCCGGTCAAGCCTTTACGCTTTTGGGCCTGTCCGTCTCCCAACTCGCGAAGATGAAGCCCGAAGATCAGTTTCTTCTAATCGGCGATCGGCTGTCGAAGATCAAGAATCCCGCAGCGCGGGCCGGCCTGGCGATCAAAGTCTTCGGTGAGGCCGGGACGAAGCTCCTGCCCATGTTCGAGAACGGGGCAAAGGGCGTCGGGGAGTTGATGAAGCGGGCCGAGGCGCTCGGCCTCGTGATGAGCACCGAAGATGCGACGGCCGCGGCAAAGCTCAAAGACGCGCTGGATGATGTAACCTCGACGACGTCCGGGCTCTACAAAATGATCGGAGCCGCCCTGGCTCCGCTGTTGACCGATCTCGCGCTCACGATCGCCGCCTCGGCTTCGAAGTGGATCTCCGAGAATCGGCCGTTGATCGTCACGATCGCGAAGATCGCCGCTGTCGTGCTCGTCGCCGGCGGGGCCATCATGGCCATCGGGGCCGGGATCATCGCGGCGGGGGCCGTCCTGGGGGGCCTGGCGACGGTGCTCACGACGATCGGGGCCGTGATCGGCGGGATCATTTCGGCCTTCGGTCTCTTGCTCACCCCCCTCGGGGCCGGAATCGCGCTCCTGGTCGCCGGGGTTGGCGCGTGGGCTTACTTCTCCAGAGCCGCCCAGGAAGCCATCGGATTCATCACGGACGCCTTCTGGGGACTCCTGGACGATGCGACGGCCGCTTGGGGCGGGATTGCCGACGCCCTGGCCGCGGGAGATCTCGAAGCCGCGGCAAAGATCGCCTGGCTCACGGTGCAACTGGAAGTGCAAAAGGTGGTCAACTGGATCTCGGAGCGCTGGCACAAGTTCACGAGCGACTTCCTCAATATGTGGGATGTCGCGACGGGCTTCCTCGGATCGTTGTTCATTGACGGCTTCGCGGCGATCGAGACCGCATGGATCCACACGACCGGCTTTCTGGCCGATGCCTGGGAAGTCGTCAACTCCGGTTTTCAATCCTCGTGGAAAGGGACACAAAACTACATTGCAAAGGGGTTCGGCTTCCTCATTGCAAAACTCGAAGGCCTCGATCCCGCGGCCGTGATGGGTGAACTCGACGCTGAGATCGCACGCTCACAAGCCGCGGACGCTGAGGGGCAGGACAAGCGCGTCGGTGATCGAGACGCGGAGCGGCGGAAACGGCTCGCGCAAATCGAAGCCGATCGACAGGAGTCACAAGGCAACTTGAAAGGCGATCAAGCGACCAAGACCCAGCAACGGCAAGCCGGCTATGACGCCTCGGTTTCCCAGTCGCAAGCGGATCTCGACAAAGCCCGGAAGGAATGGTCGGACGCAATCGGAGCCGCGGCCGGCAAGCGGGCCGCGATGGAAGGGAACCGCACAGCGTCGAAAGTCCAGACGCCGTCGGGGGGTGAGTTTGATTTCTCGTCCGCCAAACAATCGGTGAGCGGCACGTTCTCCGCGGCCGCGGCCGGGAGCTTGGCCGGATCCGGTGTGATGAACACGATCGCCGAGGCCACTCAAGAGACGGCCCGACAAACGAAGCGGATCGCTGAGAAGACGGAAATGAGGTTCGGCACATGAGCGCACTCGTGCATAAGGATTTCGAGGCCGAGGGCTTCGCCGGCCGCGACCTGGCTGAGCTGCCGGTGAAGTATTGGGTGAAGGGGCCGTCTGACTACTTCGAGGCCCGTGCGGAGCTGATCGCCCAGGCGGACCGTGTCTACGATGGCCTCATCGCCGCGAAGTATCACGTCCTGCGGGTTGGTCCGACCACGTGGGAAGGCATGGTGATCTATGAGCCCGCTCCCCAGGATGAATGGGAATTCAATTTCGAGATCGCGACCGAGCAAGTGCTCTTTACCCAGGCGCTGCAGAACGTCGGCAACTTCGCCCCCGCTGGTCAAACGGCTCCGGACTTCAAGGGCTCGATCGGCGTCACGCGCGATGGGATACAAGGGACACAGGTCCCGATCTCGACCTACGCCTGGTCAGAGACGCACTTCTTCGATCGCGCCTTCATCGACGATTCCTATCGATCGATCCTGGCCAACTGTGCCGGCAAGATGAACGATGCCGTGTTTCGTCGCTTTCCCAAAGGGGATGTGATCTTCGACGGTGCGACGGGCTCGCTCTCGCGCCGGTCTGAGCAATGGCAAGTCAACTACAAGTTTCGCCGATCGCCGAACGCGACGAACCTCGTGATCGGGAACATCACGGTCGCGTCGAAACTCGGCTGGGATTATCTGTGGGTGCATTATGTGGAGTTCCCCGACATCACGGCGGGCCGGCTCGTGAAGATCGCCGGGAGCGCGCACGTCGATCGCGTGGTGAACTTCGCCGACTTCAATGGAATGAGGCTCCCGCAATGAGCTACGGCGTCCCCGTCTCCCCTGGGCAAGCCTATGAGCCCTCGGCCCGACAAACGAATCAGGTGCAACGGCTCTTGCAGCAGCAAGGCGGGATCACGGGCGGCGGGCCGATCAATGAACCGCGGCCATTCAATTGGATCTATGCACGCAATGACACGGGCGAGACCCTCGGTCAGTTTGCGCCGGTCTGCCTCGACGGGATTCTCTTCCTTCCTGACGATGATGCGCAGCCTGGCTCGGTCAATTACTTTCGCACGCAACCCGTCATGAAGGCCCGCAAGCCCGACTGGCGTTTCGGTCAACTGTGGGGCCTGACGCTCGAACCGATCGGCCGCATGAACGACGCCGGTCTGTGCGGCCGCGTGCTGCTGCAAGGGATCGTCCCCGTGCGATTGACGGGCAATCATCTTCTTCCCGTCGCCGGCCCGGAGATCAACAACGTCGCGACGCTGAAGACCGGCCGCGGCGATGCGCTGGTGATGTGGCAAGAGTCGACCGACGATGAGCGCTGGGGATTGGTGAGCCTCGGCGGAGGGCAAGGGCTCATTCTCGAAGGGGAGATCGTCACCGGGAGCGATGCGCCGAGCGATGGGAAAACCAATCCCACGTCGGGCACGTTCCACGCCTGGCGTTATGTCGACGCCCAGCTCATCGGGGCGGATCCGCGGGAGATGGAAGCGATCGACGAGGATCTGACTTACGTCAATCGGGATCCGTCCCTCGACCCCGAGGCCGGGGCCTACTGCTTGGCGCAGTGGATCAATGGCGAATGGCGTCTGATCTGGGTGGGCTGTGCGTTTAAGGGCTGAATCTATGGGACGCCCGTGTCGCTGTGGTTGCCTCCACGGCTGCAACTGCCTCTATGGTCCGGAGTCGCTCACGGCGGACATCAACGGCACGAACTACGTCATGGAGCGAATATACACCCAATTTCCGCTTGGGTCAGAGATCATTGAATACTTCGCGCTGGTCGACTGGGGCTTCGGCGCGACCGGATTTGTCGGCGCGCTGTGTGCCGGCAACGGCTCTCGATCGTTCTCGGCAGGGATCGTCGCGCCGAATTCCAGTGCGGGCGGGGAAGTGCTGGCTTTCGCCCTATGCCCTGAGCCGTGGTTTGTCTCGGAGTTCTTTCTCCTCGTGATCGCATCGGACGACCCCGTCGTGTCTCACCGAATCAACATTCTCATCACGGAATCCGCATGACCTCGATTCGCGAATGGTTGGCGGGGACGACGGACGACGGCGTCGCTTTGCCGCTTGATCGCGTGCGGTGGTATCGTCGCAAAGTCGCCGAGATGGAGAGCGGGACCGCGCCGGCCTGGGAAACCTGCCGGCATCGCGGCGAAGTGTCCAATCTCCGGAAGGCCAACCTCTGCGGTCGCAACAACGAATTGTTTCCGGTGTATCGGTGCGCTCTGCATGGGGAATGTGTGCTGACCCGCTTCTGCGAGAAGCAACCGGAGCGGCTTTGCCACCTCTGTGAGGACGCGGTTGATCACTTGTCGGGGAACGAACCGCCCCAGGCCTGATAGGCGTCTAAGACTTGCTGGAGACGCATCTGCTCAATTGTTTCGAGAACGCGGTCAACCGATCCATCCTTGCCGGCCATGCGGACCGTGATCTTGCGTTCGCCGAGTACCTTCAGCACGGCGTCGACCAGCGTCTTCGGCGCGGCAACATCGGCACGCTCTTGCAGAGACCTTGCACCGAGAACGTCCCGATCCCATTTGAGGAATCCCACGTCGACGGTTTGTCGCACTTCTCCCGAGTGCAGAATCAGCCCTTGGCAGAAGATCCACTCCTCGCCGTTGTATCGAATGATCACGCGCAGGTTGTGGGCTTTCCCGTCGGTCACTTGAAAGTAGAATTCCATGCCCGTCTCCTTCCGGGGGGAATCTTCCCCCCGGTGATGGGCGAACGTCACACCGCGGATGTCGTCGCGGTTCAGCTCCATCGCGGCCTTGGCGTTCTCCCCAACGGTCGCGACCTTCACATCGACCTTCTTCGGCTTCCCCCAGTTTGCTTTTTGTGCGCCGGCAACTAACGGGGCAACCTGTAGCGCCACTTCGCTTCCGACACCGGCTTCCTTCACAAGGTCGACGAGGGTCTTGTGATCCGGGATCGGCTTTCCGTTCGCGGTGACGATGATGTCGAGGGGCTTCACTCCGGCCAGCGCGGCGGGGGAATGTGGGAGCACGCCGAGGACGATACCACCGGCCCGTTTCGACTTCGGCAACGATGGATTACTTTTCGAGATGTCGGCGTAGTCGGTCGCCGCCATAATCCCCAGGCCGATCGCCGGCTCGTTCAACCGATCGTCGGCGGCTCCGCAATGCGTGAGCGTCGACAGCACAACAATCGCGACACCGAAGCCGTATCTCACTCCCGCCATCGTGAGGCCCTTTGAACGCTATGGGGTAGTTGGGATCTGTTCAGAAGACTAGCGACACGACCGAACCCCTCGCAAACGAGACGCATGATTTCGTCGAAATCAGCATCATGCTCCCTCGTGGCGACCAGAAGAATCAGCACAACCGAACCGATTACACGACTGAAAATCGTGGTGTCGGCGGTTCGATCCCGCCTCTGGCCACTGTTCCATGGGGATCGCCCAGCGGAATGCAAAATCCTGAATGCCTCGTCGGAGGCATTCAGGATTTTTTTATGGGAAGAGGTTCGAAGTTGCCAAACTGGAATCTTCCTCGGTACGATCGTTCACCGCTGGCACCCAAGGTTGAAGAGCAGTCGTAATAAGCGGTGCTGACACGTCTTGGAGATGGTTTACCGTTCGGATCGGATTCCGAGTCACACAGTTTCTTATTGTCTGACGAAACGAACCAAGACAGACATCACGATTGCGGGTGGCTGTGCAGAGCGGGACGATCAAAATGGTTGATTCCTGGTGGCGTGTTTTCACTGCGGCGCTGAAGCGGTCTCTTGCTCCCAGGCAGCCACGCCGTCGTAACCGGCGACATCGCGATTTCTCTCGTTACATCGCGGTTTGCATTCTGGAGCGCCGGGAACTCCTCGCGGGTTTTACACCGGGCAATCTGGTGATCAGCACCATTGGCACCGGTGCGACGCTGGATGCGTCGGCCACGGTCGTCACGTTGCGTGAATATGGCCTCGATAGCGCCGACACACCGACAACGGCAACGCTCGTCAATTCCCTTTCCGCGCCCTCGGCTAACGCCGGCAGCAATTCCGGGAATTTGACCAACGCAGGTTCCGCTGCGACCGAGGGAACGCTGAATCTCTCGACGGATGGCAGCAAGCTCACTCTGCTGGGGTACGACGCGCCGGAAGGCCTGGCAAATCTCACCGCTACAACGGCGTCGGCCAACAACCGTTCGATTGGAGTTGCCGATGCGTCCGGCACACTCACCGTCGGTCCGCGATTGACGGATGCCTTCTCCACCAGCAATGCCCGCGCCGCCGCCTCCGTCGATGGCAGCAAGTTCTGGGTTGGCGGCAACACGGGCGTGCGCTATGTCGGCACGAATGCGGCGGCCCCCACGACTTCGACTGCGCTGATTACATCCAGTCCGCCGAGCACGCGCTTTGTGACCATCGCCACGGATCAAACGGGAAAGCAATTCCTCGTCGGCAATTCGGCGGCGACCGTCTTCGTTTGGACGACGGCCTCGTTGCCGACCACGGCGACGGCTCAACAGTCGTTAACGCTCACCGGTTTGGGCTCGGACCTCGGTGAAATCGTGATGCTGGACCGGTCGCCGACGTTGGGCGCAACCGGTCTGGGCGGGATCGATACCATCTACGTTACGAATGGACAAAGCTCGACGACGGGTTCCATTTCCAAATATGAATGGACCGGATCTGCGTGGGCGTCGCGAAGTTCCCGCAGCTATACGAACGGATTGAATGGTCTCACGGCGCGGGTCACCGAAGCGGGGAACGTGCAGCTCCTGGCAACGACTCGCTTGAGCAATGGCGACAATCAGCTTGTGACGCGAATCGATACCAGCGCTTTCGGCAGCGATATTTCACTCGGATCGTACACCGTCCTGGCCACCTCCGGCGCGGGTTATGGCTTTCGCGGCGTGGCGTTCACTCCCGATGAAGCGATCTCGGGATCGTTGACGCCGGGAACCGCGGCCCTGGCGAATGCCGGTGGCGCACCGGTCAATCTGCTCGGCGACGTCACCTGGAACGATGGGTCGACGTTCAATGGCGGTTCGCTCACGATCTCCGGGACTGCCAACGGGGATGTCCTGTCTCTTGCCAATGTCTCCGGGAAGATTACGACCAGCGGGAATGCGGTTCTGTTTAACGGGACAATCATCGGCCAGTTCTCCGGTGGAAATGATAACAATGTGTTTCGCGTCGATTTCAATTCCCGCAACGACGTGAATCGCGTCAGCAAGGCGATGGTCGAACAACTGCTGGAACAACTGCAATTTACCACGATTTCCGGAGCGTCCAGTCGCTTGTTGTCGGTCAATTTGAAGCAGGCCGCCGACCAGGATTCCCACGTTGAAAGCTTTACGGCGGCACAAACGATCGCCATCAACCAACCCCCGTCGCAGGTTCAACTGACCAACGCGACGACGAGTCTGGCGGAAAATACGAACGTGCCGATGCGTTTGAAGTTGGCGGACATTACCGTAGTCGACGACAACCGCGGTGTGAATGTTCTCGGTCTGACGGGCGCGGACGCCAATGCCTTTGAGATCGTCGGACAGGAACTCTTTTTGAAGGCCGGGACGGTCCTCGATTACGAGAGCAAGAGTTCGTATTCCGTCACGGTGACGGTGGATGATCCCGCGGCGGGAACCGCTCCCGATGCCACGGTCTCCTACACGCTCACGCTCACCGATCTGGCCGAACCGCCCGAAATCGGGGTCGCGGTCGCAACGGTGGATGTCCCCGATGGCACCGCGTTCGATTTCGGTTCCGTCGATGTCGGTGTAACCGTCTCGCGGACGTTCTCGGTGACCAACACCGGCATCGGCCCGCTCACACTGCAACCGGTCATCATCACCGGCAGCGCCTTTTCGCTCGCCAGCTCGAATTTCACGGCGGGCCAGTCGCTCGCCGTCAACGCCACCGTGACCTTCACGATCGCGATGAATACCTCAACCGCGGGGACGAAGTTCGGAACGGTGACGTTCTTGAATGATGATCTGGATGAAGCCGTTTACAACATCGACCTGAATGGGACGGTGACGGAACCCGTGATCGTACCGGTCTTGCTCGACGATGGTGACGCGGGTTTCAGTTTAACGGGATCGTGGGAGACGCAGACCGGCGGGTATGGCAACGACACTCGTGCCGCCGGCGGCAATGACGGGACCAAGACGGCGACGTGGGTCTTTACCGGGTTAACCTCCGGGACCTATCAGATTGATGCGACGTGGTTACCGGGAAGCGACCGGGCGAGCAATGCCCCGTATGTCGTTCGCGATGGTGTCGGCGGTTCGATCCTGTCGGTGTTCGGGGTGAATCAACGGGTGCTTCCGTCGGGGGCTCGAAGCGATGGGGGGCGACCCTTTGCGCATCTGGAAACCGTGACGGTCACGAACGGAACGCTCGTTGTCGGCCTGTCGAACAACGGGACGAACGGGGCGATTTTCGCGGATGCCGTGCGGATCGAACGCCTGCCGATACCACCGAGTGTGCCCCGCCTCGAAGTGAAAGACGGCGCGACCGCGGTGTGGAGCGGTACGACTTTGAGTGTCGGCTCAGCGCCGCAGGGGTCCGTGGCGTTGACGAAGACGCTGACGGTGCGGAATGCGGGAATCGCGGACCTCCTATTGCAACCGATCTCGCTGACGGGAACCGGTTATACGCTGGTGACGCCGAACTTCACGGCCGGTCAGGTGCTGGCCCCGAATGCCACGGTCAATATCACCGTGCAGTTGAGCACGGGAGCGGTGGGGACATTCCCGGGGACGTTGTCCTTTGGCCACAACGCGGGCAGCCCCTTTGTGCTCCCGTTGAGTGCCACGATCTCGCCATTGGATCTGGCGCTGGTCGATGACGGTGACGCCGGTTTCAGTTTGACAGGAGCATGGGAGACGCAGACCAGCGGGTATGGCAACGACACGCGTGCCGTCGGCGGCAGTGACGGGACGAAGACGGCGACGTGGACATTCACCGGACTCACTGCCGGGACCTACCAGATCGATGCGACGTGGTCACCGGCCGGCGATCGGGCGAACAATGCGCCCTACATCGTCCGCGATGGTGCGGGCGGTACAATCTTGTCGGCGTTCTCGGTGAATCAACGGGCGCTTCCCTCGGGGGCGCGCAGCGATGGCGGGCGACCCTTCGCGCACCTTCAAACGGTAACGGTGACGAACGGAACGCTGGTGATCAGCCTGTCGAACAATGGGACGAACGGGGCAATTTTTGCGGACGCGATGCGAATCGAACGGCTGTCCCCGGTGCCGTTCGCTCCGCGTCTCGATGTGAAGAACGGCGCGACCCCCTTGTGGAATAACGGCAATCTCAATTTCGGAACGGGCACGCAAGGGGGGACGGCTCCGACCAGAACGATCACCGTGCGGAATACCGGGACCGCGGATCTGGTGCTGCAACCCCTCTCGCTCACAGGAACCGCCTTCTCGCTGGTGACGCCGAATTTCACGGACAGCAAGGTCCTCGGTCCGAATGAAACGGTCGATATCGTCGTGCAATTGAGCGCGGCAACCGCGGGGTCATTCGCCAGCACGTTGTCGTTTGGCCATAACGCCGGCGGTTCGTTCGTGCTGCCGCTGTCCGGGGTCATCACCACTCCGCCGCCGGTCGGTTTGGCGATCATCGACGATGGCGATGCCGGCTTTGCCTTGACCGGCGGTTGGGAGTCGCAAAACGGATCGGGCTATGGCGCGGATGTGAAAGCAGTGGGTGGGAACTCCGGGACGAATCAGGCGGCATGGACATTCGCGGGGTTAACCGCGGGGACATACCAGATTGATGCCACGTGGACGCCGGGCAGCGACCGGGCGAGCAATGCGCCATACAAATTCCTGGACGGCGTCGGCGGGACGATCATCGGGAATGCCGTCGTCAATCAGCGCGTGCTCCCCGCCGGGGCGGATTCCGCGGGCGGGCGACCGTTCGCGTCGATTGGCACGGTGACCGTAACGGGCACGACGCTCGTCGTCCAATTGGCGAACGCCGCGACCAACGGAGCCATTTTTGCGGATGCCATCCGCATCTTCCGCGTCGTTTAGGACGTGGCTACGGAATCGGTAAATCGCTGCTACGGGTTCAGATCGCTCTTGGCGTCCGTGCCCGATTCCCGCGCCTTCATGCTCACCGTGATTTCGGTCAGGGGGCGGAAGTTTTCGCGCGGTTCCTGGGCGTCTTTGATGGACCGGGTAATCCTGGACGTCCATGCGGCAACTCCGAACGGGACTTGCTCGCTCGCCCACACTTTGGATTCGAGTTCCGTCTTGCTGCTGGGACGTTCGATCATCGTGGTCCCCATGAGGACGTCCGCTTTCACATCGGGCAAGCCGACTTCGGGATCGACGCCTTGTTCGCTCACTTGAAAATCGCGGCAGTAACCGAGCGCGATCGCCAGGGGGTAAAGTTTCAACGCTCCCTTTTCCAGATCGCGGGGCATCCCCTTCCCTACCTGACGGAAGCCTTTGACGACGGGCGTGAAACTCGCGGGGATACCATCGGTCGACTTCGTCTCCGCGGTGACCAGCGTTTCGGGAACGAGCACCTTGTAAATTTCGAGCCCGGTCGTGCCGGTATCGATTTTACCGTCCGCTTCGCGACCCCGTTCGACCTTGATTTCAATCCAGCGGCACATCACCTTTTCGCCCTGATAGTCGGCTTCTTCGCTGCCGACGGACTTAATGGTGACGTGTTCCGCCCAGGGGGGAATTTCGAGTTTCCCGGTGGCGGTATTCGGACGAATTTCGGTTTGTCCGAACGTTCCTTCGTACCGCACCCAGGTGCCATCCGGGGGCAACCGCAGGACCAGACCCTGCGCACTCGCGGTGCGTTCGAGGCCTCCGCATGCGCAAACGAGCAGCAGCAACCATTCGGCACGAAACATGAGGCGGAATCCTTGCGGCATGTCCAACGTCCAGCGTAACGTTCGCTATGAGTGTGGCACAGGGGCCAAGGGAGCACAAGGCGATTTTCGGACCCCACGGCACGATCGCTGCAATCCCAGGTCCGTCGGTGTCCGGTGTTGCGATCAATCATCCCTGCGAACTCGTCCAATCTTGTTTCCTCTCGGATCGATACGGTCAATTCATGAATCGAATGCGGAAAGTGCTGTCGGCGACTCGCGGGTTCGTAACGGCCCTGTGGATTGTAGGATTCGTGCGACTTGCAACGGCCGCCGATGCGACCGATCCGCTTTCCCGGATTGACGTCGCTGGTTTGAAGCGGCACTGCAGTTTCCTCGCCGCGGATGCCTTGGAAGGCCGTGGTGCAGGAACGCGCGGCGGACAAGCCGCGGCGGCGTATCTGGTGAGCGAACTCAAACGAATGAATCTCGCTCCGCCTCCGGGATGGAAGGATTATCGCCAACCGTTCGGTAACCAGTACGCCAACGTGATCGCCGTGATTCCCGGTCGGCATGCGACGTTGAAGGACGAATGGATTGTTCTCGGCGGGCATTATGATCATGTCGGCTATGGCACCGCGGAGAACAGCAACGGCCCGGTCGGGAAGATTCACAACGGTGCGGATGACAATGCCAGCGGCACTTCGCTGCTGTTGGAGTTGGCGTCCGCTTTCTCCGATCCCGCGTCCTCACTCGATCGCGGTGTGATCATCGCCTTTTGGGATGCCGAAGAAATCGGGCTGCAGGGGAGCAAGTATTGGGTCAGCCATCCGACGGTTTCCCTTTCCCAAGTGAAGCTGGCGGTGAATCTCGACATGATCGGCCGCATGCGCGACGATCACGTCGCCGTGATGGGTTGGCGTTCGGCGGCGGGATTACGACGGGCCATGGTGGACGCGAATACTGATGTCCCGTTGCGCTTCGGTTTTGACACGGCCGTCACTGCCGATAGCGATCATTATTCGTTCTACGCTGCGAGGCGACCGGTCATTCACTTCGACACCGGCAAGCATGTGGACTACCACCGGCCTTCGGATGACGTGGAAAAGGTCAACTTTGAAGGGCTCGTCCGCCTCGGTCGGTTCGTGGCACGGATGGTGATGCACGCGGCAAATATGCCGACACTGCCCGAGTTCCGGCAGGACGCAGTGAATGAACCGGCGCTCGCGAAAGTCGACCCGAAAGCGCGGTTGTCACCCCCGGTTCGCCTGGGCATCCGCTGGACTCCGCAACGATCGGATGATGACCGGCATCTCGACGTCGCGGATATCATTCCCAACACCCCGGCATCCAAAGTCGGCATTCGCAAGGGCGATCGGTTGCTGAAATTCGATCGCTGGAATGGGGGAACACTGGACTCATTTCGCGAAGCGATTTCCGTGGCTCCGGCCGAAGTTGAGATGGAATGGCAATCGCCCGGTGAAGCGGAAACGAAATCGGCCCGGATTCAACTCGCCGGAGATCGCGTGCGGTTGGGAATCACCTATCGCACCGACCCCGCCCTGCCCGGCTGCGGCGTGATCAGTACGGTCATGTCGTTCACACCTGCCGACCGCGCGGGACTCGAACCGGGCGATGTGCTGTTGTCGCTGGATGATCGGGAACTCCCCCCGTTCGCGGAGTGGGGAAGACGCTTGCCCGCCGACTCCGCACCGATCACGCTGTCCTTCGAGCGGAACGGACAACCGAAGCGCGTCACAATTGAACTGCGCTGACATCGCCGCCGCATGCGGCTTCGGTTATCCTGCCTGTTGCCATTGTTGGTGCGGATTCCGAACGTGCTTGCGGGATGGGCTGAATGACGCGGTGCTTTTTTGTTTTGATTGTGGTGACCGCCAGTGGGGGACTCACCGCCGCGGAACCAGCGGCCCCGATAGATTTCAGCCGCGATGTGCAGCCGATTCTGTCGAACCATTGCTGGAGTTGTCACGGCCGGGATGACGGTGCCCGCGAAGCCGGTTTGCGGCTCGATCGACGTGACACGGCCGTGGCTCCGTTGAAGAATGGGCAGACGGCAATTGTCCCCGGCGATCCTGGCAAGAGTGCCATCATTACGCGCATCGAAGCCCATGACGATTCGCTGATGCCCCCTTTGGAATTCGGCAAGCCGTTGTCAGAGAAACAGCGAGCCACATTGAAACAGTGGATCGCCGAAGGCGCACCCTACGCGCAGCATTGGGCGTTTGTACCACCGCAACGCCCTTCTCTGCCCGATGTCAAACAAACCGCATGGCCGCGGAATGCGATCGACCGATTTGTGCTGCATCGCCTGGAAACGGCCGGGTTATCGCCGTCCGTTGAAGTCGAGCGCAGCTCATGGTTGCGACGGGTAACGCTCGATCTGACCGGCTTGCCCCCCACGCTCGTGGAACGGCAAGCGTTTCTCAATGATCAGACGACGGAAGCGTATGAAACCGTGGTGGATCGCTTGTTAAAATCCCCACGGCATGCCGAGCGGATGGCGATGCACTGGCTCGACGCCGCACGCTACGCCGACACGAACGGCTACAACAATGACGAATTCCGCACACTGTGGCCGTGGCGCGACTGGGTAATCGACGCGTTTGCCCGTAACATGCCGTACGACCGGTTTCTCACCGAGCAACTGGCGGGAGATTTGCTACCGGACGCAACGCTCAGCCAGAAGGTGGCGACGGGGTTCAACCGCAACCACGTGCTGACGACCGAAGGCGGGATCATCGAAGAAGAGTACCGCGTGGAGTATGTCGCCGACCGGGTTCACACGACGGCGACCGTGTTCCTCGCGCTCTCGCTGCAATGTGCCCGCTGTCACGATCACAAGTACGATCCGTTCTCGCAGCGCGACTATTACCGGTTCGCCGCGTTCTTCGACAATATTCCCGACAAGGTTGTGCCCTACAGTCAGGGCCGCATGGCGGAACCGTTGCTGAAAGTGCCTTCCGCAGCGCAGCAGGAAGCGCAACGTCGACTGGAAGCCCGCAAGGACGAACTTGCGGCGTCGTTGAAAGCGCGGGCCAATGACATCGACGCCGATCTTGCCAGGTGGGAAGCATCGCTGACGCCGGAGCAGATCGCGAAAGCCGGGCCCGTCGGACTCGTGGCGCATTTCCCGCTCGATGAAACCGGGGGGACCACCGTCGTCAATGCCATTGCGCCAGACCAGATCGCGTCAGTGCAGGGCAAATTCTCTTCCGTCGAAGGCAAGCTTGGCACCGCGCTCGATTTCGACGGCACGACATTCATCGCCGCGGGTGAAACCGGCGCGTTTGAAAGCGACCAGCCGTGCTCCTTCGCCGCATGGATTTATCCCACCAGCACGCAGCCGAGCACGGTGCTGTCGAAAATGGATGAAGCCAATGCGCATCGCGGGTACGACGTGATCCTCGAAGGCGGAAAAGTCTGCAGCCACTTCGTACATCACTGGCCGGACAAAGCGTTCAAGGTGATGAGCAAAAATCCGGTATCACCGCACGCCTGGCATCATGTCGTCATCACCTACGATGGTTCCCGCAAAGCGTCCGGCATGAAGATCTACGTCGATGGTCAACCGCAGGAATTCGATGCCACCACGAACAACGCCCTTGATGGCACCCTTGCGACCGACAAGCCCTTCCACATCGGCCGGCGACATGCGTCCGCGCCGTTTGCCGGCCGGATTGATGATGTGCGCGTGTATGCCACCACGTTGTCCGCCGAGGAAGCCGCCCAGCTTGCCAAGGGAGAATCGCTCAGCGGCTTGAAAGAAATCCTTGCCATCAAGACGGCACAGCGAACCGCGGATCAGATGGCCCGCGTGAAGTCGTACTATCTCGATCAAGTCGATGGGCCGTCCAAAGCGTGGAAAACCGAACTCGCCGATGTTCCGAAGAAACTCGCGGAACTCGACAAGACGATTCCCGTCACCATGGTGATGGGCGAAATGACGCCGCGGCGGCCGACGCACATTCTGAAACGCGGGCAGTACGATCAGCCGGGCGATGCCGTTCAGCCGGGTGTACTTCCGGCGTTTCCAGGATTGCACGCCGAAGCCGCCAGCCGACTCGATCTCGCTCATTGGTTGACCGATCCGCAACACCCGCTGACGGCGCGCGTCGCGGTCAATCGCTGGTGGGAAATGCTGTTTGGAACCGGACTCGTCGAAACGGCGGAAGACTTCGGCGTGCAAGGAGCCTTGCCGACACACCCGGAACTCCTCGATTGGCTGGCCGCGGAACTGGTCGCACAGAAATGGAGCACCCGCGCCGTTCTGAAGCAGATCGTGTTGTCGGCGACGTACCGACAATCGTCCCATGCCACGCGCGCCATCATCGAACACGACCCGCACAATCGTTTGCTGGCACGGGGACCGCGCTACCGACTGCCGGCGGAAACCGTGCGTGATAATGCTCTCGCCATCAGCGGGCTGCTCGTTGATCAAGTCGGTGGTCCCAGCGTGAAGCCGTATCAACCGGAAGGCTTGTGGGAAGACGTCTCGGTGGAACGACGCGAGAAATATGCTCCCGACCTGGGTGACGGATTGTATCGCCGCAGTATGTACACGTTCTGGAAACGGACCTGTCCGCCGCCCGGCATGGCGGCGTTCGATGCCCCGGATCGGGAGACGTGCGTGATTCGTCGCGCCCGCACCAACACACCGTTGCAAGCGCTCGTGTTGCTCAATGATCCGACGTATGTGGAAGCCTCCCGCAAGTTCGCCGAACGGGTCATGTTGTCGGCCACATCCCCTGCCGAGCGGTTGGAGACCGCCTTTGTATTGGCGCTTTGCCGATCCCCCGACACGACGGAATCCGCTGTCCTTCTGAAAATCTATCAAACCGCCCGCCAGCGATTCACGGCCGATCCCGCTGCGGCGAAAAAGCTGCTGGCGATCGGACACTCCTCGCGGTCGGATCAGGTCGACACGGTGGAATTGGCCGCGTGGTCGACTGTGGCCAGCTTGATTCTCAACCTCGATGAAGCGATCTCGAAGCCATGAGCGTTCCTGCCGATCAATCTCACTGCGATCCACTCTCGCGTCGCGATTTCTGCTTCATTGCAGGCGGAACGCTGCTGATGGGATCGACCGCGCGCGCCGATGCCACCCACGACGACCTCAAAATCAGCACTCCCCTTCCGCGGCAAGTTATCCAGCGCGAAAACTATCAGCCCGCGAATGCCCACGATCATGAACCGGGCGGACCGAAACTCGGTGAAGCGAAGGTCTTCGTTCAAGGTTCATGGAATGGCAAGACTCCGGTCCGATTGGAAGTCCGTACGATTTTGCAGGAGGGCTGCATCGGCCGCAATGTCGACTGGACGGTGCTCGGCGAAGTCAAAACTGCGGGCGAGTTTCAACATTCCCTCACACTTCCCGCGGGGGGATGGTACCGGCTCGAAATCCGCACGGTGAACGCGGCGGACGAAATCCTCGGCACCGCTGCTGTGAACCCGATTGGAATCGGTGAGGTGTTCCTGATCTCGGGCCAATCGTACGCGGCTGGTGCCAATGACGAACTCCAACGGATTGACGATCCGCTCGAACGAACGGTGTTGCTCGATGTCGCGGCGAAAACATGGCGAACCGCACACGATCCGTTTCCGGCGGTCGACAACGGCGGCACGATCTGGCCCGCGTTCGCCAATGCCATTCAACCCCTGCTGCGCGTCCCTGTCGGACTGGTGAACGTCGCCGTCGGTGGCACGGCGAGTCGGCAATGGCTGCCGGGAGAAGCCCTCTACCAGCGTTTTCTCGATGGCGGCCGGGCGGCGGGACGGTTTCGCTTCGTGCTGTGGCAACAGGGGGAAAGTGATGTGATCGAGAACATCCCCACGGCAACGTATGTCGAACGGCTCGAAAGCATTCGCGCCGGTCTCGTCAAAGTGTGGGGCTTCTCGCCGAAATGGCTGCTGGCAAAATCGACTTTGCATCCGACGGTTTACAATCGTCCGGTCGAAGAAGGACGCATTCGAGACGCGATCCATCAGCTTTGGCAACGACCGGGCTTTGGTGCCGGTCCTGATACGGACATTCTGGCGGGCGAAAATCGGGGCGGGATGCAGTCCCGTCGGCACTTTTCCGCCGTTGGTCAACGGCGTGCGGGTCTGATGTGGTTTGCAAGCGTCTGGGCCGCTTTGCAGGGAGAGAACACACGATGAAACCGCTGCTCGACTTCAAGCAAACAATGACTCGGCGGGCGCTGCTGCAACACTCTTCGTCGGCCGTCGGCACGGCCGCGCTGGCGGGATTGTTCGCGCGCGACATTCGGGCCAGCGGAACCGAAGCCGCACAGGGAACACACTTCACACCCAAGGCGAAGCGCGTCGTCTATCTGTTCCAATCGGGCGGACCGTCGCATCTGGAATTGCTGGATTACAAGCCGAAGCTGAAGGATTTTCACGGACAGGAACTCCCCGATTCGATCCGTCAGGGACAACGTCTCACGGGGATGACATCGGGACAAAAGAGCTTTCCGGTCATTGCTCCCAAGTTCGGTTTTCATCAGGCCGGACAGGCTGGCACGTGGATCAGCGATCTGTTGCCCCACACGGGGAAGGTGCTCGACGACATCTGCCTGATCCGGTCGATGCACACGGAGGCGATTAACCACGATCCCGCGATCACGTTCATTCAAACCGGTTCGCAACAACCGGGGCGGCCCTCCCTTGGTGCGTGGTTGAGTTACGGTCTCGGCAGCGAAGCAGAAGACCTGCCGGCGTTCATCGTGCTGATTTCACACGGTTCGGGCCGCGACGCCAACCAGGGGTTGCTGGAACGGCTCTGGGGCAGCGGTTTTTTGCCATCGAATCAT
The DNA here is from genome assembly GCA_021732785.1 of Planctomycetaceae bacterium. Lineage (GTDB taxonomy): Bacteria > Planctomycetota > Planctomycetia > Planctomycetales > Planctomycetaceae > DSVQ01. The sequence goes on from JAKFUG010000009.1 coordinate 36,132, forward strand.
CAGGGGGTGAAACTTCGCAGCAGTGGCGACCCGGTGTTGTATTTGTCCGATCCGCCGGGCATTGATCGCGACTTGCGCCGCACGATGCTCGATGGTCTGGCGAAGCTCAACGAACGGCAGTTGCAGGAATCGGGCGACCCGGAAATCGCCACGCGGATTGCGCAGTACGAGATGGCCTTCCGCATGCAGTCCTCGGTGCCGGAACTGACCGATCTGTCGAAGGAATCCGCCGCGACGTTCGAGTTGTACGGCGAGGACGCCAAGAAGCCCGGCACGTTTGCCGCGAACTGTTTGCTGGCCCGGCGGTTGCTCGAACGGGGTGTTCGCTGCGTGCAGCTTTATCATCGCGGCTGGGACCAACACGGCAGCTTGCCGACAAACATTCCGAAGCAGGCGATGGACGTCGATCAACCGCAGGCAGCGTTGATTGCGGATTTGAAACAGCGTGGCATGCTCGAAGACACGCTGATTGTCTGGGCCGGTGAGTTCGGCCGCACGGTGTATGGTCAGGGGGGACTGCAAACCGATTACGGTCGCGATCACCACGGCCGCTGTTTCTCAACGTGGCTGGCCGGCGGTGGCATCAAGGGCGGCATGGTGCATGGCGAAACCGACGATTACGGCTACAACATCGTCCGCGATCCGGTCCACATTCACGACATGAACGCCACGCTTCTGCATTGCCTCGGCTTCGACCACAAACGGCTGACGTTCCGCTTCCAGGGGCGCGATTACCGAATTACCGACTTGCATGGAGAAGTGGTTTCCTCCCTGCTGGCTTGAAATGAAGTAGCCGGTCAAAGTCCTGGCTTTGACCGGCTACCGGAATGTTCCTTGCGATCGATGCGTCTGGTTAGCGATTCAGGCCGGAACCAAGCAGGTAATTCACCGAGAAGACGCTTGTGATCACGGACAGAATTTCTTCCTCGAACGTGTAGCGTAACACGAGTGTGTCTTCCGGTTGAATCAGAATGCGTTGGCTGGGATCGACCAAAGCCCGGTTCAAGTTGACCGAAATGGGAATTTGACCACCGCAGGGAAGTTTGCGAATCACGATCAGATTCGATGGCGGAAAGAGCCCGCCGCCGCCACGGTTGCCTCCGAATCCACCCCCACCC
>JAKFUG010000016.1 GCA_021732785.1 Planctomycetaceae bacterium
GAAGCCGCCGCCGCCACCGAAGCCGCCGCCGCCACCGTTGCCGAAGCCACCCTGGTAAATGTGTTCGTAGAACTCAGGCGAACCATCCAGACCGTGCTTTCCGAGGCCGTAGGCCGGCGAAACAAACGTGCGATTGTTCGCGTCGGTGTTGCCGCAATCGGTCAGAATCTGGGCAACCAAAGCCCGGCGATGCGCGTCGAGTTCCGGGTCCGAGTTATTCTCCGATCGTTCGACGATGACGGGGAACGGTGCGCTCCGCATCCGTGCGGCAATTTCGAGAATCTTGTCCTTCCCGTCCGGTGTCAGTTCCGCGGAAGAGAGTACAAAGTCTTTCCGATGCAGAATGAAATCGGCCGCTTCGCCGTTGGTTTGCATCTGATGGAAGTGAGCCCGCTCGACAGCGCCGATAGGATATTGTTGCTGGATTGCCAACGAACGTTGCGAACAGAGGCTGCAGCACCCGCCGCAGCCGGAAAACTTTCCGAACAGGCCTTTTTTGCCGCAGTCATTGCAACCGGTGTCGCAACCGGACGAGCAACTCTTGCACTTCGAAAAGTGGCCGAATTTAGGAAGTTTGCTCACCTTCCCGCAGGAGCCGTCGCCGCAGCCGGTGCTGCAACTTCCATCACTGCAGCCACCGGTCGCGCAGCCGCCGCCATCGCAGGAACTGCAGCCGTGCTGACCCCACATCGAGGTCGTGGCACAGCCGGTCGCGGACAGCACGGCTCCCAACAGCAGGCCGAAAGTCAGCCCGCGATTCGTGATTTGGAACATCCTGTCCCCCCCTGTGAAACATCGGCCGGAGTTGTTCAACGCCGGTGATGATGAGCGATCTCTGCCAACCGCAGCGGCCCCCCGGCACGCGATTGCGGTGTCGTCCTGCCGGTCTAGTATCGGTTCGACCCACCCTGATCGCGGGAGGCCCGCGATGCGTTTCGATCGTACGTCGGACGAGATGTCGTGCCGTTCGTCGGCATAATCGTTTGCGTCGGACGAGTCGGCGGTGCGTAAGCGGCTTGGGTGGCCCCGTTCGGTCCGGCGTTCGGTGCCATCGCTCCGGAATAATTGGGCGGACGGCGCGGCGGTACCGGAATCGTCGGTCCGGTGGGGACGGCGGTCGCCGGTCCCGATGGCATGCCATTGGGAAGCGGCGTCGGCGAGGTAAAGCCCGTGCCATTCGGATTCGTCGGCTGCGGCGAGTACATCGAATTGGCCGGACCCGGATTGAAGTGCTGGTAACCGACATTCGTGCCAACGCTGCCGCTGCCGTACGGCGGCAGTTGATAATAACCGGTGTCCGGCGACCCTTCGGTCATGTTGTACTTGTAGAACTCGTGATCCATTGGATGCGTGACTTCAAAGCCAGGCATCGGCGGCACTTCGTGGGCATCCATCGGCCGGACGATTTCCGGCGTGATGAGAATCAACAGTTCGTTCTCTTCCTGCGTCGAGTGCTTGGAAGAAAACAGCAGCGGCCCGACCTTCGGAATATCGCCGAAGAAAGGAATTCGCGTTTGCACGGTCAATGTCTTGTGAGACAACAGTCCGGCGAGGGCGAGCGTTTGCCCTTCCCGCATTTCCACCGTCGTTTGAATGCGGCGCGATTGCGTCCCCGGAACTCCCCCGACCGCATTCGCCGTATCGAGATCGCTGTATTCCGCGATCGTGCTGATGCGAATCATGTCGCGGTCTTCAATCGTCGGCGTGACTTGCAGCGATGTCCCATAACCGCGGAACGAAGTCGTTGCGGCGGCCGCGCCACCCACACCCACCGTTGTCGGCACGGCGAATTCCCCCCCGGCGAGGAACCGGGCCGAACGACCGCTCAACACCGTCAGTTGTGGCTCCACGAGAATCTTGGCGGTTCCATTGGATGCCAGCCAATTCAGGAACACGCCGATTTCACCGTTCTCGAACACGCCCCCCAGCGTTGCCCCGGCACCGGCACCAAGTGATGAGGTGATGAGATGCTGGCCGTCATTGAACAGGACGCTCCAGTCGATGCCCATGTTGCGGGCCTGCGACCGGTTCAGTTCTGCCAGCCGAACGCGCAGATTGATTTGGAACTCGCCGGGGATCCGCAGTTCGTTGATGATAAAGCTCGAACCTTGATTGCCGGCGGCATTGCCGTAAAGGAAGTCCAGCCCGCTGCCACCGCCACCGCCGCCCAAAGATCCCCCCGCAAAACCGCCGCCGCCGTTACCGAACTGCGGTCCGAAGAGGCCGCCGTCCTGATTGATGACTTCGCCGCGGATCATCGCAAGGATGTGGGCCGCTTCTTCCTGGTTGCGGGCCTGACCGCGTACCACGATCTTGAACGACATCGGGATCAGATAGATCTGGCTGTTGGGGTACAACCGATTGATCTTGGCTTCAAGGCGGCCGTAATCAATCCGGCGTTGATTGTCGAGGTCCGGATCGCGAATCGTTTTCACGAGATAAATCACCGGTTCGGTATGACCTTCAAACCACAGGTGCAGCGTGGTCGAGCCACGAGCCATGCCCAGCAGAGCGAACTCTTTCGGTGCGAATTGAATCAGATCGAGAATCGAAGGATCGGCGATCGCGTAGCGCACCAGATTGGCACGCGTGATCATCAACTGGCTGCGACGCTCGATGAGTTCCAGATCGTCCGAATGCTTGGGCATCGATTCGATCAACTCGTGCATCTGGCGCGCGGATTCGGCGGTGTTCTGCACTTGTTGGATCATGCTCGCCGGATTCGCCCGCAGCGCTCCCGGTGAAAATGGTCCACCGACGGGGGCCACCATTCCCTGCGACGACATCGGCGACGCGTTCATCAGGGGCGGCATCAGCGATGAGGAAGGTGAAGCCGCTGGTCCGGTGGGCTGACCCCACATTCCCTGCGAGACGGGTTGCACGCCCGGTTGTTGAGGAATTCCGACCGGGAAGCTTTGCGTCCATCCGGTGCTGAGACAGCACCCCAGGATTGCGAGCCCGGCCAGGACTGTCCGTGTCTTCCCGCCGTTGATTCCGCGTAGAAGCGGAACGCACCGCGAGAAACAAACTGTTGGCACCATGCGAAGGGGCTCCTGACGATCCATCTATTGAGCACGCCCGACCACACTCTCGTCGCAGCGGTGTGCAAACACCATCGCCACCGGCAAACGTCATCCCGACGATTGCCGCCGACACTGCAACTTGAGTGAAAAGCAGCCTCTGATCGCGAATCTCGTGACGGACTAATGACGTCACGAGGTGTCGATGAGAAGACACTCCGGGTCGATTTATCGGAACTGCCGGTACGATCGGTCCATCGCAATTAGAAACCTGTCAACCGGGTATCACGGTAACTTATGATCAATCGTTACAAACGATCCAGCTTTACAAACATCCCGGCAGTTCCCGCCGATCGAGCCGAATGAGGGATCCTCCTCGGGAGAAACGAAAGCGCCCCGACATGCAGCCGGGGCGCTGGGAAGCCTGCGCGAAACGAAGCGGACCGCGTTACCAGTGCCAATTCGTATCCCGGTTGTAGACCGCACGACCGGGGTAGTACCACGGCGCGCGATAGTTGTAGTACGGAAACCGATAGTGGCCATAGATTTGGTCGCGATGGAACCCCGGGCCGTAATGGTCGTAATACGGGTTTCCGGTGTTCACAAATTGTCCCCCGTTGGGATCATGGTGGAGATAAGGAGATCCCCGGCGAGCTTCGTAACCACCGGGTGCCCAAAACGGACCCACTCCTGCGCCCGGACCGGCTCCCGACGTGCCGTATCCACTCGAACCACTTCCGCCAGCGGCATATCCGCCTGACACCGCCGGTGCCGACAGCGTCCCCTCATAATAAGGAGACGGTTGCACGTACGAACCGCCCGGTGGCATCGCTTGATATGGCGATGCGTACGGAGTGGGTGGCAAATACCCTTGTGCCGTGGCGGTTGATTCAGCGCCACTCCAAGCCGCGGCCATTCCAACAAGGCCCCATCCCATCGACTTCCACATGGTAGTACGTCCTTCCGGTCGCTCAGACGACCATTGCGTTGATTGCGCCTCGCGTGGGCGTCGCTGAAACCTACACGGTGAACGACCAGCAGGACGGGACGGAAGCCAGCGGAGAAACTTTTTCGGTCGGGGAGTTTGACGGCGGTAACGGGTCGGCACCTGCGCGATTCCGCAACTTTTCTATCAGAATTGCGGACTCATGACGGACGTGACGCCGATACCAGATCATGGTCGCGCCGTTGTCGCGCTCATCGAGCGTCCGACCAACAGGGAACGCGATCTCGCTTCGGGTTCGGGGGAATAGCCATGGCTGGCGAACTGTTAACGGTGGCGTTGAGTTTGATGCTGCAGGTCGGAACTCCGGGACCTTATGGCGGAGCACCGGCACCTTATGCCGGAGGCAACAGTTCCCAGGTGGGAGCGCCCGGGCCCTCCGAAACGCCCAACTATCCCGCGATGCAGAATGCCTACAATCAATATGGTCACGAAGGTCAGTTCGAACAGCGCTATCCGTTCGATTCCCAGCAGAACTGGGTCCACGGTTACTTTCAGGAAATCCCGGCGTACGGCGGCCACGTCTTCTTCCGCCCGTACAACTACAAAGATGTGATGTCGCAGTCACAGACATCCGCCGGTTGGGGCATGTCGCCCACGATGCCGTACTCGCAGCAATTCTGGCATCGCTATCACGACCAGGCCACGATGCTGAAACTCTCCCGCAGCAACCCCGGAATGGTCCCCACGCCACCGACGATGTCGCCCGGGTTCGCCCCTCAACAACCGATGGTGATGCCCGCCGCGGCGTATTCCACCTCGGTTGCGCCGGCGAACTTCGTTCCACAGTATTTCGTTCCCCAACCGCAATTCGGCTATGCCAATCCGCCGATGAACTCGGCGCCCATGCTTCAGCCGGCCGTCGTCTTCCCAATGCCAGCGGTACAGCCATCTGTGAATGCAGGGCCCTACCTCGCGCCGCAGTAAGCGGATGTGGCTCGCAAATGTCCGTCGCGAACGCCCGGTCTTGTTCACAAGACCGGGCGTTATCGTTTTCTGCTTCGCGCATCTTCATCGATTTCTCTCCGGCGAGGATTGCACGCATCGGACCGATGCGAAATGCTGTCGGTCAAGTCCCTTGCTCGTATGGAATGCCTTCCCATGCCTGACGCATCCTTGTGGTCCATGAACCGTCGTGCTTTTGCCCTCTCCGGTTTAGCTCTCGCGTGTCTCCCGTGGCGAGCGCAGGCGTCATCACTGGTTGTGAAACGGCATCCGGGATTGAAGGATTACCCGTTTACCCTCGGCGTCGCCTCGGGGGATCCCAGTTCTTCGGGTGTCGTTTTGTGGACGCGGTTGGCTCCCGATCCGTTGAACGGCGGCGGCATGCCCGAGGAAAATATCGAGGTCCGCTGGGTCGTCGCCCATGACGAAGCGCTGAAGGACATCGCGCAGGAAGGCCGCGCGATTGCGACGCCGCTCTTTGCGCACGCGCTGCATGTGGAAGTCGACGGACTCGAATCGGAGCGCTGGTACTGGTACGGCTTCTTCCTCGACGGCGATGCCAGCCCCGTGGGTCGCACGCGCACCATGCCCGGCCGCAATGTTATGCCCGCGAAACTGGATTATGCGTTTGCGTCCTGCCAGCACTTTGAATCCGGTCTCTATACCGCTTACGAACACATGGCGAAGCAGGAACTCGACCTGATTGCACACCTCGGCGATTACATCTACGAAGGGGCGGGCAAAGAAAAGCTCGTGCGACAGCATGCCGGGCCGAAGTTGAAGACGCTGGACGACTACCGCAACCGTCACGCGCAGTATAAGACCGATGTGCATCTGCAAGCGGCACACGCCCGATGTCCCTGGTTGGTCGCCTGGGACGATCACGAGGTCGAGAACAATTACTCGAACGAGATCTCCGAGAATTCGGGCGTTGATCCGGCCTTCTTTCTGCATCAACGGGCGCAGGCCTACCGGGCTTACTACGAACATATGCCGGTCGGGCCGATGAGCATTCCACAAGGTGCAGCGATGCGGTTATACAAGACCGTCTCGTTCGGCCGGCTGGCGCAGTTCTCTGTGCTCGACACACGCCAATACCGGACCGATCAACCGTGCGGTGACGGCAACAAAGCCCCGTGTGAAGGGACCATGGACCCGAAAGCGACGTTGCTGGGGGCCGATCAGGAACACTGGTTGAACAACGCGCTTCTGCAATCCCCGGCACGGTGGAATGTCCTCGCTCAACAAGTGATGATGGGCCGCGTTGATCGAAAAGTCGGCCCGGAGGTCACATTCAGCATGGACCAATGGGGCGGTTACCATGTGGCCCGCACACGCTTGCTCAGCTTCATCCGCGATCGCCAGATCGTCAACCCGATTGTGATCACCGGCGATATTCATTCCAACTGGGTGAACGATCTGAAGGTCGATTTCGATCGCCCCGAAGGTCCCACCGTCGCGACCGAGTTCGTCGGCACATCGATCTCATCCGGCGGTAACGGGATCAAAGATCGCCCCGACATTGCGTTAGTTCAGGCCGAGAACCCGTTCGTCAAATTCCTGAACCTGGAGCGGGGTTATGTCCGCTGTTCGCTGACCCCGGAGCAATACCGCTCGGATTATCACGTGGTGGAATACGTCGACAAACCGGGTGCGCCGGTGACAACCCGGGCCTCGTTCGTTGTGGAAAACGGTCAACCCGGTGCGAAACCCGTGTAGAGCGAGCGATTTTAACCGTAGCCCTGTCGCTCCGCGACAGGAAAAGCCGTTGAACATCCACGCTTTCGTTTGGGGTCGGCTTTCCTGTCGCGGAGCGACAGGGCGACTTTCTTCTTCAATTGCCTCGCCGTGGCGAAAGATTTTCGTAGGATACCGTTCTCGCCGAACCCTTTGCGAGAACGATTGTCCCAACCAGTGTGAATCGCCTTCGCTCACTGAGAAGACCGATGTCGGAGAGCCATGACTACCGCGAACTGCCCACGGCGGAGTCGTTACCCGACCATCTCTTTCGACTCGCGCTGCCGGTGCTTGGCGAGTATCTGCTGATTTTCGGCATCGACTTGTACGACGTGTATCTCGCCGGGCAGTTGGGCAGCGCGGAAACGTCCGCCATCGGCCTCGCGGCGTATGTGGTGTGGATGGCGTCGCTGATGTTCGGCCTCGTCCGCACGGGCGTCGGAGCGCTGGTGGCCCGCTCATGGGGAGCCGGAGATCGTGTCGCCGCCCGGCAGATCACCGCGCGCGGAATGTTCCTGGGGTTCGTGCTCAGTGTGATTGTGTGGCGATTGCTGCAACCACTGGCTCCGTTGTTTGCTCAATCATTGACGCTCGAAGGGAATTCGCAAGCGGTCGCGACCGATTTCATCCGCTGGGCGGCGCTCGGACAATTGTTCTCCGGGGCCACGCTCATCGGCACCGCGGCGCTGCGCGGAACCGGCGACATGCGCACGCCGCTGGCGATTCTCGCCATCACCAATCTGGTCAATATCGTGGCCTCCACCACCTGCGTCTACGGATATGGCCCGATTGCACCAATGGGCGTCACCGGGATCGTCATCGGCACGGTCACCGCGCAAGCGACGGGAATGGTCCTCATGCTCTGCGCACTGAGCACCGGCGTCACTCGGTTACCGCTGGCGTGGCGGGAAGTCCGCTTTCATCGAGAAACGGCATGGCGCATTGTCCGCGTCGGCGGACCGACGGCACTCGATGGGTTGCTGAAGTTTTCGGGACACTTTCTCTTTTTGATGGTCATTGCGCGATCGGCCCACGGTGCCTCGAATCAAATCATTCTCGCCGCCCATTTTATTGGCGTGCGAATCGAATCGCTGTCGTATCTTCCCGCGGAAGCCTGGGGGATTGCCTCGGCGAGTCTCGCGGGACGATTGCTGGGTGCCACCTCGCCGGAAGTCGCGCTCAAAACCGGTCACATGGCGGTTCGTCAGTTCGTGTGGTACCCGGTGGTGATCTCGCTGGCCTTCTTCGCGTTCGCGCCACAGATCTATCATGCGATGAACGATGACCCCGCCGTTGCCGCCGCGGGGGTACCGGCGTTTCGGCTGATGGCGTTGTATCAGGTGCCGAATGCCTGCCTGATTATTTTCGTCTACACGCTGATTGGGGCCGGCGACACGCGATTCCCCATGTGGTGCTCGCTTTGTTGCAGCCTGGGAGTCCGCGTCCCCGTCGCGTATCTGTGCGGCGTGGTTCTTGAAGGCGGGCTCTTCGGTGCATGGATCGGCATGGGCGTCGACAATTTCATCCGGTCGGCACTCATCTCGTGGCGCTACAGCGCGGGGCATTGGACGCGAACAAAATTATGATATGGAGTAAACCGAATCATCCCGAATGGCGTTCCAGAAAAATTCCCGGCGGGACGGATGCACGGCAACGACGTTCGTTAACTCAATCACCTCTCCGGTGATCGGCTTGGCTTCGGATGCGAACAGCGACGCCACGTCCCAAAACTCTTCGTAACCGTATGTTTTCAATCGGTCGAAACACTCTTCTTGTGAACTTCCCGCCGAACTCAAAGCCAGCGAATTGACTTCCAGCCAAATGGTGGGCCGCGAGGCGGAAATGATTTCCTTGCCACCTTCGAGCACACGGCCTTCGAAGCCTTCGACGTCAATTTTCATGATGTCGATTTTAGAAATCGCATGTGATCGGGCGTAATCATCCAGTGTGGTTGTCCGGCAGCGAATTTCTTTCGCTGAGCCGCCGCGACTGGCATGCGTCTGTGAGATCGAGGCCGTTCCCGATCCGAATGCGGGTACGAAGAATGACGTCTCTCCCACATGGGACGAAACGGCCTCTCGAACTAGCGTGAGATTCCGAAAAGCATTGGCGTCGATACTCCGCTGAATCGCGGCCGCCGCTCGAGGTTGTGGCTCGAAAGCCACGATTTGTGTGTCCTCAGGACGGGAGGCAGACGCGAGCAGCCCGTAGAGTCCGTGATTCGATCCGACATCGAAGAACACGTCGCCGCTCTGGAGAATGTGACCGAGCATCCGTGACTCGTCGGTTCCATCAAGCCAACAGTCCAGAGTGTGGACGAACGATTCAAAATCGAGCAGATCGATGGCCAGCGCGTAACGCGCTGACGGGTCGCGCAGCACGGCAAACCCGTCCTGAATGTTGTTCGGGTTGGCACTGAAACGCTGAATGGTTCGCAAGAGCCGCGATGCGCCTGGCGTTCCTCCGATCGAATTCCGGGGAGCCATTCGGAGATAGGCCGCCCACACACGATACGCAAAAGGAAGCTGCTTTACGATGCGATGAGCCGGCCATTGCATGAACTGCGACCTCGCCGCGCTCGGGATTGCCAGAATCAAACACCATTCATCGCGTGTTATTCGGGCTTCTTCTTTTCGAGCGTGCCCCACATGTGACCGCCGACTTTGTCGTGCTGCCAGGTGCCGGCGTAACGGTCGCCGTAGAACATCACGCGCGATGTGAACGTACCCAATCCCGGAATCGTCATATTGGTGAGCGAGATCACCGGCGTGTCGTCGGCCCAGTAGACTTTCACGGGGACGGGGAACTCCACGTTCTTGTCGCCATACTTGATCCTGGCCGTGATGATCCAGTTGTCTCCTTCGATTTTCTCGGCCTTGGTAATGTCGTAGCGTTCGGCTTTGTTACCATCGCGTCCGGCAATGGAAAAGGTCCCCACCAGGGATGTTCCGGTGAGACTGTCCGCAAAGGCTTTTTCGAGTTCGGCTTGATCTTTGGTGGCAGGAGGATCCGCAGCGAACGCAGAGGCGGCGAAACTCATCAGACAGAGGGCAAGCAGGCGGGACATCGACAGGTCTCCGGAATCAACACATGAGGGAAAGAAACCACTGCCGCGGTGCGCGGTTCTCAAGGCTTTGATACTATCGCCCCAGCACCGGTTTCGACAAACTGAACGGGAACGATTTAACCCCGAATTCCTATTGTGCAATGACATGAATCCCACTGAAACCCGCCCTCCCGGCACGCCGCCGGATCCGGAACGGCTGCATTCCACCTGGCAGAAACTCGTCGATGTCGTGGCCCGACTTCGTTCGCCCACCGGTTGTCCGTGGGATCGCGAACAGACGCTGGAAACGATCAAGCCGTACACGCTGGAAGAAACGTATGAATTGCTGGAAGCGATCGACTCCGGCAATGACGTGGAAATCGTTGAAGAACTCGGCGATGTCCTGTTGCAGGTGGTGCTCGACAGCCAAATCGGTGCCGACGAAGGGCGCTTCGATTTGATCGACGTCACGGAACGGATCACGCAGAAGCTCATTGCCCGGCATCCGCATGTGTTCGGCGATGTCGAAGCTCGCACCGCCGCCGAGGTGAAGCAGCACTGGGACCGCATCAAGCAGCAGGAAAAACAGCGGGAGTCCATCTTCGACGGTCTCCCGGCAGCGCTTCCCGCACTCGCTCGCGCGGCACGCATCGCCGACAAAGCCGCACGAGTGGGATACGATTTTCCGTCGCGTGACATGCTCTTCGACAAGCTGCGGGAGGAACTCGATGAACTCGCGCAAGAACTCTTTCCCAACGGTGTCATCCCTGTGGTTGCCGCGACGGTGGACGCGCCGGTGATTGCGGATGAATCCATCACCGACGCCGCGCTGCGCGACCGCGTGGAGGGGGAACTCGGCGACGTGTTGTTCGTCCTCGCGAACATCGCCCGCCGCTGGCACATCAACCCAGAAGAGGCGTTACGCCGCAGCAACGCGAAGTTCGAACGCCGCGTGCGATACATCGAAGCCGCGCTGCGACAACAGGGCAAAACCCTGCGCGATGTCACTCTCGCCGAGATGGAAGTGCTTTATCAAGCGGGGAAGAAACAGGAATCACGCGAATAGCCGCTTGCGGTTTCGCGCCTCGACAACTGTCGTCTTGCAGTGCTGTCCTATTCACCGCGCAGATCAAAACACGCCAGCGTGCGCTCATTGCGAACGTACCATCGGCCGTTCGCCAGGGCCGGTAGTGCGCGTGTTGTGCCGGTGAGTAATTTCAGTTTCACCTTCTCGACATATTTACCGGGATCCAGTGCTACCACGCGGAGTTCGCCGTCGGTCTGCATCACCAGCAGTTGCCCCTCGGCGGCAATGAGCGTGGCGTACTGCGGCAGCGAATCTTCCCATTTCACTTTCCGCGTCGCGGGATCGAAACACTTCAGGCTGACCGGGCCGCCGTCTTGCCGACCATCGACACCGTATACCATGCCGTTGTGAATGATGGGCGTGGTGTATTGACTCGACAGGACTTCGTTTTCCCACACGACGTTGGCACTGTCCGCGGTGAGTTTCACCAGCTTTGCTCCAATGCCGTAGCTGGCGGTGAGAAGTGCAGAATCGCCGATCAGGACGGGGGTCGCACCGTTGACGGTCGGGCCGCGGGCACCGAAGGGAACGCGAAACGTTTCCTTGCCCGTGGCGGCTTCGAGGCCAAGGAATTGATAGCGTGTGATCGCCAGCACCCGGCGTTGGCCTTCAATGGTCGCGGCAATCGGCGCGGCGTAACTGGCAAGTTCATCGCTGGTCCGCCAGACGGGTTTGCCGGTGGCGATATCAAACGCGACCATGCCCGCGCCCTTCGGACCACCGACATTGACGATCACGAGTTTGCCGTCAACTAACGGCGCACTTCCCGCACCGAAGTAACCACCGGGGGCGCTGAACTCTTTGTGTGTCTCGCGGTTCCACACTGCGGCACCGGTTTTGAAGTCGACGCAAATCAACCGGCCTTGCGCTCCATAAGCGAAGACCTTCCCGCCGGCAATTGTCGGGACAGCACGCGGTCCGTCATCGTCGACAATGGCGGCCTGGAACGTGGTGGGGAAGCCTTGTTTCCACCGCGGCTTGCCGGTTTCCGCATCATAAGCCGAAAGCGTTTCCTCGTCATTCTGGCGATGAAACAGCACGACGGTTCCCTCCGCCACCGCGACACCGGCCAGTCCGGATCCACACGGAACCGACCACGCCGGCGCGAGTTTGCCGCCGGCCCATTGAGATCGCAGGGTTTCTTTCTCCGCGATGCCATTCCGCTGCGGACCAAGAATCTGCGGCCAATCGCCGGCGCTCAACAATTCCGGCACGCACGCCATCATCGAGCAGACGACAAACAATCGAACTGCTCGCAATCCATTCCCGCCCATCACAGCTTGTCTCCGTCGCGATGTCATTTCTTTCTCTCGCGGCAGAATACCGCAATGCGTGGTTTCGTGCAGCACGACTCAACATCGATTCGCCGAGGTGGCAGCATCTTGCCATTTCTGCGAAAGTCATTGTTCGTGGCAAAGCGGTCGTATTTGGAACAAGGAATCGTTGTCGTGGTGCTGGGAGAAAAATCGTTGTGGGAATGGCATCGTCCGTGGACTACTCCGATGCGCCCGCGGTGTGCGGTGTTCGATTTCGATGGCACACTCAGCCTGATTCGCGGTGGGTGGACCGAAATCATGGTCACGATGATGGCCGACCATCTCCTGACACTGCCCGGCACAAAGGAAACCGCGGAGACCTTGCACGAAACCGTGCGACACTATGTGCTCGGCCTTAACGGCAAACCCACGATTTACCAGATGCAGCGGTTTGCTGCGGAAATCACGGCCCGTGGCGGCGAAGCCGAACATCCGCAGCATTATCACGAAGAATATCTGCGGCGGCTCGGTATCCGAATCGATGAACGCAAAGCCCGCATTCGAGCCGGAGAGGCGACACCCGATGATCTACTCGTTCCCGGTGCGCGTGAATTCCTGATGACGCTGGCCAAAGCCGGCGTGGAACTCACACTCGCCAGCGGGACCGAACAGGTTTTCATCGAAGAAGAGTCCCGCGTGCTCGGCATTGATGCGTTTTTTGAAGGCCGCATCTATGGCCCCGGAACCGATCCGATGGCTTTCACCAAGCTGCAGGTGATGCAGGATCTGCTATCGCGACACGGCATCGATGCCGCCGCGCTCATTGGTGTGGGAGATGGTGTCGTCGAAACGCAAAATATGTCGGGGCTGGGTGGCTTGACCATCGGGGTCGCCAGCGATGAGCAACTTCGCGCGGGGGCTTGCGAGCCCTGGAAGCGCGAGCGGCTCATCGAATCGGGAGCGCATCTGATTATCCCGGATTATCAGCACGCGGCGGAACTTGCCGAGCGGTTGGTGGGTCGCGGTTAAAACACGGATTGGAACGGCGTCGCAGTGTGTTAGAATCGTATCTGCGACTCTGGCCCACGGCTTGCACTTCACAGGATCACACGCATGGATCGTTCACGATTGACCGGTTGGCTGGCGGGCGGCTTGTTGCTGATGGCGTGGAGTTCCGCGGGAGCGCAAGCCCCGGGGACGGTCATCGAAGTCGATGGAACCATGTCCCGCAATCGGGCGTTGCTCAAACAAGCGGCAGCGCTGCGCGAAGCGGGCGAATTGATGTCCGAAGAAACGCTGCGCTCGCAACTCGCACAGCCGACACCGAGCGCGATCGCCTTCCCGCCTGCCAATCGTCGCCGCATGACCGCCCGGCAAGTCGCCCAAGTGGCCCGTGAAGCCATGGTGCGAGTAGGTTGGTACGGCCGCCGCGGGGAAAAAACCCGGTGGGAGATTCATCTCACCGGTGGTTACGCTGTCACTGGCGACGGGATTGTCGCGACCTGCCATCACTGTGTGATCCCGATGAAAGGGTTGCACGATGCCGCGCTGGTCGCCGTCGATCATACAGGCACGGTGCGCGCGGTAACGGCAGTTGTCGCGGCGAACAAAGCGCTGGATGCGTGCCTGCTTCGTGTCGCCGGGGAGCCGCTGAAACCGTTGCCATTGTCCGACAACGTCGCCGTGGGAGATGCGGCGTACTGTTTCAGCGACCCGTACGATCAACATGGATATTTCAGCGAAGGGATCGTCAACCGGTTCTACTGGCTCAAGAAAAAACGGGGCGAACCGAATACTCTCGGCGAATTACAGCACCTGCGGATCAACGTGAGCACCGACTGGGCGCCGGGTTCCAGTGGTGCCGCGGTGCTCGACGGCTATGGCAATGCGATTGGCCATGTCGCCCGGATCAATCCGCTGACGCTGGATGGCCCCGGTGTGATGCCCGCGGAAGAAGAAGCCCAGGAAGGTGCGGTGCCAGAGTCCGAAATCAAACGGCCGCGCGGATCGGCAACGGCGTCGGAAACCACGCTGATGGTGGTTCATGAAGCGATCCCCGCGCGAGGGATTCTCGCGATGGCCGGGGCCTGGGACCCCAAAGCCACCGCAATCCAATCGACAGTGAAAGCTCAACCCACGACCGCTCCCACGGCTCCTTCGGCTTTCCAACCGGTGAAGCCCGCCGAACCCACATTGGACATCGGCATGCCCGCGCCGCCGCTCAAAGTCTCGAAATGGCTGCAGGGTGATGCCGTCGAAAAATTTGATGCCGATCACGCTTACGTGGTGGAATTCTGGGCCACGTGGTGCGGACCGTGTCGGACCTCGATTCCGCATCTCAACGAACTTCACGAAAAGTTCGCCGACAAAGGCGTGATTGTCATCGGCCAGGATTGCTGGGAACGCGATGACGATCTGGTTGAGCCCTTCGTGAAAGAGATGGGCGAGAAGATGACGTACCGGGTCGCCTACGATGATAAGTCGGAGATCGAAAAAGGAGCGATGGCCCGCACCTGGATGGAAGCGGCGGGGCAATCGGGGATTCCGACGGCGTTCGTCATCGATAAGGAACAACGGATTGCCTGGATCGGACATCCGATGGAACTGAACGATTCCATTCTGACGGCGGTGCTGGCGGGAACGTTTGATGTTGAACTCGCCAGGCGGGAACGTGTCGCCCAGCAGAAATTCATGCAAACGGCCCGCGAGATCATGCGCAACGTGGCGGTCGCCGTTCAGGCCAAGGATTGGGAAAAAGCCGAAGCGCTGGCCGACGAGTTCGAGAAGGCTGCCCCTGAAAAATACAAACCGACCGCCCGGATGCAGAAGCTGCGGATTGCCGTGGCGAAAAAAGACGGTTCGGCGATCAACCGCGTCGTGCTGCAAATCAGCGATGACGAAAAAATCACCGGCATGGGTTTGAACCAGCTCGCGTGGCAAATGGCGTTGTTGACCGATGTCGAAGGGCTCGATCTGGAACTCGCCGAACGCCTGGCCCGCCGCGGCGTGGAACTCGCTCAGGAAAAAGAGAAAGCCGCGATTCTCGATACGCTCGCCCGCATCCTGTTCCGGCTCGATAAAAAAGACGAAGCGATTGCCCGCCAGAAGGAAGCGATCGAATTGAGTGAAGGAGAGCAGCGTGAGGCATTGCAGAAAACACTGGAGGCTTACGAAAAGGGCGAACTGCCGGATGCCAAGGAATGACCGCGGAACCCCAGTGGCTGACTCCGGAAACGACCGCCGGATATCTGATCGAGCACGGCTGGCTATCCGATGATGATCGGGCCACCGTGCAGCCACTCGCATGGGGCGTCTCGAATCTCGTCCTGCGTGTGGATGTCGCTGACAAACCGTCGTTCATCGTCAAGCAATCACGACCGCAATTGCGGACGAAGATCGAATGGCTCAGCCGCTGCGAACGGATCTACCGTGAAGCCGATGTCTTGCGAACGCTGTCGCCGCTGTTCGCCGGAGGTGTCGTCCCATCGGTTCTGTTTGAAGACCGGCCGAATTTTGTGATGGGGTTGGAAGCGATTCGGGCCGATCACGTCGTCTGGAAGGAGCAACTGCTCCGCGGTGAGATTCGGCTCGATGTCGCCGATCGCCTCGGAGCCATGCTGGCGACGATCCACACCCGCACGTTCGACAATCCGCAGTGTCTGCCCGATGCGGAGGACTGGTCGCTGTTTGATGAACTGCGGATCGATCCGTTTTACCGGTACATCGCCCGCGTTCATCCGGTGATTCAAGAATCCATTCACGAACTGCTCGCCGAGATGGCGGCCCACCGCGTCTGCCTGGTACATGCCGACTTCAGCCCGAAGAACGTGCTCGTTCATTCCGATGGTGTATCGCTCGTCGATTTCGAAACCGGTCATTGGGGCGACCCGGCGTTCGACCTCGGTTTCTTCTTGAGTCACCTGCTGCTCAAGTCGTTGCACCAACGACAGGAATTCGATCGCTGGGTGCTGCTGGTGGGACATTTTTGGTCGCGCTATCGCCGCGGATTGATCGATGCCCGGACCGGATTGAACGTGGAAGACGTTTCACAGCGCACCCCGCGGCATCTCGCCGGATGTCTGCTCGCGCGGATCGACGGCAAAAGCCCGGTCGATTATCTCAGCGAAGACTGGAAGCAAGAGTTCGTCCGTCGGCATGCACTGGCATGGCTTGCCCATCCGCCGGTCGCATTGGAGCAACTCATCCCGGAATGGTTTTCGGACTTGCTGGCGGCGTAAGCACAACGGCTGCCGTTGTGGAGTTGGTCTGAGCATACCTTCTTGCCCACCACAGCCGCACGCGGTCGAGGTAGAGATAAACCACCGGCGTGGTGTAGAGGGTGAGCATCTGGCTGAGAATCAATCCCCCGACGATGGCAATCCCCATCGGCCGCCGGAGTTCCGAACCGATCCCGGTCCCCAAAGCGAGCGGCAAGCCACCGAGCAACGCTGCCATCGTCGTCATGATGATCGGACGAAAGCGGTGGATGCAGGCGTCGTAAATCGCTTCTTCCGGCGCTTGTCCCAGGCTTCGTTCGGCTTCCAGAGCGAAGTCGATCATCATGATCGCGTTCTTCTTCACGATGCCGATGAGGAGCAGAATGCCGATGATGCCCATCACGTCGAGCGGGATCTGGCAGACGAGCAATGCGAGCAGTGCCCCCACACCGGCGGACGGCAGCGTGGAAAGAATTGTCAGCGGGTGGATATAGCTTTCGTACAGAATCCCCAGCACGATGTAGACGGCGACCAACGCCGCGAGAATCAGAATGGGCTGATTTCGCAGCGATTCCTGAAAGATCTGGGCAGTCCCTTCGAACCGGCCCTGAATGCTGCCGGGCAGGCCCAGTTCGCGCGAGGCTTGCTGAATCTGCGGCACCACATCACCCAGCGAGGTTCCCGGCACCAGATTGAACGACAAGGTGACCGAGGGGAATTGTCCGGCGTGATTCACTGACAATGCCACGTTTTTGGACGACGTCGAAAACAACGATGTCAGCGGGACCCGCGAATTGTTCGTGCCGCTGACATACAGATACCGCAGACCTTCCGGTCCTTGCGAGAACTCCGGCTGCACCTGCATGACCACGTTGTATTGATTCTGCGCCCGATACATCCGCGAGACCTGGCGTTGACCGAAAGCGTCGTACAAGCTGTTGTCGATTCCGCTGATACTGACGCCTAACCGGGCCGCCAATTGCCGGTCGATATCGAGCCGGGTCTGCAAGCCGCGGCTTTGCTGATCGACATTGACGTCGACCATTCCCGGAATCTTCTTCAGCGCGGCCAACAGTTTCGGAGCCCACTCATTCAGGTCGTCCAGCGTGTCGGCGCTCAGCGTGTACTGATATTGAGCGGCGGAGGGACGTCCTCCCACGCGCAGGTCTTCGGCGGGCTTCATCAGCAGCGATGCTCCGGCAATCTTCGACGATTGCTGCCGGATGCGGGCGATCACCTTGTCGGCGGAAATCTTGCGTTCTTCGAGCGGTTTGAGGGCACAGTAGACGCGGGCCGTATTCGTGGAGCCGCCGCCGCGTCCGCCACTGGCTCCCACCGAACCGGCCACTACCTCGACGGCGGGGTCTTCCAGCATGAGCGCGACCGTTTGTTCCAGGATTTTGCTCATCGTCTGAAACGACGTGTTCTGATCGGCCTGAACCATACCGATCAGCCGGCCATTGTCCTGCTGCGGAAAGAAGCCTTTCGGAATGATGAAATACAGGTAGTTCGTCAGCACAATGAGCGCGAACGTCGTCGCGAGCGTCAAGCGCTGATGTCGCAGCACCCACTTCAGCGTCCGACCGTACATCCACAACACGCCGCCGAAGAGCCACTCAGTCCAGCGTTGCCGTTTCGGGTCATCGCGATGCACATGCGGCTTGAGCAATGCGGCGCACATCATCGGCGTGGTGGTCAAGGATACGACGAGTGAAACGCCGATGGCGACCGACAGCGTGATCGCGAATTCGTTGAACAGTCGCCCGACCAGGCCTTGCATCAAGAGAATCGGAATGAAGACCGCGACCAGCGACACGCTGATGGACAGCACGGTAAAACCGATTTCACGGGCTCCCCGCAATGCTGCCTGAACGGGGGAAAAACCTCGTTCCAGATAGCGTGTGATGTTCTCCATCACCACGATCGCATCGTCGACAACAAATCCCGTGGCAATGGTCAGCGCCATCAGCGAGAGGTTATCGACGCTGTAGCCGATGAGGTACATCACCCCGGCTGTCCCCAGCAGCGAGACTGGCACGGCAACACTGGGGATGAGCGTCGACCGCAAATCGCCGAGGAACACGAAGACCACGAGAATCACCAGCGCCACCGAGAGCAACAGCGTCAGTTGGACATCTTGCACCGAGGCCCGGATGACCGTGGTGCGATCGACGCTCACCTTCATTTCAATCCCCGCGGGAATCTGCGCCTGCAATTGCGGAATCAGCGCCCGCACCCGATCGGCGGTGTCGATGATATTGGCGTTCGGCTGCCGGAAAATCTCCATCTGGATCGCCGAACGCCCGTTGTACAACCCCATCGCCTGAATGTTTTCGACCGAATCTTCCACATCGGCAACGTCTTCCAGCCGGACGGCGGCCCCGTTGCGATACATCACGATCAACTTCTTGTAGTCCTCAGCCTTCAGCAGTTGATCGGTGGCCGTGATGGTCCAGCTTCGTTCGCGATCGGCGATCTGTCCTTTGGGACGATTCACATTGGCGTTGAACAAGGCCGTGCGGACAACATCGAGACCGATGCCGAGTTGATTGAGCACGGTGGGGTTCACCGATACCCGCACCGCGGGAGGGGAACCGCCGCTGACGCCGACCTGACCGACGCCGGGGACTTGTGCCAGTTTCTGTTGCAGAATCGTCGACGCGACATCGTACATCTGCGGCCGCGTGTAAGTGTCGGAGACCAGGGCGATCAGCATGACCGGCGAGTCGGATGGATTGAATTTGCGGTACGACGGGTTATTCGGCATGTTCGGCGGCAGTTGTCCGCGGGCGGCATTGATCGCCGCCTGAACATCGCGCGATGCGGCATCGATATTGCGGTTCAGATCGAACTGCATCGTAATGGACGTGGATCCCATCGAGCTCGAAGAACTCATCTCCGAGATCCCGGCGATGCGGCCGAACTGCCGTTCCAGCGGCGTGGCCACTGTCGCGGCCATCGTCTCGGGACTCGCTCCGGGAAGCGACGCACTCACCATGATCGTGGGAAAATCGACCTGCGGCAGCGGCGATACGGGCAACAGGCAATACGCAATCGCCCCGGCGAGCGATACCGCAAATGTCAGCAGCGTCGTTGCCACCGGCCGGTGAATGAACGGGCGGGAGAGACTCACGGCGCGTCCTCCTCTTCCTCTTCATGACTGGGGCCCGTGGTTTGGAAGCCCGTGCGTTGCGCGAGGGCATCGAACCACAGGTAAATCACCGGCGTGGTGTACAGCGTCAGCAGTTGGCTGAAGATCAGACCGCCGATGATGGTGATGCCCAACGGTCGCCGCAATTCCGAGCCGGTTCCCGTACCGATGGCCAGCGGCACAGCCCCCAGCAGCGCGGCCATCGTGGTCATCATGATCGGGCGGAAACGCAGCAGGCACGCATCATAGATCGCGGTCGCCGGCGGCAAGCCTTCATTCCGCTGCGCATCGAGGGCAAAGTCGATCATCATGATCGCATTTTTCTTCACGATCCCGATGAGCAGGATGATCCCGATGATCGCGATCACGCTGAGATCGATCTGCCACAACATCAATGCAACCAACGCCCCCACACCCGCCGACGGCAGCGTCGAGAGAATCGTGATCGGATGGACGTAACTTTCGTAGAGCACACCCAGTACAATGTAGACCGTGATCAGCGCCGCAAGAATCAGCAGAGGCGTGTTTTTCAGCGAAACGAGAAACGCTTCCGCCGTCCCCTGGAAGCCGCCGACGATGCTCGCCGGCATTTCCAGTTCCTGCCGTTTGCGCTCGATCGCCTCCACGGCTTGCCCCAGTGAAACCCCCGGCGCGAGATTGAACGACACCGTCACCACGGGAAACTGCCCCTGATGATTGATCGTTAGCGGCGTGTGCGACTCTTCAATCGAGGTCAGCGAACTGAGCGGCATTTCGCCCCCATTCGGAGCGCGAATGTACAAGCTTCCCAAATCGCGCGGTTCGTTGCGGAACTCCGGGCCGACCTCCAGCACCAACCGATATTGATTGAGTTGCGTAAACATGATCGACACTTGCCGTTGACCGAAAGCGTCGTACAACGCATCGTCGATCATCTGCGGCGTGACCCCCAACCGGGCGGCGGTGTCCCGATCGATAATGACTTTCAGTTGCAGTCCGGACGATTGCTGATCGCTGGCGACATCGGCGAGTTCCGGCAGTTCCTGTAACCCGGCGACAAACTTCGGCGCCCATTCGCGCAGTTCGTCGAGATTCGGGTCTTCCAGGCTGTATTGATACTGCGTGCGGCTGACGCGGGTCTCGACGGTGAGGTCCTGCACCGGTTGCAGGAAGAGCGTGATGCCGTCGACTTCCGCGAGTTTGGGTTGCAGGCGGCGAATCACCGCAGTAGCCGATTCATGGCGATCTTCCAACGGCTTCAGGTTGATCTGAATCCGGCCGGAATTGAGCGTGGTATTCGTTCCATCGATCCCGATGAAGCTCGACAGGCTCGCCACCGCGGGGTCGGTCAGAATGACTTTTTGCAGCGCCAGTTGCCGTTCGGCCATCGCGTCGAACGACACACTCTGCGGGGCTTCCGAGATACCGAGGATGACGCCGGTATCCTGCACCGGAAAGAAGCCTTTGGGCACAATCGTGTAAAGATGGACCGTCGCGACCAACGTGAGGACCGACACGATCATCGTCGCGGTTTGATTGCGGAGGACGACATTCAGCGTCTGTCCATACATCCAGATCACCGCATCGAACCCGGATTCCGACAAGCGGAACAGCCACGACTGCTTTCCCGGCGGCGTGTGCCGCAGCAGCTTCGCGCACATCATGGGCGTGAGCGTCAACGACACGACCGCGGAGACCAGAATCGCCACGCTCAACGTGACTGCGAACTCACGGAACAGCCGACCAACGATGTCTCCCATGAACAACAGCGGAATCAATACGGCGATGAGAGACACGCTCAGCGAAACAATCGTGAAGCCGATTTCCTGCGAGCCTTTGAGCGCCGCGGTGAGCGGGTCTTCGCCGTCCTCAATGTGCCGCATGATGTTTTCGACCATCACGATGGCATCATCGACGACGAAGCCGGTGGAAATGGTGAGGGCCATCAACGTGAGATTGTTGAGACTGTAGTTCAGCAGATACATCACGCCGAACGTACCGACGATGGACAACGGGACGGCGACACTGGGAATCGCGGTGGCGGCGAAACTCCGCAAGAACAAAAAGATGACGAGAATCACCAACCCGATGGTTGTGATCAACTCACGTTGCACGTCATGCACCGACGCGCGAATGGTCACCGTCCGGTCAGTCAGAATCTCGATCGTCACCGCGGCAGGGAGGGATTCGCGGAGTTGCGGCAGCAGTTCTTTGATCCGGTCAACCACCTCGATGATGTTCGCGCCGGGTTGACGCTGAATGTTGAGAATCACCGCGGGAGTTTCGTTCATCCAGGCGGCTTGCCGGATGTTTTCGACGCCATCGATGACTTCCGCGACATCCTGCAACAGGACGGGAGCCCCATTGCGATACGAAACGATCAACTGCCGATATTGATCGCTCGTGAAGAGTTGATCGTTTGCGCCGATGGTGTAAGCCTGCCGGATGCCGTCGAAGCTCCCTTTGGCCTGATTCACATTGGCCTGGGCGAGCGCGAGTCGCACATCTTCGAGACTCAGACCGAGTGTCGACAGCGAGGTGGGATTGGCCTGGATGCGGATCGCCGGTTTCTGACCGCCGCTGATGCTCACCATCCCCACGCCGGAAAGCTGCGAGATTTTCTGGGCAAACCGCGTGTCGGCCAAGTCCTGCACGCGCGACAGCGGCAACGTTTTCGACGTGAGGGCCAGCGTGAGAATCGGCGCGTCCGCGGGATTGGTCTTGGTGTAAACCGGCGGATTGGGCAAATCGCGCGGCAACAGCGTGTTCGCCACATTGATCGCCGCCTGCACCTGCTGCGCGGCGACGTCGATGCTCAACTCCAGTGCAAACCGCAGCGTGATGACCGAACAGCCTTCGGAACTGGTCGACGTCATCTGTGTGAGGCCGGGGATCTGGCCGAACTGCCGTTCGAGCGGCGCGGTGACCGACGAGGCCATCACGTCCGGACCGGCACCCGGATAGAACGTGACGATCTGAATCGTCGGATAGTCGACCTGCGGCAACGCGGAGACCGGTAATTGCCGATACGCCACGCCCCCGGCGAGCACAATCGCGGCCATGAAGAGCACGGTCGCGACGGGTCGCAGAATAAAAATCCGCGACGGATTCATGTCGACGCTTTCGCCGGGGAGGGTGCGGCCTTCGTCGATGTTGGCGGTGTTCCTTCGGCCTTCGATTCCGCGGGTTGATCGCCCTTGCCCTTCGCATCGGCCCCACCGTCCGGCTTCTTCTTGCCTTTGGTTACGACTTTCGCGCCCGGTTGCAGTTTGTCCAAACCGTCGGTCACCACCACATCGCCCGGCTGGAGACCGTCGAGGATCACCGTATCGGTTCCTTCGGCCTCACCAATTTCGACTTCACGTAGCGCCACCGTTTCGTCTTCCTGCAGCACGTACACATACAGCGAACTCGGGCCGCGCTGCACCGCCGCGGTGGGAGCGACGATGGCATTCTCTTTTGTTTCGACGAGCAACCGCACATTCACGAACTGGTTCGGAAAAAGCATCTCATCTTCGTTTTCAAAGACGGCTTTCAACCGAACGGTCCCGGTCGTGGGATCGACCTGATTGTCGATCGCCACCAGTTTGCCGACCGCGAGACGATGGCTGAAATCGCGATCAAACGCTTCGACCGACAAACCGGCATCCTCGCGCACCCGTTTCTGCACGCGGTTGATATCGTCCTGCGGAATGGTGAAGACCAGGGCGATCGGCTGTAACTGGGTGATCACCGCGATGCCCGTGGGATCGTTCGCCCGCACGATGTTTCCGGAATCAACCAGCCGCAGACCAATCCGCCCGGAAATGGGGGCGGTAATTTTGCAGTACTCCAACTGCAGATTCGCATTCGCAATCAGCGCTTCGTCTGTCTTGACGGCGGCCTGGGCTTGCTGGACGAGTGAGACCTGCTCATCAATCTGTTGCGCGGTGACGATCTTCGTATCGAGCAACTGCTGATAACGCGCCATGGTCAGTTGGGCCGACTTGAGAGCGGCCTGATCGCGTCCCAACTGCCCTTCGGCCTGATCGCGCTGCGCTTGAAACAACCGCGGGTCCACTTCGGCGAGCAAGTCGCCTTCCTTGACCGGTTGCCCTTCCTTCACGAGCACGCGCAGCAGTTCCCCTTCCACCCGGCTGCGGACCGTCACCGTTTTGAACGCCGTCACCGTTCCCAAACCATTCAGATAGAAACTGACATTGCGCTGCCGGACTTTGGCCGTGCCGACGGTGATGGCTCGTTGCGGCGGACGCGTCGGCTTGGGGGGATTAAACGGTTGAATGATTGGAGCGACGTACGGTTCCAACTCCGCCCGGTAATGCCAGCCTGCCCCACCCAGCGCCAGGACGATGAGCCAGAACCACCAGCCGCTGCGACGACTGCGCTGCGGCCCGGCCGGCTTATGGGGTTCGGAAGGATGTGTGCGTTCCCCGGAGGGAACAAGCGGGCTCGGCTGTTTGGCGGCGGCGTCAGAAGGCAATTCAACAGGTGGGGCGGCCATTCGCGATACTCAATCGAGGCGGACCGTCAAGGTGATCTCAACACGGCGGGCAAACACGAGGCAGGGTTCACATCGTACTATACTGATTCATGTTCTCGTTGTCGCGAGAATTGGAGCGATCTCACAAAGAATCCGCTGAGTCAACCGTCACGATTCTTGCGACCATGACGGCCATGTCGGTTGTGCATGATCATTTGCTATTTACGGCATCGCGTTGCATTCTTTGAGAACACCCATTTCGCGCAAAAGTTCCTCCGAAAAAGCGATGCGATGATCCGATTTCACCCCGTCTGCCTGCTCGTATTGACGCTCGTTAACATCGCATTCTCAGAAGACGCCGATCGGCGACGACCGACCGCCTTGACGACCACCGGCGTCCCTGAGATTCCGTCTGTACTGATGGAACGATTGCGACAATATCAGTCCGTTCGTTCGGCGGCTTTTCGCGGCTGGGCGCAGGATGGAAACGGCGGAATGCTCGTCGCCACCCAATTCGGCAACACGGCCCAACTTCACCGCGTGTATCAACCGGAAGGACGCCGCGAACAAATCACGTTTGAAGAAGAGCCCGCCAGCGGTCAGTTTGTGCCCGGACGAACGGATGGCACATTGCTGCTCGAAATGGCCAGCGGGGGCAACGAAAATTTCCAGATCTATCGTCGTCTCGGTCAATACGGCCGCCCGGAACTTTGGACCGACGGAAAAACGCGCAATCTGCTCGGACCGATCAATGACGCCGGCACTCAGGCGATCATGGCGAACAACAGGCGCAACGGCCGCGACATGGATTTGTTCCTCGTGCCGCTCGGCGAAAAGGGCGAATGGACCGAATTGATGCGCGTCGACAATCAGACCTGGCACGCGCACGACTGGTCACCCGACGGCAAGCGAATCTTGATCTCGCAATATGTGTCGATCAACGAATCGCATCCGGCGATATTGGAGATTGCGACGAAGAAAGTGACCCCGCTGCCACTCCTGGCGCAGCAACTGTCGCCGAACGGACAGACGGTCGCCGCTGCTGGCGTGTCCTACACCCATTTGCGGTTTGGCAAAGACAGCCAGACCGTCTATCTCGCTACCGATGCGATGAGCGAATTTCAGCAATTTTTCCAATTGGATTTGGCAACCAGCCAGTATTCGCAACTGGCCAAAGCCAAAAGCATGACGTGGGATGTTGAGGAAATTGCCGTCGATCGCAAAACGGGCGCTGTGGCAATGGTTGTGAATGAAGAAGGTTCGAGTGCGCTGTGGCTGCTGGACAGAAACGATGTCCGGCAAGTCCCGATCTCCACGGGAGTGATTGATCACGTGGAGTTCACTCCGGATGGTCGGCACCTTGGATTCACACTGGCCCGTCCCAACGCCCCGGCGGATGCCTTTTCGTGGGACATTCCCGAGAAAAAGCTGACGCAGTGGACGTTCGGCGAAGTCGGCGGGCTCGATCCGCAGACGTTCATCGAACCGACACTCGTCCGGTTCCCTTCCTTCGATCAACGGTCCATCCCCGCGTTCTACTTTGCACCAAAGAACGCGACGGCGAACCAGAAAGCCCCGGTGATCATTCAGATTCACGGCGGACCCGAAAGCCAATCGCGGCCGACATTTTCGGGCATCGAGCAGTTTTATCTGCACGAAATGGGAATTGCCGTCCTGGTGCCGAACGTGCGCGGTTCGGCGGGATATGGCAAGACGTATCTCACCTTGGATAACGGCCCCTTGCGGGAAGACAGCGTGAAGGACATCGGGGCGTTGCTCGACTGGATCGCCCAGCAGCCGGAATTGGATGCGTCGCGAGTCGCCGTCAGCGGCGGTTCCTACGGCGGTTTTATGGTGCTGTCATCGCTGACCCATTTTCCCGATCGTTTGAAAGCCGGTGTGGATAGCGTCGGCATCGCGAATTTCATCACCTTTCTGGAAACGACCAGTGCCTACCGGCGCGATCTCCGCCGCGTGGAATACGGTGACGAGCGCGATCCCGTAATGCGCAAGGTTTTCGAACGGATCAACCCGACGGCGAACGCTCACAAGATCCGGTCCGCGTTGCTGGTCGCGCACGGCAAGAACGATCCGCGCGTACCGTTTACGGAAGCCGAACTGATTGCCCCGCTGGTTCGCAAGAACCATGCCCCGGTGTGGACGGTCTACGCCGACAACGAAGGCCACGGTTTCCGCCGCCGCGAAAACCGCGACTACCTCACCGCCGCGACAGTGTTGTTTCTGGAGCAACATCTCGTGGGGAAAGTCGCCCCGTGACATCATAGTGAGACCACAAGCCCGAAGCGCCAGCGCCGGGTGCCTTCCAATCCTGATGACGCAACTACGAAACGCCAGTCCCACAGGTTGGACTCGGGACAGATGTCCCGATTTCCCTCGATCACCCTGGCGCTATAATCCACCAGCGACAAATCGGTCGCGGACCTTTTTCAGCAGGATGGGTTGATCATGTTGACAGTACGGCGGGCGAATGAGCGCGGGACGTTTGATCATGGCTGGTTGCAGACGGCGCACACCTTTTCGTTTGGCGATTACCACGATCCGCAGTGGATGCAGTTTCGTGCGCTGCGGGTGATGAACGAGGACACCGTTGCGCCGGGTCAGGGCTTCGGCATGCACGGGCATCGCGATATGGAAATCATCACGGTGGTCCTGTCGGGGACGTTGTCCCACCGGGATAGCCTGAAGCACGAAGCCGCGCTGCGACCGGGGGAAGTGCAATACATGTCGGCGGGAACGGGCATCCGTCACAGCGAATTCAATCCGTCGACGACAGAACCGGTCCATCTGTACCAGATCTGGTTGCTGCCTCGGCACTCCGGTTTGACGCCGGGGTATGAACAGCGGGCTTACGCCGCGACCGATCGTCAGGGACGCTGGCAAGCCGTTGCATCGGGGGATGGCCGAGACGGTGCGATTCCGATCCAGCAGGATGCCACGATTTTGCTGGCGGACCTCGCGGCCGGCCAAAGCCTTTCGTATGAACTGAAAGCATCACGACATGTTTGGTTGCAGGTGATGTCGGGAAGCGTCAGCGTGGCCGGAAATGAGTTATCTGCGGGGGATGGGCTCGCCGTGAGCGATCAAGCGGTGCTAACGGTGTCCGCATCGGTTTCAGCGGCGGTGATGCTGTTCGACCTGGCGTAGTTTGCCTGTTCACTACACCCGCATGTTTTCTGGCGACCACGTCAGGAACACCGACTTGGCATGGCAATTCTGCAAGCGTCGCGGGTATATTTTCTGAGTCCGGCGGGATTCGGGGTGGGTTTCCGAAACCGCCGGCTGCAGAAAGTGTGTCACAACATCGGCTGGGGGTTGTCGACAGGATCTGGAAGTTCGTGCGCGCTAAGGACCAACCATGCTCATTCACCCCCGAAGTCTCACCTCTTGTTCGCCGTGGATCGTGCGTTCGTTTGCCATCGCGGCGATGGCTGCCGCCGTGTTGCCGCTGACATTGGTTTCCGCAGAGAACAAGCCGTCCGATAAAGACCTCGTGAAGGCCGAAGCCCACCTTTCGGTGGATCGTCTGCCCGCCGGAGACAAATGCCAGATCCTCATCCGGCTGACCGTTCAACCCGAATGGCACATTGGTGCCAACCCGCCCCTCAATGAAGAAGACTTTGTCACCAAGGTCGAATGGAAGGGCAAGCTGGGCTCGAAATTGACCCAGGTCAAATATCCGACCGGGAAAAAATTCGTCCCCAAAGGAAGCGCGCCCCAACTGGTCTACGACGGCAAGGTCGACATCCGCGGCACGCTGGAAATCCCGGCGAATGCAGGCGGATCGGATGAAGAAATGGAAATTGTTGTCCATTACCAGGCCTGTAACGACATGATCTGTCGGATTCCGACCACGGTGAAACTCGCGGCCAAGCTACCGGTCGCGAAGCAAGGCGAAACCGTCAAGCCGATCAACGAAAAGCTCTTTGCTCCGCCACCCAAGTGAACGCTTCCACCGCCGCTCAGGGAAGTGTCGCCAATGTAAGGATGGTCATGGATACCGCTGAACGGATGGGGCGGCACTACACCGAAGGTGCGCTGGTCAAAACCAAGATCATTGCCACCTTGGGGCCGGTATCGGAATCACCGGAACGCATTCGTGAATTGTTGACCGCCGGTGTCGATGTCTTTCGGCTCAATTTTGCCCACGGGAATTACGAATGGTTTGATACTGCGGTCAAAACCATTCGCGCGGCAGCCGTCGAGTTAAACCGCACGGTGGGCATCCTCGGCGATCTTTCCGGGCCGAAAATCCGCCTGGGAATCTTGCCGGAAGAAGGGATGCGATGCCGCTATGGGACGGAAGTGAAGTTCGTCCGCACAGCGCAGCCGGATCACCCCGAGCATCTCACATGCACTTACGAATCGTTGATCGACGACCTGCGTCCCGGCGACCGCGTCCTGCTGGCGGACGGATGCGTGGCCCTGCGGGTGCAATCGACCGATCCCGTTGTCGGAGAAGCGGTCTGTCTTGTGGAACAACCCGGATTGATTCGCAGCAAGCAGGGCGTGAATCTTCCCGGCGTCGCGCTCAGTACACCGGCGGTCACCGAGAAAGATCAACGCGACCTGACATGGGCGCTCGATCATCAAATTGACTTCATCGGTTTGAGTTTTGTTCGCAGTGCAGCGGACATTCAGCATCTGCATAAACTGATCGCCGATCATGGCACGAAAACCCGGCCCTGGGTGGTGGCCAAAATCGAAAAGACGGAAGCGATCGCCGATCTGGAAAACATCCTCGATGCCACCGATGCGGTGATGGTGGCCCGCGGCGACCTGGGCGTGGAAGCCGACATCACCCGCGTGCCGACCATGCAGAAACGGATTATCCGTCTCTGTAACGAACGCCGTTTGCCGGTGATCACGGCGACTCAAATGCTCGACAGCATGCAGAAGAACGAATTGCCGACGCGGGCCGAAGTGAGCGATGTGGCCAATGCCATTCTCGACGGAACCGACGCCGTGATGCTGTCGGGCGAAACGGCGATTGGCGATCATCCCGTAGCGGCGGTCGCCATGATGAGCCGTATTGCGCAAGATTCCGAACGCTTGCTCGAACCGCGGCAGGGACCGGACATGCTCTCCGTTCCGCGCAGCCGAGCTTCGGCGATCACGGAAGCGATCACCGTCGGAGCCGGAGCGGCGGCGGCCAAACTCGGGGCCAATCTCATCGCCGTGGCGACATTCGGCGGGAAGACGGCGATGTCGCTGTCGCGCCAGCGGCTGTCCGTGCCCATCCTGGCGCTCACCGACCGCCCGGAAATTGCCCGCCGATTGACGCTCTGCTGGGGCGTCCTGCCGGAAGAAACCAACGCCGTCGCGCTGCCCCCCAGCGAATTGCTGGCGTATGTCGAACACCGCGGCAAAGAATTACAGCTTCTGGAAAGCGGCAGCAAACTCGTCCTCGTCGGCAGCAGCAACTGGGCACTCAAGTGGCACGATATGCTGCTGGCCCACGTGGTTTCGTAACGAGCCCGAAGCGCGAGCGCCGGGTTTTTTAAGTTCGTGAGGCACCCGGCGCTCGCGCTTCGGGCTCGTTAGGAAACGACGGCAATGCTTCGCCAGGCGTCTTGCTGAAAGAAATCCTTCCACGATGGCGCACCAGGGGTCACTTGCGGCTGTACCGTGAGACGCAGCGCGCGACCGATCGTGCGGTGCAAGGTCCACGACCGTGAGCGGCAGGCAATTTTCACCACGTTTTCACGCGGGAAGAATGCCGCACCGGGGGCATCGAGAAAGCTTTGTCCCAAAGCCGTTCCGGTTTGCGGCAACGGCGTCCAACTCTCCAGCGGCGTATCGACCGAGCGCGCCGGATTGGTCGGTCGCCATAATGAAAACAGCGACCACGGCGATGCCGGCCGCGACATATTCGCCGGAGGCACGATCGACCCATTCGGCTGCTGAATCAGCAGCGGCCAATACAGCAGCCCCGTCGTCGTGCCCCACAGTTCGGCATGGCTCGGCAGTTTCGGGCGCTCCCACACAACATTGGCAAGACGCGCGGAGACCGTGCCGAGAAGCCGCCCCAATTCGTCCGCGGCCGGATCCGGTTCATCCAGCGCGATGACGCTTTTGCACTCGCCGCATTGCGTTCCCTGTGGGAAAACCCAAGTCCAGCAATGGTGGCACAAGACAACGCGCATCGGCAAAGCAGGGAACCCGGTGTCAGCAGACGGTGACGAGAAATTCGGTCCGCTGAATTGTCGTGAAACAGGATGAAATCCGCTACCCTTCCGTGCGAACCGATTCCGTTCTCCTCAAGCGTTTCATGATGAACGATTCGAATTCGATGCCTCTGCCCACGGTGATCATCGTGCATCCGAAAGAACGGAAGGCAAAGTGTACCGTCGCCTGGTTGCGCGGCGACCCGCGGTTTCAGTTTTTCAAGGGACCCCGCCGGCCGGTCGATCTTTCGGGATATGTCCGGCTGGCGATGGAAGGCCCCGAGTTGTCGGCGGCGGACGCGAACTCCGGACTGCTCGTGCTGGATGGGACCTGGAAACTCGTTGACCGCCTCGCCCCCAAGGTGCAGGAAGTCCCCCTCCGCCGTTTGCCGCCCGTTCAAACGGCCTACCCGCGCACCTCGAAAGTCAGCACCGACCCGGACGGAGGGCTCGCGACCATCGAAGCGATGTATGCCGCGCTCCGCATTCTCGGTCGCGATGTAACGGGGCTGCTCGCCCGATACCACTGGGCCGATGAGTTCCTGCGGCAGAACGAGGCGCTGTGGGATGCTCTGGAACGGCGATAAATCCCGCGGAATGCGTCACAAACCCACTTCAACGGGCAGGGTCATGGCCGTCGTCAGCGGGAATGACGAGATTGAAGCGTCGGGGCGGGGGCCCCGACCTATGGATGTGAAAACAACCTAAAATCAGAGGTCGGGGCCCCTGCCCCGACGCCTTTCGAATCCTGCTGAGCCAATTCCGGAATGGCGGAATCTGCCGAAATCCGGGCCGATTGGGGAGGCCGGACGATTTCCTCGGTTTCCGGGCCGGAGCTCATCTTGACGCGTTGTCTGATGTGTGGAGAATACCCGCCGCCTGGAAATCGTACCGATGAGTTTCCCGAAAGGTGGCAACCCGTGGGGTTCCACTCCTCATGAAACATCATCATTAGCGACGGTGTCGACTCGAAGCAGGATGGATCCTGCCCGAATCGGCACGAAACCAAATCAACGGATCCCTTCCCCTGCCTGTTCGGCCATGCAAAGGAGTGCCTCAGCCGTGAAGAAGTATTTGCTGTCGGCGTCGGTTGTCGCCGTGTTGTCGTGCGTGCTGTCGCTCTCCGGATCCGCCTGGGGTCAAGCACAGCCCAAAGATGGTGCCGCCCCCGCGGCGTCGACCGCTCCCCACAAGGTAGCGCTCGTCGATATGGCCTACGTCTTCAAGAACTACAAGAAATTTGAAGTTCTCCGCGAAGACCTGAAGGAAGAAATTCAGTCCAGCGAAGGCGAAGCCAAGAGCCGCGCCGAAGCCGTTCAGAATCTGCAAAAGACGATGAAAGCCCTGAACGAAGGGAGCCCCGAATTCACCGCGGCCGAGCAGAAACTCGCGAAAGCCTCGGCCGAATTCGAAGCCTTCCGTCGCCAGGCCCAGCGTGAATTCCTGAAGAAGGAATCGCAGATTTACCACCAGGTCTACACGGAAGCGTCGGATGCCGTGGCGAAGTACGCCAAGTACTACAACTACACGCTGGTGATCCGCTTCAACCGCGAAGATCTCGACACCGAAAATGCCCAAAAGCTCATCGAAGGCATGAACCGCCAGGTCGTATACCACCGCGAAGAAGATGACATCACGCCGTCGGTCGTCGAATTCCTGAACAAGATGTACGACCGCAAGGCCGCTGCTGCTCCGGCGACGGGAACCAAGCCGGCGACGGCCGCTGCCACCGCTCCGCGAACGGCCCCCCGTTAATCGGGATCGGTCTTCGCACTGCACGAATGTCGCGGCATCGACCCCGACCGCCATTGGGCCGGGGTCGAAACGCGTTTCTTCTGTCTCTCCGAATTCATCCTGATAGCGGACGTGGCGGCATGACGCTTCGCCAACAACAGACGCTCGCTCGCTCTGCGACGGTCACCGGGATGGGATTTCTCACCGGCGCGGACATCACCCTGCACTTTCATCCGGCCCCCGAAAACACCGGCATCACATTTCAACGTCTCGATCTCCCCGGCACCGAACCGATTCCCGCCACGCTCGATTTTGTCGTTCCCCGCCAACGCCGAACCGCGATCTCCAAAGGCGGTGCCACGGTGGAAATGACCGAGCATGTGATGGCCGCCCTCGCCGGGTTGCAAATCGATAACTGCCTCGTCCAGCTCGACGGCCCCGAACCCCCCGGCGGTGATGGCAGCAGCCTGCATTGCATTCAGGCCCTGCTCGACGCCGGTCTGGTGACCCAATCCGCGGATCGTCCATTACTGGTGCTCGAACACGAATGCCGCGTCACCGGCGAGCGCGATCACAGCGTCATTTCCGCCGGACCCGTGCCCCGGCGCACACTGGTCATCACGTTTGAACTCGATTACGGCCCGCGTTCCCCCATCCGGCCGCAGATGCTCACGTTCGAGTTCTCCCCGGAACTGTTCGTCACCAATTTTTCCTTCGCGCGGACGTTCATTCTGGAATCGGAAGCCGCGGCGCTGAAGGCGCAGGGCTATGGTTCGCGAATCACCCCCGGCGACCTGCTGATCTTTGGTCCGAACGGTCCGATTGGAAACGAACTGCGGGCCTGGGACGAATGCGTCCGCCACAAAATTCTCGATTGCGTCGGTGACTTCGCACTGCTCGGATGCGATCTCCACGGTCATTTCCGTGCTTATCGTTCGGGGCATGCACTGAATCACGCGATCTGTCGTCAAGTGGCTGCTGCCCACCGATTGATCGATGACCATTCAGATGAGGAGCGTCACGCGGCTTAATGGCCTGGCGACTCCGCACCCGCTCCGGAACTGCTCACCGGAGACATCGCCAGCCAGGACGGCCAGGGACGACTGAGTATGACGAATCGGATTTCACCACTCTCTGATGTCCATCCGCAAGCACAACTTGCCGATGATGTGGATATCGGACCGTTCTGCGTCATTGGTCCGCACGTCACTCTTGGCAGCGGAAGTAAACTTCACAGCCATGTGACGCTGGTCGGACATACGACGATTGGTCAACGCAATCAGTTCTGGCCGGGATGCGTGATTGGAGCCGAACCGCAGGATATCAGCTATTTCGGCGCTTCCACCGAAGTTACCATCGGTGACGGCAACACCTTTCGCGAAGGCGTGACCGTCAACCGCGGTGCCGACAAAGAAGACGGCATCACCCGCATCGGTTCCAACAATTTTCTGATGGCGAACGCGCACGTGGCCCACAATTGTTGCGTGCAGAACAACGCCATTCTCTGCAACGGCGTGCTGCTCGGCGGCCATTCGCACGTGCAGGATTACGCGATCATTTCCGGCAATTCGGTGGTGCATCATTTCGCCACCGTGGGCACGCTGGCCTTTGTCAGCGGCGGTTGCCGGGTTCCGCAGGATGTGCCGCCGTTCATGTTGTCGGCCGGCAGCGATAACCCCGAAATTGTGACCGTCAATTTGATCGGTCTCCGTCGGCGGGGCATTCCTGAAACCACCATTCACGTGATCCGTCAGGCGTTCCGCATGCTGTATCGCGAACACCGACGGTTGAACGAAGTGCGTCAAGTTTTCGCCGATCACAATTCCGGTCCGTTGCCCAAAGAAGTCCAAACGCTCCTGGATTTCGTGGACGCCTCGGGACGCGGAAAGAACGGCCGGGCCCGCGAAATTATTCGTACCGCACCGGCTACGGATGAGTCTCAACGGAGAGCAGCATGAGTCGTGTGCGCATGGCGGTCATCGGAGTCGGAGCGCTCGGTCGTCATCACGCCCGGATTCTGAAATCCATGAAGCGTGTGGAACTCGTTGCTGTCGTGGATCAACACGAAGAGCGCGGGCGGGAAGCCGCCGCCAAACATGCCACCCGCTGGGTGGCAGACTATCGCGACCTGTACGATGAAGTCGATGCGGTCTCGATCGTTGTCCCGACTGTGGCTCACGGTGATGTCGCCGGCGACTTCCTGAAACAGGGGATTCCCGTCTTCGTCGAAAAGCCGCTGGCGGACACGGTTGCCACGGCGAAAAGGCTGGTGAACCTCGCCGAACAGCAAGGCGTGGCGTTGCAGGTCGGCCATGTCGAACGGTTCAACCCGGCGTGGGAAGCCGCCCGGCCGTATTGCCTGACTCCGAAGTACATCCGTGCCGAACGCTTCAGTCCGTTCACGTTTCGCTCCACCGATATCGGCGTCGTGCTCGATATGATGGTCCACGATATCGACCTGATTTCGTCCCTCGTTGGTTGTCCCGTGCGCGATGTGCAGGCCTTTGGCGTCACGTTGATGGGCCCCTACGAAGACGCCGTGCAAGCCCGCCTGGTCTTCGAGAACGGCTGCGTGGCCGACCTTTCTGCCAGCCGCGTGAATCCGGAAGTGAAACGGACGATGCAGGTCTGGTCGCATCAGGGTTGCGTCACGATTGACATGCAGCAGCGGACCGTTTCGCGCATGGCTCCCTCCGCGTCATTGTTAACCGGCCCGTCACCGGTTCAACTTGCGCAGCAACCGGGAGCGGATCTCGAATCGCTCAAATCGCGGGTCTTCGGTGAATTCCTGCAGACCGAAAGAATCGAAGTGCGCCCCGGCGACGCCCTCACAGCGGAACTGGCATCGTTCGCGAATTGCGTCCGGACCAAACTGCGACCGCACGTCGATGGCCAGCAAGCCCTGCAAGCGATTCAAATCGCCGACGCGATCAACCGCCGCGTCGCCGCCCACCAATGGGACGGCCACGG
>JAKFUG010000038.1 GCA_021732785.1 Planctomycetaceae bacterium
CATCGTTCGCGAATTGCGTCCGGACCAAACTGCGACCGCACGTCGATGGCCAGCAAGCCCTGCAAGCGATTCAAATCGCCGACGCGATCAACCGCCGCGTCGCCGCCCACCAATGGGACGGCCACGGTCAGGGAAACATCGGCCCACAACGCCGCCCCAGCCCTCTCCGCGTGGTCGCATAATTTGGTAGCGATACACTTTCGCCAAAAAACGTATCGCCAGATCTTGAATTGTCTCTCAATCCGAATAAGATGGTATCGTGCTCGTCTCGACACGGTCCGTGTACTGAATTCGCGTTCTGAGAATTCGGGTCTTCTTTCGGTTCATATTGCAGCCTTTTCGGTTTCGTTGCGGGGCTCCTCGCAACGGTGTTCAATTCTGTGACCTGTTCTGGCGTCATCTTTTTTTCAGAAAGTCGAGGCTTCACATGCGTCGTCGTGGGTTTACGCTCATCGAACTGCTGGTGGTAATTGCGATCATCGCAATTCTCATTGCCCTGCTGTTGCCGGCTGTGCAACAAGCCCGTGAGGCCGCCCGGCGGACTCAGTGCAAGAACAATCTGAAGCAGATCGGGTTGGCCCTCCACAACTACCATGACAACTTCCTCACGTTCCCCATGGGGAACACCAATCACACTGGCGGCGGCTGGGGGCAATCCTGGTGGGTCGCGGTCCTGCCGTTCTTGGATCAAGCCCCGCTCTACAATGGTTGGGACCATTCCAATGTGAATTCCGGTTACGTCGGGAACGTCGCCTATTACGACGGGAAAGGATTCGCGGCGCGGTTGTGCCCTTCGAGCCCGATGGGACAGTACGAGTGGTCGCCGCATAATGGCGGGAACACGGGAGCCGCGGTGAGTCACTACACTGGAATTTCGGGTGCTTTCCCCGATCCGGCAGATTCGGCGCGGAATGCACTTTGGACGAACGGTCAATATGGCACAGGCGGCGTGCTGTATTACCGCAGCCGCATTCGCATTGGTGATATTACCGACGGAACTTCCAACTGCATGATTGTTGCCGAGCAGTCCGATTGGTGTACGGAAACGGCGACGGGACAAAAGCGGATCGCCATTTCGGCTTGGCCGCACGGGATGTGGATGGGTAGCCCCGGCAATGACCGACAGTTCAATACGGCCACGCTCCGTTACCGCCCGGGCTATAAGCAAGCCGAGGGGGGACACAACTTTTACGGCTGTGGTAGCGGCGGGTTGATGACCGGCGTCTGCGGAAACTCGGGAAATAATAACCCCATTCAGTCCGCTCATACGGGTGGTGTGCATGTCCTGATCGCCGACGGCACTGTCCGCTTCATCGGTGAAAACATCAATCTCGATACGTGGCTCCGCCTCGGTATTCGCGATGATGGGAAGCCGTTGACCGATTTCTAGTTACTGACGCGGCTCTCTGATACGATAGAAACCGGACACCATCGACCTGCGATGGTGTCCGGATTTCCGTTTGACCATGTTGCTCGTCGCCGGTTCCTGGTTTCGTCCTTTGAGGTGTTGTCGTATGTGTGGGTCTGCCTTTTCGCGGGGATTGTTGTGGTGTCTCGCCACCCTGTGTTGTATGGGTTGTGGCGGCGGTGGTTTGAAAAAAGCCACGGGGACGGTTTCCGGTACCGTGACGTTGAAGGGCGCTCCAGTCACAAGCGGAACGGTGATCTTTTTTGCGGAAAATGACGGCGATACGGCAATTGGACTCCTGCAGAGTGATGGAACATACACCTTAAAGTACGGGAAAAGCTTTGCCGTCCCAATCGGTGACTACCGTGTGGCCATTACCGAAGGACCACCCCCCGGCACACAATCCGCCTCGCCGGAAGAAATTATGAAGAACCCTCCGAAAGCGAACGCCGAGTCCAAGATCCCGGCGAAATACCGTACCGCAAAAGACAGTGGCCTGATCGCCGTGGTGGAAGCCGGCAAGAATTCGGGAACGGACTTCGATCTCAAGTAATCGAAATCCAATCCAGCAATTTAAAAGGGACGGTCAACAATGACCGGTCCTTTTTTTTATTCGAGGTAAATCTGTCTGTCGCACGGAATGGTCATTCATGGCAATCAGCGCAGGCATCCGTCAGGGCTGCGCGCGACGTTCCCACATCCGTGCCTCTTGAGCCCGTCCGAGCTGATGCAGAATTCGGGCAATCTCTGCCGCCAGCTTGGGAGACCGTTCCGTGTTCCATGCAAACTGTGCGTTCAAGAGATCGCGCTGGAGTTGACTGAGACGTTGTGCCTCCTGCTCCTGGGACACCGCGGCTTCCCAGTTCTGCTGCTCGCGGAGAAGGAGCGCATAGCGATGCCGCGGCTCGGGCAGATACGGCTTGCGTTCGATCACGCGGCGCAAGATCACGGCGGCCTCGTCGTTCTTTCCGGAATCGACCAGCAAAGTCGCATGCAATACGGTCACCCGTTCGTCATCCGGAGCCACTTGGACGGCGACCTCGATTGTCGAGAGCGCCTCCGCGGTATTCCCCTGGCTACGCAGGACTGTGGCATGGCGGCGCAGCGCCCCGGCGTCGTTCGGTTGGCTCGCCAGTTCGCTTGCGACGAGCGGTGCGGCGGCATCAAACTCCCCCAGATCAATCAGCAATTGAGCCCACCGCGGCGTCATTTCACGACGTTGCTGCTCGCTCAGAGCCGTTGCTTTGGCGTCCGCCGCACGGCGAAAAGCCTCTGCCGCAAGCGGAAAGCGATTCAATGCGAAATGCGCTTCGGCGATGGCCATCCAGGTCGGACCATGATCACCAGCCAAGGGAATCAACCCGTCGGCTTCGATCGCCACACGATCCCATTTTTGGTCGTGCGTGGAGAGCATGAGTCGCTGCGTCAGCCAAATTCGACGATTCCGATTCGACCGTTCGGCGGCCGCATTGGCCCATTCGGCCAGTCGCCATTCCCGAATGTTGAGGGCTGCATCGGCGAGCGCCAACAGGTCATCTTGAGAAGCCCGATTCGGCCGCGCGGCATTCGACCAGCAGCCGTAGGCTTCCGGGATTTCGTCCGACAACAGGCAACACCGTCCGCGAACGATCCATGCAGTCTCGCGCTGGAATGACCAATTCAACGTCGCCTCGGCAGCGATTTGCTCGGCGCGCAGGGGATTGCGCAGCAGTTCATCGCGGGCTCTGGCCAAACAGCGTGCTGTCGACCATTCCCATCCGCCCCAACCGGCACCTGTCAGCAGGACAAGCCCGATCACCAGACGGGCGATGCGGCGATGAGAGCGCGGTCGGTTAGCGGGAAGGTTTCGGCGTGGCGACATGGCCGGTTCCTTCACGCAGGTGATGCCGTCGATTCGCGGCCAAGGGTCCGAATTGTTCGGTTTGCCGTGAAGGCCAGGTTACCGTGACTGTGACGGCATCGCTGGTCAACAAGGTGCCGTGCCATTCACAGGGGCTGTGCGAGGCAAATCCCGCCCCGCGCTGCGGCGACCATTGAACCGTACGGCGACCCGTCGGAATGGTCACCTGCGCACCAATCCCGGTCGGGTCTCCCCCCTGTGGAGCGAGGCTGATCCGTAACCAATGCGAGGGAGAACGTGTGCCTTGCAGAATCCGCACCGAGTCGACGAGATCGACGAGGACCAGATCCTGGCCGCCATCGCCATCAAGATCGATAACGGCACAACCACGGCCGCAATGCGCCGATCGAAAGTAGCTGCCGCCCCGCTCGCTCACGTTGCGAAAGCGTTTTCCGGCTTCGTTGCGATATAGCGCGGGGCGCTGCTGGAATGGCGAACGCGGCGAGTGATAGACGACATGGCCGCTGAGCGCGAACAGATCGGGCCAGCCATCGGAATCAAAATCGACGGAGCCCGCTCCAAAGCGGACGTCGAGCCGAGCCTGGCCTGCTAATCCTGAAGCCACCGTTGCGTGCTGAAACAACCCATTGCCCAGTCCACGGTACAGCGAGTTGTCTTCGAGTTCAAAATTCGTGACAAACAGGTCCGCTTGACCATCGCCGTCAAAGTCATCCCACGCCAGTCCCATGCTTCCCTCAGCGGCACCGGCTTCGTTCGTCGCCACGCCCGATGCAATCCCCGCTTCCACCCAGGGGAACTCCAAACCTCCCAGATAAAGGTGATTCGGATCCCCGTCGTTGGCGACATAGAGATCGGCTAAACCATCCCCGTTGAAGTCTGCGGCAAGAACTCCCAAACCGCGGCCGGTTGGCAGCAGGCCGGCCGCTTCTGTGACTTCGGTGAAAGTCCCGTCGCCGTTGTTCATCCACAGATGATCGCGTTGGGCGGCGAAGCGTTGCGGCGGGCAAACATCGGGCTGGGGGGGAGTACCTTGCGGACAGGGACGACTGGTCTGCGGGTCGAACTCCACATAAGCGGCGACACACAAGTCCAACCAGCCATCGTGATTGGCATCGAGAAAGACGCCGGAGGTATCCCACGTCCGACTCCGGACACCGGCGTAGGACGACACATCGACGAACCGCTCGCCATCCTCGTTTCGCAGAATGGCAGTGCTTTCAAATCCCATCAATGCAAAATCATCGTCGCCGTCTCGGTCATAGTCCCCGACGGCCCAGCCGTGCGAGTAAGGCCAACTCGCGGAAACCAGCCGGTGCGATGCGTTCGTAAAGCGGCCGGTGGTATCGTTGAGAAAAAGACCGGGAGCCGTGCCCGTCACTTTGCCGGACGAGGAATCGATTGCGCCGCCGCCTGCCAGCAGCAAATCGGTATCCCCGTCGCGATCGATATCGACGGCAGCCACGCCGCCACCCAAAGTTTCCAGCAACGTGAAACGCCCCGCATCCCGCCCCGTTTCTGGTGCGAAGCGCACACCGCTCCGCTCGGTCACATCGCGGAACCAGTCTTCGGGTTGCTCGGCAGCGCCGGGAGAGCTCTCCAATGGGAGAGCGTTCGCCGCACGGTCTACCGTTTTCGACGAATGCGTCTCGCACCCAGCCGCCCATGCCAGAAGTGCGACTGCAATCGCGCGCATCATCCGATCGGATTGCATCGGCACCACTCTCATGTTTGTCGACTTTCTCGAAGCCAACATGATACCACGCTGCCCCGGCAGCTCACTTCGCCGCTGCGGAAAGGACTCGGACCTCTATGGCGTGAAATCGTCCGTCGGTGCCAGGTCGGCGCAAAACTTGGCGATCAATTCGGCCGCCTGGTCGAGATCGTTGAGGGAAACCATTTCGACCGGGCTGTGCATGTAACGGTTCGGGATGCACACCAATCCCACGGCGACCCCACTCCGGGCGAGCTGTAACTCCGCGGCATCGTTACTGCCCGCTCCGGCCAAAGCGTTGAGTTGCACCGGCATTTGTGCCGTCTTGGCGAGAGAACGGAGCCGATCGAGAACGACCGGGTTGACGTTGGGTCCGCGGTACAATACCGGGCCCTGGCCGAGTTTGATCTGACCGTATTGATTCGGATCAATCGTCGGACAATCCGTCGCATGAGTCACATCGACGACGATCCCGATTTGAGGATCAACACTGTGCGCACTCGTTTGCACACCGCGCAGTCCGATTTCTTCCTGCACGGTTGAGACGGCGTAAATCGCGGCCTGCGGATTTCGCTCGGCCGCGCGCTTGGCGGCCGTCATCACGGTCCAGACGCCGACTTTGTTGTCCATCGCGGCCCCGGAGGCGAGGCCGTTCCGCAGTTCGGTCCAACCGAGAACCACGGTGACCGGATCGCCGATGGTCACGATCGACCGTGCTTCTTCACCGTCTTTAACAGCGATATCCACCCAGAGGTTTTTGATCTCGGGGACAACCTTGCGTTCTTCCGTTGTCAGCAGATGAATTGGCTTCCGCGCAATCACCCCGTTGACGGGACCGGCTGAGGTCCAGACCTGGACGCGTTGGCCGAGCAAGACTTGCGGATCCCATCCGCCGATCGCGTGGACCCAGAGGAACCCGCGATCATCGATGTTTTTGACGATTAGACCAATCTGATCACAGTGCCCGGCCAGCATGATTCGCGGACTGCCCTCGGGATTCACGGCCACAATCACGTTGCCGTGCGAATCGGTGCGCACCGTCGCATTGAACCCCGCCGCGAACTTGCGAACCACGTCCTGGACCGGCCGCTCGAAACCCGACGGGCTGGGAGCATGCAGCAAGTCGGAAAGGAATTGCCGTTCGTCAGCATTCATGGAAACACTTTGCTTTCAGGAATTGGAATCAAATTCGCATTAGGCCGGGCAAACTGCGGTGGATGGGAAGCCATCTTCTTGCCGTTCTGAGGGGGATACTCTCCCTGCCTCTATTTTGAGCATTTTCCTTCCAATTTGGAAAATGAACGGCT
The DNA here is from genome assembly GCA_021732785.1 of Planctomycetaceae bacterium. Lineage (GTDB taxonomy): Bacteria > Planctomycetota > Planctomycetia > Planctomycetales > Planctomycetaceae > DSVQ01. The sequence continues at coordinate 6,288 of JAKFUG010000038.1, forward strand.
TTTCTTTTGACCATTCGATCGGGGAGTATTAGAACAGAAACGAAGTGGTTTCACGATGAGCCCGGAGTTCCTCACCCAGGATGGAAGACGTCTGAGGAACTTGTTCGAGCGTGCATCGAAATGGAAGCCTGTCGAGTTGGATGGATTCTCAAGGATGAGTGAAACCAGCATTTCTGTCTGATGACCTCGACCGCACCCGATGAACGCAGCGCTCATTCCATGGAATGCGCTGTCACCAATTCGGTGGAAGCCCATCAGAAAGACATGGCTGAGTCTTTGCACTTGGGGAATAAAAGTGCCGAGTTTCGCGTGAAGGAGTCACTGATGCCCATCGAATTGTATGCACCGAACTCGCAAACTGTCGCCGAACGCGTGGAGCAAACGGTATTGGCGCGGACCGGAGGCCGGATTCGTGGCCTTCGCGTCCAACTGAGCGGTGATCGGCTGGTGATCACCGGCCGGACGTCAACGTACTACAGCAAGCAACTCGCCACGCATGCCGCGATCGATGCGGCGGAAACGGCGTTCGGCGTGCAGAACGAAGTCGAAGTCTGCTGACGGCGGATTTTACACGTGGATGAAGAGACCCAGGCATAGGAATGCCTGGGCTTCTGGTGGAATTATTGTGCGGGCGGTAGGGGCTCGGACGGTGCCGCTGACAATCCGTGTTCTTGCCCACGGAGCAACCGCTGCAGATTGCTCCGATGCCACACGATGATGAGCGTGGGAATGATCGCGCTGAATGCGGTCAGGCTCCATCGAACGCTGCTCAACCAGTCTGGTGACAGCAACCAGGCCTGCATCCCCGCAAAGACGGCGGCACCCAGTACCGAGCCAAGCGAAACAATGCGCGTGGTGGCAAACACCAGCGCAAATGCAACGGCCGTAGCGAGCGTCGCCCACGGAGCGAGCACGCTGGCCACTCCCAATGCCGTCGCAACGCCCTTTCCGCCGCGAAAGCCGAGCCAGACCGGAAACACATGGCCGAGAATCGCACACGTTCCCGCAAGAACTCTTGCGTGTGAGGCTCCGAGTTCCGCACCGCAGACGCGCCACAACAACAGCGTCGGCAACAATCCCTTGCAGACGTCCAGCAGGAGCACGATCGTGCCCCACTTTTTGCCTAACACCCGGCTGGCGTTAGTGGCACCAATGTTGCCGCTGCCGAAAGTACGCAGATCCACGCCTTTGATCCACCGCGTACACAGTAAACCAAAGGGGATCGAGCCCACAAAGTAGCTCACGACGGCGATCACCATCGCGGCAGTGAACGGTGTCATCGACAAAGAATTCGGTCCCGGCAAAACCGCTTCACAAACAAGCACAGTTCGCTATTCAAACCAAAAACCAGCGAAGCCGCCAACCAACGGCCCGAACAACGCTAGGGAACGGTCGCGGCGGCCGGTTCTCCACTGCTCCCCAGAGGCGACGGGGTGGGCGACGGAACTTCAGGAATCGTGGCGTTCATCGGCACGCCGGGGAAAAGATCGTTCTTGGGATACGGCACCGGCGATGAGAATTCTGCGGGTTCCGTATCCAGTTTTTCGTTCGGCTTCGCATAGCTGCGGGCCCACGCTCGGCGGAGGGCTTCCTGCTGAGCGGCCGGCGTCCATTCGCCTTCCGCCAGCGAGACATTGTTGACATCCAACACCGTCCCGCGGCGTTGGTGCAGTTCGATGATGGCTTTGTTGTAATTCACGAGGCTGGTGAAGTAGGCAATCTCCGCCACGGCCTTGCTCGCCTGTGCTCGCAGCACGAGGTCCACGGTGGCGTCGCGCACACCGGCTTCGTACTCGGCTTGCGTGGCCTGGACACGACGCTCGGAAGCCACGCGGCGGTCGAAGTTGGTGCGAGCATTCGCATAAGCGATATCGACCCGTTGAATGGCTTCCGCCAATTCGTGGCTGATATCGAGTTCCTGTGCCGCCAACCCGGTACGGGCCTTGATCAATTGCAGTTCGGTATTTTCCAACTGCGCCCGTGCGGCCCGCAGACCGATGGGCATCGCAAATTGCAGTCCCAGAGTCCAACTGGTTTGATCGCCGCGGCCCAATGTGCCGTAGGCGCTGTTGAATCCCTGGGAAGTCACGCCATCGTTGTTCGTGGACGAGATCAGCTTATCACCGAACCCGTTCACACCGTAACTGGAGACGAAGTTCAATTGTGGATTGCAGGCGTTCTCGGCCGCGATGCGTTGTAATTCCAGACTTTTCACTTGCCATTTTTGACGTCGCAATTCCACGCGCCTCGTCAAAGACTCGGCCAGTGACATCTCCCAGTTCACATGATATTCGGCTTCCAGCGGGTTATCCGCCGGGCGAATGATGCGGCCATCATTGACGGGGAGTCCCATCAGGCGGCGAAACTGGTTTTCGGTGACATAAATGTTGTTCAACGCCAGTTCGACGCGGGCCCGGGTGTCAAAATAGTTTTCCCGCGCCTGCGCTTCCGCGGCGGCATTGCCGCCGCTGGCACCGACCTCCATCTTGGCACGGACTTCACGCCAGCTACGGAGAGCGCTATCGCGGTTGGCGTTTTCCGCATCGTATTGCCGGTAGGCGAGGAAGAGATCCCAATAGAGATCTTCCACGTCGCGCAACATCGTGATGACGGAACTTTCGAAGTCTGCCACCGAGATGTCTTCGTTAATCCGGGCGATTGTCACCCCCTGGTTGACACCGAGCAGACCGCCCAGGCCTTGTCGTGACGGACCGGCGATGCGTGTGAATTCCACACCGGAACCCGCCCACAACGGTTGTGTAAAGGCGGCTTGTAGATTGCCGGCATAAGAAGAGGGGAACAATGCCGAGGGCGAATTCGTCCCGAGATAATTCCAGTTGTGGCTGACGCTGACGTTCCCGCCGGTCGCGATGGCCTTACCAATCGACGAATTGAAAACCCCGGTTTCGCTGGTATTCACCTGATTCGGAAGCGCGGCCAGATTCGCAAAGGCTTCGTTGCGTCCCCAGAGCATGGACGTGGAGAAGTTGGCATCGAAATCGGCCAGGGCCGCTTCCACGCCGCGGTTTCCGAAGAGGAACCCGGTCGCGCGCAGCGACGGATCGTAAACGGACGGCGAATTCGTCGGATTCGCCAGTAATTGCGCGGTCCCGGCCCGCGTGCGAATCATTTTGTTATTCGCCAGCGCCGTCGCAATGGCTTCCGCTAACGGCATGTCCCAGGCGACGATTTCTTCTTCGTCTTTGACCGTGCGCGGCCGGATGGAATGCACCACCCCTGCGGGCGTTTCCTGGTCGACATTGGGGTAGTCGACTTCCAGCGCATTGTTTCGATAATGCTGCAGATCGGCGTCACCGAGATACTTGATCTCTTTGGGAGTGTGGCAGCCCACCATCGCTCCGCCGACCATCAGCGCGTTGATCCATCGGATCGACTTCGCCCACCGCATCCGTGCGTCCCCCCCGAGACGGATGAGAAGTGCGCTGTCGCCAATTGACGACCGCCTGCTCCCCATTTCCACAGTTCTGCGTAAATGCCCCCGTCCTTAGGAGCTTCCACAGAATCCGCACTTTGGGTATCGGCGGTAACTTCCTCATTTCTCTATTTGTTTCGTCCGCGGGATCACAGCCACGTAAGGCATCCCTAAGGCCTTTTTGACCAAAATCGTTTCCCCCGCGTCGTTTCCCTCAATGGCATGCCCGACGAATTGTAGTACATATCCCAATACGAACGCCCCGATGGCCCAATCCCACTTCGCTTGCCAGGCAAAGACCAGCGAGACAATGAACGTCATCGGAACTCCAATCACATGCAGGATTTGGTTCACGGGATGCTGATGGCGTTCGATGTAATTCTGGATGAAATTCAGCACGGATCGGACTTTCGCTGAAGGGTCTACAGGGGACACGGTCTGATTGATCGACCGGTATGCCTCATTGGAGTTTAGTCCAATTGGACCGAAACGCCAGAAGCCCGGAGGTTATCCCCCCGGGCTTCTGTGAGATTTCATCGTCAAAGTTCGCCCACCGGCAAACTACTGAGCGAGCATGGTCCGCAATTCCACTAAAGCCGGGGTGACGCGGGACGAAATGCGGCCGAGCGTCGGCCGGTCTTCCGTCTGGCACTTCACGAGATAACCGTAAGTTTCACGCCAGAGGTTGTAGATGCTGTCGATCTCCCGGCGAAGATTGCTGGTCGAACCACCGGCCACCAGGTCCTGGTGCAATTGCAACGTTTCTTCGCGCAACTGAGCAATCGCCTCCAGACATTGACGCGAGAACTGCTGACGATCGCGGGCCAACCAGCGCTTTGCGGCGTATTCGAGCTGATCGGTCAAACCTTCCACGTTTGCCGCCAGTTCAATGGCCTGCTGGCGGTTCAGATCGCCGCTTTGCACTTGCAGCGATTGCCCCAGGGCCGTGATCGTTTGCTCGATCTGCCCCAAAGCGTTGAGGGCATCGTCACTTTCCAGATCGCCAAAGACGACCGAGAAATTGCGTTGTGCCTGTTCGATGTAATGGTAGGCATCCACCAGTTCGTCGTGATTGGCTCCACTCTTCACGATGTCCACGAAGTGCTCGTTCACCCCGTAGAACTCGGTCGCCACTCCGGCCACGCGGTCGGCATGCTTGAGGTGCATCAACAACTTGAGCGACATGCGGTCGAAGAATTCGTCGATATTCTTCTTCAATGCCGACGTGAGGTAGACCAATTCGCCGGAGTCGACTTTCGTGGGCAACAGCAGCAATTGATGGATTTCGCCATCACCCTGGGTGATGCGTCGCAGGCTGCGTTCGAGGTAACTGTTATTCAATTCCTGCAACTTGGCGCGTTGCGGGTACCAGATTTCCTGGAAGCGGGTGTACTCGTTGACGACGTCATCCATATTGCCGGCCGGATCATCCACCAGCGATGCCAGATTCAAAACCTGTTGCCGTGCGCGATTCAAATCGACCTGATACTTCCGCGATTCGGCTCCGCGGATTTCGGCCTGAACGTCTTCGGTGAGATTCCTCAGATCCAGCGCGAGGTTGTTGGTCTTCTGGACCAATTCCTGGCGGTTCACCTGCGGCCGCATTCCAATCGAGTCGCGAATTTGCGTTTCGAGATCGCTGAGGGAGGCGACTTCTTCACGGACGTCTTTCGAGAGTCCGCGGACGGCTTCCAAACGGTAAGACAGCTCGCGCCAAGCCGCATCGAATTGCTCGAATTCCTGAATCAATTGCCGATGGTCGTTCAATTTCTGGGCGTGCTTGTCGAGGCTGATTGCCATCGCGGCCATCGAAGTGGCATCATTCACCATCGTGCGAATGTTCGGCAAACGGCGCTGTTCATCGGACAGGAGATACGTCAACTGCGGAACTTCTGTCGCGAAGTCCTTGATCAGCGGTCGCACTTTTCGCATTTCGGCGGTGAGGGACGTCCCCGGTGTCGTCGGGGGGAATGTACCACCGCCCGGTCGCGTCCGACGGAGCGAGAAGTCGTCGTCCATCATCCCCGACAGATCTTCAATCGACTGCCGGGCTTGATCGCGGGTGAAGCTGGCGGGTGCGGTGCGCGGTTGGGCCTGGACCGTCGAAGTGAAGACGCCCACGGTCGCACAAACCAGAGCCGAGTACCCCAGCAGAGAAAGAACGGATGCGACCGGCCGGCCGATCCCCAAAGACGAACAGCGCACCATGGTGCAGAATCCTTTCTGAAGTCCGACCGGAAAACTCATCCGTGACCTGCGCCGATCCCGCAGGTTCTATATGTCGCGGCACTCTACCGGAAGACTTTGCCGGTTCCTAGATGAGTTTCGCTGACATTCCATCCAGCAAGTCGATTTCCTCGAAAACTGATCTTGCTCAAATCGCGAGTTTGTGATTTCGCCACCAGCGATGCTGCTATTGCGGACCGTTGTTGCCGGAGCGTTCCGTCGTTTGCGTGGAAGGAGCATTCGCGGGATCGCTGTTCGTGGCGGTGAGCGCTCCCTGATTGGCTCCGAACAGCCAGACTCCAATCATGATCACGACCACGGTCCCCAACGAAAGCAGCCCAATCGCGAGGGTCTTTTCCCAATCCCAGGGACGTTTTGGCGCGACGACGGGAACCGCTTGAGTACCGCGGACATTGATCGTTCGTCGCGATAAATCGGTGGCATTCTTGGCGACCACCGTGGCCTTGGCGGAATCGCGTGCTGGTTTGGGAGCGATGGGCTCGACGCGGGGCGTCATCGGTTCCGGAGATCGTGGGACGGCCATGGCCGGTGCTTCGGCTTCCATCACCACCGCATCGTCCGTGACATTCAACTGCGGGGAGGCATACGCCACGGCGGGTCTTCCGCTGGGGGAAGACGCAGGCTTTGCCGACGGGACCGTCGGGTTCGCCGGTCGCGCAACGGTGTGCAACCCCGCATACTTGGCGACCAGTGCCGCATGGGATTCGCGCCAATCGTTGCCACCGTGATCGACCAACCAGCGGCCGAGTGTTTCGGCCACATCGGCGGCGGTCTGATAACGATCGCCCGGCTTTTTGGCCATCATCTTTTCAACAATGGCCAGCAAGTCTTCCGGGATATCGGGCCGGTCGTACTTGATCGAAGGCGGCCGCCGCGTTTGATGGGCGAGCAAGCGTTGAACGAGCGAACCATCCGTAAACGGCGGATGCCCGGTGAGTGCGTAATACAGCGTGCAGCCGAGGCTGTAGATATCCGCCCGCAAATCGACCTTGTGACTGTCGATCGCTTGTTCGGGCGCGAGAAAATCGGCGGTCCCAAGGACTTTTTCATCGTGTTTGATCGTCAGCGATTCTTCATCGGACGCATTGAAGAACCGTGCGAGACCGAGGTCGAGCAGTTTCACAACGCCCGTTTGATCGATCAACAGATTTTCCGGCTTGATATCGCGGTGGACCAACCCGGCTTCGTGGGCGTGATGCAACCCGTCGGCACCCTGACGGATGTAGTCCACCAGTTCGATATACGGCAGCGGACCCTTTTCGAGCACCATCTTGCCGAGGTTCTTCCCGCTGACATACTCCATCACCAGGAAGTGAATTTCCGCGGCCCCTTCGTTCTGCTTGTCGACATCGAACGCCTTGACGATGTTCGGATGATTGAGTGAAGCGACGGCGCGGGCTTCGCGATGGAAGCGACCGAGATACGACGTATCCTGCACCTTGTTCGCCGGAAGCACTTTGATGGCGCAGCGGCGTTCCATCATGATGTGCTCGGCGAGGTAGACCGCCGACATTTCGCCGGTGCCCAGCAGCGACAGGAGTCGATAGCGGCCGAGGATGAAGCCCTTGTGTCGACCCTGCAAAAGCTTTTCGCATTGCCAATCGGTCAACACTTTTCGCGCGACGAGCGACTGGGCAATCGCCGCGGAATCGGCGAGATCGACGCCGCTGCGCTGCAGGTCGTTCAGCAACGCATCGAAGCGCGGTGCATCGATCAGGCCGCTTTGTTTGACGCCAGCCAAAAAACTTGCGGCAGTCAGTTTGAGACTCATAGTATCCACGTCCTTCGCGGTCGATTGGCGAATGCCAACTCTGTTGCTCGCGGTCTTCGTTCAGTATTTTGCGTCCGAGCGAGTGCTCAGACCGGGGGTTCACTTCGCGTTGTCTCAACCAAAAATGCTGTCGACCGGGCCTTGTTGACCGATGCCGACGACTTTCAACTCGTACACCAGCGTTTCTCCCGCCAACGGATGATTGGCGTCGAGCGTCACTTCTTCGTTATGAAACGATCGAATCCACACGTGCAAGGTTTCTTCGCCAATGACGGCGGCGACTTGATCCCCTTCGACAACGCGATCCGGCAATCCGCTGCGTGGTGCCGTCTGCTGCCAGCGCGCATCGCGGTACCCGAAGGCATGCTCGGGCATGACCGGGACCTTCTTCTGCTCGCCGAGTTTCATCCCGACGACTGCGCGATCCACGCCATCCACGACTTCGCCCGAACCGGCGATGAAGCTCATCGGCTCGCGATTCTGCGAGGTTTCAATCACGCATTGATCGTGCGAATACGTCGTGTAATGCACACGCACGCGGTCGCCCGGTTTCACCACATTGATCGCCATCAATTGCTTCCTATAACAAATCGCCCAGGACGTGCGCGTTGCGATTCCGTCGATTCGAAACCTCTTCCGCCAGTTGCAACGCCTCGTCGAGACGACCGGCCGATTCCAGCATGCCGACAAATTCCTCGAGCGTTTGTGCGGTCCGCGCCGTTGTCTGCGGGTCCGCTTCGTCATCCATTAATTTCAAGGCTCGCTGCATCCACGGGCGGAACTCCTGGAAATTCTGCTGCAACAATTGCAGCCGCGCCAGTCGTTCGACGCAGGCGGCAATGTCTTTCGGCGTGGCCCCCGGCATCCGCTCCGTCAAGGTCATCGCCCGGCGGAAGTACGCTTCGGCGTCCTGCGGGCGACCGCTCGCAACGAGGGCATCGCCGATCCGCATTAACGCGCCGCGCAAGCTGGGATGATCCAGTCCGATGAGTCCCTCGCGCAGTGCCAGTTCCTGCCTTGAGAACGATTCTGCATGGGCAAAGTCCGCGTGATGCCATGCCGATTCGGCGAGCACTCCCGCCAGTTCGGCCATCTCGGGGGCCGTTCGTTCGAGCAAGCGCTCGGCTACGGCGAACGCCTTCCGCGAGTTTCGCGAAGCCTGGTCCCAGTTCCCGCAACCGAGTGCGACCTGAGCGCGGAGGCGGTAGACGGTCACCAGATCCGGGTGATTGAATTCCGTGATCGCCTTCAACAACTCCCCGGCCCGTTGCAATGCCGAGGACGCGAGTGCCCATTCCCCCGCCGCGCAGAGGGCTTCCCCTTCCGTGAGAGCCGCGAGCGCCACATCGACGTCATTCGCATCGGTCGCACCATCGAGTTCGCGAACGGCGAGCGATGCGTGTCGCAATGCCGCTAGATGTTCTCTTCGCGCCAGCGCGATCTGCGCGAGCATTCGGAGTGTCGCCGAAAGAGAGATATCCCGGCGGGGCAAAAGTTCTTCCTGGATCGACAAGGCTTGTTGCGCGAGGCGTTCGGCATTGGCGATGCGCCCCCGGCCGAGATAAACCCGTGCTTGCGAGCAAAGCACCAAGGCCACTTGCGCATGCCGCGGCCCCAAGACGTCTTCGAGAATCCGCGACGACTCATCGAGCAACGGTTCGGCTTCGGCCCATTTGCCGCGACGAATGAGCACATCGGCGAGCAATCGTAACGACCGGGCCAATTGCGGGTGCTTCTCGGAAAGTGCCCGTCGTCGAAGTGCCAGCGCGTCGCGGAAATATTTTTCGCTTTGACACCAGGCGCCCATGGCACAGCGAATTTCCCCCAGTTCGGTCAGCGACTGGGCGGTCAGCGGATGATTTTCCGTGAGTCGTGTTTGCGCGATCTGCAACGCGCGCTGACTGTTGATCTCGGCATCGGTAAACCGTCGTTGCTGCCGCTGACAGACCGACAGATTGTGCAGCGGAGCCATTAAACGGGGATCGGTCACCCCCAGCAATTTTTCGAGTGAGACGAGGTTGCGCCGGAAGAGCCGTTCGGCCAGCACGTACTCACGCTGGGACAGATGGAGTGCCGCGAGATTATTGCGCGTACGCAACACGTCAACGTGATCGTCGGGGAGTTGGCCGATCAGCAATGCCGCTGCGCTGCGGGCGGCTTGCCATGCTTCCGGGTACCGTTCCTGTGCGAAATAAACTTCCGTGAGCTGGTTGTTCGCCTGTGCGAACTCCATCGTCGTATCGGCGCGATCTTCCCGCAGCAGCGCGACGGCTTCGTGCAGTCGCGTTTCTGCGGCGGTCAAGTCGCCGTCGCGCATGGCCAGCGTCGCGGCTTGCATGCGGATGACAGCCCGATCGGGAAGGGTCGCCTCGACCGATTGATCCATGTCCGCGATGACGGCATCCCATGCGATGCGGCTCTCGCCAACGCGGTCCTCATCGAGCAGCGATTCCGCCAGCCGTTGGAGCGCCTTGAGCACGCGCGGATCGCCCACGTCCCCGTGCGCACGGGCCGCGGCAATCTGCTGCTGCAACTGGCTGTCTCCCGTCATCGTCACCTATTCCTCAAGGAAGACCCATTGTTCGGAGTTTTCCGGTAACGCGTCGGCCGCTTCCGTCGCAGTCTTTACCGCCGCCGTGAGCGCGGGAAGAATGCCGAAATCGTCTTTCAGCAAGGGACCGGCCAGCTCGGGGTTCCGGACATCGCCGGTGACCTGCCGCCGCCATTGCTCCCGGTAGCGATCCAGCCGCGCGCGGAGCGCCGCAAACGACAGCACTTGCGGGATCGCCGCGCGAAGGCGTTCCAGACGGAGGTTCAACTCGGTTCGGCCCGCGTCCAATTCGGGCCGGTCATGGGCATCCAGCGCGACTTGCGAAGCGAGTTCGTCCAGCTCGCGCATCGCCGATTGCCGCGCACGATGCAGTTCTTCTCCGCGCCGACGGTGTAACTCCGCCAGCGTTTCCGGGTCCGTCCAGACGGGCAAATCGAGCACGCGGGATGACGCCAGATGATCCTCCTGCTGGCATTGCAGTGCAAAGGCCGAGAGCCAGTCGGCCCAGCCGGAACTCAAGTGTTCGAGAATCGCCTGCTCCTGCTCCGCGGGTTCGCCCATCGGCTGCCAGGTTTCGTCCAACTCCATGTGCGGCATCTTTAGAAACTCGCCGTACAGCACATGGCGGACATCGGGTTCGTGCAACGCGAGCGGAACTTCGCCCGCACACAGGCGACGAATTTGTTCAACAGTGCGGCGGCAGGCCCCCACACCGGTCTGTACGATGTCGGCCGAACGGGTCCGCGCGATGACGTCGAGTTCGGCAACGACGCCGCTCGATCGTTCCAAAAGTTCGGTCCGCAATTCTTCGGCTTGTTGCGGTGCCAGGTTCAACCCGCGCGACGGGGTCGACGACTGCAACCGCAACCAGCGATTGGCCAGATCGATCGCTTCCAAAAGGACGTTCCGCATCGGCTCGGTAAGCGGCATGGATCCGCGACTGCCCGCTGCTTTTGCCGTTTCCGGACCTTCCGCCTGCACCATCGCCGTCGCACGGGAGAGTTCGACGCGCACCGCATTCCGTTCGGCGGTGCCATCCCACATGGGACGCAACATCCGATGCGCGTTCAGCAACACTTCCTGCCACTTGGCCCATTCCATCACTTCGTGAGGGTGCCTTTGCGTCGGACTCGCCAGCACCGTCCAATGGGCGTGCAGAAACAAGGGGGATGACCGCTGGTAATTGACGCTCCGTTTGACGAACTGCGTGAGCCAATCGCGGACTTCCGTTTGCAACTGTTTCCGTTCGGCATGCCATTGCGTTTGCTCCGCCGGGGCCTGGAACAATTCCACGGCCTGGCTTTGCAGGCGTTCGCCAAACGCCGCGACTCGACTGCAATAGTTATAAAGGTGACTCAGGCCGGGCTCGATCGCGAACGAACGCAACACCGCCGACGCCGACGGCGAAGCCCCCAGCAATGCGGGCAACAAGGCGGCAGCCCGCTGGATTAAGCCGAGCCCGAGTAATTCATCGTCCCCTGCCGTCGCTGCGGGTGCGGAGGAGACAAAGGGTTTCAGTTCCAACTCGACTTCGCGAGCCAGTTCACCCCGGGAATACGACAGCGATCGCCCCAGCAACAAGGCGCGCAGCAAGCCCGCGGGGGGGACGATGCCGCGACCGGAGGGAAAGCGTTCTCCCCCGCGCGCAAGATGCGCCGCCAGGGCCAGACGGTCATCCCGCACCAGTTGTCGAACGAGAGCGCTCGTGCGGACTGCGGTCCGGGGAGCTTCGGCGGCAATCTCGCGCGCCATTTGCGCGGTTTGATCGGTATGCCAGATCGGCTTGGACAGTTCGAGATCGATCGCGGGCGGCGGCGATTCGGTCGTCGCCTCGGGAGAAGCCGCGGTGCCTTCGTCCGCCATCGTCGTGATGACATTCGCATCCGAAGCCGCTACTCCGGGCAGAATGCTCGAGCCCGAGGAGAACCAGCGCGTGGACGTGTCCGGGTCGGTCGCCATCGCGTCGTGCGGACCGGATTTCGCCGCCTCAACGATGACGGTCGGCTTGAGTTCGACGGTTTGACGAATGTGTGAGCCGGCCAGTGCATGAATCGAAGGCAACTCATCGACGGCTACCGGCGGTTCGGATTGTGGAACGGGACGACTTGATTCCGGCACGTTCACCGCGGAGGCCAGCGTCTCCGTCGTTGCCGCGCGGCGAATCCGTCCCCGAGCCAGTGCCGCGGCGAGGTTGCGACCGTAAGCACTCGCCACCACATCCTGTAACCGGTTCCAGTCGTCATCGGACAAATCGGCGGCCGGATCGCTCAACGTCAGCACGGCTTGCAATTCGTGCTCGCGGGCCAGCAGGCGGGCTTGTTCGTCATCACCGGGGTCGAGGGCCGACAGCAACCGCTGTTGACACCGCCGGGCCTCTTCCCGGCAACGTTCGAGTGGCGCATAGTGCGGATCGTCGACGTGCGACAGCATGGCCACGACATCGAGCTCTCGCACCAGTGCTTCGCGCTGCTGCGACTTTTGAAAATTCTCTTCGAGCGATTCCAGCGACAGGCGAACATCGATCGCCGGAGGACGGCCGGTAATCTGCGTCGCCAGCGATCGCATCCGCTGGCGATAGTCCATCAGGTCGGCAAGAAGTTCGTCATCGGGAACCACACCCGACGATTCGAGTTGGCCAGCTCCGTGCGCCAGCGCAGCCGACAGGCGACTGCGCCAATCGGCCAGTCGGTCAATTTCCTGCCGGACGCGTCCTGTTGTCCAAACACCGCTCATGCCAAGCCTTTTTGCCGGAAGCCGACCACATCTTCACAGTCTGAATCGATCAACCTTTCGGACTCACGGCGTGAATGCTGTCGCCACTCACCAGGTCGAGTTCAATATCAACGTCACTGTTTGCAGAGACCTGGTCGACGAGATTCTTCAACTCGGCCACGCTGCGCACATCGTCTTTCCGTGGCAGCGGAGGCACCCCTTCCTGCTCCATGCGGATTCGCAAGGCCTGCATCAAATCCTGATACACCGACTCCTGGACAACCGGCGAGTCAAACGCATTCACCACCGTGGCCATTCCCGGCAGATACGAAAGCAGGGTTTTGTAGCGACATTGAGCCATTGGTCTTCTCCAGGAGCGAAACTCAATCGAGGTTTGTCAGGCTGCGGTTCGTTCAAGAATTCGAAAGGGTTTCGATGGGCTCGTCGCTCAGCGTCAGACGACCGCGGGCGAGAGCGGTGGCGAAGTCGCGACCTAATGCCGAGGTCACGGTTGCCATCGCGTGGCCCCATTCGTCGTCATTCAGGTTGTCGGCGTCGTCCACTAACCGCACGGCCATCACCAGCGGGTGGTCACCCGCGTGCAACGAATGCACGAGTTCGTCGGACGGCGCGGGGGAAGTCAGATCGGCTTTCACCGTCGAGATTTCATTCCGCCATCGGTCCAACATGGGACTTGCCGCGTCACCAGCCGTGCCGTGCAATCGCGACGCCGTGTTGACACGGTCGAGGGCTGTTGCGAGTTGTTCACGCCGCGCCAGTTCGCCGTCGAGTTCCTGAAGGGAGACAATCCGCGACGATCCCCCGCCGCGGCCTTCCAATACGCACTCGCGCAAACGCCGGAAGTCCGCCCGATATTGTTGCATCTGCTGCAACAAGCTCTCGGACGGTTCCCAGCCTTGCTCACGCAGTTCAACCGCACCGCGCGCCATCGCCTCGCTGAGTTGCCGGCCCACGTGGCGCAACTGCTGCAATTCCTCTTGCCAAACCTCTAAACCCGCGATCATGGTGCCCCCGAAATCCGCCGTGCCGTCGTGAGAGGGGAACGGTGCGAAAGCTCAGTGAATTACACTTTGGCAGCGACGGGAGCGGCATCGCGCATCCCGCTCTCGACGGCGGGTTTGGCCACCGATTCCACCTTGCCGCCCACCTGGAAGCGACCATTGAATGTCGAACCCGATTCGACGTTGAGATTCTTCGTGATCACGTCGCCATCAATCACGCTGCTGGCTTTGATGATCAGCAGACCGGAGGCCTGCACGGTGCCGCGAACGCGTCCGGCCACCTCGGCGTGGTCGGCAAGGATGTTTCCTTCCACGACGGAGTGGGTGCCGACCACGAGTTTGGTCTTCGTGGTGACGTCACCGCGGACGATCCCTTCGAGCATGAGATCCCCGTCGGCAATGATATTGCCTTCGATGATGGTCCCCTTGCCAATAACGTTGGTGGTTTCCATGCGCAGGGAATTCGTGTCGGCATTAAAATTGTTCTTCGACGGTGCGGGGGCGACAGGCACAGGAACCTCGTTCACCACCCCTTTCTTCGGGACTGATCCAAACATCGTGGCCATCGCATTGACTCCAGAAGCAATGAATGAAGGCACCGACAGAGGCGCGGCCTCTGCGTGTTGAGAAAACGCCTCACACGGGACGGGATTTCGGTGTCGTAGAGTGTCTCCGCAATTCCCGTTCGTGGAACGGCCAAGATTCACATTCGCGGCGCTCGTCTCGAACCTTTGCGGTGAATTTGCCGATTGTGCCGACTTTGCGGGCACATCAGCCCCCGGATTACTCGCGGCGGGCAAGAGGCCGCTGACATTCCGCTGTTGAATGACAAGCAACACGTCCGGACCGGCCCAACCAACGTTGCAAATGCACAACATGCGGAGCGCCGCCATCACCGTGCCGTTATGAGCCAGACCTGTCAGCGTGGAAGCCGACTCGCAATCAGAAGAGGTTGCATTCGGTGACGGGTGGTCGCGGAATGGTTGGCCTTCAGTCCCGAAGGGGCGGAATTCGACAGCCCAGCGGCGCAGCGTCTTCGCACAGCCCTGGGACAACGGATCAAAAGACATCACCAAGCCCCCACGGGGCGCGACAAACGCATGAAAGAGTCACGCCCCGGTGGGGCTGCGGGTGCCTCGCAATCACAAACCCAGCCCTCCGGAAGACCTCGGACTGGGCTATCAAATGTCACCCCGGTGGGGCTCCGGAGTCCGGAATTGTTCACGGATGTTCCTCACCAGTCACGGAATGCACCCATCTGAAAAATTCCATCAAGCCAACACTTGATTTTGAATAGGCAAAACTATATTTTTAGATCGATATCAAATGAATATCGCACCCTCTAATCCCGAGTGAAGAGATGTCAAAACGGCGCGGATTTACTCTGATCGAGCTCCTCGTGGTCATCGCGATCATTGCGATCCTCATTTCGTTGTTGCTGCCCGCAGTGCAGCAAGCCCGCGAAGCCGCCCGACGGACGCAGTGCCGTAACAATCTGAAACAATTGGGGTTAGCACTTCACAACTACCACGACCAGCACCTCGTCTTCCCCCCGGCGTACGTGGGACATCCGACGGCGACCGGGACCCTTTTCGGTGTGACCTATCCCGATGACAACGCCAACGGACCGTCCGGGTTCGGCTGGGGATCGCTGCTGCTCCCGCAGTTGGATCAATCGCCGCTCTTCAACCAGCTCAATTTCTCGCTCCCCTGCTGGGCACCCCAACACGCCGCGGCGGCCAAAACCAAACTCACGGCGTTTCTGTGTCCGTCGGCAACCGGCGGGAGCGACGGCTTTGTGGTCGAACGCTGGACGGTCGGTTCGTCGGCGGCTCCCAGCAGCCCGGTCCCTTACACCCCGGCCTTGTTCTTCAGTCATGCCCACTATGTGACGAATGCGGGAATTCACCAGCCGTGGGGGCGGGGTCCGGCCTATTCACTCGATTTCTCGCAGCCCGAACCCATTCCCTCGACGGGCCAATCGGTGGTACAGGAAGGGCCGTTCTATCGCAACTCACGGATTCGTGTCGCCGACGTGACCGACGGGATGTCGAATACGGTCTTTCTCGGCGAACACTCTTCCCGACTGAGCAACAAGACGTGGTACGGCACGGTCCCGTATGCCGCCACGTGTCCCAAACCGGGTTGGCCGTCGGAATGCAACAGCGCGGGCTGCCTGTTTGGTGCCCACAGTGGTCCCGATACCCACGACCATCCGCAGGTCATCATTCACGCGCCGAATCATCCGTTCGGACACACGGACGAGATGTACTCGGAACATGTCGGCGGAGCGCATGTGATGCTCGGCGACGGTTCTGTCCGCTTCATGTCCCAGTTCATGGACCCGTTCCTCTGGGTGGCCTTGTCGACACGGGCGCAACAGGAAGTGGTCGGGGAATTCTAATGCGGAGCACACAACGCTTTCTGAGCTGTCTCTTGGTTTCAGCAATCACCCTTTCTGTTCTCGGATGTGGACGTGCCCCCCAAATCGGCGAAGATGAGACCGCGTGGAAAGAAGTGGAAGCGCTCTACACGGCGGTGACTGCACGGCGTAAGGATCTCGTGGAAGCCAGTCTGAAACGGATGCAGACGTTGCACGACGAGGGCCGCATGTCGAAGCCGGCTTTCGATCGCGCCCACCGCATCGCCAGTCAGGCCCAGTCGGGCGAATGGGAGCCCGCGGCCCAGGCGTTGTGGCAGTTCATGCGCGGACAACGCAAATCTCGCTGATTTCATGGCGTGATTCGCCGCGAGCGAACATTGGCAAATCTTTGTCAGCCAATTTCGCCGGATTTGCGCCGGCAACATCAATTCTTCACAACGATGATTTACTTTCCTCGGCGCGCACGATAGGAAAGAGTCTATCTGCAGTGCAGGATTCTACTGCGCTTCGTCGTTCTGACAAATTGAGGACATCCCATGCTCCACACGCGCTCGCGTACTCGTCCGGGATTTACGCTCATCGAACTGCTGGTCGTCATCGCCATCATCGCGATTTTGATCGCGCTGTTATTGCCCGCGGTCCAGCAGGCGCGCGAAGCCGCCCGGAGAACCCAGTGCAAGAACCATTTGAAACAGATGGGGCTGGCGCTGCACAGCTACCACGACACATTTCAGCGTTTTCCGCTCCCCGGCCTCTTGTGCGTGAACCCCGGAACCGGCGCGGGGGTCGGCGGCCTGTTGACCACCAGCAATTGGTCCTTGGCCACCCTGCCTTATATGGATCAGGCACCACTCTACAACCAGTACAATTTCAACTTTTCCGCTTATGAAGCGGTCAACACCGCCGCCGTTCAAGCACGAATTCCAGCGTATCTCTGCCCATCGGCGGCTCGCACCGATTCCGTGATCAGTTACACCCTGCCGGCAGCTCTCGCAGGGGGGTTGGTAACGGCGAATCTGACGCTCACCAACGCCGGAGCGACCGATTACGTAGCAATCACGCGCGTTCGACCCGCATTCCTGAATATCGTGCTGAATACCAGTGGGACAACGGATCTCGATGGCTGGGCCAAGGGAGGGATTACATCGCAGAACCCGGCGTTAGCTGGCTCGCAAACGCAGCCAAACGGCGGACGGATCGGGGATATGACGGATGGTTCTTCCAACACGCTCATGATCGGAGAACTTTCGGGAAGAAACCAGCTCTATCGGACAGGCCGGAAACTGATCCCTCCGGCCTCCGCATCCGATGAAGCGGCCGTGAATGCGGTCGCCGGGGGAGGTGCCTGGGCGGACCCCTTCAACGGCGTGTGGGAATTAACCGGACGAGCGTATGATGGGACCGGTACGGCGGGACCCTGCGGCATCAATTGTTCCAATGCGCGCGTGACGAATACCAGTCTGACCCAAAATGCCGGGGGACTGTTTTCGTGGCATGTTGGCGGCACACACGTATTGCTGGGCGAT
Organism: Planctomycetaceae bacterium; assembly: GCA_021732785.1. GTDB lineage: Bacteria > Planctomycetota > Planctomycetia > Planctomycetales > Planctomycetaceae > DSVQ01. Next base: position 23,933 of record JAKFUG010000038.1, read on the forward strand.
GGGACGGTGCGATTCCTGAGCGAGAACCTGTCCGGCGTGACTCTCGCGGCTCTCATCTCCCGCGCCAATGGAGAAACGACGAGCGAGTTCTAATCTACGAGGACTCACGCCCCGAACGCATGCGCCATCCGGTCCTGCCAATCCTTCCGCGTTTCTGCTGTTGCGCACGCGTCGTGGAAATCGGTATTTTTTGACATCCCTGTAAACATCAGCAGCAAGAAAATCGAGATGACCAGACGCTTTCTCGGTTACGGATTTGTATTCGTTGCCATGCTCTTTGTCGTAGGTTGCTCCCGACCGCAGCGTGGAGGGCCGCGGTTGGCGACGAGCCCCGTGTTTGGCACCGTCAATGTCGACGGCCAGCCGACGGAAATGGTCGAAGTCAATTGCCATCCCGAGGGCGACACGTCGAAGATCAAGTACACGGTTACATCCATGACCGACAAGGCGGGCAAGTTCACACTGGGTACCTACGAAGGGGGCGATGGCCTGCCGGAAGGGACATACACCCTCTCGTTCAAATGGATCGAAACCGGCTTTGCCCCCAAGGATAAATTCAAAGGGGCCTACGCCGACCCTGCCAAGTCCGAGCATAAAATCACAATCCATGGTGGCAAGGCGGAGAAGATCGATTTGGGAGTCATCGAATTGAAATCAAAGAAGTAGACCATGGCCATCGGCGTGTTTCGTCGATGGCTCTTTTTGTGAATGGACAAGAGATTTCCGTCTCCACGTTGGGCTCGAACAGGAACAGAAACTTGAAATCGTGGCTGATTCTCGGTGGGTTAGTGTGTGCGGGTTGGTTCGTGACCGCGGTGTCCGCGGGCGATGCAGTGCTCCCCGCCGTTGTTGACGACAACATCCCGAATTCGCTCTACAAGTATGTTTCCCGTCCGGAAGCGGCTTACGGCTGGACCGTCGAAGAACAGACGATGGTCGCCGGGGTGAAAGCCACGCGCCTGAAGCTGACCTCGCAGACTTGGCAGAACATCGTCTGGACGCACCCGCTTTACATCTTCGAGCCGGCGGACCTGAAGCACCCCGAGCATGTGCTGCTCTATGTCACCGGTGGTGGAATCGGCAAGCTGCCTGGCAATGAAGATCTCGCGCTGGGCGCCGGCTTGGCGAAACTGTGTGGAGCGCGCGTGGCCACGCTGCACACCGTGCCCAATCAGCCGTTGTTCGAGAACCGCGTGGAAGACGATCTCATCACCGATACGTGGCTGAAGTATCTCGATTCCGGCGACGAAAACTGGCCGCTGTTGTTCCCGATGACGAAGTCGGCCGTGAAGGCCATGGACGCCGTGCAGGAATTCTCACGGAAGGAAAACAAGACGGAAATCCGCGGGTTCGTGGTGACCGGGGCCTCCAAGCGAGGCTGGACAAGCTGGCTCACCGGGGCTGCTGACCGCCGCGTGATCGGCATTGCCCCGATGGTCATCGATACGCTGAATTTCCCCAAGCAAATGGCTCACCAGAAGGCCACCTGGGGCTTCTACAGCGAACAGATTGACGACTACACCAGCAAAGGTCTCGTCAAGCCGGATGGAGTCGCTCAGACCGAACGGGAACAGCGGTTGTGGAAAATGATGGACCCGCTCACTTATCGGTATCAGCTCACGTTGCCCAAACTGCTCGTCGTCGGTGCGAACGATCGGTATTGGGTCCACGATGCGATGAATCTCTATTGGGATGATCTTGTCGGCCCCAAGCACCTGCTGCGAATCCCGAATGCCGGCCACAATCTGAAAGGGGGCCGCGAGCTGGTCCTGTCGACCATCGCCGCGTTCTTCCGCCGGACGGCGTCGGGCAAACCGATGCCGACGGTGACGTGGGACTACAACAAGGGGGCCGAATTCCTGGAACTCCGCATCAAAACCACGGGCACTCCGGCCGCAGTCCGTGTCTGGACGGCCACCGCCATGACCCCCGACTTCCGCGAGTCCAAGTGGACATCGCAAACTCTCAGCAGCGAAGACGAGAATTATCTCGCCAAGGTTCCGCGTCCTTCCGCGGGTCATGTCGCGCTGTTTGGTGAAGTCCACGATAATGATGAATTTCTTCCGTTCTCGATCAACACCCTGCTCTATTGGGAATAGCGCGAAGCCAGATAAACTCGCACGCCGCGCTCGGGGAAAACGTCGAAAGCGAGCGTAAATCTGGCGGGTGATTGGTTGACGCATGCCGGTGGGTTGGTATCGTTTTGTGCAAAGCCATCGCGATGGAGAAGTCAGGGCGATGGCCGAGTGGAACGAATCCGCCAGCAAGGGTGCATGATGCCAACAGTTGCCAGTCTCGTCCGCGTCGGACGAGTGACGTTCGGTCGGGGGGTGTTTGCCCAGAAGTCGATCGAAAAAGGAATTGTGGTGGGGCAGGTCCTCGGCAAAGTGATCGACGACCCCAATTACGCCACGTCGTACTGCATCGATCTCGGCGGTTCGCATTCACTGGAACCCCGGGCTCCGTTCCGCTATCTCAACCACTGCTGCACGCCCAATTGCCGGCTCGTGCTGACGGAATGTGAATACGAAGACGGCTCACCGGCTCCTGCGGAAGTCCATGTGGAAGCCCTTGCCGAGGTTCCCGAGGGTGCCGAACTGACGATTGATTACGCCTGGAGCGCCGAGGGAGCGATTCCCTGCTTGTGCGGCAGCGTTCAATGCCGCGGCTGGGTTGTCGACAAAAGCGAACTGGCGAAGGTGCGACGGTCTTCTCGCCGGGCGGCAATTCCGACGCCGAAATCGCCGCCGAGCCGCATGCCCCGCAAGCCCCGTTGACAAGCCCCGTTGAATAGAGAGAACAATCGAGATGATGCGTGCCGCGACCGGTGTTTTGGTGGTTTTGCTGATTGCGGGTTGTGAATCCGCGAAGCCGCCGGAGAGTGCCGAGTCGCCCGTCCCCACTGCCCCGCCGATTTCATCGGGAACGTTGCCCGCCGGCAAGAGCAGCACCGGTTCGGCCAGCACGGAGGCCACGAAAAAGGCGTTCGAAGGGATCACGCTCACCATTCCCGCGGGCTGGGAGGAACAACCCCCGCCGAATGACATCATTCAAGCCGAGTATCGCATCGGCACCAAGGCGGGATCGATTCGCGTGACGATGTCTTCCGCAGGGGGAAGCAAAGAAGCCAATGTTCAACGTTGGCGCGGGCAATTCTCACGCGAAGCCAACGATCCCGAACCGCAGCAGGAAACCGTCGTCATTGACGGCGAAGAGGCGATCCTTGTGGAACTGGTGGGGACCTTCCGCGATGGCTTCGGCGGAGGCGGCGAGCAACGCAAGCATTGCATGCTGGGAGCCGTCATTCCCACCGGTCCGGCGAACTTCTTCGTCAAAATGACGGGCCCGCGCGAAGCCGTGCTCGAACACCGCGAAGAATTTCGCACGCTGGTGATAAGTGCGAAGTTCGGCAAGTAGCCTGCGTCGCACGAATCACTGCGGCCGTCGCAACATGATGGCGGCTTGATGGCCGCCGAAGCCGAGCGAGAGCTTGAGCACCGTCCGAATTGGTCTTTTCGCCGGGGCGTGTTGCACAAACGGCAACGCACATTCGGGATCGAGTTCGTCCAGATTGGCACACGCGGCGATGGTCTGATCGCGCAAGGAAAGGCACGCCAGAGCGGCCTCCACGCTGCCGGCGGCACCCAGCAAATGACCGAGAGCGCCTTTCACACTCGAGTGCAGGATCCCGTCTGCCCGGTCACCAAACACTTGTCGGACCGCACGACACTCGGCGGAATCGTTAAGCCGCGTTCCCGTACCGTGCAGTTGGATGTGATCCGGACATTCGCCTCGACACGCCATCTCGATCAGCCGCGCGAGAGCATGACCGGCACCATCGAGTTGCGTCATCCCGGCCGGATCGGTCGCCAACCGGCCGGCTACTATTTCGGCATACCAGTTCACTCCGCGTCGCTCGGCGTGGGAACGACGTTCCAGAACCAGGCATCCGGCCCCAGCCCCCACCACAAAACCGTTCCGTGTGCGATCGTAAGGTCGACACGCGGCGGCGGGGTCCGCATGCCGGGCAAGTACGCCCAACCGTTGAAAGGATGCAAGCACGCCGGGATGCAACGAGTCATCAGCACTTCCGGTCAACACGACGTCGCATTCCCCCGCTACAATGGCGGCGACACCGCGGAGAATCGCTACCACTCCCGTCGCACAGGCTGCAACAGGGGCGATGCACGGTCCGCGAAGATCGAACATCGTGGCGAGCCCTGACGCCGTTGCCGAGGGCCAGGCATCGGTCCAATGACCGGTGTCGCGAGCCGTGTCGAACGTGTGCAAGCCCCCTTTGCTCGTGCCGACAACGCAGCCCATGCGCTCGGGATGGAGCACAGCCTGTGAGAGACGGGCGTCATCCCACGCTTCCAGCGCAGCGAGCACGCCGAGTCGAATCACGCGATCGGTAATCTCCACCGGCAGACGCACATCGTGTCGAATCACCGCTGGATTGCCCGACCAACGATGGTCGGACAAGGGTGGCATCGCTCCGAGATCATGACTTGTCAGCCATTGCCCGGCCCGTTGACCGGCGAGCAACGCCGACCACGATGATTCACGATCACCACCCAGCGGCGTCACCAAGCCGATGCCGGAAATGACGACCGGATCGTTGTCCTCGGCGACGGCGCGATTAGCCACAGCCATGGCAGTGCCGCCCGCGATGCCGACGTGTCCTGCTGCCGATCATACGCGCTGACTGGTGCGGCAGACCGCGAAGATCGCCCCGCCTGCCAGGACAGCGAAGATCGCAGCATCGACCATGGGGTTGCGGATGGAGACATAGGGCGCGGGTGTCGGAGCCGGAATCGGTGCGGTTCCCTGCGCCCAGACCGACGCGGTCATGAGACCGCACAGCAAAAATGCTCCCAGCCACACTTTCATTGCGGTCTTTCCATCGTGTTGCGGTGTCGTTAAATCGGACGAGAACACGAATCATCCCCGTTACGGCGTCAACTATTCAACTCGCCCACCGAGGAGTGGTCAAGTCGCGCGGGTTGATCCGCCAGGGAAAGGTCACGACTTCACAACCGTCCGTTGCAGCAATTCCACCAACGTGCGGACATACGCTCCGGTCGCTCCGGCTTCGCGGTACGGTTTCGTGCTGGAGGCGAACGCCGGGCCGGCAATATCAAGATGGACCCACGGTTTGCCGCCGACAAAGCGCTGCAGGAACTTCGCCGCGGAAATCGCTCCGCCCCAGCGACCACCGGTGTTCTTGATGTCGCCGACGTCTCCCTTAATAAGCTCGTCGTACAAGTCGAACATCGGCAGTTGCCACAAGTTTTCGCCCGCCGCTTTGGCAGCCGTCAGAACCTGGTCGCACCACGGTTGATCGTTCGTCATGGCCCCCGCGACGTCTTCACCGAGCGCCACCACGCAGGCCCCGGTCAACGTCGCGAGATCCACAATGCGATCAACGCCGAGGTCCACGGCATAGCTCAACACATCGGCGAGAACCAAGCGGCCTTCAGCGTCGGTGTTGAGAACTTCAATGGTAACCCCGTTCCGTGCAGTGAGAATATCCCCCAATTTGAAGGCGTTGCCGCCGATCATATTTTCCACCAGCCCCATGAACCCGATAACGTTCACCGGCAGTTTCAGGCGGGCGATGGCGACCGTCGCGGCCAGCACCGTTGCGGCTCCGGCCATGTCGCATTTCATGGTGATCATGGAATCGGACGGCTTGAGCGACAACCCGCCACTGTCGAATGTGACCCCTTTGCCTACCAGGGCGATCGTTGGCTGGTCGGCTCCGCCACCCCGATAGTTCAGCCGGACCAGCCGCGGCGCTTGCGGACTTCCTTGTGACACGGCGAGCATCGCCCGCATCCGCTCCTGCACGAGACGAGGCTGGTCCCAGATTTCACAGTCGATGCCGTAGGTCTTCGCCACTTGCGCGGCCCGGGCGGCAAACGCAACCGGCGTGATTTCCGCGGGAGGGCGATTCACCAGATCGCGTGCCAGATTCATGGCATCACCCAGGATATCGCCCCGAGTTGCCGCCGCCTGAAGGTCCGCGGTGACCGGATTCGTCGTGACCACGGAGAGCGACGCCAACGGATACCGGCCCCGTTCGGCTTTGTAGAGATCCTGTCCCACACCGGCGAGATGCCCGGCTTGCAGCGCGGCGGCAACAAAATCGGCAGGACTGAGCGATCCCATGTCTTGCGCGGGAACCATCACCGCCACTCGCAAATTGGGTTTGTCGGTGATGGCACGCAGGGCGGACATCAGGGCACGGTCGATGGTCGCCGTACTCAAAGTTCCTACGACCCCGAGCCCAACGAGCAACAGCCGCGGCGCGGCGCCCGTCAGACCGCGCAAACCCAAGACGGCACCCAGTTTCGTCGGCAATTCCCCGGCGGCATCGAGTCGGGCGAGAATTCCCCCCAACGCCGTGTCCAGCCCCTTTAACGGCTCCGACCAAACGACGGGGTCGGACAGCGGAACGACCAACCAGTCCGCCGAAACCTGCGACCATGGACTTTGAACGACCGCGAACTCCATGCGACTCCCCTTCGCCCACCTGCACCCAACGACACCCGCATTGCCCGATGGCAGCGCGGATGGCCATTTCATCGGGTTCGCGTGGCGGGCTCAAGTCCCGAAGCCGATTTCTCTCTAGCTTTTCCAAACTGGACGCGCTGCACGCCCATTCGACAGACGGGGCACCGTCAATTGAGAGAGGCGTCGAAATCGACGAGATGTTCCATTCGTTCCAGACGGTCGGCGCGTCGAAGTGCCTCCGCCTTCCAGATCGGCTGGGCACAATTTTGAAAATGGGTCGCGGCTTCATCGAGACAGCGCCGGGCCGCGGGGAGGCGGTGCATCAGTTGAAACGCCTCGGCGGCATTCAGCAGATCGCGACCCGCACCGGCTTCATCGCCCATTTGCAGGTGGGCCCGATACGCCGTCAGTAACCCGCGGCGGGCAATCCGCGGGGCACCGCGCCGCAACGCAATCACTCCGTGCGTTGCGAAGACTTCCGCTTGCAGTCGCGGATCGTCCCCCAACAAATCGCCGATCGAATCGAGTAACGACTCGGCGAGTTCAAAATGTCCGCCGGCGATGGCATCGTTGGCGAGATGAAGCAGGTCTTCCGCCCCGAAATCGTCTTGATAGCGGAGCGCCTGCTGCTGAAATCGACGAGCTAATGCGGCATCGCCGAGTTCGCGGTAGGTCGCGGCCAGGTTCGAGTACACCGCGGCCAGGAGATCGAGTCGACCTTGCTGTCCCGCGGGTTCAACCACACCAGTCCACGCCGCAATAGCATCGTGATAATGTTGACGCTCGAATAGCAGAGCACCGAGTGTGACCTGCAGTTCCAGCCAGCCGGTACGGGCAATGAGCGCCCGAAGCGTGGCGACGGCATCTCCCCAGCGTCCCGCATCCAACAAGTTTTTCAGATGTGGCCAGAAGTCGGCCAGAAGATCGCAATCAGGTTGGGAGGTAGGCATCTATGGGTCTCGTCTGCGAAGGAATCGGGCAAACGAGGCGTGAATTCCCTACCGATGAGCCACGGACGGCTTCGGAATTCGACGACCTGAGAGGTTATTGAGTTTAGAGAATCCACAGAAGATTTCAAGTCTCGTTGATGCGGACAATCACGCCCAGGTCCATCCGGTAACTGGTGGTTGCGGAAAGGTTAGCCTTCAGCCCCGCAGAGGGCGCAATTCGACAGCCAGCGGCGAAGCGTCTTCGCGCAGCCCTGGGTCAACGGATCGGAGGACCTTCCCAAGCCCCAACGGGGCGCGACGGTGTTGTTCGGAAAGAGTCACGCCCCGGTGGGGCTACGCGTGCCTGTCCGATTGCGAACCCAGCCCTTCGGATGACCTCGGGCTGGGCTATCGAATCTCACCCCGTCGGGGCTCCGGAGTCCGGAATTGTTTAAGGATGTTCCCCACCAAACACCGGATGCGCCCCTCACGCCCGGAATTCTCACCAACCTGCAACGGTTCTTGCGTCGAAGTCGTATTCAATCAGGCTTTACGCTTTGCCAGAATGGCAGGGAATGGGTGAAATCCAGACTCTTGCCAGCGCGGGCTGGCAGTCGCCGCAGGACAATTGATTTCCATAAGCATCTATTAAAATACAACTTACAGATTACGCCGCAATAGGCACGGCGAATGCACACAGGCTGCGGCAACGTTGTTCTTCATCGAGACACCCGCGCTGCGCGCTTTTTGCGGCAGCCACAGGAGAAAAATGCATGGCGAAGAAGGCGGACAAGGCCTCGGTGGACCTCAAGTTGGCCCCGCTCGGCGATCGCGTGGTCGTGAAGCGTGCGGCTGCGGAAAAGAAGACCGTTGGCGGGATCGTGTTGCCGGAGTCGGCGACCGACAAGCCCCAACGGGGGGAAATCCTCGCCGTTGGCGAAGGTCATACGAAGAACAACGGCCTGAAAGTGGCCCTGACGGTTCGCCCCGGCGATCTGGTCGTCTTCAGCAGCTACGCCGGTGACGAATTCAAGGTCAACGAAGAAACCTATCTGCTCATGCGCGAGAGCGACATCCTCGCTGTGTATGCGTAATTCAAATCCGAAATTCGAAGCACGAAATCCGAAGGAAGCACGAAATCCAAAAGGGGGGAACATCATTGTCACCTGCGAAGATTTCACTATGGTTTGCTCCGTTCGGATTTAGGATTTCCTTCGGATTTCGAATTTAGTGCTTCGGATTTCTGCGACGAGAGAGTCGCCCCAAATTCACTGAAATCAACGTTCCCTCAACGGAGACTGACTCGCAATGGCCAAAATGATTGCGTTTGACCAGGAAGCCCAGGAAGCCATGCGGCGCGGTGTGATGAAGCTGGCCAAAACGGTCCGCGTCACCCTCGGACCACGCGGCCGCAACGTCATCATCGAAAAGAGCTTCGGCTCGCCGACCGTGACCAAGGACGGTGTGACCGTCGCCCGTGAAATCGAACTGCCGGACAAGTTCGAAGACATGGGCGCCCGGATGGTCCGTGAAGTCGCCAGCAAGACTTCCGACATCGCCGGTGACGGCACCACCACCGCCACCGTGCTCGCCGAAGCGATCTACGTCGAAGGCCTCAAGGCCGTTGTCGCCGGGGTCAACCCGATCGACATGAAGCGCGGCATGGACAAGGCCGTCGAGTCGATCGTCGAGAAGCTCAAGGGCATGTCGACGGAATGCAAGTCGAAGAAGGCCATCGCCCAGGTTGGGACCGTCGCCGCCAACGGTGACACCGAAATCGGTAACATCCTCGCCGACGCGATGGAACAAGTCGGCAAAGACGGCGTGATCACCGTCGAAGAGGGCAAGGCCCTGGCGACGACGTTTGAAGTCGTCGAAGGGATGCAGTTCGACCGCGGTTACCTGTCGCCGTACTTCGTCACCGATCCGCAGACGATGGAAGCCGTCCTTGAAGACGCTTACATCCTCATCCACGAAAAGAAGGTCACCAGCGTCAAGGATCTCGTGCCTGTGCTGGAGAAGGTCGTCAACGCCGGCAAGCCGCTGTTGATCGTTGCCGAAGAAGTCGAAGGGGAAGCCCTCGCGACCCTCGTGATCAACAAGCTCCGCGGCACCTTCAAGATCTGTGCCGTGAAGGCTCCGGGCTACGGCGATCGTCGCAAGGCGATGCTGCAAGACCTCGCGATCATGGTCGGTGGCCAGGCGATTTTCGAAGACCTCGGCATCCAGCTCGAAAACGTCCAGTTGTCCGATCTCGGTCGGGCCAAGCGGATCGTCGTCGACAAGGACAACTGCACGATCATCGAAGGGCTCGGCAAGTCAGGCGACATCAAGTCGCGCATCGAGCAGATCCGTCGCGAACGGGAAAACAGCACCAGCGATTATGATCGCGAAAAGCTCGATGAACGGATCGCGAAGCTCTCCGGCGGCGTGGCTCAGGTCAACGTCGGTGCGGCCACCGAATCCGAAATGAAGGAAAAGAAGGCCCGCGTCGAAGACGCCCTGCATGCAACCCGCGCTGCCGTTGAAGAAGGCATTCTTCCCGGTGGTGGTGTGGCGTTGCTGCGTGCTTCGGAAGCCGTCAAGCCGACCGGTCTGAACACCGACGAAATCGTTGGTTTCAAGATCATCACCCGTGCTTGCCGGGCTCCGCTCACGCAGATCTCCAACAACGCCGGTGTCGACGGCGCGGTGATCTGTGAGAAGGTGCTCGCCCTCGAAGGCAACAAGGGCTACAACGCTCAGACGGGTGAATATGAAGACCTCGTCAAGTCGGGCATCATCGACCCGACCAAGGTGACCCGCAGTGCGTTGCAGAACGCCGCGTCGGTCTCGACCCTGCTGCTGACCAGCGATGCCCTCATCGCCGAAATGCCGAAGGACGAACCCGCCGCCGGTGGCCACGACGACCACATGCACTAACCGATTCGGTTAGTCGCTGCTCAAAGCGAGAAGCCCGGCATCCTCGAAGGTGCCGGGCTTCTGCGTTTCGTGAGGGATGTTGGCCTTGCATTGCCAGTCGGTAGCGCAAGCAGGCGACGCTCCAGAGTGAAAGTAAGCCACACGCTTGCCATCAGCGTGATCGTTCCGCGACGAGGGATACTTCTTTCTGGTCCCATGCTCATCATCAATGAAAGCGGCCCTCGTCACGGCGGTGTGACGGGGGCCGCTTCGTTGTGTGGCGGACCGATTTCATTCATTGCGGGGCGCTTGGCGGAGACCACAGGCCGCGTCCTCCGCGGTTGCGGACATGGGTCAAGCGGATTCTGAAAACGCCACCACCCCGGGGATCTGACGATCCCCGGGGTGGTGAGCTATGCAATTGGTTGGTGGAATTTTGAGGGACTTTGCATGGGTC
>JAKFUG010000072.1 GCA_021732785.1 Planctomycetaceae bacterium
CGTCTTTTTTGTCGTCGCGATGGTGACCTGCACCGTCGGCATCGCCACGATGCCCGGTCTGGCCATCGGGACCATGCTGCTCGTTCTGTTCCTGTTGGAGTGGGGTTACTTCATCGGTTTTGAATATGCCTTTCAGGGCCGCACGCCGGGCAAAATGATCTGTGGCTTGCGAACCATCCACGAGAACGGCCAGCCTCTTTCCTGGTGGGGGGCGACGCTCCGCAATTTGTTGCGCGCGGCCGATACCTTGCCGCTGATGATCATCTTCGGTGAAGAGATCGGCGTCTTGATTCTCATCCCGCTGTACGGTCCGGCTCTCATCTGCATGACGCTGACGTCGCGATTGCAGCGGTTAGGCGATCTCGCGGCCCGGACGGTGGTTGTGCATGAACGCCGCACGGTGTTGCCGCGCGATCCGGTGATCTATCAACACATCGAAAAGCTCCCGTCGGATCAAATCAACTCGTTCCCTCCGCCGGCGTCGACGCTGGCGGTGATCGATGAGTTTCTGGCCCGTCGCAAAGTGTTGACCCACTCCCGCGGGCACCAACTCGCGCGGGAACTGGCCACGCTGATTGCGAACCGACTGGATTACCGGGGCGATCGGGCTCAAGTCGACGATTTCCCGATGGCGTTCCTCGCGCGGGTGTACGTCACCTTTGCCGCTCCGCGTGAGGAAGTCGCCGAGGAAATTCCAGCCGCCAAACGTCGTCCGAAGCGTCGCCCCGCCGGAGCCGTGTCATGAACAAACAGCGGTTTCTCACCCAGCGGCAACCGGCGTGGCGACGGTTCGAAAAGCTGATTCAGGAACGCCGCGGGTGGCAGTCGATGCCGGCGGAGGAAGTCGGCGAGTTCTCGCGGTTGCTGCGGGAACTGTCGCACGATCTGGCCATCATTCGATCGCGCGATTGGGGGCAGGGACTCGTCACCTATTTGAACAATCTGGTCGCCCGCGGACACCATTCGTTCTACCGTTCGCATCCGGCGCGGTGGTCGCGCGTCGTCGAATTTCTGGCCCGCGAATTTCCCCGCATGTTCCGTCGCAACGGCTGGTACTTTCTCGTTGCCGCGGCGTTATTTTTCGTTCCATTGGGTGCGACGTGGGTCGCCGTGCAAACCGATCCGTCGATCGCCATGCGGTTGTTGCCGTCGGAATCGCTCGAACAGTACGACCACATGTACGGTCCCCGCGGTACCCAAGCGGATGACACGGAATCCGCTGACGAAGCCGATGAGAAGCAAGACAAAGCCGAGAAGAAAGACGAAGAAACGTCCCTCGAACCGGGCTTTGACGAATCGCGCGCCGCGATGGCCGGGTTCTATGTGCAGCACAACGTCGGCATCGCCCTGCAATGTTTTGCCCGCGGGTTGCTGATGGGCATCGGCACCATTCACACGCTCCTGTTCAACGGCCTGGTGATTGGAGCCGTGGCGGGGTATGTGCTGGCGATGGGGCATTCCGAAAAATTTCTCAGCTTCGTGGTCTCGCACGGTTCCTTTGAACTGACGGCGATCGCCATCGCCGGAGCGGGGGGATTGGTTCTCGGCGACGCGCTCGTTCATCCCGGACAGCGGACGCGGTTGGAAGCGCTCCGGGTGCGCGGTTTGGAAGCGGTGCAACTCGCCGGAGGGGCGGCGGCGATGCTGGTCATTGCGGCCCTCATCGAAGCGTTCTGGTCACCGGCTCCCATCCCGGCCATCTGGAAGTATTCGGTCGGGGGGGTGTTGTGGACGCTCGTCGCGGTCTATCTCGGCATTGCGGGGAGACAGCGATGAGGTTTCATGACGCCGCGATTTCGCTGCAACCGCGGAACATCGGGAGTTGTCTTGATCTGGCACTCGTTTTTGTCGGACAGCACATCGCGCTGTTCCTGCGGATCTTGGCGATCATCGCACTACCCACGTGTGCCGTGGTGTATTGGGCATCGCGTGCCACGTCGTATGGTTGGCTGTGGAGTCTGATCGCACTCAGCGCCATGTCGATTCCCCTGGGAACGGCGCTGGTCTTTGCCGCGGTCCGGTTGGCGATGGGGCAGCGTTGCTCGGCATTCGCCGCGGTGCTGGGGGCCTTTCGTTCGGCATTCGCGGCGATGGCAGTCACGTTGTTGTTGCGTCCGATTCACCTGGTTCTTACGCTCGCTGGCGGACTGCCCGGAGTCGCGTCCCTGATCTACACCGGGTTTGGGGCCGAAGCCCGCATGTTCTCGGTATGGCGGGCCGGTGAGCACGACCATCGGGTGTCCGATCTGGTGAAGTCGGAGTTCAGCGATCTCATCGCACGGGGCATTGCCGTCGGTCTTTTCGGACTGGGATTCTGGGCGCTGCTCACCATTACGGTCGATGCGTCCGCGATGCTGCTCGTCGGCGTTTCCCCCTGCCTGGGCCGCTTGATCGAAGCGACCCGCAATCCGTGGGGACTCGAAGATTGGGGCGCATGGTGGGAAGCATTGTTCACGTTCGTGATGACCGATGCCCTGGCATTGACCACGGTTTGTGCGACCGCGCTGGCAACCTATGCCGTGTGCCGATTAGCATGGTTCTTTGCGTACGTCGATCTCCGCATCCGCCGCGATTGCTGGGATGTGGAAGTCGCGCTCTCGGAAGAAGCGCAACGGTGGAGGACCCCCACGTGAGCCGTCATCACATTCGACATGCACTGGCATTCATCGCTATTCCGATGATCGCGACCGGGTTGATGTTCGCGGCCGAGGAGCGTGTCCCCGCAAAACCGCTTCGGGAATCGGCTCGCAAGATTCTTGCCGATCCGGAATTCCGGCACTTTGAACACTTCGCGGAGGATGCCTTCCGAAAGTCGGCCGCGGACTCCGATCCCGTAAACGGTGAAAGCACCGCTCCCGAGGAAGGCCGCAAACCGGGCGAGGCTTCCAAGACGAACGGCAGTGAAGGAACCGCGTCCGAAGCCGAGCCGTGGTGGAAGAACGTCCTCAACAAAGCCCAGCCGAAGGGTTCGGGGAAAGACGATGGCAGCTCGCGCAACCAGCGACTGTCCTCCAGACAAGGCGATTCGTCAACACCCGGTTCTGATCGTGAGACGACAACCGGAGAAACCGACGAAAACGGCGGCTCTTCGACGGCGAGTTCCCGAGGGAATCGACAGGGCAACGGTCGCTCCAGCAACAGCGGGAATTCTTCGGACCCATCCGGCAAACAGTCGACGACGCCTTCCGACCGTGAGAAAAGCGGCGGAAAAAGTGACGATTCCGTCAACCAGAACGGGACTTCATCCTCGTCGTCCGGAAAAGGGCGCAAGCGGACATCGTCATCACCCGCCGGCGAATCGACGGGGGAAGCCCAATCGTCTTCAGGGACTGGCACCGACCGTTCGGAAGGATCTTCGTCGCAAACCGATTCCGATACCGAATCGGCTACGGGCACTCCCGCATCGAACTCGCAGAAGCCGACGCGGACATCAAATGAAACTTCAAAAGCGGGATCAACCCCCAAGTCTCCGGTCACCGAACGGCCGACGCGGATGCAGCGGCCGCGATCGCCTTCCCAGCGCGGGTCCGATGGCGTCCAGCGCCCGGTCCGGCAATCTTCGCGCGCGGCTCCCACGCCGAAGCCCTCGTCACCCTCGAACAATTCGAATTGGGAAGGCCCGTCCCTGGGGTTGGGCAACCTGTTCGGTGGCCTCTTTCATGGGTTGGCGTACCTGATTCTCGCCGTCATCGTCGTGGCCATCGTGGTCCTCGTCGCGCAGGCCTTGATGCAGGCGTGGAACGATCGACAACGGACAACCCACGGTGTCGGACAGGTGATCGTCGGACCGCTCACCCATGACCGTTCGCCCGGTGAAACCGAATCGGATGTCTTCCTGCGCGAAGCAATCGCGCTGGCCCAAAGCGGCGATTTCCGCGCGGCCATTGGCCGGTTGGTGATGGGGGGAATGAGCTACATCGAACGGCAGCAGTGGATTCGTTATCGCCGCGGACTCACAGTCCACGATTATCTCCGCGTGCTCCGCAGCCGTCCGGAACAATTCGCGGGGTTCCGTGAAGTCGTGCATGTTTTCGAGCCGGTGGAATATGGCCGTCGTCCGGCCACCGAACCGTTGTTCGCCACGGCGCTCGCGGGCTATCAACAGGGATTTCAAACGGATGAAAGTCATCCTGTCGCTTCGTGACAAGACGACTTTGCGAAAGACGATTGAGGAACAACGGTGTCGAAAAATCCCACAGCGCCGATGACGTCCCTCACCCAGTGGCTGTGGCCGCTGGCGGTGGTAGCGTTATTGGGACTGCAGGTGTGGTTTCCCGATCTCGGCGACGACATTCTCCACGACACGTTCAGCAACACGGCGGAAGGGAAGCGGGCTTTCTTTCGACTGGTGACTGAGTACGCCGAATATGCGGACCGCAACCAGCAACCGCTGACCCGCGCCTTGCCCGATGGCGTGGGTCAGACGCTTTGTATTCTCGGGCCGCAGCGCTGGCCGGCGGATGCCGAATGGGACGCGATTCTCGACTGGGTGTCGAATGGCGGGCAACTCGTCTTCGCCTGCCGCGGCGACACCGAACGGTCGATCCCGCGGCTCAACATTCGTTATCTGCCGCGCAGTGGCAATCCAAATGATTCGCTGCCGCCGGAGACCGATCTCGTTTCGCAAGACACGACGGCGTGGTGGACCGACGGCCGGTTGCTTGCTCCCGAAGGGGACGAAGTTCTCTCGTATGACGGAGCACCCCAAGTCGTTGTGCAGAAGTTGGGACGCGGGCATGTCGTGGTGTCGGCGTCGCCGCTCATCTTCTCGAACCAGTTACTGACCTACGGTGATAACCCCGCACTGGCGTATCGGTTGCTGGAACTCGCTGGCGATGTGTGGGCAGTTACGTTTGACGAATCGCTCAACAAGACCGGAACGCCGAAGACGGTGGCGTTGTTGTTCGACGAAGAACTCCGGCCGATCACGCTGCAACTGATGTTGTTACTGGTGCTCTACGGCTGGTGGAACTCGCAGCGGTTCGGTCCGCTGTTGCCGGTGGCCGCCGCGCCGCGACACAACATCGTGGAACATGCGGATGCGCTCGGTGTGGCGTACTGGCGGCAACCCTCGGGCGAAGTCGTGCTGAAATATTACGTCGCCGCATTGAAGGGGAGCCTGTCGCGCCTCGGCGGTGTCCCGCGCGGAGCCGCACTGGCATTAGCGGCCGAACGGTTGCATCGCCCGGCAATCGAATTGGAAGAACAACTCGCCGCCGCGGAAAAAGCCACACTGCGAAGTCGACTCGATCGCCGGACCACGGCGAAGATCATCCGGCGACTCGCCCCCATCTGGCAGGCGCTGCGCGGTCGGCGGAAGGCATAAGTCCGTGCGCTCTGTGCCAGGCGGCCATGATCACGGACTCGGACGGTCCTATTTTGCGACGCGAGATCGAAATCTGACCCGCAGACATTGAAGGGAGTGCCCGGTTTCGGTTGCATCCCTTCAGCGATGTCGCCACGATCATCACGATGGTTCCCAATCCCGTGCCACGAGGGTCATGCTGGTGAATGTCGCACAACTGCTCGCCGATCTGGTTCGCATTCCCAGCGTCAATCCGATGGGCCGCGATGTGAGCGGGCCGGAGTATTTCGAGCACCGCGTCAGCAATTTTCTTTGTCAACAACTGGAAACGCTCGGCGTACCGTGGGAACGGATCGAAATCGCCCCTAGCCGGGCGAATATTCTGGCGCGCTATGAAGGAGCACCCGGTGCGCCGGTGATCCTGCTCGATGCCCATCAAGACACCGTCCCAATCGACGGGATGGTGATCCCCCCGTTTGAGCCGACGATTGAAAACGGCAAAATGTACGGCCGCGGAAGCTGCGATGTCAAAGCGGGCGTCGCCTCCATGCTCGCGGCGTTCGCGCGGCTGGTCACCGAACGCCCGGCGGGCGCACCCACGGTTGTGGTTTCCTTCAGTTGCGATGAAGAAGCCACGAGCCTGGGGATCAATCACCTCACGGGATCCTGGTTGGGCACGAAGAATCCGTACCGATTGTTGCCTCAAGCGCCGACGATGGCCGTCATTGCCGAACCGACGCTGCTCGATGTGGTCGTCGCCCACCGCGGTGCCATTCGCTGGAAGATTTCGACGACCGGGCGGGCGTGCCACAGTTCCCGTCCGTCGGAAGGGATTAACGCCATTTATCGCATGGCCCGCGTCGTGCAGAAATTGGAAGAGTATGCCGCGTGGCTGCCGGGTTCGCGGCCGGCCCATCCGTTATGCGGCCCGGCGACCCTCAGCGTGGGTCTGATCTCCGGCGGCAGCAGTCCCAACATCGTTCCCGATCGCTGCACCATCGACATCGACCGGCGCGTAATCCCCGGCGAAAACCGGGACGCGGTCATCCCGGAAGTCATTGAGGCATTGCAAAAGGCCTGTGATTTTCCGGTTGAGCACGCGGCCCCGTTCATTAACAGCCCGCCGCTGGGCGATGATGCGAATCATCCGCTGGCCGACCAATTCCTCGCGGCGATTCATCCCGTGGTGGGAGCGAAAACCAAGTTGGGCGTTCCGTACGGAACCCATGCGTCGCGCGTCGCACTGGCGGGAGTTCCGGCCATCGTCTTCGGTCCCGGCGATATTGCCCAGGCGCACACGAAAGATGAATGGATCGAACTCAGTCAGGTGGAAGCCGCGGTCGATTGCTACTACCAGTTCTGCGTCAACGCCGCCGGATAGCGAAAAGAAAAGAGGTAGCCGCGAAAAGGCGCAAGAGGAAGCAAAAGAAAGACGAAGACGATTTAGCCACAGAAGGCACAAAGGACACAAAAGGAAAGACCGAAATGCGAAGAGGAGTTTGCATTTCTCATCGTATTTCTTCTCCTTTTTGTGTCTTCTGTGCCTTTTGTGGCCAAACTCTTCTTCCTGAATTCCTCTTCTTTTTGCTGCTGAATTCTCTTCGTCTCACGCGATGATCTCGTGGATCACATTCCCCTCGACGTCGGTCAAACGGAAGTCGCGGCCGGCGTAGCGGTAGGTGAGACGTTCGTGGTGGAGGCCGAGCAGGTGCAGCATGGTCGCGTGCATGTCGTGGATGTGGGCTTTGTCGACGGTCGCATAGAAGCCGTAATCGTCGGTCGCGCCATGATGATAACCCGCCTTCGTGCCACCCCCGGCGAACCACATCGTGAAGCCTTCGGGGTTGTGATCGCGGCCATTGCTTCCCTCGACGGTGGGCGTCCGGCCGAACTCGCCGCCCCACCAGACGAGTGTGTCTTCGAGCAGCCCGCGGGCTTTCAAATCTTGCAGCAAACCCGCAATCGGCTTGTCGACTTCGAGCGCATTCTTCGCGTGGCCGTTCTTCAGGTCCGAGTGCTGATCCCACTGCACCTTGCTGTCGCTGTGCGTCACCTGAATGAACCGTACGCCGTTCTCCGCAAACCGGCGGGCCATCAGACACATGCGGCCGAAGTTTGCCGTCACGGGATCATCAAGCCCGTAGAGTTGCTGCGTCACGGATGATTCCTGCGTGATGTCCTCCACGACGGGCAATTCCGACTGCATGCGGAACGCGAGTTCAAACGAATTGATGCGGGCTTCGAGTGCCGGTTCGGGGCCGCTGTGAGCGAGATGTTCGCGGTTCATCGCCGATAGCGCGGCCAGTTCCCGTTCCTGCACGGTGCGCGAGACACGCTCATTCGCGATGAACTTCACGCGGGCCTTGTCGGACGGGACGCTGGCATTTCCCAACGGGGTACCGGCGTAAGTCGCGGGAAGAAACGCGGAACCCCAGTTGTTGATGCCACCGTGGGCGAGCGTCGGACAGATGGTGACGAACGCGGGGAGGTTGGTGTTGTCGGTGCCGAGGCCGTAACTCACCCACGACCCCATGCTCGGCCGGACGAAGTTGTCGCTGCCAGTGTGCAGCTTCAGCACTGCGCCGCCGTGCGCGGGGTTGGTGCCATGCACCGAGTGGACGAAACACAGATCGTCGACGTGCTTTGCCAAGTGCGGAAACAACGTGCTGACCCAAGCGCCGCTTTCGCCGTGTTGCGAGAACTCCCACGGCGACTTCAACAGATTCCCCGTCGACGCGAATTGCACCCGCGGCTTGGCAAATGGCAGCGGCTTGCCGTCATCGCGCGTGAGGAGCGGCTTCGGATCGAACGTATCCAGATGGGACGGGCCGCCCTTCATGAACAGGAAGATCACCCGCTTTGCCCGCGCCGGAAAATGCGGCAACCGCGCTGCTAACGGATCGACCGGCCGCACCTCCGCCGATGTCGTTTCAGCCAACATCGACGCCAGGGCCAGCGAGCCGAAGCCCACCGCGGAGCGTTGCAACATTGCGCGTCGTGAAAACGGAACCTCAAACATCACTGATATCCTCAATCAGAAGAGAGCTCACCGCGAAAAGGCGTAAGAGAAAGAGGAATTCAGAGAGAAGAGCTTGGCCACAAGAGGCACAGAAGACACAAAAGGAGAGAAAAGACGATGCGTGGATTCTCCATCTCTTCCGCCTCTTTGTCCTTCCTTTTTTGTGTCCTTTGTGTCTTCTGTGGCTAAATCGTCTTCGTCTTTCTTTTGCGTCCTCTTGCGCCTTTTGGCGGCTGACCTCTCTTCCGTATTTCATTGTAAGTAAATGAACTCGTTCCCCGCCAAGAGGACATGGCACAGGCTGATCCACGCCTGCGTGGCGTCCGTCGCCGTGGTGATATCCCATAACAGGTCGGTGGCCATCCGCATTTCCTGCGGCGATGGCTCGCGGCTGTAGGCGAGCTGGTACAACCGCGTGATCCGTACAGCGTCGTTCTGGGGCACTTCATGCGTGATGCGGTTCGCGAGGTGCTGGCTCGCACTGGCCACGAAGTCGCTGTTCATCATCAGCAGCGCTTGCGGCGCGACGGTTGTGGTCGGGCGGTCGCCGGTGGGAATCGCCGCGTCGGGGTAATCGAGCAATTGGAAGAAGTCGTAGACATTGTTCCGCACGACGGGGAGATAGACCGACCGCCGCGGGCTGGAATAATCGGTGAGGTCTTTTGAGGTATGATCGAAAAAGTAGGCCCGGTTCTTCACCGTCAGCAGCGACCCACCCTGCGTGTCATCGAGTTGCCCGCTCACGGACAACAGCGCATCGCGGATCGCCTCCGCTTCGAGACGCCGCACCGAATTGCGCGCGAACCAGCGGTTTTCGGGGTCGCGTTCCATGTTTTCGGGTGTGACATGGCTGCTGACTTGATAGGTGCTCGATAACACAATCAACCGATGCAGCGCTTTGATCGACCAGCCGTCGTTCACGAATCGCAGCGCGAGCCAGTCGAGCAGTTCCGGATGTGATGGTTTGTCGCCGAGCAAGCCGAAGTTGTCCATCGATTTCACGAGACCCGCACCGAAATGCCACCGCCAGACACGATTGACCATCACCCGGCTCGTCAGCGCGTGGTGCGGATCAACCAGCCACTCCGCGAGTTCCTTGCGTCCACTGTGTTCCGCCGGGAAGGACGGCGACGCCGGACCGCGCACGGCCGGTGGCACACGGCGGGGGACAACATCGCCGAGTTTCAGCGGATTGCCGCGAATGTTGATCGCCACATCGGCGACCGCGTCCTCAGTCACGCTCATCGACGTCGGCACCTCCGGCGGCGATTTTTCGAGCATCGCCAATTCGGCCCGCAGACTCTTCAACGCCGCCTGTGTCTCCGCCGGGAATTTTTCTTCGAGCTTCGCAGGAATGGTTTCACCGGCTGTCAGCGCCGCTTTGACCGCCGCTTCCGCTTGATCCACGCGCTGTTGAATCGCAGCTTTCTTCTCGGCGATCTGCGTCTGATATGCCGCCATCGCCATCCGTGTGGCTTCCGACGGCAGCGGTGTTTCGGACCACTTCGCGACCTTGCGGAAATGCTCCATCGTCCGCGTGCTTTTGAAAATCCCCGCGAGACCGTAGTAATCGGCGGTGGCGATGGGATCGAACTTGTGATCGTGACAACGGGCACACCCCAGCGTCAGCCCGATCAGCGCCCGGCCGACGGTGTCAATCTGTTCGTCAACGATATCCATCTGCATCTTGGACTCGTCGACTTCAGCGAGCACCTTCGCCCCGATGGACAGGAAACCGGTTGCGATCAATTGTTCCGCGTGCTGGGCATCATCCGCGAACGGCAGCAAATCCCCCGCGAGTTGTTCAATCACGAAGCGGTCATACGGCTTGTCGGCATTGAATGCTTGCACGACATAATCGCGGTACCGCCAGGCATTGCCGTAAGCGACGTTTTCATCGAGGCCGTTGGAATCGGCGTACCGCGCGACATCGAGCCAGTGCCGGCCCCAGCGTTCGCCATACGCCGGGGAGGACAGCAACCGATCGACGACCCGCGCGAAGGCATCCGGTGCTTCATCGGCGAAGAACGCGGCCATCTCGTCCGGCGTCGGTGGCAAACCGATGAGGTCATACGTCACCCGCCGTAGCAACGTCCGTTTGTCAGCCCGCGGACTCGGTGACACTCCCGCGGCTTCCATTTTGGCAAGCGTGAATTCATCCAGCGGCGACTGGACCCACGCCGTGTTCTTCACGATGGGACGCGCGGGCCACTGCGGCGGTTGGAACGACCAGTGATTCGGATCGCGCGACGGTTTCGCGGCCGCTTTCGGTTCGGGATAGTACGCCCCGTCCTGCACCCACTGCGTGAGATCGGCAATCTGTTTGTCGGTCAGCTTCCCCTTCGGCGGCATCGAGAAATCGGGATCGGTCTGCCGGATCGCGAGAATCAAACGACTCTCATCCGGCTTGCCGGGCACAATCGCCGGGCCGGTATCGCCCCCTTGCAGCATCGCCGCCGTGGAATCGAGCCGCAGGCTGCCCCACTGCTTTTCCGGGCCGTGACACTTCTGGCAATGCTCAACCAGCACCGGCCGGACATTCGCCTCAAAGTGCTTGATCTGCACCGGCGTCGGTTCCGCCGCAGATGTCCCGATGACACCGCTCAGCATTAGCAATGCAAAAAACACGGCTCTCACAATCGCTCCTCGCTCACCGAATCGATAGCCAGTCCGATCAGCCTAGTCCTCATTCTGAGTCCTTGATTCCGTTGGCGGCGTTGAACGCACGGCGGACATGGCGCATCAACATTCTATCCCAAATCGTGGTTTTGCCTTTGCGTGGAGAATGTTGACGGTCGCCGATCAGTAGTTCTGCTCGCATCTTGAGATCTTGGATTGTTTCAATGGAAAGCTTATCGGGATCAATGCCGTCAGGTTCCAAAGCACCACTCAAATCGCTGAGGTTGATGCGGACACGGCTCCACACACAGGGATCATTGCCGCAGTTCCGTTCCAGCCAGACAAGACCAACCACTTCACCGTCATTCTGGATTTCAACGCCCTGCTCAGTAGCCATGCGGAACAACGGCTGGCTGGCGGCAATCCGTTGAATCATCGGCAACGTGACCTTTTGTCCGTTTTCCAGAAGCAGGAATTGGTTCGTGATTTCCTGCACCGCAAGGGGCGAATTCAAACTTTCCAGATGCCATAAGGGAATCGGCGATCCGGTTCGCAGCATGTGACACCCACTGCACAATAGCAGGGCATACACGAAAAACTTCACAACTCGCTTTGTGTGGGCCATCACGAGGATTCTACCGCGCGGTCTCCACTACGGGGGCAATCACTTTGGATGAAAACTCTTTGTCGTGCCGAACTGCGTTGGTGGCGACGACGGCATCGGCGGGGAAGTCAATCGTCAGCGGTTTGCCCGTCTGCGGGTTCGGTTCGTAGAACGGGGCTCCGGTGCTGGCGAGCGTCACTCGAATGCGGTGGCCTTTCGCGAAAATCTGGCTGAGCGAACCGACGTCGAAGGCCACCTTTGCGACTTTGCCCGGTTCGAGCGGCACTTCTTTCTCATAGCCGTCGCGGTAGCGCGCCCGGCGGACGTAGTCGATGATGAGAATCGACCGGCCATCGGGATAGACATCGCTCACCCGCACGATGACATCGGTATCCTTCGCTGTTGAAGTGAGAAAAATTTCCGCCTGCACCTTGCCGGTCCATTCCACTGGCGCGGCGAGGGGTTCCGTCGTGAAGGTCAGCACATTGGGTTGCGTTTCAAACGGCCGGGCATCCTTCGCCCCGGGAAAACCACTCGTGGCCGGGATCTCGGCGGGGTGCAGCGGGTCCGACGTCCATGCGGTTTCGCTGTGGGAAGCGGTCAGTTTGTCCGTGGTCAACTTGCCGTCGGCGTGCAGATAATACGGCGTGGCTGTCGCGGGGATTGGCCAGTCTTTTGCGGACCGCCATTCATTGCCGGGCGCGCCGGGTTCACCGACGGCTCCCATCACGTAGTACCGCACGGCAGGATCGCGGTCGACGCCGTTGTCGACACCCTTCAAGTGGTGGTCGAACCACTTCACCATGTGCGGCAGCATGTCGAAGCTGGCATTGTCGGGGTACGTCATCTCGTTCACTTTGGCCTGCTTGTTGAACCGGCCGTGCAGCCACGGGCCGATGTAAAGTTGCTGCTGTCCGCGTGAATTCGGCCCGCCGTGGTGTTGCCGGCCGACGTAGCTGTCGATGGAGCCGACGGACATGAAGTCGTACCAACTGCCGACGGTGAAGCACGGGACATTCATCTTGTCGAAGTGCTGCGAACAATCCTCCGCCGCCCAGTACGCATCGAATGTCGGATGGGCGAACCACTCGTCCATGAGGGCGCGGTTGTGCTCCGGCACCCGGCAGACCTCGCCCATCTTGATGAAGCGTTGCGGCCGTGTGGCCCCACCGATGCGATAACCTTCGTGATAGAGACTGAGGCCGGTGTCGATCATGTACTGACACGTGAGATGCGGCGGTTGCGTGACGGCGAGAAAATTCTGTGCGAAACCCGCCTGTGAACTGCCAAAGGTGCCGATCTTGCCCGTACATTGCGGATGCTTGGCGAGCCATTCGACGGTGTCGTAGCCGTCCTGGAGTTCCCCCCAGCCGAGCGCGCGATAACCGACCCAAGTCCCTTCCGACTTCTGCGAGCCGCGGAAGTTTTGCAGCGCGACGATGTAGCCCTTGGACGCCAGTTGCGCGAGTTCCCGCCGCGTGCTGATCGCCCGGCCGTTGGCGTAACGCTGTTCGAGCAACCCCGGCCACGGACCGTCCCCCGTCGGCGTGTAGAGATACACGGACAACTTCACGCCATCGCGCATCGGCACCATGACGTGTTCTTCGACCACGCCAGGGACATTGAGCGGTTCCTCCGGCGGTTGGGCGAACATCGATGTCGTGAAGAATCCGGTCAGAGACGCGAACAAAGCCAGTCGAATCATCATTGAGTTTCTTTCCTGATACTGATGTCACACGCTCGCCGATGTCGCTTTGCGGTTTCGCGCCCCGCGCGGAGACCGCTCAGTGCTCACCAATCGCACGCTTCAACAAATTGTGCGTGATCTTCTGCACGCGCTCGTCTGGTCCGTGCGGACGGGTCCAGTGTGACCACGGCAGCGTGTGCCCCGGCGGTGAACTCAATCCCTGCGACCAGAAAATCGTCGAGGCATTGAACACGAAATTGTTCTTCGGGCCGGGATAAATCGTCGCGGTCCATTGCTGCGGCTTCACACCGCTGACGAGAGCCGTCCCCCCGGCGACGACTTCCAATCCCGGAATCGCAGGCGGGTCGCCGTGGTATTCCCAACCGACGAGGCCGGGGATGCGGTCGCCCTTCTTGACGCCGGTCCCGTTGAACATCCAGTGTTCGGGCTTCGTGACCACCCAGTCTGCGCCGCCGTTAACGGGTTCGACATTGCGCGCACCAATCAAAAAACCTTCGTCGGGACCGCGGTGCGGGAAGGGGCCGTGATCTTTTTCCCGGTCGACGGCGTACTTGTAATCGCCGCCATAGGGGCCGCCACGAAAGATGATGCGGTTCTGGCGGCCATCGTGGCTGTCACGAAACGGTGTCACCCAACAGACGGAGTTGCCCGAGAGAAACAGCAGCGACACCCCGGCGTCGCGCATCTTCACGACGCTGTGATACTGCCGGATGTCCCAGTATTCATCGTGCCCGACGCTGATGAAGCACTTCGTCTTCAGCCCGCGGTCGGGGGTGATCATGTCGCTATTGGAACAGTACGCCACATCGTAGCCGTGCTGTTCGAGGAAATATGCCAGCGGGAACTCGAAGATCAACCACTCGCCGGTTCCGACGGAAAGCGGATCATTCACTACGCTGGTGTGCTGGGCGTAGCGACCGTACGGGCGATCGAAACTGACATCGGCCCACGGTCCCTGATTCCCCTTCGGATGCGTGTAGATCGAATAATTGCTCGGCCACGCATTGTAGGCCTGCCAGGTGTTGTCGGAGCATTGCAGCAGGATGTCCGCGGGGCGGTCATCTCTCACGATGAACACGACGTAGCTTTGCCACGCGGCTTCGTTCTCATCGGGCGGGATCGTCGTCAATCTCCCGAGATACACGCCGCTCACCCAATCGTGGGGGATGGTGATGGTGGTGGACGGCTTCCATTGGCACTCGTGCAAATTCTTTTCGCCCGGTGAGGGAGCGGGCTGCGTTTCACCCTGAAACGGTCCGAGCGTGGACAGGAGCCGCGCCCCTTTGCCGCCGTAGTAACCGGTGCGAAAGATTTCGATCGTGAACGGCCGCGGCGGGTTGGTCGACACCATGATGTCGAGCTTTTCGCCCGCGGAGACGCTTTGCCGGGAGCAATACCCTTCGATGAGCGACGTCCGCCCGAGATTGGGATTGTCGAGTTTGACTCGCGTGAGTTGCCAATCGGTTGCACCGGGCAGTGCGTTCTCGCGCTGGATGATGTTCGGCTCCGCGGCGACAACCACCGTCGTGAACAGGATCAAGATCAGCCCGACTGGAACATTCCCATACCGTAGCATGCCCGATTTCTCCCATGGCTTTGCATGTGTCAATCCATCAGAGGATACGCATGCAATCGCGTCGCGACCAGTGTGCAATCACGAAGCAGGATTGCGACAAAAACAAGGTTGCGGATCAGGGAATGGCGCGAACCTCGCTGATGCGGGGGGTGTCCTCGTCCACGGTTCTTCGCCGAAAACTCGCACCGGGGAGTCAGAATTCCTCTTGCCTTCGGGCGAAAGTTCGGGAAGAATTGTCTTAGGGTCGCACAAACGTAGTGCGACGGACGGTAAGCCCACGAGGAGTCTGGCCCTGGCGGACCGGTCGAAGTGGGGTCACTCGTTTGAAAGGAGGTGGTTTAGTGGATTCTGACAGTCAACGCCAGCGAGGTGGTTACGTCTGACAGCCGGTCGACGGGCTGTCTGCAGACAGCCACTGTCTCATCCGCGGATCGCCCTGTATGATCCCGATGAGTGTGCTAGCCCTGGTGGGGAACTCCGCAACGCGGTTTCTCCACCAGGGTTTTTTCATGCGCGCGATTCGAAGCCGCTTCTTGCCCGCGCTGGGGTGTATACGCTAGCCTTTGTGACGTCCCCTGCATTTCTTTCTAACCTGCACTTCTTGAGGTGTACGAACCATGAATCGCCGTCCCGGTCTGTTGACATTGGTGATGCTGTGCTCGGTAGTGATGTCTTTCCCGGCAACGACGTTTGCCGGTGTCCGTGGCAAGGCCTACAGCATTACCGGACAAAATGTGATTGATGGCACGGTCGTCACCGACGCCTTCTATTTCAACGCAAATGGGACGTTCAACACCGACAGTAACCCTGGCGTGAATGGCGAATGGACAGAACTGGATCTGCTGTTGTTCTCCATTTATGTGGCCAACATCGACTTTACGGAACCCGGTTCGCCGTTGCCCCTTGCCGCCAGTACTGTTGGCCTTTCCGCCGGAACACAGATTTCCGGGCTGACGGTTGCCCGCATCGGGCCGCTGATCACGCTGACCGGCACCTACAGCGGCGCACAGCTTCCGTAGCCGGAGTGGAGACGCTGTACCGTGGACTTGCTCGATCGCCTCCTGGGGCATGATGCGTGGACGACCGCCTTGCTTCTTCAGCAGTGCGAATCCTTTTCCGATGAGCAACTGGATCGCGCGTTCGATATTGGCCCGGGGACTTTGCGAGCCACGTTCGACCACATCGTCTGGAATATGGAAGCGTGGTCGGCGGCGATGGAGGGATCCGCACCGATCTCACGCCCGACGGATAAAACCATTGCCGGTCTGCAAAAACGCTTGCAGGCCGCGGCCGAGCAACTGCGACGGATTGCGCATCGTGTCGCCGATGCCAACGCGTGGGATGAGCTTTGGACCGATCATCTCGATCAGCCGCCGAATCAAAAACGGTTCGGGACGAGCATCGCCCACGTCATCACGCACAGCATGCACCACCGGGCGCAGATTCTGAACATGTTGAAGCGCTCCGGCGTCACCAATCTCCCGGAAGGCGACGTCTTCAGTTGGGAGAACTCGCTTTCGTAGCGCCCGGCTGCCGTTGTTGCCTGACGATCTCGCTCCGCTTATCCACCGAGAGGACGGTTCCAATATGCGGCATGGACAATCGTTGAGCCCAACCATCCCGCGATAAATGTGATGGACAGCCACACGAGAATGCGGGTCCGTCGCTTGCGTGTGAATTCGGCACTGTGTTCGGAGAGTGCTTCACGGCAGCAAGCCCACCACATCACGCTGATAATCAAGCCCAGTAACGAAACCGCCGCGCGGTGCGGATTCGTGTCCGCCGTTCCGAGGGCTGCCACGAGAAAGCTGCTGGGAATCAGAAAAATTTCCGTGACTTTGATCAAGTCTGGTTCCGAAGTCTCGCCCATGTCCTGATTTCACTTTTGAAGAATGTAGCACCGTGTGCCACTGGCTCTGCCAGTGTTGTTGTATTGGTGCTGGATGCGGAGAAGGCACTGGCAGAGCCAGTGGCACACAAAAAGCACCTCTATTCTGAAAGCAGTGCGTCCGCGATGTCGGACCACTTCTCGAAGCGATGGAAGCCAAGGCCTTCGTCGGTCAGCACATCAGCGAGCCAGCTCCGCGCGAAGAGATTGTTCGCGGTGACAATCCGCGCGGCGGCGACATCGGGGCGACCGTCACCGGCGAAGGCGATCCGTTTCGTGCCGCGGTTTTGCAGTTCGCGGATGATCGCCGCTTTGTCGATGCCGAAATGCTGCGAGTACCACGGCACATCGCGCGACGGCCACGTCATGCTGAGGCCCGCTTCGGGGGTGTAATCGCCGGGATTGGCGATGATGCGGACTTCACTCGCGATCGGTGCGAGAATCCGGTCGATGTACCACTGCGAACCCGCCGAGACCACGACAACATCCCAGCCGTGCTGTTTCAACTGGCGGACGCATTCCGGTGTGCGCGGATCGAGTTGCGTCTTCGGCAGCAGTTTTTCCAACACGGCGAGATCGCGCGGCGCATGTTGAAAGATGCCGTGCAGCGCTTCGACATGCGTCAACCGCCCGGCAACGCACTCGCCCCAATAGTCGGGCATTGTGTCTGTGGGGATCACGTCCAGAATGACATCAAAGAAATCGACGGCGGTCATCGTGCCATCGAAATCGGTGACGAGCACGTTGGACTGCAAACCGGACAGAGTATCGTGGGACACGCAAGGCACTCATGGAGAGGATGAAATCCGAAACTCGAAGCACGAAATCCGAAGGGAATCATAAATTCAAAAAGGAGAAACCGCGCGAGAATACCCGGTTTTCTTCATTCGGATTTAAAATTTCCTTCGGATTTCGTGCTTCGGATTTTCCGGTTACCCTCGTCCGATGTAAGCTTGGTCGCGCGGCAGGACGATCGCTTCCAGAAAGTTGACATCGGGCGGCAATGTCAGCATGACCAGCGCGGCCTGCGCAATGGAGTCGACGGACATCATCGGCTCGTCATCGCTGCGCAGTCCTGACTCCGTGCGGCGTTCGACCAGCACGTTGCCCGGATGCAGGCAACTGCAGACGATGCCATGCGGCCGGGCGTCGAGGGCAATCGCTTGTGTCAAACCCCACACGCCGAACTTGGCGGCGGCATACGGCGTGGCATTCTCGCGCGGCCGTTGTGCCGAGATCGAACCAATGTTCAAAATACGGCCGCTCCGTTGCGGCTTCATCATGCGAAATGCGGCGCGGCTGCACAGGAACGTCCCCGTGAGACACGCTCCAATCACGTTGTTCCATGCCGCCAACGTGACTTCATCAAGCGGGCCGCCATCGAAGGCCCCGGCATTGTTGACGAGGATATCCACCTTGCTGAAGGTCTTTTCTGTTGCGGCGAACAAGGCTTCGACATCCGCCTCGAGACTGACATCCGCCGTTTGCACCAGGACCTCCACACCGAGTGCGCGCACTTCCGCGGCGACGGCGTCGAGTTTCTCCCGGCGGCGTCCGGAAAGCACGAGCCGACAGCCTTCCTGTGCGAGTGCCAGGGCGATTCCGCGGCCGATGCCCTGGCCGGCCCCGGTGATGACGGCGACCTGATCTTTCAAGCGAGCGGACATTCCCTGGCTTTCTATCGAATGGCAGTTGGTGATCACTGAGAAGTTGTTTTCAAAATGGAAATGAAGAGTCGGGGCGGGGGCCCCGACCTATGATTTTTAGGGGAAACACGATCCTTGATAGGTTGGGGCCCCTGCCCCGACTTCTGTGTTCGCCATTTGAAAACAGGCTCTGAGTGTAATTACGTGGGGCGTGAAACTGCAAAGCGCGGGGAGGGAAGCGGGGTGTATGCTACGCTTTCGGGGGGGCGAGGGTGAACTCTGCGGATGACGGAGCATAACGGCGGACGAGATCGACGACGACTTGCGAATGACATTCAAGGTCTTGTAGCAGCCGCGAGACTTCCGCTCCGTAGTTCAAGCGGCGGGCCAGGAATTCGAACTCTTCGCTACGGAGTTCGGGCACGGTGAGATCACGCGCGTCGCCCCGGACCATCCGCAACGCATCGATCAGGCGTCGCAGGAACATGTACGCATCGAGCAGTCGCTGCAGGTCGTCCTCCGGCAGGATTCCCACGGCGGATAACGCCCGGGCGGCGGCGCGAGTGTTGGGGTGCCGCAGATCGGATGACAGATGCCCGTGGGTGATTTGCAGCGCTTGCACGAGGTATTCGACATCGACCAACCCACCGGGACTGAGCTTCGCGTGAAACGTTCCCGGTTTGACGAGCTTTCGTAACTGTTGCTCGCGAATGGCCCGCACGGCGGCGAAGTCGAACGGATTGCCGGTGTAGAGCATGCGATCCCGTACGGCCGCCAGTTTCGCTCCGAAGCTCGCGTCCCCGGCCAATGGTCGGAACTTGACGAGCGCTTGCCGTTCATACGGCCATGCCGGTCCGTCCATATTGAAGTAATGCTCGAACGCGGCCAGCGACACCGCGAGTTGACCGGCCCGGCCGTACGGTCGCAAGCGCAGATCGATGTGGAAGATTCCTTCCCGCCGCGCGCGAATGGAATGCATGAAACGTTCGACGAGCCGTTGAAAGAATGCCGCGGCATCGAGCGGCTGACGACCGTGCGTGGCACCCTCGTCTTCGTAGACAAACATCATTTCGATGTCGGAGGCAAAGCCCATTTCGCGGCCGCCGCACTTGCCGAGCACGGCCGCGGTCCAGGCCATCGGGGCACCATTCGCGCAACACGGCGGGCCATGCTTGGCAACCAGATCTTTCCAGGCGATCTCCAACGCCGCGGTGACGACGGTTTCCGCGATGTCGGTGAGTTCCCCCGAAAACTGACCGAACGCCGGGATGCGGCCGAGAATGTGCCGCATATCCACGCGGAACATTTCGCGGTCCTTGAACTCGTTGAGTCGTTGAATCCGTTCGGTGGCATTGGCCGCTTCGTGCAGCAACGCCGCAAGTTCGTCCCGCAGTTGCGCCGCGGTCTTCGCGTCCTGCAGGATTTCCAGGTTCTTCAGCAGCGGAAAGATGTTGGCCGATTGCAACCGGAGGAAATCGTCCCACAGGAAATCGCTGATGCCGAGCAACTGCGCCAGCGCGTCGAGAACGTCCGGCCGTTCCAGCGATGCGAGTCCTTCGGTCCAGTTTTCTTGTGAAAACAGATCGCGCAGGAATGTCCGGAAGTGCAGCAGCGCCGCTTCGGGGTTCGGCGACTTCGGCAGCAGATGCGTGAAATGTTTGATGAGCACCACCGCGGCCTGCAATTGCTGAATGCGGCGATCATCGGTGAGTTTGCCGCCATGCTCGGCGTCCGACACCCACAGCGTATCGCACACGCGGGAGCCTTCGCTGCGGATATCCACGGCGTCAATATTGATGCTGCTGAGCGCCAGCGCGTTGGCCAGTTCGTAAAGAAAGCCGCTGGTGTCTTCGCCACGAATTTGCAGCACGGTCGCTTGGGATGACGTCTGATTATCAACCTGCACTTCCACAGGCAGCATGGGTGACGAAGCGGCTTCGCAGCCGTCCAGCGCCCCGGCAATCCGTTTGGCTAACCGTCCCTGTGCGTCGCCGTGCTTGCCCGTGCGTGACAGAATCATCAATTCCATCAGGTCGGCTTCATAGTTCAGCCAGACTTCCGGTTCCGCGGTATCAAATGGCGGGCGAACGGTGAACACATCGACGAAATCGCGATGGGGGGCGGTGGGGGCGGTCGCCTTGTGCCCCCTGCGGGTCGCTCCGGTTGGTTGCCAGCGGCGGGACAGTTCGGGGTATTGGCCGGTAATGACGACCCCTTCGAGAATATCGAATCCGAAGACGAACAAGAGACCGCAAATCATCGACAGATCGCCGGGATGATCGATGCCCAGAACGGTCACGCGCCACGTGTTGTCGCGTGCGGGTTCAGCGACGACGCGCATGGGTCGTGTCAAATTAATCGGGCCGAACCATTCTCGATGGTGTGCGGCATCGATCGGTGAGAACGTGGGCAGCGGACTGGGGACCGACGTGGGGGCCAGCACCCCCGCCTCGGGTTCATGGGGTACCATCGGGGCATCGCCAAGGTAGCGATCGAAGATGCGCCGAATCTCCACGCTGTGGCGATCGTAGTGGGCCACGAAGTCGGCACCCGATGCGTAGTCCAACCGCCGCGCAAGATAATCCAACTCGCGCAGATCGGTCGGCAACTGATGTTCCTGCTTGTTGTGCGCGAGTTGCAGCACGTGCTCGATGGTCCGCAGAAACATGTATCCGCCGGTCAGTTGACGGAACTCGTCGGCTTGCAGGAATCCGAATTCGGCGAGACGCACCAACCCGTCCATCGTGTTCGGTGATCGCAGTTGCGGATAACGGCGACCGTGAACCATCTGGAGGTACTGGGTGAGAAACTCGATGTCCCGAATGGAGCCCGCGCCCGATTTGACCTCGCCCCATTCCCGCCGTTTCCGTGCGAGCCCTTCTTCGATTTTCCGCTTTGCGGCCCGGACGGATTGCCGGACATCATCGACCGCGTGTCCGAAGAGCAGTGGCTCACACTCCTGCAGCACGCGGGTGCCGAGCGCGGCATCGCCCGCAATCACCCGCGCCTTGAGCAACGCCTGATGTTCCCAGAGTTCTCCCTTTTTCCGCAGATAATCGATAAAAGACGATGCCGAAGTGACCAACGGTCCCGAGCGTCCCCACGGTCGCAGCCGCATATCCACGCGATACAGGAAGCCTTCGCCCGTGGAGGTTTGCAGGGCCCGAATCAATTGCTGCGCGATGGGGAGCCACAATTCGGGTTGATCGTCCGCGAGAAAGACGAGGTCGATATCCGAACTGTAGTTGAGTTCTTCGCCCCCCAGTTTTCCCATGGCGAGAATACAGAATCCGGCCGTACTGATTTTGCGGCCGGGAGAGACACTGACCAGACACGCCCGCACCAAGGCATCGGCCAACAGCGACAACTGCACGGTCGCCGAACGGAGGTCCATTAGTCCGAAGCAATCGCACGCGCCGATCCGCAGGATCTCCCACCGCTGAAAGCGGCGTAAGCCATCCAGAAACTCAACGGAATTGGTGGACGCCCCACCCGCGAGAATGGCGGCCTCGAAAAACTCCTCGCGGCTTTTCAAATCGGCGAGCCACCGGTGTTGGGTGAGCTGGTCCAGTAACACCGGCGTGCGAAGTAACGTTTCCGTCAAATACTGGCTGCGGACGAACAGTTTCAACAGAATTTCAATGGCTCGCGGTCGCGCAGCGAGATATTCGAGCAATGGGCGGGATTGCGGAACCTGGGCGATGAACCGTTCGAAATTCCGCAAGCTGGAATCGGGTGACGGGGTGTCCCACAGACCGAGCACGAGCCGCGACAAACTCTCTTTGACAGAGTCCGGAAAGGGATGCTCTCCGGAAAGGACGCGCAACCGCTTCCAGACGCCGGTCGCATCGGGAAAGCCGATCTCCGTCAGGAGCGCGAGTGCCGCCGGTGCGGGGATCTCGCTTTCCGTGAAGAGGGTTGAAACGCGGTCGTCCATCCTGTTCCCTTCGTTCTCAGGCCGGGGCCTGAGAACGTCCCAGTGACACACATGACTCCTTGCAAAGTCGGTCAAGGTTCCGGAGCAAACAGATCCGCGGGCTGCGGAATCCAGTCGGAGGGGGGTTCCGGATCAATCAGTTCATCGGACAGGCAGAAGAGATACAGCCGAAGTAACGGCCGCAGCGGTGAATCGGGAACTCGCTGCAGCGCGGCACGGATGGCGGATTCCGCTCCGGGCGTGTTTCCCCGCTCCATTTCACACAACCCGGCTTCGAGCAGCGACTCGACTCCTTCGTACGGGATGATCTGAAAGGCTTGCTGCGAGGCAATGAGATGGGCCACCGGGTACTGGAAGTCACCGAGAAATAACGACGAGGGCCGCGTCATGGCGGACGTATCCAGCAGCGATTCGAGTACAATCCGGTCCATATCCCGCGCGACGTTTTGCCAGAGCTGAATCGCTTCGGCGTAATCGCCCCGGCTCAACGCACAGTACGACACGGGATTTCGCCAGTTCCACGATGGCAACTGCCCGGAAATCGCTTGCAACCGCGAACTGGAATCATCCAGTTCATCGCCGGCACCCAGTTCCGCCAGCCACTGCGTGAGCAACTGCCGGGCGATGGGATTGCGTTCAATCTCCACGGCGTCTTCCTGCAGGATTTCCACGGCCCGTTGCACACAGCCGTTCTGTTGAGCATAAGCCGCGACGGAAAGCCGGTTGGGA
This sequence comes from Planctomycetaceae bacterium, assembly GCA_021732785.1. Lineage (GTDB taxonomy): Bacteria > Planctomycetota > Planctomycetia > Planctomycetales > Planctomycetaceae > DSVQ01. The sequence continues at coordinate 23,032 of JAKFUG010000072.1, forward strand.
TCCTGTTCGCGACGGCGGTCAATCGCCTTGTTGATTTTCTCCAGGGTTTCTTCCAGGCGCAACTCCAGATCGAACATCGCCTCGCGATTGCGGATGGCAAAGTCCGAAGCATCTTCGGGCAGCGGTGTCAGCTTCAAGGCTTGTTTGAGGGCTTTCAGCGCGGCTTCCACCTGGCCGTTGGATTGATAAAGGTCGACGAGAATTCCGTACGGTTCCGCAAAATCCGGCTTCAACCGCACGGCTTGCTGAAGCGCAGCCACCGCTTCGTAATACCGCAGCGATCGCGACCACGGCACACCGGATTGCGCGAGCACCATCGATTCCATTTGCGACAGCGCCGCATACGCTTCCCCCAAAATCGCATAGGGCTCGGCTTGCAGGGAATCCTCGCGGATTCCGGAGCGCGCGAATCGAATCGCCAGATGGAAGCAACCGGCCTGAAAGGGCAGCGGTGCATTGTTGGCAATCCGGCCGAGACGCAGATGATGTTCCGCCAGCGCGGTGGATGCCGTCCGTTGTTCACGCGGCAAGGACATCAACTGCTGCGTCCATGCCGGTAGCGTCGGCCGCTGGACGGCCTCTTCCAGAGACGGGGTTTCCAGGCGGAAAGCGGCTCGCGGAGGATTGAAGGCGTGCTCCGTGGCAAACTTCAATGTCGCGGGGTTAGCCTTCTTGATCCAGTGGAACAGGGCGGCGGTTGGGAGCAATGCTGAGAGGGACGCCTCATTCGTGGAAAGCAGAACGGGGAGACCGGAATAATCACGCTGTTGCACTAATCGCAAGACGATGTGCGAGAGTTCGTACTTCTCCATCGTCTCTTGCCGCAACTTCGGCTGTGCGAGGGCGTCTTCGTTGGAAAGAGCCGGGAGAAATGCACGCCGGGCCGTTTGGAACCATTCCAGCAAATCATCATCATTACTTCCGGCAAAGAGCGTCACGCGGCGATCCACGACTGATTTTCGACCCGCGGCAATCAGAAAATCTCCTTGCCGCACCGTGGCGTGAAACACACGGTCATCGGCTGTCAGCGCCGGCAGTTGGCGATACGTTTGGAGTTCGAGATCAAGTCCCCGCGCGAGACCGACCCCCGTGCGGCGTCCATCGGGGCCATCAATACGCCCGCTGATGATCGCCCACGCCAGCCCGAAGAACGCGAACAAGGTGAGCGCCCGACCGCCGCGCGAAAAGAGAATCTCCGCCGCCGCGACCGTGTAGATCTGGCCGTAATGTGCACGATACCACTCCTGGGCATGCACGCTGGCAAGGACAACGTTGATCAGGCTCGCAACGGGCAGATCATGAAGCGACGCGATCCCGAGTGCATTCCCGCCGAAATACAGTAACGCATGCGACCAGGAGACCCGACGACGATTGAGAATCAGACAGACTCCCGCCGCTGCCATCAGGACCAGCCCCGCGACCAGCCGATGGTTCCACTGATCCCATACCAGCGGCGACCACAACGGATACCACACCAGGTCGATGACCACCGGTCGCGGATAAAGCTGCCGAAACGCGGGATACTCGACGGCATACTGCGTCCATGCCGCGGCCCACGTTCGCCATGTGAACGGATGCAGCAACATTGCCAAAACCGCGATGAGTCCTGGGGCCAGCAGTGCCCGCGCGGGAATCGATTCTTGGGGCTGCACATCAAAGCTGCGCGGGCGCAGCAACGTACCCAACAAGTAAAGGATCACCACCGCCCCGCCCATCCAGGCTTGCGAGGACATCTGGGCCCATAACCACAAGACAGGAACGAGACACCACAGCATCCCGAACCGGCCGGTGTTTTCACTGCGAATCAGCAGCGACAGGACCACGGCGACGCCCAGCAGCGCGATCGCCGCAGGGGCAAAGTCGAAACGTTCGTATGACGCCAGCAACGCCAGAGCGCCGCACACCGCCGTCCACCAAGTGCGAATTTCCGGCCGATGTGCGTGGACAATCAGTCCGAATGTGATGGCTGCCAAAATCCCCGCGGAAAGCGACAAGCCAATCCCGCCACCCAGACCGTTCACCCCGGCGGCGAACAGATCGAACAACCAGCTCAAATTGACCCACGTCCGGTCCGCGGTGATCAGAGAGAACGGGTCAAATCCGGTCGGAATGAAACCATTCGCCGCGAGCCATTCTCCGGTGCGGACATGGACAAGGGGCATGGCGTCGTTGAGTTGCGAGCATCCCAGCAACGCCGCCAACGCGACGACCACCCAGCGGAGGACGAAGTCGCCTCGAATCGCTTCATCTTCGAGAATCTCCGGCGACAGCGGTTCCTCTTCGGGCAAGCCAGTGTCGGTCGGCGAAGTCAGGGAGGCTTCCGACGGCAAGACTTCGGGCGGAACGTCTTCGGGAGACGGTGCGGGAACGGGCTGATCCACGGGGATAACTTCGCAGGAGAACACCAGAGGAAGCGTGCCAATGCACGTCCCTTCGATGCTAGAGCCCGGCGTGCATCGGGGTCAAGGAACACGCCTGATAAGCGTTCTCATTCGTAGCCGTCCCAGCTTCCAGATTTCTAATCCTCGCGCCATTCGGGTATGTTACTCGGTAGGAGACCAGCCGATGAGAAGGAATCCGTTCCTGTCGAATCGTGGACGAATCATCGCGGTCGTGGCTTGCCTGTTGTTGGTGCCCATCGGCTATCTGGCAAGCAGCGCGCTCGTCAATCGCGAACAGATCGATCCTGAGATACCGCGGTGGCACGTGGTCGGGGTCGCAGCACCCGTCGCCAAATGGGAACCTTTCTCAAAACTGGAAGAAGGTGACTCAATCATTGTTCGCCTTCACAGCTCAGGTTGTTTCCATGAATCGGAATACGAGTTCACGTTTCGCCGTGAGTCGGAATTTACGGTTTCAATTGTGCAACTTCCATCCAGGGTCAATCGTCCGGGATGCATTATCGAAGAGACAGCACGCAAGGAACTGGAACCGCTGTCGCTCTCTCAGGCTGACACTGAGGGATTAGACAGACTCATGGAGTTCTATCATTCCAATAGGAACAACGGTTGCATCGGCGGCATAGATCGCATCGAATTCACCCAGCAGCGCAATGGTGAAACTGTGGCCGTCAAGCAGATCGAAGATAACTCCTGTCAACTCGGCGAAATGAAGGATGTGACGACACTTTGGCAACTGATTGACAGAGTCGATGGAATCGAGTGGTGAGTTTATGTCTGACGATCATCTCACTTGGCTTTGATCGTCAATTCCAGCGTTTTGCCGCCCTTCAGATCGACGGTTTCCGGAGCGGTCTCCTGGTTATCGCTGCCGGGGTTGGGGCGACCGGTGATGATGTACTTGCCGGGGGGGACGCCTTCAAAGGTGTGTTGCCCGTCCGCATCGATATTGGCGCTGCCGCCCCATGAACCGATCTTTTCGCCCCCTTCCGGTTTCATGTTGATGAGATAGCCTTCCGGTCGCTTCGTGGAGGAGAAGTCCACACGCACTTGCAACGTCGCGGACAGTTGCATTTCCAGCTTCACATCTGAAGCGGGCGTGTCGATGTTCGGTCCCAAACCGGGGCGGACGTATCCCGTCTTGTGAACCCAGACTGAAGCCGTGCCGAGCGGAACGGCTTCCACACGAAAGCGTCCGTTGGCATCGGTTTTGATTTTGGATTCGTCCCCTGTGTCATAGCGGCCGCCATTCTTCGCGTCGAGATTGTCGATCCGCACCTCGACATCGGCCAACGGTTTTCCGGCCGCATCGACCACGCGGCCTGACACGGGGGCGGGCTTCGATAATCCCGAATTGTGCTCCGACCAGCGCGGCTTATCGTCGTATTTACCGTAGCCGATCACGCGGGAAACGTAGCCGTCCGCTTGCAGAATGAGGCGGCACCACGCCGTCGGGGCGTTTTTCACCACCCAGTGTCCGGCGGCATCCGTCGTCGCTTCCGCCAGTTTCGTGTATTGGTAGCCGCCCTGTTTTTGCGGCTGGATTTCTTCCAGAATCAAGGTGGCGACCAGTGGTTTCATTGTGGCCAAGTCGATCACCTTGCCTTCGATGACGGTGCCGTCGGTGACTTTGAACCCGTGCGCTTCCAGACGCTCATCAATGACTTCGATCCCCTTCGGCACGATGACATCGGCCCAGCGCACGTAGCCGCCGGTGTAGACATCGATCTGCGCGAGAATGGGTTCGGCCTCTTCCACCGCACGGAAGCCGGCGGGCAAGCCGCGCTGAAATTTGAGCCGATCGGCCTGCCAGACCATCACGGTCCAGTCGATGAGCGATTTGGCTAATTTGTCTTTGTCGCCGTTGGGATTGAGCCAGAAACTGCGACCGAAGCCATCGTGCAGGACGACGCGCTTCTTCGGGACATCGACTTTGCTCAGATCATCGAGCACCAGACTGAGTGCGGCGGCGTCCCCTTTGCACTCGGCGTGCCATTGTCCGCCCCCGAACGGCGGCCCTTCCCACCAGGCCACGCGGGTTTCCGTGTTGAAGACCGCCGCCGCCCCTTTCGGCCAGCCGGGATCATTGATCGGCTCGTTTCCCTCGCCCCCGGTGATGAGGGCCCACGCGGGTTGATGAATCGCGATTACCAGCGCCGCGACGACAAGAGCACAACGCTGCCATTTTGGAGTAACACGCATGATTTCGGGGTCCCGAAGAGAGCGCACAACGGACCGGCACAGAACGCCGCCCGATCTGATTAAACATCAGACGCACTGTCTTTGGAAAGAGTTCCCGGAAAAATCGGTACCAGCTCGGCGTGAATCCAAAGGCGTCGGAGCGGGGGCCCCGACCTATGATTTCGGTTGCGATTCTCATCCATAGGTCGGGGCCCCTGCCCCGACTCTTCAAACGGAACCACGACAGAAATCACGCCATCCGCGGACCGTGAATCAGGGACATCACTTCCGCCCGGCTCGACACGTTGGTTTTGAAAAGCCCGCGTACGGCATTGGTGATCGTCAGGCTTCCCGGCTTGCGGATGCCGCGGATCGTCATGCACGAATGGCTGGCCTCCAGCATCACGATGACCCCTTTGGGATCGAGTTCCTGCTGTAACAGGTCGGCAATCTGATGCGTCATCCGTTCCTGTACCTGCGGCTTCTTGGACACTTCGTCCACAACGCGAGCCAGTTTGCTCAAGCCGACAACTTTTCCCCGTGGCAAATAGCCCACGTGCGCTTTGCCGATGAAGGGCAGCAAATGATGTTCGCACATGCTGTTGAACGTGATGTCGCGCACGAGCACCAGTTCGTCGTATTGTTCGTCGAATGTCTTCTGCAAATGCCGTCCGGGTTGCAGCGACAGCCCGGCAAAGAGCTCGGCATACATCCGGGCAACACGCGCCGGTGTTTCGAGCAATCCGTCACGGTCCGGATCTTCTCCGACGGCGGCCAAAATCTCGCGAACCGCCCGCTCAATGCGCGGCAAGTCTACGGGTTTGGAATCCGTCGAAACGGTCCGGATTGATGCTGAACCGGTGATGCAGGCATCGTCGTCGTGTTGATCAATGGAATCGGTGGGCATTGCGGCGCTCCGGTGTAGCAATAAGGACAAAGCGGCAAGCCGCGGATTTTTCGCTCGGCGGTTGTGCAGCGACGAATGCTAGGGGTTGGATGCGCGATCGTCAAATGGGGAATGTCGCTGCTTGGAGGCACCATTCCGTGTTACGTACGGGTCCATACGTTCACAACGATTTTTGCCTCGTCTCCACACCATCTGCTCAAGTTTTTAAGGTAGAGGCCCTATCGTGTGTCGGGATTTACTCTTGCTCTATTCCTGCTAATTACGGATGTAACTCTTTTACTGCCCACACATTTTTAACAAAGGGGCCCATTTTAACACTTGTTACTGGCGGGGTGGTTTCGCAGAATCAACGCAGGGATTACGGAATGGGCCGGTAATCTCGATAATTACGATTTGGAAGAGGGCTTTGATCATGCGTACATTTTCGATTATGGCAGTTTTGGTGGCCTTAACGGCTGTGATGCCGCAATCCGCGGAAGCGGCTGCAAAGGGAAGCAAGTTCGGGTTGAAATTCACGTTCAATAACGATTCAACCAAATACCCCTTTGACGCTTCGTTCCGGACCAATGGGACGCTCAGCTTGGTGGGTGCGAACGGAACCTTCGACTACAGTTACACGGAACTCGATCTGGGGGTGATCTCCATCATTAGCGCAAGTCGCGATTATACCGGTGGAACAGAGCAACTCAGCGGCTTCTCGCTCATCTCCCTGATTGCCGTGGGTTCCTACAGCAACACTGACGGGGATACCGGAAAGTTTTCCGGGTTTAAGAAAGGTGCCGCCACTCGTGAAGCCAGTGGAGAATCTTCCGACGGTCCCATCACGGAATAGCGGAGTCCAGGATTGAACAAGCCCGCGCGCTCCCGCGAGGCGTGAGTGCATGTCAACTCCGAGAGGGGGGAAGCGGTCATTGCTTCCCCCCTTTTTGCATCTGCTTTCGCGCCCAAAATGTCCGCGGTGAAAACTCCCCTTTCGGGAAATCGATCTTTGATCTACAACCGGCGTTGCGCGGGGATGTGAAAGGCCGGGAGTGGCGTCGATGCGATTAGACGCAGTGGTTTTTGGTGGCGGTGTTGCCGGGCTGTGGCTGCTCGATCGGCTTGCGCGGCAAGGTTGCCACGCGGTCCTTCTCGAAGCCGGCGAACTCGGTTCCGGGCAAACGGTTGCCTCCCAGGGCATCATTCACGGCGGCCTGAAATACACCTTGCAGGGTTTGCTGACCCCGGCGGCGAAAAGCATCCGGGGTATGCCGGGGGTCTGGCGCGACGCGCTCCTCGGTCGCGGGATGCCGAATCTGACCCGGACGCGGGTGCGGTCCGAGTGCTGTTACCTCTGGCAAACCGATTCGTTGACGTCCCGTGCAGGAATGATTGGCGCTCGTGTCGGACTTCAAATCAAGCCGGAAACGCTCAGCGCTGACGATCGTCCGGACGCCTTGCGACAGGTTCCCGGCACCGTCGCCCGGCTCGCCGAACAAGTCATTTGCCCGCGGAGTTTCCTCGCCGATCTCGCCGGGCAATATCAAGACCGCCTGTTGAAAATCGATGTCGCGAACGGCCTCCGGTTCCGCTTGCAGAGCCCCGGCGAAATCACGGCGGTGGAACTCACCGATCTGCAATCCGGCCGTGAGTTGGTGCTCACGCCGCGGCAAGTCGTGTTTACCGCGGGGGCCGGAAATGCCGCGCTCCGCAAGATGGCGAAACTGGACGACGCCGTGATGCAACGCCGGCCGTTGCAAATGGTGCTGGTCCGCGGCGAATTGCCCGCGCTGAACGGACACTGTGTGGATGGAGCCAAGACGCGGGTGACCATCACCTGCGATGTCGATGCCCGCGGCCGCATGGTGTGGCAGATCGGCGGCCAACTCGCGGAAGACGGCGTCGCGATGACACCCCGTGCGTTAACACAACGTGCCGCGCAAGAATTGCAATCGGTCCTGCCGGGAGTTTCGTTCGATCAGACCGAATGGTCGACCTACAAAACCGACCGGGCCGAAGGGGCCACCAGCCAGGGTTCCCGTCCCGAGACAGCGCAGGTGCTGTGTGCCGGAAATGTGACCACCGGTTGGCCGACGAAACTGGCCCTCGCGCCGGTATTGGCGAACGAGATTGCCAGCCGGATCACTGCGGAGGCTTCGTCGGCCCCGTTTCAGTCGGCCGCGTGGGCAGATTGGCCGCGACCGGCGGTAGCGTTGCTCCCGTGGGAAGACCCGCACCGCCAATGGTGGCCGCAGCCGAAATCCACGATGGAAGCGACGCCTCAACGTCGTGCTGCATGAACGAAATTCGCTGGCTATCGATCGGCTTGCTGGCCATCGTCGGCACGATGGGCTGTGCCACATCGGCGGCTTATCCGCCTTCCCCCCGGCCGCCCCAGGTTGTGCCCATTTCCCCAGCGTTGCCGGTGATGCCGGCCACCTATCCCACGGATGTCCCCCCGGGAAAAGATTGGGGCCATTTCCGCGGGGAATTGCGGCTGGAACTGGTCGGTGTTCGCGATGCCCGCCTGATCGTCGATTTTGGTTATATCGATCCGTACGGCAAGGATTGGTCGGCCCCGCAAGGATCGCTGGTCAACGGGGCCTCGATTCCCCAGGCGTTCTGGAGTTTCTTAGGCGGCCCGTGGGACGGGGCGTACCGTGAAGCCTCCGTGGTGCATGACGTCGCCTGCGTGACGATGCAGAACTCGTGGCAGGATACGCACCGCATGTACTACGACGCCTGCCGCTGTGGCGGCGTCGACGAGCGGACAGCCAAGCTGATGTACTGGGCCGTGTATCACTTTGGCCCACGCTGGGAGCCGCGAACCGGCATGGTGAAGGAACTGCGTGTTGTGGACGGCAACCCGACGGCGGTCGATGTCGCCAGCGTTTCCCCCCAACGCATCGCCGTTGCCGCACCGACGGCGATCCAGATGCAGCACGCCATCGCGTACTTTCAGCAACAGAGTCCCGACGTGGACGCCATTCCCACGCTGCTGTTTCCATCGCATTGAGCCGCGGAATGCTGGGCGTCGTTCCGTCTGAAGAGTCGGGGCGGGGGCCCCGACCTATGTAAATGAAAAACAACCGATGCCTGGGAAAACCAACCTATTCCTGTGAAAACCAACCTCAATTTTAGGTCGGGGTCCCTGCCCCGACGCCTTGGGATTCAAGTTGATCACGGCCTGAAATCTGACATACAGCGTGCAGCGTTGACCCGTCCGCCCACGCATCAACGTCGGTTCATGCCGATTTTACCGGGTGCGCAAAGATGTGGCGTTATGGAAGCGGATTCAAATGCGTTGTCCGCACAGTTTGGGTGGGACTTTCGCCGATGGAGTGGTAAGCTCATCGGAAACCGCGACCGTCCTTTGTGATGAGCTCCCGCCCCTGAAATCCCACCGAAAAAGGTGACACACCATGCAACGCTTCGTGACGTTTGGCCTCGTTTTGACCGCCCTCGCTGCCCCCGCGTTCGCCGGCCGCCCGGCTTGCCAGACGTGTGTGCCGCAAAATAATTGCTGCTATCGCTTTCCGTTGACCTATCCGGAAGCCCTGAAGCGTGCCGAAGACGCGACCCGCGCCGAAGCGGAAGTTGTGGCGTTGAAAAACGGTCTCGAAAAGATGAAGGCCGAGCTCGCGGCGGCTCAACAGGAACGCGACGCCGCGGTCGCCCTGGCGAAAGCTTCGGACGACAAAGCCGTGAAGAGTGACGCCGTTTCAAAAGAGATGACCGCTGCTGCAAACGCCGCGAATGAAAAAGCCGCCACCGCGACCAAGGCCGCGAATGACGCCACGGCTGCCGCGAAGAAGTCCGACGAAGCAGCGAAAGCCGCCGTTGATGCGGGCGAGAAAGCCAAAGAAGCGATGAAAGTCGCTCAGAAAGAAGCGGACGATGCCAAGGCCGCATTGGAAAAATCGCAAGCCGAAGTCGCCGAGTTGAAAAAATCATCGACCGAACTGACGAAAGCCGCGGACGCGTTGAAGAAAGAACTCGAAGAAGCGAAGAAGAAACTCGACGCTCCCAAGAAAGAAGACGCCCCGAAAGTCGAAGAAGAAAAGCCGGAAGAAAAGAAGCCGGAATAATAGATAGGAGTTACGCAGTGTCGTGGATTTCGGCTTACGGAATTTCCGCCGTCTGGCTAGAGTCACACGCCTGAGTCCGCCGAAAGTCACTGCAGTTCAGTTTATTGATTTTCTGATTGCAACGCCGTCGCAGGCCACGGCGACCGAGGCGCAGCGGACGCAGCCGGAGACGGCCGACCCGGCGGCCCACGATGCCTACACGCGGCTGCTCCACCGGTTGGAACCGGACAGCGACGCCCTGTGGCTCGAAGTCCAACCGGAAGTCCGCCGCACGTCGG
>JAKFUG010000020.1 GCA_021732785.1 Planctomycetaceae bacterium
CGCCGTACATTGCGACGCAGCGGTTGAAGCATCACGAAGAGCTACCGCCGGTGCCGCGGGGACGGATTCCGCAGTCACTCACACCGAAGCAGCGAATGGCCCGATCGCTGCGGACGAAAACGGGCCGTGCGACGTATAAGAAGCGGAAGGGACAAGTCGAACCGGTGTTCGGTCAGATCAAACAGGGAGGAGGTTTTCGCCAGTTCGCGATGCGGAGCCTGAAGAAGATGCAGGCCGAATGGCAACTGGTGTGCCTAACGCACAACCTGCTGAAACTCTTCCGCCACGCGACAGCGTAGGCCGCCCGACGGCGGCTCGGCCACCAGCCCCCACGCCGCGATCACTCCCCCGAAAAATCACACCAAACCCGCTGGCTTCAATTACGCGGACAGGCTCCTAGGTTTTCCGAAGTTCAATCAATGTGAATGCCGTCGCGGCTCAGTTTTTCCCCGGCAGGTTTGCACGGAAGTCCACGCTGATGAAGACCGAACTCCTCACGCTCGCCGAAGTCGCCCTGCGGTTACGTGTTTCCCACGACACGGTGTACCGTCTGGCGTCTTCCGGGAAATTGCCGGGGACCAAAGTCGGCCGCGCCTGGCGGTTCGATGCGGCCGCCATCGAGCATCTGGTCGCCATGGACGTCCCGGAGATCGTCGCCGTTGCCGATGTCGACGTGCAACTCGAAGAGCAACTCGATTTTCGCGACCTTTACGAAAATTCGCCCGACATGTGCCTGTCGGTCGACGCCGCCACGGGGCGCATTCTCTGCTGCAATACCACGACTTTGAACGTGACGGGATTCTCCCGTGAGGAAGTAGTTGGACGCCCGGTGATCGAGATGTACGATCCGGCCTGTCACGGTCGGTCCCGGGAAATTCTGCAGCAACTCCGCACGACGGGTGAAGTCCGCGATGCCGAGATGGTGCTGCTAACCAAAGCCGGCGAACGACGGGACGTAAGCCTGAATATCTCCGCCGTGCGCGATGCCGACGGCCACGTGCTGTACAGTCGCTCGGTTTGGCGCGACATCTCCGCGCGGAAGACCGTCACGCAACGCGAGGAATTGATCTCGTCCGGGCTGATCGAGTCGATCGTCGGCGATCTGGCCGATGTCGTGCTCGTGATCGATCTCGAAGGCCGGATCGTCTATCTGAATCAACACGCCCGACTGTTTCTGCGGATGGGTCCGACGGACTCGATCACCCGCGGCGATCTTCGGCAGCATCTGCAGATTTTCGCCGATGACGGTCGGAGGCTGCTGACACCCGACGAATGGCCCTGCGGTCGAGCATTGCAGGGCGAGACGGTTCCGCCGACCGACCTGCTGTTTGTGGAAGCGGATGGCAGACGGCATTGGATCCGGGCGCGGTCGACCCCGTTACGCAATGTCAGTGGGAGACTCGTCGGCTGCGTGAGCGTGCTGCACAATACGATGCAGGACAAGCAGCGGGAGCATCAGTTGCGGCTGACGGAGTTCAGCGTGGAGCACAGCCCGGACGCCGTGTTCTGGGTGCGGCCCGATGGCGGACTGGATTACGTCAACGAACGGGCCTGCCTCAGCCTCGGCTATACCCGCGAAGAACTGTTGCAGCTCTCGGTTCCCGATTTCGATCCCGATGTGACCATCGAAAAATGGCCCGCGGTGTGGGCCAGTCAAAAGGCACGGGGGCATATCCATCTCGAAACCCGGCATCGGACCAAACACGGCCGCATCTTTCCGGTCGAAGTCCTTGCCACTTACGTCGAATATGAGGGAATCGCGTACGGCGTGGCCCACGTTCGGGACATCAGCAGCCGCCGCCGGGCCGACGTGCAATTGCAGGAAAGCGAAGCCCGCTTTCAACGGGCGGTGGCCGGTTCGCGCGACGGGATCTGGGATTGGGACGTTCTTAGCGGTTCCGTCTGGTTTTCACAGCAATACATCGCATTGCTGGGCTACGAAACGGACGCCATCGTTCCCAAACATGTCGATTTTTGGCTCGAGATCCTTCACCCCGAGGATGCGCCCCGCGTCATGGCCGCCGTCGAACAACACCTGGCCGGTGTGGCTCCGTACGATCTCGAACATCGCATGCGTCTCAAATCGGGAGCATACCATTGGTTTCGCGTCCGAGGGCAAGCCTTCTGGGATAAAGACGGGCGTGCCGTTCGAATGACGGGAACGACTTCCGATATCACCGAACAGCGGCGCGTGCTGGACGCGCTGGAGCATCAGCGACACCGCATGCAGATGCTGATCCAGCATACCCCCGCCGCCGTTGCCATGTTCGACCGCGACATGCAGTACATCACACACAGCGATCAGTGGCTGAAGGACTACGGTCTCGAAGGACAATCGTTGACCGGTCGTTCCCACTACGAGGTTTTTCCGGACGTTCCCCAGCGCTGGAAAGAGATCCACCAGGATTGCCTGAACGGACAGATTCACGAGTGCAAGCGGGATTGCTTTCCGCGCGCCGACGGCACGGAAGTCTGGCTGGAATGGGCGATCCACCCGTGGACGAACGACGACGGCGAAATCGGCGGGGTCGTGATGTTCACGAACGTGATTACGCAGCGGATTCTCACCGAAAAAGCCCTCGAAAAAGCCGTTCAGGCTGCCGAGTCGGCCAATCTCGCCAAGAGTGAATTCCTCGCCAACATGAGCCACGAAATCCGGACGCCACTGACGGCAATCCTCGGTTTCACGGAGCACTTGCGCTACAAGCAGACCGACGCCGAGTCGATCGAACTCTGCTCGACCATCGAGCGGAACGGCGGACATCTGATGGAGCTGATCAACGACATCCTCGATTTATCCAAGGTGGAAGCCGGACGAATCGATATCCTCCCCGAACGCTGTTCGCCGGCGCTGTTGGCCTGCGAGATTGTCAACACGCTTCAGGGTCGTGCCGATATGAAGCGACTGGCTTTAGTCGTCGATCTGGCACCGGACGTTCCCGCGGAATGCCTGCTCGACGTGCGCCGCGTGCGTCAGATGCTGATCAATCTGCTCGGCAATGCCATCAAGTTTACGCCGCGCGGCAGCGTCACGCTCCATGTTCGCGCCGTCACGGATGAAGCCGGAGAATGGTTGACGATGGCCGTTCGAGATACCGGCATCGGCATCCCGACCGACAAGCTCGCCTGCCTGTTTGAAGCCTTTTCCCAAATTGATTCCTCGACCACGCGGGCGCAAGGGGGGACCGGACTCGGGCTCTGTATCAGTCGCCGCCTGGCCCGGTTGTGCGGCGGAGAGATCACCGTGGCGAGCGAGACCGACGTCGGCAGCACCTTCACCCTGCGGTTGCCGCTCGTTCCCGTTGCAGCCCGGATCGCCGCCGTCGAGCATCGCCTCGATCCGCGCTTGGCAACCAGACCGAATTCCCCTGAACCGGCGGCACCGGCGCGGGTGCTGGTTGCGGACGACTCTCCGGACAACCGTCGGCTGCTCGAATTCATTTTCCAGCGCGCCGGACTCACCGCCGCGTTCGTGGAAAATGGGCGGCAACTGGTCGACCGCCTGGAGCGGCCCAACGCCGACCGCGACTTCGATATCGTCCTCGTCGACATGCAGATGCCCGTGCTCGACGGTTACTCGGCGGTCAAACTGCTGCGGGAGCGGAATTGTCCGCTCCCCTTGATTGCCCTGACGGCGAACGCCATGGACGGCGACCGGCAGAAATGCCTGAACGCCGGCTGCGACGATTTCGCCACGAAACCAATCAACCGGCAGGCATTGCTCGACACGATTGCCTCGTGGAACGGCTACCGTCGCACCATCACATCGCGCAAGGGGGAACGGACTCTGCAAACGGTGCGACGGCACTAATCTCGTTTCTGACCAACCCTTTTTCGAACGTTCGCGTCCACCGCAGCTTCTCATCTCTTCACTTCTGATTTCCGGAGCGTCCTTTCGTGGCTACAATTCTGATTGTTGATGATTGTCCCGATCAATTGCGACTCGCCAGTCATTTGTTCCGCGCACAAACCGAGCACGTCTGCATTTGCACCACGTCCGTGTCGGGAGCACTGGAACGATTGCGGGAAACGTCCGTGGACCTCGTCCTGACCGATTTGCAATTGGGCGATCGCAGCGGCCTGGATCTGATCGATGAGATGAAATCGTCCTACCCGGGCGTTCCCGTGATCGTGATGACGGCGTCGGGCAGTGAGGAAGTCGCCGTCGAAGCGCTGCAGCGCGGAGCCGCCAGTTACCTGCCCAAACGCCAGCTCAAACCGTGGTTGCTGTCGGAAGTCGCGGGCGCGCTGGATCGCTCGCGCTCGGCCAAGGCACTGGGGTCGCTGGTGCGGACCCGCACCGCTTGTACCGAGCAGTTCTCGCTGACCAACGATCGAAGCGTGCTGCCCGCCTTGATTCAAAAATTGCTGGCCGACATTTCCGACTTCGATCTGTGCAGCGAACACCGGCGGATGCGCGTCGGCGTGGCCCTCGAAGAGGCGCTGTTAAACGCCATCGTCCACGGCAACCTCGAAGTCGCGTCGGACTTGCGCGGCATCGACGACGAGGCTTACGAGCGCACGATTCGAGAGCGCGCGCGTCAGTCGCCTTATCAGAACCGCCGCGTGCGTGTCACCGTCGCGCTCGATACCAATCGCGCGGCCATCGTCATCCGCGACGAAGGCCGCGGTTTCGACGTGACCAAACTGCCCGACCCGACCACGCCCGAGAATATGGAACGCGCTCACGGTCGAGGCCTGCTGCTCATTCGCAACTTTTTCGACGAAGTGACGCACAACGAACGGGGCAACGAAATCCGACTCGTGCTGCGGCGCGATCGCGTGCAAGCCGCCGTGAATCCGCCGAAGTTTCAAACGCTCTCCTGTGCCATGGCTTGAGGGACGCAGCGAACCCGCGCATCGTCGGTCAGCCCGTGGGGGTTCGACATGCGATCCTTGCGAACGGACCCCGTGCGTCTTACAACCGCGATGTGGATTTTGAGTCGCAGGGACGCAGGCAATGCCGGTGGAATCGGAGTCGCGGTTGGTGTTGGGACCCGAAGGGCGGATTGCTCAGCGGTTGGGGGCGTACGAAAGTCGTCCGCAGCAGTTGGAGATGGCCGCCGCGGTCGAGCACGCCATCGCGAATAAGGAACACCTGCTCGTTGAAGCGGGGACCGGCACCGGCAAGAGCTTTGCGTACCTCGTCCCGGCGATTCTCGCCGCGACCGCCGGTCAGGGGGAAGGCCAGCCCCGCAAGAAGATCGTCATTTCGACCCACACGATCAGCCTGCAGGAACAGTTGATGTCTCGCGACATCCCGTTCCTCAACGCGGTCCTGCCGGTCGAGTTCTCCGCGGTGCTGGTGAAGGGCCGGTCGAATTATCTCAGCCTGCGTCGCACCAAAGGAGCGGTCGCCCGTGCCGCGGCGTTGTTCGCGAAGCCGGAAGAAGTCGATCAGCTCAGCGAGATTCTCACGTGGACCCGACAAACCACCGATGGCAGTCTGTCCGATCTCGCTTTCAAACCGTTGCCCGCTGTGTGGGACGAAGCCAAGAGCGAGCACGGTAATTGCCTCGGCAAAAACTGTCCGACCTATGACGACTGCTTCTACTACAAATCGCGGCGACGGGTGTGGAACGCCGACGTGCTGGTGGTGAATCATGCGCTCTTCTTCAGCGATCTTGCGCTGCGGCGACAGGGGGCGTCGGTCCTGCCCGATTATGATGTGGTGATCTTCGACGAAGCCCACACCGTCGAGCAGGTCGCGGCCGATCATCTCGGGCTGTCGCTGACCGGCGGGCAGATCGACTATCTGTTGAATCGCCTGTTCAACGATCGTCAACAGAAAGGTTTGCTCGCGCGTCCTGACACGCATGAACTGCAACGATTGGTCGCCCAGTCCCGCCAACTCGCGCGGCAGTTGTTCGAGGACCTGCGCTACTTCCGTGAGACCCGTTGTCCGCAAAATGGGCGGCTGCGAGCCCCGCCGGACACTGACAATCGTCTCACGCCGTCGCTGAAACAACTCGCAGCGGCCATCCTCGAGTTCGCGCAGGGTCTGCAAAAGGAAGAGGAAAAAATCGAGTACCTCGCGGCGGCGGACCGGTGCGCCGACTGGGCCGATTCCCTGCTCGCGTGGCTGCAACAGAATCCTCCGGACAACGTGTATTGGATCGAAGCGTTCGGTCAGGACGGCACCCGCACCCGGCTCATGTCCGCCCCCATTGATGTCGGCCCAGTCCTGCGTGACGAACTTTTTAATAAGGTCGACGTGGCCATTCTGACGAGTGCCACCCTCGCTGTCGGTCAGAGAAATTTCGACTTCATCCGGCATCGGCTCGGACTGACGCGGGCCAGCGAATTGCGGCTCGACAGTCCGTTCAATTTTCGTGAGCAGGTGAAGCTGGTCCTCGCCGACGGCATGCCCGACCCCGGCACCGAACCGCAGGCGTACGACATCGCCGTGTGCGACCGCGTGAGGCGGTATGTGGAATGGACGCAGGGCCGGGCGTTCGTCCTCTTCACCAGTTATCGCATGCTGCAAAACTGCGTCCGCCGGTTGATGCCGTGGCTCACCGCTGAGCGTTACGGCGTCTACGTGCAGGGCGAAGATGTCCCCCGCAATCTGCTGCTTGACAAATTCCGTCGCGATACCAAGGGCGTCCTCTTCGGGACGGAAAGTTTCTGGCAGGGCGTGGATGTCCCCGGCGACGCGTTGCAGAACGTGATCATCACCAAGCTGCCCTTCAGCGTGCCCGATCACCCGTTGCTGGAAGCCCGCGTGGAAGCGATCCGGGCCCAGGGGGGAAACCCGTTCAATGAGTACCAGGTGCCCGAAGCGGTGATCAAACTGAAGCAAGGCTTCGGCCGCCTCATCCGCACCCGCACCGACACCGGCATGGTCGCCATCCTCGACCCCCGCATCCGCACCAAAGCCTATGGGCGGTTGTTCCTGCAGAGTTTGCCCGATTGCACGGTCGTGTATGATCCATGACGCTTGCGCTTTGTAGGATCCCAATATCCGCGCTATACCAAACGGTAGAGATGTAGGGCCGGTTCCACCGGCCGATCCGTTGGGATATCGCAGCTCAAAAAAGGCCGGTGGAACCGGCCCTACGTCACTTTGCATCAGCCCGCCGTTCTGTCTAGAATTATATCTCTCGTCCAAAAACTTTAAGAAGGAGATCACAAGAAATGCAATTGAAAGTACGATCGGCGTCAATGACTGTCATAGCTGCCGTCACGATGATGCTCGGCATCAGTGGATGCTCGAAATATGAGACCGGTTTTGAGACGCCGATTTTTCACTTGGGGCAACTCGCTGGTCAAGATGGATGGATCGCTCTGCAGAATGTTTCCGTCAACGCAGCGCAGGTGAGTCCGTCAGGTGGGATGCAAAACGTCAAAATAACGGGAACTGCGATCGAACAGTTTTCTCCCGGCTTCTACTCCGGCTTTTTCCAGCACGCTGCTCCCTCCGTGACGACCAATTCCAATATGCGGATCAGTGCCGATTATCGGCTTCAACGGGGGCCGAGCGCGCCCACAGCGCAATACCTCTTCGCTTTTCTGCGCGGCCTTGATGAAAACGGTCATCATATCGGCACGATTGGACTCGATGGTTTGGATGTCATCTTTGGACAGAATTTCGCATCCCCGAATCAGGTCGTGCGCGCTGTTCCTAAAGGAAATGGGCAGTTCCACAATTTGCAGGTCGACGTCAATTTTGTCAGCCGAACGATGACGTACTTTGTCGACGGGACGAATATCGGAGTTTTGCCGTTTAATTCTGCAACGGGCAATCGATTGAAGACAGTGGACCTCGTGTTGCAGTCCTCGGGCCCGAGTGATTCCGTTCTCGAAGTCGACAACGTGAAGATCGAGACGATTCCCACATTGACTTTTCCCGCTCCGTACACGGACGTCTGGAAAGACTAGTCAGAATCAGCCCCCGGGTGCCCCTGATTGTTTGGGTGGTCCCAGACGGCGGGTGGCCCAGACGCTGTACTCAGCGTCTGGGTTTACAAGAGGCCGAACGTGCCATGACTGATGCCCGGATGGCGTTTCCTCTTGTGAACCCAGACGCCCAAAGCGGCGTCTGGGCCACCCTGTCAATTCGTCGTCAGCAGGATAGTCGCTCAGCACCAGACAGGGACGAACTTTCGCTGCCAGTCCCAGGTCGACAAGCCACACATCACCGGGTCTGGCTCGCGTCATCTTCGGCCTCCATGGCATCGAGCATCTGGAACGCCTCGTCGCTCTGTTGTCGACGTTCTTCGAGGATGTCTGCGTCCTCGTCCAGCTCCAGCAAGCGATTGAGAATTGCTCGCCGTTCCGCACGAGAGAGCTGGGGAAGTTCTTGAAGGATTTCCGTCATGCTCATTGACCTGAATCCATTTCGAGCGGGCGACTCGTCATTAAATTGTCAGCGTACTGGCTCGCCAGACATCGCGTCAAACCGGCTATTGCCGGTTGGGGAACCGGTCGTGCCCGTTGCATTGTGAATCGCCCTACCGCTTCGGCAAATCGTCCGGGTTGATGATCACGAGGTCTTCCTTTGCCAGGTATTTCTCGATCATGGCCGGCGTGGGATACTGCAGGGGGTCGTATTCGGCTTGGAGTTCCGCCAGAGCGGCTTGGGCGGACTCCGGGGCTTGCCTCCACTGAGCGATCCGCGTCTCACGATCCGTGGGCAATGGTGTTCCGAGAATCCCGATGAGTCGATCAAAATGAGCGAGATTCTCCGGGGAATCGACGGTCAACAACTCTCGCAGGGACGGCCAGTTGTCGGCTTCGGGACTTTCAATAAACTCTTCCAGCCCGCCCGCGTTGTTTTGCCCCACGAAGACCGTCGCCGTCAGATAGGACACTTCCGCCGGATGGAGAGCCAGACCCAGCGTCTGCTTACCAATCACGACGAAATTAAAGATGCGGCACGATTCGTCCGGGTTGTCCCCCTGCGGATTCGCACCACTGATAATCTGCCGCGTACTGCAGCCATACTTGGTGGCGACTTTTCTGATATTCGCCGCGCACTGGTCCAGCACCGCCTGGGGAAATTTCGCCATCGCAGCTCATTTTCTTAGAGGGCAATCGAGAGGCCGCATCGCGATGCAGTATACCCTCACGCGGCCGCATGTGTGAGCGTTGGCGTGTGACCGGGTGCGGGCCAGTTTCCGCTTGCAGCCGTCGACGCCGAACACACAACGCCCGGCGATCCGCCCATGGACGCGCAGCGTCTGTTGCATCCGGCGGGGTGGCCCTGCTTCAGTCGATTCGGGAACTGTGGATGTGCCACTGCTTTGTACTCGAAGCAGTGTCTTTGAGCGCTTCCCGAAGCAACCGCAGACACGGCTTCTCCGTGGACTTCGAAGCCGTGGCCTGTTCACGCTTTTCCTGTGTGTGGGCAGGAGAACAAGGCACCCCGTCCCAAGTCGACAAGCCACACATTACCGGGGCTGGCCCGCGTCATCTTCGGCCTCCATCGCAGCGGGCGACGATGGCCACAGGCGACGGTTTGCGACTCTTTTCGGGGGGCGAAGATCAAATCGCGGACACATCTACCATTGCCAATGCGTTGGCGGTACACTCTGATGGTCGCCGGTTAATGCACGCCAGAGGGACGATGCGATGTGGTCCGTTTCCGCGCAGGCAGAGCAGCAGCTCGCCGGGCTACCACGCCGGTCGATGTTGAAGTGGGGGACCGCGGGGCTCATTGCCGGTGCGGCTTCGCCAATCCGGACAGCGGCGGCGAGTCCGCCCCTCAACAACGGCAAGGCGGTGATTCTCTTCTGCATGGCGGGCGGGCCGTCGCATATCGATATGTACGACATGAAGCCGCACGCGCCGGAACAGGTCCGTGGGCCGTTCTCGCCCATCATGACGGCGCTGTCCGGTTTTGATGTCTGCGAGTTGATGCCCCGGCATGTCGACATCGCCAAACATCTCACGGTGATTCGTTCGCTCACCCACACGCTCAGCGTACACGATGACGCCACCCACTGGGTCCAGACCGGTTATCCGCTGTTGAACGCGCGGCAGAAAGGGCAGCAAAACCCCGCGGATGGTGCCGTCGTGGCGAAGCTGCACGGACCGAATCGCCCGGGCGTGCCGCCGTATGTGTGCATCCCCGAAGACTACCGTTCGCACGCCGGGTTTTATCAGTCCGCGGCGTATCTCGGCAGTCGCTACAACGCGGTGAACTCCGGCGGCGATCCGTCGCTCGGAAACTTTCGCCGCCCGGAATTCGCACTGCCGAAGGAACTGCCACTCGGCCGGTTGGATGATCGGCGGCAGTTGCTGCAGCGCATGGACGCCTTCCGCACGAATCTCGATCAAACCACGGCCGGTCAATCACTCGACGCCGTGCATGATCAAGCGTTTGATCTCATCGGCAGTCCACGGATCAACGAGGTCTTCGATGTTTCCCGCGAGCCGGATGCCCTGCGGGACCGGTACGGTCGTCATGCCTACGGTCAGGGGGCCTTGCTCGCGCGGCGGCTGGTCGAAGCCGGGGTGACGTTCGTCACAATTAACCTGTACGAAAAAGATGTCGATTGGTGGGACGATCACTACACCATCGAGAAGAATTTGCGGAAGCGGCTGCCGGTGTATGACCAGGCGTTTTCGGCACTCGTGCAAGACCTGCGCGAGCGCGGGATGGCCGACAACGTGCTGGTGGCGGCGTACGGGGAGTTCGGCCGGGCTCCGAACATCGACGTTCACACCGGGCGCGGGCACTGGCCGGCGGCGATGTCCGCCGTGCTCACCGGCGGCGGCATTTGTGAGGGGCAGATCATTGGTTCCACCACCTGGAATGGCGGCGAACCGAAAGACCGGGCGCTCGGTCCGGGGGACTTGCTTGCGAGCATTTATCACGTGCTGGGAATCGACGCCAATACGCATCTGCCGGACGCGCAAAATCGACCGACGCGGCTGGTCGAACACGGCGACCCGATTCGCGAATTATTCGGCGACGTGTGAGCCACTGGCTCTGGCAGGGCTGCTTTTTCGTCGACTGGAAAAACACTGACGGTGCCAGATGGCACACGAGAGTCTCTCGCTCCTGGTGGACAGACCGATCATCATCACGACGCCAGCCAGGCAAAATGCCTGTCGATGAGGTAACAATCTCGTTGGTGGGGTTGTTGAATCGATTCCGATCCGCGAAAACGGGAGGCCATCTTGCCTGTGCCGGTTTTCAAGGATCGTCTTCATGCTGCAGCAATTGTTGTTGCCGGAAATTCGCGAACTCATCGCCGATGGTGATGAAGCCACATTGCGGGAAACGCTCGATCAATGGCTGCCTGTCGAAGTCGCCGGGCTGCTAAATAAATTGAGCGATGAAGAAGATCTCGCGGTCATGCGGCTGTTGCGCGGTCCACAACGGGCGCGCATTTTTGAATATCTTGACCGATGGTCACAGCAGAAGCTGGTGCGCGATCTGCCCGGTGATGTGGTGGGGCCGTTGCTGTCCGACATGGCGGACGACGATCGCACCAGGTTGCTGGAGTCTTTATCGGAAGATGAACGGGACCGCAGTCTGGCCCGGCTCTCGGAAGAACAGCGGCACCTCGCGGAATTGCTGCTGGATTTTCCAGCCGACTCGGTCGGTCGCTTGATGACGCCCCACTTTGTGTGTGTGCGGCCGCATTGGACCATCGAACATGTGCTCGACCACATTCGTCAGCATGGACAGGACAGCGAGACCCTCAACGTCGTTTACGTGGTCGACGACGATCATCGCCTGATTGATGATTTGCGAATCCGTCAGTTGCTGCTCGCCAATCCCCATCGGCGGCTCGATGAATTGATGGATTCGCAATACGTCGCGCTGAAAGCCACCGATGAAAAACGCTCGGCGGTCGAAATCTTCCGCCGCTATGACCGCACGGCGTTGCCGGTGGTGGACGACAACGAGCGGCTGCTCGGCATCGTCACCATTGACGATGTGATCGACATCGCCGAAGAAGCCGCGACGCAGGATATGCAAAAGCTCGGTGGCCTCGAAGCACTCGAACTGTCGTACAGTGCAACACCGTTGCCCACGCTGATCCGCAAGCGCGGGGTGTGGCTGATCGTGCTGTTCCTCGGCGAAATGCTCACCGCCACGGCGATGGGCTATTTCGAAGCGGAAATCGCGAAGGCCGTGGTGCTCGCGCTCTTTGTCCCGTTGATCATTTCCAGCGGCGGGAATTCGGGATCGCAAGCGGCCACGTTGATTGTCCGCGCGCTCGCCCTCGGGGAAATCCAACTGCGGGACTGGTTCACAGTGCTGAAACGCGAATTGATGTCGGGATTGGCACTCGGTCTCGTGTTGGGAATGATTGGTTTCCTCCGCATTGCCCTGTGGAGTGCCTTCTCGACGCTCTACGGCCCACATTGGTTACTGGTCGGCGTTGCCGTCGGGGTGTCGCTCGTGGGGATCGTGCTGTGGGGTTGCCTCGCCGGGGCGATGATTCCCTTTGGTTTGAAGCGGGCCGGGCTCGATCCCGCCACGTCGTCGGCTCCGTTTGTCGCCACATTTGTCGACGTCACCGGCCTGGTGATTTATTTCAGCGTCGCCTTGATCGTGCTTCGGGGTACGATGCTGTGAGTTTGAAGAGTCGGGGCAGGGGCCCCAACCTATGGATGTGAAATCCATCGAAAATCATAGGTCGGGGCCCCCGCCCCGACGCCTTTGAATTCCAGGGATTGAACGGAATCACGCCGCGTCGGCTTCTTCGGTCGCTTCGACCAGCGGGACTTCCCGCTTGCGGCGCAATTGGCCGGCATCGGGAAGATCGTCGAGATTGCGCAAGCCGTAGGTTTCCAGAAACTTCCGCGTGGTTTCGTACAGAAACGGACGACCGAGCGTGTTGTCTTCACCGGCGATCCGCACCAGGCCGCGGTCCATCAGCATCTTCAGGATTTCGGTGCATTGCACGCCGCGGAGCGATTCCAGATCGGCCCGCGTCATCGGTTGGCGGTAGGCGAGAATGGTCAGCGTTTCGAGAGCCGGGGCGGATAATTTCAACGCTGCCTGGCGCTGATGCAACTTCCCCAGCCAATAGGCATATTCGGGACGTGTGAGGAGTTGGTATCCGGTCGCCACGCGCTCGACACGGAACGGGCTGCCGGTGCGGTCGTAAGCCACGTTGAGTTGTTCGATCAGCTTGCGGGCTTCGGCGGTGTCGGCGAGCGTGCCGAACTGCACCAGTTTTCGCAGCGACAACGGCCCGCCGGCCACCAGCAGCACGCCTTCCATCCGCGCCATCTTGGGGGTGCGAATACAGGCAACGTCCACGCCTTCCAGCGACAGGACCCACGGCGCTTCATCACGGCCGACGAAGAACGACCAATGCTGGCCTGTCGCCGGTGAAGCAATGCGGTGCGTCCACGCCCCGGCGGCGGACGCGGCTAGTGTGCGGCCCGCCACGTGTCAATCTGCTCCAGAACGCGCTCGACGGCCCGCAACGGCTCATCGGCTTCGGCTTCGAACCAATGCGACACGCGCGGGTTATCACGCGGCGTATAGGAACAACTGAAAAGGAACTGCAACGGTTGCTGCCCCGGTTCGAGACGAAAGTTGCGGATCTCCAGGGCGTTCAGTTTTTGCACGGCGTCGCGCCAGGTGAGTTGCGGATCGACCACCACCGGTGCCGTTCTGGATGCCGGTCGTTTGGGTGTGGGCTCACCGGTCTCGGCCACATTCCGTGCGCGGCGATAGGAACCGGGCAGTCCCTCGGCCATCATCGCGGCGGCGTTGCCTTCCGACATGCTGGCGAAGGGGCTGGGGTCGGTCGCTTCCGAGGATGAGGAATCACGGGCGCGGCGCGGCGGCGGCGATGTGGAACCGCGACGGTCTGCCAAGGCTTTCGCCGCCCGATCGGCAGCATGATCGCCCCATTCGGGGACATCGGCCGTCAGGTTCGAGGCCACTTGTTCGAACCCATCGCGGTCGCCTTCATGGGGCGAAAACGGCGGCGCTTCGGACTCGGTTTTCCGACGATTTGTCGCGCCGTCTTCGTACGGAGACGCCACCACCGGCGCGAATTGGGGAACGCCGAAAATGGCCAGCATCGGCACGGCCAGAATGGGAATCAATAACAGCACGGTTGCCAATGAACCTTGCGCACTCGTCCGCATGAACGCCCAACCTTCCTTGTGCGGGCCTTTTCACCAACGCGCGGCGACTCCTTCGCCACCCCCTCGGCGGGCGGGAGTCTAGAGAGAACCTCCAATCGTGGCAATTGAACTTTGTAGAAAATATCGCCAGCCGGTTCATTCCCGTGGAATTGAGCCAGACGGCACGCGAAATGATGGACGAAATACGAAGCCATCGTCTTCGTCCCGCGGCCCAACGGGCCAAGATTCGATAGCCCAGGGCGCAGCGTCTTCGCGGAGCCCTGGGTCAACGGGTCTAAAGAACAATCATGAGCCCCAACGGGGCGCGACTCCGAATGGTTGCGCCCCGGTGGGGCTTGATTTCATGTTCCGATCCGCAACCCAGGGCTCCGCGGGGACGCTGCGCCCTGGGCTGTCGAATCCTGGCCCGTTGGGCCGCAGGAAATCGATTCACGCTAGTCGTTTCATCTCGTTCGATCACTTCTTCTTCAGCGTCTGCACAAATTCGATGACGTCGATCAGTTCTTCGGCGGTCATCGTTTTTTGCAGGTCGGCGGGCATCAGCGAGACCGATTGCTTTTTCAGCTCTTCGATTTCCTTCTTCTTCAGCGTCCGCGTGATGGCATCGGCCCCGCGGAGGACGACCGTATCGCCGGTTTCGGAGACCTTGATGCCGGTGATCGTGTTCCCCGCATCGGTGAGTGCGGTCCACGTTTCGTAGTTGTGACTGATCCCTGCAGAGGGATAGAGGATCGACTCGAACATCGCCTCGCGGCTCAGCTTCGAACCAATCTCCGAAAGATTCGGGCCGACTTCCTTGCCTTCCATGTTGACCACGTGACAGGTGTTGCACTTGCCGATGGTGTTGAAGACGATCTTGCCTTTGTCGATGTTGCCCTTCGTCTTTAACATCTGCGCGAGTGGCGGCAGCGGTTGATCGTTGCGCGACGGGGCAGGGGGGAAGATCGCTGCGATTTCGGCTTTGAAGTCGTCGAACGGCTGGACCTGCAACGAGAACGCCGCAGCTTGGGCGAGATCGTCGGCGATCTTCTTTGACTTCACTTGGTCGAGGAGTTGGCGCACGCCTTGCTTGGATTTGCCCAGCGACTTGGTGGCTTCCTGACGGACTCCCAGTGGGCGCTGGTCGTCCTGCAAAGCGGCGAGCAGGAAGGGTGTGGTGCGGTTGTCGGTCGCATTGCCGAGCGCCCGCGCGGCATTGGCAGCTTTGAGCGGGTCTTCCTGTTTCAGCGCTGCGGTAATGAGCGCTTTGTGCTCCTTGCCGACGAGCATCTTCACGGCGTCGACGGCGACACCGCTGTCCGGTTGTGTGGCAAGGATGTCGACGATCTCCGGGTACCGCGCCTGCAGGTTGAAGCGGTCAACCAACGTTAGGAACTGCACTGTCCCCTTGCTGCCATCCAGCACCTTGTTGAGCATCGCCAGTTTCGCGGGTTCCTTGGTGACGTCG
Source organism: Planctomycetaceae bacterium (assembly GCA_021732785.1). GTDB lineage: Bacteria > Planctomycetota > Planctomycetia > Planctomycetales > Planctomycetaceae > DSVQ01. The sequence continues at coordinate 15,518 of JAKFUG010000020.1, forward strand.
AAGCCCGGGAGGCGGTTGAGGGCTTCGGTCATGATAAAGGCCTGGCGATTCGCGTCCGTTGTGGTTCCGCTAAACGCAAGCGTGGTGATCGCCGCGTCTTTTTCGGGACCGGTGAGGAAATCGAACGCCCGGAAATACCGCGGCAGTTCTTCTGTGGGAACACTCGGATCATTGATGATCTTCACGAGCAATTCCGGCGTCTGCTGGGCGCGCGAACGCCAGATGATGTCGCGCCCCGCTTTGGTCGACAGGGCATTCGGAACCTTCTTCAGATACGCTTCCAGCCGCTGGTCCCACCGCCCGGTGGCGGCAATTCCGAGGGCTTCCAGTTCCCACCGGTCCTCGCCGGGGTACTGCTGCGCCAAAGCGGCCCACATGTTGTCCGAGCCGGCACTCTTCGTACCGAACATGAGCAACGAGGCCTCGCGGCGCAATTGCGGTTCGTCTTTCATGCCCGTCGGAAGAATCCCGCCGGAAGACCACCGGCTCATCGCCCGCAAGGCCAGCACGCGGAAATCCTGTGGCGTTCCCAGGTTGGGCTTGAGAGTCCCCATGACCGTTAACTGAGCCGATTGCGTCTGCAGTTTGCCTAGCAACCAAAACGCTCGAGCGCGAACCCGGGGGTTGGCATCATTCTTGAAGACCGTCATCAGTGCGGCTTCCGCGTTGTTTTCCATTTTCCGTAGCGCCGTCCATGCCAGATACCGCGTCGCATGATTCGGACTCTTCAGCGCGGCGATGGCTCCTTCCACCGTGCTGAAATCCGTCTTTGGCACGGTGTACTTCACTCCCGGCGGGGCGACGCGGAACAAGCGGCCTTTGTCGACGTCACCCTGCCGATGACCACCCACGCCGGGGTCGTACCAGTCGGCGATGATCAATGAACCGTCCGGCGCGACGCACACATCGCTTGGCCGGAACCATTTGTCACGGGTTCCTTCCAGCACGTTGACGATTTCCGCACTGTAACCGGCACCGGCCGCTCGCACCGGATAGCAACGCACGACATTGGGACCGGCGTCGCAGTGAATGATCTGATTGCGGAATTCCTCGGGCAACAGGTCGCCTTCGTAGACACAAATCCCCGTCGGCGACCCCGCGCCGGCCTGCAACAGGTTCGGCACCACGCCGGGGTCATTGAGATGCCAGTGCCGCAGCGGGATTTCGGTTTCCATGTTCGTCCGCGGCGACTGCCACCCGGCCCCGGTGATTTCGTCCTTGTAACCGTAGTTGCCGTGCTCCATGACGTAGTTGATCCGTACGCCGCGGTTGCCGTCGTCGTCGTTGTCCGACTGCCACATCGTGCCGAAGCTGTCGACGCAGACTTCCCAGTTGTTGCGGAAGTTCCAGCCGAGCGTTTCGACTTCGCTGCCATCAAGGTTGCAGCGGAAAACCATCCCTTCCTGATACGGCTTGCGTGAGTCGTTGATCTCGTTGCCGGCCTTGTCGATGATCGGCTGGCCATTCTTGTCTTTGAGTTGTTTGCCCGAGTTGCCGAAGTTGAAGTAGAGCTTGCCATCCGGGCCGAAGACGAACGCATGAATGCCGTGATCGTGCTGCGTCCCGGCGATTCCCGTAAACATGAGCTCCTTGGAACCAGCATCGGCTTTCAGATCGCCGTCCCGGTCATAGAGCGAGAAGACATTATCGCCGACGGAGATGATCACGCGGTCGCCGAGCACACAGATGCCGTGAGCGGAATCGATATCGCGACCCTGATAGAACACGGTCGTCTTGTCCGCGGTGCCGTCGCCGTTGGTGTCTTCGAGAACGAGAATGCGGTCCCCCTCTTCGCGGTCCTTCCGTTCTTTATTGGCGAAGCGGCGATAGTTGACGACTTCACACACCCAGATGCGGCCGAGGTGATCGATATCGATGTTCGACGGGCTGAGCAGCGTCGGCTCGCCAGCAAACAACGTCGCTTCCAAACCGGGGGCGACATCCAACTGCGACACGGCATCGTTGAGTTCACGGCTGCCGCCTCCCGCAGGAACGGTGGCTGCCACAATGTTCGCCGGGGGCTTTTCCGCGAAGACCAAAAACTGCACGGTGCAACCGCAGCCCTGGTTCGTGCCGCCGGTGTCGAGACCCGCTTTGGCGACGAACTTGGTGTAACCTTCGGGGAGATCGTAGGCAATCACCGAATTGGCGTGCGTGCCGAGGCCATACGCGACATCCTTGCCATTGATCTTCAGCTCATGCCCGGCGACGTTTTTGTTAACGCGGACTTCTTCAAAGCCCGCGGTCGCCGATTTCCACTTCAGTTCGGTGAGCTTCTTTTCCCCTTGAGGACCGACGAGTCGCGGTTCGGCCCAATCCGCCCAGTCGCAGCCGAAGCCGTCGCCCCCGTCCGTGACAACGAGGTAAAGCTGCTTCGCACCGGTAATATCGGCCTCGACGTTGACGACATGCCCCGGCGTTTCGCGCGAGACGATTTTGCTGTCGAACAACGGCTTGGCATCCGCTGCAAATCCGGTCGCCGCACTATAAACCATCAGCGAGAACACGCATGAGCGCATGAAGCCGCACTCCACATCGAAAGGGGTGAATCAACAAAGGTGAATGCGTGGAATGATAATCAATGGTTGGGGAGCCCGCGAGTCTCCCGGAAATTGGTGACGGACGCGATGCTGTGGACTCTCAACGAAAAGACCCTCGCAGCGAAGTCTTCGACACGAGGGTCTTCAATGGGATGTCCACACGATCAGGGCAAAACCTGATTACGGATTCGTTGGGGCCGGCGGTGTCGGCGTCTTCGGTTTCAGAGGATCGACACGCGGCTTGTCCGATTTTGGAATATCCGCTTTCGGAATTTCCACCGGTGCGGGATTCAGATCGGGTTTCTTCGGGGCGGGATCGACGACGCCGGGGTTGGGCTTGCTGATCGGCGAATTTTTGTCGCGCGATTCCGGAACCGCATCACCCTTAAGGCGATCCGGCGGCGTGGTGGTGCGGGGCTTGCTTTCGGGCAGAGCTTCACCGCGGTCCGGTGCCGGTGTGCCGGGTTTCCGGTTTTCGTTGGGGCGAACCGCTTCGTCCGCTTTCGGGTTGGTATTCGGACGACGATCGAGTCGATCTTGAATCTCCCGATCACGATCAAGATTCGGCTTCAGCGATGTCCGCGGTCCGTCATTACGGAAGTTTGTCACGCCGAAGACGTTGAAAACGTTGCGTTGATAGGTTGTCGCGTAGAAGTCAGGCCACTGATTCCCCGTGAAGAAGGAAACTTGGCGGAATTGGGTGGGTGCGATATCAAGATAAATTACGCGACCGGGACCGCGGTAGGTGACCGCGCTATAAGGAATGACGTAGTTCTTGTCGTTGTAGGACGCCACGACATAGTCGATGCAGCCGCTTTCGTTCATCACGACGTCCACCACTTGACCGGCGGCTTGATCATCTTGGATGAGGATCTTCGAGTTCATCACCGTCGACAATTTGACGAATTGGACGGAACCATTCGCCGCAATCGGCTTCAATGCACTGTCCTGTGCCAGTGAAACTGTGGCGAGCGCGGCGACCAGACAGGCGCCCAGCGCAAACCGAGAATTGCGTACCATCTCACGACCTCCTCAGAACTGACTTCACGAAGTGTGACAACAGTGCCACACCGGAATCGCTTACGGAAATGCAATTGCAATGCCGGTCGGGAATCATGGTGGTTTGGGGTGAATTTCCATCACCACGCTAAGCCCAGCGGGCGATTTGTGATTCAGCAATGGTGTGGCAACGATCAATCTGCGGGCTCAACTGACAACGACTCAGCCTGCGGAGCTTTGACGGCTCTCTTGTGGTCACATCGGGCCAGGGGCATTTTTCACGACTCAGCGTGATTTTGAGATCTGCGACGACATAGCAATGGAGCGCCGGGGAAGAATCGTCGCCCCTTGTGATTTAGACGCAGTGTCTATATTGTGGTTTGCATGCGGCGGTGACTTCTCCGGTCGATTCTGGCTGTCGCCGTCGAACGAGCTTTATGCCACCTGAATCAAAGCGAGTTGGACCCATGTTGCCCATGCGATCCGTTATCTGGACCGGCTTGATGAGTGTCATCGCTGTGACATTACACGGAGCCGACTGGAACCGGTTTCGCGGGCCGGACGGGAATAGCATTGTTGAAGGAGCGGTCCTCCCGACGGAATGGTCGGAAGACTCGCACGTGGCCTGGAAAGTGAAGATTCCCGGCCGTGGGTGGTCGCAACCGGTGGTGGTGGGCGATCGCGTTTTTGTCACGACGGCGTTTGCCGAGAACGAAGAGAAGCCGAAGCGTTACGACGGCGGCTTGCCCGGCGATGCCCGGAATGCCACGCAGGACGAATATCAGTGGAAGGTTTACTGCCTGTCGGTCGCAACCGGAAAGATTCTGTGGGAGGACACGCCGTACTCCGGAAAACCCGCTCAGCCGAAACATCGCGGGAACACCTACGCCTCCGAAACACCGGCAACGGACGGAGAACGAGTCGTCGTTTACTTCGCGGCACAGGGAGTGGTTTGTTACGACGTCGCCGGGAAGAAGCTGTGGGAAAAAGATCTCGGCGTCTATCCCATGCAGGCGGGCTGGGGAGCGGGCAGTTCACCGATTCTCTATCACGACTCCGTCTTGATTCAGTGCGATAACGAACAGAAATCGTTTCTGGTGGCCCTCAATAAAAATACGGGGGATGAACAATGGCGGATTAATCGCGAGGAGAAATCCAACTGGGCGACACCGTATTTGTGGAAGAACAAGCTGCGCACGGAACTGGTTCTCGCCGGTGGCAAGAAAATGCGGTCCTACAATCCCGACGACGGCACGCTCTTGTGGGAGATGGCCGGTAGCGGACGCACGGCGCTTTCTCCGGTGGGTGACGACGAGTTGCTGTTCGTGGATTCCGTGTATTGGTTTCAGGCCAGTCCCGGCCGTCTCGCAGCGATTCGGGCCGGCGCGAGCGGTGATATTTCTCTGCCGGATGAAAAGACACTGACCAATAAGGATGTGGCCTGGAGTATGATGTTCAAATCCTACCGCAATTCATCGCCGCTATTGTATAAAGACTGTTTGTATATGCTCGAACAGTCGGCGGGGATTGTCCGCTGCTTCAATGCGAAGACGGGGAAAGTGCATTATCAGCAGCGATTGCCCGATTCGCCGGGGTTTGCGTCGTCGCCGTGGGCGAATGACGGCAAAGTCTTTCTGCTGGATGATGCCGGGAATACCGTGGTGCTGGAGGCCGGTCCGCAGTACAAGTTGCTTGCATCCAACCATTTGAACGACGAAATCTTTTGGTCTTCTCCGGCCGTGGCGGGCGATCAACTCCTCATCCGCGGCATGCAGCACCTGTACTGCATCCGCAAATGAGATCGCCGCGAATTATTCGCGGCCGACACCGAGAGCATCGGCGATGCGGTTGATGTAATTGAACCACGCCGCAATTTGTGTGATCTGCAAGATGGCGGTGTCATCGAACCCGACGGCCCGCAGCCGATCCATATCCTCCCGCTGAATGCGTGTGGCGTCGCGCGTCACCTGCTCGGCGTACGCGCACATCAGCCGATCCGCTTCGCTGAGCGGGGCGGTGCGATAATCGCGGTGGATGGCCTCGACAAGAGCGTCGTCACCAGTCGCGCGTCGCAGGAATTCCCGGTGCGAGATGCTGCAATAACTCGTGCAATTGGCTTGCGAGACCACGGTCGCAATCAGTTCGTGCTGTTTGCGGGTGAGCGGCAGTTTCGGGTCCATCAACGCCCCAAACGTCGCGAACGCATGCTGTAAAGCGTGGGGAATCAAACTGTGAGCCGCGACGATGCCATCGCCGTCGTTATCGGGAATGCCGGGGACTTGCTCGGTGTACTCGGATGGATACCACGCATGCTGCGCCTCGAGCGCCGCACGGTATTCGTCGTTTGCCTGGGATTTCGGAATCGTACGAATCCACGTCATGGTCATCACCTTCTGGCCCGATCAGAAATGATTACTTTTCGGCACGAAACGACTGGACTGCGGCCTGCAGATGCCCGGCGGTTCCCCCGGCGTTCATGGCGAGATTGCCGCCGTCCATGGGGATGAGGGCCCCGGTGATCCAGGCGGAAGCGTCGGAGGCCAGCAACACCGCGAGGCCTTTAATATCGTCCGGTTGACCGAGGCGTCCCGCGGGGATGCCTTTGAGAAACCGTTCTTCCAATGTGGGGTCTTGTTCCATCCGTGCGGCAAGGCTGGGATTGATCACTTGCGCGGGAAGGACGGCGTTCACTCGCACGCCGCGGTGACTCCATTCGGTGCTCAGCTCGCGGGTCATTTGCACGACGGCTCCCATCGCCATGCTATAGGCCGCGTGTCCGCGACCGAGCGCGGTGGTGCTGGCGAGCGAGCCGATGTTCATGATGGAGCCGCGTCCCTGTGCGAGCATCCGGCGGCCCGCTTCCTGACACATCGCGAATCGGCCCACCACCAGATTTTGCAGCACGCGCTGCAAATCGGGAATCGTCAATTCTTCCGGTTTGGCGAGGTGGCCGTCCCCCGCAATGTTGCCGAGGAAATCAACACGGCCGAACTCCACATCCACTTGGCGAAACATCGCGGCGATGGCGACCGGATCGGAGACGTCGGTGTCGACACTCAGCGCTTTGCGACCGAATGCACGCACATCGGCCGCTGTGGCTTCGGCTCCCGCAAGATTGCGATCGACGCACATCACATCCGCCCCGGCTTCCGCCACCGCCAGCGCCGTCGCCCGCCCCATTCCTTGTGCCGCCCCGGACACGACGGCGACACGACCGGAGAGATCAAACAGCTTCATGACTAATCCCACGCGGAGAGGTTGAAGGTTGAGAGTTGAAGGTTGAGAGTCGGAGAAAATACAACCGGCTGGACTCTCCCGGATGTCCACGGACGATGACGAATGGCTACTTCCACATGGGGATGATTTTGTACACAAACACCAGCATTGCCAATCCGAGATAAAACACGCCACATCCGATCACACCCAAGGTGTGATACCACCGCGGGCGAAACTCGCGCGGCAGTAATTTGTGGTTGATCCATAACAACTGGAACGATGTCACGCCGATGGCGAGGTTGTTGAAATTGGCGATGAAGTCGGTCATGCCACGCGGGGCGTAACTGAAGAGGAACGTGCAGACGAACGACCAGAGGACGTACGCGCCGAGAATCGTGTAGTAGATCGATTTCACCTGATGCGGCTGCATCGTGTTGCGGACGCGCGAACTCGCGCTCCAGATGGCGTCCGTCCACCGGCGGCTGAAATCGTCGACGATCGACATCTGGCTCGGCAGCATCACCATTAAACCCGTGAAAAGGGCGGCGATCCACAACACTTTCCCCATGACCGGCGTGAAGCCGGCGTTGCGCAATCCATCTGCGGTGATGATCGACTGGGCCACGCTCGCCTGTTCTGACGTAATGGTGGAATGCGACGCAAACTGCATCGACAATAACGCCGGGAGCGCCATTCCCATGAAGCAACCGGGAGCCCAGACGAAGACCTGATCGGTCATGATATAGCGCCACCAGCCACTCCAGCGCCGGCGATTTTCATCCGTCAGATCGAACACTTTACCAACGTGACTGAGAGCCACGCTGCGGCCGCCGATGGCGCTGGGAATCGCGCCCACCTGGCTGCCCATCCCCCAGCCTTTGTCGCGGACGAAGTTGGAGTACGTCGAGTTCGCGAGTCCGCCGCCGCCCGCGTAACCGGCAAACGCTCCGATGACGATGAGACTCGTCGTCGACATCAGCGGCCACTCGCCGTGGTCAAACCAGTAGAGAAACCCGTTGGTCAGGACTTCGCCGCCTTTGCCATCACTCACAGGAACATTGCCGAATTTCAGAAATCCGCTGAAGACGTTCGCCCAATTGGCAGGGCTGACGCAAGTGACGCCGAGCAGCAAACAGAAGCCGAGCACGATCGCCACCTTGGCCGTCATGATTCCCTGCAACATATTGTAAACCTTGCCGCCCAGCAGCACGGGAAACGCGACGCCGAAGAGGCAGACATAGGCCAGCGGTGTGATGATCCAGCGATCCTCCAGTGTGGGCGGGCGATCCAGGATCAGGGCCGTGATCATCGCCGCTCCGTGCGTGGATAGCCCCGGGATGAGCGCCGATGTATTGAGCAACAACATCAATCCGAACCAAAACATCGGTCCCGGCCAGCAGCGCATGAAGCCCGTGAAAATGGGTTCGCCGCAGTAAAGCGCATAGCGGCCGCATTCAATGTTGTAGAAGACCTGGAGGATGATGGCGACGGTGGCGATCCACATTAACCCGCCGCCGTATTTGGCCGTGACGGCGGGGCCGAGCAGCCATTCGCCGCCGCCGATCTGGATGCCCATCATGACGATGCCGGGGCCGATGAAGCTCGCCCAGTTCCGCCAACGGAGCGGCTTCGGTTCAGGGAGTTCCGCCGTGCCCCACGCGGGGATGGAGTTCGTCATGGATAGTGCATTCGTGGTGAGCGTCGGGACCGGGAGACATCAATAGAGAACGATCGCGCGGCCGGGACCGCCGTGGCAGTCGCGGACTTTGACGGCGGCGAACAGGAAGTAAACTTCTTGGCTCGCGGGGATGCTGCCGATGTTGTGGAGGAATTCGACGCCGACCATTTCGTTGCTGCCGAGGGCCCAGTACGTCATCAAAGCCCGACGCGGGTCAACCCCGCCGAGGTCCGGGGCATCGGTGGCTACGCAGCGAACGCCCTTGGTTTTCAAATAGGCGACGGCATCAGCCCCGAGTGCGGGCCAGCCTTCGCTCTTGCCTTGCAGCGGATCGACCCACACTCCGGCATCATTCGGCTGCGGTTTCAGGTGCGTATCGAGATGCCCCGTGCGGAACAGGACGACATCGCCTGGCTTCAAATCACCGCTGGTCTTTTCCGCGGTTTGAATGTGCGCCGGGGTGATCTCAGGCGATGCAGGCCACGACTTCTTATCAGTGGAACCCACCAGCGAGCGGACATCAATGACCCGCAACCGGCCGCATGTCCACGACAATGGCACGTTCTCCGTCGTCATATCGCTATGGCCACGCGGGCCGTATTTCTTCTCGTATTCTTCCAACCAACCGCGGACTTCCGGGGCGTACTCCGGTTTCACTCCCGTCGGCGGCAGCGCATACGATGGCGGCACGAGATGCGTCCCGGCCATCGCATCCATCAAATGCGTGTGATGCCACAGGTCGAGATACTCGGAATAGAGAAAGTCCACTTTCAGATACACCTGCCGGTGATGCCCGGTCCCGATCCCCGGCGATGTGAGCGGCATCTTCGGTGAAAGCGTCGGCGAGAGATCAACCACGCGCTTGTTTTTGCACGCTTTGATCAGCCGTTTTGGCAAGTCGCCGCCGACAATCGAGAACGCGCGACCTTCGCTGTACGGACCACCTTCGTGCCTGGGTGCGAGCAGACAATAAAATGCGCCGGTCGGCGGCAGCGCGGCGAGATTTGTCGCGCTTTCGGTCCAGATCATGCCGTACTTCAAACCGGCGTAATGCGTCGGTTCCGCGAGATCGGGCAGCGGTCCCATGCTGGCGCTGTCGGTGCCCAGCGTCAACACGCCGCGCTGGCCGAGGAGTTCCATACAATCGGGATCGGGGTCGGGATAGCCGGGGGCTTTGCGGTCCAGCGCATCGGCGATGAACCGGCTGCCTTCGGGACCAGGGCGATAGTATTTATCCGAGTAATCGCTGCGAAAGAGGACGACATCACCAAACCGGACCGGGCGATGTTGTTTCTCGAAACGAACGACATGTTCCGGTTTAACGAGTGGGCTGACTCCCTTTGCGGCTTGATCGAGCAGATCGCGGACATCGACGACGCACGCTTCGCCACCGAATTGCCACGGTTCGATTTTATCCGTGTAAGCGAGTCCCAGCGGCCCCGATTTTTCGCGTTTCAATTCGGGCCGCGCGACGGAGTGCGGCGGGACATCCAACTGCGTGCCGGTGTTCCCGTCGATGAGCAACACATCCACGTTGTAAGGCGATATGGGTCCGATGACCCGTTCGTGCATCAACTTGAACCGCGGAAACGGTGCCGAGGGCCAAGTGCTCGGGTATTCCGGTGCGATGAGCAGGGAATGGTCGATCAATTCCTGAGCGGCAACCATTCCGCTGATCAGAACATGAAAGCACACCATCACCGAACGCGTGGCCAAGGGGATTTGCATGATGTCCGCCGTGAGGGGATTTCGCTTTTATTTATGGAGTATTTGTTTGAACTTTTCGCATGGACGTAAACTCCGGTCCCCTCGCCCCCGTCCGCGGGGGAGAGGGTGAGGGTGAGGGGGCGTATTGAAACGCGCGGGCCTCCTCAACCGGGCTGTCAGCCACCTTCTCCCCCGCGGACGGGGGAGAAGGGACCACTTCCGCGCAGTACATGACGGATTCTCATCGTTTACTTCACACCATTCACGACGTTCGGCAACGCTTCGCCATGTAACGCCATCGCGGCGAGTTTGGCGGCGGTTTCGCGTAGCGTGCGGACGGCTTTGGGGCTGGCCGAGGCGATGTGCGATGCCGTGATCACGTTCGGCAACGACCGCAACGGGCTGTCGAGCGGGATCGGCTCCGGGTCGCAAACGTCGATCGCGGCGGCACTCAATTGACCGGACTGCAACGCCGTCACAAAGGCCGCGGTGTCAATCAAATCGCCGCGGGCCAGATTGATCACGATCGCGCCGCGCTTCATTTTTCCCAGCGATTCGGCATTGAGGAGCTTCCGTGTCTGCGGCGTCGACGGGCAGTGCAGCGTCACAATATCGGACTGAGCCAGCAATTCTTCGAGCGTGACGGGTTCGCAACCCACCGCGCGAATGGCATCCGCTGGGACCACCGGATCGAACACCAATCGCCGGCACTTGAACGGTGCGAGACGAGCAATCACTTCGCGGCCGATGCGACCGAACCCCACGATCCCAACGGTTTGATCGCGCATCGTCCGCATCTGCTCCAGCGCCGGCACCAGTCCCCATTTGCCGTCACGGATCTGCAAGGTGTTCGGGACAACCTGCCGCGTGGTGGCCAGGATGAACGCCAGCGTATGATCGGCGACTTCATCAATGCAGTAATCGGGGACATTGCAGACGGGAATGCCCTTTACGCGGGCGGCTTCCAGGTCGACGTTATCGACGCCGATGCCATAGCGGACAATCACGCGGGCCTTTTGCATCGCGGCGATGACCTCCGCTTTGATCGGCGCGAACTGCGTGATCACCGCATCGGCTTGTGCCACCAGCGGGATCAGCGTCTCCGCGGTTTTGCACTGGCCGCTTTGAAAATCGGCAAGCGGCCGCAAAATCGTTTCTTCGAGGTGCAGATCGGGAAACGAGAAATCGGTGACCACAACGAGGGGCATAGCACGCCTTCGCAGAATCCGCAGGGAAGTTGCATCAAGATGAAGGGATTGAACGACAATCTATGCCGTGGCAACTGAGGTCGCAAGGAAATGGAATCCGAATCTCGAAATCCGCAGGAAGCACGAAATTCAAAAGAGAGCAACGGGGAAAACAAGCCATGGGATCGATCCCGTTTCGACATTTTCCGATTTGCGGATTTCCTTCGGATTTCGAGATTCGGATTTTGGGTTTTCGCCCTATTTTGCCACAATGTCGACATTCCCATCGGAGTTTCTCCCATGCCGTTCGTGCGACGATTGTTACTGACCTCGTGGTTGCTCATCACACTGGCAATCCCCGTGTTGGCGCAGGAGCCGCCCCAATTTCTGCGGATTGAAGTCGGCGAGTTGCCCTTCGTGTTGTCGGCACCGCATGGCGGAAAACTGGATTTGCCGAATGTCCCAGAGCGAACCGGAGCAGGTTTGAAAGACGGCCCGGGAGGGTTCGTGACCAGCCGCGATTCGGGGACGGAAGAACTGGCGATCGAAGTCGCAGCGGAGATCAAACGCCGGTATGGCAAGCCCGCGCATCTGGTGGTCAATCGCGTGCATCGCAAATACTGCGACCCCAATCGCCCGGAAAAAGAAGCGTACGACAGCGATGGCGGTAAAGCCCATTTCGAGGCTTATCACGCCGCGATGAAAGCCGCGTGTGAAGAGACTCAAAAGACCTTCCAGCGCGGATTGGTGCTCGATTTACACGGACAGGGAACTTCGGCGGTCACGGTTTACCGCGGCACTCAAAACGGGAAGACGGTGACGCTGCTTCGCGAACGTTTTGGTGACGCCGCGAATACCGGCCCCGAAAGTCTGTTCGGTCTGCTCAAAACTCATGGCTGGACGGTCCATCCCCAACCCCTGGGTGACAAGGAACAGGCCGGCTTTAATGGCGGCCCCATCGTCCGCACCTACGGCGATCCACAGGCCTACGGTCTCGACGCGATGCAACTCGAATTCGGCAGCAACTATCGCGTGGCATCGGCACGGAAAGCAACAGCAAAAGTCCTGGTCGATGCGCTGATCGTTTATGGCAAAAATTACCTCAATCTGCCCGAACCGAAGTGACTGCGACCAACATCGCAATTGGGAGCCTCCCTGCGTTGAGAAACGGCTACGATTCGGGTAAACTGACGGACTTCCGGCGAATGGAATGTCAGCGACGAAAATGCTGAATTGGCAATGAGTTGTGACGACTCGGGCTGCCGGTGGAACGATCGTGTGAGGAGGCTTGCGCTTGTCGACCGGTGATGCTGACGAAAATGCCCTTGTTCCCGACGGCCGCATGCTGCCCGTCGCTATCCAGGACGAGATGCGGACGAGCTACGTCACGTATGCGATGAGCGTGATCATCAGTCGCGCGCTCCCTGACGCGCGCGATGGTCTCAAGCCGTCGCAACGCCGCATTCTGGTGGCGATGAACGATCTCAACCTCGGCCCGAGTTCCGGCCGCGTGAAGTGCGCCAAGATCTGCGGCGATACCAGCGGCAACTATCACCCGCACGGCGAAGGCTCGGTTTATCCCACGCTCGTCCGCATGGCCCAGAACTGGAACATGCGCGAGACCTTGATCGACAAGCAGGGGAACTTCGGTTCGCTCGCCGGTTTGCCTCCTGCCGCAATGCGATATACCGAAGCGCGCTTGTCCGCCGTCGCCGCGGAGATGCTCGACGATCTCAAACGCGACACCGTCGACTTTGTTTACACCTACGATCAAAGCCGGCGTGAGCCGGTCGTGCTTCCCAGCCGGTTTCCCAATCTTCTGGTGAATGGTTCCACCGGCATCGCTGTCGGGATGGCGACGAGCATTCCTCCGCACAATCTCGGCGAGGTATGCGACGGGGTGACCCTCCTGATCGACAATCCCGATTGCACGATCGACGAACTGGTCGAGCTGATCCCCGGCCCGGACTTCCCCACCGGCGGCTTGATCTGCGGCAAGTTGGGGGCGAGGCAAGGGTATCTATCCGGCCGGTCGACGGTGACGGTTCGTGCGCGGACGCGATTCATCACGGAAAAAAACACCGACATTATCGAGATCAGCGAGATTCCGTATCTCGAAACTCGCGACCGCATCCGTGAGAAACTCGAACAACTTGTCCGCGATGACAAGATCAAAGGGATCTCGCGGATCATCGATCTCACGGACCGCACGCTGCCGCCGTGGCAAGTCTGTCTGCATGTGGTCATCAAGCGCGACGCCGACAAGGAGGTCGTGCTCAATCAACTCTTCCAGTTCTCGCCGCTGCAGTCGACGTTCAGTATGATTATGCTGGCTCTCGTCGGCAGCCGGCCGAAGCTCCTCACGCTGAAGGACATGCTCGCCGAGTTCCTGCGACACCGCGTGACGGTCATTCGCCGCCGGACGGAATACCAACTCAGCGAAGCCCGCAAGCGGAAGCACACTGTCGAAGGTCTGCTCATTGCGCAGATCGATCTCGATCAGGTCATCAGCACGATCCGCAACTCGCCAAGCCGGGCCGAAGCGAAAGAGCGCCTGCAGTTGATTCAGATTCCCGGTCCACTGATCGCGCGGGCGCTGGGTGACGAAGGATACCGCATTTTTCAGGACGAATACGGCGACCGTGAGACGTATTCCCTGTCGGCGAATCAATCGGAAGCCATCGTCTCGATGCAGCTCGGTTCGCTCGCCAACCTCGAGCGCGAAAAGCTCGGCGATGAGCACGGCCGATTGCTCAAGGACATCAATGAGTACCTGCGACTGCTCTCCGACGAAGCGAACATCCGGGCTGTGGTCCGCGACGACATGCAGGCGCTGAAGGATAAATACAGCAACAAGCGCCGCACCGAAATCACCGACGAAGAACTCGGCGACTATGATCGTGAAGCCCTCATCGCCGAAGAGACGATGGTGGTTACGTTGTCGCAGCGCGGCTATGTGAAGCGCTTGCCGTTGAACACGTATCAGGCCCAACATCGCGGCGGCAAGGGAATCAAAGGGGCGACCGCGGAAGAAGACGATGCGCTCGCGCACCTCTTCGTCGCCAGCACGCATGACTGGTTGCTGTTCTTCACGAACACCGGCCGCGTCTTCCGGCAAAAAATCTACGATCTGCCCCTTGGCAGCCGCGTGAGCAAAGGCCGGGCGGTGGTCAATCTGCTCTCCTTGCAAGAAGGCGAGACCGTCGTCAATTGCGCCGCCACGCGCGATTTCAGCCACGAGTCGTTCCTCATCTTCGCCACCCGCGGCGGTGTGGTGAAGAAGAGCCGCCTTTCCGACTACGGCAACATCCGCGCCGGCGGCATCATCGCCATCGACCTGCGGGAAGACTCGCTCGTCGAAGCGCTGATCATCTCCCCGGGCGACAACGTGATGCTCTCGACCGCCAAAGGGATGGCGATCCGCTTCCAGGAATCCGATGCCCGCGCGATGGGTCGTTCCGCGGGTGGAGTGCGGGGCATTCGGCTCACCAAGGGCGATCACGTCGTGGGCATGGTCGTCGCCGATCCGGCTCTGAGTCTCCTCACCGTCTGCGAGAACGGCTACGGCAAGCGGACCCCGTTCGGTCTCGGCGGCGAATCCGTCGTCTTAGCCCCCGGCGAGCCGCTGGGGGACACACCCGACGACATCGTCAACGGCGACGCTATCGCCGACGATGTTCCGGCGGATGAACCGGATGCCGAAGAACTCGCGACGGATGAGTCCGCCGCCGAAGGGGATGCCTCCAACAAGAGCTACCGCCGTCAACGCCGCGGCGGTAAGGGCATTCGCGACATCCGCACCACGGATCGCAACGGCCCGGCCATCAAGATCGCCGCCGTAACTGAGGGCGACGAAGTCCTCCTCGTCACGACGGCAGGAAAAATTCAACGGTTGCGCGTCGTCGACATCAACGAAATCGGCCGCAACACGCAGGGCGTGCGGATCATGCGGCTCGACAAGGACGACAAAGTCGCCTCACTGGCCCGCATCCCCGCCGACCTCGTCGACGAAGCCCCGCCGCCGTCACCAGCCGCTCCGGAGGCCGAACCACCGGCAGTGTGATTTCGTTCCCACGCTGTGGGCTCAATTGGTTATGATTGATTCGAGGGACAAACCCGCCCGTTCGGAGAATCACCGTCATGCCCATTCACGATTGGACCCGCGTCACGGCGGGTATCTTTCACGACTTTCACCAAGGGTGGACGATCGAGCTCCGGACGGCGTTAAATGCTGGGGGATTGCCTCCCGGTTATTTTGCGATGGTCGAGCAGTACACCGGTAATGAATACCCGGATGTCGTCGCGCTGGAATGGCAATCGAAGGGCGGGCGCACGCGTCCCGTCGGAACCGGTGTTGCCGTGGCAGAAAAACCGCCGCAGGCTCGTTTCATTAGTGCCACCGAAGTTGATACATACGTCCGCAAAGCAAACCGCGTGGTCATCAAGCATCCGGCGGGAGAAGTCGTCGCGGTGATCGAAATCGTGTCGCCGGGTAACAAACACAGCCGGATGGCATTGCTGGATTTCGTGAGAAAATCGCAAGACTTATTGCGGCGCGGCATTCATCTGCTGGTGATCGATCTCTTCCCGCCGACGCCGCGCGATCCGCAGGGAATTCATAAGGAAATCTGGGATGAATTCCTCGACGAACCGTTCGAGTTGCCCGCGGACAAGCCGCTGACCATCGCGGCGTATTCCGCCGATCTGCCACGGACGGCCTACGTCGAACCGGTTGCTGTCGGAGACGCGCTCCCTTCCGGCATGCCGATCTTTCTCAGCCCCGGCACTTATATCCCGGCTCCATTGGAAGTGACCTATCAATCCACATGGGATAAGGTCCAGGGCAATTGCATGTTAAACCGCGGAAAAAGCGGTCCAAATTTGTTCGAGGACGTCCTCGTCCCAGCCGGCGCGGAGTCGTTTGCCGCGGATGTTGTCTTTGACCGAAGTGTCGCGCTGTAAAATGTTGAGCGCCAGGCGGCGCAACGACGCGGAGATGTCCGGGGCGCTGCCGCGGCGAATGCGGCTGGCGTCTTCTGTAAAAGTGACATCAAGGACGTGGTGCAGACTGTTCTCGATCCCCCAGTGGCCGCGGATGTGCGCGGCCAGCGCGCGGACCTTCGGCGCGTGGCTGCTGATGTAGTACGCCACCTCCAGCGACTCTTTGTCGCTCTCGGTTCGCTGACGAAAGACCATGATCAGCGACTGCAAGCCCGGCCAGCGCTTCAGAGTTTTCTTGTCGGCTGCCGTGGCTTCCAGCACGTAGTATTGTCGTCGTTCATCCCGACCGTGCGAGCGGGCTTTCGTCACCAGCCGCGTGAGTCCTTTCCCTTTGAAGCCCGCTTCGGCGCAGGCTTCG
>JAKFUG010000085.1 GCA_021732785.1 Planctomycetaceae bacterium
AATCGATGGGCGAAAATCACGGACAGAATCGGATCGAAAAGGCACCATTGTGCTTCGGTCCCCTTTTCCAGGAGGCGATCCCGCTCGGCGAGATTGTCGCTGAAATCGGACGTGCGCTGATCGGCGGCAAGCAGGTCTTTGTAATCGGCACACCAATAGGAATCGCCGAGGTACCGCCGGATCCCGACCGGACCCATCAGATGATCGCGGACATCAGTGGTGATCTGTTCGGCCATGTCGCCGGTGACCACGCCGTACGGTTCGATGAGAAACAGCAGCGCGGAATCATAGCGGCGATGTTGTGTCGGGTCGGGCTGCAAACACTCGAATGGCAAGATGACCTTCAGCGCCGTTTCCCCCTTCGCAATCAACCAATTCAATTCGTCCGTGCCGACTCCGTTGTCCGTCCGCTCCCATGCGAAATCGCATTTGGCATCGCCGAGCAATTCTCGCAGTTGGCGTAACGCCGCGACGACAATGCCGATGCTCGACGCGGCGATCTTGCGGGTCTCTTCCCAATGGCCGCTGTCTTCGTCTTCCCAGTATTTCACCGAACGGAAGAACGCCGGGAAATCGGCGAGGACGTTCCATTGTGCCGGCGAGGGTCGCAGCACGCCCTCATGAACCATGCGGAGATCAATCCACAAGAATGCTCCCAGGGCATCGTTCTGCGCGTGAGCCCATTTCTCGTTGACTTCCGTGAGCTGATCGCCATCAAAACGAATGTGCGGCCGTTGTTGGGGATCACGGCCATCGACCCGGCCGTCGATGATGTCGGTGAACCGATGCCGATACTTCTGAAAGAAAGCCATCAGGGCTTCAACCGCACGGACGGCCGTGCCCGGTTGATCGGTCCGCCAGAGGGCATGCGCGATGTGGACCGTATCCCGCACCCAGGCATGGCGGTAACCGGTCATGCCGAAGTCAGCGGTATCGGACGCAGACGCCGAAAATAATCCACTGGCCAATGTCGGGAAGCGAAACGTGCCCTGTGATTGCAGAAACTCGCGGACTTCGATGACATCTTGCGCGGTGCATGAAGGCGTGAGTCGCGCGGCGAGATCGGATGGGGTCGGGAGGGGCATGTCATCGTCCGTGATGAATGGGGTTGTATTTCTTGCTTGCGTTTTGCCGATCGCAGCGCCCGCGTTCATTCGATTTTCTCAAAACGTGGACGATGTGAACTGCAAAGCGCAAGCGAATTATTGGACTAAACCTTGCGTCAGCGCGAGGAAGGCGGTTTCGAGGTTCACCTCTTCCTCGCGGAACAACGACATCTTGAACCGGGCTTCGATCAGCGCCGACGGAATATCGCTGTAATCCAGCACGCCGGGCTTCAAACGGGCTTCGATCGTGCCCTTGACGATGTCCACGCGGTCAATCATCGGATGTTGTTCGAGCAGCTTCGCGGCATCGTCGGTCCGATCGGCGACACGGATTTGCAGCAGGATGTGCTGCCGCGCTTTCCGCATCACTTCATCGACATAACCATCGATGATGAGATTTCCCTTTTCAATCATGCCGACGCGGGTACACACATCGGCGAGTTCGGGAAGAATGTGACTGGAAACGATGACGGTCTTTTTGAGTTCGCCGAGCCGTCGCAGCAGATTCCGCATTTCGATGCGGGCCCGCGGATCGAGACCACTCGCCGGTTCGTCGAGCAGCAACACCTGCGGCTCATGCAACAGGACGCGGGCCAGGCCGACGCGCTGGGTTTGCCCGCGGGAAAGCTGGTTCACCATCGCATCGCGTTTGAATGACATGTCGACGAGTTCGAGTTTTTCCTCGCAGACTTTCCGCCGCCCCGGTCCATGAATGCGGTACGCGGCGGCGAAGAATTCGAGGTACTCCATTACGGTCATGTCTTCGTACACGCCGAAGAAGTCGGGCATGTAACCAACCAGCCGCCGGATTTCCTGCTGGTGGGTGTAAATCGATTTGCCGCAGACGTACGCTTCACCGTAGTCGGGCTGAAGCAAGGTGGCGATCATCCGCATCGTCGTCGTTTTGCCGGACCCGTTGGGGCCGATGAAGCCGAAGACGTCCCCTTCACCGAGCACGAGATTGATTTCGTTAACGGCGATCAGGTGGCCGTAGCGCTTCGTCAACTGACGGGTTTCAATCACGATCGACGGTTCCTCGAACGTCCCCCGATTGGGACGCGAATGCTTAGGGGATTTTGTCGAGCTTGGGCAATGTCCGCTGGATTTCCGTCGAGCGACCGACGGGGATCACGATCCGGACAACGACGGTGAGTTCGTCCGCAGTAACGGGAATTCCATCTCGATGAATGGCCAGCCGCGAGGGGGACTCCAGTCGACCGAGAATCACGGCGCGCCCGAGTTCCAACTGTCGCGAGAAATCATCGGTATCGAGGAGTTCGTTCGCGAGTGTCGTGTAATTTTTGGCCCCGGTTTCGTGATGGAAAGTAATGGCTTGCCAGACCGCCAGCGGATCGCGATCGAGGGGGTTGTATCGCGTCTGCACATTCCGCACATTTCCCGTTAACCGGTCTTCTTTCCGTTCCACGCGGGTCATGGAACCCGTGAGAAAACTGCGCAGATCCTGTTGGTACATTTGCCGATCGTCGAGAGAGAGCGTGACTTCCGGTTTCCAGTCGAGGCTGCGGAGATCTTCGCGGTCTTTCAGCAGGCGATAAGCGCGATTGCCGTAGGCCAGCATCCAGTCTTGCAGCGGGCCGCCGAAGTGGTGCGTCATCGATCCGGTGAGCCGCCCGAGCCCGTCCGCGCGCAGTTCGCCCAGGAATGACTTCGCGTTCTCTTCGGTCCAGTTTGCCACCCATTGTTGCGTGCTGCGTTGCAACGCGGGGGTGCGGTGAGCCGTTCCTGCATGCGGTTCGACGGTGTAATCGGTCCGCCCCCATTCTGTGCCCGGCGTGCGATACATCCCCCCGAACGCCGCTTCCGGAGCCGAGAAGGGATTCAATGTGGGAACCGATGCCGTACTCGCCGGTGTCGGGATCGGGACGAATTCCCAATCGGCACGGTTGGTGACAGGAGCGTAATTCGTCGCCCAGGTGCGATGGTAAGCCCGTTGCTGGGCGACATCGATATCCATGACGTCCAATTGTTTGAGCAATGGTGCCGGGGGTGTCGCCGACTGGGCCGTTTGTGCGGCAATCCAGCCGAAACCCACCGCGGAGGCCAGCACGGTCACCCATGTCCAACCGGGACGCCGAAGCACATAATGCACCAGGAAATAATCAATCGGTCCAACGATCAGGATGTAAAGCAACAGCCACCCCATCACCAGCCAAGGCGAGGCACGCTGCACGGCTTCGAAATGATCTTGCGTGGCGACCAACTGCGATGCGAGATCGGAAATGCCGGTCGTCGTTAATTGTCCGACCTGCTGGGACTTTCGTTGTGAATTGTTCGCCGCCACATTGGAAACGTTCAGCAGCCGCGCCATGAAGTCATCCAGCCCGCCCCAATTTGCGAGAGGGGCCTGAGTGAGATCGAGCGCCAGCACGGTCACTTCGCCCAGCCCCAATGAGGCACTGGCCAAGAGCGGCTCTTCACGCGTTCCGGCAATCACGCGGCCATCGGGCACTTCCAGCCGTGCGACCGGTAACCGCCCCGGTGAAGGGATCCGCACGTTGCGCCCGGCGAAGACTTCCAGCGATCCCAATTCCCGCGCGATGTACGGCTCCGCAGCAACCGTGATGGGCAACTGCGCCCGCAAGGGATTCGTGCTCCAGCCAGCCACATCCTTCGGGATGGAAACGATCAACCGACCGCCGCGATGGACCCATTCCAGCAGGGCTTTCGACGCCACATCGGATAACCGTTGATCCCCGGCGATCAACACGGCATGTGCGCCGTCATAACCCAACGGCTCGGTTGGTAAATTGTCCGTCGCCAATCGAACTGCGGACACCACACGGGCCGGTTCGCCTTCCGAATCGAAGTGCGCCAGATTGTCGATGCCACGCGGCTTGCCGATGACGACGAACAACCGATCGGAAAGTTTCATCACAGGAGGCACATCCGCGTCGATTCCCGGGCGGACCGGACGAGTCGCGAAAGGGACGCCGTCTTTCAACACGCGGGCGGTGAAGTCACCCTCTAACCGTCCCAGTTGAAACAATCCCGATAAACGGTGCGCACCGGGCGTAAGATCCACGGTCGGCGATGAGTACCGAGCGGTGTGACCGATCGAATCGAGCGCGGCGACTTCGACCTGATAACGGCCCGGCTCGGTCACGGTGATTTCCGCGGTTGCCGACATCCAGCGGCCGACGATCAGGTTGCCGTCCCAGCCGAAAGACCAGCGTGTTTCAGGGCTTTCCGCGGCGGAAGCGCGATGGGCCGCCAGCAACAGAATCAAACCGGCGAAAAGGCGAACCGCAGGAGACGAATGCCACACGGGGAGATCAACTGAGGGAGTGGAGGCAACCGGCCGCGGACACCGGTATCCGCGGGAACCGGCCATCATACGTCTGAAACGAGGGAAATGTGAGCGCGACCGATGAAAAATTGCGACCGGGGTACGTCTCCCCGATTTTCGCGTGATACCGCCGTTATCCGCGTTGGCTCAAGAACTTTCCGAGCGATTTCAGGACCGGCCACGGAATGGTGTGACCGTCGTCGAACGAGATAAACTCCACCGTGCGGCCCTGCGCCGTCCACAAATCGCGAAGCCAACCCCCGGCGAGATACGGCAAAACCATGTCGTAACGGCCATGACTCTGAAAAACCGGGATCAGGGGTTGCTGTTCGATCCCCTTTTTCCAGTCCGCTTCATTCACGACGGCACCCGACAGCAACACCAACCCGCCGACAGGGTCTGAACTGAGAACAGCGGCGTCCATCATCACCATCGCCCCCTGCGAAAAGCCTCCGAGGATGCAGTTCGCGGGCATCACGCCCGATTCAATGCAGGCTTCCCGGATCATCGCATGCAGGGACGTGCGGGCTGCAAGCAACCCCGGCGGTTTTTCATTCCGGACATCTTCGAATTTGCCCGACGCCAGTTGGCTTTGCAGTTTTGCGAGGTTGAGCGGCCACCATGCACGGCCGGGAATCCCTTGATCTTCCAGCGACAGTGGCGCAGCAGGAAACACAAACCGGACGGTTTCTTTCAGCGCGGGTTCCGATTCGAACAGCGCCTCACCCAGCGGAACCAGATCGTTTCCCGGTGCCCCGAATCCATGCGCGAGAAACACAAGCCACTTCGGCGACGTCCCGGCGGGCAGGGCGTCCACAACCTGGCAGGTTAATCCGCCCCAGTGTTTGATCGAATCATTCATCGTGAAGGCGTTCGCTTCGGCTTCAAAGGGATCGGAATCGGGACCGCCCCGACGGACAACGAGTATGCCACACTTGCAGGGGTTTCGTCAGCCTCGTCGGCAGAAAACCGTGCTTGAATGTCGGTCCCCCAGTCATCAAGCCAGTCGCGTCCCTTTCCGCACGACCACCGCGGAACCTTCGGCTGCGATGATCGAATGTGGCGGTTGTTTCAATGCGGCGGCGAAGTCGGTTCCGTAGAGGGCGGTGGGATCGCCGGTGAAAGCACCGGTGACGTTGGGCCAGATTCGCCACCGGGGATGTTCCACCGCATACTCAAATGTCGAACCATCCGGCTGCGGCGTATAGCCCCAGTAATGCTCAAGAATAAAATCGGCGTCGGTGCCCGGCGACAATTCGGTCAGCGGGCCACTCATCTCCGCGGTGAGCTTCAACCACTCGCCTTGATCACGCCAGGCATATTCAAAGCGGCCTTGCCCCGTCTCCGTTTCGCCCGGATGGACGATGATGTGCCGCATTCGTCGGGTGACGTAGTTCTCGTGATAGACCCGGCGGGCGACCAGACTCACCGCTGGCAATGGAACGACTTCCTTGATAAAGACCACGCCCCGCCGCCATTCGCCGTCCACTCGGCGGCGCACATAAAACCGCAGGTTCACTTCGTCAAAGTTCTGATGAAACGGAATCGGGATCCCTTTGAGACGTGTATCGAGAAAGCGAAACCCGACGAGGCTGACGAGCGCTTCATCGTGCCACAGGTCCAATTCCGTGCCCGCCGGAACCAACGGTGCCAGCAGGGCTTTGTCGACAACGACGTTGTACATCAGCAACGCGCGCCATTCGGCGGTGAGAAACGCGGGAGTGGCCATCACGAAATCCTGCACGGCGAACGTTTTTGCCAGAGTGTATCGTCTCCGGTCACAACCGCACGCGTTATCATGCCGTTAACCGGATGCACGTTCGCATGGCCCACGATAACATTGTTGTTCTTGTTCCCACGCTCTGCGTGGGAACACACGGTCTCGACGCTCTGCATCGATCATCTAAATAGCCGAGTTCGAAAAGAAGGCGACGCAGAGCGTCGCGGCCAGGCGTTCCCACGCAGAGCGTGGGAACGAGTTGAAACGTAGGTGGAATCAAAACTTCCGTGCCGCGGTCTGCTTACATTCATGTGCCATTTTGTCGCCATCGGTGCGGCTATTGCGACTTCACGCTGATCGCCGGTCGTGATGATCTGATTCCACGCTATCTGCAAGCGCTGCGGACCGAACTGCGACTGCATCCACACGATCCCGTTGCCGGAACGACGGAACTGGAGACGTTGTTCCTCGGGGGCGGCACGCCGACGCATCCCAATGTGGAAGAATTGCGGTCGCTGTTCGCGATTCTGGCCGAACGCTTCACGCTCGCACCGAATGCGGAGTTCTCCCTCGAAGCCAACCCGCTCGACTTGACCGAAGAAAAACTCGCGTTGTTAAGCGCTGTCGGCGTCAACCGCGTCAGTCTCGGCGTGCAGGCGTTTTCGGAATCGACGTTGCAACGGCTCGAACGCGATCACCACGCAGCCGAAGTGGAGACGATTGTCCGGCGAACCCAGCAATATATTCCCCAGGTTTCGCTCGATTTAATTTTTGGCGTCCCCGATCAAACGCTCGCGGAATGGCGCTCGGCACTGCAACGCGCGATCAACCTCGGTGTGCAACACATCTCGACCTATGGCCTCACCTTCGAAAAGGGAACAGCGTTTTACACGCGCCGGCAACGGGGGGAACTGCAATCGACCCCCGAAGATTTGGAGTACGACATGTACGCCGCCGCAATGGATGATCTGACCGCGGCGGGGTTTGAACAGTACGAAATCTCGAACTTCGCGCGCCCCGGATTTCGGTGTCGGCACAACATGGTTTACTGGAATGGGGGCGAGTATCTCGCTTACGGACCCGGAGCGGCCCGATATGTGGCGCTGCGGCGTGAGACCAATCTCAGAAGCGTGTGGGGTTGGCTCGCGAAGATCGATCGCGGATTGTCGCCCGTCGCCGAGGTGGAAGAACTCACGCCGGAGTCGCGGGCCCGGGAGCGATTGTTCGTGGGACTGCGGCTCGGCGATGGTGTCGAGCGCAAATCTTTCGAGCAACAGACGGGCTTCGGGCTGGATGATCTCGCCGCGGACGCTATTCCGAAAAATGTAGCGACCGGGTTGTTGATCGACGATGGTCGCACGATTCGGCTCTCCCGCGCGGGACGGTTTCTCGCCGATCGGGTCGTGCAGGATTTTCTGTAAGTGTCGAACGAGCCCGAAGCGCGAGCGCCGGGTTTCTTTCGAGAAGAAGAGACCCGTCGCTTGCGCTTCGGGCTTGTTAAGCAAGAATGCGCGCAAACAACTTCTGCGTCGCGGCGGCGAGGACGGGCAGATCGTGGTTCTGCCGCACGGCTTCCCATCCCGCGCGGGCACAGTCCCGGCGGAACGCTTCGTCGGTGAGCATCCGCTGCAACCCGTCCGCGAGTGCTGTCGGATTTCCCGGGGTGACAGTGAGCCCGCCGACCGTGGTTTCCTCAATCAGTTCGGGGAAATGTCCGTGCGCGGGTTGCACCACCGGGACGCCGTTCGCCCACGCTTCGAGAATGTAGAGTCCTTTCGGATCACGATACGGAGCCGGGACCGACAGCAAATCAAACTGCCGGAAGATCGCGACTTTTTCGGCAAGGGTGTTGGGACTTCCCGCATAGTGAAAGCGATCACCCAACGGTGCCGCCAGTCGCTGCACGTCGGCGAAATACTCCGGCTGCTTCGGATTGAGATACCCCCCGGCCAGCACGCGGAAATTCATGTTCCGTTGTTGCAGAATCAACGCGGCTTCCACGAGTTCCCTTAGTCCCTTTTCCGATGCCAGCCGTGCGAAATAACCGATCGTCGGCGGATTGCCGACCGCGCGGGGAACACCAGTATGACCTCGGCACTCAATGCCCAGCGGCAATTCATGAAACTTCTCCGCCGGTGCGGACAGATACTGCTGCATGAATCTGGCATAGAACCGACTGTGCACCAGAAAGCCGTCCAGGTGATCAACGATGGGCCGCAACCGTTCAAATACCCGCGCGCGATAGGGTTCCGGGAGTGCGTCGAGAAAGATGTCGTCCCCTTGCAGCGTGCAGAACACCGGCCCGGAAAACGCCGCCTTCAGTCGTTCCACTTCGCCGCACAACATGACATTGCTGAAAATGATGGCGTCGGGTTTCAGTTCCTCCGTCAGAAAGCGGATCAGTTGTTCCCCCTCGCGGGCTTGCGGGCCGTGCTGTCCGAGGAGAATCGCTTCCGTGAGCGCCCCTAATTCCGCGGCATTGTTACTCACCCCGCGGTTGGAGACGGCTCTGAGCAACCAATTGGCGTCGAGCGGTCGGGTCAGCCAGCGCGGCAAATACCGCCAACCGGGAACATATTGATCGAGGTAGACATTCACGCCCCCGAAAAACACGCGGGTTGACGTTTGATTCGCTTCATCAACACGAATCGGCGTGTAAAGCGGCAGCAGCGTGACCTCGATTCCGGCGATGGTCAGGGCGCGTGCCCAGGCGTTGTCGTGCATGCACGAACCGCAAAACATGCCGGCCCCACCGGCGGTCACAATCGCAAGGTGCATAAATCTGTATTTGTAGGGTGCGTTGCAACGCACCCATGTTAGGAGACCACCGTTACAAGCCGGTGCGTCGCGACGCACCCTACCTTACCTATCGCTGAAACAATGCGAATAGCACGAGCGCGATCGCCACCCACATCAGAACGAAAAGCGTGATCTTGATCCAGCTCCACGGTCGTTCGCCCTGGACTTCCCCCGTGGCGGCATTGATCGTGACCCGATACGTCTTCTCATGAAATTTATAGGCGAGCAACCAGACCGGCAACAACAGATGCTTGAAGGTGATCGCGTCGTACCGCGATTGCTGCCCGGTCACCTGCTGCTCATCGCCGCCGATTCGTCGCACGATTTCGGAGCGAATCGCTTCGTCCATCCGGGCTTTGCCGCGCTGGAAACCGTCACGCAGTTTGACGTCGTAGGTCCGGGCAAAGAAACCAGTGAGAAGTTGTAACGTGAACGGCTTGGCCTGATCCAGCGGCCAGGGTTCGAGCGATTGAATCAGATTTCGTCGATCATCTTCCAGCGCGAGGATCAGCACATCATCGAACGGCTTGTCGAAGTCGCCCCACACGGATGACCAGCGGGTATGCCGCACTTGCGAGGTTTCGCCTTTATCATTCCGCACCGTGACGTAGTAATGGTCGCCACGCTGGCCCGACCATTTCGTGAACGTGGCGGCATCGAAGGTGTAGAACGGCAGGTAACAGCCCTGGAATTTACCGTTCGCCCCTTCCTGGCGGAAATCATTGGGTGCGAACCACAGCGATTGGACCCAATTGCGAAGATTCGCCGCCGCACGCTCATGCGGAACGAGAAATGGCACCACGGCATCCA
Source organism: Planctomycetaceae bacterium (assembly GCA_021732785.1). GTDB lineage: Bacteria > Planctomycetota > Planctomycetia > Planctomycetales > Planctomycetaceae > DSVQ01. The sequence goes on from JAKFUG010000085.1 coordinate 9,743, forward strand.
CTCGGACACGCGTCTTCAAATTGTGGACCCGATCGCGTTGCAACGGTGAGGCACAGTACGGGCACGTCGTGCTGGTGAGTGTTCCCTGAAAGACAACGTTGGCACCGCAGCCTTCGCAGCGAATCTCGTGGACATCCTCGATCGCGGCCCCTTCGGTTCCCGCGGCTTCGGCTTCCAGACGTTCGAGTGCCGCGAGGTAGTCGTTCTCGCAAATTTCTTCCTCAGGGATGACCAGCGGCTGCACGTGCCCGCAATAGGGACACGCCAGGTTCTGTTCGCGAATGGAGAATTCGAGATCCGCACCGCATTGCTCGCAAGGAAACGTCCGCCCCTTGCCGGAATCGACGGCTTCCCCGGCGCGTTCGGCGACGACATCGTGATCCGGAAACTGCGGCGGTTCGCGGTCGGCCATCCGATGCCATCCAGTGGGAAGAGGTTGAGAGCGGGAAAGTATATCGCGGATCGTGTTGACAAACCGCGCTTGGCAGACGTTGCCGGGTTCGCACGGAGAACGCGGTGGTGACGAGTTTGGATCATCGCCGTCGGATTCCTTGCGGACAGGGGGATCCGCGGGGGATTCCGACGTGCAAATGCCGACACTCTGGCATAGAATACTTGAACCTGAGATTCAGTCTCAATAAGCGGTGTCGGCGGCTTCTGAGGAACGGTGTTGTGACGCAAGTCATTCCCCTGGATATGCTTCGGTGCGGCGAGCAAGGTTGCATCTGCGATCTGGACGGCCGGGATGACTTCATCCACCGCCTTGAAGAAATGGGTCTACGGGAAGGGGTCACCATCGAAATGCTCCGTCCGGGGACGCCGTGTATCCTCGGAGTGAATCACCATCGGCTTTCCTTCCGTCCCGAGGAATCGACCACGATTCTGGTCGAGGTCAGTCGCTGATAAACTCAATCTGTAAAATGCTTTGCGGCGGATCATCCGGCTCCCTTGTCCTTTGAGAACTGGCGTGCCCAAAACGACGCTCAACAAACTAAACAGGGGACAAACCGGCATCATCCGCGACGTTCTGGGGGACGATGGGGTCGCCATCCGTTTGCTGGAAATGGGTCTAACGGACGGCGAACCCATCACGCTCGTCGGTGCCGCCCCACTGGGAGACCCGCTGGAATTCGCGCTGCGGGGATACCGCCTATCGCTCCGCATTTCGGAAGCTGAACGGGTGGAGATTGATTCCCCCAGCTAACCCTGTTGCCGCTGTTGACCCTGCCTGCCTTGTCGAAGATGCTCGCCGATGACCGCCGCCGCTCCCGCCAAATCGCTCACCGTTGCCGTGATTGGAAATCCCAACACCGGGAAGAGCACCCTCTTTTCGGCCCTCACGGGTCTCCATGCGCGGATCGGCAACTACCCCGGCGTCACCGTCGAAAAGAAGGTGGGCTGTGTTGATCACGACGGCGTCTGCCTGAATCTCGTGGATCTTCCGGGGACCTACAGTCTTTCCCCGCGCTCGCTCGACGAAATGGTCTCAGTCGACGTATTGCTCGGCCGTCAACTCGATGTCGGTCAAATTGATGTTGTCCTGTGCATCGTTGATGCGTCGAACCTCGAACGGAATCTGTACGTCGTCAGCCAGGTGCTCGATATTGGCTTGCCGACGGTGCTCGTCCTGAACATGTGGGATGTCGCGCTCTCCCGCGACATCCGAATTGACGTGGCTGTGCTCTCGCAACGGCTCGGCATTCCGGTACTGACATGTGAAGCTCACAAGCGGACGAACATTGCGGCGATCAAATCCGCACTCGTTACCGCGGCCCAGCAACCGACACGGACACCGCAGCGATTGTTCCCGCCGGAGTTCTACCGCGAGATCGAAGCGCTGCGGGAACAGACCACCGTCGGCAAAAATGTTCTGCCCGATTTTCTGCTCGAACGGTTGTTGCTCGATGCCGGTGGCTATGTCGAACAATGGCAGACAAAGCAACATTCACAGGCATTGCCGGCGCAACTCACCGCGGCGCGAGACCGACTGAAAGCGGCCGGGTGTCGCATTCCCGCCGTGGAAGCCAAAGTCCGCTACGCGTGGGCGCGGCAACTGCTGACGGGTGTCGCCCAGCAACCCACGGCGCGACCGACCACGTCCAGCGACAAGCTCGATCGCTTTTTCACGCATAAGGTGTGGGGCCTCGTCGTTTTCTGCCTTGTGATGTTCACGATCTTTCAGGCGATTTACAGCGGTGCCGAACCGTTGATGCTGATGCTGGAGCAGGGGCAAAACGCGCTCGGCGATGCCATCGGCAGTCTGATGCCGATCGGTCCGTTTCGCAGTTTGATTGTCGACGGAATCGTCGCCGGTGTGGGCGGCGTGCTGGCGTTCGTGCCGCAGATTGCGCTGCTGTTTCTGTTCATCTCGCTGCTGGAGGACTGCGGGTATATGGCCCGGGCCGCATTCCTGATGGACAAATTGATGGTGAAGGTCGGCCTCAGCGGCAAGTCGTTTGTGCCGTTGATGTCGTCCTTTGCGTGTGCGATTCCTGGGATCATGGCAACGCGCGTGATTGAAAACCGCCGCGACCGCTTCGTGACGATTCTTGTCGCCCCGTTGATGAGTTGTTCCGCGCGGCTGCCGGTGTATGTGCTGCTCATCGGAGCCTTCATTCCCGATGTCTGGTACGGCGGCTGGTTGCCATTGCAGGGGCTCACGCTGTTCACGATGCAGGCTCTCGGAGCAATCGTCGCGATCCCCGTGGCGTGGATTCTGAAAATGACGTTCTTCAAAGGAGAAACGCCGCCGTTTGTGATGGAACTGCCGTCGTACAAATGGCCGTCGCCGCGGATTGTGCTGTCGCGGGTGTACGACCGGGTGAAGTCGTTCATTGTCCGTGCGGGGACGCTGATTTTCGCGACCAATGTGCTGGTGTGGGCCACGGCGTATTACCCCGGCGATCACGCGGAAGAACGCCGTCTGCAGGCCGAAGTCGCCTCCTTGCGGGAACAACACGGCGCGGTCATCAAACAATACGAAGAGACCGAAGAAGCTCGGCGCGGCGAAGTTCCGCCTGAAGTCGCGGCCATTTCTGCAGCGGAAGATGCGGCGAATCGGGAATCGCAACGGCTGTTGGAAATCAGTTATCTCGGTCGTACCGGTCGAGCGCTCGAACCGGTTTTTTTGCCGCTCGGTTGGGACTGGCGGATTGGCGTCGGCGTGATCGCTTCGTTTCCCGCGCGGGAAGTGATCGTGGCCACGCTCGGCACCATTTACAGCCTCGGCCGGGACGTCGATGCAGAAAGCCAGGGCCTGCAGTCCGCGTTGCGCTCCGCGACATGGCCGGACGGTCGCCCAATTTACACCATTCCCGTCGCGTTGTCCGTGATGGTTTTCTTCGCGCTGTGTGCGCAGTGCGCGTCAACGCTGATGGTCATTCGCCGCGAAACCGCCCACTGGGGTTGGGCCGCGTTCACGTTCGTCTATATGACCGTGTTGGCCTACGCCGGCGCCTGGGGGACGTATCACGTCGGCTTGTGGTTTATGTCTTAGCCCCCGGTCATTGACCGGGGGGCTAAAACTCACTCCACAAATACGCCGTGTGCCACTGGCTCTGCCAGTGTCTTCTCTTCGCAAGTCATTGTGGCAATTCACACTGGCAGAGCCAGTGGCACACAAGAAAGCCCTCTTGCGATTGAACTTACGCCCCCCCATGCAAAATGTTGCAATCACCGGGGACAAAGACCTCACTTCACCAGGTACGCTTGCCCGCGGAATTTGACGAGGAGTTCGTCGTCGGGTTCCTGGAGCGAGAGAAGCTGGTTTTCTGCGACCGTGTTTGCGCGAATCAGGGCGAAGTATTCGTCACTGAAGCGTTCGATGGTCTTGATCTGCGCTTTGTCTTTCTCCATATCCATCTGGGCCGTGTCCGGCGTGACGAGGATCTGCTTCGTCTTCTGGCCGGGTTCCGCGGATGATAGCTGGCGGGCATACACCGTTTCGTTGTTGAGTTGCTTGATCCCTTTCATGCGGACTTCCTTGTCGCTTTGAATGTCTCGATAGGCCGCGCCGCCACCGAATCCGGCACCGGCGGGAGCGGGGGCATTCGTGGCATTCTGCAAGTCCCCCTTGGTCGCCCGTTGTGCGACACCGGCTTTTCCCGAAGCGATGGACAAGCTGTCGAGGTTCGATCGCGCGCGTTCCAGGCGTTCTTCAATCGCGAACGATCGCACCCCGGAGTTCTCATCCGCGAGGAACGAGGTGTACGGCGTGAGGATGCCGTGCCTGGTCGAAAGGTCGACAAGTTCCTTCACGAGTTCGGCGTTCTTGCCGTGCAAGTCGATCTGGTCGATGATCTCGCCGATGCGCCGCGTCGCCCACAGTTTTTCGACGAAACCGAAGGAACCGTCGGCGCTTTTCACCGCGAAATCGGCGGGGAAATCGAACTTCTTTGCTTCGCTGCCAACATTCCCGGTGATCGAAATTTTTGAAACGCCAGGCTTCTTGTAGCGGCCGACGATCACCAACTGCTCGCCTTCAAAGAGATCCACGACGCTCGCCGGGTATTGGCGATTGATCGGCGGCCCCTCTTCCGTCCGCACGGCATCGAATTCGAAGTTCACGGCGACATTGGTCATCACGGGCGATGCAATCCGGCTGTAAACCTTCGCGACATGCGCTTCGATATCTTCCTCGGGGCGAACGTACTCGCTCAACCCGAAGTTTTCCCGCGCGAGCCGATCCAACAACCGACTGTTGACGTCGTACCCGACACCAAACGGCAGCACGCGGGCACGAACACCATTGGCACCCTTGGCCGCGGCGACGATTTTCGCTTCGTTCGTCTCGCCGATGGTGGGCAAACCGTCCGTCAGAAAGAGGACGAAGTTCGGTCGCGCAGAATCTTTCAGTTGGTTGAGGGCCGCGGTGAGCGAACCGTGGATGTTCGTGCCCCCACCGGCGTAGAGCCCTTCGACATAGCCGATCGCGGCTTTGCGGGTGTCGTCGTTGTAGCGTTCGAGTTCCGGCTTGAACGACTCGACGTTGCCGTCATAGGCCACGATATTGAAGAGATCTCCCTCGTGGAGATTGTTCATCACGAACTTCAGCGCGGCTTTGGCCTGCTCAATCTTTTTGCCGGACATGCTGCCCGATTTGTCGACGACGAACAGCACGGTCTTTTTCGGCCGTTCGCCGTCCATCCCCGCAACCGGCGGGCTGGCGAGCATCAGGAAATAGCCGTCTTCGTTCTCATTGGGTCGATACGAAATGACCCGCGCGGACAACGGGCCGGTGCCGACGTCGTAGAGGAGCCGGAAATCGCTGCCGGGGATGTCGTTCTGCCGGGTCCACTTCACCACGGCGTGCTTGCCATCGGGGCGTTGAATGTCGACCGGATGGGTAGGGCTGTAGAGGTTCTTAATGTCGGACGAACTGTCGATCGCGACCTGGATGTTGAGTTTTTCCAGCGGTTTTCCCGTGTATTTGGCCGTGCTCAGCGGGAAGAGGAAATCGGTCAGGCCGTGGTCTTTCCGCAGGAGTTGATTGTACGTGAGCGTGACCTTTCGCTCGGCACCTGGCGGAATCGGAAACACGTTCGTCTGGAACATGCCAGTGCCGATCCATTCGAGCAAGGCCGGATCGCGATTGGACCGGACGATCGCCTCGTATCGTGCTCGGGCTTCCGCGGCGGGAAGCAGTTTGGCCGGGTATTCCTTACCATCGACGAGGAGCGTGAGTTGATCGATCGCCCCGTCATACGGCAGTGGGAAGACAAATTGGGCTTCGATCTGCACGCCGCAAGTGTTGACGAACGTCTGCGAGACCTGCACCCGCGCGACCTGATCGATCAGCTTCGCATGAACGTCGAGTTCCTTGATGGAATACGACACTGCGGGGGGATTGGGCAGTCGGCTGATCGGCCGCGGCAAGGGCATCGGCCGGTCGACAACAATCATCAACCCCTGCGCCCAGGAAACGGACGCCGAACAGAGAAGCCACGCGGACATCAACGCAAACAGCGATCGGCGCATGATGGGCATCCTGGATGAAGTGGACTGTGGGTAGGGGACAGTGGATAGCCAGAAGCGGTCAGAGACTCTGGCTGTCCACTGCCCACTATTCCCTACCCACTTCTCCAGACGTTTCGTCAGTACCGATGGTTCCCGAAAAATCTTCCGCGGCGTCATCCAATCGAATAATCCGGGCTTCCAACGGTTCCGTTTCGAGGATCGCGACGCTCGGTTTGCGGTACGACCAGCCGCTGGTTTCGCCCGGATTGATGTACAGACGGCCCCATTCGTCGCGGGTGATTTCTGGTTTGTGCGTATGGGCGAAAATGCAGACGTCGAAGTCCCCTTCGGCTCCCCGTAACGACCGCAGCATGTGCGTCACGAGAATGCGGACGCCGTCTTTCGTCCGAAAGCCGAATGGTGGTTCGCCGATCTCGCCGAGGATTTTGAACCCGGCCGTGACGCCGGTTTTATTGCCTTCGTTGTCGCCGAAACTGGCAATGATGGGACAGTTCAGCGCCCGCAACGGCGGCACCGCGAACGAGGAGACGAGATCTCCGGCGAACACAACGAGCTCACACCCGGCGGCGTTGAACACGTCCACCGCTTTTTTGATGTGATCGAGATGATCGTGCGCGTCCGCAAAGATGCCGATTTTCATGCGGACATCATAACGGCGTCGGGCGACGGGATCGATTCTCGATTCGGTGAGGTCGAAGTTCCAAATTCCAAGGTCCAAGTTCCAAACGGAGGCAAGGAGAGCGATCTGCGTGCGTTACTCCTCGTTTGGACTTTGTAACTTGAGATTTGTTTGGCACTTGGAATTTGGAACTTGGAATTTCCGGCATTCTGACGCGGCGTCGGTACACTGGTCGACATGAATCGCGTCCCATTACTACGAATGACGTCCGCCGGATCGTATTGCGAACTCGGCGGTTTCCATGTTGATCCTTGCCAGCCCGTGGCGCGGGCGGTGATCACGCACGCTCATGCAGATCACATCACCCGCGGGTGTCGCCAGTATCTCACCGCCACACCCGGCGTCGAACTGCTGCGATCGCGTTCTTCGCCGAACGCCGTGATTCAACCGCTGGACTACGGCGTCGGTCTCGATCTCGCCGGCGTGCGCGTGTCGCTGCATCCCGCGGGACACATCCTCGGTTCCGCTCAAGTGCGCATCGAACACCGTGGCGAAGTCTGGGTGATGACCGGGGATTACAAGACCACGCCCGATCCCACCTGCACGGCGTTTGAACCGGTTCCATGTCAAACGTTGATCACCGAATCCACCTTCGGCAACCCGGTCTTCCAATGGCCGGACGCCACGGTGGTGATGGCATCCATTCATGATTGGTGGCGAGCCAACCAGCAGCGCGGCGTCGCGAGTCTGCTCTATGCGTATGCCCTCGGAAAAGCCCAGCGCTTGCTGCATGCACTCGATCCTGATGTCGGGCCGATTGCGGTCCATCGCGATGTCACCGAAAACTGTGCGTTCTACGAACAACAGGGCGTGACCTTTCCGGAAACCTTCGATCCGCACCGCATGGAAAACGCGAAGCATTGGCCGCGGGCCTTGTACATCGTGTCGCCCTCGTCGCGCTGGCGGCAGCCGTTTCCGTTTCATGGGAACTATGCGACCGCGTTTGTTTCGGGGTGGATGCTGTTGCCGGATGGACCGGAAAAGCGGCGGGTGGACACCGGATTTGCGCTGTCGGATCACGCGGACTATGCGGAGATTCATCAGGCGATCCGCGAATCGGGGGCGGAGCGCATCGGCGTGATGCACGGTTACATCGATCCGTTGGTGGCCGAACTGCAAGCCGCGGGGAAAGACGCGTTCTCATTCCGCAGCCCGCGCTGTGGCAAACCGCCCGCCTCCGGTCCCCTCGCCCCCGTCCGCGGGGGAGAGGGTGAGGGTGAGGGGGCGGATTGAGGAAAAGTGAGCGTATTGAAGCACTCACCCCCTCATCCGGCCTATCGGCCACCTTCTCCCCCGCGGACGGGGGAGAAGGGACTGCATCCACGCTGGTCCCCACTGATGTGTGACCACCCCGCGTGCGATCATCACCGCGGACCGGTATAGTCTGTATCTCACGAAGCATCCCGCAGCATGAAATGGGGCAGGTAGTCCGATGGTCGATTGTAATCCGTTACGCGGTTGGCGCTATGATCTGGCGCAAGTGGGCGATTTATCGGACGTGGTTTGTCCGCCGTACGACGTCATCGACCCGGCGATGCAGACGGTGCTCTACAAAAAACATCCGTGCAACGCGATCCGACTGGAACTCAACCGCGCGGAAGCGGGCGACAAGGGCCCCGACGACCGTTACCGCCGGGCCGCCGATTTCTGGAAGCACTGGCGGATCGACAAAGTGCTGCAACAGGAACCGGAGGACGTCCTCTACGTCTACCATCAGCACTTCATCTGGGAAGGCCAGGAGTACCTCCGCCGTGGCTTTACATGCCGGGTGCGGCTCGAACCCTTCGGCACCGGCAACGTCTTTCCCCACGAGCAAACGCTGTCGGGCCCGAAAGCCGATCGGCTCGCCCTGTTCCAGGCGTGCAAAGCGAATTTATCACCGGTGTTTGGACTCTATCCCGACAGTACGGGCGACATTCAACGGAAGCTCGATGACGCCTGCATTACGCTGACGGCGCTCGAAGCCCGTGATTCCCTCGGCGTGTGCAATCGGCTGTGGGTCGTGAAAGATGTGAACATCATCAATGCCGTCCGGGCGGCAATGCGTGAAAAACCGATGTTCATTGCGGATGGACATCACCGCTATGAAACGGCGCTGAATTATCGGAACGAACTGCAATCCCGAGGCGAGTTGACCGATGAAAACGCGCCGCCGAATTTCGTACTGATGCAGTGCGTCGGCATGCAGGACCCCGGCTTGCAGATTCTGCCCACGCATCGGTTGGTGACCGGTTTGCCCGATTGCACAACACAGGAACTCAAAGCCGCACTCGAAGGAACCTTTGCGTGTGAGTTCATGGGCCTCGGTGAGCAGGGGGCGCGCGATACGTGGGAGATGATCGACGCCGATGGTTCGCAATCCGCGTTCGGCTTCGGTTGTGCGGCGGATGGCGGCTGGTTGTACGCCAGGCTGCTGGATGATTCGCTGATGGCCACGCTTGCCCCCGAGCATACTGCGGCGTGGCAGGAGTTGGCGGTCAGTCGGTTGCACAAGATCGTGCTGGAGAAACTGCTGCCGGAACGTTTCCCGGAAGTCGTGCCGGCTTGCACCTACGTGCATCGCCTGGATGAAGTCACCACGGCCCTGAAATCCGGTGCGTGTCAACTCGGCTGTCTGATCCCACCGGCGACGATCGATCACGTCGACGAGATCGCCAGCGGCCGCGAAACGATGCCCCCGAAAAGCACGTACTTCTACCCCAAGTTGCTGACGGGGATGGTGTTTTATTCGCTGACATGATCCCGGCATTCGTGTGTGGCCCGACGTTTAGAAAATCGAATTCGTTCTGTTTCGGCGGAATAAATGCCGGTCGCGGTGTCTCAAGGAGTGCGGAAACGATAATTCATACTCCTGTCGAGAGACCGATCATGCCGGCGGTTGTGCTGCTCGGGTTACTGTTGGTTGTCGGTTGTGGCGGTGCCGCCAGTCACAATCTGGGGGTCGTCGCTGCGGCTCAAGCGGGTGGCGAAGACGTCGGCATCAACCGCAAAGTGATTGAAACCGTCCATCTGGAATTGCGGGTCGATTCCGTGGATGGAGTTGCTGGCAAACTTCCGGTCGCCGTGACGATGGCCAAGGGCTATGTCGCCGACAGTCATGTGATGCAGTCGTTCCATACCGGTGAATGGACGGTTCGCATTCCGAACGAAGAGTTACCGCGGTTTCTGGACATCGTAAAATCGTGGGGCGTCGTCCTTTCCCAGCGCGCCTCCGCCGAAGATGTCACCGAGCAATTTATCGATGTCACGGCCCGCTTGTCTGCGAAACGCGTCGAAGAGGAACGCTTGCTGCAGCTTCTGAAAGAAGCCACCGGCACGCTGGCCGATGTGCTGGCTGTCGAACAACAACTGCAACGAGTCCGGCAGGAAATCGAACAGGCTCAAGGTCGCATCGATTACCTGGAGCATGCCACCACTTTCGCGACCGTTCACCTTCGCGCTCAGGAATTATTCGGCGTGAGCTGGTCCGATGGGCAACCGTTGACGGCGCAGGTCGGCACCACTTTTCGCAGTTCGGTCAACATGCTCATGTTGCTGGGCCGCGGTTTGATTTTGATCGCCGCCGCTTTGATCCCGTGGATGATCGTGACTTCGATTCCCCTCACCGTGATGGTGCGCTGGATTCGTCGTCGACCGCGCAAGGTTTCATCCGTCGGCACCCGTTAGCGTCCGGTTGGATTCGAAGAACCGGCTGTTAGCGCATACGGGATGATGGGGAGCTTTCCAGCCAACGCTGCAACGCGACGATAATCGCCACGCCGATCAGGCACGCGATGCCGAAACGGATTTCGCGATCGGTCCAGTGGAAACGATTCCACCCGAGCCATGTGTATCGGGAAACGAGAATCATCAGCCCACACGCGATTTTCAGCCCCCATAACCAGAAGGGAAACGTGCCGAGGCGGCCGATTTCGAGCATGTCTGTTCCGGCAAACGCCAGAAAGGCGGTGCTACCCAATAACGTGGCGCATCGCTGTTGCCACGTCGGGCATGGGACGCGAATCGCAATCACCGCGGCGACGATGACCCACAGCCCGGCTTCAATGGCATTAAAAGCGTCGTACCAGTTCATGGCCCCTGTTCCCGCGAGTCAGTCACGGAAACGAATTCGGCGGCCGGTTCTCAACGAGGGCTATGGGCGAAATACGGATTTCGTCACATAAAGATCGAACCCATCATCCCTGTTGGAGATGAAACTCAAACGACCATCGGGAGTCCACGCGGGGAAGTTGTCGAGAGCGTCGTTCTGCGTGATGTTCCGTGGTTCGCCGATCGGCTCACCGGTTTCGCTCACGGTTTGGACGTAGATTTCGAGGTCGCCGTCGCGGTTGGACGTCCACGCGAGATGCTTGCCGTCGGGCGACCAGCAGGGGTAATCATCGAGACCGCTCACCGTGGTGAAGCGGCGCAGGTTGTCCCCGTTGGGGTGAATCAGCGCGATCTCGAAATTCCCCCAGCGGCTGGCGGCAAACGCGATGGTCTTGCCGTCCGGCGACCACGCGGGATGGGCATCGGTCGCGGTGTCATCTGTGAGCCGCTTCCATTCTGTTCCGTCGATGTTCGCAACGTAAACTTCCTGATTGCCCTCATAGGTCGAGGTGAACGCGAACCGTTTTCCATCCGGTGCCCATGCGGGCGATTCTTCGTGCGAGAGGCCCTTCGGCCCCGTGGCGACCGGTGTGAGGACGCGCTCTGGCAATGTGATCCGATAGACTTCGACATCGCCTTGGCCGGGCGAAGTTTTGACGTACGCAAGCAACAGGCTCTTGCCATCCGGGGCGTAGACGGCATCATATTCCGGCTGCATGTGCATCGTGAGCCGTTCTTCAGTACCGGTCGCGAGTTCTCGCTGATAGAGAAAGATCGTCGATCCGACATGCCGGGCAAAGACGACGTGTTGACCGTCCGGCGACCAGCCTGGCCGTTGTTTGAAAACGCCATCGGTGGTGATGCGCATAACGTTCGGATCGGCAGATGAAAGGTGGGCATTTCGACAATCGAGGAGTCGGGGCGGGGGCCCCGACCTATGATGGACATTGACTCTCATCGACCATAGGTCGGGGCCCCCGCCCCGACTCTTGTACGGAAGTTGTCGCTCCGCCGCAGGAACGACAATGGTGATTGCCATCAGCGAGAAGCACACAAAAGTCGCGATGCCGATCCACTTCAAGACAAAAGTTCCTCAATGGGCGAGCCGAGGGGGAAGAGATTGTTGGTGGTCAGGGATGTGGTGCTGATGCCGAGTTGGCCGAGCACGGTGGTGAAGAGGTCCGCCGGAGTGAATGCCGCGGTGGCGGGATATTCCCCGAGGCGATCACTCGCGCCGATCACTTTACCGGCGGTTAACCCTCCACCGGCGACCAAACCGGAATAGACGTGCTCCCAATGATCGCGCCCGGCTTTGTTGTTGATCTTCGGCGTGCGGCCGAATTCGCCGACGGCAACGACCGCGGTTTCGTGTGACAGGCCTCGTTCGGACAGGTCATCAAGCAGGGCGGACAATGCCCGGTCGAGCATCCAGGCGTGCCGGTCCTGATACTGCTGGAAGTAGCGGTCGTGCATATCCCAACCGCCGTCGCCGGTGTCTTCAACGGGTTCGACGTGCGCACTCCAGTTCACCTGCACGAACCTTGCTCCCGATTCCACCAGCCGCCGCGCGAGCAGACAGCACTGGCCAAAACGGTATTTTCCGTAGCGTCGTCGTAATGGTTCCGGCTCGCGATCGAGATCGAACACCTTCCGCGCCGCGGGATCGGTGAGCAATGAAAACGCCTGCTGGTAGAACTCGTCGAGGCGTGCCATGTGCGGAGACGTATTGAGTCCGCGCGAGAGTTCATCCAACCGCGATTGCAACCGCCCGCGGGCATCAATCCCACTGGGCGTGAGACCATCTGCGAGTGATAAATGCGGAAGTTCGAGGCCCTTGTCGGGATGGTAATCGAGCCGAAAGGGATCGTGCATGGGACCGAGGGCGGCACCCCCTTCACCGGCAATCGCCCGTTTGCCTTGATGGAGATGCCCGCCGAGCGTCATGAACCGTGGCATTCCCGAGGACGCACCAAGAATTTTTGACACGACCGAACCATGCGTCGGCTGTACGGCACCGGGGAGCGTCTGCCCGCTGAGACTCGCGGCCCCTTGAATGCTCCCCGTGATGCCAATGGTCCCGGCGATGCCATGATCGTTCGAAGCGCACCGTAACGAGCGCAGAATCGTGTATTGATGGGCCCGCTTCGCCAGTTGCGGCAGTAGCTCGCAGATTTCGATGCCGGGGACGCTCGTCGCAATCGGACTATACGGCCCGCGATACTGCACCGGCGCATTCGGCTTCAAATCGAACGTATCGAGATGGCTCGGTCCGCCCCACAGCCACAAGAGAATCACCGATTTCGCGGGGGCTTTCGTGGACTCATTCGCCATCGCCCGAATTCGCAGTAAGTCGGCGAGTGACACGCCGACTGCGGACAAAGCCCCCACGCGCAACAACTCCCGCCGCGTTAAACGCTGGCAATCAGTCGTGCGAAGATGGCCGATCGATAACATTGCGAAAAGATTTCCATAGAGTTAACAGGTTCGGTGGACAATTGATTGTCTCATTTTGATGCACCTTCGCAAGGCCATCCGACGCGATCATCGAAAAGTGACCGAAGTTGAAGAAGAGACCCAGCCATCAGAATGGCTGGGCTTCCGGTATGTCCATCGATTGGCGTGTTCGATCAACGAAAAAAGCCGCCTGCGATCTTGCGATCGCGGGCGGCTTTCTCGCGGGTTCCCCCCACGCTGAGTTTCTTCGAAGGATTACCGCACGCGGGTCTGGAAGGTGACCACGCCGCCGGTTTTGTCGGGCAGGTTGGCGTCGAATTCCCAAATCAGCACGAGGCTTCCTTCGCCATTGTTCTGCACGACGAGTTTACCCGCTCGATCGGACGTCGCGCTGTCTTCGACGTATTCCAACCGGGGTGTGAGATTATCGACGATGCGAACCGACGCGACTTCGTTCGGTCCGAGATTGTCGTAGCGAATGGTGAAGGTGACGATCTCGCCGACTTCCGCGGTGTCCTTGTCGGCGACTTTAACGATTCGCAGGTTGCCGGGTTTGTCGCTCTTCAGGTCGTCAATGACCGTGATGGCCGACGCACTGATTGTCGATTCACCGATGTTCGCTTTGACGGCCTTGCCTTGGATGACCGGGTATTGTTCCTTCGACCAGAACTGAGCGGCTTGAATGCCGAGGCCAAGGCGGGCCATGTCACCCTGTTCGACGGTGCCCGATTGGACGAACACGAGGTCCTGGAACAGATTCAGCACTTTGTCGTGCATGTGCGGCCGCTGCCGTTGGGCTTTGACGTCCTGCACGACTTCGCTTTCCAGACCGCTGGCCCGCGACCGCATCTTCACGCCGCCGACGGCGACGTTTTTGTTCCGCAGCGTGGGGGCCAAGCGGGTCTGAAGTTCGTTGCCGCCCGCGGTGTTTTCCGCCTTGGCGACTTCGACGATGGTCCCCTCTTCATGCGGCAGACTGACCGAGCGGACCGAAGCAAATCGCGGGGCGTAAACGCACACCTTGTTCGATTTGCTGGTCCGTTGCTTGCCCTTGTGATCGGTGAATTCGGCGACGGTGTCCTCGGTGTCGAGGCCCTGCCGTTCATCTTCGTAGTAATGCACCGGGATCTCGCGGTCGCCGCCGTCGCAGAGATATTCATCGGGATAATGGTGCGGCGAGGGTTGGCAGGCGACATCACACACCGGCATGCCGATGCCGTACGGATTCATCGGAGCCAACGGCACGCGGGCTTCCGGAGGACACGACGTGATCGCGTCCGGCGGACAAGCGGGGCCGGCATTTTGGTAGGCGACTTGTTGAATGGCGCTGTCGCGCATCACGGGAGCACGCTGAATCCGGGTAACGCCGGTTTCCGCTTGGGGACGGGCCGAAGCTGCCGCTGTCGTGGGGATATCAAACTCATCGCGCTGTGCGAGCGACGGGGCGGCGCACGCACCGCAACTCAGGGCGAGGGCCAGGCCGCTCCACGCGAACGCCGACGGGCGAAGATCGAAAAGTGTGCGTCGGCGGGGCATAAATTTGTTCTCCAAATCCGAAATCCGAAATCCGAAATCCGAAATCCGAAGGAAATCTCAAAGTGAAAAGAGGAAAACAATCTTTATGGTGTTTTCCCTTTTTGCGATTAGTGCTTCCTTCGGATTTCGGATTTCGAGTTTCGGATTTCACACTCTTGCTAGGGCTGCGGGTTGGTTACGTTGGTCGTGATACGAATCGGTGCTCCCGGGCCCCAGAATTGCCAGTCCGGGGCGTTGCGATCCGGTGTCCGTCCCCCCATGCGCACGATGGCGATGGGGCGACCGAGGAAATCGGCTTCGGCGAGGGCGTTCTGTGACGGAGCGAGGTCGGTCACTCGCTTTTCACCGTGCAGATGCTGTGTCAGCACAAGATTCGGTTGTTCGAGATACACGACCTTGGTGACCATCCGGCCGTTGTCTGCGCCGGTGAATTCTTCGGGGAACAACTCGATTTCGACGGGGAACCGTTCAGCTTGTCCCGGAGGCGGATGCAGGCGGTCCACCAGTTCGATGGACGGATAGAATTCACCACCGGGAAACTCCGGCAGGTCGGTCACCCGCAGGCGATACATCCGGCCGACGAGCAAACCCGCTTGAGCCGGGGCCGCGAGTTCCACGGGGCGTTGCGGCGTGCCATCGAAGAAGGTGACGGTGCCGGTGGTCGGCAATTTCACACGGACTGGTTGGAAGTGATCCGGTGTCGCTTTGCCGGCTTGGAGTGCCATCTGTCCGGCGATGCCCGGCGGGACATATTGATCGATGGGAACATAGCGGCCGTGACCGCTGATCGTTCCCTGAGCCCACGCGGCGGTGTTGCCGACGCAGACCAGTCCCCCCCAGAGAAGCGCGGCGACAAAGGCCTGCAACGCGCGGGACATGTGTGTCATCCTTGGAAAAGCCCTGGGAGTTGTCGAGGGCGGAAGGCTGAAAGCTGAGCAGATTCGCTGAGCCCTCAGCCCACCGCCCTCCCGCAGCCGCGGTGTGCTGCGGGAAGGGTGAGGCGAGAGGAGCGTGACAGGCGGTGAAGTGATCCACGGCCTGTCGTGGCATCATTATTGTGGCTGTTGTCCCGGCGGGCAGTACGCTCCGTCGGCACCATAGCCCCCTTGCGGTTGGGCCCAGGCCGGGTAGGAGAGTTCGCCCGGCGAGTAAACCGGATGCTTTTCTTTGTACTGGATGTACTTGACCGGCGGCGGCAGGCTCAAACCCGGTTCGTGTGACACATCGACCAGCACATCCTTGACCGGAGCATGCAGATCCATCTTGGTTTGATTGCGGACGGTGTGCGATTGCAATCCAGCCGGACCACCGTAAGGCAGATGCGTCGGGCCGGGCAGGCCAATCGGCGTCCCCGTCGTCGGCATGCCCCAGACTGGCATGTTCACACCGGAGATCGGACCCGCGGGTTGTCCCGGCAGTCCCATTCCGGCCATCATCATGGCGTTCGGAATCCCGTTGACATGCTGACCGGCAGGGCCGATTGGCATCGGGGGCATCATCTGGCCTTGTTCGCCATCGAACGCCGCACGGTAGGCGACTTGTTGCACTTCGCTGCCGTCTGCATTCAAGGCGGTCCCTTGCGGAGCGACCGGGTTCGGCATTTCGAGATCGAGGTTGCCCATTTCCAGGACCGCCATGATGGTGCCCATCTTGTCGGCTTCCTGGATCGGATCGACACCCGGATCGAGCCGCGTCGAGACCAGCGTTTCCACGTTGGCGACGGCAAGTTCCTGATACCGTGCATCCGGCAGGTAAATGACTTTCGTCACGAAGTTGTTGCCTTCGACCTGTTCGAGGTCTTCGACATTGATCTGCACCGGCAGACTGTTGTGTGACAGGTAGGCTTCCGTATTCGGGTGACCCGGATAAACCTTCAGCGTCGGGTAGATCGTGAGACCTTCATGCCCCGGAATGCTGGTCAACTTCAGGCGGTAGGTTTGAGCCTGCACGAAGTTGTACCGCGCCGGCGCAATCAGTTGGCTCTCGGCGAAACCGCCGGGAACCTGCCAACCAACCTTCATGCCGTCCGGTCCGACAAAGCGAACCTGTGACGTGGTGAGTGCAAACGGTCGCTGCGGAGGCGGCGCCATCATCGGCAGCACGCCCGGTCCTGGACCATCCACCATGGGGCCGGGTCGTTGCATCATTGCTGCCGGAGGAGCATGGTACTCCCCCTTTTTGGTGAGCTGTTGGCCATCCATGGCGCAACCGACGCACACCACGACCACCGTGCCGAGTGCGAGAAAGTAATACTTCATTTGACCCCTCTCGGTACCAGACGACGCTGTCTTCGACGCCTGGCGATTGACTGCGTCCGATCGTCAATCGCGTGGCCTTGCCATGCCGGCCATCCCTGCCCGATGCATGTTGCCGGCAACTTCCATCGACCCTGAACCCAGCGACGGATAGAATCCGGACTGGGAACAGAGACGGGGACGGAGCACCGCACTCCGTCCGATTTCTGTCGTCGGTCATCTCTAGTTTTCGGAAGGATGCAACATGCATCTTTGGCAAATCCGGCATATTCCGAACGTTGCATCCAATTTGCGCCGTTTATTTCACCGTCACAGGCCTCAAATCCTGCTCGCGCTTGGCATGGCGACAATCGCCCTGTCTGTTCAATCGCCCTGTTTTTCGCAGAGTGACAAGCCGGCCGACTATCTGAAGGCCGCGCAACTCGCGATCGGCAAGCACCGCAGCATCCGGGCGGAAGTCGTCGAAACTATCGGTTTAACCGAGCCGCCGTTCAAAATGACCGGCACTTATCTCGCCGCGGGATTGAAGTTACGGCTGAATTACCAGTCCAAAGTGCCCAGCGGTGCGACCGGGTCGCTGACCGAAGTGTGCGATGGTGAGCGGCTCTGGAGTCTCACCGAGCTACCAGGATCGAAACGGGTGACCCGAAGGGATATCCGGCAGATTCTCGCGGCCGTCGAATCGTCACGCATGAAGCCGGAACGGGCTGCCGCCGTGGATCTTGCGCTCGGCGGTCTACCGGCGCTGCTGACATCACTGCAACGGTCGATGACGTTCGATGCCATGAAGCAGGAGACGGTCGACCAGCGCGAAGTCGTGATTCTGCAAGGCAAATGGAATGAAGAATGGCACGGGAAACTCGCGGGGAACAAGGGGGAACTGCCCGCGCATTTGCCGGAAGCCGTGCGGGTTTATTTCGCTGCCGACACGCAATTCCCGGAACGATTGCTCTACCTGAAAATGCAGGAGAACAAAAAGTACAAGCCGTTGCTGGATTTGCAGTTCCGCAACGTGGTGCTCGATGGTCCGGTGGATGACCGGGAGTTCGATTTCACCCCGCCGGAAAACGTCGAACCGGAAGACGTCACCCGGCAATACCTCGACCAACTCTTCCCGAGCGAAGAAAAACCCACCGCCAAAAAATGATCCTATAGAAGCTCAGGGATTCCGATCCCTGGGTCTCTTCCCGCAAGATCAATGCACCGGGGCCCCATCCGGCCGGTAATAATTCCCGGTCATCCAGTCGACCAGCAATTGCAGTTCGCGGTCGCTGAGTTTCCCCACGAACGGCACCATCGCATTGTTTGCGCCGTAGAAATCGGCGTGGTCCGGCGTCTGGATAAACCGCTTCAGCCAAGCCTCGCTGCCATAGCCCACCAGCGTGGGAGCCCCGTTGCCGGGATCATGGCAATCGGCACACGAGGACGACAACGCCCCGTTCTTCAACTTGCCGCTGGAAAAAAGTTCTTTCCCGGCGGAGGAGAGAAGGACATCGATGGAACCCTGATCTTTCCGGCCGGATTCCTGCACCAGGAATTCGGCGAGTGCTTTCAGGTCGTCTGCGTTTGCAGGATCGGTGAGTGCCGCTTTGTTATCCGTCACCCACTTGGCCATATCCCCGGCGAGGAATCGCTCGCCGATGTTTTTCTCGTCGAGCGTCAGATTTTTCAGCGGTGCGAAGACGTCGTGATAATTGGTGAGGACGTCCGTCGCCCAATCGCGTGTGCCGAACTTGCCGAGATCGGGCGCTTGCGGCGGCACGGGTTCGGTCGTCTTGTGTTCGCCTTCCCCCTTCGTTATGACAATCATCCGGCCGGTGCCGTCGTGACCGTCGTACCGGTGACAACTGGAGCAATGGCGGGCGAACAATCGCGGGCCTTGTGTGAGCGGGTCGGACTTCAGCAGCGATAACGCCCCTTCGGGCGGTGCCCCGCCATCGCGACGGACAAGCACCACGGCCCGCACGCTATCCCGATGGGCTTCTTTCACCGCCGCAACGTAGTCCGGATCGGCGGCGTCTTCACGCAAAGCCAGCACCGTCAGATAAGAAGCACCGAGCAACAGCCCCAACGAGAACGCCACATTGAACCGATGGCCGAGCTTCCATTTGCCGATGAAGGGCATCAGCGCAATGATGGTGAACACCAGGCCGGGGATGTAAATCGCCCCGAATGCCAAACCGAGCTTGTCGATCTCTTCAAACTTCAGGAAGCGGAACAGGAACAGAAAATACCACTCCGGACGCGGGGCCGAGTACGCTTCCGCGGGGTCCGCGGGGCTGCTGAGTTCCGCCCCTTTTGTGACGACGAAGTACAGAATCGTTGCCAGCACGGCAAGACACGCAATCGCGTCTTTCAGGATCTGATCGGGCCAGAACATCCCCTGCGGCTTGCTCAAATGCTGATCCGGACATTTGATACCATGCCGACGAAACACAGCGATATGCAGGGCCAGAAACGCAACCAGCAACGTGGGCAACACGCCCGCATGCAAGGCAAAGAACCGTGTGAGTGTTTGATGCCCATACGTGGACCCACCCTGCGCGATCTGCTGCACCTGGCTGCCGATCACCGGCGTCACTCCGGCGATGTTCGTTGCCACCTGCGTGGCGTAATACCCCTTTTGATCCCACGGCAGCAGATATCCAGTGAGAGACAGACCGAGCACGATCTGCAGCAGCACGAGTCCCAGCCAGAAATTGACTTCGCGCGGGGCTTTGTATGCGCCGTCGATGATCACCTGAAAGAAGTGCAGCGCGAGCAGAATCATCATGGCTTGGGCCGCGAAGTGATGAATCCCGCGGACGAGCCAGCCGAAGGCCATTTCGTTCTGAATGTAGTTGACGCTTTCCCAGGCCGATTGCGTGCTGGGACTGTACGCCGACCACAGAAAGAACCCCGTGATCACCTGCGTCATAAAGACGAAGCTGAGCGTGCTGCCCCACACATACCGCCACCGCGCCCCGCCGGGAATCGGCTCGTACAGCGCTTCTTGAATCAGATGCTTATAACCGGTGCGGCTATCGAGCCAGTTGAGGAGGGCGTTCATCACAGCACCTCCTGTTTCTCAACGCCGCGTTTGAAGTTTTGGTATTTGACCCAGATCGCACCGGACGGATCGACCCGTACGTCCAGGGCGTCCATATCGCGCGGGGGAACCGGGTTCGATTTCGAGCCATCCAACTTAAAAGCGCTGGCGTGACACGGGCAGAAGAACGACTTGTTCGAGCTTTTGTAGTCGATCTTGCAGCCGAGATGTGGGCAGACATCGTTAAACGCGATGACGCTTCCCTCGACGTTCCGCAGGTAAACGGTTCCCACGGTTTGCTGTTTGAAGAGGTTCCACGAATCGATTTTGTCGGCGATGATCGAGAACCGCAGCGGGGTGCCATCCTTCGGTAAATCGGACACCTTCGCCACGGACAGGTAACCATCTTCCGACTGCCCGCGCATCGTGGCCTTCTTGCGAAGAATCGGGTCGGCAAAGAAAGCCAGTCCGGCGGCGACGGGAACCAACCCGACGATGCCGCCAATGACATACGACGCGGCTTCCGCAAGGAAGTTGCGACGCGGCGGTTCCGGTGACGGAGGGGACGTCGAAGCGGTCCCCGGGGCGGCATGAGTCATAACGGTGTCTCCCACGGTCAGCGCCGAGCGCGGAGTGTCGGTCGCGGACAGGACGGAATTGTCCAGTTTGTCAGGCAGGCGTCAATTCAGGCAGGCAGGAGGCTGGGCATTGCAAATTGAGAATTGAAAAGTGCAAATTGCAAAATGGTCTGACGGATTCGTGTTCGCGTCTTCATCAATTTGCACTTTTCACTTTGCAATTCTCAATTTGCAATCGCTGATTCAAGGCAACGACATTACACAGTCTGAACCGCGGACAGTTGTTCTTTCATAACAGTTAACGCTTGCGCGATGGCCTGCGTCAAGGGGCCGGGGAGCGTCGCCCCCGCGGCTTGACGATGGCCGCCACCGTTAAAACGCTCCGCAATCGCCGCGACATTCACATCATTCCGACTGCGGAAACTGACTTTCACCTGCCGGTTGGCCTGTTCGATGGCGATGAACGCGGCTTGCGTCCCGGCGATTTTCAGGCATTCATTCACGAGGTCTTCAGTGTCCGACGGCAGCGCCCCGGTTTCGAGAAAGTCTTCCTGTGAGACCGACGTGTATGCCAGTTTGCCGCCTTCTTCGAGCTTCACACGGCTCAGAATCCGTCCGGCCAGTTGCACGCGGGCCAGCGTCCCCTGTTCGTACAGTTCGCGATAAATTGTGGCTGGATTGGCTCCGCAGCGAATGAGTTCCCCGGCCACGCGGTAGGTTTCGCTGGATGTCGCCGAGAACCGGAACCAGCCGGTATCGGTGGCCATCGCCGCGAACAACGCCTGGGCCGCGGCGGGGTTCGGTGTCACGCCGAGTACGCCGGCCAGTTCGTAAATCAACGCTCCGGTGGCCTCGCGGGTGGTGTCTTTGAACTCGATCGCCTGCAGGTCATCCGCGCTGACATGGTGATCGATCACCACGCGCGGGACTTTGCCCTCACGGTACACTTTGCCGACATCGGACAACTGCTGCCACGCGCTGGTGTCGACGATGACTTGCACGTCCGCGGACAGAATATCGGCGTTCGTTGCCGAGGCCCCGAGTTGTTTCACTTCACCCGTCGGATCGAGAAACTTGAGATTCGGCGGCGTCGGCGACGTATTGATGATCCGCGTCGTTTTGCCGAGCGCTTGCAGCACCTGCGCGAGCCCGATTTCCGAGCCCAGGGCGTCGGCATCCGGCCGGACGTGACTCGTGATCACAAAGACCTGATGGGTGGCGATAAGTTGTTGGAATGCGGTCCAGTCGATTTTCATCGCGGCATCTTCACGGGTCCGCCTTCACTTTTCAAGCATTGTTGAAAATCCATGTGAGCGGCACGGCGCTAGCCGCCGGTTCTTGCATTGCATCCGGAACCGGCTCCTAGGAGCCTGTCC
>JAKFUG010000030.1 GCA_021732785.1 Planctomycetaceae bacterium
AACTCTTCCGCCACGCGATGGCGTAGGCCGCCCGACGGCGGCTCGGCCACCAGCCCCCACGCCGCGATCACTCCCCCGAAAAATCACACCAAACCCGCTGGCTTCAATTACGCGGACAGGCTCCTAGTCGAGGAAGTTACCGATCAGTTTCCACTACTCATCGGGGGCGACCTACGCTCATATATTTATGCTGGCCACGTTCAATCGTTGTACAATGAAAACACCGAAGGTGAAGAGCGACGTGAACTTGGCAAGGACCGCTTCCGTTTTATCGCGGATGATGTTTCGGTAAATAAGTCGGAATGGTTTGGACGACAAAGAGCAAAACCAGATGTCCCATTTGAATGTTGTCCAAGCGAGCGATCTGCTGATGTCTCTCATAGGTTAGTCCCGTAGAACCTGCTCCAAGTGCCCCTAATTGATCGACGGGTGGCTGGGTCGGAGTCTGCGACGACCCAGATTGCCGTGTGGAATCACGAAATCGCCATCGTGCCGAAACGAACTCTGGGGCGGCGAGGACTTCGCCCCAGCCACCCGCCGAGTCCCTTCGCCAGTGGAACCTGACGATTGAGTTAAAAGAGGGGTCATCGGGGAGTTGACAGATCCGCCTCTTGTGAACCCAGATGCTCAGAGCAGCGTCTGGGCCACCCGCCGGCGGAATGTAATGAATGCCCAAAGACGGGTGCAGTGAGCCATCCCACAGTGACAAGCATTGGCAGTCCCGGAACAGTCTCGTTCAGCGTTGACAAACGAAGAATCCAGACCATCAAGCACAAAATCAAGACGGCATACAACGAGAGGGACACCCGAGGAAATCTCTTCAACAGGTAGCCGACGACTCCAAAGATCGCGATCCTTGAGAGGAACGGATATCGCGGCCGTTCCACCGTAAACGAATCCACGCCTACGTCGTCGTAGATTTGTCCATATTGATTAGGGTCCGGGCGCTCGTGCCGAAAATGCGAGATTGAATCGATTTGGTCGCTATGACAAATGCAAAGCATGCGGCCATCGGGCCAGTAGAATATGGACGGTTCTCGCAAGATACCATCATTGGTGCCTCTACATAGGATGGCCAACCGGCATCTGGTGTAACCATACCGTCCGATTTCATTGACGCGACTTCCATCATCACCCACATGAACAGTTATGGATTCCGGAACGATCGCAAAGTATCCAACCGCGGTGGCCATCAACATCAAGCCTGATGCTATCGCAATCGCATTCATCGCTTGGCCTACTTGCTCCATGATGACGATCGGAGCTTAGAAATGGTGGGGCAGAGACCTCGCTTGCGTAGGTCGACGCTTTCTGGAATTCGGACAAACGGCGCCAACCCATCGAGAGTGATCGGGATTGCTGCCCCCGAAAGTGTCGGTCGAGTTGACGTTCGCAATGCTAGGCCGCGCCCCCTGTAAAGGAAAGTGTGCATCACTCACCGGGCACCACCGACGGGTGGCTGGGTCGGAGTCTGCGACGACCCAGATTGCCGTGTGGAATCATGAAATCGCCATCGTGCCGAAACGAACTCTGGGGCGGCGAGGACTTCGCCCCAGCCACCCGCCGTTCAAATCACCACACGGTTCCAGCCTTGGCCCCGTGGTTACAAAGCCTCTTTACGGCTGTGCCGCCCCAGAGGGCTGGACGTCCTCTGAGCCACCCCGTGCGAACAGCACTCGGGACTTGCCTCATGTGAACCCAGACGCTCAGAGCCGCGTCTGGGCCACCCCCCTTTTGAGTGTAAACCGGGGTGCTGCACCAAAGGAGTTCGGTCGCGTTTCAAAGAATTTTGCCGTGCAATTGATCCACCACGACGGGGATCCGTTATTCTGTGAGCGGCGTCGTTGTTTCAGCGGGCCGCATTCAAATCCCTGGAGTTCCTGATGAATCTCGCTCTTCGCTGCCTGTTGTGTGCCATGTGTTTGTGTTTGGCAACGTCGAGTTTGCTCTCGGCTCAAGAGCCCGTAATTGAGCCGCCAGTTACTGCGAAAGAGACAACGACCGCCGAATCGGTCAAAGAGAACGTGGGAGACGCGGCGGAAGAAGCGAAAAAGAAAGTGCAGGAGATTGCCACGCAGGTCGATCAATCGCCGAAAGCCAAAGAAATCTCGGCGGGGATTTTGCAGCCGATTTATCAACTCGCCGAGCAGTTGTCGTTTCCGTTCTTCCATTGGCTGGCGTTCGCCGTGATGGCGACGGGTGTCGTGAGCTACGCACTGCAGCTCGTTCTGGGAAAACTCGTCGTGCTCATGAAGATGGGATTCAGCCCGACGGAGATCCTTTCGGATGCCCACGGGTTGGTGATCAGCCTTGTCGGACTGGTACTGACAACGCAAGCCGCGGCGGAGAACAGCACGTTCACGCAAAGCCCCTTCGCCGTAATCTCGGCTGCCGCCGTGGGCGTTGTGGTTGGGTTCATCTTTTATCGTTGGGGCCAGGCACAGGAAGTGCAAGCCGCGCTCGCCCGCGGATTGGTCGCCGCCACGCCTGCACTGAAGAAGTAATTGCACACGTGGGTTCGGATCAGCGGGTAAAAATCACCCCGTTCGTCCCGGAAATTGTGATGGCGACCACCCCATCACCCGTTTGAACGTCGTCGAGAAGACGAACGGATTCTGGTAACCGACCTGATTCGCAATCGTTTCGATCTTGGTGTGCGGGGCGACGAGCAGTTCGGCGGCGCGGCGCATGCGGAGCCAGATGAGTTGTTGCCTGGGATTGCGGCCGAGTTCTTTGCGACACAACCGCTGCAACTGCTTCTCGCTGAGATGGACGCGCTTCGCCATCGCGGTGATCGTCCACGGTTGATCGAGACTGGCGGCGACATCGCGCCACAGGTCCCACAAGCGCGGATCGGTGCGGGCGGGCTCGGCAAACCGGCGGACATAGTGGTGGATCAGATCGACCCAATGTTGCAGCGCGGCCGGGGAATGATCGCTCAAAGCCTCGGCATACAAGCCGCGAATCGCCAGTTGCAAGGGTTGGGGATCGTACTTGGCGACGATGGGTGTCGACGTCGCGGCAAGGGGGCGTTGCCCGGCCGGTTCACGATAGCGGACCCAACAGATTTCCCACGGATGCTGCGGGATCGCATGAAACGCCTGCCGGGTGTTGGGCGGCAACAGCACGGCTTGACCCGGTCGGCAACGCATCCAGCGGCCATCGACGAGCACGCGGCCTTCCCCACCGAGACACGCGAGGAAATAACTCCCGGCGAGTTGTGTGCGGACGATCTTGAACGGCGCGTGCATCGTCGCCACGGCGGTGTGACGGATGTGGTAGTGACCGAGGGCCGGACAAACCGGGGCGTCAGCGAGCCACGGACGCGGATCGGTGATGTCGGCTCGTACGAGCGCCACGACCGCACCGTCGGGCCGAATGTCGGTTTCAGATAGGTTTCGGTCGGTTCGTCGCATGGCCTCGGGCGGGTGAAGAATCTATGCTGGTGGATGTGAAGGAACGTCCAAGTTCCAAAGACCAAATTCCAAACAAGGGATCAATTCCAAGTTCCAAACGAAGAGGAAGAGGTGAGGTCGCTATCCTTCCTCTTCGTTTGGAACTTGGCCCTTGGAATTTGTTTGGAACTTGGATTTTGGATCTTGGAACTTCGGAATTATCGCCGATGCGTTACTCGCTGTTGCTCAGCTTCATTGTCCACGGTCTGTTCGCCGTTGGTACATCGGCACAGGACCCCGTCGACTTCGGTCGTGACATCCAGCCCATTCTTGCGAAACGGTGTTACGCCTGCCACGGTCCGGATACCGCCGAAGCCGGATTGCGGCTGAATCTTCGCGAATCGGCATTCGCCAAGCACGAATCGGGGGCGATCGCCGTCGTTCCGAAACACGCGGCGGATAGCGAACTCGTGAAACGGATCGCGTCCACGGACGATTCGGACCGCATGCCGCCCGAGGGGAAGCCCCTCACCGCCGTGCAAATCGAGCTCATCCGCCGGTGGATCGACGACGGGGCCGACTGGCAGGAACACTGGGCGTTCCAGAAGCCGAAGTCTTTGACCCCGCCCGCCGTGTCCGATGCAACCTGGGCCGCCCATCCGATTGATGCGTTGATTCGCGCGAAACTCGATCACGTCAAACTGACACCCGCTCCACCGGCATCTAAGTCGGCGTTGTTGCGACGCATCACATACGACCTCACCGGATTGCCGCCGACGCCTGCCGATGTCGAAACGTTTCTGGCCGACACTTCGCCGAATGCGTACGAAAAACTGGTCGACCGCTTGCTGCAATCACCGCAGTTGGGCGAAAAATGGGCCCGGCACTGGCTCGATGTCGTCCGCTACGCCGACACCAACAGCTTTGAACGGGACGGTCCCAAACCGAACGCCTGGCGGTTCCGTGACTACGTCATTCGCGCGTTCAACTCCGACAAGCCGTACGACCGTTTCATCATGGAGCAACTCGCCGGCGATGAATTGCCCGACGGCGGCAGCGATGGTCTGATCGCCACGGGATACTATCGCCTCGGGCTATGGGACGACGAACCGGCCGACCGGTTGCTCGCCCAGTACGACGGTTATGACGACCTGATCACCACGACCGGGCAGGCGTTTCTCGGGCTGACGGTGAACTGTGCCCGCTGCCACGATCACAAGATCGATCCCATTCCCACGCGCGAATACTACAGCTTCGTTGCTTTCTTTCAGAACGTGACGCCGAACGGCTATCCGAGCCCGCAGACCGAACTGCCGCTCTTTGAAGATGCCGCGGCGAAGACGGCATACGATGCCAAGGTCGCGGCTCATCAGCGCCAAATGGATGATACGCAGGCCGAGATGACCGCGATCGAAAAGGAGTTCCGCGGTCGGCTCGCTGCCCGGGAAACGGCACCGGAAGTGGCGGACCTCGACGACGTGGAATACCGATTCTATCGCGATACCTGGGACAAGCTGCCGGACTTCGACACGCTCAAACCGGAGACCGTTGCCAAGCTCGAACGGCCCTACTTCGACATCACCCCGGCGACGCGCGAGTTTTCGTTCGGCTTCGTCTTCACCGGCGATCTCAAAGTTCCCGCCGATGCCGAGTACACCTTCCTGCTCGATTCCGATGACGGCTCACGGTTGATGATCGACGGCGAACAAATCCTGCTCTACGACGGGATCCACGGCGTCGGCACTCCGAAGTCGGCGAAGGTCACGTTGAAAGCCGGTCGCCGGAAAGTGCGTGTCGATTACTTTCAGGGGCCGGGTGGTGACAAGGGGTTGTATCTCTCATGGTCGGGACCGGGATTCGCGAATCGGCATCTGAGCGCGCCGTCCGAAAAGGGTCGCAATGCCAAACGCCGCGATCTCGTCGCCGCGATGAAAGAGAACGGCCGCGAAATTCTTGGTCCGAATTTACACGATGAATACAAGCAACTCGTGAAAGCACTCGAAGAATTGAAAAAGAACAAACCGACGGCCGAGATGGCCCTGTGCGTGACCGAACACGGCCCCAACGCCCCGGAGACCACGATCCTCAAGCGGGGCAACCCGCAATCGCCCGGTGACAAAGTGGTGCCCGGGTTTCTGAGTTCGCTCGGCGGCGGGCAAGCGGTGATTCCCACGCCGTCGCCGGGTGCAAAAACTTCCGGTCGGCGGTTGGCGCTCGCGCAATGGATCGCTTCGCGTGACAATCCGCAGACGGCGCGGGTGATGGTGAATCGGATCTGGCAGCACCTCTTCGGCCGCGGGATTGTCCGTTCCCCGAACAATTTTGGGCTGCTCGGCGATCGGCCGACGCATCCGGAGTTGCTCGACTGGCTTGCGATTCGCTTCATGGACGACGGCTGGCGAATGAAGTCGCTGATCAAGTTGATCGTGATGTCGCAGACCTATCAGATGTCGTCGGAAACCAACACTGCGGCCCTCGAAAAAGACCCGCTGAACAATCTGTTCTGGCGGCACGACATGCGGCGGCTCAACGCGGAAGAACTGCGGGATTCCGTCCTCGCCGTCAGCGGGAACCTCTCGTGGAAACAATACGGTCCGGGCATCTTCCCGGAAATTTCGGACGAAGTGAAAGCCGGACAATCGAACCCCGGACAAGGTTGGGGAACGTCCTCGACGGAAGACGCCGCGCGGCGGAGCGTATACGTCTTTGTGAAACGGAGTCTCCCGTTGCCCGTGCTGTCCGACTTCGATTTCCCCGAGACCGACGGCACGTGCGCGGCGCGGTTTGCCACCACGCAACCGACGCAGGCGCTGGGAATGCTCAACGGAAAATTCCTCAACGATCAAGCCGTGATCCTCGCACAACGCCTCCAGAAAGAATCGCCGAACGATGTTACCGCCCAGATCAAACGGGCGTATTTTCTGACGACCGGACACAGGCCGGATGACGTCAGTGTTGCCCGCGGAAGGCAATTGATCGACGCCATGCAGCAGAAACATCAAATGACGGCGGATCGCGCGTTGGCGCTGTTCTGTCTGATGACTTTGAACCTCAACGAGTTTGCGTATCTGGATTAATGTCGCCCTGTCGCTCCGCGACAGGATCGCCGCCGGCAAATCACGCCCTGATCGTTAAACCACGCCCGCACTTCGATCGGCTATCTTGTCGCGAAGCGACAGGGCGACTTTGAAAGAGGACTAACACCATGACCAATAACTTCTGTGGACGCACGCGACGTGAATTCCTGTGGCAGGCGGGCGGTGGATTCGCCGGGACCGCCCTCACGGCGATGCTTGCTCAGGACGGGTTCTTCAATACGCCGGTGTTCGGTGCCGATTCTGCCACGCATCTCAACCCGCTCGCCGTGAAACCGCCGCACTTTGCTCCGAAGGCGAAGTCGGTGATCTTCCTGTTCATGTATGGCGGGCCGTCGCACATCGACACTTTCGACTACAAACCCGCGATGAAGGGCCGTGATAATCAGACGGTCACCGTGAAAACCTTCGGCCGTGGCGGTCACAAGAACGAAGGCCGGATCGTCGAGCCGCGGTGGAACTTCAAGCAGCACGGTGAATGCGGCCACTGGGTCAGCGACCTCTTCCCGCACGTCGCGACTTGTGTCGATGACATCGCGTTCCTGCACAGCATGACCGCCGACTCGCCCATCCACGGCTCGGCGATGCTGATGATGAACTCGGGGAAAATCCTCAGTGGTTCGCCCTGCCTCGGGTCATGGGTCAACTATGCCCTCGGCAGCGTTAATGAAAATCTGCCCGGTTTTGTGGTGATGCTCGACCCGACCGGCGGCCCCATCAGCGGCGCGAAAAACTGGTCCAGCGGTTACATGCCCGCGAGCTATCAAGGGACGATTTTCCGGTCGAAAGGGGCGTCGATCATCGACCTCAATCAACCCGAAGGCACCACCCGTGCGATGCAGCGCGAACTGCTCGACGCGCTGCGCGATGTGAACTCGATCCATGCGGCGGCGCGACCGGATAATACCGATCTGTCGTCGCGCATCAACAGTTACGAACTCGCTTACAAGATGCAGCAGCACGCACCGGAAGCGGTCGACATCGCCCAGGAAACCGCGGAAACGCAGAAGCTGTATGGTCTCGATCAGCCCCGGACGCAGGACTTCGGCAAGCGCTGTCTGCTCGCCCGGCGACTGGTCGAACGGGGCGTGCGGTTCATTCAGTTGTACTCCGGCGGCAATCACAACGACGCCAACTGGGATGCTCACGGTGACCTCGAAAAGAACCACAACTTCCACGCGGGGAACACCGATCAACCGATCGCGGCATTACTCAAAGACTTGAAGCAACGCAACCTGCTCGATGAAACGCTCGTCGTGTGGGGTGGGGAGTTCGGTCGCCAACCCACTGCTGAATACGCCGCGGGGACGGGTCGCGATCACAATGCCTACGGCTTCACGATGTGGATGGCCGGCGGCGGCATCAAGGGCGGCACCAGCGTCGGGGGCACTGACGAACTCGGCTCGGTCGCCGTCGACAAGCCGTTCCACGTCAAATATCTGCACGCGACGATTCTGAACCAGATGGGCCTCGACCCCAACAAGCTTGCCTACTTTCACGGCGGCCTCGATCAGAAACTCGTGGGCGTCGAACACATCGAACCGATCCGCGAGATCATTGCGTAAGACGAAGAGTTTAGCCGCGAAAAGGCGCAAGAGGACGCAAAAAGAATCCCCCCTGAAGCCCAGCCATTGCCATGGCTGGGTTGTTTTTTCCTCTTGTTCCCCTGCCCATCGTGGGAATCAATCCGAAAACAGTTTTAGCCACAAAAGGCACAGAAGACACAAAAAGGAGAGAACCTTTCCGATCCCCTTTTGTGTCTTTTGTGCTTCTTGTGGCAAAACTCATTATCGAGCGGGGCAACACCATGACAACGAACGCCGACACGTTGCTCATCCGTCCGTTTGAAGATGCGGATGAAGCTGCAGTGGTGCGGTTGTGGCAGGCGTGTGATCTCACGCGGCCGTGGAATGATCCGCATCGGGATATCGACCGCAAGCGCGGCGTGCATCGCGAATTATTTCTGGTGGGCACGCTTGGCGCGGAAATCGTCGCTGTGGCGATGGGCGGGTACGATGGTCACCGCGGGTGGGTCTATTACGTCGGGACCGATCCCGCTTACCGCCGCCGTGGATATGCAACCGTACTGTTCAGGGCGATTGAAGAACGGCTCATCGCGCTGGGCTGCCCCAAAGTGCTGCTGATGGTCCGCGAGACGAATCTGCAGGCCGCCGATTTTTATCGGTCGATCGGATACGCTCAAGACCCGGTGGTACTATTCGGCAAGCGGTTGATTCCCGATCAGTGACCCATGCTCGCGGTCCGCCGTTTCGCAATCTCGGCCGGGTCGGCTTCCCGGTGCTTGATGAACGGCGGCAGCGACGAGCCAATCAGCATGCCCACGAGCGATGCCGCCAGCCCATAGATTTGCGGCGGGACATTGCGCCAAATTTCGAGGCTTTCTTCGTCGTAAATGGATTCGCAACCAATCCACACGGGGACGGCGAGAAAGATCGAGAAAATGGCCCCCTGCGTGGTGGCCCGTCGCCAATAGATGCCAAAGACCAGCGGAATAAAGGCGACCACGAGCGTCACCTTATAACCGCTTTCCACCATCTCATACATCGTGCTTTCGGAGTTCATCGAGATCGTCGTCGCCACCACCGAAACCCCGATGAGCACCGTGCGGACAACCCAGATCAACGTCGTATCGTTGAGGTGTTTAATGAACGGCTGCAGCACGTTTTCCGTGAGGACGCTGGAAGGCGCTAACAATGTGCCGCTCGCCGTGGAGAGAATCGCCGAGAGGAGCGCCCCGAAGAACAGCACCTGGCACCAGATTGGGGTTTCTTTCAGCACCAGCGAGGGCAGAATCTGCTGAACCACCCGCGGGTCTTCGTGATTGAAGAGGGCCGCGTGTTGGACGTCGATCATGGTGGCCGAAAAGGCGATGAACATGGGTACGAACGCAAAGGCAAAATAAAACAGTCCACCGCCGAGTGTGCCGATGAACGCGGTCCGCTCGTTCTTGGCACTGGTCACGCGCTGGAAGACGTCCTGCTGCGGGATGGACCCGAGCGACATCGTCAGAAACTCGCCGATGAACACCATCCACGCCGCGGTAGTGACGTGCGGGAAGAGATCGAGTTTCCCCTGCTTTTGTGCTTCGGCGAGCACCACATCAATCCCGCCGGCCCGTTGGCCGAGGAGCATGGCGACAATGATCAACCCAACGACAATCGCCACGGTTTGCACAACATCGGTCAGCGCGACGGACCACATCCCGCCGAAGAGTGTGTAAACGGTGACGATCACCGACCCGATCAGAATCGACTCATTCAGTGAAATGCCTGGGAACAGCACGTTAATGACGAGTCCCAGTGCCGAAAGCTGCGCGCTGGTCCAACCGAGATACGAACTGGCAATCCCCAGTGAGGTGATGACTTCCACGAACTTGCCATACCGCTGGTGGTAGTAATCGCCGATGGTCAACAGTTCCATGCGGTAGAAAGTCTTCGCGAAGAAGAACGCCACCAGCACGAGGCAGACCGAAGCCCCGAACGGGTCACCCGAGACATGGCCCATTCCTTTATGAGCGAACTTTGCCGAGACGGAAAGGACCGTCTCGGCCCCGAACCACGTCGCGAAGACGCAGGCAAAATTCATGTAAAGCGGCAGCGACCGCCCGGCGACCATGAAGTCTTTGGAATCTTTGACCCGACTGGACGCATAGATGCCGATGGCCACAGTGAACGCCATGTAAATCAGCACGCAGGCAATCAGCATCACACGCTCCGGTGGGCTCCCAATTTCCCGCGGCCATGTTACCAAGCTGTAGAATCGGAGAACAATCCACGCCGGTTAGCCGCGATCCGCAGGGGAGCGCTGCGTTGATCTTGCCACCCGTGTCGTGCGCTGGGCACAGCGTTGCCGCGTGGGTCGCGGCTAAACGACGGCGCGGACGGCGGCGAGGACCGTGTCGTGCAGCAGGCCGTTGGAGACAATCACGCCCTGATTCTGCTTCAGTTGCCGGCCGTGCGTGAAATCGAGCGGCTTGCCGGTGATGTCCGTAACCTTGCCGCCGGCTTCTTCGACCACGATCACCCCGCCGGCGTGGTCCCAGATCTGTTCGAAGTAATCAGCTTTCGTCGGCAAGCGGAGATACAAGTCGGCTTCCCCACGCGCGACGACGCCGTACTTGGCTTGGCTGTCGAGCCGCACCGGCGCGGCGGTGATGCCGAGCTTTTTCGCGATCTGCTCCGAGGTTCCGTGAGCGCTGTGCCCCGATTCGACCGATTCGCAAAACCGGGCCTGCGAGGAATCCGTGGTCCCGGTGACCGACAACCGCAGCGGTTCCCCGACGCCTTCCAGCGGAATCGCGAACGCTCCCTGGCCACGAATGGCGTAAAACAACGTCCCTGCGGTCGAGTCATCACCCGGTACCAGCGGCAGGTTGGGACAACCGAGCACGCCGAGTTCGATGCGCCCGTCCACAATCAGCGCGAGGGAAATTGCATACTGTTCTTTGCGGAGAAAGCCCTTGGTGCCGTCGATCGGATCGAGCGTCCAGAAGCGCTGCGAGTAATCCTGATGCCCGCCGCGGTCGATCCACCGGCAAATCTGTTCCTTCGAGGCCAACACGCATTCGCGGCAGACTTCGTCGTGAATCCGATGCAGAAACGGGGCGTTGTCCTCGTTCTGCAGTTCGGTCGAATCTTCCTCGGCGATGATCGGATCGCTGGGGAAGGCGTCGCCGATCACCCGGCAGACGACGGCCTGGCTGCCGAAGTCCGCAATGGTGACCGGGCTTTTGTCCTTCTTGGCGAGCGCATCTGGAGCAATGGTCGCCTGGACCGAACGGCAAATCCGCGCGGCATCGCGCACGGCGGCGAGGGCCACTTCCAATTCGCGATGGCAAACAGTCGTCACGGCAGCAAATCCCGCACGGTGTCCCGTTCCTGCTTCAATTCGGCAACGGTCTTGTCGATTTGCGACTTGGCAAAGTCGTCGATCGCAAAGCCCGGCAGCACGCGCCAGTTGGCACCGTCGCTGGAGATCGGCAAGCCGCAGATCAGACCTTCATCAATTCCGTAGGCTCCCTCGCTATGGACGGCGATGCTGGCACAACTACCGGACGCCGTCGGGGTGATGATACTTTTCACCGTATCGAGGCAGGCATTGGCCGCGGACGCCGCACTCGATGCCCCGCGGGCTTTGATGACCGCCGCACCGCGCTGTTGGACGGTACTGATGAATTCGCTCTTAAGCCACGCATGATCGGTAATGACGTCGGTCGCCGGTCGGCCATCGATCTTGGCGTTGGCGAAGTCCGGGAACTGTGTGGCGGAATGGTTGCCCCAGATCGCAACATTGCTGACGGCGGCGATCGGTCGAGCGGCTTTGTGAGCGAGTTGTGCGACGGCGCGGTTCTGATCGAGCCGGGTCATCGCGAACCAGCGATTCCGCGGGACATCCGGGGCGTGCGACATCGCAATCAAGCAGTTCGTGTTGCACGGATTGCCCACGACGACCACGCGGACATCCTTCGCCGCGGCGGCCTGAATCGCTTTGCCGGTATTCGTGAAAATGGGCCCGTTGATGCGGATCAGGTCGGCCCGTTCCATGCCTTGCTTGCGAGGAATGCTGCCGACGAGGAGCACCCAGTTCACCCCGGCGAGGGCTTGTTCGAGATGATCGCTGTCGTACTTCTGCACGCCGACGAGGGTGGGAAACGCGCAGTCGTCGAGTTCCATGTGAACGCCCTCGAGCGCGGGCATCACGGGCGGAACTTCGATCAGATGCAGAACCACCGGCTGATGAGCGCCGAAGACTTCGCCCGAGGCAATCCGAAAAGTCATGGCGTAGCCGATCTGGCCGGCTGCGCCCGTAATAGCAACATGAATCGGGGCGGTCATCGACAATCACTCCTGAGCAGTCACAAAGATCCCATCCGACCCATCAGCCTACCGAGAACCTGAGCAAATCGGCAACCAATGGCAATAACAGTCCCGACAGCGGGGTTTGCGTATGAAGAGGGGGATCGCCGGTTTAGCCGCGACCCGCCAGGGGAACGCGACGAATTGGCAGTACGCGCCGCGGGTTCTGCACAGCGCTCCCCTTGGCGGGTCGCGGCTAAACGCAACGGCACGGAAAACCGAACCGTCGCACACTAGCCGGGTTGGGGGGCTTTCGAGTAGACTTCCCGATTCGATTCAACTCGTCGCAGTTGGGGTCCGCCCGGCGGTGACGGAAGTTTAGAGGAAACACGACACGATGGCGCCGAAGCGTAAGAGTCTGTTGGATTTGCGTCGCGAAGCCGAAGCGGTGGAAGCCCGCGGTGACGCCCCAGCCGCAAAAGCGGAAAAGGCCACCAAGGCGAAAAAGGCCCCGGCGACCAAAGCGAAGCGAACCAAAGAAAAGCCCATCGCCCGCAAACGGATGATTTGGGTCGTCTACAACGGCAGCATGAAGGAAGAAGGCCGCTTCCCTTACGATCAGCGCGCCGCGGCCGAAGAGAAAATCGAAGCGCTGCGTCAAAAATCGAAAAAGCTCTACTTCATTCACCCCGTGAAAGAAGTCATCGGCGATCCGAGTGCCACCGTCGGCCTGGTCGCCGCGGCTGCGGCCGCCGCATTGAAAGCCGCCGCGGCGGCGATTGTCATCGAGGAAGAACCGGAAATTCCCGATGAAGTGGCCGCGGAAATCGATGAAGAAATCGAAGAGGCCGAAGAAGAGGAAGAAGACGACTCGGAGGAATAATTCCGGGCCCTCAGTATTCAGCATTCCACGGGCGAAGGACCGCAAGTTCTTTCGCCCGTTTTTTATTTGTCGGCGAGGAAGGCCCGCATGCGGTTCGCCGTGCTGCATCACGACCACCTATTTGCGCATTGGGATCTCTTGCTCGAAGCGCCCGATGGTTGCTGGACGTGGCGGTTATTGGATTCCCCCGACAAGGCCTTTGTTCTACGCGCGGAACGGATCGCGAACCATCGGCCGTTCTATCTGGATTATGAAGGCCCGGTGAGCGGCAACCGCGGTTCGGTCTTTCAATCCGATGCCGGCGCGTGGGTTTGGATAACGGCCACCGACTCTCGCGTGATGGGATGGGCTACCGGTCGACATTGGTGCGGGCGGATCGTTCTTTCGGCAGATTCTGCCGGTTCCTGGCTTCTGACCTACCAGCCCGTGGAAAAAAAGGGGGAAGAGCCGGTCGAACACCGCCCCTCGGAATGACATTTCGTGTTCCGCGCGATTCTCGGTCGGGTTGGTAGTTGCGCGGATTTAAGGTGAGTATTCCATCAAGCTGCCGCATCGAGTTTGCCGATTGAGACGATAAGAAGGTCTGCGCCGGGTTTACGACCGGCGGCTGCCTGATTCAAGTCCCCTCGGCAAGCTAGGGAAGGCATGCCCGCAAAAACGTCATCCGCTCTGCGTCGTCCGCGAACACTTTCCGAGTGGTTTCAGCGCCGATGTCGTGCCCTTCCGCTGGTCCTGGGCGCTTCCATGCTGGTTGGCCCCTGGATGTCCGCTGCGGAAGCCGCCGGCCCTTATAAATGGCCCGGCACTTCCCGGCTGGCCCCGGGTAATAACCGCTCCCTCGATCGCGGCTTGAAAACGGACAAGACCCCGCACAAACCCGTGGCCAATCAGGAGGATGTCGAAGAATCTGAGGGTGAGGAAGGGACCGTCAAACTCAATTACATCTCCGCATCGTGGGCCGCGGTGTTGAAAGATGTGGCCGAAGCGACCGATTCGCAACTCATCGCCGACCGCATCCCGTCGGGCCGGTTCTCGCGCCGCGATGGTGCCGAGCATTCGCGCTCCGAAGCCATTCGGATCATCAATCACGAAATGGAAGCGAACGGATTCCGCGTTCTCGAAAAGGGGAAGTTCCTCGTCGTCGTCGATCTTCCCTCACAGCGGACCCGCTACTCGGCCCCGATCATCCCGAAGCCGACCGACGAACAAGGAAAGATGGAACACATCACGCCGCCCGTTCGTCCGCAGCGGCAAGCCGTTTCGGTCACGAAGCGTCCTGAAGAACCGGCCCCATCTCCGTCGCTGATTCCCGCGGGAGGGACGCCGCCGGCGAAACCCAAACCGATTGCGCTGGCGTCCCATGAAGAGCCGGAAGCGGAAGCCGCGGTGAAACCCAAACCGCTGCCGGCCGAGCCGATGACCATGGTGGTTTTCCGGGCGCGCAATCAGCGTGCGTCGGAACTGGCCAAGCGAATCTTTCGTGCGTTCCGCGATCGTGCCGAATTGGTGGATCTCGGGCGCAACGGATTGCCCGCGCTGCGCATTCGCCAGTCGGCTGACGCAGTCCCCGCGGTTGTCCAGTTCAGCATTGCCATCGATGAACAGCGTGAAGAACTGTTGATTGATGCACGTCAGGGCGATTCCGATGCGCTGCTGATGTTGTTGCGTCGACTCGACACGCCGACGCTGGACACCGATGGCATCCAGCTCGTGTCGACCACCAAGACGGCGGCCCAGGCCGCGGCGCAACTTCCGGCGGAAATCGCCGCCATGCGCGTGGCGCGTCAGAAAGCCGCCCCGATGCAGTTGGCGCAGGCCGACGCACCGGGGAACGAACCGCCGATGGAACGTCCGCGCCGTCCCGCACAGGCATTGCCCGGCCAACTGGGCGATGTCCTCGGCGACCTGAAAGCGGAAGTCAACATCGAAGCCGTCGGTGACCTCGGCGTGCTCATTCTCAAAGGGAATGAGAAAGACGTCGAACAAGTCATGAAGGTGATTCGCGAGTTGGAAAAGCT
The DNA here is from genome assembly GCA_021732785.1 of Planctomycetaceae bacterium. Classification (GTDB taxonomy): domain Bacteria; phylum Planctomycetota; class Planctomycetia; order Planctomycetales; family Planctomycetaceae; genus DSVQ01. Next base: position 15,208 of record JAKFUG010000030.1, read on the forward strand.
CAGCGAACTCACGGCCCCGCAGGTGCATCTGCTGAATTTGCGGAACGTCAACTCCGACGCCCTCGCCGAATTGCTGACGTCGGTCTTCGAGAAGCTGACGAAGTTCCCCGGCAAGGCGACGCAGCCGCGGCAAAGCGTGTCGATCATTGCGGTCTCGACGCCGAACGCCATTCTGATCGTCGCACCGGCGAACGATTTGCAATCGATCATCGAGTTGGCGAACGAACTCGATCAGCCAACGGAACCCGACTCCGAATTCCAGGTTTTCCAGTTGCAAACGGCCATTGCCACGCAAATGGCGGAAATCCTGACCGAGATGTACAAGGAACCCAAAGGTCTCGGCGCACGGATCGTCGTGCTGGCGGAACCGCGGACCAATACCCTGATCGTCCGCGGGCGGCCAAGCGATCTGGATCAGGTCGCGGCGGCGATCAAGAAGATCGACGATACCGCGCTCAGCAGCGTCAGCCAGATGCGCGTCTTCGTGCTGAAGAACGCCGTCGCGGCGGAATTGGCCGCCATCATCAATGCGTCGATTCAAAGCGTGCTGGCCCCACCGTCGAACCAAGGGGCCGCGCAAATCCTCGGCCAACAGGGTGGCGGCGGCGGTGCGTCGCAGATTGCCGACCAATTTCGCGAAGTCCGTTCGACCGTGCTCGAACTGCTCGCCATCGATAAAGACGGCGAGAAGAAGCTGAAATCGGGCATCCTCGCCGATGTCCGCATCACCGCCGATCCCCGGATGAACGCGCTGATGGTCTCCGCGCCGGAAGCGAGTTTGTCGCTCATCGCGGAACTGATTAAATTGCTCGATCGCCCCACGAATCAAGTGGCGGAAATCAAGGTCTTCACGCTCGCCAATGCCGACGCCGCGCTGATGGTGCAACAGTTGCAAACGTTGTTCGGCATCTCGGCCACGGGGGCGGGTGCGAATCAACGGCAGGGCGGCGTGCAGGGGATTCAGGTCGCCGGGGCGGAAGACGCCAGCAGCGGGTTGATTCCCCTGAAGTTTTCGGTCGATCCGCGGACCAACAGCGTGATTGCCATCGGAGCCGCGGAAGCCCTCCGTGTCGTCGAAGCGATCATGTTCCGCCTCGATGAAAGCGATGTCCGGCAACGGCAGACGTCGGTCTATCGCTTGAAGAACAGCCCGGCGACGCAGATCGCGCAAGCCGTCACGCAGTTCCTCACATCGCAGCGCGACGTGGCCCAACAAGATCCGAACCTGGTGAGCAATATCGAACAGCTCGAACGCGAGGTGATCGTCGTCGCCGAACCGGTGAGCAACAGCCTGCTGATTTCCGCCACGCCGCGGTATCACAAGGATGTGCAGGAACTGGTGAAGAAGCTCGACGAAGCCCCGAAGCAAGTCGTGATTCAAGCCTTGCTGGTGGAAGTCGAACTGCAGGACACGGATGAATTCGGTATCGAACTGGGCTTCCAGGACTCGATCCTGTTCAACCGCAGTCTGGTGGATAACGTGACGACGTTAACGCAGACCACGACCACGGGGAACGTGCAGACCACCAATCAAAATGTTCTGTCGACCTCCGGAACGCCGGGTTATCTGTTCGGCAATCCGACGACGCCGCTCGGAAATAACATTTCGCAGAACCTCAACCCGGGGCGTGTCGGCGGTCAGGGTTTGAACAGCTTCTCGCTGGGACGGACGAACAACGAACTCGGCTTCGGGGGTTTGGTCCTCTCGGCCAGTTCCGAATCGGTGAGTTTCCTGATGCGGGCCCTGGCGGCCAATCGGCAGGTGCGCGTGCTCAGCCGGCCGCAGATTCGCACGCTGGATAACCAGTTGGCCCAGATTCAACAGGGCCAGAACGTGCCGATTGTGACTGGCGTGACTCAGACGAATGCCACAACCGGTCCACAAGTTACGCGCGATGACGCAGGCGTGATTTTGACCGTCATTCCCCGAATCAGCCCCGACAGCAACATCGTGATGGAGCTCGTCGCCGAGAAGAGCCAGTACAACCTCACGAACGGCGTGCCGATCTTTACGGATACGGCGACTGGTAACACGATTACCTCACCCGTAAAAGATATCAGCACGGCACGGACGACGGTGAGCGTCCCGAACGGACAGACAATCGTCCTCGGCGGATTGATCACGGAACGAATCGATGAAGCGCACCGCAAGGTCCCGATTCTCGGCGACATTCCGATCATCGGCACCGCCTTCCGTTACGATTTCCAGCAGAATCGCCGGACGGAATTGCTGATCTTCCTGACGCCGCGGATTGTCTACGACGACGCGACCAGCGAACACATCAAAGACGTGGAAATGGGTCGCCTGCACTTCGATGAAGGACTGGCAACCGAACTGCATGGTCCGTTGCGAGGCGTGCCGGCCGATGACGGAATCCTGACGTCGCCGATGGGAGGCCCGAACTTCGTGGTGCCGACACCGTCGCCAATGCTGCCGCCCACCACAACGATGCCATTGCCCGCGACGCCGCTGCTGCCTCCCACGCCGATGGTCCCTGTCCCTCCTGCGCGTCCGGCTGCACCTGCGTCACCGGAAGCCGCGGAATCCACACCGCTCGACCTGACGCCGGCTCGCGATCCGATGATCACCCCGGCGTCGGCCAAGACGTGGATGGACGACGCTCCCACCAGCCGCGTGATTCCCGCCGCGGGTTCGACGGCGGATTTCACGATCGTCAAGCCGCAAGCGGCCGGGGTCGCCAAACCCAAGGTGAAACTCGGCCGTAACAATTGGTCGGGTGGCAAATAGGCATGGCTCGGTGCCCCTTGTTCAAAGAATAAAGAAGCTGAACACGTTTCTTTGTCCAGCAACCCACGGCCCCTTGCGATCAGCATTCCGCGAAGGATCTCCTCACATGAACGGTTACTGCGGACGCATCGGCATCCCCGGCCTCGCCTGGATCTGTCTGCTGACGACAGGGTGCGCGACATTGCAGTTCCCCTGGGAAGACAAAGTGCCCCACGCTACGGCTCGCAACCCCGTGGTGCAGGTGCTGTGCTTGTGGGAACCGGCGGAAGGGCGTGACCCCGATGGTCGCTCCTGCCGCGGCTTTGCGGGTCAGGTCATCTTCCTGGGCAACAAGGGCGGCACCCCCGTGGCGGTCGACGGAAAAGTTCGCATCAAGGAATACGATGCACAGTCCGGCTCCGCGGAAACGTCAGATCCCCTCCATCAATTCGATTTCGATGCCGGTAGCTGGGACATGCATCTCCATAAGGGCACGCTCGGAGCCACCTATAACGTCTTCATCCCTTATATGCGCAAGGGAAATCACGATGCGCACTGTGAACTGCAACTGGAATTCACCCCGACAACCGGCACGCCCGTCTCGTCAGCGGTCATGCCTCTGTTGCTGAAAAGCAAGATGACCGCGAAAGAGATTTCCGCCGCTGCCGCCGCAAACAGCTTGATACCGATGAACCACAAGGCCGACACGGAGCGCCCCGCGCGAACGACCACGATTTCCCTCGACGGCGGCAAACCCGCCACCGATCTCACGACCCGCGAACAGGCCATGGCCGCGCAGATGGAACGCATGGAACGGATGATGCAGGAGTTCGCCGCACAACGCGGCGGACAACCGCTGGTCGCTGCACCGGAGACACCACAACCGCCAACCACCGCGCAGCGTTTCGCACTCGATGGCAGCAAGGTGCAACAAGCCTCCGCGACCGTCATCGCTCCGGAAGCGACTGTCACGCAAGCCTCCGCACGGATTCCTGCCCAGCGACGCCCCCAGAACTATCTGTCGGCCCATCCGCTCGCAACGGAAGAAGCCCAGGGACCCACGCCGGACGTGCAGACGATGGCGCAACGACCGGGGCACCGTCACCCGCTCGCCGATGAACCCGCATTTGCCGATGATTCTCATAATGCCCCCGTCAAACAAGCCGCGGCCCCTGCTCCGGCAACCCTCGTCGTCCCCGAAGAATTGTCCGACGCACCGGTCTGGATGCGGGACGAAAACACCGCCGGGCGGGCTTCACTGACGGATGACCTCGAAGGCCAAACGACGCAAGTTCCTTAGCAGTCGAGAGTCCAGAGACGAGAGTCGAGAGCCGGAATTTGATGTCGCGCGCCCCGGTTGTGATCGCACGATCGGGGTGTGTCGTTTCTGGAAGACGGAATGCGCCACGCCAGCGCGATGGGATGCCGGATTCCAGCCCGCTTCACGAAATTTTGGCGTGACACCAACCGCGGGGCGGCCGATGATGACCCGCTGGACTCGGCTGACCGCACTCCTCGGATTTCGTGATGACGTCGCGACGACAGTTTCTGCAAACGGCCGGCGTCGGCTTGTTGACTCCGTGGGTGTTGTCGAGCACGACAAGCTCGGCACCAGCGAGCAGCAATGATGCCGCGTCGGTGTTCAGCCTCTCGGTGGCCTCGGGCGATCCGTCACCCACCGGCGTGGTTCTGTGGACCCGTATTGAACCGACGGCGTTCGTCTCAAACACGCCTTTGCAGTTTGAAGTCGCCGCCGATGACGCATTCCGGCGCGTGGTCTTGCAGGGTGAAATCCCGGCCGGGAGCTTTGGACCGAATGGGGATTACACCGCCCGCATCGATCTCGACGGCCATCTCTTGCCCGGGCGGCGATATGCGTACCGTTTTGTCTACGGCGGGGTCTTGAGCCGCACCGGACATTGCCGCACGTTGCCGGGGCCGAAGGCACTCGTCTGGCGACTCCGCCTGGGTGTCATCACCTGTCAGGATTACACCAACGGCTATTACGGGGCGTTCGCGCATCTGGCGGAAACAGACCTCGATTTTGTGCTGCATCTCGGCGACGTGATCTACGAAACCGCGGGCGATCCCCGGTTTCAATCGCTCCCCTATCCCGACCGGGAGTTCATGCTCCCCAGCGGAGCCCGCGCGGCGTCCAATCTGGAGGATTACCGCTTCCTGTATCGGAAGTATCGCAGTGACCCCCTGCACCAAAAGTTGCTCGAACAACATACGTTCATCACCTTGTGGGATGACCACGAAACGGCCAACGATTGCTATTGGGACTACGATCGCGACACGCTCGGAGCCCCCGATCATCCGTTCGTGGTCGATCAACCGAACGGCGGCGACCCGGCCCAACTCCGCGGTTTGAAACTCGCAGCACAACAAGCGTGGTCGGAGTATGTGCCCGCGCGGGTCACGTTCAACCCGCAAGCAGCGCATCCGTTTCAAGCGCTGAGCATCTATCGAAACTTTCGCTTCGGGCGCTTGCTGGAACTCTTCGCCACGGATGAGCGGACCTATCGCCACGAACTCCCCTGCGGAGCGGAGGAGCGGTACCTGACTTTCGGTTGCCCGGAGCAATCCGCACCAATGCGTTCGATGCTTGGCGACACTCAACGGCAATGGTTCGTGGACGGCGTGACACAATCGACCGCGCAGTGGAAAGTGTGGGCTAATGAGGTGTGCCTCGGGCAGCTCAAAGTGGGCCGTAATGAGGGCCAGCGGCTGTATGCGACACTCGATGCCTGGGATGGTTATGAAGACGAGCGACGCCACATCCTCACTCAAGTTCGTGATGCCGGCGTGCGCAATTTCGTCGCATTGACCGGCGACTTGCACACCTACATGGCGGCATTGCTGAAAGTCGATTATCTCGACCGCAGTAACTTGCCCGGTTCCAATGTCGTCGGCGTGGAGTTCATGACGCCCGCAATCACGTCCTCGACGCTGCTGCAACAATTAATCGGCAAGCTCACGCGCGAAGAGCGGCAGGGCTTGGGATTGTCCGGAGACGCGACGCGGCAGGTCAACCTGCTGGAGAACATTGTTCGCGCGGCCAATCCCCACCTGCATTTCTTCAACAGCCAGGAATGGGGGTATTCGCTCGTCGATTTTACGCCGTGGGATTGCACGTACTCCGCGTTCAGCGTGGCAACGTCCGTCAACAGCGCGGACGCCCCGCAACGTCTCATTCGCAAGATCCGCGTTCCGGCAAATCAAACGAAGTTCGTAGATGTGGTGTGAAGGAGTCGAGAGCGGAGAGACGAGAGTCCAGAGCCGGAGAAGACGGTTACATCGCAGCGGATGGCAAAGCACATCCGCGAATCCGTGATGCAGAACAATCAGCGCGGAAAAGTTGGCCTTCAGCCCCGAAAGTGGGCGTCATACGCATTCCAGGAATCGTCCGCACGTTTTGAAAGGTGCCGCTCATCGCGCGGAGCGTGATGGCCACCATCGTCGCCATCACGCTCCGCGTGATGAGCGGATTCCACACAACGCGCTGTTCATTGTGAGGATCGGTATCATTCGATCGCCCAGCGGCGCAGCGTCTTCGCGCAGCCCTGGGTCAAGGGGCGGATGATCATCGACAAGCCCCCACGGGGCGCAATAAACGCCTGAAACCGGATCACCGTTTCTTCGTGGGCACTTTCTTCGCAGCGTTTTTGACGGCTTTTTTCTTCGCCGGGGGCCGCTCACGCGGCGTCTTCAACGCGGTCTCGTAATAGTCGATGTGGCCCTGCACGGTGATCTTCCGAAAAGCTTCGGCGATGACATCCAGCGCCAAATCATCGAGCTTTTTGAACCGCAGGCAACTCTTCCCCATGTCGAGTTTCTTGCCGGCCTGCTTCCACGCATCGAGAAACCAGCGGCTGATTTCCGTGTCGCCGGTGTAGAGCGTCATCAGGTACAGCGAGCAGTAATTCTTTTGTGACGCGAGACCTGCAAACGGCAGCGGTTGCTTTGGGTCGCAATGGTAGCCCGCCGGATAACGGGAATGCGGCACGGAGTACCCGATCATCCCGTACTGCATCCCCTCGGCGAAGCCGCGGTCCATGTTGTCGAGAATGACCTGCCGCACCGCGGTAATGATCGCGCGGCGGTCGGCGGGCAGTTCCGCCAGATACGCCTTCACCGTTGTGGCTTGGCTTTGCATGGGAGGCTCCGCAGAAAAGACCGGATCAGTCAGACGGGATTCCAATTCTCAAAAAGTGTGTTGCAAACGGGCCCTTCGATCAAGCCATGCCGCCAAAACCATCTTGACGCAACCAGCTAAACAACAATGGGTTACGCCACAAATAAAATCTTGAACAAAATTCCTGTAACACTTCCCGCCCGATTCCGCTTCGGTTGTCAGAGGGGCAAACAACACAACACCCCAACAAACAAAACCAGTTTCACGAATCGAAAGGGAAATCATGTTCTTCAATCGCAGCCGCCTGATGACAGCCTTGGTCGTCCTCGTCACCGTCACCAAATCGCAACTCGCCGTCGCGGCCGGTCCTCATGGTGGTGGGTTCCACGGCCCCTTCCAGAATCAGATGTCACACCAGAATCACACGCCCGGCCAGAACCTGATGAAGGGGAATTTTCAGAAGCCGATCAACTTCACGCCGAACGTGCTCAAGAACAACATCCAGAACCCGGTGTTGCAGCACATCAACAAATTCCCCGGCAACATCAACCATGGCCCGCTGCAAAACGTCAAACTGCAACACACGAACTTCGGCAACCTCGGTCAGAACAAGGGACTGAACTTCCCGCAGCTTCACAAGAACAATGGCCCGTTCAATCCGCTTCTGAACGGCAAGTTCCCCGGCGGACTCGGTAACAAGCCGATTCAACAGAACCTGCTGGGCAAGAACTTCAAGTTGCCGCACCATCACCACCACCACCAGTTCCCGGTGGGCGGCTTCCTGCTGGGCCTCGGTGTCGGGTCGAACTGGGGATACGGCTGGCCGAACTATGGAACCTACCCGGTCGTGCAAGCGGCACCGTATGGCTGGCCGGTCTCTTCAACAACGTATGTCACGACGAGCCCGCAAGTGATCGAAGTTCCGGTCCAATCCACCACGACATTGCCGCAATTCCCGACGAACACGTTGCCTCCGACACCGGCCGCGATGACGGAAATCGACCTCGCCATCACCGATGTCCGCCTGGTGGATGCCGGTTCGCCGACCGCCGGCCCGATGTACCGCGTCACGCTGACGAACAAAGGCTCGAACAATATGACGACCCCCACCCGATTGGCTGGCGTCGCCATGAATGCCGAACAATCGTCACAAGAGCCGCCGATGCAGATCGAAACGGTGCCGGTGTTGAACGTCGGTCAATCGACGGAAATCAATCTCCGGATGCCAGTGACGGCGAAGAACTTCCCGCTGCTGATGATCGCTGCCGAAGTCCCTGCGAACTTCAAAGACACGAACGAACAGGACAATGTGGCTCAAGGACAAGCGGCTCAAATTCCGGTTCTTGCCGCCGCGATGAAATAACGGAAACGATTTTAGACCGAATGCGACATGACGTCCGCATCGCGATGGCCCCGGAGAATCCACAGATTCTCACGGGGCCGCGGTGTTTTTGGTTTGCTCTTCTTGTGAGCGGCACGGCGCTAGCCGCCGGTGTCTTGGAAGAACCGGCGGCTAGCGCCGTGCCGCTCACGAACCATTGCCGATCCTTCGCACCATATCCCGAAAGCTGATATATTATCGCGGCAACACAATTTCGCTTTGTTTCGCCGGAGTCGTGGGAATGACGTGGTCGCGTCGTGATGTCCTGAAAGTCGCTGCTGGTGCGTCGTTGGCGGCGATGACGACTTTGCCCGAAACGCTTGCCGAGGCCGCACCCATGCCGAGTCGACACGGTGGACCGTTCCGTTATTGCCTCAACACCAGCACCATCCGCGGCCAGAAGCTCGGCATCGTGCAGGAAATCGAGATCACGGCGAAAGCCGGGTACGACGGCATCGAACCGTGGATTAACGAACTCGACGAGTATGTCAAAACCGGCGGCAACCTGTCGGATTTGAAGAAGCGGATCGCCGATCACGGGTTGACTGTCGAAAGCGCGATCGGCTTCGCGGCGTTTCTGCACGAAGATGAAAATGAACGCAAAAAGGGCCTCGAAGAAGCCAAGCGGTGCATGGATCTCGTCCGTCAAATCGGCGGGGAACGGATCGCCGCACCGCCGGTCGGGGTGACCGATAAGACCGGGCTCGACCCGTACGCGCTGGCCGAACGCTACCAGAAACTGTGCGTCCTCGGTCAGGAAATGGGCGTGCTGCCGCAACTGGAATTGTGGGGCTTTTCCAAGACGCTGCATCGGCTGGGTGAAGTCGCCTTCACCGGCACCGAAGCGGCGCACCCCGCGGCGTGCTATCTGCTCGATGTCTACCACATCTTCAAGGGGGGCTCGCAATTCGGCGGGCTGGCGATGTTCCCCGGTTACAAGATGCACAACTTCCACATCAATGATTATCCCGGGGAGCCACCCCAGGCCACAATCACCGATAAACATCGCGTCTACCCCGGCGATGGCATCGCCCCGATAACCGACATCCTGAAGATGCTGCACGACAGCGGCTATCGCGGGGCGTTGTCGCTGGAGCTCTTCAACGAAAGCTATTGGAAGCAGGACGCCTTCGAAGTCGCAAGGACCGGTCTTGAGAAAACCCGCGCCTGTGTCGCCAAGGCATTTGGATAGCCCCCGCTTGCGCTTTGCCGACCCCACGGATCGCGCTCAACCACGAATTCTCGCGGTCTACTCAAAAATCTTCGCGACGGCCGCCGCAAATCCCGGCAGATGCGGCTCCGCGGTGATCGTTTCGCGCCGGTTAAACATTTCCGGATCGGCGTCGGCGCGATAAACCGTAATCGTGGCGAATTGTGGATTCACGAGCCAGACGATTTTGGTGCCGTTACGCAGATATTCCTGGATCTTCTCGTCGAGTTCCTTCACCTTATCGCTCGGTGAAAGAATCTCGACAGCGAGGACCGGCGGGCCGTCGAAGAGCGTCGTGTCGAGGCTGGCTTTCGCGGAGATTTCAGCATCCACATAAGCGACATCCGCGCCAACAACAGTAGCGGGATCATTGGAAAGCCGGAATCCAACTTCACCGCTAACGACTTCGCCACCGATGTCAGGATGCGCCTCCAACCAAAGTTCCAACAAGAAGGCGATTCGTACCATCAGCCGGCCATGCCAGCGATTTCGCACGGTCATTGATTCCTCCCGCACCATGCCTCGAATGAGCCAGCGATCCACGCCTTCCACTTCCGGCAGCGCTTCAAATTCGGCCGCTGTCATCAGCACCGGTTCGACGATTGTTGACATCACACGCGCTCCAGGAATTGCCAGCTTCTTTATCAGCGACTTTGATACCGCTCGTTCGCACAGCGTACTCGCCTTCTCTCGCTCTGTGACAGGCTGGGAGGTATCGTAAACCAACCGCCCGGTCGGCGGCTACAGGAGTGTGTCCAATGGCGGGTCGTGATTTCCGTTCGGCGTGGAAATTCTTAAATGCCAATTCCCCCACGCAGGAGTATGACACCGTTGAGATTTCCGCCTGGTGGCGATGTGTCAGCGAACTCCTGTGGGCCGAACAAACCCCGCGCGATGCCGTGACCCGCGACTTACAATACGGTCCCGTGGCCACCCCCGGCACGTGTGCAACGGCGTCCACGGCGGCATTGATGGAAGCGTTGCAGAATGTCCCGCGCGGACCGCAAAAGGCGTCGGTCCTCACCCGCCTGGCACAATGGTGGATGACGGAATTCGGCGACGATGTCTCGCCCGTTTGGCGTACTGATCCCGATCACTACCGACAAGCGCTGCGGGCCATCCGCGGCATTGGTCCCGAAACGGCCGACCGTTTAATTCTGATCGCGGGGGAATTAGCCGTTTTTCCAATCGACCGTGGGACATTGCGGATCGCCGTGCGACACGGCTGGCTGGACCTGCCCGTTGACGACGAGCAAGCCCAGGCGACGTTTCACAGCGCCTTGGAAGGGAATGCGGCGATGATGCAACAGGCTTCGCGCGTGCTGAAATCGATTGGGTCGCGCTACTGCGGGCGCGTGCCGGATTGTCCTTCGTGTCCGCTCGTCAACTTTTTACCCGAAGGGGGACCGCTGCACGTCGACCAATGCTGACCCACGCATACTGAACAAACGGACCAGATGGCGTCTTCGTGGCAACTCGGTAGCCTGATTTGACAGTTTGCTCAATCGGTTCGTTCCTTCCGGCCGATGGTTTCGTGCATGTCGACCGAAGTCACACCCTCATCGCCGCGCCCGCACACCGGAACCCGATCCGGTGCGTTGCCGTCCCCCTGGCGGGACTGGTGGCTGCCGCCGACGCAAGTGGGCGAAACGCTGTGGGGTGTTTCGGCACGCGACCGCTGGGTGCTGACGTGCCTGCTGGTCCCGATGGCGGTCATGATCGCCTTGCACGGTTGGCGGTGGTCGGATACGGAGCGGTCGACCGTGACCGTCGTTCGTGCCACCGAGAGCACTGAGACCGAACCTGTAACAAGCCTCCCGGCCGAAGTTCCGACAGCGAAAGCGTATGTCTTTCAGGTCGATGTGAATCAGGCGACATGGATTGAATGGGCTCAACTCGACGGCATTGGTGAGAAGTTGGCCAAGCGAATTGTCGCAGATCGGACCGAACGCGGGACATTTCAGTCGATTGAAGATTTGCGGCGGGTCAAAGGGATCGGGGCGAAGACCCTCGATAAAATGCGACCACATCTGACCTTTGCCGCGGCCGAAACAGACTCGAAGGATTGACCGAACCGCGATGGTGCAGACGACGACGGCTTCCATGGCCGAGATGCGACAATTGCCGCCCGCTCTGTTGAACCCGCCGGATGAACTCCCGACCGTCGCCGGGGGCTGGGCCGAACGGAGTTGGACGATCGGCGGCAAAATGCTATCGCTGATCCTGCCTGCGCGGCCCGATGCCCTGCTGGACGACGCGGACGTAATCGCCGCGCATGAACAGGACGGTTATATGCCGTACTGGGCGTATCTTTGGCCGGCCTCCATCCCAATGGCGGAAGCGATCCTCAAACAACCGTGGCCGCGCGACACGCCGGTGCTGGAAGTCGGAGCGGGCGTCGGCTTCGTGGGACTCGCGGCGGCGTTGGCGGGATACCACACCACCATCACGGATTACGATGCGACCGCCGTGGAACTCACGTTATTCAATGCCCGCCGCATGGGTCTTTCGCAGGTTGTGGGCGCGGTGCTCGATTGGCGACAGCCCGCGGGACCACGCTTTCCGGTCATCATCGGTTGCGAAATTCTTTATGAAGACCGCAATCACGAGATGTTGCTGGAGGTTCTTCGGCAACGCTTATTGCCCGGTGGTGTCGCGTGGTTCGGCGATGGCGGGCGGGTGCGAGCCGAACGGTTTATCCACCTGGCCCGCGCTGCCGGTTACAAGCTGACGTTCCGTGATGAATTCGGCCACGAACTCAGCGCACCCCGTGCCGGGAAGTATCAACTTCTGGAACTCCAACGGCCGGTGTGAATCAACTCGCCGGTGTTTCCGCGGGCGCTGCGGCAGCCGGGGTTTCCGCAGGGGCTTCCAATTCGTAGAGCGGGTTGTTGCCGAAGTTCTTCTTGCACTTCGGGCACTTCGCTTTCGCGATCCCCTTCCCGTTGAGGCCGCCGATCTTTTCCTTCTTGCGACCATCTTCGCTGACCACCAGACCGCAGCCGCCGCAACGCCAGCCGGTGAGCTTCAACTTGAAGCTCTTGTCCTTCTCGTAGTAGGACAGCGACTGCAATTCGCGGACGGGGGCTTCGGTGTAGTGACACTTCAAGGTGTTGTAGTGTTCGGTGAGCGGAATCTCGGTATTCGCACCGAGACCGGGAACGCCGCACACCTCGTCCACGAACTTCGCGAAGTGCCGGAATTGCGACAGCGTGAAGGAGTAATACGGGGTCGACCCGTCGTCGAGGGCCCGCGATACGCGCACGGCAATTCGATTCGCACCGAACACCGGGATGTTCCCGAACAGCGATTCCACATCGGGCGGGCAAGGTTGTGCCACAGCCATCTGCGATAACGCCTCGACCGGAATCAACCGATGGGCGGGGGCAGGCAGGCCTTCGACTTTCCCGACCGTCTTCAAATGTTCCTGCACTGCCGTCCGTAACGTGGGTTTCTTCTTGAGATTCGCCCCGAACATCCCGGCGGTGGTCACCAGCGTGACTTGCAGCACGCCTTCATTCGAGAAACCGACGTCGACTTCCGTGAACTCGTTGAGCAGGCTATCGGCTTTGATGCGGAGCTTCTGCGGAACGACGCTGTGCAGATGGATGTCGTCCATCCAGCCTTTCCACTTCGATTCCACAACCGGAGCGGCGGCTTCGCCTTCGGGTTTCGGTTGTTCTTTCTTCTTCATCGGAACGACATACACCGATCCGCAGCGCGGACATTTGCCCGACTTGCCGCGATGTTTGTCCTGCACACGAATACGGCAGCCCATCGGACAGTAAACGAGGAAGCTGTTGCGGACTTTGTTGCGATAGTCCTTCTTGACGCGGGTGATTTCCGCTTCTTCCGCCTTGGCGATGTCGAGCAGCGCATCCCCTGCCACCGTTTCCGCATGGGCCGGGGAATCGCTTTTCGTCTCCCTCGTTTTCGCAGTGGGACCCTCTGTCGGTGTCGTCGCCAGCGGAATCGTTGCCGCGTCTTCCTCTGCGGCGGGCGGCATCAGCGATGGGATCGACTCTTCCGGGATCTCCATCGCGACGGGGACAGGAGGAGCCGGGGGCGGTGGCGGTTCATTGGAACTCACCAACCGGTAGGCGTCGTCTTCCGAGATTGGCGGTGCGGTCGATTCTCCCAGCGCCACGGAATCGGCCAGTTCGAATTCAAAGTCATCATCGGAAGCCGAGACTTCGAAGTCCTGATCATCGCCGCCGTGAGCATATTCCTTCTGCCGCGCCATGAGCTCATCAGGCGAGAAGGGATTCGTATCGTGGTGTGCCGCGGCTTCGGAGAGGAACACACGTTCGGAGGCCGGGCGGCTACTCTGGGCGGCAAGCATCGACTGATAGGCGTCCGCGATTTCCTGTCGCGTGAACGCGCCGCAACTCCAGCAGCGCACCAGCCCCTTGCGGTACGTTTCGCCGCACTGGCCGCATGTTTCCAGATCCTCGGCCACCGCGGCATCGCTCGGCAGCGATGTCTGCCCGACGGCCGGGGCGGAAGAATGCAGCAAGTGGTGACACGCGTAACACTCCGGCGTGTCGCCCAGGACCAGTGCTCCGCATTTCGGGCACGTGACAATCGAAATCGTCATGGCTCGGTCTATTTACGTCGGAAGGAATGGATGACAGCGGAGTTCCGCCACGCAGCGTCGCTCCGAACAGGATGAACAATCGACTTTAACAGACAGTGGCATGGTTTCGCATCTTTGAATTCCCGATTGCCAGGAAATTTCCGGTGAACGAATGCCCCAAGGCGGATTGCAAGACAAATCCGGCTGCGGGCGGCATCATGGTGAACACCGGAGTAATGCCATCGGAAATCCCTTCAAATTCTGAAATTGCCCGACTTCGGTTCAATCAACGGCTCCCTGCTGTCGGACTTGCTTCCGCCTCAAGGTTTTTCGCCCCGCATGTCCCCCACCGTCGTTACAACCGGCAAGATTGATTCGTCACTCTCGCCCCCCATTCGCGCTGAAGACGTTCCCGCCCGTGTCGACCGTCTGCTGGCGGACGCCGTTGCCGCCCGGGCCAGCGACGTACATCTGCGTCCCACGGCGGACGGACTCGAAATCTCCTGGCGGCGCGACGGTGTCCTGTCACCATTGACGATGTGGCCAAAAGACTGGATGGCGAATGTCGTCGCGCGGCTGAAAGTGCAGGCACACCTGCTGACGTATCGCACCGAACTTCCGCAAGAAGGGCGATTGCAGACCGAAACGCCTGGCGTGGAAATGCGGTTGAGCACCTTTCCCACGCTGCACGGCGAAAAGGCCGTCGTCCGCCTGTTTGTCGCCTCCGGACAGTATCGCCTGCTGGAAGACCTGTCCCTTCCCGAGGACTTCTCTTCGTCGCTGACGCAATTGCTGCACGAAACCGCAGGCGTCTTCGTGGTCTCCGGACCGGCGGGAAGTGGCAAAACGACCACGGCTTACGCCTGCCTCCGCGAAATGCAGCGGGCCTCACAGGGTGCGCGCAGTCTGGTCACGCTCGAAGATCCGATCGAAGCGGAACTCCCCGGCGTCGCGCAGACGCAGGTGCATCGCCCCGCGGAATTCACCTACCCGCTCGGACTGCGTTCGCTCTTGCGGCAAGACCCGGACGTCATCTTTGTGGGGGAAATCCGCGATCGAGAAACGGCGGCGACGTCGTTTCAAGCCGGGCTCGCCGGACATCTGGTCCTCACCACATTCCATGCGGGCAGCGCGACCGAAGCGCTGGTGCGGCTGGTTGACCTCGGCGTTGAACCGTACCTGCTGCGGGCCGGGTTGCGGGGGATTGTCTGCCAACGCCTGCTGCGACAACTCTGCACCTGTTACCCCGCAACGAATGGCTGCGATGAATGCTGGCATACGGGTTATCGTGGCCGGAGGCTCATTGCCGAATTGATGCAACCGTCCGCCTTGCGAACCGGGACGTCGTGGTCCGCGAATCTGTCCGATTGGCAAGCCGCCGCCATCGCCGCAGGCATGGTCACGCTCGAACAACGTGCTGCTCATGAAGTGGCCGCCGGTCGCACCACGTCCCAGGAAGTCTTCCGCGTGCTGGGGACCGTGGCACCGAAAAACAGCGCGCCGATTTGACATTCTCTCCGTGCTGTGCCAACCGCCCGGCATTGACGCGGGATTGCTCAGCGATGCCAACACAGCACTGACCTCCCACCACGTTGGCGGCGCGCACGTGCTGATGACCGACGGTGCCGTCCGTTTCATCGGTGAGAATGTCGATTTCACCAATCTGATGCGGATGGCGTCAAAAGATGAGGGTCACGTCGTCTCGGATTTCTGATCGAGACCCGCTTCACAATTTTCATTGACACCCGTCGCGGCCCGGATGTTTCGCGACATCCGGGCCGCGTTTTTTGTTCGAGAAAGTTGCCTTCATGCTGAATTCCCGCCATCGACCCCATCGTGACGATCACCCGATGAATTGGCTCCTCGCGGGTTCGCTGCTGTTCGTGGTCCTCGGGTGCGGCGATGGAGGAAGCAGCCAGCAGCGCTGCGAGACAATGTCCAAATCGGCGGGCGTCGTCACCTACAAGGGGAAGCCCGTGGATACCGGAACGGTGAGCTTTTCCAATCCGATAACGGGCTTCTCTGCGTCGGGAGAAATCGTCTTTAGGCCGCAGCATGGCCAAGGGCGATTGGAACCATAATGGCCGCGAAGACGTGTTGATCTCCCACATCGACTCGTCCGCGGCGGGATTGCCGAGCGTGTCATCGGCATCACGCCGGGAAAGCGCTGGATCATCATCGAAGGCACCGGACACGGCAATGCCCTTCCCTGAATCGTTCACCCTTTGCGTTGGCGCTTCGGAAAAACATTCACCGGTTTGATCCCAGTCGCCGCGGTGTATCCAAACCGCAGTCCCTTCACGAGACCGATGAAGACGGGGATGATGAACATCGCCAAGAACGCCGGGGTTGCCCACGGCCCTTGCGGCACCCCGGGACCGACCAGCATGTTCAACACCATGCCGAACAGGAAGCCGACAAACC
>JAKFUG010000075.1 GCA_021732785.1 Planctomycetaceae bacterium
CACTGGACCGAACAGGGAGCCCTCGCGATCACCGCCATCAAAGCCACCGACCTCAACGGACAATGGCTCACCTTCTGGAAAAACCTCGCACTGGCCACCTGATCCCCACCAGTCAGCGACCACACCCGACACTAACGCCGTGCCGCTCACGTCCTGTCGTCGCACATCACCAATGTGTTATGATTGATGCGTTGCCCATGCGACTCGCTTCCCCATGCCCGCGGCCCGGACGGACAAACATGATGACATGGAGCCATTCCCGTTGTACTGGTGCTCATCGCCGCGCGTTTCTCGCCGATGTGGGCATGGGCTTCACCGGTCTCGCGCTCGGGGCGATGCTCGCGCAAGAGGGGATTGTCCGCGCTTCACCGGAAACGGAATGGTCGCCGCCGACGGGGCAACCGCACGCCACTCCGAAAGCAAAAAGCGTGGTCTGGCTCTTCATGAACGGCGGCGTGTCGCACATGGAGTCATTCGATCCGAAACCGGAACTGACGAAATACGCCGGGAAGGCCATTAACGAAACGCCGCATGCGGACGCGCAGAATCCCGAGAAACTGAAGCTGGCCCGGGTCACCGTGGTGAATGATGCCAACGGTCAGCAACGAAACAAGCTCTATCCGTTGCAGGTCGGCTTTCGTAAATACGGTGAAGCGGGCATCGAGATGAGCGACTGGGTGCCGCACGTCGGAAGTTGTGTGGATGACATCGCTGTCATACGGTCGATGTTCACCACCGACGACAATCACGGGGCGCAGACGCAGTTTCACAGTGGTCGGCACATGCTCGACGGCGAGTATCCGACACTCGGTGCCTGGGTCCATTACGGCTTGGGTTCGCTCAACGACAATCTGCCGCAGTTCATTTCGATGGGGAACCGCGAATACTGGAATGCGAAGGACGGACATTACCTCGGTCCCGCGCACGATGCGATTCCGATTCGTGTTGATCCGAGCAACCCGCTCGACTTCGGCAAACCCGCGGGTAATCTCACCAAAGAGGAACAACGCATCGGCTTCGATCTGGTGGGACATCTCAACCAGTTGAAAGCCGTGGAATATCCGAATGACCCGGCATTGGCGGCGCGGATCAAAGCCTATGAACTCGCCTTCCGCATGCAGACTTCGGTGCCGGATACGATGAATTTCCAGCAGGAAACCAAGGCGACCCAGGAACTTTATGGTCTCGATGATCCGGCGACCAAAGATTTCGGGATGCAGATGCTCGCGACGCGGCGATTCATCGAGCGCGGCGTGCGGTTTATCCAGGTCCAACACGGTGCCGGTGGTGCGGGAGTGTGGGATGCTCACGGCGGTCTCAAGGCGAACCACGAAAAGAACTTCAAAGCGGTCGACAAACCGATTGCGGGGTTGCTGAAGGATTTGAAGCAGCGCGGCCTGCTCGACTCCACGATCGTCCTTTTCGCCAGTGAGTTCGGCCGCACGCCGGGCACGCAAGGTTCAGATGGCCGCGATCACCACATTTACGGTTTCTCGGTGTGGATGGCGGGCGGCGGCATCAAGGGCGGGCTCGTCCACGGCAAGACCGACGAGATTGGTTTCCATGCCATTGAAAACCGGCATTACGTGACGGACATTCACGCAACCATTTTGCAGCAGATGGGGCTCGATTCCCGCCGACTGGAGATTCCGGGACGGAAGCGGCTCGACATCGATCACGGCAAGGCGATTGCGGAAATCATTGCGTGATGGGATGTTAAGAGACCCACGGATCAGAATCCGCGGGCTTCTGGAGGCGTGGTGTATTCGCTACAGGCGGTGAATTCGGTAACTTCGCGCTAAGTCGTACAACCGTTACTGCCGATACCAACCGAAGACCGACCATGGGTGCTCGCCGGGGGGCTGCGCCATGGACGGACCACGGGGGGACGTCGGCGTGGCTTGGTCATCACTGCTCATGCTGGCTGTTTTGACACAGTCGCCATCCGCATCATCGGCGGAGGATGCGGGCGCCGTCACCGCCCCCGCCGCTCCCGAAAGCATGACGTCCATCGTCCCCAACTGGATGGGCGAAGACGTCAACTGGGGGTTCCAGACTTTCACCCCCCGCATCGGCATCACGCATCGGACCCGCGGCTACGGTTACAACCGGGGTTATAGCAGTCTCGACACGTTCGTCCCGCTGTTTCAGGACGATGTCAACTGGATGACCGCCTTTCAGGGCAACTTCATCGTCGACAACGGCGGCGAACTCGGCGGCAACATGGGCTTCGTCAATCGCAAGTATGTCGAATCGATGGACCGCATCTTCGGTGCGAACACGTTCTACACCGCGCGGCATGAAGATGGGCGCACGTTTAATCAAATGGGCTTCGGGATCGAAACACTGGGACCGCGCGTCGACTGGCGGATGAACGGTTACCTGCCCGTTGGCAAAGACCTGTATATCGCACAGAACACGCAGATCACCTATGCAGCGTTCTCCGGACGCGATGTGCTGATCAACTTCCTTGCGAACAAGGCCCTCGCCGGGTTCGATACCGAATGGGGCGTACTCATTCCCAGCGTGTTCGACAACTTCCGGGCCTATGGTGGTTTCTATCACTTCCAGGGGAACAACAGCAAAGATCTCTGGGGAGTACAAGGCCGGTTGGAAGCGCAGGTCCAGCAATCGATGACCGTGCATTGCGGCATCACCAACGATCGGACCTTCGGCACGAATTTCGTCGTCGGGGCGGGTATTTACTTCCCAAGCTGGGGACCGCGGCAAGCCAGTGGATACGGCACTGTCGCCGATCGCATGGCCCAGGCCGTCTGGCGGAACGATAACATCACCATCGAGCGGAGTGAACTCAAAGCCCCGATTCCCGCCACATGGAGCGATGGTTCGCGGATTGATGTCGTCCATGTCGACAGCACGGCACCGGTCGGGGGCGATGGATCGCTGTTGCTGCCCGTCAATAATTTGACCGCGGCGCAAGCGCTGGATGGTCCGGGATCGCTGCTCTTTGTCCGGGCCAACAGCACATTCAATGGTGAAAGCGTCGTGCTGCAAGATCGGCAACAACTCCTCGGCGAAGGCATTGCTCATGTGATTCATTCCCAATATGGACCATTCACGCTGCCGATGGTGACCGACCCGAAAAACATTCTCACCTTGCCCACGATGTCGAACGCACCGGGAAATGCCGTGACATTAGCGGGCAACGATACAGTGGTTTCCGGATTCAATATCTTCAGTCCCGTGGGGAATGGAGTGATCGGCGACAATGTCCACAACGTTGCCGTGGACCACGTGAACATCAGCGGTGCCGGGGGAAGTGGCGTGACGCTGACCAATGCTTCCGGCGTGCTCAACTTCACCGACAATTTCTTCACGGCGAACAATGGCCGCGGCCTGTCAGTCCAGACCAGCATTGCTGCGGCGGATAATCAACTGACGATTTCCGACAACACCGTTCTGCAGAACGCCGACGTGGGCATCGCGGTGGATGCACGCGGCGAAAGCCGCGACACGCTGATCATGGAACGCAATCTCGTCCGCGTCAATCTGGGTCCGACCGGTATGCGCGGCGTCCCTTTGGTGCAGATTAATGCGACCGATTCGGCACACCTTTCGGGCCGCATCGAGAACAATGATTTCGATGACAGCTTCGCGCGGGACGTCACCAGCCCGACGGACGACCCGTATTACCATCAGTTGACGGTCAGCTCGTTCAACAACAGCCGCGTGGACATCGGACTCATCAACAACCGGCTGACAAGCGATCGCACGTCTCTCAACAACAACCCAGCGAACGGTTCTTTCGGCATCCGTCTGCTGTCGAGCGACCTCTCTGTGCTGCGTGCTGTCGTGAAAGATACCAGCACGAACACGCTGAACTATGCGGTTGCCGAAAACTTCGGCTCGACGCTGCAACTGGAAGACACGCTCTCCACGGATACCGGCACGTTCTACTACTTCCCGACCGCCAACTTCATCGACCTGCTTCCAACGGGAACGATTGATCTGCCGTGAGCAGGGGGCTCCGCTTGCGGTTTCGCGCCTCGCACGGAAACTACGCAGTGGCTACCGACACTGCGAAGCGATCTTCACGTGGCGCGAAACCGCAAGCGATGTCGGTATATTGTCGGTGATATTGATCCGGTCGTTGCTGACTCACGGGATACGTCATGATCGCGCTGATTGCCCACGACCAGCGGAAGCCGGAATTACTGGCGTTTGCCCGGAAACATCGCGATTTCTTCGCTACGCGCATCTTGGTCGCCACCGGGAATACGGGCCGGTTGCTGCGCGATGAATTGGGGCTGGAGGTGGAACGCGTTGCCCACGGTCCGGACGGCGGCGACTTGATCATCGGCGGCCGCGTCGCCGAGGGGAAAATTCACGCCGTCCTGTTCTTTCGTGACCCGCTGACCGCCCAGCCGCACGAGCCGGATGTCTCCGCGCTGATGCGCGTCTGCGATGTGCATCATATCCCGCTGGCAACCAACGGCTCGACAGCAGAAGCCGTCGTGACATGGATGCAGCGGAATCCATAACGCCCGTGTGGGTCTCTTTCGCGTGTGCCACTGGCTCTGCCAGTGTCTTCTCTTTGTGTCAAAAAGACCAACAACACTGGCACGCGACTCACAACCAGGTGGCGAGCGGCAAAGCCTTCCACAACACGTAGGCGACCGGGCTCGAATACAGCACGCTGTCGAGAATGTCGAGCAAGCCACCGAAGCCGGGGATCAGCACGGCGGAATCTTTCTTGCCAACATCGCGTTTGATCAGCGATTCGCACAAATCGCCCACGAGTCCCACGGCACCGAGAATCATTCCATAGATCGCCGCCCAGTACCATTCCGGTGAGGCCCAGGCGCGATCAAAAAACTGCGGGGCAAAGGCGAACCACAGGACACTGCTGAGCGCCGACCCAACGAGAGCCCCGCCACCGCCGGCCCACGTCTTTCCCGGTGACAGCAGCGGCGTCATCTTCCGTTTGCCGAACATGCGGCCCAGGAAATACGCCCCGACATCGCCCCCTTTCGTCACCACCACCAGCGAACCGATGACGAGATAACCGGCACTGTCTCCTGCCACCCAGCGCAACTGCGTTGCCACGCCGAGCAACGCGCCAACATAGCTGACAATCAGCAACTCGGCGCCGAGAGTCTCCATGCTGCGACCCGGTTCACGATAGCGGTAAGCCGCCAAGGCAAAGAGGGCCAGTACCGACAACGAATAGGCCAGCATCACCTGCGCGAGCGAGTTCCCTTCACCGGGAATGTGAATCGGCATAAAGCCAAATCGACCGAACCAGCTTGCCGACGCCACGAGCACGCTGCAGATGCAGACGAGCACACGATTGGGCGTGAATGACCGGGTCCAGAGCAAATCGACGAGCTCGTTCGCCCCGCGGAATGCCAGTACGACCACCAATGCAAACAAGATGGGCGCGGACGGTCCCAGCCGCGCATCGAGCCAGAAGAGCCCGAAGAACAACGGTATCAGTAGCGCCGAGATCGCGAGCCGCCATCGAAGCATTGCTGATTAACCCGTCAAGCCACCGAAGCGGCGGTCGCGGGCGGCATAGTCGCGGCACGCTCGGCGTAAATCGTCGATGTCAAACTCCGGCCAACACCGGGAAGTGACCCATAGTTCCGCGTAGCTGATCTGCCACAGCAGATAATTGCTGAGCCGCATTTCGCCCGCGGTCCGAATCACCAGATCTGGATCGGGCATGCCGGCCGTGTACAACCGCGAAGCCAACATTTCTTCGGTGATGTCGTCCGGACCCATTTGTCCCGCCGCGACATCGATCGCCAAAGATCGCACGGCATCGACGATCTCACTGCGGCTGCCATAATTCACCGCCAGACACAAACGCATGCCGGTGTTTTCGGCGGAGACGCTGGTCGACAGGTCCATTTCGCGCAGAACATCGTCGCTCAATCCGTCGCGGCGACCGATCACCGAAAACCGGAGATTCTGACGAAGTATTTCCGATCGCTCTTCGACGAGATACTGTTCGAGCAACTGCATCAACAGCCGTTGTTCCGACTCCGGTCGTTTCCAGTTCTCGCTGCTGAAACAGTACAAAGTGAGTTGTTGCAGTCCCAGTCGCGAACACTCTTCGATGACGGCCCGCACGCTGCTGACACCGCGGCGGTGACCTTCAATCCGCAGCAAACCTTGGGATTTGGCCCAGCGGCCGTTGCCATCCATGATGATGGCAATGTGCTGCGGCAGACGTTCGCGCACCAACCCCCACGCGACGAGTTGTTCGTCGTCATACGGCGGGTCTGCCGATGTTCTCACGGCAAACCCCATGGATGGACTGGTGCCAGTTGCTGTCATCTCGCCACTCCTGGCGCTATTGTCAACAACCACCGCAAAGAGGGCAACCCCTCGTGACCGCGTTCAAGAATGATTCGTGATTGCAGAAGGCATTTCCCGGGATGGGGAACCGACGTGAATTGTCACCGAAGTGCGGAGCCGGTCGTAAAACGCGGCGCAATGATCAAGGCGCGAGTTACCAGCAACCCAGACGTGAACCGGTTAGTTCCAGATCGTCTTCAAAACATTCGAGTTCATCATCGAAACAGGAAACATCTTGTTCGCTGGACGGGCCATCGTCGTCACGATCATCGAGAAACAGCGTCTCTTCATAGTATGACGGAGACGCTTCGGGATCCCGAACCCCAATCCGCACACAGTGAGGCTGAATGTCCAACACGGTGATCACGACTTCGCGACCGATCACCAGGCTCTCGTTCACGCCTCGCTGGAAGACTTGCATCACGCGGCCTCATGAAGATGGGGATGTGCCGATCATTGGCATCGACGTCGATACGATGATCATGGGTCGACATTCTGCCCATCTCGCAGCGCGAGAGCAAGGGGCGAATGGTCATGTTTTTTTGAGGGGAATTTCCCACAAGATCGCGCTTGACAGTGAGCTTGTGAAGTTGTCCATGATAGACGCTCTGCGCAAGTTCACCCCGCTCTTGTTGAGATCGTATTCCATGTGGACGCTCGTCGTTTTTCCAGCGGTTGATGATGTTCGTTTGCAGCGTTTGCAAAGTGTTTCAACGCAGCTCGTCGTGATCAATGGCTTGAATCGGGAACACGCGCTCCAGGCCATCGTTGAGGCGGACGCGTTCTTCGGCAAGATCACGCCCGAATTGTTGAAGGCCGCGAAAAAACTGCGCTGGGTGCAATCGCCGACGGCGAGCCTCGAACATTATTTATTTCCGGAATTGGTCGAGCATCCGTGCGTGTTAAGCAATATGCGCGGTCTCTTCTCGGATGTCATCGCCGATCACGTGATGGGATATGTGCTGTGCTTCGCGCGGAACCTGCACATCTATCTGCGACAACAAGCCGAGCGGAAGTGGGCGCCCGTGGGCGATGCTGCCGCAATCACCGATTTTGTCACCGCGCCGGGAACGATCACGCCGATGGATCGGGCGCATCGGCATCTCTCGGATCAAACGCTGGGCGTCGTCGGCGTCGGTCACATTGGTGCCGAGATCGCCCGTCGCGCGGCCTCGTTCGGCATGACCGTCATCGGAGTCGACCCGCATCCGCGAGACATTCCCGAAGCGCATCTCACCGTCTGGTCCATGAATCGGCTGCCCGACCTGCTGGCAATGGCCGATTACACCGTCATCGCCGCTCCGCACACGCCGGAGACGGAAGGGTTGTTCGATCGGACCTTGATGAAACAGATGAAACCGTCCGCGATTCTGATCAACATTGGGCGCGGCGCGATTGTGCGGCTCGATGATCTCATCGCGGCATTGCAGGCGAATGAGATCGCCGGGGCCGCGCTCGATGTGTGCGAGATCGAACCGTTACCATCGGATCATCCGTTATGGACGATGCCGAACGTGATCATCACCCCGCACGTGGCCGCCGCCTCGCCGCGCGTGCCGGAACGGCATCTGGAAACCTTGCTGGAAAACGTCCGGCGTTTCGTCAACGGCGAACCACCTGTGACCGTCGTCGACAAACGACAGTGGTACTGACGGTCAATGCAGTGAGCGGCACGGCGCTAGCCGCCGGTTCTTCGCAAAACACCGGCGGTTAGCGCCGTGCCGCTCACAGAGGTGTTAATTCCGTCGAACTCGTGCGGTTCCTATCAAAGAAGACGACGCAAAGCATGGGAACGAGACCGCGACTGGCAACGGACCACTGACTACCCACAAATTGCCAAACCTGCTTGAATACGCCTTCGGGCGGCTCGGCGGAGACCGGGCGGCGAGGTGATGTTGAAATGTTCAATCGAATGGCTGGAATGACTGAACGGTTACGCATCGGCGGAGTTTCGTACCTGAACTCGAAGCCGCTGCTGGAGGATTTACCGGGACTGCTGCCCGAGGCGGAAGTCCGTCTCGATTACCCGAGCCGGCTGGCCGACGATTTGTGTGCCGGGCGGCTGGATGTCGCGCTGATTCCATCCGTGGAGCATTTCCGCGGGAAGAACTACGAAATCGTGTCGGATGCCTGCGTCGCCGCGCGCGGACCGGTGTTGAGCGTGAAACTCTACACACGCAAACCGTGGGGCGACATCCGCACGCTGGCACTCGATCAGGGCTCACGGACGAGTGCGACGCTCGCGCGGATTCTGCTCGCCGAACGCTACGGTGTCTTTCCCGATCTGCAACCGCTCCCGCTCGGCAACACGACCCGCGATACCGATGCCGACGCCATCCTGCTCATTGGCGATCGTGCCATGTTCACACCGGAAGAACCGTTTCTCGGCACGTGGGACCTCGGCGAAGAATGGTTCGAGTGGACCGGGTTGCCGTTCGTCTTCGCCATGTGGGTCGCGCGACCGAACGTGACCAATCACCATCTGGAAGTCGAACCGGCGCTGGAAACCGCACGCGATCGGGGTGTTGAACGGTTGGAACAAATCGCGCGGCGGGAAGCGCCGCTGTTGGGACTGTCGCTCAAAGTCACCGAAAAATATCTCACGGAAAATCTGCACTATCGCATGGAGTCCGCCGAACGGAGCGGGCTGCGATGGTTTTATGAACTGGCCGTCCGTAACGGGCTGGCCCCGCAAGGAGTCGATCTTGTCTTCCGCAATCTCGCGCGTGTTGGATAAGGCGGTCATCGGCGAACGGTTGACGCCCGCCGAGGGCGTGCTGCTGCTCGAAGCGCACGATCTGACGGCGATCGGTGCCGCCGCGGACGCCGTCACGCGCCGGCTGCACCCCGAGCCGTACCGCACCTACAACATCGACCGGAACATCAACTACAGCAACGTCTGCGCGGCCGTGTGCGACTTCTGTGCGTTCTACCGGCCCGTCAAACATTCCGAAGCGTATGTCCTGTCGACCGAGGTGATCCTGCAGAAGATTCAGGAAACCGTCGAACTCGGCGGCGATCAAATTCTGATGCAGGGGGGCTTACATCCGACGTTGCCCTTCGAGTGGTACGAAGATCTGTTGCGAACAATCAAGCAGCATTACCCGCAGGTCAACATCCACGGCTTCAGCCCGCCGGAGATTCATTTCTTCACGAAGATTGCAAAGCAGCCGCTGCCGGTGGTGTTGGAACGTCTGAAAGCGGCGGGACTCGGCAGCCTCCCCGGTGGCGGTGGTGAAATCCTCGTCGACCGCGTGCGGAAACTCATCACCCGTGGGAAAGTCCTGACGGACGATTGGCTCAATGTCCATCGCGAATGGCACAAACTCGGCGGCAAATCGTCCGCGACGATGATGTTCGGACATGTGGAAACGCTGGCCGAACGGATCGAACATCTGGACCGCATCCGCGAATTACAGGACGAAACGGGTGGGTTCACGGCATTCATCTGCTGGACGTGCCAGCCGCCGGAGAAAGCCCCGTGGTTCGACAACCGCAGTGATGGCGTCGATATGTCGCAACTCCCCGAAGCCGGCGCATTTGAATATCTCAAGACGCAAGCCGTCGCGCGGTTGTACCTCGACAACGTGCCAAACATTCAATCGTCGTGGGTCACCCAAGGTGAGAAGATTGGCGGGTTGGCGCTGATGTTCGGGGCGAACGACATGGGCAGCCTGATGATTGAGGAAAATGTCGTCGCGCAGGCCGGAACAGTGCATCACCTCACGCTCGACATGATCCGCCGGCTCATCCGCGATGCTGGTTACAGTCCCCGTCAACGGAACGTCTTCTACGAATACCTCGACAGCCCGGAACCGGTGGTCGAGACGCTGCAATCCGCACGACGCCCCGGACAATTGCTGCCGGTGTTGAATTGACGGAGATTCGCCGCGAAAACGCCGATGACGCAGGCCGATGAAGAAACGATTGTCAGCGTTCGCTTGCCGCTTAGCACAAGCAAAAATTACGCGATGATTCCTTCGGGCCCCGCGACATGATCCTCGTCGAACAACTCTCGAAACGCTTTGCGGATCTGCGGCGCGACGGCGGCTTCATGGCGCTCGATGGCGTCAGTTTCGATGTGCAACCGGGCGAGATTTTCGGATTGCTCGGACCAAACGGCGCAGGCAAGACAACCTGTTTGCGCATTCTGAGCACGGTCTTCCGTCCCTCATCGGGGACGGCTTTGGTCGCCGGTTACGATGTCGTCACGCAACCCACGGAAGTGCGCGCCCGCATCGGCTTCATGTCGAACAACACCGGCATCTACGACCGGATGACCGCTTACGAAATGGTCCAGTATTTCGGCCGGTTATACGGGATCCCCGAGGATTTACTCGAAGCGCGGATCGACCATCTCTTCGATCAACTGCAAATGCGCGACATCCGGGATACGCTCGGCTCGAAGATGTCGACCGGCATGAAACAGAAAGTGTCGATCGCGCGCACCATCGTTCACGATCCGCCGGTGTTAATCTTCGATGAACCGACTTCGGGCCTGGATGTGCTGGTTGCACGGAAAGTGGTGGACGAAATCCGCGGGTTGCGCGATCAGGGAAAGTGTATCATTTACTCCACCCACATCATGCGCGAGGTGGAGAAACTGTGTCATCGGATCGCGATCATCTACAAAGGACGCATCCTCGCGCTCGGTTCTATGGCAGAATTGCAGGATCGCTACGGGCAGCCCGACATGGAAGCGTTGTTCTTCGAGTTGATCGACCGCCACGAAGCCGAAGTGATGAGTGCGAAATGATGAGGGATGAGTCGGATCGCTCGGGATTCTGCGAAGCGGCAAGCGGGGAAAAGACCATTTTCTCATCATTCATCACTCAGAATTCATCACTTCCATGAACTGGCGTAACGTCTTTCTGATCTTCCGCCGCGAGGTCCTCGACCAGGTCCGCGATCGCCGTACGTTGTTCATGATTCTCGTGCTGCCCGTGCTGCTCTACCCGGCGATGGGCGTGGGAATCGTCCCGCTGATTCAATTTTCGGAACAGCCGCGGACGTTGGTGATCCTCGGTGCGGATGCCCTTCCGCAACCGCCGCTGCTCGACGGTGACCATCTGGCCGCCGAATGGTTTCGCGATCCTGCCGATCAATCCAAGATTGTCGTGGTCAGCGATGCCAGTCCATCCGGGGATCATTCCGAGCCAGCTTCCGTTGCCGAAGAGAAACGCCGCAAACTGATTGAAACGGCAAACCAATTCCGCGAACCCCTCGAACGACAGATTGTCATCGATGCGCAGTTCACGGAGGCCATTCGCGCCGGCGATCAACAGGCGATTGCCAGTCTCGGTGAACAACGCAAGAAGCTGGCGGAATCGTTGCGACAGCCGTTCGCCGTGAGCGGCATGCACGTGCTGGTGGTGGTTCCCGCGAATTTTGCCGAGCATATCCGCGAGATGAAAGACGCCGCCGTGAACCGGCACGGCGCGGCAATCCACATGGATTATCCGCGGCCGATCATTCTGCGGAATAGCGCGGATGAAAAATCTGCCGTGGCGGCCATCCGTGTGCAGAAGGTCTTTTCCAACTGGGAAAACGCCATTCTGCGTAACATTCTGCGGGAGGTCGGCCTCCCGGATGAACTCCCGGCCCCCGTCAATCCGACGGAAATGGATCTCGCGGCGGAGAATGAGCTCGCAGCCAATGTCTGGAGCAAACTTTTCCCCGCACTGTTGATGATGATGGCGCTCACCGGGGCGTTCTACCCGGCGATCGATCTGGGAGCCGGTGAAAAAGAACGCGGCACAATGGAAACATTGCTCATCTGCCCGGCGACACGGACGGAAATCGTCATCGGCAAGTTTTTCACCGTGATGCTCTTCAGCATGTCGACGGCGTTGCTGAATCTTTCGAGCGCCGGTCTCAGCGGCAAGTACATGCTGTCGCTGACGGGCGGAAGTGGCGGCGGATTGTCGCGGCTGGGTGATTTGTCGCTGCCGCCGATTACGTCATTGGTCTGGGTGCTGGTGTTGCTCATTCCGTTATCGGCATTATTCAGTGCGCTCTGTCTGGCACTGGCCACATTCGCGAAGAGCAGTAAGGAAGGGCAGTATTACCTCACCCCCTTGTTGATGCTGACCCTCGGTTTGACGATGTTCTGCCTGTCACCCACCGTGGAAATGCAGCCGTTTTACAGCATCCTGCCGGTGATGGGACCGGCGTTACTCTTGAAGGGATTGCTGCTGGGCAATCACCAGGCGATTGGACTTTACGTCTACGTGACCCCGGTGTTGTTGTCATCGTTGGGATATAGTTTCCTCGCACTCTGGTGGGCGATTGACCAATTTGGCAGCGAGGAAGTGCTGTTCCGCGAAGCCGAACGGTTCGATCTGCGGTTGTGGGTTCAGCACCTGCTGCGGGATAAAGAGCCGACGCCGTCGTTCGCTGAAGCATCGTTCGCGTTCATCTTCATCATGATGCTGCAATTCCTGTCCATTAAGGTGCTGCAGGCCCCATTGCAAACCGCGACGGCTGCGGACCGCCCGCTGGTGATGATGCAGGTGTTGATTATTCAGCAGTTGGTCATCATCGCGACGCCGCCGCTGTTGATGGGTGTGATGCTGACGACGAGCGTGATGAAAACATTCCGCCTGCAACTTCCGCGTCTCTCCGATCTCGCCGCCGTGGCGTTGTTACCACTCGCGCTGCATCCGTTGACACTGGAATTATCGGCCGCAATGCACGCGTTCTTTCCGCCGCTGCCGCCCAGTGTGGGGGAAGCGATGGCCGCGATGAGCAGCGATCATCTTCCGTTATGGCTGGTCCTGTTGACGTTTGCGCTGGCACCGGCCGTGTGCGAAGAACTCGCCTTCCGCGGCTTTATTTTGAGTGGCTTCCGTCACACCGGCCGCGACCGGTTGGCGATCGTCATGTCGGGCCTGGCGTTCGGCGTGATGCACCTCATTCCGCAGCAGGTGTTCAATGCGGCGATGTTGGGAATCCTGCTCGGATGGATCGCCGTGCAGACCCGCAGCCTGTGGCCGGGGGTCGCGTTCCACTTTCTCTATAACGGTTTGGAAGTCTGCCGCAATCGATTCGGCAAGACTGTCGAGTTCAACGGCGGTTGGCAACTCTTCTTTCGTAATGAAGCCGGGCTGCGGTACCAACCGTTGTTGTTAGTGTTGTGTGCGCTCGTCGCTGTGGGGTTGCTGTGCCTGTTAGCACGTCGGCGTTCGCCCTTTGGTGAAATCCAGGACCAACCGACGGCAACGTTGGCGGGAACGGCTTCCACGTTGATGCCGCGCTGAAGTTCAAATCACGGCCGGGGCTCAAGTTCGCGCGGCAACTGCAACCGGTCGCAGGTTTCGTTCCACAAGCTTTTAGCGGCTTCCAAGTCGCCGACAGCCGCCGAGAACCTGGACCGTTGAAGGTTCTCATAGAATTGGCCCGACTGGTCACTGAGTGAGTCATCGGCCAGAACTTTCACCACGTTGGCCGCCCCCTGCTCCACGGGATGGAAGAAGAACCGTGTGAGGAATTCCCAACTCCAGCGGGCGAGGGCACTATTGGCATTTTTGCTGCCGATGTGCGTCCGTGTCGGACCGGGGCAAACCGCGTTGATGGTGAGGGGCCACCCTTGCAGCCGCCGGGCGAGTTCCGCAGTGAAGAAGCATTGCGCCAGCTTCGATTGCCGGTACGTCAGCAGCCCGACATACGGCGTCCGCCCGGCAAACTCTGTGGACATCGCTTTTGCAGACCGGTGTCCCAGTGACGAGACCATCACAATGCGATGAGGCGTCGCGGCATTAGACCCACGGGCCAACACGGGGAGCAGCAAACGTGTCAGCAAGACCTGATTGACATAATTAATCGCGAATTGCCGCTCAATGCCGTCGGCGGTCAACTCCAATTTGCCCATCACGGCACCAACGTTGTTAATGAGACCGTCCAGTTCCGGAAATGTGGCGGCCCATTCCGCAACATTCCGCGTGTCGGCCTGCCGCGACAAATCGGCGGTGAAGCCTTCCACTTCGAGTTGCGGAGATGCCTCCCGAAGGGCGGTCGCGGTGGACTGCACCAGTTCGGCATCGCGACCAACGAACAACAACCGCTTCACATGCGGCGCGAGCAGGTCCAGGATGCTTCGACCGATTCCTGACGTCGCTCCCGTCACGAGCACCGTTCGACCTTGCAACCAGGTCGAATCCATCTTCCATCCCTGTGCGGCCATACTGGAAACTGTCTTTCGGCTGACGAAGAATTAACGGACCTTAAGAACGCGCTGCAGCGTCCCTTTTCGCAGGCACTCGGCGGCGGCGGCGGCAATGGGCTCAGCGCTCGCGGCCATGTTCCAATGCTCGCGATTTTTCGGCGCGAGCAGCAACATCCCGACAGTAATGCCCCGCAGTTTCAGGGCGGGCCGGAGGCTTTCCAGATACGTGAAGATGCCGCGGGCACTCCCCCGGGTCGCGGCATCCTGCGGTCGGGTGATCGATCGTGGATCGTAGGTCACGAGCAGAATCCGGCCCGACTGTCGCGGCATCATCCGCTGGGCCAAAGCCGCCAGCAACCGCTGTGGGCCCAGATCATTTTCGGTGACGGCCACGTCGAGCGCGGCGAGCGCATCCGTCAGAGACGAGACCGAGGGGGCCGACAGGGCTCCCATCACGGCGGTCGTCACCGCAGGGTTGTCCGCCTCATCACGATCCAGCGCTTCGGCGACATCGCCCCATCCCGGTTTGACGGAGATCAACCGGCCATTCTCTGCGAAATGCTGATCACCGATCCGGAGTGCCGCGATGGATTGCCCCGGCGACGACAGAGTCCGGGCAAACGCCGGCATCCACGCTTCGGGAATTCCGGTCAGCAGCATTGTCGATGGCGTTAATTCCACCACGAAAGCACCTTCGGTTGGTTGTGCGGAGTGATGGTTCAATACTTCAAGTGCGTCGTCTTCGCGCCGGCGTCGGCCATCGCGCGGTCATAGTGCTTTGGCGGCAACCACCGCAGAAATGTCAGGCCAAATACGAGACTCGCGGGGAATTGGCAGACCTTTTTCCGTGCGGCAATTGCCCGCACCATGTAGTCCGCGGCTTCTTCGGGTTCCAGCATTTTGATCTTGGGCTGAACGGCTCCTTTTTCGGTCAAAGGGGTCCGCACATAACCGGGATAAACCACGGTCAGGCCGATGCCTTCCGCAGTCAACCACGGACGTAAGCTCTCCAGATAATCCGCGATGCCGGCCTTGCTGCCGCAATAAGCCGCCGTGAAAGGCAGCCCGCGCAAGGCGACCAGACTCGACACTCCCGCGAACCAGGGACGCTGCCCCCGTTTCAGGCCCGGCAAGGCGGCATGCAGCGTTCGGGCCACCCCCAGCAAGTTGATTTGAAACAGTAAGGCATCGCGCTCGGGAGACATCTGATCGAGCAACGTCGTGCCGGTAATCCCCGCACACGCCAGCACACCGTTCGGTGGACCGAGTCGTTGCTCCAGGATGGACATGGCACGCTGCAACTCATCGAGTTGGCAGACATCGGCCGCAGCCCAGGCCGCTTGCGTACCGAGCGATTCCATCTCAGCAGCCGCTTCAGCGGCCCCTTCGGCGTTGCGATCGCAAATGCCAATGCGGCCCCCCGCCGCGGCAATCTGCCGCGCGACCGCGCGGGCGATCCCGCTGGCCGCACCGGTGATGAAGACGGTTTGTCCCGCCCATGATTTTGTCACGACGGGCTTCCTGCAACGGTGGGGGCCGGTCGTTTCAGCGCTTCGTGATCCGCTTCCATGACCGTCGCCACGGCACAATAACCGGATCCGCGCCAGAGGGAATGCATTTTCCAGTTGCTGAAGGCCGCACTAAAGACGTCGTTCAAAGGCAACGTCCCGCGATCAAACACGACCTTGGAAAAGTCGTCCCCAAACGTCTTTTCCACCCACTTCTTCGCCATCGGTTTTTGCTGCGCTTTGGCTCCGGTTTCGGGCATTTCATCGGAGACCACAATCGTTCCGCCGGGGCGCGTGATCCGTACCATTTCCCGCAACGATTGAATCGGCTCGTTGAAGAAATTGAAACCTCCGGCGCTCAAGCTGTGGTCGACGCTGCGATCCGGCATCGGAAATCGTTCGGCTTCTCCCAAAACCAGTGTCAGATCGCGCTTGGGAAACCGCTTCAGGCATTCTTTGAGCTGAATCACCGAAATATCGACGCCAACAACGGGACACGTTTCGGGCACGAAGTTCAGATCATTGCCCGCGCCAATCGCGGACACGCCGAGCATCTCGCCGGGCTTGATCGGCAAGTGCTTCATGTACTGATTCCGACCGCGGCGTTCGCCCCCCTGGAACCAAAAGAAGACTCGTTCCCAGAACTTGAACTTCTGCCACAAAGGGCCGTCGTAAAACCCGGCCGCAGCGGCGTTCGGCCCGTTGAACTCCGCCTTCATGATCAAAATGCCATCAATCACTTCATATTGCTTGGCGCATGGCGGACACATCGCCTGACTCGTTGAAGGCCATTGCAGGGGGCCTCGGCACTCGGCACAAACCACTTGATCGCGGAGGCGGGAAGATGAAGCTGGCATTTCGCTACCTTTCATTGCAATTCGACGGTCATGTCTGGCGTGTATCGACCTTACCAGAGCTGAATTCTCGTTCCTAATGGACTGCCGCCCTCTTACGACCGGCGGAAAAGATGGCCAAAATCGTGCAGGTAATCGCTGAGTTCACTTTCGATCTGTGCGCGTGTCGTGCCGAAGTCTTCCGGCGAGTAACGATGCTTGGGGCGATCACTTTTTTGATCGCGTTCAATCAGATCGCGGACGGATTGATCAATCGCTTCGGTGTAAGGGGTTTCGCTCTCGCGGTAGATGCGTTCCACCGTTCCGCGCGGATCGGCGAGCAGATCGTCATAGCCGACATCAATGATCCGGCCCGGCGGCAAAAGTTTTCGAGCCCGGCGATTGCGATCCAGGCAACTCTTGAGGATTCGCATCGTTCGCGCGCCCACTTCTTTGGGATCAACACGCGGGTAGAAGATCTGGTCCATCGTCGCCGTCATACTGCACCAGGAAGGCAACACCGCGGTGGGATCGCGATGCGTTTGGACCACCACCGCGTCCGGGAAAGCCCGAATCAGCGAATCGACGCTGTAAAGGTGCGCGGGTGATTTCAGCATCCAATGATCGCGGCGGACGTAGCGCTGCAGGATTTGCAGTTGGAGTTTGTAGAACTCGTACGATCGATCGAATTCTTCCGTCGGCCGCTGGGCCAGCCATTCGCGGTAAGGTTCCACCCGCCCGCGATAGAACGGCGTCATGAGCGCGGTCCACAATAGCGGAAGACATTCTTCCGGGCCGCGAGCGCGAATGGGATGAATCGCCCGCATGCCCGGGACGAGCTTGTCCATTCCTTTCAGTCCCCGATCGACAACTTCAATCCGCGCATCGGTCTCGTAGGTTTCCGGCCGTGGTGATGGCAGCGGCTGGACGGCTTCCCACGTTTGCAGCGGCCGTGCTCCGGGGTCTTGTGCGAGCAGATTGTACATCCACGTCGTGCCAGAGCGGGCCATGCCCAGCACGAACACCGGACGGGCGACCGGGTCCGTACGCAGACTCGGTTCCTGCCGCACAGCGTCGGTGATTTTCAACCGATTCACGAGCAAGTTGATCAACGACGAACGAACGGCCCCGCGACCGATGACCCCGAGCAACGAATCAGCATCGTACGAAAGGGCAAGTTGCCGAAACGGCTCCGACCAGGGCTCCGGGCCGAAATCGCTGAGCCCCGCCTTCTTTGTCGCTTCGGCGATCAAACGATCGGGATCCAGATCCGCGCGCCCTAACCCCACCCAACGCAGTCCGCCTGCGAAGGTATGCAATGATCGCAAGAGGAGGCTGGGCTTCACTTCAGACATTTCAGTCGAACTCAAGGACGCGGACGCAAACGTTTTGCTCTTTCATGATCGATTCCGCACCGAGCGAAATCAAACGCAATTGTCGGGGCAAGGGACTTTGAGTCCATTTCATCTCCCAGGGGCGGCGTCCGCGGAACGATTGACAGCCTTTCATGCGCGTGAGTCGTCTCGTCGTCGGTAAACCGTCCGACATCACGGTTTGCGATAGCGGTCATGCCAGCTTTTCCACGTCTGCGGAGGACAGCGGTCGTCGTGATCAAAGGAGTTTCGATGCCCCCTCGGACCGTGCATTTCCTGATCCACAACCGTCCGTTACAGCGGAACCGTCGCCGCGACGCCATTGTCGCGGGCATGCAGATTCAGCAAAAACGGAACCGCGGTGTGGCTCCAGCGGTCGGCAT
The DNA here is from genome assembly GCA_021732785.1 of Planctomycetaceae bacterium. Classification (GTDB taxonomy): domain Bacteria; phylum Planctomycetota; class Planctomycetia; order Planctomycetales; family Planctomycetaceae; genus DSVQ01. Next base: position 18,586 of record JAKFUG010000075.1, read on the forward strand.
TGGGGTAGCTACTGGCTCCATCGGCCCAGCATTGCCGCAACATGTCGGTGTCGATAATGCCCGGATTGAGTGCGACCGCCGCCATTCCCTCGGGCAGTTCCTGACTCAGAGCTTTCGTGAGACCTTCGATCGCATACTTGGAAGCACAGTACGGGGCGACTTCCGGCGCTGTCGAGCGACCCCACCCCGAACTGAAATTGACGATCACGCCTGTCTTTTGCGCCAACATCGCCGGGACGAAATGCCGGATGATGTTGACCGTGCCGCCGACATTCACGTCGAGCAGCCGTTCCATGTCTTGAGCCGTTACTTCCCACAAAGGCTTAAGATCATTCATAACCGCGGCGTTGTTCAGAATCAGGTCGGGAACCATGCCCGCGGCGAGCACGGACTCCGCCCATTCGGCAACCTGGCAATCGCTCGCCACATCGAGAATCCCAAACCGATGGGGTGCCGGATAATGAACCCGCAGCGCCTCGATCATCTTGCGATTGCGTCCACACCCGATGACAACGTGCCCGGCTTCCACCAACCGGTCCACCATCGCCCGGCCCAATCCGCGGGTCGCTCCGGTTACCAGCACGACGCGCGAATCTGTAGTCATGGTTGCTTCCTTTAATGTAGCCCTGTCGCTCCGCGACAGGAAAGCCGAATGCACAAATCGCGCCGATCGTTCACCGGCTTTCCTGTCGCGGAGCGACAGGGCTGCTTTCACTGGCGATCAATCCCAGATCGACCAGTTTTGTGCGGCATTCGTCGCGTTCCCGGCTGCGGGTCAACGAGCGCCAGGTTTCATCCTGCGCTTCCAGAAATGCGGCTTCCGAGTACGGCGGCGGCGAGGCGGTTTGACTTCCGTGCTCGGTGAGACGCCGGATCACGCCCAATTCCAACCGGGTGAACGCCGCCCCGCCGAAGCGGTAATCCTCGAACGCTTCCCATACCACGGGGAAGAGTTTCTGCACGATCTCGCGGCCGATGGTGGTGGCATATTGCCGGATTTCATCCTGTGCATGGCTATCCATGCGGAGAGCCAAAAAGTGCAGCAGGTTGTGCAGATCGATCTTCCAGTACGCTTCGGTGTAAGTACAAAGCGGAAGATCCTTCCGGGCTTGTTCGCGCGCGACACCGGCTTCCAACCGTTCGGCGTAAACCTTGCGGGCCAGTTCCTGCAGTTGGTGCTCGGCGTCGGTCAATGCGCGACCGGTGTCGGGCGGCAAGGCCGCGCCGCTCCCCTGCCGATTCTGTTCCGCCTGTGTGCGCCAGGCTTCGGGAGTGGTTTCCTGCGCGGAATCGATCGCCACGGAGTACCGCGTGCTGTATTCATTGACGTTCGCCGTGCGATGGCGAATCCATTGCCGCCAGCAATCCATCGGGACACGGATGAGGAATTTCACCTCGGCCATTTCGAACGGCGTGGTGTGCCGATGTCGCAACAGATAGCGGATCAGCGTGCGGTCGTCGGAGACCTTTTTCGTCCCCGCGCCGTAGCTGACGCGGGCCGCTTGCACGACGGCACTGTCGTCCCCCATGACATCCACGAGGCAGACGAAACCGTCGTTCAGAACGGGAAACTTCTTCCAGCGGAGTTGCTCAACCAATTCAGCGTGTGACACAGGTCCACTTTCGGGGAAACGACACGAAGTCGAGAATTTGCGCTTCCGATTAATCCGCTCATCACGCGGAGCGTGATGGCCACCATCGTAGCCCATCACGCTCCGCGTGATGAGCGGAGTGCTTCACCGGCGCAGAATTGTCTTGCCGCGTATCATAAAGTCATTCTAAAAAAACAGTTGCGACGAATTCGCCGCAACGGGGGATGATCCGTCATCCCCGCGAATTTCCTGCGCAGCGAGAGATTTTCCAGAAAATGCTAGACAAAGTCCACCGCCGGGATGATCTTAATACTCAGGAGTTGTGATTCCGTGGATGATTCGTCCCCAACACGATGGGCGGATGAGATCGCGGGCTGTGCCACTGGCATCGCGCGGGGGGAAGCGTCCGCGCTGGAACAACTCTTCGACCGGGCGGCACCACGGCTGTTGCGCTACGGTTTAACCTTGGTACGGCGGCGGGAAGACGCGGAGGACGCCGTTCAAGCGGCGTTAGTCCGCTTGACCCGCAGTCCACAAGTCTTGGCTGCCGTTCAGTTTCCGTGGGCCTATCTGCTGCGGATGGTCCGCAATGAAGCGCTGCGGATTCTGGCCCGACGCCGACCGGTGCTGGCATTGTGGGATGATCTGACGGGACGGACAACGGGGCCGAATGCCGTCGAGTTGGCCGAACGGGATGCGGAAGTGCAGACAGCGTTGCGACGGCTGCCTGCGGATCAGGCCGAAGTGGTGATTCTGAAAATCTGGGAAGGGATGACGTTCCAGGAAATCGCAACGGTGACGGGGGAGTCTTTGAACACGGTTGCAAGTCGGTACCGTTACGCGCTCACGAAATTGCAGTCAACATTGCGGCGTGTGGCGATTGAGGTGGGTTATGTGGTCGAGTGAACAAACCGAACTGGAAATGACGGAAGCCTTGGTCCGGGAAGCCGCGTGGCTGCCCCAACCGACGACGGTGTTTCGTAACCGTGTCCTGGCAACCGTCGCCCAGCAGCAGAAGCAATCCCGCTGGTGGGAACGGTGTCAGTACGCCGCCAGCATGGTCATTGCGGCATCGATCCTCTGGTTCCTGCCGGGAACGATGCAAACGCTGCAGGATGTCCCGCCCGCGACGTCCGTGGTGACCATTGAACGTCCCGCGACCGCCCCCGCATCGAAGGGCTGGACGCTGATCGACGATTACGAATGGGGCCTCGTGCAAGCCGCCCTCGCAAAGCAAAACCACTCCGCCGGGTTGATTCACGGGTTGCTGTAGGTCCGGATTCAGCTCGGCGAGGACAGCGGCAAACTCACCAGCGTGATGACCGTCCGCCAAGCGGGCCATCGTCCGGGACGCCTTCCGCGCCGATCGCACCCACCCGCACGATCGGAAACCGTACCCCGCCATGGCGTCACTCCGAACGTAGTCTACCGGCAGTGAGCGGGATATGTTCTCATGATGTGAACTGGACATGTCATCCTGACGCCGCGACGCGAACGCCCGGAGCAGCGGATTGAGCGGAGAGCGACCATGTTTGCGTGCCGTATCACTCTTCTCAGTGTGCTCCTGGTTTCGGGGAGTCTGACCGCGGCCGAGACCCGGATTGCGGGCGGTTCGGGATTGATCGCCGTGCGGTCTGGCGAATCGGAATGGACGATGCTCCGTCCGGGCGATGCGGTTCCTCCGATCGCTCATTGGGAGACCGCGCCGGCTCAAACGGGACGCATGGAGATGGCTGGCGGAACGATCGTTCTCGCGGCGGAATCGACAGGGTTGTGGGATCACGCTGCGCGATTGTTGCATGTCGAACGAGGGCGGGTTTTCGTTCGGCTTCTTCCCGACGCGCAGGAAGTCGTGGTGACGGGGCCCGATCCGGCCATCAAATGGCGGCTGCAGCCCGGGGCCGAAATCGTTTGGGAAGAACCCGGTGCGCTGCGTGTGCTCGACGGTCAAGTGCAAGCGGCTGCCGAACCGGGGCAGACTTTCACCGGCCCGGTCATCGTCAACGTTGCCGACAACGGAGAGTCGATATCGACCGTGCCTGAGGATCCCGGTTGGGCGAATTCCGAACGCCGTTGGACGGTGCGCTCTCAAGGGCTCGGGCAACTCATCGCGAAGGACGCGCAAAGTGGCAGCCCCGCCCGCCTGGAAGTGGCGCGCTATCATGTCAATGTGGTGCTCCATCCACCGGTTGCGCTCGTGCAAATCGACCAGTCTTTCTTCAACCCGTACGGTCGGCAGGAAGAGGGAACGTTCGTCTTCAATTTACCAATGGGGGCGTCCGTCAGTCGTTTCGCCATGTTCGTGACGCCGGAGCAACTGATTGAAGGAGAGTTGATCGATCGCAAGCGGGCCGATGAAGTTTACACGACCATCGTGCGGAGCAAGCGTGATCCCGCGATCCTGGAGCAGATTGGGGAGAACCTGTTTCGCATGCGTGTGTTTCCGATCTTTGCGCGCGACACGAAACGGATTCTGCTCGACTATACCGTGCCTTTGGTTGCCGAGCGGGGACGTTATCAATTTGAGTTGCCGCTCTTGTCGGACTTGAAGCCGATCTGGGACTTCGGGATTCGGGGGACGGTGTACCCGCCGGTGGAAATCGGCGCACTTTCCATGCCGACCCACCCGACGATCAAGCCGACTCGGATGGACGATGGCCGTGTGACGTTTCAGTACACTGCCGAAAATGTGCAGCCGCAATCGAGTTTCCTGGTGGATTACCCGGCAGCACCCCAACGTCCTCCCACGGCCCGCGCCTTCACGGTCGACAAAACATCGCAGTACTTCGTCGCCACATTGCCGGAAGCGGCTCATCCGATTGTGAAAGAGTCGGCCGACCCAGCCGATGTGCTGATCGTCATGGACACCTCCGGCAGCGGTGGCGATTTGCAGGCTCACCGACGCGCTGCGCGAACCGTGCTGCGACATCTTCGTCCGACGGATCGCGTGCAACTCGGTTGTTCCGACTATGCCTATCGCCCCCTGACGAAAGATTGGTTGCCGCCGGCACATGACTCCATCGATGCGTTGATCAAACAACTCGCTGAGCAGTTCGCTTTGGGAGCCAGTGATCTCGGCCCCAACTTGCGCATGGGAGCCGGCGCAGTCTTCGCCCCACCCGCGCCGGGACGTCGCCGTGTCCTCGTTTACATCGGCGACGGCATGTCGACGTTCAGCAGCGACACCGCGATCTGGAATGCACCGGCCTTTCGTAATCCTGCCGGGCGACCGGCCGTGTGCATGATTCGTGTCGGCTCGACGGACAGGAAACGAAGCTGGTTGCAGGACATCGTGACGGAAACTCAGGGACGGCTCTTCGATCTCGACGAATCGGTACGGGCCTGGGATGACTTGTTCCAGTGGTCGCTGGATGGTTTCCCGACGCAACCGACGCAGATCATCGCGGCTCAAGCGGAGGCCGTTCTCAAAGACGATCTCTTTGTCAGCGCGACATGGATGCCGGGACGCGAACTGCATGTTTTTGGACGTCGGCCGCCTGCGGATCGCTTGAAGTTTTCGGTGCAGGTCGCGGGCCAACCCGTCCGGAACTACGATCTCGCGCTTCCCGGAGGCGAGGCCGACGACGCGGTCTTCACCGGCCGACTTTGGGCCCAACGCCAACTGGAACAACGACTCCGCGTCCCTGTGGGCGATGAAAAGTCGCATCACGACAGCATCGTGTCGCTCTGCCAGGAATGGTCGCTGATGTCGCCGAAGACGGCGTTTCTGGTCCTCGAAACCGAGCAGGATTACGACCGGTGGAAAATCGATCGTCGTCAGCGACACCGTTATTGGTCTCCCCCGGAAATGCTTCCCGCGCTGCCTATCCCGCGCGCCAGCCGGCCGGTGACCATCGCCGCTGTGCCCCCAGCTTCGGAAGCGGGCACCGTCAAACCGATTGTCGAAAGCCGGCAGGATCGCGCACGGCAACGAATGGTGACGAAGGCTTTGGAACGGACGCGGCAGGCGTTAGCCGCGCGGGATCCGGTCCAGGCGCACCTCGCCCTGGCACCGGTATGCGAATGGGCGCTCCGTTCGGAACCGAAAGTGTTTCAGGAATTGCAGCTTCAGGTCACTCAACAGTTGCAACGAGAATCGGCCTTGCGACAACTCGGTTTGTGGCGGCCGATCGCGGATCGTCGGTCCGCACCGGCGTGGCCGCAAACGAGCATGCTGCTTCCTTATCTGGCCAGTGGCGGGATTGCTCCCGATTATCTGGAGCGCAATCCCCACACGCTGAAGTTGCTGCAATCGCTCAAACTCGATTCCGGGATGAAACTCTCGGATCTTGCTGCGGAGGTCAAAAAGCAGTTGGGCATTCCCGTGTTGATTGAGACCGCGGCCCTGGTCGATGAAGGCGTGGATCTCAAGATCGATCTGGATAGCGATGCTTTGCAGGGAATCACGGCCAAAAGCCAGCTCAATCAACTCCTGCGTCCATTCTTGCTAACGTTCATCCCCGAGAAACATTTCCTGCGGATCACCACGATTGCCCATGCCGAAGAACTCCTGACCACACAGGTTTATCCCGCGGGCGATCTCGTGCGGATGGACTTGCTGCCGCCCCCCTTTCGGTTATCGAATCCCTTTCTCGATCACCGAGATTGGCAGCGGCGGCGCATTGAATCCCGCCTGCAACAACCCTTGACGGTCGATTTTGATCGCGTCCCCTTGTCCATCGCGATCGAATGGATGGCGAAGAAACTCGATTTGCCGATGCGGCTTGATACGGGTGCCTGGCAGGATGAAGGCATTAAGCCCAAATCGCTCGTGACGCTCCAATTGGCCGATATCCCCGCGGAGATCATTCTGAATGAAGTCCTGCGGCCCTTCTTCCTGACCAATGTGATCGAAGATGAAGTGTTGATCCTCACAACGCAGGCCAAGGCAGACGAAGTGCTGGAAACGCGGCTCTACTCCGCGGCCGGACTGGTCGACGGACTCTTGCCCCATCCCCTGCACGATCCCGCGCTGCGCAATGACGGATTTTCCTATCAGCGAGGGGGCGGCGGCATCTTCGGCGGCGGCGGGTTTGGCGGCGGACAAGGGGGAGGCGGTTTCTTCGGCGGTGGCATGGGAGGTTTCGGTGGCGCGGGTGGCTTCATCGGTACGAGGATTGGCTCCTTCCCGGGGGAATCGGGATTCGGCGAAATCGCGCCGCCACATTTTGCGGACGACGGCGAAGATGTCGTTCCTGATGACGCGGGGATGTCCGGGAACGATCTGAATCCGTCGGGGCCTGCGATGTCGCTTTCTTCGAGCGACGCGCTGATGATGATTCAATCCAACTCCAGCGGGCAATGGGAACAGGTGGACGGCGTCGGCGGGTCCATGGTGTACTACGAGCCATCCTTGTCGCTGGTGATCCGGAATACGAAGCGAGTGCATCGCGAGACAGCCGAACTGCTGGCAAAACTCCGTCGTGAATCTGATCGCGATCCCTCGGCCTTGTTGCGACGGCCGCGGATGCGACGTAGTGGACCGCTCGAACCAAATCTGCCCGACTTTGCCAACCTGATGTCGCTGCTGCAGCAAATGACCTCGGGGCAATGGAGCATCACCCATGGCAGCGGAGGCGAGCAGACACCCCACGCGCTCGGCCTGGCACTCGCCGTCCGGCAGACGGCTCACGTGCATGATGAGATCGAAGATTTGTTGACGATGCTGCGACGGTCGCGCTACATCGCGGAATCCCTGTCGACGCGGGAAACATTAGATGATATCGACGAGAGCCTCTTCTTTTTCGATCGAACGGCGCTGACGAATCTTCCGCGCGGGGAACCGGTCCGCGCCGCCAACGACCCTCGTGCCGAGTCGTTACTGGCCTTGTCGGTGCGCAAACCAATCGCGGGGTTGCACCAACGTTGGCGGCGTGTCGTGGGCGCAAAGTCGCCGCAGGACTTCACCGTCCACAAAGCCGATGGACGTCTGCAAGTGCATCTGGGCGATCGAATCATCCGGGCGGAAGGACCGCGCGCGGCGGTGGCCTATCCGGGCATCGGACTCGTCGAAATGGATGCCTGGGGCGACGCCGTGCGGACCCTCGCCGATGCAACGCTCCCCTGGCTGCCGCATCGCGACAACGAGGAATTGTCGCAGCTTTTCGATGTTCAGACGGAAAGCCGCGACGGCGATACGGTGACACTGCGGTTGTTGTTCCGGGAGACGACGGACACAAAGATTCGCGCGAGTTTCTCGCCATCAACCGGCCAGCCGACGGCCTGGTCAGTGTATCACGGCGAAGAACTGCAATTCTCGCTCCGGTTTGCCAGGACCGAAGTCACCGCCGTCGATGCCGATGGAAAGGAACTCGAACACTGGACGCTTGTCGGCGAGACGCTTGTCGAAAAGATCGCCTCCCTCGACGAGTGGCCCGGTTGCGTCGTTGTCGATCTTGCCAATCCGGTCGATCCCTTCACTTTGGCGCGGCAGGCCATCAGCCGTCAGGATTATCGCGCCGCGGCCACGGCTTTCGAACAATTGTGTCGCGACCTCCCCCAACAGCCGCTCTTGCATTTCCTGCGCGCGTGGACGCGAGAATTATCGGAACGACCGAATGACGCATTGGCCGAATCGCAACGACAGTTGCTGCGCATGGTGCTGAAATCATCGGCTACGGATCTGGTCCGCTGGTTGAGCCCGTCGTTCTTTGCCACACTCGGGGCACCGGGCCTGTCGGCGCTGATTGAAGAAGTTCCGGAAGATCAACGGTCGATCAACCATTGGGATCAGCTCGCGGAACTGGCTCATGCGGCTCACCGTCCTCAAGCAGCGCTGGAAGCCGCGACGCATGCTGCGGCTCTGCAACCCGATGATGCCCGGGTCGTGACCCGACGAGCGCTGCGGATCGAACTGTTGCTCCGGCTCGGCCAGTTCGCACCCGCGCAAGTGCTGGCCCGAGTCTGCGCAGCAGAGCAGCCACCCGTGGCATCGCTGTGCGACATCGGCGATCTCTTCCATCGCTTCGACCAGACAGCGATGGGGCAGGAACTTTATTCTGGAGTGCTGGCCCGCGAGGATCTTGCCACGGACGAACGCGTTCAAGTGTTCTTGCGGGAAGCGCAATGGTTGCAGGGACCGTCACGCTGGGAACGCCTGCTCGCCGCCGAAGACCTGCTGCCCGACGGACATCGCGACCGGGGAATGGCACTGCAAACATTGATTCAGGAAGCGCGGACAGCCCACGATGCCGTGACTCTCGAACGGCTCGCGAATGGAACCCAGCGGCCTCTATCAAAAAGATGGCTGCTCATCCGTCAGGCGCAAATTGTCAATGATCCGCAGGTGTCCGCACAAATCGCCTGGGCACTGTATCAGTCGAAGAATCTCCCCGCTGATCGCACCGACTGGCTCCTTCGCCTGCTGTTGACCGCGCGCCGCAACAGTGATGTGGTCGGCATTCTCGAACCACGAATTCGTCGAGGAGAACGGCTGACGCAAAGTGCTCTCCAAACACTGACTGCGGCCTACCGCGACCTGAATCGTCAGTCCGATTCGTTCCGCGCGGAATCGCACTTCCGCGATGTGGTCCCTTTACCGGACAATGAGCCGACTTCATCGCCGCTGGGAACAAGTCCTTCCGGGCCCTTCCATGGCGGTGGATTTGGGTGACGTTTTCGGTTCAGGCTCATCGCAGTGAGGAGAGACGCAATGGCCGGGATTCAACGCTATGGCGTGACGCGCCGCTGGTCCGATGCCGTCGTCCATAACGGTGTCGCCCATTTCGTGGAGGTGGCGGACGATCCTTCGCAAGACATTCGCGGCCAGGTCGCCCAGGTTTTGGCGCAGATGGACGCCCGTCTGGCCGTTGTCGGCAGCGATCGAACGCGACTGCTGCAAGTCACGATTTATGTAGCCGACTTGAAAGACGGAGTCATTCTGAATTCGTTGTGGGATGACTGGATCCCGGAAGGGCATGCCCCGGCCCGCGCGTGCATTCAAGTGGGTCTGTCGCCGGGTTATCTCGTCGAAATGGTGATCGTCGCCGCAGTGGATTGAGTGCCGGAAGCCGCATCCGAGTCAGCATTCATTTAGGGCGTCTTCCAGCGGCCCCATGATCAACGTCAACGGGGTGTGGAACTCGTGGCTGACGTTGGCAAACAACCGGGTCTTTAGCTTGTCATGCTGGGCCAGTTCCTCGCGCGAGGTAACAGTGCGTCGCATTATTGAGTCTCATACCGATCCTAATAATGAACAGCGCGTTGTGTGGAATCCGCTCATCACGCAGGGCAATCGCATGTCGGCGGCGTGAATTGGTCCAATGATTGCATGGGGAGGGCCTTCGTCAAGGGTTGCGGAATTTTCCGGTGTGGTTGACGAAGGAACGCAGCGATGGGGACGGGACCGGCTTGTAAAGTCGACAAACATTTTGCAAAAGTGACCGATCCGCGGGTCAATCGCGGGACGAATCACGATCTGCACGAGATGATCTTCATGGCGCTCACGGCGACGATCTGCGGGGCCAACAGTTGGGCCGATGTCGAGCGGTTTGCGAACGCCAAGTGCGATTGGTTCGCGCGGTTCCTGTCGCTGGACCAGGGGGTGCCGAGTCATGACACGT
>JAKFUG010000084.1 GCA_021732785.1 Planctomycetaceae bacterium
GACGGCGTCGCGATCAGAAAATCGATAAACTCGGCCGCACTGACTTTCGGGGAACTCATCCCTGCGACTCTACCCACACGGCGGGGTTTCCGTAAGCCAAATTTCACGACACTGCGTAACTCCTATGATTGATGGAAAGTGAAGTCGCTTGCGCTTCGCAGGATCCCAGCGCTGACAATTCAGCACCAGCGCGAGTCCTGGAGTCGGCAAAGCGCAAGCGGGAATCGGATACTCTCCATTCAACGACTGTGAATTTCGCGCGAATTGTCGCCGCGCTGGCGTCGCGTTAACGTGATGGTCCCATTGGAGCCGTGATCTTCGGACTCGAAGGACCCTGCCATGAGACGCCTGCTGTTGATGTCGTCGTGTGTCGCGCTGCTCGGACTGTCGCTGGTCTTCGGCAATCGGTTGCAACCATCATCGACACCGAACGCGGTGGAAGTGGGCGTGCTCGCCGAAGAGAACTGGGGACAACTCGTTCCCGAGGGCAAGGAAGTCGATGCCATCTACGGCGACATCGTCCTTCGCAACGGTCATCTCACCGCGGTCATCGCGCAGCCGAAAGCCACCCGGCACGCCAACATGACCACGAAAGACGTCGGCGGTTGCCTGATCGATCTCACCGCCCGCGATGCCCAAAGCGATCAACTCGCAGCCTTCTATCCCGGCAAGAAAGGCGCTATTTACCAATCCGTCGCCATCGGTGCGGGCGAGGGCACGGTCACGACCGGCGATAATACGGTGAGCGCCGCTCAAGGAATGGTGATTGTGTCGGCTCCGGGATCGGCGGAAAAGCCGGAGATCACCACAAAATACGCTCTCGGCAGGGCGGACGAATTTCTGTCGGTGACCACGGTCTATCGGAACATCGGCAATACCGCGTTGACGATTTCTCTCGAAGACGATTTCCGCGCGGACGGCGGCAAAGAGGACATGCCGCGCAGTCCAAACGGCACCGCCGATTCGTTCTGGCTGCACGACCGCTTCTGGGGCCAGGCCTATGTTCTCGAAGCGGATAGCCGCAAGCTGCAACTTAACAGCGATGCGCGGACGTCGCAGATTCGGTATGTCGATGACGCCGGCGAGTCCAAGCTCTCGATCCCACCCGGAGAGTCGGTCACGTTGACGCGGCGGTTGTACGCCGGGGCCAGTCGATTGGATGTCGCGGCGGCTCAACACCGCCGTGCCAAAGCCGCGGTGACTCCGGTGGAACTCGAATTCATCAACGCAAAAAACACACCGCTACGACAGTCGCAGGTGGAGTTCACCACAACGAAGGGGCTGTATGGCAACGCCACGACCAATGCGGACGGGCGGATCAAGACCGCGCTGCCGCCGGGGGATTATGCTCTCAATGTGAGCGTCGCCGGACAAGCCGTCGGGAAGGATCTCAAGCTGCAAGTGGGGGCGTCACCGCTGACGAACCAGACGGTGAAAGTCGATGGCTACGACTTCGGCCGCGTGACCGCCGCGATTACCGATGCCAATGGCGGCGCGATCCCGTGCAAGGTCGAACTGATTCCGCAAGCGGCGGACGTGAAACTCAACTTCGGCCCGGAAACCGCGGATTTCGCCGTGCGGAATGTGCGTTACACGCCGAATGGCGAGTTCACGCAGGAACTGCCGCCGGGGAAGTATGATGTCACGATCAGCCACGGCCCGGAGTTCGATGCGGTCTTCACCGAGATCGAAATCAAGCCGTATGCCCCCACGCCGCTGTCAGCAAAATTGCATCGCACAGTGGACACCAAAGGCTGGATCAGCAGCGATTTCCACAGCCACGCCAGTCCGTCCGGTGACAACTCCAGCAGCCAACTTGGCCGGGTGTTGAATCTGGTCTGTGAACACATCGAGTTCGCGCCGTGTACCGAACATAACCGCGTGACGACCTACCAGCCGCACATCGATCGGCTGAAGATCGGCAAGTTCATTTCGTCGGTCGAAGGGATGGAACTGACGGGAACGCCGCTGCCCCTGAATCATCAAAACGCGTTTCCGATGAAGTTCACGCCGCGGACCCAGGACGGCGGCGGTCCTACCCCCGCGGCGAACGTTGAAGAACAGATCGAACGGCTCGCGCTGTGGGATAGCCGCAGTGAAAAGCTCGTACAGGTCAACCACCCAGATCTCGGCTGGATGTTCTACGACAAGGACGGCGACGGCATGCCCGACGCCGGTAACGAGCGGGCGTTCCCGTTCATGGATGTCATGGAAATTCATCCGATTCAAAACGCATTGGACCTTGCCCCGTTCGCGAAGATCGGCGGCGGTGGCCAAGGCTTCCACAACACGGTCTTCCGCTGGTTGCAGTTGCTCAACCAGGGCTTCCGCATCTACGGCGTGGTGAATACCGACGCCCACTACAACTTCCACGGTTCGGGCAGCTTGCGGAACTGGATTCAATCGCCGACGGATGAGCCGTCGGAAATCAAATACATGGACATGGTCCACGCCGCGGAGCAGGGCCGGACGGTGATGTCGAACGGCCCGTTCCTCGAAGTGTGGGCCAGCGAAACCGGCGGCACAAAATCCGTCACGGCGGGGCAGGATCTTTCAGCGGGATCGAAGAAAGTCACGCTGACCGTGAAAGCGCAGTGTCCCAACTGGATCGATCTGGATCGCATGTTCGTACTCGTCAACGGCCGCATTCACCCGCAGCACAGTTACTTCCGCGAGCAGCATCCCGACGTCTTCCGCAGCGGCAACGTGAAGATCGACCGCAAACTCGAACTGACGCTCGACCGCGACGCGCACATCATCGTCGTCGTCGGAGACATCGGCAGCGATCTCTCGAAAGTCCTCGGCAGCACCGACGGCAAAATGCCCGCCACGGCGCTGACCAATCCGATCTTCGTCGATGTCGACGGCAACGGCTTCCAACCGAACAAAGACACGCTCGATGCCCCGTTACCGGTGAAATACGACGCGGCGAAGAAATAAATCGGCTACAATTCGGAAACGCGGGATGTAATCGCATTTTCCCATTGGCAGACCGATCATGAATTCGATTCCCCTGGAAAAAGCGCAACGAGAGTTTCCTCAGGTTGTTGCGGATGTTCTCGCCCATTCCGAACCGTGTGTCGTGGTCACCGCAGAGGGCGAACAGGTCGTCGTAATGCGCTGGGACGATTTCAGCGCGTGGAATGAAACGGCGTATTTGCTTGGCAGTGATGCCAACGCGGCCCATCTCCGTCGCGGGATGGCGGAAGTGGGAGCCGGATTGCACGCACCACAGGCGCTGGTTGCGGAATGAATCTGACATTCACTCCCTCCGGATGGGACGATTATGTCTGGTTCCAGCAGCATGACCGCAAGTTGCTTGCCAAACTCTACACGGTGATCAAAGACTGTTTACGATCTCCGTTTGAAGGGATTGGCAAGCCGGAATCTTTGAAAGGCGACCTGTCCGGATTTTGGTCGCGACGAATCAACGACGAACATCGGCTGGTTTATACCGTTCGGGGCGATGCACTCATCATTATCGCCTGCCGCTTCCACTATGAATAACATCGGTTGGGAACCCATCATGTCGGCGGCGGACACAGACCAGTATCGGGAAGGGATTCGGCTCTTCAATGAGGAAGAGTTCTTCGAGTGCCACGATGTTCTCGAAGAACTCTGGGCGGAGACCGACGGCCCCGAGAAGAAGATGATTCAGGGGCTGATTCAGGCGGCGATTTCGCTGTTCCACTTCGGCAACGAAAATTTCGGCGGCGCGAAGAAGCTCTACATCACCGCTCGGAAACTGCTCGATGTCTTCCCGCCCGATGCGATGGGGATTGCGCTCGACGACTTTCTGGTCGACTACGAACTCTGCTTCCGCGAACTGCTCGCCAACACGGAAACCTATCCGACAACGGTCGTGCTGCAGGATGAACTCGTGCCGAAGATTCGGTGGCTGGAAGCGCCGGGTGAGTGAACGCATCCTGGCGAGCGTCGTGCCGTAAGGCCGACGTGTCTTCGGACGTCGCCAAAATGCTCCACCCGCACGTCGGGCTGATGCCGCGACGCGTGCCGTATCAACGTAGGGTTTGCCGAGTCTTCGAGGCGAACCGATTCCACACACGTAAGAGGTTCGCCTCGCGGACTCGGCAAACCCTACATTGACTTGCCGAAGAGTCAGAGCAGCGCTTTCAGCACATCCCCATCCGCGATCGGCATCGGGCGGCCGAACTGGTCGCGGATTTCGGTTTTCGGGTCGAAGCCCATCGCGTGAAACAGCGTCGCGGTGATGTCGCCGGGGGTGGTCGGTTGATCGGCGGGATATGCGCCGGTGGCGTCGGACTTGCCGTATTCACGACCGCCCATGATACCGCCACCGGCCATCATCACCGTGCCGCACGGGGGCCAGTGGTCGCGACCGGCATCACTGTTGATCTTCGGCGTTCGTCCGAAATCACCGGTCCAGTAGACCAGCGTGGAATCGAGCAGCCCGCGGTCTTTCAGATCGGTGAGCAAGGCCGCGATCGCCGTGTCATTCTCCGGCAGGCGGCTGTTTTTCAGCGTGTTGAAATTGTCCTTGTGCGTGTCCCACCCGCCAATGCCCGCGGAGTAATAGACCGTGACGAACCGCACCCCGGCTTCCACGAGGCGTCGCGCGAGCAGCACGCTTTGACCGTATTTGTTGCGGCCGTAGCGGTCGCGCATCGCATCGGGTTCGAGTTGCAGATCGAACGCTTTCTGCGCCGCAGTGCTGGTGACGAGATCGACCGCGCGGGCCTGATAATCGCTGAGACCGCGGACATCCGCGGCGGCGTCGGCGAGTTGGCTGAGTTGTCCGAGTTGCGCGAGCGTTCGTTGCCGATCCCGAATGCGGTCGACACTGACACCCGTCGGCAACTTGAGTTCATCGACGTTGAAATCCTTGCCGTTCGGATCTTTCAGCACCCACACCGGATCGTGCTTTTTGCCGAGAAAACCCGCGAATTCGCCGGGCGTGCGGAACGGGCCGTCGGCAATCATCGTCGGCATCGACACCGACGTCGGCACTTCGCGCGGCGTGCGATCGAGGTAATCG
Source organism: Planctomycetaceae bacterium (assembly GCA_021732785.1). GTDB lineage: Bacteria > Planctomycetota > Planctomycetia > Planctomycetales > Planctomycetaceae > DSVQ01. The sequence goes on from JAKFUG010000084.1 coordinate 5,018, forward strand.
ACAATCGATCCCGGATGCGGAAAGTCGTTCGAGGACGCATTCAGCGTCACAATGTTGACGAGCGGTTCGCGCCCCGTCAGCGCGACATACGCCCCCGGGTTGTGGCTGCTGCTTTTGTGATGGACCGAGCGGACCAGCGAGTATTGATCGGCCAGCTGCGCGAGCTTCGGCAGATGTTCACAAATCCGGCGGCCGTCGACGTTGGTCGCGATGGAATCGAACTCGCCGCGGATTTCGGCCGGGGCATTGGGCTTCGGGTCAAACGTGTCGAGTTGACTCGGCCCGCCGAACTGAAAGAGGAGAATCGCGCTCTTCGCCGTCGCGGATTTCGCCAGCGGGTTGACCTGTTCCGCGTGCAGCATCTGCGGCAGCGTCAGTCCGCCGAACACTCCCACCTGCAGCGCGGCCCGGCGGGAAACCGCGCCGCGGCGATAATCGGCACACGCGGTCTGTACGGCATCAGCCATCAAATCTTCCTCTGCGGAAAAGCCCCGGCGGCGCGGAAACGGCTTTCCCATCAACGGTCGGTGATGTATTATGAATGATCCGCTGCCGCGCGTCCAGCGAAAGTTTGCCTGGTGGTCGATGAAGCCGGCCAAAATTCCCAGAGTTTTCGCCACGAAAAGGCACAGAAGTCACAAAGAACAAGAAGAGATTGAACCACGGAAGACACGGAGAACACGGAAAGAATGCGATGAGTCACCAGCATGGGGTCTTGTACCCTTTCTGGCATTCTTCAGTGTGGTCCGTGCCTTCCGTGGTTCCTTCTGGATTCCTTTTGTGCTCTTTCGTGTCGGAATATCGGATTTCTCTGCCTTTGAATTTATGGATCGTCGTCGAGTCTGTGAGAGTTTCAAACGTCATAATTGCTCAGCGAAGCAAGCATGGCACCCAAGGCGATGTTGCAGGGAATTCGTCGTGCCTCGAATTTGTAAAATCACGGCTGCTTTGATTGTGGTGGCTGGACTGATTGATGTCGCCGTGGCGGAGAACCGCCCGGTCAGCTTTCGTCACGAAGTGTTGCCGACGTTGACCAAACTCGGCTGCAACGCGGGAACGTGTCACGGCACGCCAACGGGAAAGAACGGCTTTCGGCTGAGCCTCCGCGGCTTCGACCCGGCGTTGGATCGCGATTCCCTCACGCGCGAAATCGGTATCCGGCGGATCAACATCGTCGAACCCGAACGGAGCCTGATCCTGCTGAAACCGACCGGCACCATTCCGCACGAAGGAGGCCGACAGTTTGAACCGGGCTCCGACGATTACCGACTGTTGCACGACTGGATCGCCGCCGGCGCGATCGATGACAGCGGCAACGCACCAGCACTCTCGGCGTTGCTCATCACGCCGGAGCGCATGCAGCTTGAGCCCACGCAGTCGTCGCTGGCGCTGCAGGTGACAGCGAGATTTGCGGATGGTTCTGAGCGCGAAGTGACTCGGTTATGCAAGTGGTCCTCCAGCGATGACTCCATTGCCACCGTCGCGCGGGGCGGAATGGTGACGAAACAAAAACGCGGGGAAGCGGCCATCACCGCCGAGTTCTGCGGCCGGTTCGCGACGGCAAAATTGTTGTTCCGAGAAACAGTGACGGGGTATCAACCGCCGCAGATTGCCGAGAAGAACTTCGTCGACCGCCACGTCTTTGCGAAACTCGCGCGGCTGGAAATCGAACCGTCGCCGATCTGTGCGGACACCGTCTTCCTGCGCCGTACCACGTTCGATCTCACCGGACGATTGCCGGAACCCAGCGAGGTCAAGGCGTTCCTTGCCGATACACAACCGGACAAACGCGACCGGTTGATCGATCAACTGCTCGACTCCCCCGCGTACGCCGACTGGTGGGCGATGAAGTGGAGCGACCGGCTTGGTAACAATCAGCGGTTCACGGGCGTCTGGGGCGCGATGAAATATCACGCCTGGATTCGGTCCGCGATGGCCGAGAACGTTCCCGAGGATGTGTTTGCCCGTTCGATTCTCACGGCGGCGGGGCCGAACTACGAGAACCCGCCCGCGAGTTTCTGGCGGCGCATGCGCATCGGCGGCATCGGGACTGAAGTCGATGCGGAACTCGCGGCCGAAGAAGTCTCGCAACTTTTCCTCGGCATCCGCATTCAATGTGCCCGCTGCCACAACCACCCCGGCGAACGCTGGACACAGGACGATTTCCACGGTCTCGCCGCGTTCTTCAAACGACTCAAATTCAAACAAGGCGAGTATTTCAATCACACCTACGACAAGGAAGATGTGGTCTATCTGCTCGATAAGGGGGACATTCAACATCCGCGCACGGGAGCCGTGGTGCCGCCGACGTTGCTCGATGCCGGCCCGGCGACGATCGGCCCCGATGAAGACCGCCGCATCGCGTTCGCGAATTGGCTCACCGCGCCGGACAACCGCTGGTTTGCCCGCAACAGTGTGAACCGGCTGTGGTACCACGTCTTCGGCCGCGGGTTGATCGACCCGGTGGATGATGTCCGCGACACCAATCCGCCAAGTCATCCCGAACTGCTCGACGAACTGGCCCGCGAGTTCGTCGCCAGCGGGTTTGATCGCAAGCACATTCTGCGGCTGATTGCGAAGTCGCACACCTATCAACTCGATTATCGTCCTACCGCAACGAATGCGGACGATCACAAGTATTTCTCGCACGCGCAGATTCGGTTGCGACCGGCGGAAGCGCTGCTCGATGCCATCAGCCAGGCCACCGAAGTCGCGGAAAGTTTCCCGGAAGCCCCGCTTGGCGTGAGTGCGGTATCGCTTCCCGACGGCGAGTTCAAGCACCCGTTCCTCGAAGCGTTCGGTCGCCCCGCGCGATCGCTGGCGTGTGAGTGCGAGCGCGAAGCGACCACGAATTTTCAGCAGGCGCTGCAACTCGTCGCCGGGAAGACGGTCGCTCAGAAACTCCGCAGCAACAACGGCCGCGCCGCGCGATTGGCCGCATCAAGCATGACGCCGCCGGAAATCATTGACGACCTGTATCTCGCCACATTCGGTCGCCCCGCGGATTCATCGGAACGCGAATTGTTGCTGACAGTGCTCAATCAATCCGGCTCCGACCGCCGCGCCGTGATTGAAGACGTACTGTGGACGCTGCTCAATCACCGCGAGTTTCTGTTCGCGTATTGATTCGAGAATTCGTAGGGTTTACCGAGTCCGCGAGGCGAACCAAGTTGCATGACCAGCGTGGATTCTTGTGTGCCACTGGCTTTGCCAGTGCGCCTTTTCTTCCATCGACAAGACACTGGCAGAGCCAGTGGCACACGAAAAGTCCGCTTTCGAAGAAACCGGACACGTCTGTTCCACTTAATCATGGCTTGTCGCTTCGTGAATCACACCTGATTCTATGGTGGACGTTCTGGTTCGCCTCGCGGACTCGGCAAACCCTACCTGTAAGCGGCCTCTTTATGCGTCTCTGCATCGTCTCGATCGGCATCATCATTGGTTCGTGCATGGCGTCGCGAGCCTCTGAACCCGTCGTTGGCCCGGCAAATGGCAGCCTCGTCATCGTCGGGGGCGGGCGGCTGCCGCGCTCGGTTGTCGATGAATTCGTGCGGCTGGCGGGCGGTGTCGAACAACCGGTGGTGATCATCCCCACGGCATCCGAAGGCGAAGAATGGAACAACGAGTTCGTCGAAAAGTCGTTCCTGCGAAAAGCCGGTTTCGAGACGATCACCGTGCTGCACACGCGCGATCCGAAAGTGGCCGACACGGATGATTTTATCGAACCACTGCGCACAGCGCGGGCAGTGTGGATCACCGGCGGTCGACAATGGCGGCTGGCGGATAGTTACCTCGGCACGCGCACCGAAAAAGAACTGCACGCGCTGCTCGCCCGCGGCGGGGTCATTGGTGGCAGTTCCGCGGGGGCGACCATTCAAGGGTCATACCTTGTCCGTGGGGCGCCGGAAGGGAATCTCACCATGATGGCCGAAGGGCACGAAGCGGGCTTCGGTTTTGTCAAGAATTGCGCGATCGATCAACACTTTATCGCCCGCAAACGGCACTTCGATTTGTATCTGGTGATGCAGCGCTTTCCGCAAATGCTCGGCTTCGGGATTGATGAAGCGACCGCGCTGATCGTGCAGGGAGACACCGCCCGCGTCGTCGGTGACAGCGACATTCTGGTTCATAATGGAGCCGAAGTGCCGGAGGATCCCGATCAGCCGTACATCACGCTGCATCCCGGTGATGTATTCGATCTCGCGACGCGAAAGCGAGTCCGGTAGGGTTTGCCGAGTCTTTGAGGCGAACCATTTGATGTTGCGTAGAATTGGTTCGCCTCGCGGACTCGGCAAACCCTACGGATTGTCGTCAGAACGTCACACATTGCCGCCAGGTCGGGCAACGATTACATTGGTGGTGCTGCCGAGTGACCTGGCCCACCGTTTCGGACCCTGTTTCCCATGCGTACATCGTTGGCGTACGTCGTGAGCATGGCCCTGCACGGGGCGATTTTCGGCATGTTGGCGTATGCCGCGGCGCTGCCGGAATTTCTCACCGCGGGATTCGCCGTCCGTGCGGGAGATGCCAACGGGGCGGTTTCTCAGGAACGGCACGCCCGCCGGCTGGAAGCCAGCTTCGATACCCAACTCGCCGCCACCCCGGCACCGGCGACGCTGAACCCGACGCCCGTGGCTGTCCCCGCCCCGCCGCCGACGGTGGCTCCCATGCCGGTCGCGATGCCCGTGTCTCCACCGACGGAACCCGCGACCGCGGCAAACCTCGACAATCGACCGATTGTTTCCAAGCCCGTCATTCAAGCCCCCTCACCCCGAACAAACCGCGGTGCAGGCCGATCGACAACGGTCGCACAAGCGGACATCCCCCGCGAGGCACCCACGCCCTCAGCACCGCTGGTTGCCGCCCCTCCGGCGATCGAAACACCGCTGGAAACGTCTTCGGAAGCACTCAGCGAAATCCCCGCCGCGCTTCCCGACCGTGTGGCGCTAATCGATGCCCCACGGGGAATCACCACTTCTGCTGCCGCCGTGACGGTGCAACCGCTCGAACCCGGCAATGATGATGTGGACGCCATCGGTGTGAACTCGCCGCAAGGAGCCCGCGTGAGCCAGATGCCGTCGCGGCTGCCACGCAACCGCGAACCGGTTTATCCCGATGAATTGCGACGCCAGCAAATTGGCGGGACGGTGATGCTGCGCGTCACGATCTCCGCAGAAGGCGCGGCAGAAGACGTGACCCTCGCCAAGACGTCGGGATATCCGGCGCTCGATGACTCGGCACTCGAAGCCGTGCGGACGTGGCGATTCGAGCCCGCCCGTCGCAACAAGGTCGCCGTGCGATACACGGTGAAGTTGCCGATTACGTTTTCCGTGCGGGCGAAGTAGTCAGTTGTCAGTCGTTAGTCGTTAGTGGTGAAATGCGTTTTCCAACTGACCACTAACGACTGACAACTGATCATGCTCGATTCATCCCCTTGGCCCGCACGTGATGCCGCTGCTGTCTGGCATCCTTTCACGGCGATGTCGGCGTATGCGGACGAACACGCACCGGTAATTGCGGCGGCGGACGGGTTCTTTCTCATCGATACCGCGGGCAAGAAGTACCTCGATGGGCATTCGTCGCTGTGGTGCAACATTCACGGTCACCGCGTGCCGGAGATCGATGCGGCGATTCGTCAACAACTGGATCGTGTGTCGCACAGCACGCTGCTGGGGTTGGGAAACACGCCGTCGATTGAACTCGCGGAAGATTTGTTGCAGCGCGTGCCGTCCGGTTTAACGCGTGTCTTCTACGCCGATTGCGGTGCGGCGGGCGTTGAAGTCGCGCTGAAGATCGCCTGGCAGTATCATCGACAGAAGCCGCAGCCCGAACCGCGGGAGCTGTTCGCATGCCTCACGTCGGCTTACCACGGCGACACGGTCGGCACGATTAGCCTCGGTGACATTGACCGGTTCCACAGTCTGTTCGGCGGCTTGATGTTCCCCGCGTTGCGGTTGCCCTCGCCAGCGACGCCGGGCTTGTCGCTCGACGAATGTTTGACGGACACCGAGCGCTTGCTGTCCGCAAATGCCGGGCGGATTGCGGGGGTGATTATGGAACCGCTCGTGCAAGCCGCGGCGGGGATTCGTGTGCATCCGTCGGGTTATCTGAAGCGTCTGCGGGAGATCACCCAACGGTTGGGGATCTTGCTCATTGCGGATGAAATCGCGGTCGGATTTGGTCGGCTCGGGACATTGTTCGCCTGTGAACAGGAAGCCGTTTCACCGGACATCCTGATTCTGTCGAAAGGGCTCACCGGCGGGTATCTGCCGTTGGCGGCGACCCTCACGACGGAAGACATCTACACGGCGTTTCTCGGCGACCCGTGGGCGGGGAAAACGTTCTATCACGGCCACACTTACACCGGGAATCCACTGGCGTGTGCCGCCGCGCGGGCATCGCTACGGTTGATTGAAGATCGTGATGTGCTCGGCAACTCGCGCCGCATCGAAACGGTCTTACAGGAACACGCCGCTACATGGCGGACCTTGCCACACGTCGCGGAAGTCCGGCATCGCGGCACGATGATCGGCATCGAAGTCCAGCGCGATCCCGCTACCGGGACGCCGTTTCCACCCGAACAACGCCGGAGCCACCAACTCACATTGACGTGTCGTGAGCGCGGTGTCATCGTGCGCAACATCGGCGATGTTCTCGTGTTGATGCCCGCTCCGGCAATGCCGCCATCGCTGGTACATCAACTCGCCGAAACGGTGTCCGCCGCACTGCGCGCTGTCTTGCGATGAAGGGGTCGACCATTCCTGCCGCGAATGGTCGGCCCTGCAGGCCTGCGTTTTCCGATTCGATCTGACCGAGGGATAACGGCCCTGGCTATTTGAATTGCCGGCCCGTTAGTCCTCAGGAAAAGCACGATCGCGCTGGATATCTCTTTCCATCTTTTCGCGGCGATCTTGCATCCCCATGCAACATTTTGGATGGGGATGCGTAAGTTCAATCCCAAGAGGGGCTTTCCTGTGTGCTACTGGGCAGAGCTGGTGGCACACAGCCAACCGCATCCATGCAGTTTGTCGGCCAGCGCCGGGTTTTTGAATTGAAAAGGCACCCGGCACTGGCGCTGCGGGCTGGTGAAGAGTCAATCCCACCACCAGCGTTGAGCGGTGGGGCGGTCTTTCGGCAGCGCTTCGGTTCGCTGGCTGTCGAGTCGCAATGCCGGGTCGGTCTTGAATGAATCCGCACGGACCATGCGACCGGGGCGAATTGTCACCCCGCCGGCGATCAAGCCCACAATGGAACTGCCGCTGGCCCGTTTGATGTTGACCATCGCCGGGACTTCTTTCGGCACCGGACCGGCCTCGTGCGGCAACTTTTCCGCGTCCGCCAGGATGCCCGGCGTCCAACCGACTTTTTCCACCAGCCGTTCGCGATCGATCAAGGCGACCAGCACGCACCAGTCGATCAAATTCTGCAGTTCGGCAAACACCGGCGATTCGTCGGCAATCTGCGGGAATTTCTCGGTGAAGAGTTTCGCCCACGCTTCCGTTGTCAGCCGGGTTGTGGCGGCCGTGGAGCGTTCGCCGGAAGAGTTCGACAATTCATTTTGCGAGAGCAACTGCGCCCGTTGTCCCACCAGTTGGAAGGCCAACCGGTCTTCCGTGCAGTAGAGCCCGTCATACAGGGGGACGAACCACCAGCGCTGAATGGCGTTGCCACCCCCTTTCAGCATCGAGAGGTGGCTGACCAAACCTTTGACGCCGGGGTTTTCCAGGCCGAGCGAAATGCGTTTCATCCGATAATCGGCTTCGACCAGCGTCCGGCCAAAGTGCGAATCTCCCGGCACACCTTCCACGCGCACATCGTGCATCCCCAGCACTTCGGCCATCTTCTTGTAGCGGCCTTCGACAACGCTGGCATTCGCTGGAGAACTGTTTTGAGCGAGGTATTGCTGCAGCGCTGCAAGATTGGCCGGGCGGGGATCGATCGAGCAACCGACCTGGCTCGACTTCATCGCATAGCGCCACGCGACAATGAGATCGTCGAGCAACAGCGTGGGCCGTCCCGAATCCAAACCGCGCATCCGTCCGGCCGCGTCCGGGGCAAAGCCATCGGCGGGACCGGCGAGAATCAAATCTTTCGTGTCGACATCCACGAACAGGTAATCGACGCGCTGTAAACCCGCGAGGCAGCGGAGATCGTCACCGAGTTTTTCGCCTTTGTCGAGCGATTGAGCGATCGCCTGCTCGAGCGCAACGAGCGAAACCTTTCGGCACTCACTGACCTGGTTGATGTCATCGGCAAGCGATTTCTTCGCGAGGGTCTGCCGTCGTTTCTTGTCGAGCTTGCTGGAATGATCGGCGGTGAAGCCCGGCGCGACGATGCCGCGGGCGTCGATGGTAATGCCGTTGTTGTTCTGGTTGTTGTTATTGTTTCCGCCCCCGTTGTTCCCGCCGCCCTGTTGGGCCGCCGCGGTCGATGCCGTGAGACAGATTGCGAAGATCCAGACCCAGTGTCGCCAGTTCATGACCATTTCTCCGCATCGAGCTCTCCCGCACCTGTAAACTATTGTAACGGGTTCGTTTCAATCTGCCGCGAAAATCTCGCGCAGAATAACGAGCCATTATCTCCGCTTGCGGTTTCGCGCCCCGCGATGAGACCACTCTGTATTCGCCGACATTGCCAGGCGATCATCGCGGGGCGCGAAACCGCAAGCGGGAAATCGAGGAGTGATGACGGAATCATGACGGCGGGAGGTTCGGGCCGAGAATGGTAACCCGTTTCAAGAAAAGATGTTCCGGCGTTTCTATGTGAAAAAACCAGTCTAGGCGAGACTACGGCAAACCTGCTAAAGTGCGAACCGGCAGGAATTGCCGGAGAATGACCGAGTCGAAAATCCGCGACGAAGGATCGTCACGACATGGACCGCCGCGTGGCATGGATGGCCGGGGGATTGCTTTTCGTGGGGTGCATTGGGCCCCAGGAGACGCGGTTGCTCACGTGTTCCACGCGCGACTTGAATGTGGAAGCCCGTTCGTACGATAGTCATGATCCGTTTGCGGATGAAGAATCCGGCCCGGACACCGGAACTCGGCCACGCACGTTTATGGAACCGCGCAGTGATTCGCGGAAAGCACTCAACATGCGGCAACTCCAGGCGATGTACCCCAACGCCCGGGGGCCCGTCTTCGCTCGCGGACCGCAACCCCTGTGGCGACTCCCCGGTTCGACCGTTCTCGCACCACAGCCCACCGGCACTATCGCCAGCGGCCCGGTCCCCTGGAGCACGTCGTCCGGTGTGGTACCATTGCAGTGACCATGTCCTCACATTCGTCAACGCGCTGTGCCTGTTTCTAGCCGTGGTGTTTAGTGGTTCTGCCGCGTTCGCCGCGCCGCCGACCACGAACTCGGTGGAAGCCAGCGGCAAGGAACTGGTCACCCCGGAAACACAGCGGGCCATTGATGCCGGGCTGGCGTATCTCGCGGCTCGGCAGCACACGGATGGTTCGTTCGGATCGGGCAGCGTTTACAAGCGCAACGTCGCCGTCACGTCGCTCGCCGGGATGGCGTTTCTCTCCGCGGGACACACGCCCGGCCGGGGACAATACGGTCCGCAGGTCGCGCGCACGGTCGAATTTATCTTGTCCTCGGCGGAACCGTCCGGCTTCATCATCCGCAGTGACAGCGCCGCGCATGGACCGATGTACGGCCACGGATTCGCGACCCTTTTTCTGGCGGAAGTCTACGGGATGTCGCCGCAGGATGAAGTGCGGACGGCGTTGAAGGGGGCCGTGCAACTGATCGTCAATTCGCAAAACAAAGACGGCGGCTGGCGATACGATCCCGACGGCAAGGAAGCGGATCTTTCAGTCACCGTCTGCCAGATGATGGCGATGCGCGCCGCGCGGAATGCGGGGATTGCGGTCCCCAAGGCAACGGTCGACGGTTGCCTCGAATATGTGCGCCGCTGTCAGACCACCGATGGCGGCTTTCAATACCAGGTCCGTCAATCGCCCCGCAGCGCGTTCCCCCGATCCGCGGCAGCACTGGTCGCACTCTATAGCGCCGGTGTGTACGAAGGGGAAGAACTCGAACGCGGTTTGAAGTATCTCGTGCAACATCAGCCGCAAGGCGAATTGCTGCGGTACGAACCGCACTATTTCTACGGCCATTACTACGCGGTGCAGGCCATGTGGCACGCCGGCGACAAGTATTGGAAGACGTGGTACCCCTCGATCCGCGACGAGTTGTTATCCCGCCAGTTACCCGACGGCAGTTGGCCCGATTCGCTCGTCAACAACGAATACGGCACCGCGATGGCATGCCTGATTCTCCAAATGCCCAACAACTTCCTCCCGATCTTCCAACGATGAGCACAAGCTTTCACGTCTTTGTTATGGGATTGATCCCTTCGGGGTCGAACGTCTTTATCATCTCGTTATTCGTGTGGATGTCGTCTGTTTTTCTCACGGCTTATGCCGCCGAACCGGACATCTGCGTCACACTCGCCAACGGCGACGAAGTCTGCGGCCAACTCGACACCTGGACCATTGAACAACTCACGATCTCCAGCGACCAGAAGCGCTCGATCACGACAACCGACATCGCCGATGTGCGGTTTCCGCTGGCGAAACGGCGGCACCAGTCGAGTGACTGGATCGTGCTGGGGACCGGCGACCGCTTTCCCGTGACGGTCACGAAATGCAAGGACGATCTGCTGACCGCGGGTTGGGCCCGGTCTCCCCGTCGGCCGGAGTTCGCGTTTCCGCTCGAAAACGTCGCCGCCATCATTCGGCAATTGCCCCCCGCTCCGGCCATCCAGCGCGACTGGCTGGGCGCGCTGCAACGACTGCCCCCCGGTCATGACGTCGTGCGCCTGGTGGTCGGCGATGATTTGACGGGCGAGTTCACGCATTGGGAAAACGGCCTCGTCGGCTGGCGGAGTTCGCTCGGTGCCTTGCAACTCGATTTGCAACGAGTTCGGTGGATTCGTTTCGATCCGGAACTCACGGCGCGACCCAAGTTGCCGGACACGTATTGGACCGTGTTCCTCACCGACGGCACGCGGTTCACAGCGACCGCATGCCAACCGCGCCCCGATCTCACGGTGGAATGGAAACTCCCCGTCGGCGGTCCGCTGACAATCCCGCGTCATGAAATCGAAAAGCTGTCACGCTGGAGTCCGCAACGGCAGCCCCTCTCGCGCCGTGAACCGATCGAGACGAAGCTGACGCCGTATCTCGAAGGGACGCGAACCATCGCCAATGACCGCAGCGTGTCGCAATCGCCGCTGTCACTGCGAGGTCAGGAATTTGCCAGCGGGGTGAGCATGCAAAGCCGGGCCGCAGTGGCGTATCGAGTCGAACCGGGTGACCGCGCGTTTCGTGCCACCGTCGGGATTGATGACGCTTCCGAAGGCCGCGGGTCGGCACGGTTCGCGGTGCGGGTGGATGACCGCGTGGTGTGGGAAAGCGAAGAACTCACCGGCCACAGTCCCGCGATCCGCTTGCCGTCGATCCCACTGGACGGTGCGAAGACGCTGACGTTGTTCGTCGACTTCGGTGAATACGGCGACGCGGGCGACCTCGCCGACTGGTGCGATGCGTCGATCTGGCAGACACCAGCGCGATAATCCTTCTTCGACTTGAGCGCATCGCCGAAACGGATCAGACTGGCGCGGGAGGTGACTCGTGTCCGGTTGTGATTCGACATCGCCGTGTGCTTCGACGCTGGAGGGTCTCCGCCTCGTGTTGATCGGGCGGTTTGTGCGCCAGCGTCGGGGGGAATTGATTCGGCGGCTGAAACTCGCCGGGGTGCGCGTGTGTCGGGAAGTGACGCCGGCGGTGCATCTGGTGGTGGTGGGCGATGGTCCGTGGCCGGTGCGAAAGAATGGGCGGATGCCGCGCGGGTTGCTGGTGGCCCGCATTCTGCACGTGCGGCAGGCTACTCCCGAGTTGATTGATGAAACCGCCCTGGCGCTACGGTATCCCGACCTCGGTTGGACGGCACCAGACACGGCCGCACGACTGACCAACGACGCCCCACTCTCCGCGACGATTCCGTATCGGGACTGGCAACGGGCGCGGGTCCTGGCGGAACTGCTGACCGCGGGCGTCTCACCCCGGCGCTTGCAGCGGGCGCTCTGCCAATTGGGACGCTGGTTCCCGCAAGCGCGAACCGATTGGGAACGCCTTTCCCCCACCTGGAACGGCGGTCGGCTCCTCTTTCGCGTTCCACAGGGCTTGATCGAAGCGAACGGTCAACGGGTTTTTGATGACGCGCAGAATCATGCCGACCCACTCCTGTTGTCGCTGCGCACGGAAGCGCCGCGCGATCCCTTTAACGAAGCCGTTGATCACGAACGACAAGGCGACTTCATTGCGGCCGAGCAGGCCTATCGAAAACTGTTGCTCGACGACGGTCCCGATGCGGATGTCTGCTTCAACCTCGCGAATGTGCTCGTCGCGCTGAACCAACGCCCGGCCGCCCTCGAACGCCTGTGGCAGTGCGTGGAATTGTCCCCGCGGTTCAGCGAAGCCTGGCATAATCTTGGGATTGTCGCGCTGGAAGTGCAGGACCTCGAGACCGCCCTGCAGGCGTTCCGCCGGGCGCTGGAACTCGCTCCCCATTTTCGTGCCGCACAATTGGGATGGCAGGCCGCACAACGGCTGGCAGCGAACGGTCGGTTCCACGGCCAAGAAGGTGACTCTCCGCCGGGGTAACTCGAAGCGGTCCGTTGCGCGGGCCACGGCCGCGACGGAGGATGGTGGATGTGATGGAAATCGGGCGGTGGGTCAGTTTGAATCCAAACCCGTCGGGGCAGGGGCCCCGACCTATCATTTCCAGTTGATTCTCACATCCATAGGTCGGGGCCCCTGCCCCGACTCTGCAAACTGACCCACTACCGAAAATCGCGAAGGTCCGAAATCGCGTGGTACGGGAGGGAACTTTCGTCTATAATGCTGCCCCTGTCGAAGTTCTTCGTCGGCAGGCTCAAGCCCTTGACCCGGAGTCCACCATCGCTAAAAACCGTAACACCTACGCCAAACGTCAGCGGGAACAAGACAAGAAACAACGCGCCGACGATAAACGGACCAAACGCGAGGACAAGCGAGAAGACAAACCGGACACGGAGACTCCGCCCGAAACCGTCTCGCGCGAGGAATACTGATCCGGGACGGGCCGATGTTTGTCACCGGTACCATTGATCGCTGTGGGCGGCGAACGGGACGATCGGTCCCTTGCGGCCGTTTCTCAACCCGCGGTCCCGGGATGCTCAAGCGGTCCGGGACGGCCTGCAAACCGGGACCGCCCGGCCATTCGGAACCGACGGGGTGCCGAGCCTCTACAACCTGACCACGGGCGAAGCCAGCATCCGCGACAAAGGTCACGATGTGGAGTACCGCGATCAACTCAAGATGATTGATACCACTGCGGCATCACACAATCCATGAGCGCCGTTGTAGAACATCCGAAGACGGTGGCCGCGTCGCGCTGGCGATGGTGGGCCGTACTATTCGGTCTTGGGGCCGCGATGGCCATCGCGGGGCGCTGGTGGTGGGTCTTCGATCTGTCGGCCCACTTTGTGCCGTATCAGGCGCTGGGATTGCTGGTCTGTTCTGCAGGACTGTGGTGGCGACGGGACAGGATCGCGGCAACTCTTACGACCGTGTGTCTTGCGGGTTGCCTGACGGTGATCGCGCCATATTACTGGCCGCGTCCCGTTCCGATTTTGGGTGAGCGGGTTTCGCTGCGGGTGTGCAATGTGTTCTGCCACAACACGGAATCGGAACGCGTCATCGCTTTGCTGCGGGAGTCGCCGACGGATGTCGTCGTTCTGCTGGAAGTCACGTTCGAGTGGGCCGAACGCTTTCAGGGATTACGCGATGTCTATCCCCACATGCAGTTTCAACCGGAAGCGGGCAGCTTCGGCATCGGCGTGTTGTCGCGGCAACCGTGGACGCAGCTCCAGCATCGCCAGTTTGGGCACCGGCCGTTGCCGAGTCTGATCGTGGACTTTCCACTCGAAGGGGATCGCACCTGGCAATTGATTGCGACGCATCCGTTGCCGCCGATTTCGTCGTTCCCTGCCGCGGCGCGCGATGAGCAGTTGCTGCGGGTGGCGACCTACTGCGCGGAGCACGATGGCCCGATCGTCGTCGCGGGAGATTTGAACGCTTCGCCCTGGTCGCATGCCTTTCGTCGCTTGTGTCGCGACGGCGGCTTGCGCGATAGCAGTCTCGGCTTCGGTCTCCATCCCACATGGCCGACTTACGGTGCATTTTCGGTGATCCCGATCGATCACATTCTGCCGAGCCGCGAGGTTGGTGTTGGCGGACGATGTGCCGAACGGATGGTGGGTTCGGATCATCGTCCGGTGCGGGCGGAATTGGTGTTCGCTCCATGACAGTCGCACCGCTGTAAAAAGACCCGCGGATCGGAATCCGTGGCCTTCCGTTATGCGGCACGGCGGCGGTGTTCATGATGAACTCGCGCCGAGTATCTCCTGGATCCAACCTTGCTTCGCGCAATCCAGCACGGTCTTGCCTTTGCCATCTTTCAGGGACGTGCTGACGCCCGCGGACAGGAACGTCTCGATGATCTGTCGTTGTGCGGCTCGGGCTTCTTCCGTACCGCTGCCGCCGCGGCCGGTGTTTTGCACGGCGAGATGAAACGGTGTGGAACCGGGCTTGTTTTTCAGCGTGGGATCCGCACCGGCGTCCAGCAGAGACTGCACGGCCGCGGCAGACCGTGTGCGAACGGCGCGGTGCAAGGGTGATGCTCCATTCTTGTCCTGCGCGTGAATGTCGGCCCCGGCTTGCAGCAGGACTGCGATCGTGTTGACCTGCCGCTGCGCATCCCAAACGGGGCCGGTGATGAAACCGTCCGCGGCGTAGTGCAACGGCCCGCTGCGACGCATGTTCCGCACGGCGTTCGGATCGGCCCCGGCGGCGAGCAACGTTCGCACCATCTCCACCCGATACCCCGCCGCCGCGAGATGCAGCGCCGTATCGCCCACGTACATCCAGTGAAAGATTTTCGACTGGTACAACCTGGCTTCTTTGAAAGCACACATCGACAGCGCGGCATCCGCCTTCAACAGTTTGGTCACTGCCGGACGGTCGTCATTAAGGATGGCGTCGAGCAAAGTTTCCATCATGGTTGCCCATTCCCGTCGGCATCGGGCTGCTGCGTGGCACACAATCACTCCACAGGTTGATCCGTGTGACTGCGGGGATCTTCGCGCGGGTGCGGCGGCGACGAAACGCGCAGCACGTGGCCGTCCAGATCCTGCACGCGCAGTTCATACATCCCCCACGGGCGGACGGACGGCGGTTCGATGATCCGCGCGCCGTTCTGCGTCCATTCCTTATTCAGGACGTCGAGTTGTTCCGCCGTGTCGACGTCGAGGTGCAGCCACATGCCCGGCACTCCCTGGCATTGCTGCGCCAGCATGAATTGCACGAGACCGCGGCCGACCAGAGCAAACGTCGGCGGTTCCGTGTCGCCGATGTGCAGAAATCGCTGCCCCGCATCGGACCACGCCCAGCCCAGGAAGAAACCGAGTTGATTGACGTAGTAACCCATGCTCCGGGCAACGTTATCGCAGCACAGAATCGGCCGACATCCCGAGAGCCCGCCTTTGTCGATGTGTGTCATTAACGCCTTCCTGAATCGCGAATCGGACGTCGTCCGTTGAACCCTCGATTTTGATATGCCCTCGGAAACGGCAGATGAACGAGATTTCGCACTTCCTTCACGATTTCCTCACACCCTCTCGGCATACTTCGCACCCACGATGGCCGACATAGGCGACGGAGCCGGTGGGTTCAGCGTGAGCATGATTATCGACTGATTGCGCGGCAATGTCGCCGCAAAATCTCATTCTGTCTTAGTACTTTTTGAGGGCTGCACGATGCTGCGAGGAAATCGATCCCGGGGCTTTACGCTGATTGAATTGCTGGTCGTCATCGCCATTATTGCGATTTTGATCGCATTGTTGCTCCCCGCCGTGCAGGCGGCGCGAGAATCCGCGCGACGGACGCAATGTCGTAACAATTTGAAGCAGATCGGCCTGGCACTCTACAACTACGAAAGCTCGCATTCGCAGTTTCCGCCGAGCCGCTTCGATCCCAAGGCGAATATCGTCACGGGGAACAATGCGACGTCCACATCCCTGATTTCCTGGACAGTGATGATTCTGCCATACATGGATCAGGCACCGTTGTATAACACTTACAATTTCAATTCTCCGTGGTGGCACGATTCCAACGTGCCGGTCGTGCATCAGAATCTCGCCGCCTTCACCTGCACTTCGACCCCCGAACAGAATCGCCTCGATCCCGCCTGGGGGGCGTCGTTGAATCACGTGGGGGCAAGCAGCTTCTGGTCCGCCGCCGGCGACTACGGCTCGATGAATGAAATCAAGAAGGCCTATTACACCGGCAACGGCATTCCCGACGTTTCCGGGACCGCGCTGACGCAGGGCTTGCTCGCCAAGCCGGGCTTTGGAAATGGAAACAAACTCGCGGCCTGTACCGACGGATTGTCGAACACGATCATGGTCGTGGAAACGGCCGGTAAGCCGGATGCCTATTGCTTCAGCAAGAAGATGACCGCCGCGGGTTACACCGCCAGCAATGCGGCAGCGCAAGCCAAAATCACCCAGTTGAACGGTTTCAATTACAACCACGATGGCACTGGCTGGGCCGATCCCGATGCGGGTCTGAGCCTCGATGGCTCCGCCCGCGTCAGCGATCCCAGCGGCTTCGCTCTTGGCGGCCCGGTCATGATCAATGCGACCAATATCAGCGAAGTCTACAGCTTCCACGTCGGCGGGGCCCATATCCTCTTCGGCGATGGAACGGTCCGCTTCCTCAGCGAGAACATCGACTGGAAAGTGATGGGTGCGCTGTGTACCCGCGCCGGCGGCGAAGTCGTCAGCGATTTCTAATTCGAGCCTAGCCGGGCACGTTCTCTCCTGCAGGAATGGGAACGGCCTTCTGCTTTGCCACGCCAGGCCGAGGCACCTTCTGGTGTCTCGGCCTTCTTTATATCCAGATCAAACACGATACTTCTTATTAGACGAGATGATTCATGGAACGTCGAATGAACGACCTTTTCGGAAGAGTGTTTGCCGCCGGGCTGTTCGTGGCCATGGTTCACCCCGCTTTCGCTGCCGAGATTGAACTCGTGGCGCGCGGCAGCCTGTCGAGTACGGACCGCGATCTTTCCGGACTGACGGACGACCTGAAACCCGGTGTGCCGCACAATCTGCTCGGCGGCCTCTCGGCGTTGGAATACAGCGGCGTGGGGACGAAATACTACGCCCTCCCGGATCGCGGCCCGGCCGATGGTGCCGTCCCGTATCAATGTCGACTGCAAGTCATCGACATTCAATTACCCACCGGAAATTCTCGCACCAACCCGCGAGTCGGCATGCTCGACATCACCTTGTTAGAGACGCGAATGTTGCGTGCGGAAGACAACAGTCCGCTCGTTGGTGACGCCTCCGCGATCGGTCAGAACCATCCCACCGACACGCGCCGATTCGACCCGGAAGGGCTTCGACACGCCGCCGATGGCCGCTTCTATATCTCCGATGAATACGGCCCGTCCGTTCGCGAATTCAGCCCTCTGGGAAAACAGTTGCGGGCCTTGCCGGTGCCGCCACGATTTCAAATTTTGCACCCCTCGGCGTCCAAAGACGAGGAACTGGCAAACAACTCCGCGGGCCGTCAGACGAACGGCGGGATGGAGGGTTTGTGTCTCACCCCGAGCGGCAAAAAGTTGTTCGGCATCATGCAGCGGCCATTGATTCAGGACAGCGTGGCGAAATCCGGCGGGAAGCGGTCCGGCATTCACAACCGGTTACTGGAGATCGACCTTCCGACCGGTCACACGCGGGAATTCATCTATCCGCTGGACGACGAGAAAAACGGGATCAGCGAAATCCTCGCCATCAACGAACACGATTTTCTGTTGATCGAACGCGATGGCGAAAAAGGGACCAAGGCCAACTACAAAAAAATCATCTACGCCCATTTGGATCGGGCCACCGATGTGACGGAGATCGAAAGCCTGCCGCCGCACGTGTTGCCAAAGAATGTGGTTCCCCTGCGGAAAGCGGTGTTGATCGACTTGCTCGACCCGCGGTTCGGATTGGCGGGCGAGACCTTCCCCGAAAAAGTGGAAGGCATCACCTTCGGCCCCCGCCTCCCGGATGGCCGCCTGCTTTTGATGGTTGGCATCGACAACGATTTCATCGCGGAGCAACCGAGTCTGTTTCTGGCCTTCAGCATCGACCCCAAAACGCTGCCGGATTTTGCGTGGAAACCCTGAGCCCTCGTCCTATCCCCCCGCAGCGATCCCGTGACACGGCTTCGTATTCGAAGCCGTGTCCGCGGCTTCCCGCAACGTCCGCAATCACTGCTTCGAGTACGAAGCAGTGGCACATCCACGGTTGTTGACGTGATCCCGGCAGGGCCACCCCGCCTCTACACGCTGTGATCGCCGGCCACTCCCTCCCCCGGAGGCTCTGGCGTCGACGTTCCGAGACGGAAGCGGCTTACCGTCCCATCATCTCGAATGATCATATCGACCTCGATGGGAGCTTCCGTTTGCAAAACCGAATAGAGCTCCGCGAAGTGAACCAGAGCAATTTTCAAACCAACGAACTCATTTTCCGAAACGAAACTCCCCGGTTCTGTCGGGACAGCTCCCTCATGGAATTCGAGGAACACATTTGACACCCTCGTCTGCGTTTGTGGCGTTGCGTACAGCCAGATGACTCGCTTCTGCGTATCGAAGGTACCGTCGTTCCGAAGTGTGAAGGGACGGACACTTACGGTGTAGTTTGCAACAATCGAACGAGCAATCGGCATGGGACGTCTCCATCGTGCGTGTTCTTGCCGAACAGGGATTCGACCGCCGAAGTGCGGTAGACAATGACCGCAGTTTTTCGGTCGAGGATGAACGTGCAGAGGCCACTATGCCAGTCGTACGGGAGAAGCTCAAGAGATTCTGGAATTGCAGGCGTGCGAGACCGCAAAATCGACGTTCGTACTCGACCGTCTGACGAGGGGCACGAACTCCAGGTATGAAGAGACCCAGCCTTCAGAAAGGCTGGGCTTCTGGCGGGGATAACCCGCAGAGCCGCGATCCGTTATTGCGCAAACGGGTCGACCAATTTCACACCTGCGTGTTGAAAGTCCGTCGTGTTGTGCGTGGCGATGGCCAGTCGGTGTTGCCGGGCCGAGGCCGCGATCAGGCTGTCCTTGACCGGCATCGCTCGTCGCTCCGTTTCAGCTTGGCGAGCAGTTCGGCCCAATGGCGGCCTGTCTCGGAATCGATAGGGAGGACATGCAATGATTCAACGCCGGCCTCGAACCATTCCTGCAAACGTGTCCGTTTGCGTCCGGCCGGCAGGGTGCGAATTCCGTAGGCGATCTCACCCAGCACAATCGGCGTGACCACCAGTTCGCTCTCGTGACAAGTGAGCCAGTTCAGCACGAGGGCCGACGGATGCGGACGGGTGGCCTCGCACAGCACGTTGGCATCAACGAGGATCATCACAGTTCGTCCGTGGATTCCGAGGGCAGCGGCTGAAACCAATCGTGGGACGGACAGGACCGTAGCCAATTCATCAACCCAACTGTTCGCGCGGGTTGGCGTCGCAGCAGGTATTGCCCTTCGTTGAGGCGTTCCACCTCAAATGTTTCCCCCGGCGCGATGCCATCCTGTTCCCGGAACTCGGCGGGCAGGACGATTTGGCCTTTGGTGGAAATGGTGGTTTTCATGACTGGTAAGATCGCGTCTCACGAGTGATGAAACGATGGGAATGAAGCGACCCAGGGATCGGAATCCCTGGGCTTCCGGGTGAAATGAACCTCAGCGCATGGATGCGCGGGTTTCTTCCCATTCGTCGAGGGTCATGACGACTTCGCGGGCCTGGCTGCCGTTGAAGCCGCCGACGACGCCGTCTTCGGCCATCCAGTCGATCATTCTCGCACCGCGGCCGTAACCCACACCGAGGGCGCGTTGCAGCAGGCTCACGCTGCCGCGGCCTTCGCGGATGATGACTTCGACCGCCTGGTCGTACAGGTCGTCCCGTTCGCGCGGCTCGTTGGACGCCTTGCCGTTAGCCTTCGCGGCGGTCGTCACCTGGGCGATTTCCGCGTCGTATTGCGGCGGTTGATCGCTGTAGAACTCGATGATCCGGTTGACTTCGTCGTCGCTGACGAACGTTCCCTGAGCCCGGTTCAGATTGCTCGTTCCCGGAGCGAGGTACAGCATGTCGCCGTTGCCGAGGAGTTTGTCCGCGCCCCCTTCGTCCAGCACCACGCGGCTGTCGACCCGGCTCGACACCTGGAACGCAATGCGGGCCGGCAAATTCGACTTGATGAGGCCGGTGATCACGTCCACCGTTGGCTTCTGCGTCGCCAGCACAAGATGAATCCCGACGGCGCGTGACTTCTGCGCCAACCGGATGATGTGCGCTTCCACATCCTTGCCGGAGGTCATCAGCATGTCGGCCATTTCGTCGGCGATGATCACGATGTACGGCATCTGCTCGGGAATCAGCTCGGCTTCGGCGGAATCGGGTTCGATGTCGAGCTTGTCGAGGATCTTGTCCTTGCCGAGTTTGTTGTAGCTGTCGAGATGCCGGACGCCGACGCGGGCCAGCAGGTCGTACCGTTCTTCCATTTTGTCGACGGCCCAGCCGAGCACGGCTTCGGCCTTTTTCATGTCGGTGATGACCGGGTGCATCAGGTGCGGAATGCGCATGTAGGGGCTGAGTTCGACCATCTTCGGGTCGATCATCAGCATCTTCACCTGCTGCGGACTGCGGGTCATCAGCATCGACAGGATCAGCGTGTTGAGACACACGCTCTTGCCGGTCCCCGTGCGGCCGGCGATCAGCAGGTGCGGCATCTTCGCCATGTCGACAACCAACGGTTTGCCGCTGACATCTTTGCCGAGGAACAGCGGAATCCGTTTCGATTCAAAGTCGGCGCGGCAATTCTGTAACAGTTCCTTCAGACGGACCATCACGCGGACATCATTAGGGACTTCCACGCCGACGGTGTTCTTGCCGGGGATGGGGGCCACGACACGCACCGAAGGGACGCGCAGCGCGATCGCCAAATCGTCGGCGAGCGCGGTCACTTTCGACAACCGCAGACCGGCTTCGAGTTCGAGTTCGAACTGCGTGATCACCGGGCCGGTGTCGATCTCGACGACCTTCACGTTCAGCCCGAATTCCTTGAAGGTGCGTTCCAGGACGAGGGCCGCACTCTGCGCTTTTTGAGCCAGCAGTTCGTACGGAAATTCTTCGGCGTCGTCGAGCATCTGCTCGGCAGGGAGCGCAAACGGTGGCGGCGTGAGTTCCGCGACCATGGCCGGTGCGGCGACACGGATCGGCATCGGGGCTTTTTCCACGACGGCGAGCGGGGCGGCCACAATCGGGGTTTCAACCGGCGGTTTGTACGAGACCGGCGGGTTCACTTTGATCGGCGTGCGAACTTCCGGAACGAGTGGTTCTTCGTCTTCATCGATGTCCGTGACATCTGGTGGCGGAGCAACAACGGTCGCGCTGACGACTTCCGCAAGGGGAATCGTTAGCACTTCGGCGGACGTGTTCACCTCGGCGACTGCAACCGCGGTTTCGTCGCTCACTGGCATCGCGGTGTCGGTCACAACGGTTGCCGGACGGAAGGCGAGACGGTCCCAAATCGTCAGGGGCGTCAAGCACAACCAGAACGCGCCGCGGATCAAACGGAGTTCGTTGGTCAGCACCAACCCCGACAGCAACGTCGATGCGAGAATGATCCACACGCCGGTCGGTTGCAGACGTTCCTGCAACATTACGGCACCCCACGCGCCAACGTAACCGCCGTTGCCGACGGGCGGGCTCGCGGCGTGCAGTGGCAATGGTTGTCCATGCAAAGCAACGACAATTGTGGTGAGGACCATCAGCGTGCCGCTGAGTCGGAGCAACGGATCACGTTGTCCTTCCCGAGAGAACAATCGCAGCGCCCAGACTGTCATGAAGGCCGGAAGCACATACGCACCGAGACCGAGGAATTCGCGTAAAGCGTGCGTCGTGAAAGCGCCGGCGTCGCCGCCGATGTTGCGGACGATGTCGCGCGGGGGATAGACCGTCGTTGCGGGACTATCGGCGGGGTCGTAGCTCAGCAGGCACAAGCCGAGCCAGACCGCTCCGGCCAACAGGCCGAGTCCCAGCAAATCGGTGCGTAGTCGCTGAAAGTCGAACATCGCGCTCACGTTTCGACCGGCGGTTACCGATCGGGGTCACCATTTTTCGTCACAACCGTTACCACCGGAACCGCAGTCGAGGCCGCAACCTCACGGCGGAAAATTCCGTCATGAAACCTTAGCACAGGAATCGCGCGGCGTTGCGAATCGGCAACAGCGGGCGTTGCGAAACGGCAACGTGCCCACTGGACAACTCCCGTTTTTCCATCGATACCGATTGCACCGGGATGACATCGATCCTTGCTTCGCGGTTTCGCGCCCCGTCTTCGTGGACACTGAGACAAACTCCACGCGGGCCGCGAAACCGCGAAACGAGGGTTGGGGACGGGTTGTGACGCCGCGGGGGCTCGGTAGAGTAGCGGGAGATCAAACTCGAAATGGAACTTGAAGATGCTGAAACACATCCCCGCGATTTTGTCCCCGGCATTGTTCTCCGTGTTGATGCGCATGGGGCACGGTGATGAATTGGTCCTCGCCGACGGCAATTTCCCGTCGGAAGGCATGGGGCCGGAAGTAGTGCGGGCGGATGGTCACGGTGTGCCGGTGATTCTGGACGCGATCCTGCAATTCTTCCCGGTCGACGATTTTGTGGATGACCCCGCGCTGGTGATGCAGCCCGTTGACACAAAGACGCCGGAGCCGCCGATCTGGTCCGATTTTCGTCGCTTGCTCATTCAGCACGAACAACGGCCGCTCGATATTCGGCCGCTGGATCGCTTCGAGTTTTACGACCGGGCACGGAAGGCGTTCGCGATCATTGCCACGGGAGAGACGGCGATCTATGCGAATCTGATTCTGAAGAAGGGCGTGGTGCTCGCGAAGTAGCCGTGTTCATCTGCGAAGCGGCAAGCGAGTTTGTTGCGCATCGTGGCATCTCGTGGACCAACACGATATCTTCAAACGCATCGACCCCACCCGATGGATCGTCCCACCCCGTATTGGAGATCGCCTCGTGA
>JAKFUG010000086.1 GCA_021732785.1 Planctomycetaceae bacterium
GGGGAAACCAGCCGCCAGTATTCGTGGTCCCTGAAGATGGCATTCCAGGTGGTGTCTTTCGAGAAGAGCAGCAGTTCGATAAAGCCCCCTTCGTTCGCCATGAAAAACGTATCGACGAAGACCACCATGCAGATGAGAATGATGCCGAAGGTGAACGGTAAATCTCCGGCCCCGCGCTGTTCCCAGCGGCGGGACATGGCGACGGTGTTTTGCCTCGCGGCCTTCCGTTGGGCGGCTTGTTCCCTCAACAAGGCGTCAGCTTTCGCCCGCGCGGTGAGATAGCGTTCATCGTCGGGATGCGTGAGAAAATGTTCGAGCGTGGCCTTGGCTGCGGGAATCTGGTCGTCATCGTGAATCCATACGCCATAACCGGCATCCGATTCATCCAGCGAACAGGTGGTGCCCTGCGCGATGAGATAATCCTGCAACCGCTGGGCGGCACGGAGTTCGGCGATCGTGCCTATCTGTCGCATCGAGTGCGGCTCCGTGTGGAGATGACCCAGGCATCGGAAGGCCAGGGCTTCAGGGGCTATGTTTGCAGTTCGACGAGGTCGCGGTCTTGCAGGGCATGATCTTTTCCCACGGTGCGGCTATCGCTGTTACCGAAAGTCCAGACTTTTGCCGACTTCACTTTCTCACCCAGGTCGCGATGGATTTTGGAGGCGAGTTCTTCGACGGTGCCGCCGATCGGCAACGTAAAGGGGGATGAATAATCCGCGGGCTTGCCCGGTGTTTTTGTGTAAAGTCGGATCAGTTCCAATGAACGAACAATCTCATTCCGCAAGGCTTCGCGTGAGTCCGCGTCGTCGAATTCCACCGTCAAGACAGGAAACGGTAACGGCGTGATTTCTTGCAGGAACTGCAACCGATCGGCAAGCGATTCATCACCACCGCGTGTGGCCACGAGCCGTGTCTTGACGAGCAGCCTTGAGAAATCGTCCTCATCGAAACCCGTTTTTTCGGCCAGATAGGTGTGCCGCTGCTGTAACGGCTGCATGGCGGCGACGGTTTCTTCCGGGGCATCATCGGAACTGCCGTCGAACGCCATCAATACCAGATCCGCGGTCCTTACGAGATTCAGCAGCGCCGGTTCGAATTGGTGCTCGGTAATGGGGGGCGTGTCGACGAGCTGCACGACAATGTCCTCCCACGCCATCATGCCGGGCAGCGGTTCGCGCGTCGTGAAGGGGTACGGGGCCACCTCCGGTTCGGCTTTCGTCAGTTCCTTCAGGATGCGACTTTTACCACTGTTCGGAGCACCGACAATGACCACCGTCCCGGCCCCTTGCCGCGGGAATCGATAGACTTTGCCGATGGATTTCGGGGCCGACTTCTCGACCGCCAGTTCTTCGCGGGTCTCTTTGAGTTTGGTCTTGAGATCGGCCTGAAGCTTTTCCGTTCCCTTGTGTTTGGGAATGAGGATCAGCATTCGCTCCAGAATTTCAAGCCGTTCGGCCGGGGACTGGGCGCGACGATACTCTTCTTCGGCACGTTGATACTGCGGTGTGAGGTTGGCTGGCATCGGATTACTTCGGCGTCGTCAGCAGGCGACCGATGTCGAGATACAACACCAGCACCATCAAACCGAGCAGGAATGCCAGGCCGACATACAGCGAACCGACCATGATCTTCTCGCTCGGTCGCCGGCGGGTCACGCCTTCCCATAACAGGAAGACCATGTGGCCCCCGTCGAGAACAGGAATCGGCAGGAAGTTGAGCACGGCGAGGTTCAAACTGAGGAAGCCGAGGAACAGCAGGAACGGTACCAGGCCCATTCGCGCGGATTCATACGCTGCCTGCGCGATACCGAGCGGACCATGCAATTCCTTGTGCGACAAACGCCCCGTCACCAGGCTTTTGAGCGTGAGGTAGATGTTGAGGACCGTGTTCCAGGCCCGCGTGACACCCAACGAACACG
This sequence comes from Planctomycetaceae bacterium, assembly GCA_021732785.1. Lineage (GTDB taxonomy): Bacteria > Planctomycetota > Planctomycetia > Planctomycetales > Planctomycetaceae > DSVQ01. The sequence continues at coordinate 1,919 of JAKFUG010000086.1, forward strand.
CTTCGCTGAAACTGGCCGCTTTCTCTTGTTGAATCTGGACCTGCATCATCAAGCCGATCTGCGGTGACGGCCACGTCTTGTCTTCGGCGGGAACGACGGTCACCTCGCGCGTCAGCGTCTGGTCTTTTTCCAGAATCATCAACTTGAGGTGGTAACCCGGCAAGCGTTGCAACGCCGAAAAGACGTAGCCCCAGTTGTTCGCTTTTTCCGGATGGCTCTTGTCGCGCAAGATCACTTCCGTGGGGCCCCCTTTGGCCGGTTCCTTCTCGTCGGGTTTGATGAATGTGACGCTGTGGATTTCGGCGTTGGCAGGAATTCCTGCCTGGGCGGCGGGGCCTTCGGGATCCACCTGCAGGATGATCGGAATGACGTGAAAGGCGACGCCGATCGCGGGAATCGAGATCGGTTCCCCTTCGTTTTCCGGCGCATCGAGCCAGCCAGGACGATTTTCCGGCAGAAGCTTGAGGGACGCATCCATGCGGCCCCCTTTGGGATTCTGGCGGCTCACAACGACTTCCACTTCCTGACCGTGGAGTAATGCAAATTCATTCGGAAGACGGAGGGGATCGATGTCGGAACCGATGCTACGGCCGTTGATTTTCGCGATCTTGTCACCGATCTCGAGCCCCGCCGCTTCTGCGGGAGAACCCTTTTGAATAGCGACAATGGGAGCCGCATCGAGTCGAATGCCGATCGTGCGGAAATAATTGGAATCGACGGTCATTTCAACCGGCGCTTTCGCTTCTTTGCGTTTCACCGTGACGGTCGTGGAAGCCCCATTCCGGCCGGCCAGCAGATCCTGAAATTGAGCAAACGAAGTGACTTCGGTCCCGCCGACTTTGATCAGTTCATCGCCGAACTCAAACGGCGGTTGTGCGCGGCTGGCGGCGGACCCTTCCTGTGCCGGACGATCGGTCGGCTGGGGATTCTTCGGCCCTTCGATAATCGTCAGTCCGGGACTGGGCCGGATGCCGATCTGCGGCCGTGTCCCCGAGAAATCGGGGGAGACCTTGGCCGAGAATTCTTTACCGTCCTTATGTTTGCCTTCGAGGACAATGTCGCCATCGGAAACGGCGACATGCAGCGCGAGATCCTGAAACGACGTGACGATGCGGCCATTGAGCTTCTCGACCACGTCGCCGCGGCGGACCCCCGCCTGCCACGCGGGCAAACCGGGACTGACGACACCAATGGTCGGTGGAACCGAATCAACTCCGAAGCCGAACGCGATGATATAGAACAGGACGGCGGTGATGACGTTCATGGTCACGCCGGCAGAAATGATCGCCATCCGTTGCAGGACGTTCTTTGCCACGTACGATCGCGGATCGGCAGCAATTTCTTCGCTGGTCATCTGCGAGGGATCGGCGTCGTCCTGGCCGAGCATTTTCACATAGCCGCCGAAGGGAATGGCCGAGAGGGCATATTCTGTTTCGCCCCATTTCCAGCCGAGCAAAATCGGGCCGAAGCCGATGCTGAAGCGCTCGACGTAGACGTTGCACCACTTGGCGACGGCGAAGTGGCCGAACTCGTGCAGGAAAATGACGAGCCCCAGTCCGGCGATCGCGGAGAGAACCCCGAAAATCCATTCCAGCGTCGGCAAGGCAAGTGCCAGTAGATTCATGCCGTCCATAGTCGCGTCTCCTCGCGTGCCCAGCCATCGAGCCGCAGCACATCGCCGAGCGTCGGTTGGGAATCAAATGTGTGATGCTGTAACACGGCCTCGCAGGCCTGTGTGATTTCGTGAAAACGGAGCGTCCCCGCCAAAAAACGCTCCACGGCGATTTCGTTCGCCGCGTTGAGCACGGCTCCCGATGTTCCGCCGCGCCGGGCCACTTCCATGCCCAGTCGCAATGCCGGGAAAGCCTCAAAATCGGGCGGTTGAAACGAAAGTTGCGCGGCTTTCGTCCAGTCCATGCACGCCGTGGTTCCCGACCAGCGTTCGGGATACGAAAGCGCATATTGAATCGGCAAACGCATATCGGGCGGGGACAATTGCGCGACAGTCGAGCCGTCCGTGAATTCGACCATCGAATGGACGATGGATTGTGGATGCACGACCACGTCGATTTGTTCGGGGCTCAAACCGAAGAGCCAGCGGGCCTCGATGATCTCGAGCGCTTTGTTCATCATCGTGGCAGAGTCGATCGTGATCTTGGGACCCATCTGCCACGTGGGGTGGGCGAGCGCCTGAGCGATGGTCACATCGCGTAATTTTTCTTTCGACCAGCCGCGGAAAGGGCCGCCGCTCGCCGTGAGGACAATCCGTTTAACGTCCGCTTTTCGCCCGGATTCGAGGCATTGGAAGACGGCCGAATGTTCGCTGTCGATCGGCAGGAGTTGGGCCCCCGTGCGGGCGGCCAGTTGCGTGACCAGCGGACCGGCAACGACCAGCGTTTCTTTGTTGGCGAGCGCGACCCGTTTACCGGCTTCCAGTGCGGCCCACGCGCCGCGTAAACCGGCGGCGCCCACAATTCCGCATACCACGGTATCTACATCGGGATGGCCCGCGATTTCCGCGATGGCCTCGTCGCCAAACCGCAATTCGGTGCGCGAACGATCGATTCGCCCCGACAACTCCTGTTTCAACGCGGCATCAGCGACGACCGCCCACCGCGGAGAAAAACGCGACACCTGCTCGACCAGCGTTTTCCAGGATCGATGGACCGCCAATCCGATGACTTCGAGGCGATCGCGATGCGCAGCAATCACATCGAGACAACTTGTCCCAATGGAGCCGGACGAACCGAGGACCACCACGCGCTGTATCAACGGACTGACCGAACGAGAGCCGCCACCTCAGAATGGGCCGCGGCCGAGGAGTGAACAACAATGTTAACAACCCCGGATTCTAGGACACCCCATGCAATGCAGCAAGGGCGGAACAACAAACAGGGAAAGACACTGCGGTCGCGGTTCAAGTTGGATAAACTGCCAATGGTGATGGTAGAGAGAGTCGAGGCTCAGTCTGAATCAAAAGGCGTCGGGGCAGGGGCCTCGACCTATGATTTCAGGTTGTTTTTTACATCCATAGGTTGGGGCCCCCGCCCCGACTCTTCAAACTGACCCACAACCGTACAGCGCATCCACGTTGGCCTGGATTGATTTTGTCAGCTCCGCCGATAACAACCGATCCGAAAAACAAATCCAACCAGCGGGCGGCGGCGTGGGGCGTGGCGATCAACGTGCTGATGGTCGTGGCCAAACTCAGCGGCGGGTTGCTCGGGCATTCCTACGCTTTGATTGCCGATGCCATTGAATCGACAGTCGACGTCTTTGCGTCCATGGTGGTGTGGGCGGGAATCCGTGTCACCGCCCGGCCGCCGGATGAGTTTCATCCGTATGGATACGGTCGGGCAGAACCGCTGACGGTGGCCGTCGTCGCGCTGATGCTGCTGGGTGCCGCGTTTGGAATCATGGTCTCGGCGATCCATGAAATTGTCACGCCGCATCACACGCCGGCCCCCTTCACACTCGCGGTTCTTGCCGGAGTGGTGCTGGTGAAAGAAGTCTTGTTCCGCCGCGTGCTGAGCATTGCCGAAACGACCGCGAGTTCGGCGATTGAAGCGGATGCGTGGCATCATCGCAGCGATGCCATCACCTCGGCGGCGGCATTCCTCGGGATTCTCATCGCCCTGTGGGGCGGACCCGGTTGGGAATCCGCGGACGACTGGGCGGCAGTGCTGGCCGCGGGCATCATCGCTGCAAATGGGGTGCGGTTTTTACGATCCGCCGTCTTCGAATTGATGGACCGCGAACCCGATCCTGCCGTACGGATGGCGATTATCGAAGCGGCCATTGGCACGCCTGGGGTGCAGGCGATCGAGAAGGTCCGCGTCCGCAAAGTGGCGCATGCGCTGTTGGTTGACCTGCACGTGCAGGCGAATCCGCAACTTAGCCTGCGGGAAGCCCACGATCTCAGCGGCCTGGTGAAAGCCCACATCCGCGAAACAGCCCCCGCCGTGCGCGAAGTGCTCATTCACATGGAGCCGTTTGAAGGGACCGTCGGGCATTGATAGACCGACAGGAAACGAAACAGGGGCCGGGAAGCTACCTCCGTCCGCACCTGAGAACCAAATGCTTAGGGCTGCTTCTGTTAAGACCTGACCCGGTTCACACGGCCTCACCGCGGAAAGAGGTAGCTTCGCGGCCCCTCTATTCAAGAACATACCAGTATTGTCATCACCCTCGCAAAGTCAAGGCCGGACGCGGATTCTAAGCGCGGGGGATCGCGAAATGACGCCGCAAATTCGGATGCGCTCGCTTTTTTACTTCGACGAATCTCCATACGTCGGCCAGTACCACGCAAACAGTGTTTGAAAGCACGGTGTGAAGTCCGCTGGAGCCCGTTCAATCCAGGCGGCGACATCGCTCAATTGGTAAAACTCGCCGGATTCAATCTCGCCGGGATCGAATTGCGGAGGGGCATCGGTGATCGTGCGATAAAGCCCGCTGAATTCATACGACGTCGCCACTCCCGCGGGAAACTTTCGCAACCATTCCAATGGGGAGATTAAACCCAGTTCTTCCTGTAACTCGCGCACGGCGGCCGGTTCGTAGTCCTCACCGGCGCTGAGATGTCCGGATGCTGAAGACGTGTAGAGGCCGGGGCATTCGTCTTTGGTCGACGACCGTTTGTGGACCAGCAATTCGCCGCGGCTGTTGAACACAAAAATATGAACTGCCCGGTGCAGCCAGCGGTAAGCATGCACGACAGACCGGGGGGCTTGACCGACGACGTTGTCCTCCGTGTCGACGATGTCAAATTCTTCTTCGGTCGCCATCAATCAGGGTTCCCAGGCAGTTCGAAGGTGTGCCTTTCGACGGGGATCAGGCATGCCCTCGGACATCATATCAGGCGAAGAGTACCGTGGCGATTTGGCGGGAAATCCTCAGTTCCGATGCGGGACAGTTTGTCGGCAGCGCGGTATACTCCCGCTCCAACGCACTGGGGATCGAGAGCGACATCGTTCTCCGTTCGTTGCCATTCAACCACCGTGACGCACATCAAGTGAGAATTGGCATGTCAAACATCATGACGGTGATTCTGGGCGGCGGTAAGGGAACGCGCTTGTTCCCTCTGACGCAGTTTCGGTCCAAACCCGCGGTTCCGCTCGCGGGGAAATATCGACTGATTGATATTCCGATTTCAAACTGCCTCAACAGCGGCCTCAACCGCATCTACCTGCTCACTCAGTTCAACTCGGTCAGCTTGCATCGCCACATTCGTCAAACATACCGTTTCGATCGATTTGACGGCGGTTTCGTCGAGATTCTTGCCGCGCAGCAGACTATGGAAGGGGAAGCCTGGTACCAGGGGACCGCCGACGCCGTCCGCAAGAACTTGCGATACCTGCAGCAGAAGGGGATCGAATACGTCCTCATTCTCTCGGGCGATCAACTCTATCGGATGGATTATCGCGACATGCTCGCCACGCATATCCGCGATGGGGCCGATGCGACGATTGCCGCATTGCCTGTTACCCGAAAGCAAGCGAGCGCCTTCGGGCTGATGCGCCTCGATGATTCCGGTCGCGTCCTGGGATTTCTGGAAAAGCCCCAGACCGACGAAGAAATGGACCTCGTTCGCACCGAACCGTCCTGGATCGATGCCCGCGGGATTCCCAGCAAAGGCCGCGATTGTCTCGCCAGCATGGGCATCTATCTCTTCCGCCGCGACGTCCTGGTCGACCTGCTGGAAAAAACGGACTATCACGACTTCGGCAAGGAAATCTTCCCGATGTCCATCCGGACGCACAAAGTCCATGTGCATCTCTTCGATGGCTATTGGGAAGACATCGGGACCATCCGGTCGTTCTATGACTGCAACATCGATTTGACGCGGCCCAATCCGCCGTTCACGTTGGAAGACCCTACCGGGCCCATTTTCACCCATGCGCGGTCGTTGCCTCCAACCCGCTGCGATGGAGCGATGATCCGTCAAAGCCTGATCGCGGATGGTTGTGTGATCGGTGAAGGCACGGTGATTGAGAATTCCGTGATCGGACTGCGCTGCCGCATCGGCAAGAACGTCACGATCCGCAACACGTTCATCATGGGGGCGGATTCGTACCAGCTCGATGAAGACCGGGCGTCGGACGAAGCGGCCGGATTGCCGGGCATCGGCATCGGCGACGGCACGGTGATCGAAGGGGCCATCCTCGATAAAGATTGCCGTATCGGCCGCAACGTCACGGTGAAGCTGACGTCTAAAGAATCGTCGGGAAGCTGCGATCCAGTCACCATCGAAGACGGTGTCATCGTCGTGCCGAAAGAAGCCGTCTTGCCCAACAACTGGAAGCTGAATCACGGCTGATGTTTGCCCGCCGTTAAGAGAATTAGCGTCACCTGCACTGTTGACTCCACTCGGCGAGCCGCGCTGGTGGTGCGCCGCTTGTCAACAAAGATGATCGCGGCTTCCAGCACGGGAACGCAATGGGGCAGCTACACCTTGGACCCCGGAAAACACCACGAATTCCAGGTGCCCCAGGAAGAAATGGAACTCCGTTACTCCAACACCCAGGGCGAACAAACGCGGACCGTTCCCGGCGATCACACCTACGCTTTCGCCGATGTCGAAGGTCGGCTGCAACTGTGCAACGCCGACCCGGAAGAAACGAGTGACGTTCAAGAATGAACCCGCTCGGATCGCACTAACAAAAACCACCCCGTTCGACGCGTTTGTCGAACGGGGTGGTTTCGTTTATGCAGCCTCAAACACGAGCAAGAAGGTTATGGCAATGGTCTGGGGGAAAGGAAGCCGCCGTCATGAAAAATCGCGCAATGCGGCAACGCGGCGGAAAGGCGGTCCAGCATCGCGGGAGACAACGGCGTTCCCTGAAGGTTCAGAATCCGGAGGCTCTTTATCGTGGTGAGACCCTCGGCCGCCTCGGCGCTCAGCCTTGACAGAGACAGCCATTCCAGATTCGGCAGCGACTCCAGCGTTTTGATGTCCTCGGCATGCAAATTCTCACAGCGATCGACGCGGAGCAGCTTCAGTTCCGTGAGCTTGGCGACGTGGCCGAATGCCGCACTGTCCCAGCGGTTTCCGTAGACCGTCAGATTCCACAGCCAGCGGCATTGCGAAAGGCGGCCCCAATCGTCCGCTGGAAGCCCGGAATTGACATCCGACAAAGTGAGTTGTTCCAACTCCGGTAGTGTGGCGAGTGCGGCGAACCCCTTTGACGAGAGCGAACGGGCATCGATGTGAACGTCGGTCAGCGTGGAGAGTGCCGATAGCGTTTCCGCGGCTGCGTCGGCGCGCTCCAGACGCGGGATCAGGATCGCTTCCATACCACGGAGTCCGCGAAGCTTTTCAAATCCGTCATCCACCGCACGCTCTTCGGGTAGAAAAACACTTTCCGCAATAAAGGCGTGCTCCGGCCCGCGTTCGAAAGTCTCGCCCGGTTGCAGCGTTCCCCGAATCGTTCCACCCTGCGAACGAATCCATCGCACGGCGTCCAATTCCGTTTCGGTGGGCTTCAACTCGGGATGAATCACCGCCAGATCCGGGCGTGCCGCTTGCAACTGCTCCGCTGCGGATTTCGAGACTGCCGAAGTCAGCCCGACACAGCGAAGCGCAGCGAACTCCTGGACCGCGGGCAGAGAGTCATCACCGAAGGCATCGTGGTTCAACCTGAGAGACTGGAGATGCGGCAGACCGCGCAGCGAGCGCAATTCCTCGACGGAGGCCCCCGCGCCAATACTCAGCGTCCGGAGGGATGACGATGCTCGCAGCGCACCGATCCCGCCAGCGCTCCACGTGGCCCCCAGCCACCGCAACCGCGGCAGCGACGCCAATCGCGCCCAGTTCTCGGGGGTGACCGCTTCGAGGCTGGGGAGCGTGAACTGGCGCAGCCCACGGTTTTGCGCGACTAGGGCGAGGCCGGCGTTCGTCACGGGCGTCTCACCGAGGGAGAGTCCGCCGAGACTCATAGAAGCCAGCGACCCCACTTCCGCATCGGTCACCGTTGTTGCCGACAACTGCAATTCAAACAGGTATGGGAGGCCCCGCAGCGCTGCCATCTCGCGATCGGTGAAGGAACTCGATTCGCCCGCGCGAATGCCATAAATCACAAACGGTTCGGGGGGCAGACGGTCCAGGGATGTGAGGTTCTGCATCCCGCGTCCCACGACCAGGACGGTCACCTCCCCCTTGGCAGCGAGGACGGCTTCCGCGATGGCACGCTGCGTGAGGGGAACCGGCGGCAGCGCAATCTTCACTTTCACCGCATCCACCGGCAGTGCGACCCGAAAACCGATGAGGAAGTCAGCGTACGACGAGAAGTGCGACCAGCGGTTCGACGAGCTGCAGTTGGACGCGGGGTAGTTCCAAAGGCCGCCCCGGAGCACGCGCGAGAAGCCGTCGGATGACGGAGCGTTCGGGTTGATCGCGGGCTTTTCCTGAAATTGCTGGTAATAAGTCGCATCCCACCCATCCTGCACCCACTCGCAGACATTGCCGTGCATGTCGGCCAGTCCGAATGGGTTCGCTTTCAACTCGCCGGCTGCATGCGTTCGACGCCCGGAATTTTCACCAAACCACCCCGCTCGCAACAGGTCTTCGTCCTTGTCGCCAATCCAGTACTTGGTGGCCGTTCCGGCGCGGCACGCAAATTCCCATTCCGCTTCGCTGGGGAGTCGGTAGCCCGTGCCATCGAGCGGCGTAATCGTCTGACCGGTTCGGAAGTAGAACGGCTTGAGTTTTTCCTGTTTACTGATCTTGGCGCAGAATTCAGCCGCATCATTCCAGCTCACCGTTTCCACCGGGTGATCGGTCGTCTCCATCCCGGCGACGGCGTCTTTGCCCATGCCCATCGGGGCGAAGTGGGAGGGATTCAGCCCCATCACCTGTTCATATTCCGTTTGCATGACTTCATTCACGCCCAAGTAGATCGGCTGCGTCAGGATCACCTTATGTTGAGGGGCTTCGAACTGAATTCGCTCCCGCCATTGCGCATCATCGGGCGAGGATCCCTTGAGGACGGCTTCGATCTCCGCCGGCGTGCTGCCCATTAGAAACTCGCCCGGCGGAATCAGGCGGAACTTCATGCCGAGGCTGTTGGTGTACTCGACCGGCACCTTCAAATACGCGGCCCATTCTTCCTGATGGTGCTTCGCCTGCGCGGCATCGAACGGGGCGATGGCGGGCTTCGGGGCGTCCGCGGGCCAGCCGTGCCATTCCGCTTTCGCGATGGGAACAGCCGCGGGCATTTCAAGCAGCATCTTCACAGCATCGAGGGTCAAAGCCACGCGAAAGCCCAACTCGGGAGATTGACTAAGAAAAGTGAATTGGCTTCGAGACGCGGATCTTCCCTTGATCACCGAGCGTTCCCAGTGACCGCCTCGAGTGACTCGTTCCACGCCGGCGACGGCTCCGCCCGGATCAATCGTCGGCTGTTTACCAAATTGCTCGTAGTAAGCCGCAGCCCACCGGTCGCTCACCCACTCTTCCACATTGCCGGCCATGTCGAACAACCCCCACGAATTGGGGCTCAGATCTCCGACGGTGTGCGTCCGCCGATCCGAATTGTCGAGGAACCAACCAGTACGGAGAGCGCCTTCGAGATCCTCGCCGCTCCAATACAATGTCGTTGTGCCGGCACGGCAGGCGTGTTCCCATTGGGCTTCCGACGGCAGCACATAGCCACTGGGACGCAACTGTGTCACAACATCCTCGCCCTTGTTTCGCACATACGACGCTTTGAGTTGCTCGTGCTCGCATAACATTCCACAAAACTGGGCGGCGTCACTCCAGGTGGCAGAATCGACCGGAAAGTGATCCGTTGCAAGGCCGGTGACCTTTTCTTTGCCAGAACCATCGTGACGGAAAACGGACGGATTCGTTTTCAGAATGGCTCGGTACTGCGCTTGCGTCACCTCGTGAACACCGAGATAAAACGGCTGCGTCAAGATGACCTTGTGGCGCGGAGCCTCACCACGCACATTATCGCGCCACTTGGTGTCGGTAGGGTAAATCTGCACCACGGCAACTTCGACTTCGACGGGTGAGCTGCCCATCAGGAACTCGCCGGGCGGAATCAGGCGGAATTTCATGCCGAGGCTGTTGGTGTACTCGACCGGCACTTTGAGATACGCCGCCCATTCTTCCTGATGTTTTTTCGCCTGCGCTGCATTGAATGGGGCAATCGCCGGTTTGGGAGCGCCGGCCGGCCAACTTTGCCAACCCGCCGTCGCTGTACTGGTGGGTATCGGGTCGGGCTTCGGTTTAGCGAGCAGTGCTTGTACAGCGTCGACGGTTAAGGCCAATCGAGCGCCGTGCTGCGCATCGGCATAGCCTTTCGGCGACGGGCGTCGAGCGGCAGACCTTGCGATGACTTCAGTGTATCCAAAAGAGCCGCCTCGCAGGACATGCTCATTTAGCTGGGTGTCTTGAGACGGACCTTCCGGATCGACCGCGGGCGTCGTCGAAAACGTCGCATACCTGTCGAGCGACCAACGATCCTGACACCATTCAAACAGGTTTCCTATCGTATCAAAAAGTCCATAGGGATTCGCATTCAGCTCCCCCACAATGTGGATGCGCCCTTCGCTATTACTGATGCACCATCCCGATTTCCACACCTGATCGCCATCACCACACCAGTACGCTGACGGCGTGCCCGCGCGACAGCCCTGCTCCCATTGGGCTTCCGTAGGAAGAAGATAACCGCTGCTACGGACCAGGCGCGCGCTCGCATAACTTGCAGGAAGATGCTCGAGTTCACACAGCCGGCTGCAGAATTCAGTCACTTCAATCCACATCACATCGGACAAGGGAAACCCGGCACGACCGCGTTCTCGGTATGGGGGGGTGTCACGATTGAATTGTGTGTGAACCTCAGGCGGGCGCTGCATCACCCGCAGGTATTGTTCTTCAGTCACTTGATGGACGCCGAGATAGTACGGCTTGGTGATAATCACCCGATGCTGCGGTGCCTCGGAACGGATTTGATTTTGGAGTTCGTTATCTTGCAGGCCTGAAATGCTTTGCAAGGCCACGGTGATTTGCACATCGGTACTGCCCATCAGAAATTCGCCCGGCGGGATGAGACGGAACTTCATCCCGAGGCTGTTGGTGTACTCGACCGGCACCTTCAAATACGCCGCCCATTCTTCCTGATGTTTTTTCGCCTGTGCGGCATCAAACGGCGCGATGGCGGGCTTGGGGGCGTCCGCAGGCCAGCCTTGCCAGCTTGTCCCGGTCACGGACGTGGAGACCGCGGTACTGCTCTTCGTTTTGACTTTCGCATCTGGCTTGGATGAAAAACGGCTCAGACCGGAAAACGCACCGATTCCGACACCGGCAATCAACAAGATCGCGATCGCGATCACCATGCCGGTCCCCGCCTGCCGTGGCTTACGCGAATGTGCCCGGGCCGCGGTGTGAAGTTCGGGATCGGTGATGATCGAAAACGTCGGCTTTGTCACAGTGGGCACGGTTGTCGATGCTACGGTTGCCGATGCGGGAATCGCTCGTAACGCCGTGATGAGCTCTTCCGCGGTGGCGAAGCGATCCTGCGGATCTTTGGCAACGAGCCTTTGATAGAGGGCCACCAACGCATCCGGGAGGTCATGCCCCGCGGTGGGGAGGGTCGGCGGGGTTGAGTGCGATGTGCCAGACCGTTGCAGCGCCGATTGCCGTTCGGTGGCGAGATCCGGCATCGGCTGCGTCAGGTGCGCCCGCATCTTCTGCATCAGCGACGTGTGTTTCCGATACGGCACCGAACCGGTCAGCAGAAAGAACAGCGTGCAGCCGAGCGCATACAGATCGCAGCGGCCATCGACCGTGTGCGTGTCATCCCACTGTTCGGGAGCCATGAAATCGGGCGTACCGAGAATTTGCCCGGCCGCGGTGAGGGTGCCGTCATGCTGGGCCGCGCCGCTGGCTTGCAGACGCGCGAGGCCCAGATCGGTCACTTTCACGACCCCTTTGCGGGTCAGCATCAGGTTCGCTGGTTTGATGTCGCGATGAATCATCTGCGCGCGATGCGCTTCCGCCAAGCCTTCCGCGGCTTGCAGCAAGACGTGCAAAGTCTGCTGGACCGACAGGGGACCACGCTCGCGGACATACCGCGCGAGGTCCATGCCGTCGATGTATTCCATGGCCAGGTAATGCACGCCGCGATCCGACCCGGCATCGTAGGCACGGACGAGATGTGGATGTTCCAGCTTCCCGATGGCTTTCATCTCGCGATCAAAACGCGAGACCAATCCTGGGTCCGCCATCAACTGCGGTGCCAGTAGCTTCAGCGCGACGGTTTTCTCCAGTCGCAAATGGACTGCTTCCCAGACGGTCCCCATTCCCCCCGCACCAAGCTGCTTCACCAAACGATAGGGCCCGAGTTGCTGCCCCGCCACGGGATTCGCTGCATGGAATTCGCCCGGTGTGAGGGGGGCTGACGGCCGGGCAACAGTCCGTTCCCCTGTGGAAGCGATGTAAGTCCCGGCGGTCGCTTCCGTCGCGGCGGCGAGTTGATGAGCGTCTTGCAGAAGATGCGGAAGTTGATCGGTCATTTCCGGAAAGCGGCGGCGGTACTCGTCCGCGTCGATCCGATCCCCCCGCTGAGCCCGACGAAACGCCTCGATGGCGATCAACTCTTCCAGCAGCGGTTGTCGTGAAATCGCAGGATGATTTTCCAGAACAACTTCAATCTCCGGAGGCGTTCCCTGTTGCCATGCGCGTTCGAAGGCATCGCAGATCTCGTTGAGACTCAACGAAGCCGATGATTCAGTCACGAACCGGCTCCTGACGGAAAAAGGCGCACGCTGTCCGCACACGAAGGGTTGTGAGACGATTCAGAAATGGTAATCTGCTGTTTTGCCCCTCACAAGCGGTCTCTTGCAAGCCTTCTCTGGAAAGCATTCTTCCATGTCGGAAACTCCGCCCGATTCCATCAAGGCATCGCTGGAACGGATGCACCAGGGGGATGCGGCCGCAGCCGATGTCATTTGGGCGACCTACTTTGATCGGTTGGCCCGCATGGCCGACCAACGGCTGGCGGCGGGGCTTCGCCGAACCGTGGATGGCGAAGACGTCGCGCTCAGCGTCATGCAAACGATCTGCCGCCGGGCCACGGTCGGGCAACTCGCCGCGATTGGTGATCGCGATGATTTGTGGCGGCTGATGGTCACCATTCTGCATCACAAGGCCGCGGACCGGGGGCGCGAACATCGCGCGCTGAAACGCGGCGGCGGACAAGTTCGGGGCGATTCCATTTTTGTGGGTGCCGGTTCCGAGGCGGAGCGAATGGCCTTTGCCCAAATCGCGGAAGTGGCTCCCACGCCCGATCTGCTGGCGCAACTCGAAGAACAACGTTGCCGGTTGTTCGAGATGTTGAAAGATGAGGAACTACGGACAATCGCGCAGCACCGACTGGAAGGGACCAGCGTCGAAGAGATTGCCGTGGCACTCAATGTCAGCCCGCGCACCGTCCGTCGCAAAATCGAGATCATCCGCGAGCGTTGGTCGCACGTGCTCGATGAGTGACGTCAGCCAATGCCCCCGTGTGACGCATTAAACCAATTCACGCAAGGGTTCGTTGCCGGGGTCGACGAGGTACTGCGGAACGCCGGACAGGTCGAACACGCGCGTGTTTTGAGCATCAATGCCAGCGCACTTGTAAAGCGTGGCGAAGACTTCCTGGAACGTGACCGGGCGGTTTTGGGGTTGCTCACCGTAACGATTGGTGGCCCCGATCACCTGACCGGTGCGCATGCCGCCACCGGCGAGGACCGCGGTGTTGGCCTGGGGCCAATGGTCGCGGCTGTTTTGCCCGTTGATTTTCGGCGTCCGCCCGAATTCTCCCCAGACGACAATGGAGACGTCGCGCTCCAAACCGCGGTCGTGTAAATCGCTGACGAGCGCCGCCAGACCTTGATCGAGCCGCGGGCATTCTTCACGGCACTTCGGGAAGTTCATGCCGTCGGAACCATGCCAGTCCCAGCGGCTGAAATTCAGCGAAACGAATCGTGCGCCGGCCTCGACCAGTCGCCGGGCGAGACAGAGGTTCTCGACCATCGGCGGCGCACCGTCGCGCTGAAAGGCCTCGCTGCTGCTTCCATAACGGGCCACCACGCGCGGATCTTCTTTCGAAAGGTCCAAGGCATCGACTAACCGAGAAGTCGTGAGAATACCCATCGCCTGCTGAGCATAGATGTCGAGACTTTCCATCTGCCCCTGTTGATCCGCATCGCGGCGATACCGGTCCAGCGACTGCATGAGTCGGGTGCGGTCGCGCAGCTTGTCGAGCGTGACGCCTTGCAGCACCATGTTGTCCGGCTTGCTGCGGGCTTCACGACCAAGGAGATTAAACGGAGCGTGGGCCACGCCGAGAAAGCCGCCGTCGCCCGGTTCCCCCCACGTGCGATTTCCCGTCTGATACATCAAAGCCACATTCGCGGGAATGGCCGGGGTGACTTGCCCTTCCGACTTCGAAACCCAGGCCCCGCCCGAGGGCCAGCCACCCGGCGGTTGCCGACTTCCTTTGCGACGCCCGGTCATACATTGATAGGCATCGTGGGCTCCGTCCGAATCGGCGAGCGAGCGGACAAACACGAATTTGTCCATCATCGCGGCCATGCGGGGAAAGAGTTCGCTGACGAAAACCCCCGGCACATTCGTTTCAATGGCGGCGAATTCACCACGCACTTCCGCCGGCGCTTCCGGCTTCGGATCCCACATGTCGAGATGCGGCGGTCCGCCCGGTAAATAGATGTTGATGATCGCTTTGTGGGATCGCTCCGCGCTCGATGCCGACTCGGCCTGCAACGATTGTGCGAGGCTGATCCCGCCCAGCGCCATGCCGCCGATGGTCAGGAAATGGCGACGCGAAACGTCGTCGCAAAATCCTCGGCGAGATGCAGGCGTGCGTCCGAGAATTGTCAACATGCGAAAACGCCTTGAAGTCGAAAACCACGATGTGTGAGTACCCGTCGGTCAGAAAACCGCACTCATATACCCCCATCGCCTTTGTGGGCCCATCCCATAACCATTCTTTTATGTTATCGGCTGGCCGTGGTCAAGCCTCGCATCAACATCCGTGCCGAGGAAATCAATTCGGTCGGTTTTTGTGGTCTGTGAGAACGGTCAGGCGTAGAAAAACACCTTTTCCGCCGTCTTGCGAAGGAGCCAGTCGCGATCCGCTTTCGAAAGGAAATCCAGACGGTCGCGGACAAGGCTGATGGACGCCTTGTAGTGATTCTCACCCTGGATCTGGTAGGGCGAGTCACTGGCCCACATCAGCCGTTGCGGACCGAACGTTTCGTACAACCGCTTGATCATCGGAATCAGTTCATCGTGCGGCGGCTTCTTCTGTCCCAGCGCATAGAACGCCGAAATTTTGACGCTCGTGTGTTTGTGCCGGGCCAATCGACACAGGTTGGCGATGTCGCTGTCGCGCATCTGCCCATCGACACCGATGCGAGCGAAGTGATCGATGACAACGGGCGTGTCGGGATGCCGTTCACACATCTGATCGGTGGATGGCAAGTCGGACGCATTGATCAGCAAGCACATCGCCTGCCGCGTCTCCGCGCCGGTCTTCCACATCTCCACCATCCCCGGCGTTTCCAGCCATTTCGGCTGCTCTTCCGCCTTGCGAACAAAAGGGGTGATACGGAACCCGGTCACGCCTTGCGGCAGCAATTTTTCCATCGCTGCGCCGGGATGGGGCAGTTGATCATCGACCATCCCCTGAATCCGGAACAGTTTGGGATGTCGCCGCACGGCGTCGATCAGGTACGAATTATCGAACAGGTGATACACCGAATGTTGAATCAGCACGACCCGCCCGACTCCTTCCGGCCGGGCAATCGCCATCAATTCGTCATCGTTGAAACTGGGCGGGTTCAAATCCTTCTTGGTGAACCCCGGCGCGAGCGGAAACTTGTCGGTCTCTGCCGGCCAGATGTGTGAATGGGCATCAATCCAGGGCAGGGAATCATCCGCAGCGGACATCGGCGTCGTCATCAGCCCTCCCACGGCAACCATGCTGGCAGACAAAAATTCGCGACGAGTCAGACGGAAGCGAGCGGACATAAGGAATCCTGATCAGGGTTTCGCTGGTCAACGCCGGCACAAAACGCGAGCCGTTTGGCGGTCGCTTCAATCTACCATGAATCGATCGATTTCGCCGACGAGAGGGACTTCAGATTCCCCAAGCCCGCCAGCGGCCATCAGTGATTGAAGCCGTTAATGCTGGACCAACCCGCTGAGCCCGGCGACTAACAGGGAGGTGAGTATCCAGCCCGCCACCACGTGGAACCAGAGGTAAAGCCGCAGGAGTTCACCCGGACGCGGGGACCAGAATCCGAGCGGAATCGGGGCTCCCTTCGCCGGGTTGGGAACCCAATAATTGGCTTGATGCAAATACGTAAACGGGGCGAAGACGTCGAGCGAATAAACGATGGAGTTGAATTTCGGATACTCTGCCGACAAGTGCGGCTTGGCACCTTCCGCTGAACTGACAAACTCGACAACCTTTGTCGGCGTCATCCAGCCACACCAGTAGCCGATTTGGAAGAAGGTCGCCCCAATCAGCACCACTCCCATCATCCAGGCGAAAGAACGCCACGGCTCATATCCGTAACCAATCAGCGGGCCAAAGACGCGGTACCAGTACCAGTCGCCCGTTGTCATGTGCATGTGGTCGGCGCGATCGGCTTCCTTGGCAATCAGCACTTGCCGCGCGGCAACGGCCAGGCCACCGCGGCGGAAAAGGTCGGCGACCTGTTCGTACGGCTGGGTGCGAAACCGCTCCGTGTGCTGACGTCGCAGCCAGTCAATCCGGCTTTTGGCATCGAAGGGAGCGTCATCGTGAATTTCGGTGTATTCGAAGCCGTGCAATCGCAAGTGGTCTTTGGGCGGCCAACTGGCTTCGTCATCATACAGCGTGCCCACCTTGGCCGAACGGAGGTCCAAATCCACCGGTGCGGCCGGGCGGAATTTCACGCCGGTCCAACGAAAGCGCCGCGCCGCGGTCATCCCCTGCAGAATGACCATCACCGGTGGGTCGGAGGAATCAAAACTCGCATCGGCGAAGTTGAGGTCGCGTCCCACATTCGCCGCTTCCAGCAGGACATCACCGGCAATCCCGGCACCGACGAATCGCAGGTCTCCGCCGACCTCGAGCGCGTAACCGCGAAACGCGATTCCCGCCGGAATCTGAATCTGACAACGGTCGCCGTCGATGTCTCCCTGCACACGGGCACCGTGACAAACGACGCCCCCTTTGATGCTCGCATCACGCATCGTCCAGCTTCCGCTGATGCGTGCTCCGGGCAGATTCAGGGCGACATCGGAGGCATGCTCGAGGGCGGAACGGTCACAATCCAGATTTCCCGCAATGCGGGCCCCCGCCAGAGAGACGCGCTGTTTTGTCCGACAGTTCAGTCGCAAGCGCAGATCGCCATCCACCCGGCAACCGTCGGCGAACAAGGCGTCATTTATAGTCCCATCGAGATGCGCCCCCGAGAGATCCAGATGTCCTTCGATCCAGGCGAAAGGGAGCGCGAGGTCGCCCTGGCAGGTAAAGCCATCCGTCAGCACGAGATCGCGCTGCACACGCAATTGTTCGCCGCGCAGCGAGGCCACCCGACTGCCGGACAGGTTCAGGGCGGTTAACTCGGCACTATCAAGATCGATCGTTTCAAACTCGCAGTGTTGCAGCGACAGCGGCACCCCCAGTTTCAGATACCGCCAGTTGAGCGGACCATCAAACCGCGCATTCGAGACCGTGATCCCATGACGCGGCAGCAGCGCACTGGCTTGCGGATCGGCACCGACCCACTGCAAGACGGCGGCGCGTAACGACGAAGTCGCCGCTTCCTTCGCCATCGCGAAGGGACGCCCTGCTGCGATGGACTCCACAAAGGCCCGTTCCTGGGGTGACAGCGGAGCCAACTCCATTTCCGCCAACTCAAGCAACGACGGACTCGCCGCCGTGGTCGCTGACGAGAGTAGTCCCAGCGACGTTGTGAAGAGTAAGAGAAGCCCAAAACAATGTTGCGGCAAATCCATTTTCACGTCTGCAATCCTTGCATTCATGGCTTCGACGCTGGCACCGGGGCTGAACCCACAGGCACAACGTCACATTAACATCCTTGATGTGTCGAGAATCTTACCAGATTATGGCCGGACCCGCATGGCCGGGAACTCGCAAGGCGATTGTTTTCAACCTTCGCTAAACTTGGTACGGTTTCGCCATGGCGAGCAGGCTCTGCCCCTCATTTCTGCCCGTTGCCATTGATGATCAAATCCTGTTGCCGAACGGAGTCGGCCGTTATGACGCGTCTGCAATCATTCATGGGAATTGTGACTCTTCTGGCGTGTCTGATCGTCGGATTGTGGGCGTCGCAACGATCCCCTTCGGACGACTTGATCGTCGAGATTCCGCCTGCAACTCGCAGCGCCGATCGAACCAAACCGCCGGTTGCCTCTTCGCCGGATGCGGATGACGCCCTGATTGATGAATTGATTCGTGACGAATCTGCGTCGCCGGAAAAAATCGCACCGCGAAAACTTTCGATGGATGATGATTCCTCCAACGATCAGCATCCCGTGGCCCGGCTACTGGCCCGGGAAATGCCGGACAGCAGTGCGGAAGAACGACAAATCTGGTTCGACGAACTGCGACATCTCCCGCTGAGCGCCGTGGCCGATGTCCTGAAGATTCGTCGCAGCGCGACTCCTTTGATGGGCGTTGTCGGCAGCCCGACGACTCCGCAGGAGATCTCATCGGCGAGACGTTCCGACAGGTCCTTTGCCGAAGGGACGCGCGACGCGCTGCAGCGGCAACGAGCGGTTCTGCTTCAAAACCTGCTGAATGCCAATACGATCGGTTACCGCAGCATTGAGCCGCAACTCAGCGCCTTTCCGATCACGGTTGCCGAAGACGCCGGAGCACTCCATGACGGATTACGCTGGATCGGTACCCGCCTGAATCTGAAGCAGGGGGAGTTTGAAATCACCGAGCGTTCGCTCGATCTCGCCATTTCCGGAACCGGTTGGTTTGCTGTGGCTGATAGCGAGGGGAAAATTGCTTTGACGCGGAATGGTGCGTTCCAGTTGAGTGAGCAGCGGCATCTCGAATTGATCACACCCGCCGGCCCGCGGCAGGTGCATCCCCAGGTCCAGTTCCCGGAAGGGATCAAAAACGTGTTCATCGATGAGAAGGGCACGGTCTTTGGCCGCTCTCAAGGCATTGCTCCCGACGATTTCACAGTTATTGGTGAAATCCAGGTCGCCCGGTTTTTCGATGATTTTGCCCTCACCTTGTCGGATGACGGTCTTTACAGGCCCCTTGCCGGGGCTGGGGAAATGCGCCGGCTCACACCGGGCGAAGGCTGCGGTTCCCTTCGCGAAGGGATGCTCGAACGCTCCAACGTGAATGTCGAAGCGCACCAACACGCACTCCAGCAGATCGAGAAATGGCTGACACAGGCCGCATCCGTTGCATCTCAGGATCGGCCCTCGTCATCGATTCGCGATCTGTTGCCTTAAGTCTTGTCGAGTCTATTCCCTTCCAACCGTTCGCATTCTGTTTTCACTGAAAGGTGTCCCATGGGTTTGATCAGCGAATTCAAACAATTCGTCCAGCGCGGCAATGTGGTCGACTTGGCCGTCGGCGTGATCATGGGCGGGGCATTCGGAAAAATCGTGGCATCGTTGGTGGCCGATGTGCTCATGCCTCCGATCGGATACGTCATCGGCGGCATCAAATTCACCGATCTGAAATTCCAGCTCCCCCCGCTCACCATTCGCGTTCCCGATCCCAACATGCCGACGCAGTTGATCGACAAGACACTCGAATCGGCCACCGTCAACTACGGCAATTTTCTGCAAACCACCTTTGATTTCCTGATCATCTCGTTTTGCATTTTCATGATGATCAAAGCGATGAATAGCTTGAAACGAAAAGAAGAGGCCGCCCCCGCCCCGCCGCCCGAGCCGACTGCGCAAGAAAAGCTGCTGATGGAGATTCGCGACCTGTTGAAAGCGCAGCAATCGTAGTGAGCAATCCGCGGATTCGGCGGCTCGATGCGAAACCGCTTCTTTTTTGCAACTGCTTTCCAGCAAGCAACTTGCGGGAAGTTTTCGGCGAATCGGGGGCGATTGTGAAAATGCCGCGAGAATAATTTCCGTCGATGCCGCGTCGAAATGAGTGTTGGTGTGAACGCGCTTCGGTTTTGGCAGCATGGTGGAGTCGAACGGTCCAGACGAGTCTGCGTTCGGGGAGGTAATCCCTGACGAGGTTGCTTCGTCGTCGGAACGGTTGACGCCGGATGCTGTTCGAACCCTGTACGAAACCCACGCCACCGAGATGCTGGCCTTTCTGCAGGGGGTCTTGCGAGATGCTGACCGAGCCCGCGAAGCCTTGCAGAACACGTTTCAAAAAGTGATGGAGGCGGGGCATACCGCCCGAGCGGAATCGATTCGAGGATGGTTGTTTCGCGTTGCCTTTCACGAGGCGATGGCCTTACGGAGGAAGCAGGCGGGACGTGAACGAACGCTGAAACGGTTTGTCAGCAGCGTGCCTCCCGCAATCGTTCAGGAATTACCAGACGTCAAACTCATCCGGGCCGAAGACGTCGCCCAGTTGAAAGCGGCCTTAACCGAATTGCCGCCTGAACAGCGACATGTGGTCGAACGCCGGATCTATGCGGAAGAAACTTTCGCCGAAATTGCTGAACAGTTGAGATTGCCCATTGGAACCGTTCTGACCCGCATGCGGCTGGCTTTGCAAAAACTCCAGAAAGCCCTCGGCAGACCGCCGTCCAAGGATTTTCCCTGATGTCATCGTCCTGCGAACCAACACGGCACAATCTCCCGATGGAAACCGACCCGCGGTTCTTCCGGGCCGTGCAATATGTCCTCGGCGAATTATCCGCAGTCGATGAGAAAGCCTTCGAAGCCGCGCTGGTTGATGACGAATCGCTCTGTGAAATGGTTGCTCAGGCATCGCAGCTTCTGGCGGGAACGAAAGCCGCTTTGAGAGAAGCCGCCCCCGCCTTCGAAATCGCCCCGCCCTATTCAACCGTCTCGAAGCATCCGCGTCGTGATCGCAGGACGGTGGCCGCGTTGGCTGCCGCGGCGACCGTGATTGCCGCCACGTGGCTGTCCACATTCGGTCCGACCCCATCCAACTTAGTGTCCGTTCACCCGTCACAAGCGGTGCAGCTCGTCTCGTTCTGGCAGAATGCCGGACGAACCGAGGTGGGGGCGACAGCGTGCGACACCTTCGATACCGAAACCGGTGCGCTGCCTCACGACGACGGCGTGCCCCCCTGGATGCTGGCGGCAGTCTCGTTGGAACATCGACCGCCGCGATCGCCACTCCAGGAATCGACAGAACCGTGGGAGGACAACTGAAATGGATGTCATCCGGTTCTTCCGCTCCGCATTCCTGCTCGCCGTGCTGACAATATTTGTTTTCGCGGTCGTGGATGCCGCTGCCGAATCAACGCCCGCCTTGTCGTCGAAAGCGGAAGCCGCGGCGATGGACTTCGCACGGGCTCATCATGCGGAACTCGCCAGCCTGCTGGAACAACTGAAAGCCAACGCCCCTTCCGAATACCGTTCCGCAATGATCGAATTGGACAAGACCCGCGAACGGCTGGAACGGTCGCGGGAAAAGACGCCCGAGCGGGCGGACATCGAACTCGCCGAGTGGAAAGTCAATTCACGAATCCGCTTGCTGGCCGCGCGATTGGCAATGGGCGGAGATTCGTCCCTCGAAGCCGATCTGAAGGCCGCCATTCGTGAACGTCTCGATTTGCGGGTGGAGTTGATGAATGACGAACGCGCCCGTTTGCGGCGTCGGCTGGAAAAGCTCGATGAAACGATCGCCGAACAGGAACGCCGTACCCCCGATCAGGTCGAGAAGGAATTCGCCGGCTTGCAGCGCGGTGCTGCGATGACGGCGAATGCGACGAAAAAAAATGTGAAGCCGAACAAGACGGTCGAATCCAAGTCGACGGACGTGAAGCCCGCTCCGAAAACGCCGCCGGCTTTGAAACCGGAAAAACGTCTCGATAAAGCGACCGATAAGAAACCATCCAAGTCGTAAGCCTTGACCTGTCCGCGTCGCCTCCGGTGGACGCAATTTGATCATGAGGTTCGCAGCCCCTGCGGCCTCACGGATACTGCTGCGAGAAGGATCCGCCCATGCTCACGAAGACCTGCTCGACCTTCGGCTTGCTGCTCCTGGCGGCACTTTCCACATCGGCTGCCGAATTGCCGCGAATCGATACCCGCTTTGCCGTGGACGGCGTCACGGAATCGCCCGATTTCCGCATGCACATTGTGCCGTTGATGGGGCGCTTGGGTTGCAACGGCCGTGCCTGCCACGGCTCGTTCCAGGGGCAGGGCGGCTTCCGGCTCTCGCTGTTCGGGTACGATTTCAAAGCCGATCATCAGAATCTGATGGAGGGCGATGAACCCCGCATTCAACCAGGAAAACCGGCGGAAAGTCTGGCCCTTCGGAAAGGGTTGAACACGGAGCCGCACGAAGGGGGCAAGCGGGTTGAAGCCGATTCGTGGCAGCACCGCGTGCTCAGCAAGTGGGTCCTCGATGGTGCGAAGCCGTTGGCTGCCGACGCTGCCGAGTTTGTTCGCCTGGAAGTCACGCCGCAGGAAATGGTCGCCACGAAAAAGGGCGATACGTGGCAGTTGAAAGCCGTTGCGGTGTGGTCGAACGGTGCCACCGAAGACGTCACGCCGCTCTGCCGGTTCTTGAGTAACAACGATCAAGTCGCGACGATCACCGAGAATGGTCTGGTGACCGCGATGGGTCCCGGCGATACACACGTGGTGTCCTTCTATGACAACGGCGTCGTCCCCGTTCCCGTATTGCATCCCGTCTCCCAGCAAGTCGGACCGAAGTATCCCGCACAGTCGATGCCGACCAAAATCGACGAACTGGTGGTGAATAAACTGCAGAAGCTCGGCATCGTCCCGGCGGCAACCTGCACCGATGCGGAATTCGTTCGCCGCGTGTCCCTCGACATCGCCGGCACGCTGCCGACCGCCGCGGAAGTGGAAGCTTTCCTCGCCGACAGCAGTGCCGACAAGCGTGAGAAGAAGATCAACGAACTCCTCGAACGCCCGGCCTACGCCGCCTGGTGGGCGACGAAATTCAATGACTGGATGGGGAACAACGCTCGCTATGTTGGTAACAACAATGGC
>JAKFUG010000076.1 GCA_021732785.1 Planctomycetaceae bacterium
TCGTTGCGCCGCCTGGCGCTCAACATTTTACAGCGCGACACTTCGGTCAAAGACAACATCCGCGGCAAACGACTCCGCGCCGGCTGGGACGAGGACGTCCTCGAACAAATTTGGACCGCTTTTTCCGCGGTTTAACATGCAATTGCCCTGGCTCATCACGCGGAGCATGATGGCTACGATGGTGGCCATCACGCTCCGCGTGATGAGCGGCACGTTTCAATACGCGCGGAGGATTCCTGGAATGCGTATCATCTGGAGGCAAACACAAGTTCTGCAGCTTCGATAACACGAAGGCGGATATCGCTTGCGCGACGGCCACATCGACCGATCATTTCCGCGGCTGCCGATCCCTTCACTGTCCGCGAATGCTCTGTGAATGCCGAAGAAGGCGTTCGCTTGAACTTCCCGCACGACGCGCGGAATTCACGTTCGCGTGTCACGGTCATCGTCGACGACGAAGATCCAACCGCGTTGCCACTCCATCGCGACGGGTGCAGCGGAATCTGTCGGCTGTGCGGTAACCTTCCGCGTCGAGAAAGGCATGGCTGGATGATTATTCACTCCGTTTCCGCTGGCGATGCAGTGTGGGTTCAACTGCGGCGGCCATTTCGGTGAGATTCAATTCACCCTCCAAAAACTGAGCGATCATCGCTGCCATGTTGAGCGGGCCGCGCATTAAGTCCGTGAACTGGCAGTTCAGGGTGCGGATGTGCGATTGCCGGGACAGCCACGATTCGACGGTTTGAAGGTGCCGTTCGAAATGCGCCTGCATCACTTCGGCGCTGGGGCCCGGTGGCTGTCCGCGACGCTGGAGCATGATGGCTTGCGACCGCAGAACTTCACCGAGATCGCGTTGCAGAAAGATGATCCGGTAATCGTGATGGGCCGGTAAGCTTGCGAGCAAGGGGGAAATGATTTTGACGGCTTTGCCTTCGGCCTGATCGAGCCAACTGGCGTCGTGTTCCAGCGACTTCACCCGTGCATATTCGAGATAACCGCGGGGATTGTCGTCGTCGGCCGGACGACGATCATCGCAGAGAATCGGATACCCGCCGGCGGCGAGCATCTGCATCACGAGCGATGTTCCCGAACGGGGGAGGCCGGAGACAACGGTAATCATGCGCCGCTTTTCCTCAGACAACGCGCACGCCCAAAAGACGGGCGAGGACCAGACTGAAGACCATCATCAACACGATGACGATGACAGGCCAGGAAAACGATCTCCCGCCCAAATCGATCTCCCTTCGAGGATAGGAAATCTCCAGTCGTCGAAATGGGCCGGACGCGGCGAGTGGCGGTTCCGACGGAGCAAACAGTTCGTTGATGACTCCGCCTCCGTCCCGCCGCGGACCAATGCGCGTGACTTGATCGCCGGTTGACAACGCGATCCGTTCGCAGACACCATCCAGCGTCACTTCAACCCAGCCCTGTCCGGGCACGACGGCGACCAGCCGCCATGCCAATTCATTGCGAGACGGAATGCGCATGGCGGGAGTATCCGTTCGAACGTGTGCCGAATGCCGGAGTTCTACTGGACTGCTCATGACCGAATGGCCCGCATCCAGTTGGATCGTCAAGACGACTTGTTCGCCCATCTTCAACGGGCGTCGTTCAAACCAGCTTTCGAACTGCGCAAACAACAGGATGAGGGGAAGGCTCCCGATGGCCATTGGCAGCAAGAACTGAATCAAATAGGCAACATTGGTGGCGAAAATGCGACCACAGGCGGTGAGTGTCACCCGCAAGTCGTGCTGAAAGAACAGCAGTTCGAGCGTCCGCGCCACCAGTCGATTGCGTGCTCGTCGAAGAGCGTGCTGATGCGATGACACGCGGAACAAGGCGACAAACATCGCGGCGGAAAAGAATGATGCCACGATCAATCCCGGCCACGGGGATGTCCCTATGCAAGGCCACATCAGCAGGTCAAAGAGACCGTTCAGCAGTGGATTGACGAGCCGTATCACTCGATATACCCCAAGCCTTGCAGCCGCTTGCGGACTTCGTTTTCGGACTGGGCCTGCTCCACTTCGGCAGCCGTCTTTTCGAGAACGTGAATGATGAACTCGTCGACCGAACTGTACCCGGCAATCTGGGCCGCTCGCTTCAGTGTCTCATACAGCGGGCGTTCGATTTTAATTCGTGGTTCAAACATGGAGGGCTTCTCACCGCGCGTTAGGTTGTCGACAAAACCCGACCGGTCATCGTCTCTGGAACCGGAACCTGAAACCCGTCCAAGATGGTGGGGGCGAGATCTTCCAATCGCGGAACGGGTTCAACGAGGGGTCGGTTGCTGAGAAGAACGCCCGGCACAAATTGAGGATCGATGCAATGATCGCCGCTCCAGGCATTCGTGTTGTCGGACACAATCTGCGAGGGAAAACCGCCTAGAATGGTATCCCAGGAGGCACGATAGTGGCGATGGTAACCAATAAGGAGATCCGGCGCGAGGTTCACATACGGCCCCGAGTAGACGTCGGCCGCACGGAAGACATTCGCGATCACCTTCTCCCCGGTCACCGGATCGCGGAATTGCTGGAGTTGACGAATCAGGTCGTTTTCCAGTGCTGTCGCTTCCGCGTCCCGGACGGGTCCCCATTTCTCCCGTCCCGCGCGATTCAGATATAAGCCATTCAGGCCCAATCCGTACGCCCGGCTCCTGGTCCAATCGACATCCTGAAAATCCGTCGAACCATTCCGAACGGGAGCGCGGCGGGTGCGCAGCAGTCCGTTTTCCAGCAGCCAGGAATTCAAGTTGAACTGCCGCCGAAAGGAGGTGAAGCCGTGATCGGACATCACCATCAACCACGTTTTGTCATCGAGTTGCTCCATCGCCAGACCGATGGCATGATCAACTCGTTCGTAAAGCGAACGGATAAAGTCGCCATGCTTTTTCGCATCTTCCGTCGAATACCGCGGATGATTCTCATCGATCGTTTGCCAGAACATGTGACAACTGAGATCGAGCGTCGAGAAATAATAGAACAGAAAGCCGTCCCGAAACCGCGCTAATTCGTGCTCAAAAAACCGCATCCGTTCCTCGTGGACAAACAGCGCTTGCTGGCGGTATTCCTCCGCGTCGAGAACGCTCGCCGACAACGCATGCGTGTCTTCGACCAGACCTTGCGTGTAGTAATAACCGAGTTCCTTCACCAGTTGCCGCGAATAGTCCGGCGGCGTGGAAAGCGGCAAGGACGGATCCGCCGGGTTGATGTTGATCGGCGTGACATACAACGCGAAGGGGCGATGAACACTTTTCAGATAAAACCGGCAGATGCCCGACACCTCGACGGCATACGGCACGAGGGGAAACTTCACGACGATCCAATCGCTCCATTCCTTCTCCCGCAGTATGAGTGTTTGATCCTGAATCACCATGCGGACCACTGATCGATCGGGATCGCGGTCGATCGTCACCGGGACTTCGCATTGCTCCTGCGCCGTGACGAATTCGTTCACCGGCCCGCGGAGCCGGCATTCCAGCACATGGTTGCCGAGAAGCACCCGCTCGATACGGCCGCCGGAGACTTCGCGGGTTCGCATCGTGTCGTCGTCGGTGAAGAACGTGAACGTGCCGTTCGTGCCTTGTAGGTCGGGAGTTCCCATTCCGGAAAGCGTGGTGGCTTCACTCTCGCTGGGCGGGAAGTTCGCGGGCATTCGGAACACGGTGCAGGGGACACCGTGCTGTTCGAGCTCGTTCCACAATGTGGCACCGTGACGCAGGCTGCTGAGCTTTCCTGCCGACGTGGGAAGCTGATACTTGCCGAAGCGGATCGGTTTGCCGCCGGACGCGAGCCGGCTGATGGATTGATACGGGAGCATCGTTTCGGGGTCACGCGCGATGAAATCAAAGATGCCGTGTCCGCCCGGATTCGTGCCCGAGATAAAATTGGACCATGCCACCGGGCTTTGCGGCGGATTGCTGGTGGCCAATGGTTGGAAAGAACCGAGCGTCATCAAACGCTGGCAATTTGGCATCCGGCCTTCCGCGACGAACCGCCGTAACAGGACGGGGTCCATGCCGTCGACCCCCATGACGATGACCCGCTCAATGTTGCCCGGCCGATGTCGGCGAGTTTGCCGCCCACACCCGGCGGCCAGCGACAACGCTCCGGCGGCGCGAAGAAAACTCCGCCGGGAAACAGGACGCCGATGTTGTTCGCGCGATTGGTTCATGTTGCGGACTTCGCATGTGGCGGATGTGATTCCCCCCGCGACTCGCCGGGGGCTAAGACTGCCCCGTCATTGAAATCCCACGGCTGTCCATCAAAATAAGGTGCTAACGGCACGCCAAAGAGCTTCAAAATTGTCGGTGCGAAATCCAGAATCGAAGGTTGGATGTCCTCAGGTAACCGCCGGTTGACAAGCAACACGCCGGGAACCAACGCGGGATCGACACAATGATCGCCACTCCACGGCCGGTCATTGTCGCGAAAGAGCGGACCATCCACCCGCCCGACGGCGTTCTCCCACGAAGCCCGGTAGCCTTTTTCATAGCCGACAATCAAATCGGGACCGTTCGCCACATACGGGCCACTATATTCCTGGTGACAATCGTGCATCCGATAAATCGCACGACCATGACGCTCGGAGTCCATCAGACCGGTTAACTTCTCCATGATTTCCTGACGCAAAGCCGCGGACTTCTGGGCGGGCACGATTCCTTTTCCCTCGCGTCCCTGTTGATTGATATAGATGCCGCTGAGCCCAAAGGAGTAGGCTTTGGTGTGGGACCAATCGACGCCCGCAAAGTATTCGCCGGTTTCATGGGTATCATTCACCACGAGGTAGCCGTTGTCACGCAGCCAGACATTGAGGTTCACGCCGCGACTGAAATCGCAGAAGCCGTGATCGGACAACACAAAGAGAATATCGCCGGGCTTTAATTCCTTCCGCACACGGCCGACGAGTTCGTCCATGCGCTGATACATGTCGTCGATGACGTGCCGATGCTTCTCCGTGTCGCGACCGCGATTGGCCGGATGATCGGGAACGTTGTGCCGCCAGAACATGTGCTGAATGCGATCCGGCCCATCGAACACGCAGACGGTGAGTCCACGCTGCATGCGCCGCAGGGAATCGAACAGCATCCGTTCCCGCTCGTCGTGAATCGCCCATGCCTGTTCGAGAAACGCCTCTTCCCCCACAACCCCGGAGTTCAACCCCCAGGTATCTTCCGCCAGTCCCAGGGTACCGAACGAATCGTGCAGCTTGGCCAGATACATCGAGAAATAAAGGGGATGCGAAATCGGCATCGCCGGACGCTCGGGATCAATGTGAATCGGCGAAGCGTACAAGCGAAAATGGGGGGCGATCGATTCCAGACGGAACTTGCATAACCCGCTGATGCTGCTGTAAAGCCCGACCCGGAACGGAACACGAACCCAGCCCGATTCGCGACAGAGTGGTAGGCGAATCCGTTCGCTTCCGACTTGAAGTTCAATTTCCTGGCGGTCCTCGAAAACCCGAATCCGCAGCCGTGCTTGATAAGCGGGCAAGGTTTGCCCGTTCGGACGCGGCGGCCCTGGCAAGTCCGCATCGAGACGATTGCCGATCCGTGACACCATCAGCCGCAGCCCGCCTGTTGCGGCCTTTGCTTCCTCGGGGTTCGAGGTGAACAGCGTGAATGAACCCTGCGTGCCACGCAAATCGGGAGTACACATTGCCGACAACGAAAGCCCAAAAAAACGCTCGGGGGGAAACGTAATCGGCACCCGCAAAATGGTGCTGAAGACGCCGTAGTCGCCCAGGATTTTCCAGAAGGGCTGGCTTTTCCGTAGCAGACGAACGGTGCTCCCGCCACCCCACCACTTGCGCCAGCCCTTCGCGTCACTCTCGATGATGCGGGCCGATGACAGTTCGGGGAGATACGTCCGCAGATTGCGATTGAGGAAATCGTAGATATTGTGCTTGCCCGGATTCACGCCGGTTTGGAATGACGACCAGGCCACCGGCGAAATCGGTGGCAGCGTCGTCGCCAGATCGGACAGGCTGCCAGTGTCGGCCAGAGCCTGAAAATTGGGCATCTTCCCGTCGGCCATCAGTTTTCGAACGTGAGTCGGATCGAGGCCATCCAGCCCGACCACCACCACCCGGCTGGCGAGCGGCTTCAAGCGCCAATGAGACCGTTTGATCCACATTCGCAGCATGCGGATCGGCCAAGTCAGAATCGCGACGACGACCAACCCCAGCGCGGCGAACAGAATCAGGAATGAGCCCAGAAACGAGAACCCGGCCCCCGGACCGATGTAAGCGAACGGCACGATCAATTCCATCAATGACACGGAGTGACTTCCCACGAAACGAGGTCGCCTTGCTGCTGTTTCACTGGTGTTGCTGCGAAATCTTTACGTGGAAACGCTACCGCATTCCGTCCGTTTCCCACCAACAGGACAAGCCCGGCCCCGGGGATTGGAAGGATTGCTTCGACCTCCCTTAAGGTAACGAATCCGTCGAGAGCTTGGGCTCTCTGAATGATCGGTGATGATTGATTTTGCACCGATGCCCAACAAATGATCGGTTTTCGCCATCCGGCGACGTCACTCAGGGAAACCGTTGAGGCACCGACACGATTTTTTAGCGGCTCTCCTTCAGCGCGACAAGCGCCCTTTTGAATGCCAATTCCTCTCCGCGCGGCTTGAACTACGGACCCGCTCTCCGTGGGGCAGCACCCTGTGGCGTAACAAGTTCCCGCGATTTGCTTGTCGCAGGGCATTCGCACGGCGATAGCACTTTCGAGGGCAAATTCTACAGCTTCGTTGAAGGGCGAAATGGGATCCATCAGCCCGGATGCAGCAAACAGCCTCCCACGCGTCTGGCAGCATACGGAACGGGAATTGCATGGGATTCAGACGTCGGTTTAGCGATTGGGTTATGCAGCGGACGAGGGTTTATGCTGAACCTCTGCTGATTGCATGGCATGCTGAGTGGTTTTGATGATGTGTCCTGTCATTGGTCGTGGCTTCACGCGACTGATGTGATCCGCTTTCTACGTCTGGATTGATGCTGCCGAGGTGGCGGCTTTTCCTTGCCTCCTTTTTTCGGAGAGTTCTCATGAAGATGCGCGGTCGGGGTTTTACGCTCATTGAGTTGCTGGTGGTCATCGCGATTATCGCGATCTTAATTGCTTTGCTGCTGCCGGCGGTGCAGCAAGCTCGTGAGGCCGCCCGTCGCACTCAGTGCAGGAACAACCTGAAGCAGATGGGACTGGCCTTGCACAACTACCATGACACCATGTCGGTGTTCCCCTATGCGGAAATGGCCGGGATTGGGCAAGGCGGACCGGCAGCAGCGGTGAAGAATCAGAACGGGTTGGTCATGCTTCTGCCTTACATTGACCAGGCTCCGTTGTACAACACTTTTGATTTCAATCTGCCGTTCGGGAAGTATGCTGGTGCTGGTGTTACTCCCATTAACACCATCGTCGCTCCTAATCTCAACGCCAAAACCACCAAACTGGCTGCGTTCACGTGCCCCTCTGATTCAGGTACTCCTTACATTGTCGATGATGGCATTTATTACGGGTGTGGAACGAGTGGCAACAGCTACAAGTCGTCCTATCAATTCAGTGTGAATCAGACTCACTATCAGCCCAGTTGGACGGGCATTGGCCGGACGGTACGGCCCGCGTTCGGCGGCAACTCGAATTCGACCATGCGTGACTTTGTCGATGGGACCAGCAACACGGTTTTAGTGTGCGAAACCGTCTTCGAGTGTTCGAGCGGACGCGTTTCGCCTTGGGCTTGCGTTCAGCACGCTGGCACAGGTGTGGTGCTGACTCAAGGCATCAACCGATTCCTGGTGGGGAGCAGCACGACCTTGACGAACTATGCTTACAACGCGAGTTCGATGCACGTGGGTGGCTGCCACGCTCTCATGGGAGACGGTGCAGTACGGTTCCTCGGCCAGAATACGAACCTGACGACTTTGCAGTATCTCGCCTACATTGCAGACGGCAATGCGGTCGGCGAATTCTGAGCCCCGCTATAGCACAGTAAAGGCGTTATTGAGATAGGCGCGCACAAGTGTTCGCGCCTATCTTCAGATTGAGACTCGGTTCCGAAATTGGCTGTCCCCTGTTTGCGGCCCTCCAGGGGGTGGATCGGTTCGGAAGCCTGCCTAACACCATGAGGGCTCCCGCTTGACACTAGGAATTGGAGTATCGAAATGCACTTTCGATCATCGCTGGTTATTCCCGGATTGATCCTGGCGCTGACTGCAACAGGCTGCGGTCGGATCTCGGACCCATTGGTTCCGGTGGGTGGAAAGTTGTCGATCGACGGAAAGACGCTGGATGGAGTGGTCGTCACTTTCATTCCGGAAGTCACCGTGAAGGGCCGTCTGGGAGGCACCGGTGTCACCGATAACGCCGGCGGCTTTATTGTCACGGATCTTGACCAGAATAAACCTGGTCTTCCGCCCGGCAAGTACACAGTGTCCTATTCGAGACGGCGGCTGCCCGATGGATCACCGGGTCCCGAGGATCGAACGACAGCCGATCCAGGAATCATTCTGGTCGAAACTCTGCCGATGTATCTGGTAACGCCGAATCCGAAATTCCCGGCGACTCAGGTGGTGATTTCTGAGCAAGGGAATGTCGGGCTCGAATTGAAGGCGAGCAAAAAACTGTCTCCTGCTCTGATGGGACCCGGTTAATCGGCTCTCTGGCCTTTGCCCGTTGAACCACGAATCAGCCTTGTCTGATTCGTGGTTCTGCTTTGAATGGCTCGCTCGTGACATTCGATTCTCATCAAAAAATCCCTGAAAAGGATCAACAGAGCCGAGTGTGGTCGAGTACTGTGGGGGCAATGCCACTTTTTCTTACGGATCATAACGGCGACATTGTACTCTCCAAAATCGGTATTTTCCGGAGATCTGTTTCACTGTTGACCTGCTGGCGACGCTCACTCAATCAAAAAGTTCCGTCATGACCCACAGCGCTCGGGTCGGATTCACTTGTTTCGTGCTGCTCGGTTCGATCGCCGGTGGCGTGTTGTGGTATGTGCGTTCGACGCCGCCCTTAAACGTCCTGCTGATTACGCTGGATACGACACGGGCGGACCGCTTGGGCTGTTACGGCTATTCGCTCGCCAAGACGCCCGTGCTCGATCGCCTGGCTCAGCAGGGGGTGCTCTTCGAGCGGGCCTATGCACCCGTCCCCCTCACATTGCCGTCGCATGCGTCGATGCTGACCGGCCTGTATCCACCCGAGCATGGCCTGCACAACAACGGCCAGGCGGCGTTGCCTCCGGGATTGCCCACGCTGGCTACCGAACTGCAGGCGGCAGGCTACGAGACCGGGGCCTTTGTTGCTGCGTTTGTGCTGAACCACAAGTTTGGTTTGCAGCAAGGCTTCAAAACGTACAACGATGATCTGTCGCAGGCCGAGGCCGGTTTGCATGGACATCATCAGTATCGTGATGCAAACCTTGTCATCAATGCCGCACTGACGTGGTTGCAGCCTCGCAGCCGTAAGCCGTTCCTGTGCTGGGTGCATCTGTTCGATCCACACTTTCCCTACCTGACGCATGAGGACCGGTTCGGGGAGGAATTCAAGGACCGCCCCTACGATGCGGAACTTGCCTATGTGGATAAGCAGATCGATCGGTTGATCACGAACCTCAGGGAGTCCGGTGCGCTACAGAACACACTCATTGTCATCGTTGGCGATCACGGGGAGAGTCTGGGCGAGCATGGGGAACTGTCGCACAGCATGACGCTTTATGACGCGACGCTACGGGTTCCGCTGCTGGTGGTGTCTCCCAACGAGAGAGGACGGGGGCACCGGGTGGCCGAGCCGGTATCGCTGGTCGATCTCACCCCGACCGTGTTGGATCGATTGGGACTGCGGCCGCTCCCGCATGTCAGCGGGCGATCATTGCGGCCTGCCTTGCGGGGCGAACCGCTGACCGTCATCCCGTGCTATGCGGAGACCGACGAGCCCTACCAAACGGGACACTGGTCGCCACAGCGAGCATTGATTACCTCACAATGGAAGTACATCCGCAGCCCGCAGGCGGAGTTGTACGATCTGATGGCCGATCCCCGCGAGCTCAATAATCTCGCGACCGAATCTCGCGACCAGCTCCTGAAGCTGGAAGAGGAGTTAACGTCCTGGGAGGAGCGGATGAATCAGCGTCTGACAGGCAATGTGACGCTCTCCGAGCAGGAACGCCGCACGCTTCGCAGCCTGGGGTACGCGTCGACTCACCAGACGATGGGTGAGGAAAACCGGCCCCTTCGCGATGTGAAAGACATGCTTCCGACTTACTACAAACTGAACGCTGCCGCAGCCATGATGGATGCCGGCTATTACGACACCGCCGAGCCGCTGCTGCGCGAGGCTTTGGCCGCAGATGGTGACTATTTCGCGGCCCACGGCGAACTGGGGCGATGTCTGTTGAAACAGAGAAGGCTTCCCGAGGCCGTGCAGAGTCTCCGGCGTGCAGTCGAGCTCGAGCCAGGGTCCGAGGGGGTGCAGTCCATGCTGGGGGCAACGCTGCTTCTGCAAGAGGATTATTCCGCCGCGGCCGAGGCGCTGGAACTCGCGATACGTTTGAATCCCGATTTGTACGAGGCACGCTACAACCTGGGTTTAGCGCTGGAAAAGCTCAGCCGCAGTCCAGAGGCCGTTGCCCATTATCAGGCCTGTCTGCAACTCCTCCCCCATTTCACACCTGCGCGACAACGCTTGCAGGCATTGCTGAAGTAGATTTCGCCAGTGTCATGCTGCCAGGCGGTAAGAACTTCCCGGCATTGCCACTATGCCATCAATTCCGGGATCGGTTTGCCGTGATCGACGATCGGCGTCGGGCGGCCGTTGAAATCCTTGATGAGCGTGTTGGCGGAATCGATGCCCAGGTGGTGATAGATCGTCGCCAGAAAATCGCCGGGGCCGCAGATGCGGTCGATGCTGTCCTCGCCGCGCTTGTCCGTCGCGCCGATGAACTTACCGTGCTGAATCCCGCCGCCGGCCCAGATGTTGGAATAGGCTCGCGGCCAGTGATCGCGGCCCGGCTGCATCGTCCCCGAGGGAGCGCTGGCATCCCCGGCACCGGTACTCGCCGCGTAATTGATCTTCGGCGTGCGACCGAATTCACCCGTGACCACCACCAGCACGCGTTTGTCGAGACCCCGTTCGTGGATGTCTTCGATCAATGCTGAAACCGCCCGGTCGTAAACTTCGGAACGGAACTTCATCGCCTCGAACACGTGGTGATTCACGGCGTGGTCGTCCCAATTATGGACGCGGCCGCACAGGGCACCGGCAAGACTCGTCGTCAGCACATCGACACCGGCTTCCACGAGCCGCCGCGCGAGGAGCAATTGCTGTCCCCATTGATTGCGGCCGTAACGATCGCGCACCCGCGGGTCTTCCTTGCTGAGATCGAAAGCCTCTTTCGTCTTCGGATTCGTCAGCAACGTCATCGCCTGCACTTCGAATTCATCGAGTGCAGCAAGTTCGCCAGCGCGGTCGAAAGACCGTTCGAGAGTATCGAGACGCTGCCGCAGCGTGGACCGACGTCCGAGGCGATTGACCTCGCTGGCATCGGTGAGGCCGATGTTCGGCACGGTGAAAGTCGGTGCGTTCGGATCGCCGTTCACCACGAAGGGCGAATACGCATCGCCGAGGTACGCCGGGCCGTTGTATTCCAGCGGCGGGTTGATGCCGACATACGCCGGCAACGGATTCTGTCGCGGCCCGGTTTGCGACCGCATGTAGTTGGCAACGGTCATCCAGTCCGGATAACGCGGCTTGGGTTTGTCGCGCGTGTCGGGATCGCCGGAGAGCAATTGCATCGACCCCGCCGGATGCCCGCCGGCGTTCTGCCGCATGGACCGCAAGACCGTGAATTTGTCGGCGATGGCGGCTTGCCGGGGCAGCAGTTCCGTGAAGTTCATTCCCGGCACTTTCGTGGGAATGAGACTAAACGGCCCACGGTATTCGCTGCCGGAATCGGGCTTCGGATCATACGAATCAATGTGCGATAAGCCGCCTGGTTGCCAGACCATAATCACTGCGGTCTTTTCAGACGGCGACGTGGTCTCGGCGGCATGCAGCCGATTCTGTGCCTGCAATCGCAGAATGCCGGGCAGGCTCAACGACGCGAACCCCGCCAGCCCGGTCTTCAAAAAAGCACGACGACCGGGAACACCCAATCCGGAGGGACCGGGGCAATGCACGGGAGCGGTGGGAAGGGGAAGACGACTCATTTGGACTCCGCGGGCAAGACGCGAATGGTGATCGGTTCGGAGACGACGATGTCGACGATGTCGCGCGGCTGCGCGACATTAGTGGCGTTCTTCAATTGTTCGTTCGCTGCGGTCAGCGCCGCGGCGGCGGCTTTCTGGCGCGCGGTCGCTTCATCCGCGGCTTTCATGGCTTCCGGCTTCTTGTCATCCGGCGTTGCGGCGACGGATTCAGCGAGCTTCTTGGCTTCGGCATCCGCAGCCGTCGCATCGTCCGTCGCTTTCTTTTGTGCAACTTCGGCGACAGCGACCTGATCCAACCGGTGGCGATACTTCACCACCGCACCGCCGTGGAAGCCAATGAGATATTCGCCCGGCGGAGTTTTCAGCGCGGCGAGATCAAATACGGCTTGTGCCGTATCACCGGTCAGAGTGACATCGAACGCAGGCGCACGATCAAAACCGGCCCCGATCGGCTTGAGCTGCATCGTCGCTCCCGAGAATTCACTGCGCCGCTGCAAGATCAGTGGAATCGTGAGCTTCTCACCGGCTTTGACTTCGACGGTCTCCGAAGATTGCGGCTTGATGGTCAGTGGGGCAAGATCCGAGCCGCCGACGGACACGGGGACATCGGCAAGGAGTCGCGGGCTGGGAATCTCACCCCAGGCATCGGGAATCGGCCATGCCACTGACGCTAACCGACATTGCCGCGCTACGGAGGCCCCCTCGATCACGGCGGTTCCCAGAAACGCTGCGTTGGTAAATCCGCGCGGAGCATCCTGATGGGCGGTGACGAGCAGCAATCCGCGCGACTGACCCGCGGGAATTTTCAGACCTTTCGCCGTGACGCCTTCGGGTAGACCACTCATCGTGAGGTCAATGTCGCCATTGAAACCATCCCGGCGGAAGGCAATGACTTCCAGTGCCATCGTTGACCCGCCACGCATCGACATCGGTTTGGAAAGCGCGGCTCGGTCGCCGTTGCGGAGTTCCATGTGCTGCGCCCACGCCACCAACGCAAAGTCGGGCGCGGCTTTGCGGATGACGAGACGGTATCGATTGCGGACATCATTGCGGGTGCCGCCAAACAGATCGGTTAACTGCAAGCGATGTACGCCGTCTTCTTTCACGACGAACTTGCCAAGCACGTCGGCGGTCCCGGCGTCATACGGAGGGCCGTCATAGGCATAACCATTGCTGGACACTTTCACCGGACTCGGAATGTCTGCGAGTTCGGCAATGTCGGTCGTCTTTTCCCCCTCGGCGGTCTTCGTCACCTGCTGCACCAGGACCGCGGGATCGGTCGGTCGGCCGAAGCGTTCGGAAGCGACTTCCACCCACCATTCCTCGCCTTTTTTCGCTTCGAATTCAAAGACGTCAACATCGGCTGCGGGAAAGAACGTGCCGGCGAGATCGCACGGTAAAGTGATCTTCATTGCCCGCTGGCCGTCATTGTTCGGCTCCGCCTCCACGAGTTGCGGTTCGACTGGCAAACCGGTGGGCGGCCACGAGAACGAATTCACCGGTTGCGTGCCGGGCTGCCGCACAATCGGCGTGCCCACCGGTTGTTCCCACAAGCCGAGCCGATAGAAGTAATCGTGGCCCCCTTTGAAGGTCAGTTCGTGAATTTTGAGAACGTACTTTCCATCGGCCGGAATGATGTAGTCGAGGACGCCGCCGCGCCGCTCCACCAGCAGGTCGCGGCCGAGCGCATCGGCGATGATCACGACGGCGTTGAGCTTTGAATCAATCCCGCGCGTCGCACAATCGACGATGACCCGCTGGTCCTTCTTCGCTTCGAACGTGTAATGATCCACAGCGCGATTCGTGATCACCGCGTTGCACACCGAATTCAATGGCAGCGCCATCGCCATTTCGAGCTTTGTATTGGGTTGCGTGCGGACCGTTTCCGTCAGCGTGCCAACGTTGAAGATGCGCGATGACGACAACCCCAGCCGGGTCATCACGCGGGTCTCATACACGCCGGGCGGACACTCGGCGGCGATCGTCATCACGTACTTGTTGGCTTCCGGTTGACCGGCGGCATTGAGCTTCGGTGCGGCACTCAGCCGGGCATCGGAAAAGATGAGTTCTTTGGCATCATCGAGATGTTCGCCGTTGATGGTGATTTCAACCTGCGTGCCGACCTTTCCGCCCATCGGCATCGTCGTCAGCAACCGCGGGGCCGGCAGGCAGACCGATTGGGCATCGGCCGATCGATGCACCACAAACACCGCGA
This sequence comes from Planctomycetaceae bacterium, assembly GCA_021732785.1. Taxonomy (GTDB): domain Bacteria; phylum Planctomycetota; class Planctomycetia; order Planctomycetales; family Planctomycetaceae; genus DSVQ01. Next base: position 14,426 of record JAKFUG010000076.1, read on the forward strand.
AAGTCACGATAAAAGCGGCGAACCATCGGGTGCCATTGTTGCCGCTTTGGGCAAGCATGGTTTGAGCATTATTTCGCATCGATAATCCATTCACGTCAGGACAATCCTGTCTGCGGCAGGGCGACTTTAATGGTTGAACAAAAACTCTTTCGTGTTGATCAACGCCCACAACAAATCCTGGAAGTTTTCGCGGGCGGCGCGTTGCGGTTCGATGGTGTTCCCCGCGGCATCGGTCCGGGCTTCGGTGAGGTAATCGACAGCCACCTTCAACTCTTCCGCACGCGGGTCACGGGAAAACGCCGCGAGATACAACTCCCGCACCTTTTCTTCCGCAGGGCGTTCTTCCTTGGCGAGGCGTTCGGCCCGACCGTTTGGTTGCGCGAGCTTCGCTTTCACATCGGCGGCGTTGATGAGGTGCAGACTTTGCGCGAGGCTCGACGACTGCACGCGCTCGCACTCGCAGACGCTCTCTCCTTCCGGACGGCCGAACACTCGCAGAAACGGTGACGAACCGTTGTAGCTGTTGTCGGGCAATGCCACGGCCCGCGTGCCCGGAGGCAGATTCGCAAAATCGGTCTGGCTGCCCGTCAGTTGATCCACGGCATCGAGTAGCACCTCGGCCTGCAACCGCCGCGGGTAATAGCGCGAATAATTCTGCACATCGACCCCGTTGTGTTGATTCGGCGTCGCGCTCAACTGATACGCCCGGGATTGCGTGATGACGCGAATCAGGCTCTTCAGATCGAAGCCGCTGGTCACAAAATGCTTCTCTAAAGCCGCCAGCAATTCCGGGTTCGTCGGCGGATTGGAATCACGGATGTCGTCTTCCGGTTCAATCAGCCCGCGCTGAAAGAAGTGTTTCCAGTAGCGATTCACCAGCGATTTCGCGAAAAACGGGTTCTTCGGACCCGCCATCCAATCGGCGAGATTCAAACGAGGATCGGAATCAGGCGAAATGTCGGGAATGGCATCGCCCAGGGCTGCGGGTTTGAGCGCGAGCCCCGTCTTGATATTTGTGGCCGTTGCGACGCCGCGCTTGTGGAACACGAGGTCTTCCCCGCGTGTGCCGGAAGGCTTGCGACCGACCTGCGTGAAAAACGCGGACAGCGAGTAATAGTCGTCCTGGCTCCAGCGTTCAAAGGGGTGGTGATGACACTGCGCACATTGCATGCGGACGCCGAGGAATAGCTGAGCGACATCTTCCAATTGCTGCTTCGGTTCCTTGACGCGTTTGTACCAGGCGACCGGCGGGTTACCGATGACGGTCCCCGTTGCCGCCAGCAATTCCTTCACGAACTGGTCGTACGGTTTGTTGGCAAGCAAACCATCGCGGACCCACGCATGGAACGCGAAATTCGAGACGATATCGCTGGCATCATCACGACGGTTCTTCAACAGTGCCGTCCATTTATTCGCAAAGAAATCGGCGTAATCGGGACTGGCAAGCAGATCGTCGATCACCCTTTCGCGTTTGTCCGCCGCGGTACTGGTGAGGAAGGCGGTGGCTTCTGCGGCTGTCGGAATGCGGCCGCCGATATCGAGCGTCACCCGTCGCAGAAAAGTGGCGTCATCGCACAACGGAGACGGTGGGACGCCGAGTTCTTTCAGATTGGCAAAGACCAGTTCATCGATGAAATTCTTTGGTTCCGGTGTCGTTTCCACGGGGGCACCCAGCGGGACGGATGCACTGAAGACCGAGATCCGGCCTTGATAACGAACCATCACGGAAACTTTGCCCGCGAGGTCGTGTACCTTCACAAGACCGTGTGGACTCACATCGGCCATGGCGCGATCATTCGATTCATACAACGCCATCGTTGTGACATCGCGTGTGCTGCCATCGGAATACGTTGCGATCGCCTTCAGTGCCTGATCGCCATTTCGGGACACGGTTCCGCGGCTGGGTTGGACGTTGAATCCGACGATTTTCGCTTCGTCAGGTTTCGCCGCGATTGCCCCCTGACGAATCCACTCGCGCAGAATTGCGAAATCGGCCGACTTCGGGTCGAGTCGCATGCCGCCACCGTGCGGAATCAGCGCGGCCCCTTTCAGCAATAGCAGACTTTGTTCGGGTGCCCCCGGCGACAACCGCCGCCCGCGGGCTTCCTTCACCAGATGTTCGTAGTCTTCGTCGGGTTCAAATCCGAGGAGTGAAAGTTGGAAGCCCCGTTGGCCGCCCCCCGCCTTCGCATGACACACGCCGACATTGCAACCGGCCTTCGTCAGCACCGGCATCACATCGTTGACGAAGCTGACCGCCGGGTCGGCTGCCAAACCAGCGGCATCCTGCACCGCGGCCATCACCATGACGATGAAAACTCGATCCCAACCCCGCACCACGCAACGTCTCCGCAAACTGCGCGACCGCTTCTCAGGTCACGCGCACAGAACCAATCAATCAACTTTAATGTGTCGGGTGGCAATGAGTCAACGAATCATGCCGAATCCATGCCCGGCATCACAGAAACGGCCCGGGAAGCCGATTGGTCGGATCGAAGCGACTCTGCGCGCTGGCATCCGTCCGGGAAATCCGCGACAGTGGTCCCGATTCTAGTGAACCACACGGAATCTCTGGATTTTTCCACCCTTCGCGTTCGCACGGATTCTCATGGAAAAGCGGTTTTATTGCGAAAAGTTACCGGAGCAGGGAACCGTGCTCCTCGACGGCCCCGAGGCCCACCATCTGGCGAAAGTGATGCGGTTGCCGCCGGGTGAGACCGTCGAATTGTTTGACGGCGCGGGACTGGTCGCCGAGGCGGAAATTGTCACCGTCGGCAAACGCGAGGTGACATTCGCCATTCGCAGCACCGAACGGTCACCGCTGCCGCAGTCCCGGCTGATCATCGCGACGGCCGTTCCAAAGGGAGACCGGTTCGACTGGCTCGTCGAGAAGGCCACCGAGTTGGGCGTGGCGACGCTGATCCCGCTGCGGACAGCCCGCGGCGTGGTTGACCCACGGGACAGCAAACTCGATCGGTTGCGACAAGCGATCATCGAAGCGTGCAAGCAATCCCGCCGGGTTTGGAAAATGGACCTCGCACCGGTCACAGAAGTGGCAACACTGCTTGGTCAACCAGGGCCGTTGCTTGTTGCCGATCCATCCGGTCAACCGTTCGCAGATGTGCGGCAGACCCTGCCACCGGCCTCGACAACAACCGTTGCCATCGGACCGGAAGGGGGCTGGACCGAAGCCGAAATCAAAACCGCGCGTGATGCGGGTGCTCAAATTATTTCACTGGGAGACACGATCCTGCGCATCGAAACCGCGGTGATCGCCGTCGCGGCGCTGCATAGGCTCCTTACGATTGGTTAGAACGAAATTCTGGTTCCGCTTTCGCATGCAGTTCCAGCTGCAGCGCATCAACGAGTCGATCGATAACCTCTCCAGGGAGTGGAGAATCCCCGAGGAGAAACGGTTCGAGAACATCCCAACTCACATTCGCCCGTTCGAGCAAGGTTGGCAAGAACATTTCCTGCTGATGCACGGCGTGAATCGCCCGTCGGAGCTGGCCACTGAAAGTTGTCTGAGCGGCCGCAGCCCGCATGCGCTGCAACCGCGCATCAATTTCCGGCCGTTCTGATTCGATGGCTGCTGCCAGGTTCCGTAATCGGGCGGATTCTTCGTCGGAAAGCGTCTTCAGCGTTCGCACCATTGGTTATTCATCCTCCGGCTCATAGGCCGTGACCGGCACGATTGTCACATCATCATCGAACTCGAAGACGCATACCAACCAGCGACCTGCGTTCGTGGAACCTTCAATCAACGGTAACCCGGTGGACTTGCTGAAGTCGAGTGCAGACCGGCGGGCGTAGAGCACAACGTCCTCGAATTCTTCCGGTGTCACTCCATGCTGTGCCAGATGTTCAATGGCCTCCGGCGTCCAGATAATATGATACCAAGGCACACGTTGGTTCCTTGTTAAATTGCACCGATGGCGTCGCGGTAACGCGCAAGGGCCATCAACGGGAAATAGATGCGGTAGTAGTGGTACCGCAGGTAGAAGACTCGCGGGAAACCGGTGCCGGTGAATTGCGGTTCGTCCCAGCCGCCGTCGGGGCGTTGCGTCGATAGCAGGAATTCAACGCCACGCCGGGTGGCGGGTTGATCCGCACGCCCGGCGGCAATTAACCCAAGCAACGCCCACGCGGTTTGCGACGCCGTTGGTTCACCTTGTCCGCGCAGGGACGGGTCATCGTAACTCGCGGGCGTTTCCCCCCAGCCGCCCATTGCTTGCTGTTTGGAGATGATCCAGTCGGCCCCGCGCTGCAATCGAGGGTCATCGGCAGAGACGCCAAATTTCGTGAACCCCTGAATCACCTGCCACGTACCGTAGAGGTAATTTACCCCCCAGCGGCCGAACCAGGCGAAGTCGGGCTGTTGATCGTTCCACACGAAGTTCATGGCCCGGTCGAGCCACGGCCCGTGTGGTTGAATGCCGCAGTACGCCAGGCTTTCCAGAACCCGCGCGGTGATGTCCGCCGTGCTTGGATCAATCATCGCGTTATGATCGGCAAACGGCACCTTCGTGAAGACTTCACGCGTGTTGTCCGCATCGAAAGCGCCCCAGCCGCCGTCCCGGCTTTGCATCGCCTTGAGCCAGCCGACACCGCGCCGCATGGCGGCGACAATCGGTTCCGCACGCTCGAAACCACTCATGGCAGCGAGTGCATTGGCGGCCTTGCCCACGATCGTGGCTTGCGGAGAACCGGTGTCGCCGATCTTCCATTCAATCGCACCGGGATAATCGAACCCGTCCGGCAGGCACTTGCTGAGGGCAATCAAGGCCATCGCCGTATCGTCGACATCGGGATAAAACTCGTTGTTGAACTCGAAGTACCAGCCGCCCGGTTCGGTTTCGGGGCGGTAATTCGCCCAGTCCCCTTTGCGGCGGCATTCTTTCGACAGCAGCCAGTCGACGCCGCGGCGGATCGCCGGATTGTCCTGCGACACGCCGGCATCACGCAGGGCGATCAGCGCGATGGTGGTATCCCACACCGGGGACAAGCACGGTTGCAGCCGGACTCGTTCGTGCTCGCGAATCACCAGTTTTTCGAGTTCCGCAAACTGCTGCACGATGACCGAATTGTCGTCCGCGTAACCGAGGCATTTCAGTCCGATGATGGTCCAGATGATCGGCGGGAAGATGGCACCGAGCCCATCGCTCCCGTCGAGCCGTTCGAGAATCCATTTCTCGGCAAGCTTCACCGCCCGGCCGCGTAACGGCTTGATCCCGGCCCCTTCGCCCCACTTGATGGCGACATCGACCCGTTGAAAGAACTTCGTCCAGTCGATGAACCCTTGCAACTCGCCTTCATGATTCACGCCGTGAATCTGCCGCGGAAGTTGTTTCGCCGGGGTGGCATACAATTCCTCAATGCCGTGTTCCGGCGACAGCTTGGTGACCGGGCGGTAGGCCCATAACAGGCTGAGCGGCACGATGATCGTCCGCGACCATGCCGACATTTCATAGATGTTGAAGGGTGCCCAACTCGGCAACAACATGAACTCCGGCGGCACCGCGGGGCAGAGGTCGTACGCAATCAGCCCGAGCATCGCCAGGTAGTAACGAGTGAAGCTGTTGACCTTTTCCACACCGCCGGCGTTGAGAATGGCTTCTTTCGCACGGACCATCTCGGGCGATTGCAGATCATGCCCGATGATCTTCAGTGCAAGGTACGCTTTGACCGAGCCGCTGATTTCGATGGGACCGTTTGGAAACTGCGCCCAGCCGCCGTGGTCACATTGCTGGGCGAGCATGTACGCCGCGGCTTCTTTGGCCCGCGGTGTTTGCCCCTGTCCCACAAACGCCAGTAACAGGATGTACTCGGATTCGAGGATCGTATCGCCTTCGAGTTCCGCGACCCAATATCCCTCGGCGTGCTGCCGTTGCAGCAGGAAATCGCGGGTGCGCTCGATCGCCGTGTTGAGCCGTTCGTCCGCTGCCGGCGTCTTGCTGAATTCGTAGGCGGTCGTGATGGACTCAGAACCGGGGAGCAGCGACTTACGGGAAAACCCCGCGGCATCAGAATTCATGGGCGAGCCGTCCTTCCTGGAAGCGTGCACCACGGATGAGCATCGACTCCGCGATGATCAAAACGGTGAACCGATCACAGTAACCGCGTCATGTTAAGTCCTTCCGCGCCGCGCCGCAATCGGAACTGACGTCGAGGAATTCCGGTCTCGGCACTCAATCCTGCGATCGCGGTCGGTATGGCAAACGCTGGTTGATTGTCGACTTCAAAAATGAGCCGTTTTGGACAAATTGTTCCCCTATAATGAAGTCTGTTCTCGGAGGCGGGTCATCTTGAGTCGGAGACATGAATCATGATCGCGATCAAAAAAGTTCTCTTTCCCACTGATCTGAGTGATGCGGCTGCAGAAGCCCAGCTTTATGCCTGTGCATTGGCCGAACAGTTTGATGCCGAGTTGCATATTCTCTCCGTGATGCAGGACATCGCGATGGTGTCGCCCGATCCGAACATGCCGTGGGTCATTCCGGCGAGTAGCCTCGAGGAAATTCGATCCAGCCTGGAAACGGCGCTGAAAGCGATCCCCGAACCAAAATGGTCGGAAGGGAGGCGGATTCACCGCGTGCTGCGAACCGGGACGCCGTTTCTCGAAATCGTGAAATACGCCGCAGATCAGGATATCGACGTAATTGTCGTCGGCACTCACGGTCGCAGCGGGCTGACGCACATGCTGCTCGGCAGCACCGCGGAACGAATCGTCCGCAAAGCCCCTTGCCCGGTGTTGACGGTGCATCCGAAAGGCCACCAGTTTGTCATGCCGTAAGGACGACAACGGCACTTGGCAAAAACTTGTTTTCGTATGCCAGGAGAATTTGTCGCGTTGCAGGCTCGTGGGATCTGATGACCATTCTCGATCCGTTTCGAAACTTGCGGGCGCGGCTTCCTCGAAACTATCGAGCAGGATCAGTTTGCTCGCAACAACGTTTGCCAAATGACCGAAAGAGATAAACTGGCCTCGGGGCGGCTGGGAGAATGCTTCAGGAGGGGAAACAACCGCGGAAATCCTGCGTGCGTTTGCTCGGTTTCAACGAGCGTGCAAAATTGTTAGACTTCGCCACGGCATTCCCTTCGGATCAAGTTCGATGGCGTCTGCTGACCGCGGCGGTGGCTGGTGCTGGGAGCATTTTCGGAGCCGATTCTGAGAATCGCCGCCAACAATGCAGGTTCAGCACGACTTCCGGCGACGTAACCGATTGGTAAAAAACAACTTGGAGAGGTGGCAGAGCGGCCGATTGTGCAGCACTGGAAATGCTGTGTGGGGGAAACTCCACCGGGGGTTCGAATCCCCCCCTCTCCGTATAAGTCCTTGTATTGCAAGGACTTCAGATGTTTGTGGAAAACGCTGCTGAGAGACGAGATCAACGATTTCTCACCAGCGTCACCAAAACAAAAAAACGGGGTGGGAGCCAAGTAGACTCCCACCCCGTTTTTTGTTTCACGCTGTCAGGCGAGATTGGAGCAATGCCAGCATCCGCTTGGCGTCATCGACACGCCCTTCGACGAGTGCAGCTTGCACGTCTTCCAAGGAGGGAATTTTCGATTCAATCTCCAACCCCATCGACACTGCAAGCTCAGAGTCTTTCAGCAGTTCACGCGAGATGTTCTGAAACAAGATCTCCGCTCGAAGTCGCAAAGGATCTGTGGTGTAGAACTTCGTGGCAACGTCGAGCCCAACATTCGAGAGTTCTGCGAAGGCATTCTCTGCTTTGCGAAGCTGCTCCTCGCGGGACCACTGCAATGCCGTCTTTCTCAGGGTGTGATGGGAGACATTGATCAGATTCGACTCCTCCGCCCAAGCTTGAATCCATTTTTGGAGCCTACCTCTGAGCCGGGTGGGAGTGAATTCAGCCAGTTGGTTCGCACTCCCTTTTCCTCCCCGCTGGATGTGATAGCCGCGAAGCTCCGAGACCGTGCTATCCCAGACGAATGGGGATTTGCTCTCAAACGATTTGATTGCGTGCAGCAGTGGCATGGGAATCCGAAATTGGCGTCCCTTTCCCCACTTTGCCATATCGTCTGGAACGCAAATGATCCCATCATCGCTGATCCATTCCCAGCGAAGTTCGGTGATTTCCTCGATTCGGCCACAACCCCACACGGAGATTTTCAGAACCGCAGAGATTAAGGGCGATGATCCAAACATCCGCCAACCCAGAAAGGCGCGGAGTTCAGCATGACTCAGAGGCTATCCGAGAAGTAGTCCTGACG
>JAKFUG010000045.1 GCA_021732785.1 Planctomycetaceae bacterium
GGTGGTGGCGGCGGACTCTCTGGAGGAGGCTTCCATCCCAGTCCGGCGGCCCGTCCTTCCCTGCCGAGCGCACCCTCCATCAATCGTCCCGGCGGCGGCAACATCGGTGGGGGAAGTATTGGCGGTGGTCGCCCCGGTGGGGGAAACATCGGCGGAGGGAATCCCGGTGCCAGTCGTCCCGGTGGGGGAAATCCCGGCGGCGGAAATCTTGGCGGTGGAGGAGCGGGTATCAACCGACCGAACGTCGTTCATAATCCGAATCTCGGCGGTGGCGGTAATAGTTTGAACCCCGGTTCGCGACCGCAGATCAATCCGGGCGGCGGGATCACGCGGCCCGACTTGGCGGGAGGAGCCGGAGCAAACCGCCCCGATCTGCGACCCGGTGGAGAAACACGTCCGGGCTTACCGGGAAACGGCACCAATCGACCGAACAACCTGCCGGGAATGACCGACAAGCTTCCCGGTAACAATGGACTGCGACCGGGCGGAGGGACCGCCAGTCTGCCGGGACTGGGACCATCACGCCCCGGTGCCGGTGGCGCGGGAGAACGCTTCCCGAATGTGCGACCCGGCGGAGACGGCGCGGGGACACTGCCCGGCATGCGGCCCGGACAAGGGGGGGCCGGTGAACGCTGGCAGCCGAGTGATCGCGGTTCTATGGCCGATCGTCGCAATGATCTCGCGGGGCATTTCGACGATCTGAACAACCATTGGGGCGACAATAACTGGCATCAGAACAATTGGAACAACAACAATCTCAACATTAACAATAACATCAATAGCCGGGACATTAACCATGTCGGCTTCTGGGGACCGAATGGTTACTGGGGCCATACCGGTGGCGTCGGACCCAACGGTGGCTATTGGGGGCACACCGGCCATATCGGACCGAACGGCGCGTGGGGACACAGCGGTTATTACGGCCCCGCCGGACACTGGTCACGCAATTGGGGCTTCTACAACGGCTACGGCCCGGCGTGGGGCGGCGGGAGATGGAACTACCTCTGGAATCAATACCCCGCGGCAATGGCCTTCGGGGCGACGATGTGGGGGATTAACGCCGTCTCTTACGCTTTCGGCGTCAGTTCCTACTACAACCCGTATTACACATCACCGGTGATTATTGATAACCAGCCGGTCGTCGTCTATTCTCAACCCATCGTCGGCGATCCCTCGTATGAACAGCAACCTCCGGCAGCACCCGTCACCGATGCTCCAGCCCCACCGGACCCGTTAACCCAGGCCTTCGATGCCGCGCGGCAAAGCTTCTATGACGGCAATTACGACCAGGCGTTATCGCTGACAAATCAGGCGCTGAAACAGGCACCGCGCGATGCGGCGATCAATGAATTCCGCAGTCTCAATCTGTTCGCCGTGGGACAATACCGCGAATCGGCGGCGACCATTCATGCCGTTCTCGCCGCAGGTCCCGGCTGGGACTGGACCACCATGATCAGCCTCTACGGCAAGTCGGACGATTACTCCGATCAATTGCGCAAGCTCGAATCCGCAGCCACGGCGGATACCAAGGCGGCGGACGTCCGGTTCCTGCTGGCTTATCACTATCTGACCTGCGATCACAAAGACGCGGCCATCACGATGCTCAAGGAAGTGACGCAGCTTCAGCCGAAGGATCAGCTTGCTGCCGATCTCCTGAAGATGTATGCCCCGGACGAGGATCTTCCGAAACCGAAAACCGATGCACCACCGCCGAACCTCGACAAGCCCGCTTATCCGCTGGAAAAGCTCAAAGGGGATTGGACCGCCAATGACAAGGATGGAAAGTTCACGCTGCACTTGGGCGACGAAGACTTTTCGTGGAAGTTCACTCGCGACGGACAACCGCAATCCGTGTCCGGCCCGTATGTCGTCCGGGGCAACAACCTCGTCATGCAACCCGACAGTGGCGGCACGATGCTCAGCGAGATCACCCTTAAGGACGATCGCACGTTGATCTTCGCCCCCATCGGTGAAGCCACCAAATTGACGTTCACGAAGTAATTCCTCAGTAGTCAATCCGCGAACGGAGGCCGACCACGAGGGCGGCGTTGGCGGCTTGTCCCGCCGGTTCAATCACCTGCAAATCGGGGGTGATATGAAACCATTTCGTGACACCGATGTTGTAGAAGAGTTCCAGGCCTTGTTCGTTGCCGATCGGTAACACAGGGGCCAACGTCTGCTGCAAGTCGGTGCTGGTTTGCATGAAGTAATAACCGATGCCGAAGGTGTCGAGTGGCCGCGAATGCCAGGGGCTCGAACCGCCGACACCCACCGTGGCCGTGCTGCGGATCGGGTTGGGGTTTCCATCCGAAAGTGCGAACTGGCCGAACACGCCCCACCCGCGCTGCGGGTTCTCGGGATCGACGACCAGGTATTGATCGAAGGCATACATCAGCGACCACGATCCCGTCTCGCGGCCGAGCACGGGGACCGGTCCGAGATTGGTGTCGATATATGCCGTGGCATCGAGGGCACTCACCTGCCGGCTCGACCAGGAAAAGAAAATGTTCTGATGCCCCGGTCGTGAAGCAATCGTCACCGGGATACTAAGTTCACCAAACAGCGCCGCACCGTGTTCGAAGAAATCCTCGAACCCGCTGGAAACCGGATGATTCGCCGGGTCGATCACCATCATGCTGAGGATGGGATAGCCTTCACTGAGCACCGCGAAACCGGCCCCCAGCGAGGAATACGGCACCGTTCGAGCAAAGATCGGCGGCAGCACGAACGCGGTATTCATGAACTGCGTCTGCCCCTTCCCGGCGGCGAACGGATTCATATAGCCATCAACGACATTGATCTTTCCCCCGAACACGAGGAAATGTTCGCTGAGAACCTGCGTGACCTTGGCCCCGGTTAACGCGGAAATCGAGGCACCGGGTTCGGGAAACAACAACGCAGTGTTTGAAGGACTGAGAGCCCCCGTTTGTCCCAGCAAGTCCTCGCCGTAACGGGTTTCGCCGTGTAGGTCGATAATCAGCCCTTGCCACAGTCCGAGCTTGCTGCCGTCCGCGGTGACGTAGTAATCGTTGCGGCCGCCGAACTGAAACGCGGTGTTCTTGCCGCCGCGCGCCACGCCTTGGTAGAACAGCGTCGTGCTGGCATCGAGCTTGACGCCGTGTTCGCCCAAGGCGGGCCGCAACCCGCCCATGTCGCCCAGCAGCGTCGCTTGCTCGGCGATCGACTTCGGTGAAAGCGGACAGATGTCGCCGAGGAAATCACACGATTCGGGGAAGAGGCTCCCCAGATCGTCCCCTGCCAACAACGGAACGGACGTCACAACCTGAAACATCGTGACGACCACGGCCACGAGAGCGACGCGTGAAAGACGATGGAAGCGTGCCTGCCGTCCATAATGATTTCGTCGCATGAGGCGTCCCTGCCGGTGAGCCCCGCCGGGTGTGAGCGCTTCGGGGGCTGTCGTTCGTTGTCGGCATGGCGGCACCGCTCGAACCGGGTGAATCCCGCGACGCACTGAGTTCGTGAAATTTTCGCAAGGCGCGTACGGATTGGATAAAGTTTGCGGGCAGTGGACCGGTCGTTCCCTCCGACAAGCCTGTCGTTTCCATTTCAACCAGGGTGACAAAGACCTTGTTTGCACTCAAACACGACGAACTTTACGATGACGTGGGTAGCACTGCGAAATGACGTTTCGTTCTCCACGCAACCTTCATCCACCGGTGTTACCATCCTGTCTCGCGGGCCTGTTTGCCATCGCGATCACCGCATCCCGTCGGCTCATAACGCACGAGTGCCGCGACGGGTTCCTTCGCAATTTGAGCCGGCTGAAGAATGATGCGTCAGGGATTGTTGCTTTTGGTGCTCGGTTCGCTCGCGTTTGGCGTGACATATCTTGTCTCCCGACGTTCGACAGAATCGCCGTCGGCGGATAAGGCGACCGCGCCAACGCAACGCTTCACGCGCGTTCCAGAAGGTCAAGCTCCCGAGGGCATGATTTGGATGACCGGCGGACCGTTTCTCATGGGAACGGATGACGCCAAAGCCTGGCCCGACGAAAGACCGTCTCATCCCGTCGAGGTCGATGGCTTCTGGATCGACGAGACGGAAGTCACGAACGCGCAATTCCGCCGATTCGTTGATGCCACGGGTTATGTAACGACGGCGGAACGGACTCCGACCGCCGAAGAGATTCTGAGTCAGTCGCCGCCCGGCACACCCGCGCCTCCTGGAGAACTGCTGGTGCCGGGTTCGTTGGTGTTTCGTCCAACCAAGCAGTCCGTCCCGCTGGATGATGTGTCGCAATGGTGGCACTGGACTCCCGGAGCCAATTGGCAACACCCGGAAGGCCCGGAGTCGAATCTGGAAGGACGGGAATCCCATCCGGTGGTCCATGTCTCGTGGGACGATGCCTCGGCGTATGCGAAGTGGGCGGAAAAGCGTCTGCCGACGGAAGCCGAATGGGAGTTTGCCGCCCGCGGGGGATTGCAGAACGCACGCTTTGTGTGGGGTTTCAATCCTCAGGACGAGCGTGCTCCGCGCGCCAATCTCTGGACGGGCAAGTTTCCGTCATTCAACAATGAAGCCGATGGTTTTTTGCGAACCGCGCCCGTGCGAACGTATGCACCGAATGGATTCGGTGCGTACGACATGGCGGGGAATGTCTGGGAGTGGTGCAGCGACTGGTACGATCGCGAGGCTTATCAAACTCGTTCCCGGACGAAGGCCACAGTCAATCCGGTTGGACCGAATCGGAGTCACGATCCTCAGCGTCCCTATCAGCCGCAACGGAGTCAGCGCGGCGGCTCATTCCTTTGCCACGACAGTTATTGTTCGAGATACCGGCCGAGTGCCCGGCACGGCGGCAGCCCCGATACCGGAATGTCGCACGTCGGCTTTCGGTGTGCCAAGTCGAATTGAAGCGGGCAACACATTGAAGTCCACGTTTTTGACAGAGAGGTAAGACATGATGCGAATTCGATGGAATCCGACATGGCTCGTGCTGCTTGTAGGCAGCCTGTTGGGCTACGGCGTTGCCAAGCTCGATTCTGAGTCGCAGGCAAAAGCGGGTCCGAACCAAGACCGCGCGCCGCACATCGCCACCGATGCCAATGAAACACCCGCGCTCACACGGACGGAAGACACTCACGAGATCGGCTGCACAACGGGACTCAACCGGGGCGATCAACTCGCGCTCGCCGCTCACAATCAACTGGTGACGGCGACGCTTGCGCAGGCCGGGAAGAAGCCCAACATTCTCGTCCTCTGGGGCGACGACATCGGCATCAGCAACATCAGTGCGTACAGCGATGGTCTGATGGGTTATACGACGCCCAACATCGACCGCATCGCGAAAGAAGGTCTGCGTTTCCTCCACTATTACGGCGAGCAAAGCTGCACGGCCGGTCGAGCCGCATTTCTCACCGGGCAGCACGGGATTCGCACCGGCTTGACCAAAGTCGGCTTTCCCGGTGCCCCGATGGGCATGAGCCAGCTCGATCCGTCTGTCGGCGGGCTGCTCAAGAATCTCGGTTACACCACCGGCCAATTCGGCAAGAATCACGTCGGCGACCGGAATCCGTCACTCCCCACGGTGAACGGCTTCGATGAGTTCTTCGGCAATCTCTATCACCTCAACGCCGAAGAGGAACCGGAACTGCCCGACTATCCGAAAGACCCCGCTTACCTCGCCAAATTCGGACCGCGCGGTGTGCTCAAGTGCAAAGCCAGCGATAAGGACGACCCCACGGACGATCCCCGTTTCGGCAAGGTCGGCAAACAGACGATCGAAGACACCGGAGCGCTCACCAAGAAGCGGATGGAAACGATTGATGACGAAACATCCGCGGCCGCCATCGATTTCATGAAACGCCAGCACGCCGCGAATAAACCGTTCTTCTGCTGGTTCAACGCGACACGGATGCACCTGCGGACACACGTCCGCAAAGAACACCGCGGCCGCTACCAGCACGGCGACAGCGAGTACATTGACGGCATGATCGAACACGATGAAACCATCGGCTCGATTCTCAAAGCGCTCGACGATCTGGGTATCACGAATAACACGGTCGTCGTCTATTCCAGCGACAATGGCCCGCACATGAACACTTGGCCGGATGGGGCGATGACCCATTTTCGCTCAGAAAAGAATACCAACTGGGAAGGGGCCTTCCGCGTCCCGTGTCTCGTCCGCTGGCCGGGCAATATCAAAGCCGGCACCGTCACCAACGAACTGATGAGCCACAACGACTGGGTCCCGACGCTTTGCTCCATCGCCGGTGAACCCGACATCATCAAAAAGCTGAAAGAGGGCTACACAGCCAACGGTACTAAATACAAAGTGCATCTCGATGGCTTCGATCAGTCCGCATTTCTCAAAGCCGTCAGCGGTACCGTCACGAACGAACGGGGCGTGAAGAGCGCACGGACTAAATTCTTCTATGCCGATGACGATGGCCTGCTCGTGGGGCTGCGAGACGGTGACTACAAGTACGTCTACGCGGAGCAGCGACTCGCCGGAACATTGGGGGTCTGGGCGGAACCCTTCACCAAGTTGCGTTTGCAGAAGATCTTCAATCTCTATCAGGATCCGTTTGAACGGGCGGACTTCACATCCAACACTTTCTGGGATTGGCAGCTCAATCACATTGGGCAGATTTATGGCGCGATGGACGAAGTCTTCGAGTTTGTGAAGACGTTCAAGGAATATCCGCCGCGCTCGTTCCCGCCGAGCTTCGTCCCGACGACCATCATGGAAGAAACGCTGAACGAACTGAAAGCGGAACGGATGCGGGATATGGAAGCTAAAAAGCCCAAACCCTAACAACCCATGGAAGCATTCGGTTGTGTGTGCCACGGCCGTGTCGGCCGTGCGATTTGCAGAACGTGTTGCCACCGCGCACGGCCGACACGGCCGTGGCACACAATCAATCCACGGGCGGCTAACGTGACTGGAAGGGCCCATAGAAAGTTGAGCCCGTAATCGGCCGGTTGGACGACGACCGCCGATTGCGGGCTCGCTTCGTTCAAGGGTCAGAAGCGCATGATGGATGGTACATTCAACCCACACGGCTCAAAGAGCGTTGTGTGGCATCGTGGACGTGAAGCTGATTGCGCCCCATCGTTTGCGATTTTGACAGCGCCTCACTCGCGCGATCCATCGGCAACGATCCGGGCTCGCCGGGAAGGCAGACCGCGTATCCGAAGCTCGCCGTGACGATGAGTTCCGGACCGGTTTCATCCAGGCGAAATGGGTGTTGCCGCACGGCGCTCCGCACCGCCTCGGCGACCCGCGCCCCCGCCATTGGTGAAAGGGACGGCATCAGAACGGCGAACCAATCGGCGGCAAGGCGGCATACCAAGTCATCCGAACGGGCCGCCTGTTGAACCACATCGCCGACCCGTTGCTGTAAGCGCTCCACCACGGTGTTGCCAAAGCGCCGTTGCAATTGATCGCTCTTATCGACGCGAACCAGCAATAAGCCGCTGGGTTGTGCCTGCGATGTGGTCGCTTCCAGCATCAGGACGAGGTTCTCGTCAAACCCCGGACGATTCACTGCGCGATTGGATTCCGGATTGGCATCGCGAACCCACTCTACGCGAAACGGTTTGACCGTCGGACGCGGCGGCGGCAGATCAACGGGTTCTTCACGCGGAGCATGGTGTTCCGCGGTGAGTCGCCAGGCGTCCTGAAATCGATGTTTGGCTTGTTCGAGACGTTCCCAGGCCGCGGTGGAAAGCCGCCCTCCCGCTGCTTCATTAAGCAAGCGGCACATCCGCTCGATTCGGGCGAGCTCGGTCACCATCAATTCGTGTAATGTCTGAACACGCCGCGCCGCGCGTCGCAGTGCCCATTCCTGCAACCAAGGGGCGCACGTCAGTCCGGCGACGAACCCGGCAATCGTGGCCGTGACGACCAGACCGATCAGGCCGCAGGTGACCAGCGTTTGTGTGGAAGCCTCGAAGGGCATGCGAACATCCGGGGAACGGTTTGAGCCGCTTCAACATGCCACCGGATGACAACACCGGTCGCTGGGGGAAGCGTAGCTCAAACGCCACCCGCGGCCTGTGGATATTCGCGCATCGCGCGGCATCGAGAATCGGTTTATGCCGACGATAACGATCCTGCAGGCAAAGCCGGGGATTATCGCGTCCAATCAATCCGGGAATAAATCGCCCGCAGCTTCTCGGCTCGCGGCGCATGAAACTGTGCGACATGGGCAATCCGACCCGCCAAATGAGCGGCAAAGTTCGGATGTTGATCGCGATTCTGCGATGATGGTCCGTGATGGACGCAGTTGGTCAGAATGGCTTTCAGGCGATCGACATCGCGGCGGCTGACGTTCGGCTTTTCATTGACGACCACTCCCGTCACCACTTGCCGTTGATGCCGACGCAACACCTGACGCTTGCGGACGTTGTTCTGAAACTTTTCGCGATGAATGATTTGCTGAATCAGCGGGATCATCAGCCGCAGCTTGGTGTCGAGGGATTCGTCACCGGAGAACGTGAGATCGTCGGCATAGCGGGAATAACGGGCGTCGAATTTCCGCGCGAGTCCCGACAATCGCTGATCGAGCCAATAGGCCGACAGATTCGCCAATGCGGGAGATGTGGGGGCGCCCTGTGGTAAATGTCGGGCTTGATATCGCCACGCCACGGACCGGGCTTCCGATGGCATCGACATCACTGTCGGCAGCGAAGTCGTCGTCAACCGGGCCAGCCACAATGCGGCTTCGCGGCAATAGCCGATCGCACGAAAGATGGCAACAACACGGTTGAATGACACCGAGGGATAAAACTCTTGCAAATCGAACTTCAGCAGGATGGCCGGCTTGGTGTGAATGGCCGCATGAGTCCGAATGGAGCGACCGCGCACAAACCCATGCGCCGCGTTCGATGTCGGAACGCGGTCCAGCAGTTCGTGCAGGATCTTGCGTTGAATGGCCCGCAGTTCGGTTTTAGGCGCTTCGATTAACCGCACTCCGCCCGATTTCTTTTTTCGCCATTGCTGAAAATAATGCGACTGTTTTGCCCCTTCGGCCATTCCCTTGCGGCATCGATGCGACAGCCACGCGAGGCGATTCACGGAAACGCCCAGCCATTCGGCGATATCTTCCGGCTCTCTCAGGACGGGCAATCGCCATTCGATGAGCCGTCCGAGATTGCCGTCGTGCGTGAGATCAACATAGTTGCCCGTCCGCGCGGACCGATGGGCGAAAGCATGCGGCGGTTCTTGCACGATGAGAGGAGTGACACGCGGCGAAGGATTCCGGCGAAAGTCGGGGAACAAGCGAAACCGTCGCCAAGGTTTCTTTCGCCGTTCGGGTGCGGTTTCGGCTTGCTGTTGCGAAGTTGAAGAAGACTCCACAGGCCGTGAAGCGTCACGAGCCGAACCGGAGCGTGAACCGCCGCGACTGCGTGAGAGGACCGCGAATCCCGAGAGTAATCCCGCGCCAACGAGCAATAACAACCATTCCATTGATCGTGATCTCGATCGGTCGCCAGAACTGTGCCGCGAAGTAATATGCCCCGTCGGTCCGCGGGACGCACAACTGTTCTTGTGCCGGAGAATTGCGACGGCTTGGGGCCAAGCCGTCGCAATTCTCACCAACGTGTAACGCGACCAACCAAGCGACCGCGGGGTAACCCCGCAGCGTGTAACGAGACGTTTCCGCCTCGGACACTATTCTTGTGCGTCCCGCGAACCGATGCCGCTATGGTAACGACTTCCCCCGCAGACCTGTAGGGAAGCGGTGTTATCGAGGCAACAAGTCGCGCAGCGTGGCTTCGATTTTCGCGCAGATGGCATCCAGCGGCAAATCGTTCTCATCCACGCCGAACGGGTCTTCAATCTCAACGCCAATCTCTTCAATGCCAAAGAGAATGTACGCGATGCACAGCGTCGCGGGAACGGTCGCCCAGCCCCACTTGGCGACGAGTGCGAACGGTAACGTGAGGCAATAAACCAATAGTGCCCGCCGCAAATGAACGGCGTAGGCAAACGGAATCGGCGTCGCATGAATCCGTTCGCAACCGCCGATGTAGTCGATGAGTTGCTGCAAGTTTTGATCTGCCGCGATCATGGTGTAGTCGCTCAAATGACCATCACGACGGGCTTCATCGAGCAGCGCGGTCAATTTTTTCGCTACGGCCAGGGGCGTGTGCTCGGCGGCGAGGACATCCGCCACTTCACCGGGTGGTAACTCGGTCGTTGCCGGACCGATGCCCCCTTCCCCGCGCAAGCGACTGCGACAGGCGTAGGGGTAACAGATCGTCCACAGAATGAGCCGCTGCAATCGCATCGGTTCGTGCCGCAGCCAGACGCTTCCCTGTCGAACGAGATTACGGGTTTCGTTGACGATGCCGCCCCAGAGTTTGCGTCCTTCCCAGAATCGGTCGTAGGACGCGTTCGTGCGGAACACGAGCAATAATCCGAGTGCCGCACCAATCAAACTGTGTGCTGTCTCCGGGATTTCGAAGTTCGCGCCGGGGATCAGGTCCAGCTTGTCGGTCACAACGATCACTGCGGACCAGATGACGGTGACGCTGACCCGTCCCAGAATTTCGCGCACCAGTGACCCTTCGATATCGAAGAGATGGCTCGTCCAGTGGTGCGGATCGTAACTGGGCATAGTTCACCGAATCGAATGGAAGGATGTCAGAATTTTGGCTTGCGCGTTTCGCGGACGGGTTAACTCCCCAACTGCGGTGGCGTGAAGCCGGCTGTGGGCACGGTCGCCGGTTCGGTGACTGTCCGGAAGATCCAGCGGCGGACGAACGCTTCCAGCCCCAGGACCAACGTGAACGAAGCCGGCACGAAGAACAACGTCAAAATGGTCGACAACAACAATCCGCCGAGCAGCACCGCCCCCAGTCCGCGATACAGCTCGCTACCGGCACCGGGGAAGAGCACCAGCGGAAACAACCCCAGCACGGTCGTCAACGCGGTCATGAAGATCGGCCGAATGCGCGAGGAAACGGCACTTCGCACCGCCGCCGCGGGTGACAATCCACGCTCTCGCATTTCCTGCAGTGCCATGTCGACAATGAGGATCGGGTTATTGACCACGGTGCCGATGAGAATCACGAAGCCGAGCATCGTCAGGACATCGAGAGCCTGCGGAGCCTGACCCTGCCAGACCAGGTAGTATCCGAGGCATGTCAGCCCGAGCAGCCCTCCTACGGCTCCCAGAGGGACGCTGAGAATGATGATGAACGGGTAAATCCACGATTCATAGAGCGCGGCCATCAGCAGATAGGTGATAATCAGGGCCAGCACGAAGTTGAACCACATGGCGCTCCAGGTTTGCTTCAGCTTGTCGGCGGTTCCGGCGAGCGTCATTCGATAGCCGCCGTTCAGCGCCCCCGATTGCTGCAACGGCGCGATTACCTGATCGCGAATGGTTGCCATCGCGGCTTCCAACGGAATATTGGCGGGCGGCGTCACCTGAATCGTAATCGCCCGTTCGCGTTCCCGATGGTTGATCTGCTCGGGACCGCTGCTCAGTTTGACATCGGCAACCGCGGCGAGCGGCACCAATTCCCCATTCGGCATGGCGACGGGCAAAGCGCCGATGTCCTGCGTCCGCTGGGCATATTCATCGCGGCCACGAATCGTCAGGTCGATCTTCTTGCCACCCACGATGTAATCGCTGGCGTAGGCCCCGTCCACGAGGGCATCGACCGCATAGCCGAGATCGGTTGCCGACAGACTCATTTCGCTCGACTGCCACAGCTTTTGTCGCACATGGACTTCCGGATTCGACAAATCGAGGCTCGGCACCGGTCGTGCCTGGCAGCCGGGGATGAGAACCGACACGGGTTGCAACAAGGGATTGGGCATCGTGGGGGGATCGCCACCGAGGACACGGCCCCCGAGTCGCACCAGTTGTTCGAGTTCCGGTCCGGTGATTTCGACGTCGATGGTGCGGCCGGCGACGAGGCCTTGTCCGAAGAGGCTTTGCTGGAACGCCACGGCGATGGTGCCGGGAAGTTTCGAGCCGACACCACGGATGACATTCACGAGACCGGCGGCCTGCAATGGATCGTGGGCTCGCAGGCCGAGAAACACCATGCGACCGCGGGCCACGAAGAAGAAGTCGCCGATGACCGGGGCGTCGAGTTTCTTCGCTTCTTCGCTGCCGGGGTCAACATCCCAGTACGGACGGAGTTCGTTTTCCACGAACTGACCCATATCGGTCAATTCCTGAATGTTGTACCCCGGCGGCGGCAACAGCAGGCCAAACACCAGATTGCGGTTGCCGTTCGGGAGATACTCCACGGAGGGCCAGTTCCACACGGTGAGGACGAGTGACACCGCGATGAAAACAATCGTCAGTGTGGCTTGCCGAACCCATCCACCGAGCACAAAGGCATTGACGGCATCCACCATCGCGACGAATGCCCCGGCGGCACCGTCCACCCAACGAATCAAACGTTGCGGAATCGACTGCGACGAGAGCGACTCCGAAGGCGCGGCGAGCAATTCCGGACGATTGGACAACAGCCGCGCGGCCGCCGGGGGAACCACGGCGATGGCGACAATCATCGACAATCCCACGGCCCCGCTGATGGCGAGAGCAATATCGCGGAACAGTTGCCCGGCTTCTTCCTGAATGAAAATGACCGGCAGAAACACGGCGAGGTTCGTGAGCGACGACGTCACAATCGCGCCCCATACTTCCTGAGCGCCATTCACTGCGGCGATGAACGGAGGCTCGCCGTTCTGGTAGCGGGTGTAAATGTTTTCGAGAACTACGACACCGTTATCGACGAGCATCCCGACGGCGAACGCCAGCCCGGCGAGACTGATCACGTTCAGCGACCGGCCCAGCAGCGCGAGGACCAGGAAAGTCCCGACGATACTCACGGGAATCGGCAAGGCGACGATCAGCGCTCCGCGGGCATACCATAACCCGGTGAAGAGGACCAATGCGAGACAGGCAAGGAACCACCATTCCGACCAGTAAACCGCGGCCCAACCCGTGAAGAGAATGAACGGGGCAAAAAACAGCGTGCGCAGATTCAGATGCAGAAACACCATCAGCACGACCATGGTGAGCGCGCCGCCGAGGAAAATGTTTTCATTCACCAGACTGACCGCGGAGTGGATGTACTCCGTTTCGTCGTAAACCTGCACGAGTTGCAGTCCGCGGGGATTGAGAATTTCCCGGTTCAAGCGGTCGTTGGTTTCGTGGAGGCTGTCCATCACAGAGAGAACATTGGCACCCGTTTCCCGCAAGCAATTCACCGCGATGCTCGATTCGCCAAACCGCCGCACCAGCCCGTCGGGCTTCTTGTATCCCGCCTGCACTTCGGCGACGTCGCGGACATACACTGGAGCACCGCCCCGCACGGCGAGTAGCTGGCTTTCCACGTCTTCTTTCGAGCGAAATTGACCCAACGTGCGGACCACCCAGCGGCGTTTCCCTTCCCAGAAATCGCCCCCCGAGGTATCGCGATTCTGGGTCCGCAGCACGTTGCGAACATCGGCGATGGTCAGTTGCCGAGCCGCCAGTTGTTCGGGATCGACGATGACTTCCAGTTGTTCTTCGAGACCACCGAAGACGTTGGAATTCGAGACGCCATCAACGCGCTCGAACGCCGCTTCAATGGTGTCCTCGACGAACTTCCGCATCCTGGTGACATCGGCATCGGGCGGCAGGAGCACGGCCAATTCGGGATGCTCGACCGCGGCCTTGCGCAACCGCAACAATCCGAGTCCGACGTTGTGGGCGTGCTCGATTTTGTCGAGCGTGGCGTTCAACTCGGGATGCTTCTCGCGAAAGGCTGCGAACTCACCGGGTGTCGGCAAGCGCGAACTGAAGATGAACCACGCGATCGGCGAATCGGACGCGTTCGCTGTCGTAATGACCGGTTGGTCGACGTTTTCGGGATAGCTGGGAACTTGTTGCAGCCGCGCGTTGACCTTGACGAGCGCCTGCTCCATGTTGGTGCCCACGGCGAATTCCAGCGTGATTTTCCCCGCGGAATCCATGCTTTCGGACGAAAGCTTGGTAATGCCTTCGACGCTTTTAAGCTGTTCTTCCTGCTCCTGAATGATTTCCTGTTCGACTTCCTGCGGGCTGGCACCGGGCCACCGCGTTTCGATCGACAGCGTCGGCGTCTGCACCTCGGGAATGAGTTGCATCGGCATGCGATACGCCGCCAGCGAGCCGTACATCACCACCAGCAACACGGCGACGGTGACTTTCACCGGATTGTCGACACACGACTTCACCAACGACATGTCAGGACCTTTGGGAACGGTTCAACGCGATGATGAATCAAATCGATGCACTTGGGGAAAGGCAGTGCAAAGTGATCAATGCAAAGTGAAAAGTGCAAAATGGGGTAGAAGAAGGCAATCGCACATCCTCTCCATTTTGCGATTTGCACTTTTCATTTTTCACTTTGCACGGCATTTGGTTTTGTTGCCGCGGCGGCTTTTTCGCCGGGTTCTTCCGGAGCGGTGACCTCGCGCGTGACTCGCACGGGTTGGCCCGGTCGGAGGCGTTCATTACCGAGAACGACGACACGGTCACCGGCGGTGAGTTCCCCCACGACTTCGATGGCGTTTCCATCTGCGATGCCGAGTTCCACACGCACGGGGCGAACTCCTTCCGGAGGCGGTCCGACGGGGGCGGCTGGTTTGGGAGTTCCCGCAGCGCCGGCCGCAGGCGGGGGCAGGGGCCCCACCACATACACCACCGGCGCGGGTCCGCCGAAGACGATCGAATCCTTCGGGACGACAATCGCTTCATGAGGCTGACCGACCGGCAATGTCACTCGGGCCACCATCCCGGCTTTCAACGTCGGGCTGTCTTCCCGGATGACGTTTTTCACGCGGATCGACACCGGAAACGTTCGCGACTTCAGATCTCCCTGCGATGACACATGCTCCACCGCACCGACGAACAGCGGTTGTTTCAAGGCGATGACTTCCACTCGCACGGGCATTCCCACGCGAATGGGGTCGATCTGCGAATCGAGCACATGGGCCTCGATTTCGATCTCATCCAGGGCGATCACTGTTGCCACGACTTGCCCACGTGTGACCCATTCGCCCTGTTCGGTTCCTTCATGAACCACATAGCCGTCGAACGGGGCGATCATGGTGTGTTTTTTGAGTTGATCCTGAAGCTGTTGCACTAATTCGCGTTGCCCGTCGAGCTTGGCCTGGGCCTGGGCGATCCGTTCCGGCCGCGGTCCTTTGACCGCCAGTTGATGTTCCTGCTGAGCAGCATGGAGCATCCGTTCGGCCGTGGTCGATGTCGATTGGTATTCTTCGAGTTGTTCCTGCGTGATCGTCTGTCCCTGCTTCGCCAGTTGTGCGGCCCGTTTGAGGCGGCCGCTGGCGAAGTCGCGGGCCGATTCGGAGGCTTGCATGCGGGCTTCCGCCTGTGCAATCTCCTCTGGACGCGAACCGTTCTTCAGTTCGGCCAGTTCCGATTCCCGAAGCCGCCATTCGGCTTCTGCGGCGGCAATTTGCAGGTTGATCGTTTCCGTGAGCAATTGACAGAGGGGCTGCCCCTTCTGCACGCGATCCCCCACATTGACCGGATAATTGGTGACGCGGCCATCCACGGCGCTGCCGACGGCACTCCGTTTGGAAGGCATCACTGTTCCGACGTACGTTTGCCCGGATGCCACTTCTTTCTTGATGACTCGCGCCACGACCACCGGCGGCGGAGGCATGTTCGGACCTTGCGCCCGTCCGGGTCGATCAATCGCTCCGAACGCGAGCCAGCACACAGAGAAGAAAACGAGAGACCGCCATCGCAAACCATCCGTCATGAGACCTGACTTTCCTGCTGGTACGCACAATTCATGCACGCGGGCCAATAAGCATAACTTACAATAGCGTGATGCCGTCGATGCAGGCAAGACGGCCTTGCCGACCGGGAAGTTCGGTATCAGGAGGCCGCGCGGATTGGACCGCGGCGACGGCGGCGATTACATTAGCGATTGTCAATTCGTTTTTTACCGTTGGGATCATGGCGATGAAGACGGCGATTCTCTGGTGTGCGGTTATCGGAATGACGGGTCTCAGCCCCGGATTCGCGGCGGAGGAAGCGGATTGGAACCAGTTCCGCGGCCCGCACACCGACGGCACGACGACCTCCACCGGATTGCCCGTCACCTTTGCAGAAGGGAGCCCGGAAATCCGCTGGAAGACGGCGCTTCCCGGCCGCGCGTGGTCGTCGCCGGTGATCTGGAAGGATCAAATCTGGGTGACGAATGCCCCGGAGATTCAGAACGACACCAAAGAACGGCCCAAGCTGGCCAAGCCGTTGGTGCTGTCGGCGGTCTGTCTCGATCTGGCAACCGGTGCGGTCAAAATGGACTTGCCGCTGTTCGAAGTGGAGATCCCGCAGTTCACGCATGTGACGAACAGCTATGGATCGCCCACGCCATACATTGAGGAAGGTCGCGTTTATATCCACTTTGGTGCGTACGGGACGGCGTGCCTCGACACCAAAACTGGCAAGAAGCTTTGGGAGCGGACCGACTTCGTGTGCGACCACTTCCGCGGGCCAGGTTCTTCTCCGGTGGTGTATGGCGACCTGCTCTATTTGACGTTTGACGGTTACGACTTTCAGTTCATCGCCGCCCTGAATAAGCACACCGGCGAAACCGTCTGGAGAAAAGATCGGAACGTGGACTTCGGGACCACCGACGGCGATGCGAAGAAAGGATATTCGACGCCGTTGTTGATTGAAGCCGGCGGCAAGCCGATGCTCATCAGCCCGTTCGCGTCGCACACCATTGCGTACAATCCGAAGACCGGCGATCCCATGTGGTCGGTGAAGCACGGGGGCATGAACGCCGCAGGACGCCCGCTGTATGGCAACGGGCTGGTTTACATCAGCACGGCCGATGGTCCGAACCCGTACGTGGCGGTTAATCCCGACGGTACCGGAGACATCACGAAAAACATCGTGTGGCGGTCGAACAAAGGGATTCCGAAGCGACCGTCGCCGCTGTTGCTGGGCGACTTGCTCTTCATGATGAACGACAGCGGCGTGGCGTCCTGCGTGGATGCCAAGACCGGTCAGGAAATTTGGGCGAAGCGATTACCCGGTGAGTATTGGGCATCGCCGTTGTATGCCAACGGGTTGATTTACTGCTTCTCGCAGCAGGGCAGCATTCCCATTTTCAAAGCTGGACGGGAATTTGAACTCGTCGCCGAAAACAAACTCGACGACGGTTTCGTCGCCTCCCCCGCGGTCGCCGGCAATGCCCTGATTCTTCGCTCCAAGACCCATGTCTACCGCATCGAAAAACCCTGACGCCCAGGGATTCCGATCCCTGGGTCTCTTCGAATGCACAGGACGCCACCGTTGACCACATCGCCCGGCATCGAGCTCATCTCCGTCGCGCAGACTTCGGAAGAGCGTTTTCTCCGGCAGATTTTCGTCCGCGACCAGATGGCCGAATGGTCGAAGCATCCGTTGCTGATGGCGAAGGCCGACGGTGTTTGCTACTGGGATGTGCAGGGGAAGCGGTATCTCGATGCGCTGTCCGGGATCTATGTCGTGTCCGTGGGACACAACAATCGCCGGGTGATCGAGGCGATCCACAAGCAGTTCGACGTGCTGCACTTTTCGCCACCGATGCACGGATCGAATCCGGTGGCCGTGCAGTTGGCAAATCTGCTGGCCGAACTCGCTCCGGGGGATCTCAACACCACGAAGTTCGAATGCGGCGGCGCGGAAGTGACCGAAGCGGCGATCAAACTCGCGCGGCAATATCACCGCCTGACGGGCAACCCCGGCAAGTACAAGATGATCAGCCGGTACATGTCGTGGCACGGTTCAACGATGGGATCGCTCGCGGCATCGGGATTGAAATCGCGCAAGACGGTGAATGAACCATTGCCCGCTGGGTTTCTGCACGTTTTCCCGCCGACGTGCCTGCGGTGCCCATTCGGCAAGCAGTACGACAACGCGCAGTGCGGCATCACCTGTGCGACGATCATCGAACAGACCATCGAGATGGAAGACCCGGCGACGGTCGCCGCCATCATGGTGGAACCGATCGGTCACACGGGCGGCGTGATCGATCCGCCGCCGGAATATCTGCCGTTGCTGCGTGAGATTTGCGACCGCCATAACATCCTGTTGATTTTCGATGAAGTGATTACCGGCATCGGCCGCACCGGACAAATGTTTGCTGCACAGACATTCGGAGTCACGCCCGATGTCCTCTGCACCGGCAAAGGTTTAAGCGGCGGTTTCATTCCGATCTCGGCGATGATCGTCCGCAAGCCGATCGCCGATGCGTTCTGGGGGCCAATCGAAACGAATCCCGGCTTTGTGGAAGGGCACACCAACGAAGGTCACCCCGTGGCGTGTGCCGCAGCGATTGCAGTGTTGCGCGAGATCGTTGAGCGCGATCTCTGCCGCAATGCCCGGGAGCGCGGTGCTCAACTCCGCGCTGGTTTTGAAGCACTCGCCGAGAAGTACGGCTGCATCGCCGACATCCGCGGCAAGGGACTGTTCCTCGCGATGGAGTTCGCTGAGGACGTTCCCACGTTGCGACGGTTCCCCGCGTCCGTGAACTTCGGCGTGCGCGTCGGTCAACGGGCGTTGCAAAACGGACTACTGTGCCGGTTCGATCCGCATTGGATCGCGTTCGGTCCGCCGTTGGTCACCACTGCGGAACAAATCGATGAGATGCTTGCCGTTCTTGATCGCAGCCTGGGTGAAGTGCTGAACGACCTGTGAAAAAGACAAACCGGCCGCGCGAGATGGATCGCGCGGCCGGTTCGCGGAACAGACGTTTGCAACGCACAGGGGGGAAGGTTGCACGCACTGAGACGCTCAGGAGTTCCGATCCCTGAGTCTCTTTGATTCCATGTACGATCTACCGACGGAACGTGTTCCGTACGTTTTCATTGGCGTTCAGGAAGAAGGCCGTCGTCGCGCCCTGCATCCGTTGAATGCGGCTGGGTCGCGCGGCATCGCCCGTCGGTGGCGGCGGCACCGTGGTGTCCGGGAATGTCGATGGCGGAACCGGGATCGGCGTCAACTGCGAGGGGCCGGGTGAATAAACCGGAGCCGATCCACCATCGGATTGATAGTCGTAGGCCCCCGACGGAGCCGAGTAGACCTGATTGGATTCGCACGATTTGCACTTACCGCCGCGGCCCAATGCCGAACAGCCGACCGAGGTCAGCACCAGCACGGCGGGAATGGCGACGGCAACGAAGGAGCGCATTTTAACGATCATCATCACACCCTTCTGAAGGTGGGGTTTTGTCGAGCATACGCATCCATCGGGCCATGCGACGGATGCGGAAGCCACCGTTCGTGCAGATCGCAGCGAAGAGCGACACCCAGAACATCGACGCCCCAGCCGCCGGTCGAACACGCAATTCCTGCCGTTCGGGGCATGCCGACGATCCGGCGTCCGCTTGTGCCGCCTGTGCCTAACTCACAACGTAGACCGACGATCCATGATGTTCCCGTCGCGTCGACCGCAACGATCGCACCGGCAAAACCCGCCGATGACCGCTTCGCGATTTCACGCCCCGCGTCGATCCCAGCAAGTGCTCACCGACTTACAGTTTCCAGGGAGCCCGGTACGGCCGTGACACCATCGCGGCGGCTTCGGCGTCGTCGACAATCGTCTCGTTCACCGGATCCCATTGGATCTTCCGCCCCAGCCGGGCCACGATGTTACTCAAATGGCAGACCGTCGCGGATCGGTGTCCGATTTCGACGTCACAGATCGGTAACTCGCGGCTCTTGATGCAGTCGAGGAAGTTCTGGTGATGATTCTTCGACTTGTACAGCCGTTCGGCATTGTCCGCGAGGGGCTCTTTCAGGATGTCGTCCGGCGTGCTGAAGATTTTGCTGCGGTCGACGAAGATCTTACCCTTCGTCCCTATGAACCTGCAGCCGCCGGGGATGTCCTTCTGCAATTGACCGACAATCAACTTGGCACCGCTGGCATACGTGTGGGTGAGACGGCACTCCATCGTGGTTTCGTACCATTTTTCGGGATGAAATCCAGCCGTCCCTTCCGTGCTGATCGGGCCGCCGTGATCCATGCCGAGGCCCCACTGGGCAATGTCGATGTGGTGAGCCCCGAAGTTCGTCATCTGCCCGCCGGAGTAATCCCAGAAGAAGCGGAACAGATAGTGAACCCGCTTCCCATTGTACGGCCGCTGGGGTGCGGGACCGAGCCACAAGTCGTAATTGAGTTCCTTCGGCGGTTCGCCATCGGCAACCGGCGGGCCCGAGAAATTCGTGGCCGGAAGGCCGACGAGTACTTCCTTGATCTCCCCGATGCGACCGTTGCGCACGTACTCGCACGCCTGGCGGAAGCGGTCATCCGAGCGTTGCTGCGAACCAGTCTGCACGATCCGCTTTTCCGCACGGGCCACATCGACCATGCGGCGACCTTCGGCGATGGTCAGCGATAGCGGCTTTTCACAGTAGACGTCTTTTCCCGCCTGACACGCATGGATGGTGGCGAGGGCATGCCAATGATCGGGCGTCGAGACCACGACGGCGTCGATGTCTTTCCGTTCGAGCAGTTTGCGGTAGTCGTCGTAACCGTCGCACTTGTGGCCCTTGTCGGTCACCAGTTTGACGACTTTTGCCAGGTGATCGCTGTCGACATCCGCAATTGCCGCGGGAGAGACGCCTTTACCCAGAAACGCGTTGAGATTGCTAGTCCCCTGACCGCCGACACCGATGTGGGCCGTGACGATTCGTTCGTTTGCCCCAAAGGCCCGCGCGGGAATAATGTACGGAGCCGCAAACGTAGCGGAAGTAGCGGCGAGGAATTGTCGACGGGAAACGCGGGTGGTGGTCATGGGTGTCGCGTCCTGATGGAAGGAATCAATCTCTCGAAGGAAATTAATTACACCATCACGACCCACCGCCGTAAACCGTGCCTCACCACGGGAACCGGGCCAACCTCAATAGCTGTCGATCATCTCGCCACTGTTGCGGGTGGTCAACGCGCGCAGGACATTGGTGTCGATGTTGTCGCTGATGTACCCGCCGTGGCCGTCAACGTAGATGCAAATCACACCGCCGACGTGCCGGCTTGAGAACTGAAACGTCCGTTCGCAGCCATCGGAACACGTCGTCAAAGGGGGATTCACTCCCGGCTTGGCACAGGTGGCCCCACAACTCCACCAGCGCATCGTGCTGCTTCCAAATCCGGGGTTGTTCGTCGCGGGATTCGTGGAACCCTGCGCCCAACCACCGAGTCCATGTGCGACCTCGGCGATGAAAAGTGTGCTCGATGTCCCGTCGACGACATCGCGGAATCGCACAGTGGAAAGTGGAAAGAGCATGCCGTCGTTGCTGCCCGGTACCGACCCGGCGTTTCCCGCAAAGTGCGTGAAGGCAAACTGGTTGTTGTAGTAGCTGTCACCAAACATGGACGGACACACGAATGTCGATAATGCCATTTTCACGACCGTGGTGTTCGCGGGATCATCGAAGCGCACATTGAAGTCGTAAGTCGAATACAACGGAGATTGATCGAGATACGGCAACAGTTGGATGATCCACGTATGCAGCGGCTGTTGAGCGGCGACAGTGCCGTCGTCACCCAGCACGCCCGGCGGAAAGACATCGTATGCCGCATGATAGTTGTGCAGTCCCAGGCCGTGTTGCCGGAGATTGTTCCGGCATTGCGTCCGCCGGGCGGCTTCGCGGGCTTGCTGCACCGCCGGCAACAGCAGGGCAATCAAAATCGCGATGATGGCCACCACCACCAGCAATTCAATCAGCGTAAAGCCCGCACGGCGTGAGCGCGGGCATACAGAAATCGACATTAAAAAATCCCGGTTGGACTCAATCGGTCGCATCAGACTTCGGGCTGGATGTTTAGAACCGTGAGGAAATCCCATTTGTCTATTTTTTTGCCGATCGCCCAAAAACGGTGCGAAGTTTGATCTCGCCGTTTTTGTCGACGATTGCAGCCTCACGAAGATCATCGCACAATGGAGCCGACACGGGCTACCGAGAGCGAATTTGAAAGGATGCAACTTCCATGAGTGCGATTGGCGTTTACCTGCAGGCGATGGATTTCAACCGGACCCGAACGATTGCCACCCTCGATGACATCGCGAAACAAGCCGATCCCGCGGCGGTGCTCGGCTGGCGACCGGGAGCCGGAAGGGCGCACATCGCCTGGCAACTGATGCACATCGGGCTGACGGAAGAACTGTTCGCCACCGAACGCCTCTTCGGCCGCACCCCGGCGTACGCCGACATGGTCCCGCGGTTCAAAGGGGGCAGCACGCCGGACAATGACATCCCGACC
>JAKFUG010000047.1 GCA_021732785.1 Planctomycetaceae bacterium
GGCACCGGTCGAGCGGTGACGGGCGGTGCGGGCCGGGCAGGGACCGGAGCCACAGGCGCGGCCGGACGCTGAGGCATCGGCGGCTGGACCGGCATCGTCGGCGCTATCGGCATCGGCGGTTGCCCTCCCGCCATCGGCATCGGAGGTCCCATCGGCCCCATCGGATATTGCGGCATCATCGGTTGCATCGGCATTTGCTGCGGCATCGGATAATAACCCGGTTGCGGCATTCCCGGCATGGGCATCATTCCCGGCATTCCGTACCCAGGCGGATAACCCGGCGGCATCGCCATCGGGGCAACAGGGGCCGCTGCGGCACCTCCGCCCTTCTCTGTTTTCTTCAACGCGGCAATGCGGCGGGCTTTTTCGGCCTCACGTTTTTCCAGCTTCTGGCGCTTCTGATCTTCAAATTGCTGGGCGATTTCGGGATTGGCCTCGATCATCTCGCGACGCTGGGCGTCCATCCGGCTGTCAAGTTTTGCTTCGTCCAGTTGAGCCAGCAAATCTCCCGACTTGATGGGGGCGTTTTCATCTTCCGGGGGTTTCGGTTCTTCCTTGAAGAACTCCATCCGCCGGACCTCGGCGAGGAGTTCGCCCACGTCTTTGCCCCGTTTTTCGGGCTTTTTCGACATCAAACGGAAGACGAACGCATCGAGTTCCGGGGTCACAATCCGGTTGACTTCCGAGGGTTTCGGCTGTTCGGCGGTGAGATGCTTCTGGAGCAGTTCGTTCGGAGTCGGCGCCGCGAAGGGGATGCGGCCCGTCAGCACTTCAAAGAGCATGGCCCCCAGGCTGTACATATCCGTCTGCACCGTCGGCGGGTACTTCAGAATGGTTTCCGGGGCGATATAGATGCGGGTGCCCTGAATGGTGCCCTGCTTGCCGCCCAATAATTTCGCGATCGCCGAACGAGGCTTGCTGGCAATGGAGAAGTCGACCAGCCGGACTTCACCCACTTTGTTCATGAGGACGTTTTCGGGCTTGATATCGCGGTGGACCCACCCTTTTTCGTGCAGATGCTGCAGGGCTAGCAGCAAGCCCTCGATGAACTTCTTGAACCGCATGTGCAGGTTGTAGAGGTCGCTCTTGATCTGCAACTTGACGTTCGGAGCACGAAAGTACTCCATCAGCATGTAGGTGTTGTCGCGGCCCGCCGTAAAGCCTTCATATTTCACGATATTCGGGTGTTCGAGCGTCTTCAGCACTGACGCTTCGTGCTTGAGGACTTTGATGTTGTCTTTGTAATCGGGATGCTTCGTGTTCAGCAGCTTCATGGCCAGATGGCGGGCGGATCCGGGCTCGACCACTTCCAGGATCGAACTCCCGCTGCTGGCGGCAATCTGGCCGACCTCTTTGTAGCCTTCGATGAGGCCCTGTTCTTCGGACACGGCGAAGCTCCTGCGAGGAAAGGCGGCGGCTGACCGACTCCGCACTCTCCCAAACCTGCTCTGACCATCCGGAACGACTGCGTTTCCGTGGCCTCCAGTATAACCGCGTGCGGCCCCTGCTGTCTGCGGAAACTTTTCCACGGATCAGGGAAGCACGATCTCTACCGGAAGTCCCGATCTCAGAGGCTCTCGGCAATGCGTTTCAGGGCGGTCTATGTCATTGTGATGGGGATGATCTCGGCATCCGGAAACTCTTGCAACAATCGTTCATAAATCGGCGTTTGCCGTAGCAGACTTTTTAGCTTCGATTGATTTCGGAGTTTGACGATCGCGCTGCGGGACTCGGAAGAAATTCGGAGCGGCACTTCGATGGATGTATCACGCCCGAATTCCTTGATTGGCTCGGAATTGTTGCGGAAAAAAAGCAATGCGATCCAGCCAAATAACGCATATGCGAGCATCTGTTTCAAATCCGAGGAGTCACCGTCTTCCGTCCACTCCGACTCACACTGGACTCGGAAAATTACGCTGTCGTCAACCGGCCGGCCAGAGAAAGGGCACGTGTCCCCGACTGGGAGACGGCCTGTATCGATCATCTCCTGGATGGTTTCGATCGTGCTGAGCGGAATGGGAGATTCGCCCGCTGACTCTCGCAACTTTGAAAGTGAGGGAATGAAAAATGATTTCCCGCATCCGCAATCGATCGGTAACCCCGCAGCCGTGGGGGAAACGGGGTAGATGATTCCGCATTCGCAAGTGACGGAATAACTCACCATTCAGACTCGCGGAGATCTGAGAACCGGGATTGAGACCGATACCTCGCACCAGGTTCAAAATCCGCCGCTGGCCGGTTTGGTCGTTCCCCCAGCAGGCGTGTTTCCCCCGGTGGTGTTGGCGGACGTTCCCGTTGTAGGCGCCGCACTTGAACGGAGGACAAAACCATCCGGCAGCGTGTGGGACGTTTCATAAATGACTTCGTCACCATCGGCGAAAGCCCCGCTCACGTACAATCGATTCGAGCCGATTGGCCCCATCAAGGTGACGGGGATGTCGCGGACCATCCATTGCCGCAGAATCTGTACTTTGCGGCCGCCATCCGACAGGTTGCCGATAGCACTCGAAGGGACTTCGACAACCGGATAGCGGGGAATCAACGGCACATACACCGTCTGCCCCGGCTTCAAGCGGTTGGAGCCGTTGTCGACAATGATCGAAGCGGATGCGATCGATTCGAACAAATCCCGCAGCGGGTCAAATTTGTCGCTCAACGGCAGAACGGCCTCCACTTTGCCTTCGACTTCTGCTTGTTCCACCTTGAGGGTGAAGGGGCGATCTTTCTCGACCTGATTCCGTTCGGCCGGGATTTCGACTTTCAATTTGGTGAAATCGCCTACGGTGGCCAGCGGGTCGCCGGCGCGGACGAACTCCCCTTCCGCGACGAAGATTTTCATCACATCGCCGATGAGGGGGGCCCGGATCGTGGCCTGATCTACATTGTGCTGCGCAAGATCGAGTTCGGCCTTGGCGACATCCAGTTTGGCCTGGGCCAGGGCGGCTTGATTCTCGTCTTTCTTGTCCGCCAGCTTGTTTTCAATGGTCGCGGCTTTGTACGCGGCCTGGGCCCGTGCCAGTTGAAATTTCTGCACGGTGTTATCGAGGCGGACGATTTCCTGCTGGGCTTTGACCTGCCCGTTCGCCTTCACCGCGATCTGGCGGATGACCCCGTCAAACGGTGCCGTCAGCGTGATGCTTTGTGCGGGATGTAGATACAGGTGCGATCGGTACTTTGCCGGATCGGTCAGCCGGGCGGCTTCGCGTTTCACCAGCACCTGATCGCCGGCGTTCGCATTCGGCAGCGGCCCCTTCTCGGAGGGCTTGGCCGTCCCCTGCCCCAGCGCCAGCGGAGCGCTCGTCGTGAGTGCCAACAGGACTCCACCCGAGCACATGGTCGAAATCAGCCAACGCATACACGGCTCCTGTCGCAGCGGAATGAACGCCGGGGAACAGTTTGGATTCAATAAAGTCTTTCGGACACGTCATCTTTACACTACGAATCGGTGCTGAGCATGTCAACAAGTGTCCTGATGAGGCTGAGAATGCCGGGAGGATTGGCTATGCTGTCCGCACGGCCGGAACGACTCTGTGCCGACAGTCAGACACATGCGAGGCAGACCGATGTCCGGATGGATGGCCGTGGGATTGTTCAGCACCCTCTTCGGGGCGGTGCCGACGAATGTCGAATGGCAATATGCCGGAACATTGCAACGCTCCAATCCGGGGACGGACGGGAATGTCTCGGAAAAGAAGTTCTCGCTGATCGTCGTCGCGTGGAAGACGGAAGGTGACAACGCGCTGGCTTACCTGACCGATGACCGTGGCGAGGGGGCATGGGCGTGGCCGGAACGGTTCGGGGTTCTCAATCTCCCCGGCAATGCCACGAACGTTGCCAAGATTCGCCACAAATTTGATGGCAACGATTACGCCATTCCGCTGCGCCGGCCGGTGTTCGAATTCGCCGATCGCCTCAATGGTGCTGCCGAATGGACCGACGGTCGTGATAAATATGTTCGTGGAGGAAGCAAGAAGGTCGCGGACCGGGATTGTACGGTGATCGAAGCCACGCTCGACCGTGGACGCCGACAAACGCTGGCGATTGAAACCACAACGGGATTGCTCGTGCAACTGCAGGAACGGCTGTTTCTCGGCCGCGGCGATGCCTTCGAACTCACGCTCCAATTGGAAGAGGTCCGCGCGCTGGATGCCGCGGAATCGAAGTCGGCACAAGCCACTTCCGAAGCCGTGATCGCGTTGCAGACGGCGTTGAATCGCACCGGGGAAACGCGGCCAGCCGAGTTGTCCCGCGAACAGACACAACTCACCACCGCGGCCCTGCCCGAGTTGAAAAAGTCCGCGGCGGGAACGATGTGGGCCCGCTTTGTGGAAACGATCGAGCGCGATCTGGCGCAGCAATCGCGACGTCTCGATGGTGTCGCCGGACTCGCGCAAAAATTCGTTGGTCAACCGGCGAGCATGCCCCCTCTGCGGCTCATCAACGGTGGAGAGCTGAAAGCCGACGATTTCAAAGGGCAAACTACGGTCTTGCACTTCTGGGAGTACAACGGCGAAAAACTTGTCGAACCGTACGGACAGGTGGGATATCTCGATTTTCTGCACAACCGCCGGGCGAAACTCGGCGCGAAAGTCGTCGGTGTCGCGGTCGATGCTCGCTTGGCGACCGCTGGGGAATCGAATGCCGCCGTGCGATCATTCAAGAAACTGCAGGAGTTCATGAACCTCAGCTTCCCCATCGCCACCGACGACGGCAAGTTTCTTGCGACGCTCGGTGATCCCCGTTCCCTCGGAAGCGGGCTTCCCTTGTGGGTGGTCGTCGGCCACGACGGCGTGATCACGCACTATCACGTCGGCACCTACGACATTCAGCCCGATGAAGGCTTGAAACAACTCGATGCCGCCGTTGTCGCTGCTTTGAAAAAACAGTTGGAAGCCAAACGTCAGCAATGAGATCTTCCGCGCTCGCGCTTTGCAGGACACGACGTCCACAATGTCTGCGCGACATCCTGCAAAGCGCAAGCGTAGCAAGGCAACTTTCAAATCCATTGATTTCATCCTGGACGAACACTTATGCCCGCGTCTCCTTTTGTCATCGACATCAAAACTGCGACCTTTCAGCAGGACGTCATCGAACGGTCGCTGAAAGTCCCCGTCGTGCTCGATCTGTGGGCACCGTGGTGCGGTCCCTGCCGGCAACTGACGCCGATTCTGGAACAGCTCGCGACGGAGTACAACGGCCGATTCATCCTCGGCAAGGTCAACACCGAAGAAGAGCAACAGATCGCGGCGGCGTTTCGCGTGCAGTCGATTCCGTTCGTCGTGGCCTTTGTGAATGGCCAACCGGTCGATCAATTCATGGGAGTGTTGCCGGAAGCGCAGATTCGAGAATGGCTTGATGCCCTCATGCCCTCCCCTGCCCAGGTTCTATTGCAAGACGGGCTGGCTCTGGAGGAAACCGATCCGCGAACGGCAGAAGGAAAATATCGCGAAGCGTTGCAGTTGGAACCGGACGCGGACGTGATCCGGACGCGGATTGCGAAGGTGCTGCTGTTGCAAAGCCGCTTCGACGAATGCCGTTCGATTCTGGACGAACTGAAGAAAAAGAACGTTGACCTCGATTCCGAGTCCGCGCGGATTGAATCGGAACTTGATGTTCGCCAGGCGGCACTCGAAACCGGTGGTGTGGATCAGGCTCGCGCGGCGGCGGAAGCCGATCCCGCCAACGTCGCGGCTCAAATTGCCTATGCCGATGCCCTTGCCGCGGCGCAACAGCATCGCAAAGCGTTGGAGTTGTTGCTGGAGTTGGTCCAGCGCGACAAGCTCGGCGCGGGTGTGGAAGCCAAAGCCACGATGCTCAAAGTCTTTGACATGCTCGGTCCCGCTTCGGAACTCACCGGCGAATTCCGTCGAAAACTGAGCACCGCGTTGTATTGATGCGTCGCCGTAGTCGCGGGCATCAGCGAGGGGACCAGCATGGATGCGGTCCCTTCTCCCCCGTCTGCGGGGGAGAAGGTGGCCGATAGGCCGGATGAGGGGGCATGCGTTTCAACACGCTCTCATCAATACCCCCCTAACCCTCTCCCCCGCAGACGGGGGCGAGGGGACCAGAGTTGGGCATTCCCCATGGGGTGGCCTCACTCCCCGTCCGGCGACAGAACTTTCGTCGATCCCTCGCACGACGTCCTGCGGTGGCTTAAACTCATTGCATCGACATCCACTGATTGTTGCCCGCCCCGAGGATTCCCGCCGATGGTTAGCCGCTGGTGTTTGCTCGCCCTCGTTCTGTGTACGCCCTCTGTGTGGGGACAGGACGCTGCTCCCGTTCGGGCGCGAGCTGTTGTGAATTTCACCTTTGATGAAGAGTCCGGCCCGGCGCTCGACACAGCCACCACTGGGCAAGGTGCCGACGCGGGAACGCTCACCAACAACCCGGCCCGCGTGCCCAGTCCGTTCTGGAATCAGCGCGGCAAGCGGGCTTTGCAGTTCAATGCGGCTCAACAGCAGTTCGTTGAGCTCCCGGACAGTGCCGATGTCGATTGCCCGACGGCCGCCACCGTTTCCCTCTTCTGCGTGAACCTCAACCCGCCGACGGATGGTGCGTATCACGGACTGTTCGCCAAGCGCGGGGTTCAGGACGGGAAGACGCTCACCAACTACGGCATCAACTTCGTCACGCAGGCGGACAATTTCCAGGTCTATTTCAATGACGGCACCGGCTACCGCGTCGCCAGCTACAGTACCAAGGACGCCCTGCCCTATCGCAAACTCGTCTACCTGACCGCGACGTGGCAGGTCGGCGACGCTCCCGGCACCGATGCGGATACCGACGCCGATGACGTGCGGATGCAACTCTTCGCCAACGGCAAGCCCCTCGCGCCGAAGAGCGTGACCAACGGTTTCGTGCAGGGAACCGAGGCGTGGTCGGTTGATGTGCAGGTCGCCAGTTTGGTGAATAACCTTCCGGTCACCATCGGCCGCAGTGAAGCCGCGGGCGAATACTGTAATGCTGTGGTCGACGAGTTTTCGCTCTTCCAGCAAGCGCTCAGTGCGGAAGACGTCGGGAAACTTTTCAAGGAAGTCGCCGGAGCCGATGTCGAACAGAAGATGCAGGAAGATCAACCTGCCCCGGTGGCGGTCCCGGAAATCGCCGACCTCTCTCAATCGGGGTTACAGCGTGGCACAACGACTCAAATCGTGATCACCGGGAAGAACTTCCTGCCGACGCCGACATTGCTCGTTCCGATTCCCGGCGTGCAGTTTGAAATCGTCGGTGCGCCGGCAGCGGACCGCATCACGGCGAAGGTGACTGTTGCCGCGGATGTCTTGCCGGCGATCTATCCGTTATGGGTTCGCACGCCACAGGGATTGAGCGCGGCGGAACCGTTGGCGATCGATGTCCTGCCGCACCGACCCTTTCAGCAGGCAACCGCCGAGCAACCGGCCGAACTTCCGGAGGCATACTTCGGTCGCTTGGCGGGCGGTCAGGTCCATCGAATCTATTTCCGCGGCCAGAAAGATCAACGCATCGTCGCCGATCTCGAATTGCGACGCCTCGGCGGTCAAGCCAGTCCGGTTCTCGAACTGAAAACGGCGGGCGGAACGCCCCTGCAAATTCGCTGGGGACAAAATGCGCTGCGCGGTGATGTGCGCATCGAGCATCGTCTACCCGCCGAAGGTTTGTATTTCATCGAATTGCACGATCTGGTGTACCGCGCTCCAGGGGCCAGTCCGTTCCGCTTGAAACTCGGTGACCTGCGGCTGATCGATCTCCCCTTCCCCGCCGCGGTGGCTGCGAACGGCAATACCACGGTGGAACCGGTCGGAACCGGTTGGGACGTGGGAACGAAATGGGAGACCCCGAATCCGAGCAGCGCCGATGCAACGGTGGCCATCGTGAAGTTGCCTGAAGGGACCGGCGCTGTGGGGCCGTGGCCGCTCGTCCGACTGGCGGGGGCTCAGGAAGTTGTCGAACAGACCGCGGCACCAGAAACGCCGCAGGTCTTGCCCGATCCCCTTTCCTCACAAACGGCATTGGGAGTGAATGGCCGTCTCAGCACGAAGGGTGAAACCGATCGGTATGTCCTCCCTGTGACCGCGGGCAAGGTTTATCGGATCACGCTGCAGGCCGATTCCTTGCAGTCGCCGTTGAATGGGGAACTA
Source organism: Planctomycetaceae bacterium (assembly GCA_021732785.1). Lineage (GTDB taxonomy): Bacteria > Planctomycetota > Planctomycetia > Planctomycetales > Planctomycetaceae > DSVQ01. The sequence goes on from JAKFUG010000047.1 coordinate 8,121, forward strand.
TCGATTCTCGCTCATCCCGGCGGCGGTGTACTGGCCGTGACTTCCGATCAACCACAAACCAGTGATCCCGTTCTCAATTGGACGGCACCGGCGAATGTCACCGCCGTGCAATTGGCTGTCCGCGATCTCTTCCACACCGGTGACCCGCGGAATGTGTACCGCATCGAAATCATCCCCGGTGGTCGCCCCGAATTCTCCCTGCGTGCGGCCGCGGCGACGACCGATGTGCCCGAAGCGGGTTCCAGTCTCGTCGAATTGAACGTCACCCGCAGCGGCTATACCGGGCCGATTGCGCTCCGCATCAGTGGCGATGACAGCGTCGTGATTGATCCACCCATCATTCCCGACAATGCCGCCGGGCGGTTGTTCTTCCGGTTGCGACGAACGAAACCAAGCACGGCGGCATCACCGCTGGTGAAAATCATCGGCACCGCGACGAATGCCACACCGCCCGTCGAACATGCCACCCTGCTCCCCGGCGACGGTATTTCACCCTTGTTTGCCGATGCTCTCGCCGTCGGGCAAATCCCCGCACAAGGTCTGGCCCTCGAACTGAAAGCGCCGCCAAAAGTGTTGTACCGCGGAGCGACAATGTCGATTCCTGTTCAGCTAACACGCCATGTGGATACGCCTGCCGCCGGGCAACCGGTTCGCTGGACGTTGCGGTCCACCGAAGCGCCACGGAAGAGCCAGCCGGGAAATCCTGCGTCGCCCGATTTGCCGCTGATTGCCGTCGCCGCCGGGCCGATGACCGAAGCCGATGTTGCGGAACCGACGGTGATGATTCAGGTGCCGCTCGATGTCGCCGAGAAGACCGTGCAGTTTGCATTGCAGGCGGAAGCAGTCGCGCATGCGTATTCGGAACGGGTCATCGCCCGCGCGGTGTCGCAACCGTTCGGTGTCGAGATTCAAACCGCGGTGACGCCGGCGCTCGATGCCCCGACGCTTGCCGCGAAGAGTGCCGTCGAGCACACGATCACCGGTAAACTCAATCGGACCGCGGGATTTGCCTTGCCCGTGACGGTGTCGTTGGACGGTCTTCCCGCGGGCTACACGGTCAAACCGGTCGAAGTTCCCGGCGACCAGAACGACTTCCAGCTTGTGGTGATAACGCCCAAGGTCGAAGCCGAAACCGCGGTCCCGAACATCAAGCTGCGCGTGACCAGCGGCGGCGGCATGCTCATCGGCGACACGCCGGTCGCATTGAAAGCCGTGCCGTAAAGTCGCCATCACCAAAGTAGCCATCACGCTCCGCGTGATGAGCGGATGCCAGACACGACGATGATTCAGCGCGTTGTGAAGCGTGCCGCTCATCACGCGGGAACGTGATGGCTACTTTCAGAACGGTGTCGGTAACAGCAGCGCGTGGTGATCGAACAACACTCGCCGCCCCGCAGCCCCGATCGCGGGGGTGAAGAACAGCAGGAACAGATAGAACGCCAGCGCGGCGGCGAGGATGATCCACAGCGGCCAGCGCAGAAAGAACCACTGGCGGGTTTCACACCGTTGCGCGCGGGCATAGCTCCAGCCGACGAAGATTTTCGCCGGGTAAATCGTCGCGATGAAGATGATCGTTTCAAACCACAACGCATCTTTGGGCGGCGCGGCAATCTTGAAGAGGTACATCGGCAATGCCAGTGCGTACAACACGACAACGGCAAGGAAACAGCGGATCGATGCCCGGCGATAAAGCTCGCGCACCTTTCGCACCTGCATGAACGCGCTGAGGCGGTTCTCTGCCGCGAAGTGAGCCTGGAGAAACGGAACCCAACAGAGGACGGGAATCAGGACCACGCCGCCGAGGAGCGTGAGAATCACCTGCCCCGGCTTCGAGGTATCCCGCAGTGTTGCGAACAGGGCCGTTGCCGGAGCGAGCCACAGAAACGTGCCGATGAACCCGCGCAATCCCAGCCAGAAGTGATGCGGGATCCGCAGCGCAACGACGAACTCCCGCACGGCGGCTTCCGCGCGCGGAAAGTAGTCTCCCTGTCGAATCGCCGTTCGTAACCACAAGACATTTTTCAGCGGCCGGAAAAAGCACCAGAAGCCGCCCCCCCGCGCGACGGCGAGCACCAGATGAATGGCCACTCCAACGGACACGATGGCCAGTACCACCTGCCAGCCAACGGCCGCGGGCGACCCCGGAGCAATGATGGCCGCATCTTGCGCGGCATCGGCCACGATCCGAATCAGAAACAACCACAACCACACGCCGACGGCAATCGATCCGATCCGCGGTGCAAGCGGCAACAGTGGAAAAGCGTACGAAAACTTGCCGGTCCGCGCGACGCGGCCTTCGGCTTCCAACAGGTAACCCAGCGCGAGAATGTTGAGAATCGGAATCGCGGCCAGTGCGGCAAGGAAGACGACGAGACTCACGAATCCGAACAGCAGCGTCGTCACCCAGCCGACGCACTGCAGCGGATGTCGCCACGGCACGGGGAACGGCGGCAGTCGATCGAACGAGTAATACTGATCTTCCGGCGCGAAATCGGTCACTACCAGCGCGATGTCGTCGTTGATGTCTGTCCCCCCGCCGCCCCCGGCGCGATACGCCATTGGCAGGCGCGTCCGTTCCTGCGGCGTCGGCGACATCGTAGACATTCGCGCACTCTCCCCTGCTCTTTTCCATCGCCATTCTGGCGGGACATGTCCAGAATACTCCGCTCCGGCCGCATTCGGTTGCACGTTTTTACTGAAACGGAAAGGAAACGAGGTGGGTAATAACGGTTGGCAACCGTCGGCGGAAAATTTCAAGTTCCAAACGCCAAATTCCAAACAAAGGTAAAATTCCAAATTCCAAACGGAGAAAAATGTGTCGCGATCAACTCCAACTATGGGGCAATCTGCGAACTCCACGGTCACTTGTTTGGAATTTATCCTTTGGAAATTGTTTGGAACCTGGTATTTGGAACTTGGAATTTCATGACCTGCATTCTCGGGAGTGACCACCATGCGTAACGCCCGTTTCAGTTTGTTGCTCGCCCCCCTCGCCGTGGCTTTGGGATTGGTGGTACTCGTCGTGGGAGCGGCCCGCAGCCCGCGATATCCGATCCCGCCGATGCCGCAGGAATCGGAACTGGCCGACGCGCTCGGCACCGGGGGGAAGATCGATCAATTCTTCGCCGAACGCTGGAATTCGCTCAACATTCACTCGGCACTTCCCGCGGACGAACTGACGATTCTGCGGCGATTGTCGCTGTCGTTGCATGGGACCGTTCCGTCGCTCGAAGAAATTCGCCGCTTTGAAGCCGACGGGGAACCGCAACGGCTCGAACGCTGGGCGATTCAGCTCATGAACGATCGCCGGTTTGCGGATTACTTCGCCGCCCGGTTGGCCCGCGGGTTCATCGGAGCCGATGGAGGCCAGTTCATCATTTTCCGCCGGGATCGCTACACGGAATGGCTCGCGGATGGCTTGCATGAGAATCGGCCGTTCGATGATCTCGTGCGGGAGATGATCGATTCCAAAGGGCTCTGGACCGGCGTCCCCTCAACCAATTACGTCACGCAGGCGTTTGCGGATGGGGTGCTCGATCAGAACAAACTCGCCGGGCGAACGGTGCGGGCGTTTCTCGGCCAGCGCATCGACTGTGCCCAGTGTCACAACCATCCGTTCGCCGATTGGAAGCAGGGAGAATTTCAGGGACTCGCCGCGTGCTTCGGCCAGGTGAAGGTCTCCGGGATTGGCGTCGAAGATGATGCGGAAAAGAAATACGAAGTCGAAGACCGCATGACATTGAAGACGAACGTCGTCGAACCCGCGGTTCCCTTCGGCAAAGAATGGTGGCCGGAAGAAGGAACCGTGCGGCACAAACTTGCCGCATGGGTGACGCATCCGGACAACCGCCGGTTTGAACGGGCGATTGCCAACCGCGTGTGGGGCATGGTCTTCGGCAAGCCGTGGATGATGCCGGTCGATGATCTGCCCAATCCGCCCGCTTCGCCGGATGCACCGCGCGACCTGCTCGATCTGCTCGGGGCCGATTTCCGCGAGCATCATTACGATTTGAAGCGGCTCGTCTTCGTCATCACCGCGTGCCGTCCGTTCCGCTTGTCGTCACAACATCCCGCTTACGAGACCGGGGAGAACAGCGACGTCGTTGATGCCAACTGGGCCGCGTTCCCGCTGGTGCGGTTGCGGCCCGAACAGATGATCGGCGCGATGTTGCAATCGTCTTCGATCAAAACGATCGACCAGAATTCGCACCTGCTCACACGCACCATCAAATTCTTTCGACAGCAGGATTTCGTTCGCGATTACGGCGATCTCGGCGAAGCGGAACTCGAAGACCGCTCGGGGACCATTCCGCAGGCGCTCCTGCGCATGAACGGCGAGTTCGCCCGCGATGTCGCCAAGACGAATCCCGCCAATGCGTCCGGTCGGATCGCCGGGATGGCTCCCACCGATGCCGCGGCCATCGAGACCGTGTACCTGTGCTGCCTCGGCCGCCGCCCTGCCCCGGCGGAGTTCGCCTTCTTCATCAAAGCGGGCGAAGAAAACGGCAAAGTCCAGCGGGCATTGATGGTCGAAGACGTCTATTGGGCCCTGCTCAATGGCCCCGAGTTTTGCTGGAATCACTGACTTCCTCAACGGCACGGTGCTCGCCGCCGGTGTCTTTCGATCAAAGAATTCACCGGCGGAGAGCGCCGTGCCGCTCACGGAAAGACGAGAACACAGCATGTTCAACCAATCGTTCGATCGTCGCGATTTCCTTCGTGCGGCGGCTGCCGCCGGGTTGTGGTTTTCCGGGACGCCGCTGGTCGGCCGGGCCGCTGAGCAGCGCGGGGCGGAGCGCGGCAAATCGCTCGTCACCTTCTGGATGAGCGGCGGGGCGAGCCAACTCGAAACGTGGGATCCGCATCCCGGCACCGAAATCGGCGGGCCGACCAAAGCGATCAATTGTTCGATTCCCGGCGCTCAGATCGCCGAGGGCTTCCCGCTGCTCGCCGAGCAAATGCACCGATTGTCGATCATCCGTTCGCTGGTCTCGAAAGAAGGAGACCACGAACGCGGGGCGTATCATCTCAAAACCGGCTACCGGCCCGATCCGACGGTGATCCATCCCGCTATCGGGGCGATTGCCGCCAAAGAATTGCCGTCTCCGGGCGTCGACATTCCGCATTTCGTTGCGGTGGGTAGTGAACCGTTCCCCGCCCGCGGCGGATACTTCGGCGATCAATTTGATCCGTACCGCATCTATGAGGCGGGCCAATTCGGGGCGAACCTCGAACCACACGTCGAAGCGGCGCGGCATGAACGCCGGTTGGAAGGTTTGAAAGTCGTCTCCGATTCGTTCAGCAAGGGCCGCTCGAAACGGCTCGAACAAACGCTGCATCAGCACACCATCGACGCGGCTTTGCGGATGATGAAGACCGATCAACTCAAGGCCTTTTCACTCAAGGACGAACCCGCAGCGGTGAAAGCGGCCTATGGCGACACCCCCTTCGGCAAAGGCTGTCTGCTGGCCCGGCGGTTGCTGGAAACCGGTGTCCGTTCCATTGAAGTCGCCCAAGGCGGCTTCGACACTCACGCCGATAACTTCACCGGGCACACGCTGCGGGCGGGTATTCTCGATCCCGCATTGTCGACGTTCATCAGAGAACTCGCCGAGCGCGATCTGCTCGATTCGACGGTGATTCTCGTCATCAGCGAATTTGGTCGTTCGCCGAAAATCAACCCGCTGCAAGGCCGCGACCATTGGCCAACGGGGTTCTCATGCCTCCTCGGCGGCGGCGGGATCAAGAGCGGCCTCGTCATCGGCGCGACCGATCCCAAGGGCGAAAAGACCGATCCCACCGACCCGATCGGCGTCGCCGATCTCTATGCCACTGTGTTGCATTCCCTCGGCGTCGACTACGAAAAAGAAATCATCACCCCCATCGGCCGTCCGCTGAAATTGAGCGACGGGAAGAAGGTTGAGCGATTACTAACATAGCGCGTTCCCAGTCCGGAGCGCAAGCGACGAAGTGACCGAGGGAAATTCCAAGCTCCAAAAACCAAATTCCAAACAAATCACAAGTTTCAAATTCCAAACGAAGACCTCATGTTGCTGTCTTCGTTTGAAATTTGGAATTTCTTCCTTGTTTGGGTTTTGGAGCTTGGAACTTCATCGCCTCATCGCTTCCGTCGCTTGCGCTCCGGACTGGGAAGTGCCGCGCGATCTTGGCCGCGGTTTGGTATACTCCCGAGGTCATGAATGCACCTTTTGCTGCCCCTCTGGAAGAGACGCTGGTCATTGTCGGCGTGGGTCTGATCGGCGGATCGATCGCCGCGGCCGCGCGCCAGCGCCGTGTCGCGCAGCGAGTGATCGGCGTCGGTCGCAATCTGCAGCGATTGTCGGGAGCGTTGGCCGCAGGACTTATCGATGAAGTCGCGACCGATCTCGTCGATGCCGCCCGTCACGCGACGCTGATCGTCTTCTGCACGCCGGTGGAAGAAATCGTCGCCGGAGTGCGGCAGGTCGCGCCGCATCTTTCGTCTAAGGCCCTTATCACCGACGCCGGCAGCGTGAAAAGTGCTTTGTGCGAACCGTTGGCCGAGATCCCCGCGTTTCTCGGAGCCCATCCCATCGCCGGGAAAGAACTCTCGGGATTCGAGCACGCCGATGCGGATTTGTTCGTCCACCGGACCTGCGTGCTCACCCCCCTGCCCCATCACACAGCCGAGCAACGCGCGCGGTTGCAACGCTTCTGGGAAGCAATCGGCATGCGCGTGGTGACCATGACGCCCGCCGATCACGATGCGGTGCTCGCGCGGACGAGTCATGTTCCTCATGTCGTTGCCGCCGCGGTGGCGGCTGCGTTACCGGAGGCAGATCGTCCGCTGACGGGGACCGGTTTCCGCAGCACGACGCGCATCGCCGCCGGTCCGCCGGAGTTGTGGACGGGGATTCTGGCGATGAACCGGGACGCGGTGCTGGCAGGCATCGAACAGGTGCAGCAACAGCTCGCCGGATTCGCCACGGCCCTTCGCGATGACGATGCTCAGCAATTGAAACAACTCCTGGATGATGCCAAGACGGCACGGGATCGTTTGGACGAGTAATCACGAACCAACGATGAAGAGGGGAACCACGGAATACACGAAATACACGGAAAGAAAAAGGTCATGCCAGTCCGGGCGTCTTCTGCATTTTTCCGTGTGGTCCGTGTATTCCGTGGTTCCTTTCCGAATCAGACCGACAATTCACAAAATTACTGACCACTGACAACGGACCACCGACAACATGCTCTGGGAAGTCGAAATTCGCCCCGCTGCGGGAGAGGTTGATCGCGAGGGCGCCCGCCTCGCACACGAGGCGCAGGCGATGGGGACGCAGACGATTCACACCGTCCGCACGGCCCGGTTATTTCTGCTGCAAGGGTCGCTGACGGAAGCCGATGTCCAGCGGGCGGCGACAACGCTGCTGGTCGATTCCGTCACGGAAACGTCCACCTGCCGGGTACTCGGCACCGCCGCGCATGCTGCCGATGACACGGTGGTCCACGTGCTCTACAAGCCGGGCGTGACGGATAACATCGGTCAGAGCGCGCTGAAAGCGCTCGTCGATCTCGGCTTCGCGGTCGACGCCGTTGCCACCGGACGGACGTTCTTCTTTGAAAAATCCGCGAGTCGCGAAGAAGTCCATCGTGTCGCTGAGCGGTTGCTCGCCAACGATGCCATCGAGCGTGTGATCTACGGCACGCTGCCCACGACGGCGCTCGGTGTCAGTGGCAAGTACGAGTTCAAGTTGACCACGGTCGGCATCCGCGGGATGAATGACGACCAACTCCGCGATCTCAGCAAGACCGGGCAGTTGTATCTCAGCCTCGTCGAGATGCAGACGATCCGCCAGCACTTCGTCGACCTCGGCCGCGATCCCACCGACATCGAACTCGAAACCGTGGCTCAGACGTGGAGCGAGCACTGCTCGCACAAGACGCTGAAGGGCCGCATCCGTTATCGCGATGACGACGGCGAACGCACCTTCGAGAATATGCTCAAGGAAACAATCTTCGCCGCGACGCAAACCATCCGGCAGCGCCTTGGCAGCGACGATTGGTGCGTCAGCGTCTTCCAGGACAACGCCGGTGTGGTGAAATTCACCGATGAGTATCACGCCTGCTTCAAAGTCGAAACGCATAATCACCCGTCGGCGATCGAACCCTACGGTGGCGCGAACACCGGTCTCGGCGGCGTGATTCGCGATCCGTTGGGTACCGGTCTCGGTGCCAAGCCGATCTGCAACACCGACGTCTTCTGCTTCGCCCCGCCCGATACGCCGTACGACGCGCTGCCGCCGGGCGTCTTGCATCCGAAGTCGGTCGCGCGCGGTGTCGTCTCTGGGGTTCGCGACTACGGCAACCGCATGGGCATCCCGACGGTCAATGGGGCCGTGTTCTTCGATGAACGTTATCTGGGCAACCCACTCGTCTATTGTGGGACGATGGCCCTGCTGCCGGTGGACCGCGTCGAGAAGCACGTTGAAGCGGGCGATTACATCGTCGCCGTTGGTGGACGTACTGGCCGCGACGGTATTCACGGTGCGACGTTTTCCTCCGCGGAATTGACACAGGAAAGCGAAACGGTCTCCGGCGGCGCGGTGCAGATTGGCAACGCCGTTGCCGAGAAGATGGTGATGGACGTCGTGCTACAAGCTCGCGACAAGCAATTGTACCGGGCGATCACCGATTGCGGTGCCGGCGGGTTCAGCAGCGCGGTCGGCGAGATGGGCGAACACTCGGGGGCGGTGGTGTGGCTCGATCGTTGTCCGCTTAAGTATGCCGGGCTGTCGTACACGGAAATCTGGATTTCTGAAGCACAAGAACGCATGGTCCTCGCGGTCCCGCCTGCCAATTGGGACGAGTTCCACAAGCTGTGTGCCGCGGAAGGCGTGGAAGCGACCGTCATCGGCGAGTTCACGAACACGCAGCGGCTGGTGCTGAAGTACGGCGATCAGCAGGTGGGCGACATGCCGATGTCGTTCTTGCACGACGGCCGCCCGCCGGTGATTCGCGACGCCGTGTTCATTCCCCCTGCCATGCAGGAAATGGCCATTCCGCCGCAGCCGCAGTGGGATGAAGTGCTGGGAAAAATTCTCGGTTCGTTGAACGTGTGCAGCAAGCACTGGATCATTCGCCAGTACGATCACGAAGTGCAGGCCGGCAGCGTGGTGAAGCCGCTGGTGGGCGTGGCGTGCGATGGCCCGTCGGACGCCGCGGTGGTGCGACCGTTGCTCGATTCCGCACACGGTCTGGTTATTTCCAACGGCATGAACCCGCGGTATGGCGATCTCGACCCGTACTGGATGGCCGCCACGGCGATTGATGAAGCCGTGCGGAATTGCGTTGCCGTGGGGGCCGATCCCCAGCGGATTTCGATTCTCGATAACTTCTGCTGGGGGAACACCGACCGCCCGGAAACACTTGGCAGTCTCGTCCGCGCGGCCCTCGGTTGTCAGGACACCGCGGTCGCTTACGGGCTGCCGTTCATCAGCGGGAAAGACAGCCTCAATAACGATTTCTCGTACTTCGACACGGCTGGCGAAAAGCAGACGGTCAGCATTCCGCCATCACTGCTCATCAGCGCGATGGGCCAGATGGACGATGTCAGCCGCGCGGTGACGATGGACCTGAAAGAACCGGGCAACGTTCTCTTCCTGCTTGGCACGACGAAAACCGAATTCGGCGGCAGCCACTTGGGACTCGTACTCGGTCTCGACGGCGGGGATGTCCCGACCGTCGATCTCACTGCAGCCCCATTGCTGTTCTCCGCACTGCACGAGGCGATCAATCGTGGCCTCGTTCGCAGTTGCCACGATCTCAGCGAAGGGGGCCTGGCCACGGCGCTTGCCGAGATGGCGTTCGCGGGCGGGTACGGCGTGGAAGTCGATCTCGATCGGCTCGCCGGGGAATCGAAACTGACTGATGCAGCCGCCCTGCTCTTCTCGGAAAGTGCAACGCGATTCGTGGTTGAAGTTCGTGAAGACACCGTGCCGAAATTCACGGCCGCTTTCGATGGCCAGCCGTGTGTCCGCATCGGTCACGTCGCCCCACATGACCACATGCACGTGATTCTCGATGGTGCCGTGTTGATCGATTCTTCCATCGACGACCTGAAAGCGGCCTGGCAACGCCCGCTCGATTGGGAGTAGGTCAACTTGGAAGCCCAGGGTTTCTGAACCCTGGGTCTCTTCGGACGCGAACGAGACCTCTCAAGAGACCCAGCCTTAAGAAAGACTGGGCTGCCTCTGCTGGGGTGAACTCATCGAGGCAATCACGCGCCCAACCGTCCAAACTGACGATCGAGTTCCGCGCGGCTGAGCGTCAGCGCCGTCGGTCGTCCGTGCGGACAGTGATGGGCATCGTCGCACAGATGCCGCTGTTCCAGCAGCGATTCGATCTCTTCGGGCGTCAGACGTTGTCCGGCTTTCACCGCGGCTTTGCACGCCATCATGTGGAGCAGTTCGTCGAGCAGATCACGGCGTGTCGGTGAGGCCCCGCCGTTGTCCAATCGCTCGGCGAGATCGTGGACGAGCGTGGCGAGATCGAGTCGCCGCAGCATCACCGGGTGGCGGTTAACGAGAACCGTGTCCTTGCCGAATTCTTCCACCCCGAAGCCGAGTTTGTCCAACAGTTCGGCGTGCTCGACCAAGAGCGCCGCTTCTTTGGCGGAGACATCGACCGGGACCGGCATCAACAGCCGCTGCGATTCCACCGCGTTATTGAGAACGCGCGCACGGAACTGTTCGTAGAGCACCCGCTCGTGCAGCGCGTGCTGATCGATGACCGTCATTCCCTCGGCGGATTCGATCACGATGTAGCAGTCATGGACCTGCAGAGCCCGCGTGATGGTGTTGGGAGCTATTCCCGTTGGAGCGACCGCTAGCGATGGCGTCGGTGAAGCGACGTCGGCGTCTTCCCCCGGCGTTGTTTCCAGCTCTTCGAGGCGGCTTTCCAGCAGCGATTCCGCCGACCACGACGGTTCGCGCTCGGCAACCGCCGTCGCGGCTTCTACCGTTGAAACACCATGGTCCGACGCATGCGCGAATGCCGACGGGGCTTCCGGCGTCCAGCGCCCGAGTTCCGCTTTCGCCCAGTCCGCGAACTCGGAACGCAGTGCGGGTTGCACAGGCATCGGTGTCAACGTCATTGGTGCGGACGTGGTCGCCGTCGCAGGAATCGTCAGTTTGCTTTGCAGATCGAGACTGAGAAATTTCGTACGGATCGTCGACAGCACCTGTCGGAAAAGTTGCTGAACATCCTGAAAGCGGACTTCGGACTTCGTCGGATGGACGTTCACATCGACCAAATCCGGCGGCAATTCGAGGAACAGAAACGCCACGGGATGTCGGCCGACCATCACCAGTCCGCGATACCCTTCAGTGAGCGCGTGCTGCAATGTGCGGTCTTGAATCCACCGGCCGTTGAGGAACAGGAACTGATGTTTTCTGGTGGCCTTGTTCAAATCGGGATGGCCGACGTATCCCCATAGCCTGATGCCGTTGTGCTCCGATTCCACGGCGATCAACTGTTCGGCGAGATCTTCGCCAAAGAAGACTTTAATGCGCTCCAGTGGACTATCGACCGCCGGGAGTTGGTAGACCGCGCGGTCATTGTGTCTCAGGACGAGATGCAGCCGCGGATGGGCGAGTGCGATCCGTGTAAACTGATCGGTGATCTGCCCGAACTCCGTCGCGACACTCTTCAAAAATTTGCGGCGAACCGGGACGTTCTCGAAGAGATTGCGAATCTCCATCAGCGTTCCGAGTGGTCCCCCGCTTTCCTGCACGGCACCGACGTCGCCGTAACGGACTTCCAATTCGTGGGCATGGGGTTGATCGGCCTGTCGACTGCGCAGTCGCAGGTGGCTCACCTCGGCGATGGACGCGAGGGCCTCCCCCCGGAAGCCGAACGTGCGGACGCCGAAGAGTTCACTCGCGGCCCGAATCTTGCTGGTGGCGTGACTGGTGACCGCGAGCAGCAGATCGTCGGGGTGAATGCCTTCGCCATCATCGACGATGCGAATGAGTTCCGAACCCCCGGCGACGATATCGATTTCGATGCGCGTTGCGAGCGCATCGAGGCTGTTTTCGAGGAGTTCCTTAATGGCGGACGCGGGCCGTTCGAGAACTTCACCGGCGGCGATCTGGTTCACCACCGAAGCGGACAAAGCGTGAATGCGGGGCATGCCGTGCCATCAATCGTCGAGCGAACGGTTTCCGCGTCCCTGCGAAGCGGTCTCCACCACAAATACCCGGTCGGAACCGCAGTCGCAAGGGGGTGAAAACATATCGTTGAACGAGGTTGCGTTGGGATTGCAAACCCAGGTATCGACATGGTCCCTTCTCCCCCGTCTGCGGGGGAGAAGGTGGCCGATAGGCGGGATGAGGGGGCGTGCGCTTCAACACGCTCACTGCTTCTCAATCGGCCCCCTCACCCTCTCCCCCGCGGACGGAGGAGAGGGGACCGGATTCGCCATCCCTTCACTCGCCGCAGCATGGGCAAACATCGGGAACGAAGACCGTCAGCGTCGCGGCGTACTTCGTGCTGTCATAACCGGTCCCCTTCTCCGCGGTTTCGTGATGGACCACCACCAGATAATAATTGCCGTCCTTCGGAGTGAAGGCGGCGCGACCGTTGTCGTTCGTGGTTCGTTCGTAGGTGGCATCGAGCCCTTCGGAGAGGGTCACGCCCCGCGGGATAAATGCCACGCGGGCACCCACCAGCGGTTTGCCCTGAAAGAGAACTTTCACACGGATTGGCACATCCGGGCCCATCGGGGTGACGGTGTTCGCTTCCGGGACCAGTTCGAGCGCATGTCCGAGGGCTTTATCGAAGCCGGGGTTTTCGTGAGGGATTTCGCTGAGCGATTTCGCCGCGACGAAGAACGTCTTGGCACTCCGGATCGACCGCAGCGGTTTTCCGTGATTGACGATGCTGTCCGCTTGTTGTTCAACAAGGTACAGGCCCGATTCCGTCACGCCGATCTTGGCGGTCCAGAACCCTTCCTTCGGCGTGTAACCGACGTCGATGAGCCGTGAGGCGAGATCCAGCGGTGACCCCTTCGGACCATGCAATCGCAGCGTGATGCCCTCGAGTGAAACTTTGCTCGCGAGTTTGAAATCGCGATGGTCGTTGCCGTGATTGCCGAGCATCAGATCGACATGCACGGCGTCTCCGGTGCGGATGACGTTAGTGTTGGTCTGCACCCAGGTATCGTGAGCGGAGACTGAAAAATTGAACGCCAGCAGGTTGATCAATGTCACGACGAATTTATTCATCGCTCTCTCCTCGGGTTGAAGCCTTGTCGATCGGTGAAGCCCCCCGGCTGCTCGGAAGCAGCCGGGGGGCTGTCGTCGGTGTTAGAAGTCGCCGATGATTTCGCCACCGGATTTGGAGCCCAGTGCCTGCCAGATGGGCAAGTCGATATTGTCGCTGACGAACCGCGTGCCGCCATCGCAGCGGAGCACATGAACGCCGCCGGTGTGGCGGCTGCGGGCGGCGGTGAGTCCCGCGTTGTGGCTGTTGTTGCCACAATCGAAGGTCTTCGAGTTGGGGTTCAGTCCGTGATTGTAAAGCGTGTCACCGAAGTGGCCGTTCATCCATTTCGCACCACGGATGCCGGCCCAGGAACCCGCCGCTCCCACGACGCAATTCGCGGGGCTGGGATCGGTACCGGTGATGGTGTCGTTCTGCGCGGCGGTTAGATTCAGGACCTGCAAATCGGGAGCGACTGGCGGGGTGCTGGCGGGAATTGATCCCGAACCATTCCCGC
>JAKFUG010000073.1 GCA_021732785.1 Planctomycetaceae bacterium
GTCAGATCAAACAGGGTGGCGGTTTTCGCCAGTTCGCGATGCGGGGCCTGAAGAAGATGCAGGCCGAATGGCAACTGGTGTGCCTGACGCACAACCTGCTGAAACTCTTCCGCCACGCGATGGCGTAGGCCGCCCCACGGCGGCTCGGCCACCAGCCCCCACGCCGCGATCACTCCCCCGAAAAATCACACCAAACCCGCTGGCTTCAATTACGCGGACAGGCTCCTAGGCGGGATGCGTGCTGGGAATCAACGAGCGAAGGGCTGCATTGACGGCTTCATCCGTTGGAAATGCAGCGCGGATCTCTGGAGCCAGAAGCGCCAAATTCGTACCAGCACGATACCGCTGGAGAGATTTGCCGCGAACGCCTCCTGTGAGTTGGGAGAGGTCGTACTCTGGCAGCAAATCGTCTTCTTGGTCGTCGTTTTGTTCATTCGGATTCATAGGCTGTTCTCTCTTTGCGGGTTCCTTGTCGGGCGCTGATAATCCGCGTACGGTCTTCGCGATCCGTGTGCGAAACCACGAGGAAACGACCATTCCCCGAATGGCCGAACGTCAGAAACCGCTGTTCCTCTTCGGAGAGACCTGGATTCGCGTAAGTGATTGCCAGAGGATCGTCAAACACGGTTGCCGCTTCGTGAAACGACACGCCATGTTTGTGCCAATTGCGATCGGCCTTGTCGGAATCCCACTCGAAGTCCATCGATAGAGTCTAGGCCATGCTCGTCCATCGAGCAAGAACTGAATGCGTTTCACCGCTCTTGACGCGATTCATTCCCAGTCGACCGGGTACATCGGCCGCCGCTTCTTGTAACGCAACATCTTGAAATCGTGCGTATGAATCGCGGCGGCGTCCACATTGAAAATGCTCCCCGCGAAGGATTCAAAGCTCGCGCGAAAATGGACTGCCGACTTCACCGCGATGTATTTCATCGCCCGGCAATCGATCCCCAAAGTCTTTGCAAACGCCGGACCGAGCGGTTGCTCGTGGGCCGTGACCACCACGACGTGAATGCCGTTCTGTTCGACCCACACGGACGGTCCCATGTTGCCAGTGAGTCCCGCGTACATCGGTCCGTCGTAACGGAAATCGCCGTTGGAAATGGCCCGCACGGTGACCCGCATCGGCACGGGCGGCCCTTGAATCGGATCGGATTTGCCGCCCATCTGCACCTCGATTTCGGCTCCGACACCGGCCGCGGTCGCCTGCGAAATCACTTCCGGGTCGACCATGTACAGCAGCAGTGCCTGGCGCAATTCCTGTTCGATGAATGTCCGCAGGACTTCGGTCGAATCGCCCGAAGCGCCGCCACCGGTGTTGTCCGCATGGTCGGCGAGAATGATCGGATACTTCCCCCGCGTTTCCCCCTGCGCTAACGCCGCGAGAACGGTGAGCGGCGGCCGATGCCACCGCGCCCGGTTTGTGTAGACCCAATCGGATAACTCGTAGGCGGTCCGCTCGGCCAGGCTCGGATCGCGATCCGCCACGACGATCACGCTCGTGCCCATGTCGGGGACATCCGCCCACGGAAAGCCGGTGGAAATAGTCACCGAGAGAATTCCCGGCCGTCGTTCCAACGCATGCACGCGGTCCATCACTTCGTTCATCGGGGGATGGGCGGTGATCTGACACGGGGCGCTCCAGAACATCGGGATCGACCGAAACGCCATCACTGGCGAAATTTCGCCACGAATGGTCGCCACGATTAAATCGGCGGCCTCCCGCCCGCGCTCGGCCATGTCGATGTGCGGATAAGTGTCAAATCCACAGATGGCCGTCGCTGCGGCAACACGACGGGGACTGTGATTCCCGTGCAGATCGAAGGTCACCACGATCGGGCAAGCGGGGCCGACCACCGACCGGACGCCTTCGATGAAATCGCCGTCGGCGTCATCGATGCCTTCCACAACCATCGCACCGTGTTGATCGAGCAGCACACCGTCCAACGGCCCGCTCGTTCGCAAGCCGTTGAGAAACTCATCCTTCAACGCGGCGTAGGCTTCCGCGGTGATCAATCCGCTGGGGTAGGCAAAGCCCCACAGCAGCGGCACGACTTCAAAGCCATATTTTTCAGCACCGTCGAGGAATCCGCCAGCACAGATGTTCGAGCCGCGAAACCGTGAGAGAATCTCCGGCCCGCGGTAAAGTCCGAAACCGTCCGCAAAGTCTGCCGCCGTGGTCCGGGTGTGGGCAAACGTGCTCGTTTCGTGAGAAATCCCGCCAATGGCAATCCGCATCGTTCATTCCCCGTCAGCCAGCCGCAGTCAAGATGTGCCGTGAACAGTCCGATCAGTACTCTACGACGGACGGAAACCCAAGACCATCGACATGACGCAACCGTTACCCTTGATCCTGCTTCCCGGCATGGGGACCGATGCGCGCGTGTTCGCGGTACAGAAGCTGGCTTTTCCGCAAGTGATCGTGCCGCCGTGGATTGAACCGCGATGGCAGGAATCCTTGGCCGACTACGCCGCGCGGATGGTCGAAACGGTGAACCCCGGCGGACCGTGTTACATTGGCGGCATGTCGTTCGGCGGCATGGTGGCGCTGGAGATGTCGCGGCATCTGCCGGTGAAGGCGTGCCTGCTCATCTCTTCCATTCATTCGGGTCGCGAACTTCCACTGTGGGCCCGCATCGCCGGTCCCGCGGCATGGCTGTTGCCACCGTGGACCGACTGGGTCATCTCCACAACGGGAACCGTGCTGTTGCGAACCCTCGGCCCGGTGCTGCCGAAACCGTTGAAGCAAACATGCACCCACTTGAGTCGCATCTATCCCAGCCCGATGTTGCCGTGGTCCTGCCGCGCGGTGGTGAAGTGGAAGCCCGATCCGAACGGTTGGACCTGCCCGATTTATCACCTGCACGGCGACCATGATGGCGTGATCCCGTATCGCTACACCACGCCAACACGACTCGTTCCGCAAGGTGGCCATGTGCTGCCGTTGACGCATCCGTTCGTCGTCAACGACTTTCTTCGTCAGGCGATGTCCGACGCGCCGTAATCGTTTGCGGTTTCGTGCCCCGCGTCGATCCTACCGCGCGCCCACGTCCCGCAATGTCAGGGTCAACCCGCGGACTTCCATCACCTCTGGCCCCGGAATTTCGGTCGCCTGCAACGTCAGCGTCGTCCGCCCCTTTGCGAGCGCAACTTCCCCCAGCGGCCAGGGCTTGAAGTCTTTTACAAGCGATTCGCTGTCGCGCGGTGAACGGTCGTGCTCGGCACCATACGCCGGGGGATCATGGGCTTCTGTGACCGTCGCGGACAAGGGCTTCACGCCGCCACGGAGTTCGAATTTCGCGCCGAGGTTAGCCATCGGGCACGTGTAATACAGCGTCACCTCATACAGCCCGACGTTGGCGACCTCGACATCCCACGTGATGGTGTCTTCCTTCGACGTCCAGTTCGTGAAGTACGAACAGTTCGGCGCGCGAGCACTCCGTTTCACATTGCCGTGCGGCACACCGTCGCGTGCCGGAAGATGCGTGATCGGGAATTCCTTGTAGCCGACAGTGAAGGGTTGATCGACTCGTTCCAATTCCTTCAGCACGGTGTCTTTCCACTCGGCGACCGCAGCGGTCAGTTCTTTCGTCACCGCCGGGTGTTGCATGGTGACATTCATTTTCTGGCCGGGATCGGCGTGCATGTCAAAGAGCTGGCCCTGATGATCGAGCCGGAAGCGCGGCGTCCGGACACTGACTTTACCCGCCCAGTGCGAGAACAATTTCCGGTCGTCGAGGCTGTCCCGCTTGTCGACCAGCCACGGCCGCAGCGAGATTCCATCGAGCGGTTTTGTCCCGGTGGTTGGCACTCCCGCGAGATCGGTGAGCGTGGGTAGCAAATCCATCGCGGAAGCAATCTGCGCGACCTTCGTTCCGGCCGGAATCTTTGCGGGCCAGCGAATCAGCAGCGGGGAACGGACACCCCCTTCATCGGTCGTGGCTTTGCGACCTTTCATGCCGCCGTTCCAGCGGGTGCCGACCGGGCCATTATCGCAGAAGTACACAACGATCGTGTTGTCGCGGAGTTTCAGATCATCGAGCGTCTTCAACACCCGCGCCACGTTGCGGTCGAGGTTCTCGCACATGGCGAGGGCCGCCCGGGTGAACCCCAATTCTTCTGTGGACGGATTATCCGCCCGGTTGGGCAATTCGGCATCCCGCAATCGGGCATAGTCTTCATCGGGTACCTGCATCGGCGAATGCGGCGTGTTGTATGGCACATAGACAAAGAACGGTTGGTCGCGATGTTGTTCGATGTAACCGATCGCATGGTCCGTGAGATCGTTCGCCAGAAAACCCTTGCTGCGAACGATGGTGCCGTTGTGCTCGACAGGGGCATCGAAATAGTCGCCCCAGTGCCCGGAACAGAAACCGTAGTATTCATCAAAGCCGCGGCCGAGCGGGTGATACGGATATTGCGTGCCGTTGTGCCATTTCCCGAAACACGCCGTGGCATACCCGGCGGCGTGGAAGACGTCGGCGATCGTCCGTTCATCGAGATCGAGCCGTTCGCCCCCGGTGCTCACATTCCACACATTGCCACGGGGGTGGTACCGTCCCGTCAAAAATTCGGCCCGCGTGGGAGAACAGACAGGACAGACATAAAACCGATCGAACTGCGCCCCGTCATGGGCCAACGAATCTATCGCCGGGGTGCGCAGATTCCGATTGCCATTCAGGCTGAGATCGCCCCAACCCTGGTCGTCGGAAAGAAACACCACGACGTTTGGCCGCTCGGCAGCAAACCCGCCGCGTAATCCTACTGTCCCGGTAAGAACCAAAATCCTCAATAAGACCGCGGTTAAGTCACGCCGTCCGAACATGATTCCATTCCTTCCCATGTTGCCAATCACGGTGTTCAAACTGGGCAGTTTCAAGGTGATGTTGCCGTATCGCAACACGTCGGTGCGATCACATCAACCCTTGCAGGGGGATGACCTGTCGCGGAAATCGGTGAGGACGGGATTGCCTCGTTGACAGACGGCGGAGGAGAGGAGTAGAACGTGAAGATGTCGTTTTCGTCAACCGGCCAAGGGATTGGTCAGGCCGCCATGCCGGTTCAGGATTGTCGAGCCGGTCTTGTCGAGCCGCATCGCAGACGACGGAAGATGAGAGCACGCCGTACATGACCCGATATCTTTCGTTCCCGAAAATGCTGTTGTGGGGAGCTTTGTTGCTCGCCGGTTCTGCAACAGCCGCACAGGCTCAATGGGATCCGTGGCTGATGGGGCCGCGCTACCAGACGAGCTATTACACACCGTCGTATTTCAACGGATACTGGGGAGCCGGTTATGCTCCCGGTTACACGTCGAATTACGGCTATGCTTCGAATTATGGTCCCGCCTGCGGGTGCCAATCGGCCTGCGATCCCTGCGGTGGCGGCTGCAATTCCTGTGGAACCGGTGGGTGTGCCTCGGGGAATTGTGCCTCTGGCAATTGCTCGATGAATTCCGCCCCCCCGGGATCACCGAAGCCGATTCCGAACACCGATGACCGCGGCAACTACGGCCGGGACACGCCGGTTCCGGGTCGTGGATCGACCGGTGGATCGCGGACCTTTGATGAGTCCGATCCCCGCCGGTTTGAACAACCAAACATCGATAGTGGTCGTTCGGGCACGGACGTTCCACCGAAGAAGCCTTTCGGAACCGGTCGCGGAACCGGCGCAGCGCCCATTGACGATGGTTTCGGCCCGCGTCCGGGCGACACCGATGGCAAAGTGGACCCGTTCAAAGCCAACAAGCCGGAGTTGAATGACCCCATTCTGCCAAACGTTCCGGAAAAGCTGCCCGCTGCTCCGGCGAAGGTGAAGGAAGAAGCCCCGGTCGATGCGGCGCTGGATCTCGATACCAAAGTCACGAGCGGCCCCGTGTTGATGCGGGACCGATTTGTATCGCGCACCCGTACGACCAATTCCGCAGTCGCCCGCACACAGGCTCGTCCGCAACACGACTGGTCTGCGGTTCCCACGACGGCCCGCGTCGCCCGGAAGTAATTCGGACGCTAACAAGTTGGTCCGTTCAAATAAAGAGACCCAGCCATAGGAATGGCTGGGCTTCTTTTTTTGGACATTGGACACTGCATTAACCGCAGTGTTTGCGAAGTTCCTGCAGGTAGCCCGGAATCGCCGTCAACGGGTCGTCCGCGGCTTCGTATTCCAGGGTGATGAAGCCCCGGTAGCCCGCTTCGCGAAGAATCTGCACCACGCGACCGAGATCGGCCGGTTCCTTCTTGCCGCCGGGGAACAACTCGACCTTCACCTGCGAATTCACGGCATACGGGGCGATCTTGGCAAGGTCGGCATACGGGTCTTCCGTACGGAAGTTCCCGCCGTCGAAATTCACGCCGAACCACGGTGAGGGATCAATGCCTTCGATGATCTTCAACATCTGCGCCGGTGTCGCCGTAATGCCGCCGTGATTCTCCAGCGCGAGGTAAACCCCCTTGGTCGCGGCGTATTTCAGGGCTTCGTTAATTCCCGCCACGCACCGTTCCCGCGCGGCGTCTTCGGTGTCGCCCTTGGGGATGTTCCCCGCGAAAATGCGAATCGCCGGGGCCCCGAGAATCGCGGAATAGTCGATCCAATTGCGGCACATTTCCAACTGCTGCGCCCGCTTCTCGGGATCGGCGACGCAGAAATCGTTGCCGATCGCTGTGCCAGAAATGCTCAATCCCTGCCGATGAGCCCGTTCTTTCAGACTGAGCAGGTAGTCGGTGGTGATCGTTTTCGGGAAGTAGTACGCCGTCAATTCACAGCCGTCGAGGTTCTGATCGGCACAGAAGTCGATGAATTTTTCGAGTGTGAATTTGGCGTTGGCGAGATCCTCATGCACCCATGCTTTCGGCAGCCAGCGATTAAAAGAGTACGCGGCCAGGCTCAATTTGAAATGGGGCGTTTTCCCTGACCGAACCAGCGGCGGGGCCGCCGTGCTCCAGTTCGGAGCCAGACAACCCGCGCCCATCGCCACGGCCGCGGTCTGCAGCCATTGCCGCCGTGAGGACGAAGCCGCCGTCATCGGAATGGAGTCTTGCATGGATCGATTTCCAGTGAGGGAAGGGAGGCGATCTGCCCGCCATTGTGACGAGCGTGAACGCATGGGGAAAGTCTGTGCTGCGCCGACAATGGCCGTTTCGCCATCCGGTCTGGCGTCAGTGGCCTCGATTTCATACGTTACAGCACCCAACCGCCCGGAAGCGGGGGAACAGAACAACACCGGAAGGAATCCGCACGGGATGGAAGCCCTCAAGAACGTCCTCGATCTCTTTCTGCATTTCGACAAGCATCTGCAGACAATCATTCAGGCGTGCGGCGTCTGGACGTATGCCGTGCTGTTCGCGATCATTTTTTGCGAAACCGGATTAGTGGTGACTCCGTTTCTGCCGGGGGATTCGCTGCTGTTCGCCGCGGGGGCCATTGCCGCGCGGATGCCGGAATCGCTGAACATCGTCGCGCTGCTGGTGATTCTCACAGTAGCGGCCATTCTCGGTGACACAGTGAACTATTCACTCGGCCGGTGGATCGGTCCGCGGGCGTTCAGCGGCAAAGTGTGGTTTCTGAGGCAGGAACATCTCGTCAAGACGCAACTCTTCTACGACAAGTACGGCGCGAAGACGATTATCCTCGCGCGGTTCGTGCCCATCGTGCGGACGTTCGCCCCGTTTGTCGCCGGGGTGGGGAAGATGAACTATTCGCAG
The DNA here is from genome assembly GCA_021732785.1 of Planctomycetaceae bacterium. GTDB lineage: Bacteria > Planctomycetota > Planctomycetia > Planctomycetales > Planctomycetaceae > DSVQ01. Next base: position 7,698 of record JAKFUG010000073.1, read on the forward strand.
TTCATTTTCTACAACGTGGTTGGCGGAATTGTCTGGGTACTCCTCTGCACGATGTTCGGTTACTACTTCGGCAGTCATCCCTGGGTGAAGAACAATTTCGAACTGTGCGTGCTGGGCATCGTGGCATTTTCACTGCTGCCCATGGCATGGGAACTCTGGTCGGCTCGAAGGCACAGCAAAACGCTGGCGGAAGTGCCGTTGCCGCCTGTCGCCCATGTGCCACACGAAGCGCCGCAGGATGCGATTCCCGCGACATCAAATTCGTCGCTGTAACGACGATCACATCGGCGGACACTTTCGTAACGGAGGCTTTGGGTCTAAACTGTGTGACCCGCGGGCTGCGCTCGTCCGTCGTGATCCATCACCGTTATCGACATGACCCGGAGTCGCGATGCCGTCCACGCAGGAAGACCCGCTGCTGACCAGTGCCCGGCGGGAAATGATTGTCACGCTCTGCATCTGGCTGATCGCGATGATCTGGACGATTGGCGTGAGCGTCACCTGGGGGTATGGACGCGATCCTGCCACGCTCAAATATGTGCTCGGCTTTCCCGACTGGATTTTCTGGGGCGTGATCGTGCCGTGGGCGACCTCGACCGTTGTCTCGGCGGTCTTCGCGATGGGCTTCATGCAGGATGCACCGCTGGGGGATGAGGAAGAGTTGAGGGTGGATAGTTGAGAGTTGAGGGTCAGAAAATTCCCATCTGAAGCCTCTTGCCCTTAACCTTCGACTATCCACCCTCCACCTCCGCGAGTTTCTTATGCTGCTGGCTGTTGCCGATCACGGTTATACGGTTATTGTCGTCCTGATGGTGTTCCTTGCCGCTTCGGTCTGGCTGGGGACAATGGCCCAACGGACCCTCGAAAAGAAAAAGTTTCTCGAAGGCTTTCTGCTGGGGAACCGGGGCTTAGGAGCGTGGACGCTGGCCCTGACCGCCACCGTGCAAAGCGGGGGAACCTTTATGGGTGTCCCCTCGCTGGTCTACAGTCACGGGTGGGTGGTGGCGCTCTGGATTTCCAGCTATATGGTGGTCCCGCTTACCGGCTTCGCGATGGTCGGCAAGCGCGTGGCTCAACTTTCTCGACGGACCGGCGCGTTGACCGTTCCCGATCTGTTCCGCGAACGCTTCAACGACGCACGGGTGGGTGTGCTGGCCTCGCTGCTCATCATCTTCTTCTTGAGCTTCACGATGTTCGCCCAGTTCAAAGCCGGAGCCACCATCATGAAACTCGCCTGGCCCGGCAGCGGACCGATGGTGCTCAGCGAAGACATTATCGTGCAACCCGCCAAGGATGTGCCGGCGAAGAAGGGACTCGACTACAAGTATTTGATCGGTCTGCTGGTGTTTTCGATCACCGTCGTCGGGTACACGATGATCGGGGGCTTCCTCGCATCCGTCTGGACCGATCTCTTTCAAAGCGTGTTGATGGTGATCGGTGTGATGGTGCTGTTGTGCCTCGCATTGCCCGAAGCGGGAGGCTTGCAGCATGCGACGGAAGCGGGGATTGCGGCCACCGGGCCGAAGTTTGCGCAGGGACCCGGGTTTCATCCGGACGGACGCAGCTTTCTCACGCCGGGGCTGGCGATCTCCATGTTCTTCCTCTGGATTTACTCCGGCTTTGCTTCACCGGCGAGCATGATCCGCGTCATGGCCGCTCACAATACCGAAGTGATCCGGAAGTCGATCACGCTGCTCAGTGTCTATAACTGCTTCATTTATATTCCCATCATCATGATTGCCATCTGCGGGCGGGAGATGTTTCCGACGTTGAAACAGCCCGACGAAATCATTCCGACAATGGCCATGCACCTCACGCGGGAGATCCCCGGCGGTTCATTGTTGACCGCCTTGATTCTCGCCGCGCCGTTCGGAGCCATCATGGCGTCCGTCAGTTGTTTTGTGCTGGTGATTGCCTCGGGACTGGTGCAGGATTTCTACATTCGTTTTCTCCATCCGCATGCCAGCGAGACCGAAATTCGCCGGGCCACGCGCGTCGCGGTGTTGCTGGTCGGAATCGCGGGGGTCATTGCTGCGCTGAATCCGCCGACTTACCTGCAAGCGCTGATTGTTTTCAGCGGTTCGGCAGGAGCGGCCGCCTTTGTGACACCGGCCCTGATGACGTGCTATTGGCGTCGAGCGACTGCCCCCGGCGTCCTTTCCGCGATGGGAGCCGGGTTCGCCGTTCATTTAAGCCTGTACGGCATCGGCTGGATTCATAACTGGGCGCTCAGCTTCGGCGAGGGCGCGACGGGGCTCCCGCGACTGATTGTCGACAGTCTCGGTCCCGATCTGATGCTGGGGACGGCGTCGGCATTCCGCCCGTATTTTCTGATGGGACTCGATCCCGTTCTGTGGGCCATGCTGGCTTCCGCGGTCGCGGGAGTGATGGTGAGCCTGATCTCGAAGCCTCCGACCGAAGAACATCTGCAACGAATCTACGATGGTCCCGCCCGGTTGGTCACGGGGGCGGCGAGTCCGGCATGACGCATGTGTGCCACTGGCTCCGCCAGTGTCTTCTCTTCCGGAATTCAACGCTTCTGCTAAAACGGGGCACTGGCAGAGCCCGTGGCACACGCCGGAGTTGCATGCGAATGTGTGAAGCCACGCTGGTGACGGCGGAGGGTGCCCGGCGTGACTGATCCCGTTTCGCGCGTCACCAGCAATTTGCGGATTGTCAGCGCCTGCACCATGCTCAGCCGTGTGCTGGGGCTGGCACGCGACATGGCGATGGCCGCACGCTTCGGCAACGGCCCCGTTTTTGATGCCTTCACGGTGGCATTCCGCATTCCCAATATGGCCCGCGCATGGCTCGGGGAAGGGGCCCTGACGACCGCGTTTCTCCCGGCGTTTATCGGCGAATTACAGCAATCCGGCACCGCCGCGGCATCTCGTCTGGCAGCGGCCGTGTCGCTTGTTCTCGGGGCCGCATTGTGTGGTTTGGTGCTGGTCGCCGAACTTATTCTGTGGGCTGTCGGTCACTTCTTCCCATTGAGTGCCGAGGCCGAACTGCTGCGGCAACTGACGGCGATCCTGCTGCCGTATGTCATCTTTATCTGCCTGGCCGCACAGTGGAATGCGGTGTTGCAAGCCCACGGCCGGTTCTTCTGGCCCGCTTTGGTGCCGGTCGTCTTGAATCTCATCTGGCTCGCGAGCCTGTGGGGCATTGTCCCGCTTGTCAGTGGGACGGCCCGGCAAATGGTGGTGATGTCCGCCTGTGTGGTTGCCGCCGGGGGAGCGCAACTCTTGTTTCCGGTCCCCTTGTTGTGGCGACTGGGTTACCGACTTAAAACGGATGTCATCACCGCATGGCCGCAAGTAAAACTGATCCTGCTGCAAATGCTCCCCGTCCTGGCCGGATTATCGGTGACACAGTTCAACACCGTCGTCGACAGTCTGCTGGCGTGGGGATTCTCGCGCCCCGAAGCCGGTGCGGCTGAAATCCCGTGGTGGCCCGGCGTGAACTACCCGTTGTCGTCGGGAACGGCGTCGGCATTGTATCTTGGACAACGGCTCTATCAGTTTCCACTCGGCGTGTTCGGCGTGGCCTTGGGAACGGTGCTGTTCCCCGTCTTCACGGCTCATGCCCAACGGAAAGACTGGCCCGCGTTACGCAGCGACTTCGCACTGGGCTTGCGACTCGTCGGCGCGATCGGCATTCCCGCGAGTGCCGGGCTGATGCTCATTTCGCGACCGCTCGCCTCGCTGTGTTTTGAACGTGGGGCCTTCGACGCCGCCGATGCCGCGCAAACGGCGGACATGATTGCCGCGTACGGCTGTGGCGTGTGGGCGTATTGCGGTCTGCTCATCGCGCAACGGGCCTTCTATGCAATGGGCGACCGCATGGCCCCGTTACGGCTCAGCATGATCGCCGCGGTTGTCGATCTCGTCTTGAATCTCACGCTGCTGTGGTGGCTGGGCGGCGTCGGTATGGCCTTCACCACCGCCTTGGTGGCCGCGGGGCAGTGCCTTGCGACGAGTTGGCTGTTCGCACAAAAAGTCGGCGAATTTAATTGGAAGCCCGTCGGCGTATCCCTCGCCAAGACCGTCATCGCCACCACGGTGATGTCCGTCGCCGGATGGATCACGTTCCAGGTGATCGAAACCGTGCCGCACACGGGCCGACTCATTCACACCGGGTCCGCGCTGGCTGTCGCCGTGGTGGTTTACTTCGGCGCGGCATCGCTGCTGCGATCGCCCGAACCGTGGAACATCGTGTTCCGTCGCAAGGCACTCATTCCAGCGACATCAGACACCGAAGCCTGACGCATCAAGACGCCGTTTCCAACGATGTCCAATCGACATCGCGCAACCGCGCGGCTTTGGCGGCGTCTTTCAGTTTCTGCACGATGAACGCTTTGTGATTGGCAACCGCTTGCTCGCTGATGTCCAATCGCCGTGCCGCGTCCTGATTGGCGAGCCCCACGACAAACAGCAATTCCACGCACTTCAGCCGCTCATATTCCCCGCGGCTGAGCCATTGGGCGATCCAGTCTTTGAGACAGCGCTGCAAGACTTGTTCCCGCGCCACCCGGCGTTCCATGCTCTGGGCCAGACTCGACGCTTTCCGTTCGCGCCCGATGGGATCGGGTGAGGCCTCGTCGGTTGTGAATGTCGCAAACAACCGCGGACGCACACCCCGTCGGCGTAACGCATCGGTCAACTTGTGAGCCGCAATGGCAAAGAGAAACGCTTCCACCGGCGTGCGCGCATCGTAATTCGCCAGTGATATCAGAAAGCCGAGAAACGTTTCCTGCACCACGTCTTCCGCCGCGGATCGGTCTTGCAAACGGTGTTCGGCGAAGGAGAGCAACCGGCCCTGAAAACGATCGATGAGCGATTGCCACGCCGCGGGATCGTGACGTCGCACGCCGGTTAACAATTCGGCATCCGTTACGGCCGTCGCCACCATGATCTCCGCAGAACACCCCCGCTGCCCGCGACCATTGTAATCGTTTAGCCGCGACCCGATAGGGGAGCGCTCGGGTGGAGCGCACAACCCGTGTTGCGCGCTCCACCCGAGCGCTCCCCTCCGCGGACTGCGGGTCGCGGCTAAACCACTTATAGCGCGATGATCGTGTTGAGTCTCAACAACACGATCCCGACAACCCACACGGTGAGGACCAATACCGTCCCTGCGGTTTTCCAGAGCCACTTACCCCGGCCGTGGGTGGCACGAGTGCCGCGGGCGGAGACGAGGATGCCGACGGGAATCGCAAGGAAGCCGACCAACAGCGTGGCGACCAACGTCAACCGGAAGGCCGCGACGTGCGGGCGGTAGAGTTCAAGCAGTTTGGCCTGGGTCTGGGGAGATTGTTCCATTTTCAACCAGATGCGAACCATCGGTGCGGTCACCGTTCCGAGGTCACGCGTCTCGACTTCGACGAAACGGTCTTTTACATAAAGGGCTTGGACGGAACTCGGAGTCGGCCCACGGAACACAGGCATCGATAACACCGACGAGTTTTGCCGCATCACGGTCTCAAAGTCCGGCGCCATGACCTCATCAATCAGATTCGACACCTGACGTTCCGCTTCCTCTTCGGTCGCATACAACCCGGTGCAGTCCACGGTCGTGGTAACATACCCTTCTTTGGTAACGCCCTTCTTCAACCAGTCGGGCCGCAAATCGCCTGCCGGATTGGGGCTGGACTTCGCAATCGGCTCGGGAGCAGAAGTGGTCAGGGCCGCGAGCGCATCGGCCGTGGTCTCAGTTGATGCCGGGGTAAAGACCTCTGACTCGGGCTCTGCCGCAACCCGGGACGGCGGTGTCGGCAGTCGCGATAAGTCGCCGTGCGATGACAATATCGTCGTCGTCACGCCCGGCGAAGCCTCCATGGAAAGGCTCTGATCGTGGGCTTGCGGGGGATGGGACGCATTATGCACCACTGTCGCGGTTTGCTGAACGGAGACCGCACGCGTCTTGAACAGACCCACTAACAACAGCCCCGCGATCACGGGACCGATCAGCAACGCCGTCAGAACACCGTTGCGTACGCGGGGGTTCGAGCCCGTCAGCAACACGACGAGGCTCACGATCATCCCCACGAACATCAGCCCCACGATGCCGATGCACAATATCCCCCACGCCATCACAGGCTGCGATTGCATCAGACGGCCTCAGTTCTAGAGGACAACTCTCTGGGCTGCCACGGAGCGGCTAATTGCACCGCGGCGGCGACGGTTCCGGACCAGACCACGGCGTCGACAACGGGGAGTCCGAAGAGCAACGCCCCCAGGTAACCGCTCGCCGCTGTCCAGACGACCGACCAGCCGCTCAGTTTTCGTTCGCGCAGCGGATTCAACATCTTGCCCCACGATGCGACGGTCGCCAGGAAGCCGAAGAAAATCATGTACGCCGCGGGTGAGGGTTGGCCGTTAATCGCCAAACCGAACGGGCCGATGGCGTCGAGGGCAAAGCGGCTGGGAGGAGCCAACGTGTGCATGGGGATGTCGAGAAACTGCTGCAATCCGCCGACCATCGCCCCGGTCAACAGGCCGACCATGGCAAACCCCCATCGCGGCCAAACGACGACGTGCCGGCTGACGTGGGCGGCCGTCAACATGGTGATGGTCGCCATGACCGCCGCCAGGACGGCAAAAAATAGCAACAGCTCCGATGGCTGTTGCGCATGCAGATACGCGGGATAGAACCACCGACGACACACCGTCCAGCCGACGGCGGCGATTGTGACCGAGGACGCAACCCCGGTGAGCATGGAAACCGCCCACACCTCGGCACGGGAATACGCGGGCTTACCGTTTACGTTTGCTGCGGACGGCATCGTCGACGCTGCCGTTGGCACCGCGGTTCGGGCCAGGCGAAGAATCAGCCACAACAGCCACACCCAGAACACCACGAAGCCGGTCGTGAAATTGATCTCTTCCGAGGAAAAGCGATCCCACTGAATTTGCCGCCAGGGAATCAAGAGCACACCGCCGATCAGCAACCACGGCCAGACTGCCGGCGAGCGAACGCGGCTGGCGGATGTCAGCAGAGCAGTTTGCGTTCGGCCAACCCCCATGGCAATCACATCGGCGAGGGCCACCAGTTGGCGGTTCATCCACGGGCCGAAGAAGACGAAGATGGCAACGATCAAAAACGGAAACGGCATCACGAACGCGCCGACAATCAATGCGATTTTCCAACCCGGCATCGACTCCGTCTCGCTCGATTCGGGGTTCGATCTCGTGCCGTGCCATTCGTGGCGGTGACGCGGGCGTCGGGATTCCGGCAACGGAGTGCGGCGACGGTCCGTGTCACCCAGCCGTGTGGGAGTTTCGGCCAGTGACCGCGGCGTGTGGCCGTTGGTTGGCTGCGGGACAAACGCCGATTCGGACAGCGCTTCCACCGCCTGAAAGCCGCGCAGCTCATCCCGCAACGCAGAGACCGTCGGCGTGCGCTTCGTTGGATCTTTTTCGAGCGCGTGGGCGATGATCGGTCGTAACTTTGTCGGCAGCAGCGACAAGTCCGGCCGCGCGGAAAGATGTTTCATCAGAATCTCGGCGGTCGTTTCGCCATCGAACGGCAACCGCCCGGTGACCATTTCGTAGAGCATCACGCCGAGGCTGTAGACGTCGACTTCCGGGCCGTATTGCCCCTTGGCGACTTCCGGGGCCATATAGTAGACGGTGCCGACGGCTTCGGTGTGCTGATTGCGTCGCCCGCCGCCGCCCATTTGTTTCGAGAGGCCGACATCACCGATTTTGACGTGGCCGTTTTCACGGTAGACATTCGCGGGCTTGAGATCGCGGTGGACGATGCCGCGCTGATGGAGAAACTCGACGCCATCGAGCAGCCCCTTCATCCACGCGCCGACTTCGGTTTCCGGCAAGCCGTGCGGAAATGATCGCAGCACATCTTCGAGGCTCGCCCCCTGGATGTACTCCATGATCACCCAATGGTCACCATCGGCGTCGGTTTTGACATCGAACGTAGTGACGAGGTTGGGGTGTTTGAGATTCAAACATTGCCGGACGCCGCGGAGTTCGGTGTCGAGATCATGCGTGAGGAGCTTGAGGGCGACTTCCTTGCCCGCGTCACTCACGGCGTAATACACCTCGCCGAAGCCGCCACGGTGAATGCCGCGGCGGATCGTGTAGCCGTCAACCGGCTTCGCATCGGCGGTGTAGGTGAATTTCATCAGTGCAACCATCAATGGTGCCGCGGTTAGTGCGTATGAGAATCGGAAGGATCGTTCGCGGGATGCTGCTGGGGCAACACAATCCCGCGGTCACCGAACTGCACTTCATAGATGCGGTCGAACGGGATGACGTGCGGATGTTCCGTTTCGTAGACGGGCTTGTTGCCACCTTCGTAACGGAGCAGGCGATGAACCAGCAAGGCGTCGCGGGTCAAGGTGGCCCGCATGTCGACACTCGTTTCTGCCACGGCACCGTCATGACGTAATGCCCGAGAGCGGGTCATGCCACCGACTTTCCCGCCGCCGAGATCATACCGCACGGAATACAATGTGCCTGACGCGATGAAAGTGCCCGCTGACTGGTCTTTGCGTGAAAACAGCCCCCAATCAAACTGCTGAATGAATGTGAGTGCGACCACCATTAGGCAGATGACGGGCAGCGGCTGCATCCACCAGGGTTCTGGGGGTGCAACAGCAGACGGGGTTTCATCGTTGGAGGACATCGGAGACCTTGCGAGTGTGGTGAGTGGTTTCCCACAGTCTAACGCAAACGGGAGCACGGCGGTTCACCAGAACGGATCGAGAGAGCGGGAGCACTCGGACGGCATCCGCGGGGCGCGAAGCCGCAAGCGTGGATTGAACGCTTGCGGCTTCGCGCCCCGCTCTGATCCCACCGAGTGCTAGTTCCCAGCGACCGAGGCGGCATCCACCGCACCGTTGGTGAAGTACGCATCAATCTGTTCGGTGATGTTGCTCGGGACCGCGGTCGCCGTCGATTCTACCGGAATCAGCCCGGTGAACTTCCCTTCGCTGTCCATCACCTTTTGCTTGACATCGAGCTGCTTGTTCAACTCGTCGATCAACCGGCGGGCATGGCTGAGGTTGGAATCGTCGATCGCCAGCGTGCTGACGGTCTCGGCGGCGCGGATGGTTTCCAACCGGGCCTGCAATTGCTCAAGCTTGACTTCCAAGTCCTTCTTGGCCTGCATCATGCCGGTCAGTTTTTCCTGATTCGCGATCAGGTTTTGCTCCCGTGCGGCGAGAATTTTCTTGTCGGCGGCGAGAATCTCTTCGGCGGCTTTGAACCGTTCAAACCGTACAGCGAGATCGCGCTTCACGTCATCCTGCGTGTAACTGCGGCTGGCGTAGACGAAGACGTGCTTGCCCGTCCCGAGGTCCGTCCGCAGTGACAGCAACGCATCTTTCTGCTTGCCGATGCCGCTGTCCTTCTGAGCGATGGCTTGTTGCAGGTGTTCGACATCGACTTGTTGCTCGGCGATGACGTGCATGCACCGACGGATATCGGGAACGAGTTGGTCGACGAGATTCCGCGCCCGTTCGATCTCAAACTCAACCGGCACTTCCGCCTTCACGGCATGCCGCAACGATGACGCCCCGGTCCGCAGATAGCTGAACGCATCGCGGTGACCGAACATGAGACCGCCGGCGACGACAGCGGCAGCGGTGCCGATGATCATTTTCTTCAAGAACATGCGAATGGCTCCTCAAATCGGGTGGAAATGGTCGCCGTCCCCCGACGATCCCGTCCCGCTCTAGAGGGTTCTTCGCATGAGATGAATGAATCTTGGGAAAAATCGTTCGGATTTCCCGCTTTTTCTCTCCACGAGGGGAGTGTTTCGACAGAAGTCCCTACCCCGCTTGCGGTTTCGCGCCTCGCGCAGAACCCAAACATTGTCCACGAAAATCCTGCGAAACGATTCGTCGCGGGGCGCGAAACCGCAAAGCGAGGGATGAACGTCTTACTTCAGATTCTTTTTGAAGAACTCGACGTAGTTCCTCCACAGGATTTTTTCCACATCGGTCACCGAGTACCCGCGGTCGGTGAGCAAATCGCCCATTTTTTGCAGATCGGCGATGGTGTCGAGATCGGACGGACTTTGTTCCTTGCCGAAGCCGCCGTCGAGATCGGAACCGATGCCGCAATGGTTCGCGTTGCCCGCCAGTTGGCAGATGTGGTCGATGTGATCGACGATGTGGTGCAGCTGCACGGTCGACGGATCGGAGACGCCGATGGTCCAGCCCGGGCGGATCATCCAGTTGTCGAAGGCCGCGCCGATAACCGCGCCGCGCTGAATGAGGGCTTTGATTTGCTCGTCGGTGAGTTGCCGATCCGCATTCACCAGCGACCGGCAGTTGTGATGGCTGGCGATCATTGGTCCGTGATAGACATCGAGGGCGTCCCAGAACGATTGATCCGCGAGATGCGTGACATCGAGCAGCATGCCGACTTTGTCCATCTCGCGCAGGAGTTGCTTGCCCTCTTCATTGAAGCCGCCAACGCTGCCAGTGCCGAAACAATAAGGACTCGGGCCGTAGTGTGCCGGGCCGAGGAGCCGCAATCCGGCTTCGTACCATTCGGAGATCTGGCTGGGGGACAGAATCGGAGGACTCCCCTCCATGCTGAGGACGTAGCCGAGCGGCTGCTCTTCACTCGACGGGCTGAGCCATTTCGCGATGTGGTCGGTGAACGTTTCCTTGTTGTGCAACTCGCGCAGCACGCCGGAGCGGACCATCGCCTTGTAGTACGCCAGTTGCCCCATGGCCATGCCGTACGCCGCTTCACGCGATTGCGGGAACGTCAGCCGTTTGTCTTTGCGATTGAGACGCGGCAGCAGCGTGACGATCATCGCCCCGACATTCCCCTTGCGGAGAGCCTCCCAAGAAGTGGTGCATTCGCCGGGAATGATGCCTGTAAACTGCCGTTCAAACTCCCGAATCTTCGCCACCGGCAACATCAGGTCGCGGGTCCATTCGAGCGCGTTCCAGGCCATATCGAGGTGGGCATCAAAAATCAGCGGGTATGCCATGACGGCGAGTTCCTTGGCGGGAAAAGAGGGCGGGAAAGCGCGATGTTAGCATAAACGACGACTGCCGCATGGTCCATCCACTCGTTTAGCCGCGACCCGGCAGGGGAGCGCGGCGGGGAATGCGCGACGCGGGTCGTATCGTCCGCGCCGCGTTCCCCTCCGCGGACTCCGGGTCGCGGCTAAACGGTGCGCATTTTTCTATCGTGTGATCGTTTCCTCAATCAACCGATACGCCGCCTCGCGCATTTCGTTCGGGAAGTCGTGATCGCAATCGGGATGCGCGACCTGCAACCGCTCGGTATGACCGTACAGGGCAAAGATCGGTTTCGCCGCGGTGATGATCTTATCGACGCTGGCCGAACGGAAGTTACCGTCGTGCAACGGGGCCGCAATAAAGACATTTCGCGGCGCGAGAGCACCGATCATCTCGTGAAAGTCGAACGGAATTTCTTCCAGCCGTCCGCGGTAGTTGGCGAGCTTCAGCATGTACCGCGTCTGGCACCAGCCCTTTTCCGGGAACCAGTTTTTCTCATTGCCATCGTAGTAATCCAGGTACGAATCGAGCCCACAACTTGAGACCACCGTTTGGATACGGTCATCGAAGACCGCGGTGTAGACAGCATTGTGGCCTCCGAGGGAATGTCCAATCGCCGCATATTTTCCGGATTGCACGAAGGGCAGGGCATCGAGCACATCCAGCCCGCGGATGTTGTCCCACACGGCTTTGAGCGTGCCACTCTCCCATTTCAATGCGGCAATGTCGGGTTGATAGTTCGCGAGCAGCGGATAACTTGGCGACAGCGTGACGAATCCGCGCTCGGCGAGTTCCGCGGCGTATTGTCGGTTTGCCTTACCACCGAGACCAACCACCACGCCGTGGCCGACCTTGTTGTCCGTCCCATGCAGACACAACACCGCCGGGAACTTTTTGCTCGAATTCGGAGCCAACGCCGCTTTCGGAATGCACAGATACGCCGGGACGCGACTGCCGGGTTCGGAGGCATACGTAATCAGGCGGCGAATGGATGTCCCAACAGCAGTTTCCTCTTCGATGCGGACGTCGAGCGGACATCGCTTTTCATCGCCGGGCAATTTCCCCATCACGGTTTGCATGCCGCGAAGAATTTCCGCCCGCCGGAGTTGCCACTCGGCGACCGTGCGAACGTCTTTCACCGCTCCCGTCGCATCGTGGAACACGAGCAGATTGTCTCGCGGCAGCCGTGGCGGTTCCGCGGCGTGAAGAGTCATTGTAAATGTCATGGCGATCAGGAACGCAGCGCGGAACATCGGATCGGTCCTCGTGTGGGAGTGATGAATCGTCGCGATGCCCAGTTTACGCGGCGGCGTGCCAAACGGGAGGCCGCGAGAAAGTTCACCGGGAGTCAGGCTGATTTAACGAATACATCGTGGTGTGACTTCCGATCCGCCGGAAGCCGTGTTGACGCGGTCCCTTCTCTCCCGTCCGCGGGGGAGAAGGTGGCCGATAGGCCGGATGAGGGGGCTGAGCGTCTCAGCACGCTCATGTCATTTTAGGCTATCCGCGAAGAATAGTCTACCGGGATTGGGGTTGGATGGTGAGGCTCCATTTGGGAAGTGTGGGGGATCGCAGCAGGCGCTGGGCGATGGGTCGAAACCATCGCTTGGTGAGACGGACGCCGGTGTCGTAGACGTGGTCGAGAAGATGCACGAGCGGAGCGACGCCGCGCCAGGTCATGGTTTGGGCCCACTCGAGCGCGGTCTCCACGGTGTTCAGCAACGCGCCGTTCCAGTGGTTCTCCAGCACGCCCCAGCAGCGCTCGATGCGGTTGTACTTGCTGTGATAGGGCGGATAGTACGCCAGTTCCAGCGTGAGTTGCTGGCGGTCGGAGAACTCCACCAACCGCTTCATGAACTGCGTGCGGGAACTGCCGATCTCCGGGCCGTTGTCCAGATTGATGAGCAGACGTTGCACATTCGGGTGAGCGGCCTGGCGGTGGGTCCACCACAGATCGAGGCAGTCGGCTACGAAATCGCTGGTGTCGCGCGACGTGCCAAACACCACGCTCAACTGGCCCGAGTCCACCTCCAGAATGCCGGCCGGGGCGAGCACGGCGTCGGGATGCATGTCGTGGTCCGCGGCGGCGACGGGCTGCTGCCCGCGCGCGACACCCTGCCGCGAGAACGCGCCGATCTTCACCTTGGCCTTCGTGTCCAGCGAAATCCGCAGCGTCTGCCGATCAGCGGCGGCCTGCGTGTGCACCTGCTGGAGATGGGCGAAGATCGCGTCGGTCTCGGGGATTTTTTTGAGGCTTGGTCTTCTGGACCCGCCGCAGCCGGTAGCCCAACCGGTTCAAGATGTCGTACAGCGTCCGCTCGGCCGGCACGGGTTCCGAAGTCTTCCTAGCCTGGGCCGTGAGTTGTTCATGCACCGCCTTGGCGGTCATCCGCGTGTACGCCAGCGGCGTTTGAAACTTCGGGTCGGCCTGGCTTTCGGGCTCCACCAGGGCCCGGATCGCCACGACCAAAGCGGGCGACTGGTCCTCCGTTTTATGACGGCCCCGCGACGAGTAATCGTCCACGCAGCGCAGGCCCGTACGCCGTTCATGCAGGCCCAGTTGCACCGCCGCGCGGCCCCAACCGAACACCGTCTCCGCGCGGCGAGGAACGCTGTCGCAGTAACGCTCGGCCACCTCCGCTTGAAACTGCCGACGGCGAAAGCCCGTGAGCTTCCGCGCCGCGGACTGAATCGTCTCGATCATCGGCTCGGTCAATTCGACAGACATCGACATTGTCCCTCCTTGGACGGAATCACTCGCCCCCCCACTGACGCAGGCACCTTCTCCCACAAATACAAAAAATGCGGTAGAGCAAAATCCGCGGCCTGCCTTAAGTCGCCCCCTCACCCTAACCCTCTCCCCCGCGGACGGGGGCGAGGGGACCGGAGGGCGAACTTCCATGCTATACCGCGGCTAAACATGGCGATTCATTGGCACGGGGAAACTTCCGTCGGTATGCTGGCGACACAAATCCTTTCGCACGGAGAGACATCGCCGCGCGACCCCATTCACCGCATGATGAACGACGTGAGGAACGCAGCATGGAGACGACCAACGGGGCCTTGAACCGCAAACTTCGCATGGCTTTGGTGGGGGGCGGTCAGGGCTCGTTCATCGGCCGCGTCCACGTGACTGCCGCGGTGTTGGATAACCGC
>JAKFUG010000064.1 GCA_021732785.1 Planctomycetaceae bacterium
CACGACCATCGTGTTGACGAACTGCGGTTCTTCGGCCCGGAGTTTCGCGATCTCGTCCAACTGCGGGAATTTTTCTCTGGCGGTAGTCGTCGCGCGGAAGTGGGCTGCCAAGTCCCGCTTGTGGACGTCCGACCGATCCCGTGCCGGCAGATCGACCGCATTTTTGACATTGAACGGCAGTGCCTTCTTGTCGTCTTCCGTGAGGGTCTTTTCCCAGACGTCTTGTGCGGTTTGAATCTCGTCGGCCTGGGCTTTGAGTTCCTTTTCCTTGGCGGTGATCGCCGCTCGAATCGCCGTCTTCCGGGCCGGTTCTCCACGCGCGAATTGTTCGCGCGTCGGGACATCCAACCGCGGGGCGGCTTGATCGCCGGGGTTGAAGGATGTCGAGTTGTAGAACGCGAAGAGTTGATAGAACTCGCGCTGGGAGATCGGATCGTACTTGTGATCGTGACACTGCGCACACCCCACGGTCAGACCGAGGAACACGGTCCCCGTCGTGTTGACCCGATCCACAGTCGCTTCCACACGGAACTGCTCGGGGTCAGTGCCACCCTCTTCGTTGATCATCGTGTTGCGATGAAACCCCGTCGCGACTCGTTGCTCCAACGTTGGTTCGGGCCGCAAATCCCCGGCGAGTTGATCGATCGTGAATTCATCGAACGGCTGGTTCGCATTGAGGGCGTCAATCACCCAATCGCGATACTTCCAGATGACCCGCGGCATGTCGCGCGTGAATCCGTTCGAGTCCGCATACCGGGCCGCATCGAGCCAGTCGCGTCCCCAGCGCTCACCAAAGTGCGGCGAGGCGAGCAACCGATCCATCAGCCGTTCGTACGCATCGGGGGATGTGTCCGCGACAAATTCTTCCACCAGTGATGGCGATGGCGGTAGCCCGAGCAGATCGAGATGCACGCGCCGCAACACGGTGTGTTTCGCGGCGAGGGATGACGGTGTGAGTTGTTCCGCCACGAGTCGATGCCGAATGAACGCATCAATCGGATGAACCGCGCCGGTCACGGACGGGACGGGCGGTCGCTGAATCGGTTGGAATGACCAATGGTCGCTTTTCGTGATCTCCAGCAGCGGCGTGATTTCGTCGGCGGGCGCGATGGCCCCGGCATCGATCCATTTCTTTAGCAGTTCGATCTGGGCTTCGGTTAGCGGCTTCCCTTCCGGCGGCATCTTCGAGACGCCGTTAGTTCCCGTGACGGCGTGAATCAACCGGCTGTCGGCGCTCTTGCCGGGAACAAAGGCGGCACCACTGTCGCCTCCCGTCAGAGCACCGGCGCGGCTGTCGAGGCGCAACGTCGCTTGGGGAGAGCGCGTGCCGTGACAGCGGACGCACTTCTCGATCAGCAGCGGTTTGATGTCGCGGAGATAATCGGGGGCCTCCGACTCCGCGGCGGACACGAACTCACAGGAGCAACCGAGCAGCAGCCCGTAGAACAGCAAACGGAGCATGAACACCGACTCCCGCGAAACGACGCCGACGAACGTATTCAGTATCAATGATGCTTCGGCGCGGGTCAATCGCCGCGTGGCGGATCGGAGAAGAATGGAAGCCTCCGCGAGGTGGAAGTTCCGTGTTTGTACAGCGCGTGTCACATTGAGTCCGTGTCGGACTTTCGCCTCGGCCGGGGTGCAGAGTGGTACACGTGGTCCCCCGCTTTTGCTAAATCAGCAGTTTCGTCTTTTCCTGCCCAATCCGTCGATTGACCCTCTCCCCCGAGACGGCGTACCATTTAGGAGTCGGGCCTCTCATCATTCTCGTCTGACCGATTCAGCCTGGTCGCTTCGACCATTCGTGCATTTTTTCAGGACCGATTCCAGCATGAGCACGGCCAATCCGCCGGCCTCAGCGGGGCCACCACCGACTCCACGCAAAGCCGCGTCGCGAGCGGCACCGGTCCCGCTGTCGACGCTGCCGCAGTTGCAGCGCAAGACCGACTGGAACGTCGCGCTCACCAAGTTCGGCATCAGCTTCGGTCTGCACGCCACGGCGCTCATCATCTGTGGTTTGTTCACGTTTGGTTCTGCCGGCATGGAAAAGGTGATCAGCACGATCACGCTGTTCGATGAGCCCGAGCCCGAAGCGATCATCGAAAAATCGCTCGCCGCGCCGACAACCGATCAGATGGACAGCACGCCGATCGCCTCCAGCATTGAGAACATCGCTGCCACGGTGATTTCGGATTCCACGGCGGGGATGACGCTCGACATTAACGATCTCGATCCTTCGGTCGCGGTGGGCAGCAATGAGGCGATCAGCCTCGGCAACATTGCGGGGATCAAAGTGGGGGATGCGACTTCCGGCCGGACGCAAGCCGGCAAAGCGGCGCTGGTGCGACAGTTCGGGGGGAACTCGTCGAGTGAAGCCTCGGTGGCATCGGGATTGAAGTGGCTGGCGAATCATCAATTACCGGACGGGAGCTGGAGCTTCGACCATCACGAATGCAAAGAGTGCGAGGGGAAATGCGGCAATCCGGGCGAAATGAAAGAATGCCGGATTGCGGCGACGGGGTTAGCCTTACTCTCTTATCTGGGCGGCGGGCACTCCCATCAAAAGGGCGATTATCAGAAGCAGGTTCGCAACGGCGTCGATGCGTTGGTGAAGATGGGCGTCCGCACGCCGGATGGCTTCGATCTGCGGGGCGAGCTCGCGGGGAACCACGGACATGCCGCCTTCTATTCGCACGGGATTGCGACGATTGCCCTGACGGAAATTGTCGCGTTGTCGAAGGACGCGAAGTATCGGCCCGCGGCCACGGAGGCGGTGAAGTTCATCGTCGCCGCACAGGATCCCAAAGGAGGCGGCTGGCGGTACACGCCCCGTTCTCCGGGGGATACATCCGTTGTCGGCTGGCAGGTGATGGCGCTCAAGAGCGCACAGAACGCCAAGATCAAATTCCCCGGTATCACCTTCAGTGGGGCCGAACTGTTTCTGGATAAAGTCTCCGCCGAAGACGGATCGTTATACGGCTACGACAGTGCGGAACGTCTTGGACCCGCAACCACCGCGGTGGGATTGCTCTGCCGGATGTACCTCGGTTGGGACCACAAGCAGGAAGGGTTGCAGAAGGGCATTGCCTTCCTCGACAAGACCAAACCGCAGCCGAACAACATGTACTACAACTATTACGCCACGCAGGTGATGCATCACTGGGGGGGCGAAGAATGGACGCGCTGGAACAACGTGATGCGCGACCGGCTGACGACCACGCAGCATCCCCTTTCGCGCGGGCATTCGGCGGGGAGCTGGGATCCCGCTGATCCGCACGGTGGAGCCGGTGGTCGGCACTACATGACGTGCCTGTCGGTGATGACGCTCGAAGTGTATTACCGTCACCTGCCGATTTACCAGCGCGAGCACATCAAAGTCGAGTTCTGAAGATTCTGGCCTCCAACAACATTCTCTCAATTTGACTTTACAACCACCGCAAGTTCCACGCCCAAGGCATTTGCATAACGGGCCACGGTATCGAGCGTCGGATTGCTTTGTCCCGATTCCAGTCGGGAAAAATTCCCGGCATCAATCCCCATCCGTGTCGCAACATCGTTGGCGGTCAGGCCCCGCTCTTGCCGAACCTCTTTCAACAATGTCGCCACCTGTTGGCTCAACAACAGAGCTTTACCTCGTGAGAGGAGATCGTCTTTGTGCGCTTCGACCTCTTTCCTGGCTCGTCGCATTTGGGCTGCGAGTTCGGATGAGAAGGGTCCGGTCACCCGACGACGAATCATTTTTTTCGGCATGTTATTCCTCCACACGATACGCTGTGATCGGATACACCGTCACTTCGTCGATCCATTCGAAGACCACGGCAATCAATCGGCCGTCGGCAGCCGGGCCGAAAACAAGCGGTCGCCCCGTTGAATCACTTTCCTCTTCATCAGATGCCGGGTTCTGGAGCGCCCACTCCACATCATCGACAGCGAGCCCATGCTCGGCGATGTGAGCGACGTTGCTGTCCGCTTCATCGGCAACGTCTTCCGGAAAGATCCACCGGACATCAAACCACGGCATGGATGTTCCTCATGCGACGTCTTCCATGATATGCGAATTGTCATTAAATACAAGACGCGATTTTTATAGAGAAGATTGATTCTAATTCCGACATCCGAATTGCTCGCGGTTCCTCCCCGTCCTTAGAATCGACCATTTGTGACAACGTACAATAGTCTCGGTCGGATTGAGCATGGCGGGCGCGGGAGGAACGGGGACAGCGTGGCTGGCACGACTGCGGGGGGCGACGGCGGGCCTGGTGCTGCTGGCCTTGCCCACGATGATTGTCTTCGTCGATGAGACCGAGCACGTTCTGATTGAGCGTTTGGGCCGCATCGTTGCCGTCTATGATCGCGCCCCCGACCGCGGACTCCACTTCAAAGCACCGTGGCCGATTGATACGGTCCGGCGGTTCGATCGTCGCCTGCAATTGTTCACCCCGCCCGGTCGCGAGGTATTCACGCGCGATCGCAAGAATCTCATCGTCGAAGCCTTTGTCTGCTGGCAAATCGCCGACGGTCCAGTCGAAGCGGATACCGATCTGACTACGCGGCCGGTCGTCCAATTCTTCCGCAGCTTGGGATCCAGCGAAGTCGCGGAAGCCCGCCTGGGCAGTCGCCTGCAATCGATTCTTACCACGCAACTGGGACAGTTGTCGTTGACCGATCTCATTCACGCGGACGAGTCCAACTCGGCACCACCGCAGACATCATCGCGGCTGGCACAGTTGTCAGACACGTTACGGAAAGAAGTCGCACAGCGCCCCGAAGAAACGGCGTCTTGGACGGAACGCCTGGGATTAGACATCGTCGATATTCGCATGCATCGCTTGCAGTTGCCCACGGCCAACCAGCATGCGGTCTATGAGCGGATGCGGAGCGAACGTCAAAAAATGGCCGAGCGTTATCGGAGTGCAGGGCTCGCGGAAAGCACGCTCATTCGCAGTCAGGCCGATCGTCAAGCCGGAGAGATTCTCGCGCGGGCTCAGGCCGAAGCCGACAAGATTCGCGGGACCGGTGAAGCGGAAGCCCTCCGCACCTTAAACGAAGCCTATGCGAAAGACCCCGAGTTCGCACAACGGCTGCAAGCGCTCGATGCCTACCGCGAAATCATTTCGGAAAAGACCACGCTGGTTTTCTCGACGGACAATCCGCTATGGCGTTGGCTCAGCGAGGGTTTGCCCGCCCCGCCGATTGCTCCCGCGGAGGTCAAACCGTGAGGCGTTGGCCTGGGGGATTACTCGTCGTCGCTGTCGCCTATCTGGTAACCGGATTTTACGTTGTCGGGGGCAACGAACAGGCGGCGGTCCGTCGCTTCGGCCGGCTGACATCCCCCTTGCAGTCGAGCGGGTGGCATTACGATTTACCGTGGCCATTCAGTCGGGTCGACCGCATCAATCTCACGTCCGTGCGGGTCCTCACGGTGGGGGCGACGATGGCACCCGTGAGTGACGAATTGCTTCCCGCCGCCCGCGCAACGCCGTCCGTCTTCCTCACCGGTGACAAGAATCTGCTGCAGTTTCGTGCCACCGTGCAGTACCGCCTTCGTGAAGAACATCTCGGCGACTATCTCTTCGCCCATGCCCGATTGGAAGAGCAACTGCATCGCCTCGTCACGGCGGCGTTGAGCGACGCCTCGGCCAATGCCGGGGTGGATTATCTCCACACGATCGGGCTCGCGGAGTTGCATGAATGGTTGACCGTGCGGTTACGCCACGATGTCGAACGGACGCGGCTGGGAATTGAAGTGGATCGCGTCACGCTCGATGGCGCCGAGCCGCCGTTGCGCGTGCAGGCCGATTTTCTCGATGTCGCCAATGCCCGCAATGAAGCCGCCCGCGCGGCTCAGGAGGCCCGCACCTATGCCGAGCAGCGCGTCACCGCCGCCGTAGCCGAAGGGCAGCAACGCCAGGATCGCGCGCGGCAGGATGTGCAATCCAGACTGGCTCAAGCCCGTGGCCGCTCGGCCCGCTTCATCAGTCTGGTGAATCAGATTCAGGCCGATGCCGAAACGAGTGGTCGCCCGTATGTCGAAGGCCGGCGTTTTGCCGAACAGCGACTCACCTTGGAAACGTGGAAAATCCTCCTCGGCCGCATCTCCCGCCCGATTCTTGTCGATCGTGGACAGCCCTTCGATCTGCAAGTCGTTCCGTAGCAGCCCCGGAACAAGCCCGAAGCGCGAGCGCCGGGTTGCATTTCGAGAAGACACCCGGCGCTCGCGCTTCGGGCTTGTAAGGTTCGTCTTCCTGCGCGATTGCGAGGATGCCGCGTTACAATTGCAACGGGTTGGCGCGCTCCGTTTCGATTGAGAACCTCATGACGACGACGTATCAGCAAGTGGTGTCCGAGTTGCGGCAGGCGTTTCCGCAGCCCGTTTCGGATCGGGTCCATGATGCGTATTTCGTCTTCTCGTTTCTCCGGGCTTTGGATCAGCTCGATGCGATGAAGTCCGAGAAACCACTGCTCGGTGGGCCCGTCACGCTGGATTACCCGCGGGCGAAACGGTCGCGAGTCGAAGATTCGCCGCAAACATTGGAAGAAGTCACGGGCATGCTCGTGGAACATCTGTCGGGGATGTTCATCTGGGGACATCCCAAAGCGCAGATCAATGTCGTCCCCTTTCCGACGATTCCCAGCGTGATTGGCGGATTGCTGCCATCGATCTACAACCCCAACCTCGTCAGCGAAGAATCTTCCCGGCAGGTCGCGGTGGCAGAAGTTGAAGTCTCCGCGATGACCGCAGCACTCTTGGGATACGATCCCGAGCAGTCCGCCGGGCTCTTCACCTTCGGCGGCACCGGCACGCTGTTGTACGGCGCGAAACTCGGGCTTGAGAAAGCCTGTCCTAACACGCGGCTGCAAGGTGTCAAATCCCCCGCGGTCATCCTTTGTTCGGAACGGGCACACTATGCCTGCCTCGCGGTGGCGAACTGGCTCGGCATGGGGCAAGAGAACGTCATCCAAATTCCCTGCGATGCCGACAATGAGATCCGACCGTGCCTGCTGGAATCGATCGCCCGCGACGTCTTGAAGAGTGGGAAGCAGATTGCGTGCATTGTCGCCACAATGGGAACGACCGACCATTTCGGGCTGGATGATCTGCACGCCTTGCATGCGATTCGTGAAAACCTCGTCGATGAATTCCGGCTCGATTATCGACCCCACATTCACGCCGACGCCGTCATCGGTTGGGCGTGGAGCGTCTTCAATGATTACGACTTCAGCCAGAATGCTTTGGGGTTCCGTCACCGGACCGTCCGCGCGCTCGCAGGCACAAGACGCCGGATTCAACACCTCGCGCTGGCCGATTCCGTCGGCATCGATTTTCACAAGACCGGGTTCACGCCGTATTTGTCGAGCCTGTTTCTCGTGAAGAACAGTCACGACCTGGAACTGATCTGCCGGAAGGAATCCGAAACCCCGTACCTCTTTCATGACGGACACTATCACCCCGGGCGTTACACACTCGAAACCACACGGAGCGGCGGGGGACCGATGGCAGCGCTTGCCAATTTGAGGCTGTTCGGAAAGAACGGTTTGCGGTCACTGTTGGGCTATCTAGTGTCGATGGCGGAAACGCTCCGCGAACATCTCGAAGGGCACGCCGCCACCACGGTCGTTAACCGGGGGAACTTCGGCACGGTGACCTTGTTTCGCGTTTATCCCGACGGCGTCGACACCTTCAGCATTCTCGACCGCGAGCAATCCGACGCGAAGTATCGGGAGCAGTTGCTGGCTCACAACGAGTACAACCGTCAGATCTTTCATCACGTGCAATCCGAAGCGCTGCAGGGCCGCGGCGTGGTGATCTCGATGACGGACAACTATCGCGAGACCGACTATGGCGAACCGATGGTCGCGCTGAAATCGTACATCCTCAGCCCGTTTGTCGATGAAGCCTCGATTGATGCCGTGCTCGAATCGTTGTGGGCTGCACGGGCTCACATTGCCGCAGAAATGGGCCAGCGTTCGTAGCCTGTGTTAATCGTGGTGGCTTTTGTCGGTTCTTTCGCAGGCGATTCCTGTCTGTGGAGACCGACTGTGAGCGATGCACTCGAAAATAAACGCCTTGTGATTGCGGGCGGGAGCGGCTTTCTCGGCGTATCGCTGGCGCAGCATCTTGCCGCACGGGGAGCCTCCGTGGTCATTCTTTCTCGCAGTCCCCCGAAAGCGTCCGGCCCGTGGCGACATTGTGCCTGGGATGGCCGCACGTTGGGAGACTGGTGCGCGGAGTTGAATGGCGCCGATGGTGTGGTAAATTTGACCGGCCGCAGCGTCAATTGCATCAAGACGCCCGATCATCAGGATGAAATCCTGCGTTCACGGATCGAATCCACACGAGTGCTCGGCGCGGCGATGCGGCAGGTTGCAACACCCCCGCCGGTGTGGGTGCAGATGAGCACCGCCCATCTCTACGGCGATCCTCCGTCCGCGGTGTGTACTGAAGAGTCGGCCACCGGATACGGTCTCGCGCCGTTTGTGGGGCGATGCTGGGAAGAAGCGTTTCACGCAAGCGTATTGTCTTCGCAGCGCGGCGTCATCCTGCGGACCAGCTTCGTCATCGGCCGCAATCAAGGAGCCGGCGGCGGTGCTCTCGATACTCTCGCCAGGCTGACCCGTTGGGGTCTGGGCGGCCAAGTCGGCAGCGGAACGCAGGGCATGAGCTGGATTCATGAAGCCGACCTGAATCGATTGTTCGAGCGGGCGTTGACCAATCCCGATATGCAGGGAACGTATATCGCTTCCTCACCCCATCCCGTTTCACAGCGGGACTTCATGCGGGCGCTGCGTCGCGCCGTCGGCATGCCGATCGGATTCCCCGCCACCGCGGGAATGGTCCGCCTCGCCGCTCATTATTTCTTACGAACCGATCCGGAACTGATTCTTTATGGCCGGTATGTTCGTTCCACCCGACTTGAGCAGGAAGGATACGAATTCCGCTTTCCAAAACTGGAAGCCGCGCTGGCGGACCTGCTCTGAAATGGCGTTGGTTTGATGCTTGTCGCCTCCGTTCCAATTGACGGCAATGCCCGGTTGGAACAGACTGCCGGGAGTCGCTCTGCGCTTCTCTCCGCGGAATCGTTCCCGATGGCCGATATCAAAAGCCCGACGCTGTTGTATCTGAAAGGGTTCCTGATGCTGGCGGTGGGCGTGCTCGCCGCCGGGTTGTTGATTGCCGAGCATGCGGATCTCAAGACCGTCTCGCTGCTGGCCGTTTCCGTGTGGGGATTCTGCCGCGCGTACTACTTTGCATTCTATGTGATCGAACACTACATCGATCCGGGATACCGTTATGCCGGGCTCATTGCGTTTTTTCGCCGATGGTGGAGTCGGCGTCCTCCGTCATGATTCTGGTCTTCCGAAAATGAGTCGCAGACTTCGCATTGGGGTCCGCATCGATTTATCATTCCGCGAGTGATGATCCGCAGGTCAGAAATGGACAGAGCTTTTCATGACGACGTTCCCGATTGATGAAATTCGTGCTCAATTCCCGGCGTTGGCCCGACACGAACACGGCCGCCCGGTGGCGTACTTCGATGGTCCGGCGGGAAGTCAGGTCCCGCAATCCGTCGCGGATGCCGTCAGCCGGTATCTGCTGACGACGAATTCCAACCGCGGCGGCGTGTTTGCCGTGGCGAAAGAAAGCGATGCGATTGTCGATGCAGCTCATCAGGCCGCCGCGACGTTCGTGGGTGGCAATGATCCCGCCTGCACCGTCTTCGGTGCGAACATGACAACGCTGACGTTGGCGCTCAGCCGCGCACTCGGACGCACCTGGAGAGCAGGCGACGAGGTGATTGTCACCCGCCTCGATCATGATGCGAATGTCACCCCGTGGGTCCTCGCCGCGCGCGACGCCGGGGCCACTGTGCGGCACGTCGATGTGCATGTCGAAGACGGCACGCTCGATGTGGCGAGCTTTCATGCGGCGCTGTCGTCGAAGACCAAGCTGGTCGCGCTGGGCTATGCGTCCAATGTGACCGGCACGATCAATCCGCTGGGGCCGATGATTGCCGCCGCGAAGCAAATGGGGGCGCTCACTTTCATCGACGCCGTGCATTACGCGCCGCATGGTTTGATTGATGTGACCGCCCTCGGTTGCGATTTCCTCGCCTGTTCGGCCTACAAATTCTTCGGCCCCCATGTGGGATTGTTATACGGTCGGCGTGAATTACTGGAATCGCTCACACCGTACAAACTCCGTGTGAGCAGCAACGATCTGCCCGGCAAATGGATGACCGGCACGCAAGCCCACGAAAGTCTCGCGGGGGTCGCCGCCGCAGTCAGTTATCTCGCGAATCTCGGCCGACATTGCGGTTCGGTCACCACGGAACGAGCCGCCATTGAATCGGCATTCACGGCGATTCATGGCTACGAACAATTGCTGTCCGCACACATGCTCGCGGGATTGCGAACGCTGTCGGGTTACCGCGTGTGGGGGATCACCGACCCCGCCCGCATCGCCGAGCGTGTCCCGACGTTTTCGTTAACCCACGCCCGATTCACACCACGGGAACTCGCCGAACGCCTCGCCGCTGAAGGCCTCTACGTCTGGTGCGGCAACCACTACGGCCTCCCCTTCACCGAAGCCGCCGGCCTCGAACCCCACGGTACGCTGCGCATCGGCTTACTGCATTACAACACCATCGAAGAAGTCGACCGCGTGCTGGAGGCGCTACGGCACATCGATCAATAATAAAGTCATCCGACACGCTTGCCGCTTTGCCGATTGCCACCGCTCTCGACTTGCGACGACGGCACCATCAAACGCAGGTGCTGGGATTCTGCGAAACGCGAAGCGAAGAGGCGTCACTTTCCCGCGGGGTGCTTCCAGTCCGCGAGCCACAGTTGGCTCGATCCATCCGGTGTGCGTGTCGAGGTCCACATCACTTTGGTTCCATCCGGGCTGAAGACGGGCAGGACGTTGGCGGACGTGCTGTGCGTGATCTGTTGGATCGCGCCGGCTTTGAACGATTTCGGCTGCATGTCGATGTCCATCAAGAACAGATTGAAGTGGGCCATCGACGGGCCCTGGCTGTAGTCCGCCCGCGACCAGATGATCGACTTGCCATTCGGGTGGAAGTACGGGCACCAGTTGACTTCGTCGAGATTATTCGTGAGCTGCACCTCGGTCTTGCCGTCGACGGAGACCGCGAACAGTTGCAGCATGTGCTCTTTGTGGCGATCGCTGCGGAAGATCACCCACTTGTCGTCGGGCGAGAAGAACGGGCCGCCGTCGTAACCGGGCTGGTTCACAATTTGCCGGACATTGGAACCGTCGGCGTCCATGATGTAGAGATCGGGATCGCCATCGCGGGACGATGTGAACACGATGTGCTTGCCGTCGGACGAGTAACTTCCTTCAGCGTCATAGCCATCGGTGTCGGTGAGCCGTTTCATGCCGGTGCCGTCGAAATTGACGACGTAAATATCCATGTGCGGATCGAAGTCCCATTGATACCGGCGGCGTCCCCCGGCGGCGGCTTCATCGCGGGCTTTCTTTTCGGTGATGTCCATTTGCGGGTCGGTATGGCTCGACGCAAACATCACCCGCTTGCCGTCCGGCGTGAAATACGCACAGGTGGTGCGACCGCGGCCGGTGCTGATGAGCCGCGGCGTTTTCTCGTCCAGCTTTTGCACGTAAATCTGGTAGAACGGATAACCGACCGGATATGCCTGGTAGACAATCCATTGGCCGTCGCGAGAAAAATACCCTTCGCCAGCCCGCGACAAGCCGAACGTCACCTGCCGCAAGTTCGTGATCGCTTCCGCTTCCTTCGCGGTATCGGTAACGACTTCCTTCGGCGGCTGCCCCAGCACGGCGGACAGTAAAACGACGGTGATTCCAGCGAACATTGTGGTTCCTCGGTAAGGGGTGTTCCTCTGTTACAATACCAGCGTCGGGCAGAACCGGCCACGGTTGCGCTGTATCCGGCGTGGTGCCAATTGTTGATGCGGCGAGTTGTCCTCCGTTTCAATGGTAGTGAAGATCTTTCGTACGCAGTTCGGACCAATCTCATGCGGGCGATTCTGGCGGCTTTTGTTGTGATGGTTGTCCTCGGCAACCGCTGCAACGCCGCGCCGCCACCGGTGAAGAAAACCGCCGCGGGGGCGCTGGCGGTGGATGTCGTGTCGCTGAAATCGGGACGATCGATTCGCGGCGCGATTGTGCAGAAGCATGCCGACCGGTCGGTCACGATGGCGGTGTCCCGCGCGTGGTTACAGACCGCGAATCCGGAGCTGTTTGCTCAACAGGATGCGCTCGATTTGAAGACGCAGCGCGAAGCGTGGGCACAAACTCGCGATCGATTGAAAGACCTGCTCGCCACGCCGCCTGAATCACAACGCCTGGCGTTTTTCCTGCAGAGCGAACTTGATCAGTTGGAAACCAATCTCGCTGCGGAGGAACCGAAGCGGGCGGAATTCTTCTGGATGGAGTTCACCGCGGCGCAGGTGGCCCGCATGACCCCGGCGACCACGGAACATCAAAAGCTGGCGGTGATTGCCTGGAACGAAGGGCTCATCGACGTCGAAACGCAAGACGCCGCGACGCTGCAACGGGAGTTGACCAAACGGAGCATCCGGCTCGATGGTCCAACGCCGGACATCTCTTCACGACTGCCGGCGCGGTTGCAAGATGATCGCGAATGGGCCGCCCGACTGGCCGTCATCGAATATGTCTATCGGCAACCGCTCGACTTTCAGGGGATGGGCGACACCCTCGTCCGCACCGGCGAAGGGCAGAAGCCCGATCTGACCGCCGTTTTTCAAAAGGTGATGCAGCAACAGGTCGATTCGCTGCTGAAAGGCTTGCTCGATGACGGACCGTCGCGGCTAGAACCGGTGAAATCGGATCGCGAGTTGTTTGCCCCGGCGATTGCCACCGCGGAATCCGCCGGTGTCCGCGGCTTTCGAGTCACGCGGTTACAGATGGACCCGGACCGCAATCGAGTCAGCGTGGAAACTCGCTTCGTTGCCAAGTTAGACAACGATCGCTGGCAAACCGTGTTCATAGCCACGGAGTCCGCGGACACCAGCCAGGCGCGGCCGGACTCGGAAGCGAAGATTGCTCAGGACCCGCAGGTGAAGTCCGTGCTGGAAACGATCAAGACCGTGGGACTCTTTGACGATGCCCCGTTGAAGACCGCCCTGCGAACGGGTGCCGCCACCATGTCCGCATTGCAATTGGCCGACCAATCCTTTTTTGCGTTCACGAACCGCTACACGCAGCATGTCGACCGGCCGAAGTTGCTGTTGCCGGGGATGTGAAAACTCAAGCCATCGCCGTTGCCAGTTCCCCATGCGTCTCCGTTGGATGACACGAACCGGAGCAGTTTCGTTGCTCAATCGCCGTCATCGTGGCCAGCTTGCCCGGCGGCGGCAGGAACAACAGCACATCGTCCCCATCCACACGAACGGGGAAGGTGTCAATCGAGTAGGGTTCGCCGCTGAGACAGCCGCCCGTTTTGAGTGAAAACGTCTTCTTGTGCAGCGGACAAGCCACCTTCGGTTCGCCCTGTGCATCGCCAATCAGGCCGCGTGACAGCACGAATTCCTGCTTGTGCGGGCACATGTTCGACGTCGCGTACCACTCATTCCGACTGGTGAAGCGGAAGACCGCGAGCTGGGCATAGCCGTAACGGATCGCCGAGCCGCCTTCGATGGGGAAATCATCGACCTTGCCGACGCGCACCCACGTGCGGTCATCCGGGGGGCTGGCCGCATAAGGCTTACCATTCGGCAACGTCAGTTCCGTGATCGGAATCGTATCGCTGGCCCAGTCAGCCGGGCGGGGTTGGCCGCGCTCGTGAACGATTTCAATCGTCGGTTCGGTGGCATCCGTGTTGATGAACTGCTGGAAGAACCGGCGGCGTTCGGGGTCTTTCACGACTTCCGCCCATTCGCAATGGTACGTGTCGACCACGCGCTGCATCATCGCTTCGAGTTCCGACGCGATGCCGAGATGATCGTCGATAATGACCGACCGCAGCGACTTGATCCCGCCGTCGAGTTTTTCCAGCCAGACGGAGGTCCGCATCAACCGGTCGGCGGTCATCACGTAGTACATCAGAAAGCGGTCAATGTACCGGATGCAGGTGTCTTCATCGAGATCACCCGCGAGCAGGTCCGCATGTCGCGGCTTGGTCCCGCCGTTCCCGCAGACGTAGAGGTTGTATCCCTTCTCGGTCGCGATGAGGCCAAAGTCCTTGCTTTGCGCTTCCGCACATTCCCGCGTGCAACCCGACACCGCGGACTTCAATTTGTGCGGCGAACGCAGGCCCTTGTATCGGTTCTCGATGCGGATCGCGAAGCCGACGGAATCGCCCACGCCGTAGCGACACCACGTCGTGCCGACACAGCTTTTCACGGTCCGCAGGGCCTTGCCGTACGCGTGACCGCTTTCAAATCCGGCGTCGACGAGTTCTTCCCAGATCGCGGGGAGTTGATGAACGGGGGCACCGAAGAGATCGACGCGCTGCCCGCCGGTGATCTTGGTGTAGAGACCGTATTTCTTCGCAACCACGCCGAGTGCGATCAACTTATCCGGGGTGATTTCCCCGCCGGCAACACGCGGGACAACGGAATATAACCCACCACGTTGAATGTTGGCGAGAAAGCGATCGTTCGTGTCCTGCAGCGTGTCGCGGGAACCTTCGAGGATCTTGTCATTCCACAAGCTCGCCAGAATCGAGGCGACCGCGGGCTTGCAGATTTCACACCCCTGACCGCGACCGTGACCGGCCAGCAAGTCGGCGAACGAACGATAGCCCTTGATCTTGACGATCTCGAAGAGTTCCGGACGCGAATAGGAAAAATGTTCGCACAACGAGCGATCAATCGTCTGCCCGGCTTTGGCGAGTTCGGCGTTCAGAATATCGGTAACCAGCGGGATACAGCCCCCGCAACCGGTCCCCGCTTTCGTGCAGGTTTTCAGAGCGGGCAGCGTGGTTATGCCACCGGCGACCGCGGCACAGAGATCGGCCTTGGTGACGTTATTGCACGAACAGATTTGGCAATCGTCGGGGAGTTCACCAGAAGCATCCGCAGACGCGACGCCAAGAATCAGTTCGTGTGCCGGACCGGGCAGTGGCTTTCCACTGCGGGTGAGTGACAACAGTTTGGTGAAGTCGCTCGCGTCACCGACGAGCATCCCGCCGAGGAGATGTTTGCCATCCGACGTGACAAGCAGCTTCTTGTAAACGCCGCCGATGGGGTCTTCAAAGGTCAATGATTTGGCGACGTTCAGATCGGCTTCGTACTGTCCGAACGAAGCAACATCGACGCCCATCAGCTTGAGTTTTGTCGACAGGTCGGCACCGGTAAAGGTGCGCGTGCCGCCGGTGAGGTTCGTGGCGAGAATGTCCGCCATGTCGTAACCGGGGGCGACGAGACCGTAGATCATGCCACGGTGCAAGGCGACTTCCCCAATCGCGTAGATGTGCGAATCGCTGCATTGCAGGGAATCGTTCACCATCACGCCGCCGCGCGGGCCGACGTCGAGTTCGCATGCTTTTGCCAGTTCATCGCGCGGCCGAATCCCTGCCGAGACGACGACCATCTCGAGATCGAGTTGGGTGTCGTTGTTGAATAGCAGTCCCGTGACTGCACCGTCGCCGAGCACCTGCTTGGTGGCCGTGTTGAGGTGGACCTTCGCGCCGAGTTGTTCGATCTTGTTGACGAGAATCTGCGACCCGCGCTCATCCAGTTGGCGGGGCATCAGGCGCGGCGCGAACTCAATGACGTGGGTTTCGAGGCCCATGTCGAGCACGGCTTTGGCGGCTTCGAGACCGAGCAAACCACCACCGATGACCGCGGCACGTTTCGAACGGCTGCCATAGTCGAGCATCCGGTCGAGATCTTCAATTGTCCGGTAGACGAACACGCCGGCTTGATCGATGCCGGGCGTCGGCGGCACGAACGGTGAGGACCCGGTGGCTAGCACCAGCACGTCGTAAGGAATGGTCCGGCCCTGGGCTGATGTCACGCTCCGTTGTCGGCGATCAATGGAAACGGCCTTGTCGCCAATGTACAGCTCGATCCCACAGCGGGCATACCATTCGGGATCGGCGATCATCAACTGTTGCGCGTCGCGATGCGTGAAGTATTTGCTGAGGCCCACGCGATCGTAAGCGGCGCGGGGCTCTTCGCAGAACGTGATGATGCGGTACTGGCCCTCGGTATCGCGCTCGACCAGTCGCTCGCAAAAGCGATGTCCGACCATGCCGTTACCGATGACCAAAACCGTACGTTGCTCTGCCGGATTCCGTTGACGAATCATTTTTCCCGCCTTGTTCGCCCGACTGGCATGCGCGAGCGGCATGCGTCTGGCATGTTTGCGACGGAGACTACATCGCAATCTGCGAGCCGCGTCGATAGCGGGGTGGGCCATTTCCGGCTCGAGCTTCGGAGACCCGAAGGAACGAATGCGGGTTACCCTATAGTTTTGAAATCCCGGTCTTTGTTACAACAATGGGGATTCGCGTTCTCTGCACCCATGCTCGATCGCACTCCATTTCGCATTGGTGGGAGAATTGCACGATCGGCTGATCGAGTTCCGTTACGAACGGCACAGAAATGAGAGTGCATTCTGTTAGGATACAGCGCCGCGCCGTGATCGAGTTAATGTCGATTGTCGCGGTTTCTTCCGAGAAGATGTCCATTCGCTGATCTGTACGACGGGATCAATTTGTGTCCGACTCCGTACCCCCCGTGTTGCCTTCGCCTTTCACGACGCAGGGGATTTCGCACGAAAATCCCGCAGTGTCGCTGAATCGTCGCGCATGGTGCGCATTGGCTTTGATCGCAGCCTTGGTGGTTTTCGATCAGGTTCTGCTGCAGCCGGCGCTCAGCCACCTGACATCCGATGCACCGGTGATCAACGTCGCCGGTCGTCAACGCATGCTGAGCCAGAAGCTGACCAAAGCCGCGCTCGCGCTGGAGGCCACGTCCGATCCCCAAGTTCAGGCCGCCCGCCGGACTGAGTTGCGGGGCGTGTTGCAGGAATGGTCGCAAGCTCACGAAGGTTTGCAGCATGGTAATGCCGAGTTGCGTTTACCGGGACGGAACACGCCGCAGACGGACGCCGCGTTTGCCGAATTGGAGCCGCATTTTCGGTCGATTGTGACGGCGGTCGAGGATCTTCTGGCTGCGAGGGAGTCCGATCCGACGTTCCCGGAAACCGCCGAAATCCGCGCGGCGGCGGTGCGGCGCATCCTGGAGCACGAGGACCCGTTTCTCCGCCGCATGCACGCGCTCGTCGGACACTATGAAACCGAAGCGCGGGGACACATTGCCCAACTGAAGGCGGTGGAATTCGTCGTCATGCTGACGATTCTGGGTGTGCTTCTCGTCGTTCAATTCGCGGTGGTGCGCCCGGCAATCCAGGGAGTGGGTCGCGAATTCGAGCAATCGGAAGCGCAGTATCAGCGATTGGTGGAATCGATGAGCGACGGTCTCGTTGTTCACGACACTCAGGGACGCGTGCAGTTTGCGAATCGTCGCTTTTGCGCAATGGTGGGTTACTCGGCGAACCAGTTGGCCGGTACGCCTGCGGCCCTGTATATCGCCGACGGGAATCGAAATCGTTACGACGAACTCTGCCGTCGCACGGGCGAAGTCGACCTTTCGACGGAGATCACGCTGCGACACCGCGACGGACACTTTGTCGAGACCATTGCCTCGCCCCAAAGTCTGCACGATCCCACGGGAGAGCGACACGGTTTCCTGCTGGTGGTGACCGATATCACCGCACGACGGCAGGCGGAACAGCGGAGTCGCGAACTGGCGGTCCAGTTGTCTCACGCCGATCGCTTGAAGTCGATGGGGGAACTCGCCGCGGGGATGGCCCACGAGATCAACCAACCGTTGGGGGCCATCGCGAACTATGCGGAAGGTTGTCTGGCGATGCTCGGTGGTGAAGCGACGACGAACCCGGCGGTGATTCCCACATTGCGGGAACCGTTGCAGCGGATTCTGCAGGCGGCGTTGCGCGGTGGTGAAATCGTGCGTCGCGCCCGGAGCTTCTCGCGACTCCAGCCGCAGGACATCGTTCGCGCGGAAATCAACGATCTGGTCCAGGACATCGAGCAGTTGTATTCGGCAGAGGCCCGCAAGCGCGGCATTGAATTCCGGTTGAAATTGGGTGCGTCGCTTCCCGTGGTTTCCGTGGACCCGATTCAGATTCAGCAGGTGCTGGCGAACCTGGTGCAGAATGCCTTTGCGGCGTTCGAGTCCACACCGGAATTTCGGCGGCGACTGCTCATTCAAACGCATGCCGAAAGCGAAGACGCGGTGGAAATTCGGGTGATCGATACCGGATGCGGGATCGATCCGAATCATCGGGAACGAGTTTTCGAGCCGTTTTTTACCACGCGTAAAGAAGGGACGGGGATGGGGCTGGCCATCGTGCGCGGGATTGTGGAAGCGCACGGCGGCACGATTGTTGCCGAACCGAATCCCGACGGGGGCACCATCATTCGCTGGCATCTCCCTTCTGCAGGGCAAACACTCCACGAAATCGCCGCCCATCAAATTGTGGTCCCGGGCTCCTCCTTGCAATTGAGCGGTTCATCAACGTGATCGTCATTCCGGGCAGCGCGGCCCCTGGGCGCGTTGACTCCCTTTCGAACATCCGACAGCCAAAGTGGTAACCGTGTCGCACGATCGTAGCGATCCTTCTGTTGTCTTCATCGTCGATGACGATACCGACATGCGCGATTCCCTGGCGTATCTGATGCGCTCGGTGGGACTGCACACCGTGGTCTATGGGTCCGCGAAAGATTTCTTTGCCGCCTATCAGCCGGGAACCGCGGGCTGCCTGGTGTGCGATGTCCGCATGCCGGACATGAGCGGGCTGGAACTTTACGAACGGCTGGTCGCGGACGGCTCGACCTTGCCGGTCATTTTCATGACGGCGTACGCCGATGTCCCGATGGCGATTCGCGCGTTGAAATCCGGCGCGGTGGAGTTCATCGAGAAGCCGTTCCATGCCCAGTCGATGTTGGAACGCGTGCAGCGTGCGCTCGCGGAAGACTGCGTCCGCCGCGAGGAAGAAACCCGTTTCGAAGAGGTTGGCCAGCGAATTGCGTCGCTGACCGACAAGGAAAAAGAGGCGTTGACGCTGATTATGGATGGAGCGCCGAACAAAGCGATCGCCGCGAAATTCGACATCACCGAGCGGGCGGTCGAGATGCGCCGGGCGTCCATCATGCGGAAGATGCAGGTCCATTCGCTCGCGGAACTCATCCGGCTGGTGACGGAGTACAACATCTTTTCGGAAAACCGAACGCGCCGCCGCCCGCATTGATCCCGAACCATCGACGCGACTCCGCCAGTCATTCGCAATCCATTTCCGATCCACGGGTTAGCCTTCGTGTGCCCTCCCGACAGAGGACGTTGATCGTCGCCGTTACTTTCGGATCAATCCGCAAAGTCGATGGTGCGGGTTCGCGCCACGAAGCGACCGTGGTGAAATGACGCGCTGCGAATCCTTGCCACAGTCATTCCCGACCGTGTTTACGTCGATACGAATTACGGGAATGGAAGCCGCGCTCGCCTTTCATCTCTCTCGTCGACATCGGCAACGATCGCCGTTGAGGAGTTCGTCTTCCTCGCGGCCGGCAGGGGACAGGGATGTTTCGCTCTTGGATGGGTTGGGGGAAGTCGTGCGGACTCACCCTCTGTTTTGCCGCTTCCACCTTTGCCGATGATTTGCCGGCTCCGCTCGCACCCGCGGCGGACGGCGATCGGGAGCAAGTCATTCCCGCCGCGGCGGAAGCGCTGCTGCCACCCGCACCGGTGTTCGAGATCGCGGCCGATGGCGTCTTCGCGCAAACCTATCCGGCAGCGGCTCCCCCCGCAGCGCCCGCGGCGAAACCGGCGGCCCCCAAGCCTCCACCGCAGCCGTGGAAGCCGATGTTCTTCGACAACGACTTCAGCTACAAGAAGCAGCCGAATCCGCCGCATTTCCTCGGTGAAGAACTGAAGGACATGCCCGTCAGCAACTTTCTCGACGTCGATGCGCTGGAACAGTTGCGCATCTCTTACGGCGGGGAAATCCGGTTTCGCTACATCGATGAAACCAATCGCCTCCGTCCGGGTGGGCCGGGACACAGCGACTATCAGCAATGGCGCTGGCGGCAATACGTCGACATCAAGCAGTCCGACTGGCTGCGGGCGTACGTCGAGATGATCGATGCCTCGACGTTCAACAACGATCTGCCGCTGGTCGGCATCGACAAAAACCGCTGGGACCTCCAGAACTATCTGCTCGATCTGAAAATCACGGAGATCGCCGACAAGCCGGTCTGGTTCCGCGTTGGTCGGCAGGAATTGCTGTATGGCAATCAGCGGTTGATCTCGCCGCTGGATTGGGCGAACACGCGCCGGAATTTTGAAGGACTGAAGCTCTTCACGAAGAACGATGCGTGGGATTACGACGCCTGGCTGGTCAATCCCGTCAACACGGCGTCGCCGCAGAATCAACCGTTGGCGCGGTACGACAACACGCCCGATTTCCGCAACCGCGATGTGCTCTTCGGCGGCAGCTACTTCACCTACAAGGCGATCAAAGACAATACGTTCGATCTCTTCATGCTCTGGAACCACAGCAGCCTGGCGCAGGTCAACTATCCCCAGGGCGACCGGTACACGCTGGGAACGCGGTGGCTCGGCAATCAACCCGTCGCCGAGGGAAGTCGCATCTGGCACGCCGAAGTGGAAGGGGGCTATCAATTCGGCAACGATCGCAGCACGCTCACCGACCTCGCGTCGCAACGGGCCGCCGTGCAAGCGGGCTATTTCACCGGCGGGGTCGGTCACACCTGGAAAACCGCCCCGTGGGAACCGAACCTCTGGATCTTCTACGACTGGGCCTCGGGCGACCAAAGCACCACCGATGGCCAGAACAATACGTTCTTCCAGAACTATGGACTGGTGCATGCCTATCTCGGGCTGATCGATAACATCGCCCGGCAGAACATTCAGGACGTGAACTATAAGTTTACCGTGAAGCCGCACCAGAAAATTACGATGCAGGCCGCGCAACACTGGTTCATGCTCGCGAACCAGAACGATGTCCTCTACAACGTCGCCGGGGCAAAAGTCGGCACTCCGAATAACGGCTCCGATGTCGGGCAGGAATTGGACTTCACCTGCACCTTCGCGATGACGACGAACTGGAGCCTGGAAGGGGGCTACTTCTGGTTCTGGTACGGCAACTACATCGGCAAGACCGCCCCGCGCGGCACCGCCGAGCAGATCTATCTGATGAGCACGCTCCGTTACTAGGAGCCTGTCCCTGTAATCATCGCGCTCTGGACAAGAGAGTGAAATTCTCCTCCAATGCGTGTCGGCGTGGGTGGGTTGTTGGTCGGGGTGGTGTTGGGGTGGTGTTGGGCAGGGAGGTTGG
>JAKFUG010000089.1 GCA_021732785.1 Planctomycetaceae bacterium
ATTTCCTCCACTCGCTCGGGATCGCGCAACGCCTGTTCCACCAATCGGTCGGCGTGCGGCTCGTCGACCTGCCAATCGCCTTCGGCATTCTGGTAAATCGCGTCCCGCCAGAAGTAGATCGTCAGACACTTGGTGATCAGCGTCTCCGTGCGGTTTCGCTTCCAGAAATTGGGGAACCGGCCACCACCGATGTAGACCGTGAAGCTCCCTTCGAACCCCGTAATGTCCGACGAAAAGACATCGGGATTGCGAAACCAGACGCGATCGCCGGGAATAAAGTACCGCGGCGGCAAGGGCTCCTCCGGCGTGCCGATCTTTTGGAGATAGGCATTGTCATAATCATCGCCGCGCAGAGCACAGGTGTGCGACTGACGCAAGAGTCGGCGGTAGAGGCGCGGATTGACCGCTTCGGCTTCCTGCGCGAGTCCAAGCAGGACCAGATATTCGCCGGCGCGCTTGCAGGAAAAGGCATAAGCGTGATCGGAATCGCCGGGCTGCATGGCGACTTCGATGGCTCGCGCCAGGGGTTTGCCGGGATTGAGCAGGAAGCCGCGATTGTCGTCCCAAGTCCAGAAATCGGTGGGACGATCGACTTGCATGGTGTCGAAGCGGACGAACGTTTTCCGTGCCGCAGCAACGATGTGCATGCGAATGCGAACCGCCGATTCGAGCTCCGCGAAGGTGGGAAAATCGATTGCGACAGGGGCGGCGAGCATGGCCAGCCAGATTTCGCGTTCGAGGTCATTGGGCTCGGCAACTGGGTCGAGTCCGAAGGCGTCGCAGAGGCCGGTGCTGTCCTGGGAAAAGGTCGCTGTATATTCCGGCCGCAGTCGAAATCCGAAGGACGGACTTCCCAGCGAGGGAGTGGAAACGTCTTCGACAATGCGGGTTAATCCGAGAATCGCCAGCCTTTGCCAGACCTGGGTCCGTCCGCGGGACAGCCCACGAACGGTCTCGGCGATCAGACGAATTCCCACAGTCGGTACAGTAAAGGACCGGAAAGTCGACATCGGAGGCTGTCCCATTCGTTGGAGCGCGCGGAAAGGGATTGTCGCGGAAACATAATTCTATATGTTGATGCGACTGGCGGCAATAATCACTGTCACGTTGAAAGGGGTCGCTGCCGACATCGCAAGCAACCACTTCCGTTTGGAACGGCTGGGGCGAGTTTTCCGGCGTAACGCTCGGTCCAGCACTGCGCGCTACTGCACTGGTCCCCAGCCGCCGCCGCCGGGGGTTTCGAGGGTGAGCAACTCCCCCGCGGCGACATCGAGCGAGGCCTTGCCGCCGAGGTCGATGCTCTCACCGCTAATCTTTTGCAGCGTGTTGCGACCCAATGCACCGGGCTCACCACCGTGTAGACCATACGGGGCGTACGGACCACGGCGTTCGGTGAGCAACGACACACGCACGGGGCGCAGAAACTCGATGCGGCGTGTGATGCCGTCGCCGCCGTGATGGTGACCGTGGCCGCCGGAACCGCGACGGATCGAGAACTCGTGCAACCGCACCGGATAGCGGCGTTCGATGATTTCCGGGTCGGTGAGCCGCGTGTTGGTCATGTGGGTATGTACGGCATCGGCACCAGCCTCTGTCGAAGTCGCCCCCGCGCCGCCACAGATGGTTTCGTAATAGCCGAAGGTGCCATCGCCGAAGGTGAGATTGTTCATCGTCCCCTGGCTGGCCGCCGCGAGATCGAACGCCCCGAGCAGCACATCGACCACGCGCTGCGAGGTCTCGACGTTCCCGCCGACCATCGCCGGACACACGGCCGGTTCCGAACGCTCCGGCGGATTGAGCAGACACTCGGGGAGCACGATGGTGATGGGTTCGAGCACGCCGCCGTTGAGGGGGAGTTGAGAGTTGAGAGTTGAGGGTTGAGAGTTAGAACTCGACTTGGTACCTGCATTCTCTCTCAACTCTTCACTCTCAACTCTCAACAAGTGCGACCTCCCAATCAAACACCGCAGCACATACATCACCGCGGCGGTCACGATCGCGCGATTGGCATTGAGGTTCGACGCCAGCACGGGACCGGTGCCGGTGAAGTCGATGGTCGCTTTTTCACCGTGCAACGTAATGGTCGCAGTGATGGGGGTGCCGTCATCAAGATGATCGGTGAAGCGGTAATCGCCCGGTGGGAGTTGGGCGAGGGCACGGCGCATGGCCGTCGCCGCGGCGGCTTGCAGATGGCGCATGTAGTTCTGCACGGTCGCCGAGCCGCGTTGTTTGACGAGGTCCATGAGCAACGTCACGCCGATGCGATTCGCGGCGACTTGGGCCCGCACATCGGCAAGATTGTCGGATACCGAACGTGACGGGTACGAGCCGGATTGCAGCAGTTGTTCCAATGCATCTTCGTGAGACAGCACGCGCGGAGAGCCCCCCGGCTGCTCGGAAGCAGTTGGGGGGCTGGGCGGCGTCGAAATCAGCTTGAAGTTGCGGATCAGCACGCCTTCTTCGCCGAGATTCTTTGAAAATGGAGGCATGCTGCCGGGGACGATGCCGCCGATTTCCGCGTGGTGGGCGCGACTCGCGGTGAAGAACAGCAGATCGCGTGTCTCGGGGTGATGCACCGGCGTGACGACCGTGACATCGGGCAGGTGCGAACCGCCGCGATACGGATCATTCGTGACATACACGTCACCGGGGGCCATGTCCGGGTTGTCACGGAGAATGCACTTCACCGTCTCGCTCATGGCTCCGAGATGCACAGGAATGTGCGGGGCGTTGACGACGAGACCGCCGCGGGGGTCGAAGATCGCGCAACTGAAATCGAGGCGTTCTTTCACATTCGTGGAGACCGACGTTTGTTGCAGCGTGAGGCCCATTTGCTCGGCGAAGCTGCCGAACGTGTGGTGGAATAATTCCAGTTGCACGGGGTCGACTTGATTGGAAAGCACCCCAGGGACCGCAGTCCCTGGGCTTCCGTGGTCGATGATTTTGACGGCGCCGGTGGGGAGGATTGTGGCGCGGAAGCCGGGGTCGATGACGAGTGTCGATGTCGGCTCCGCGAGGATCACGGGGCCGACGAGTGTTTGCCCCGGTCGCACTTCCGCGCGGGTGATGACTTGGTAACGGCCATCGGCAAGGCCAGCACCCCGGCTGCTCGGAAGCAGCCGGGGTGCTTCTTCGGTCGCTGCCGGTTGCTGTGTGTGAACCGTGGCGACGGAACCAATCACCTCCACACGAATCGCGGCGAGTTCCAGCGGGCGATCGGGGCGGTCGTAACCGTAGAGTTGCCGATGCTGCGCTGCGTACGCCGCCGCGGGGTCAACGTTCGGCGCGATGCGCACGGGGATCGTGGCTTCCACGCCGCGGTAACGGAGATCGAGCGTCACTTCGGCTGCCGCGATGTTTGCGGCGGCGACGCCTTCACCAAGGACTTCCTCCCGCGCGGCGGCAACGAGTTCGTCGATCTTCGATTGCCATTTCGTCAACGTATCCGTGGTGAACGGCTCCAGCACAGTCACCTGTCGTGAACGCCGCACGTCGGCCTGACCGATGCCGTAGGCACTGAGCACGCCTGCTAACGGATGCGCGATGATCGTCTTCATCCCGAGCAACCGCGCGACTGCGCAGGCGTGTTGCCCGCCTGCACCACCGAATGGCACCAATGCGTAATCGGCGGGATCGTAGCCCTTCGAGACCGAGACCTTGCGGATGGCGCGGGCCATCGCCGCGTTGGCGATTTCAAGAAACCCTTCTGCCAGTTCGCGCGGCGTGTATTGCTTGCCGAACTCCGCGGTTGCGAGTTGTATGCACAGCGCGGTCAATCGTGATTCCATCGCAGTGTTGTCGAGCGGGAATGGAAACTTATCGACCGGCACACGGCCGAGAAAGACGTTGCAATCGGTGACCGTGAGCGGACCGCCGCGGCCATAGCACGCTGGCCCCGGATCGGAACCAGCGCTTTGCGGACCGACGAAGAGTTTCACGCCATCGAAGCCGCACAGGCTGCCACCGCCGGCGGCGACGGTTTCAATCGCCATCATCGGAGTGACGATCCGTACGCCGGCTTTCACCGTTTCAAATTCGTAATCGAAGCGGCCATCAAAGCGAGCGACATCGGTGCTCGTTCCGCCCATATCGAAGCCGATACAGCGTTGATAACCGGCTTGCTGCGTCGTTTTCGAGAAGCCGATCACGCCCCCCGCGGGTCCGGAGAGGACGCACTCTTTACCCGTGAACCGTTCGCGCGTGACGAGGCCGCCGCTCGAGGTCATGAACCGCAGTTCGCTGCCGGGAAGACGTTGTTGGAGCGTGGCGACATACCCTTGCAACACGGGATTGAGATACGCATCCATCACCGTCGTGTCGCCGCGGGAGACGAGTTTAATCAACGGCGACAACCGGCTCGACACGCTCACCGACTGGAACCCCATGTCGGTAGCCATCCGCGCGACGAACTCTTCATGCACCGGATTGGCGAACGCATGCAGCAAACAGATCGCAATGGTGTCACATCCGGCGTCCTGCAGATGCAACAATGCCGACTGCACTTGAACTTCATGCGGCGTAAGGAGCACGTCGCCGTTGGCCGCAAGCCGTTCATCAATCTCGGCGACCGCAGCAAACAACGGTTCGGGCTTTTGAATATCGAGATCAAACAGATGCGGCCGATCCTGATTGGCAATCCGCAGCACATCCTTGAATCCGCGCGTGGTGATGAACCCCGTCTTCGCCCCACGGCGTGTGAGCAGCGCATTCGTGCCGCGCGTGGTGCCCAGTCGCACCGAGACCGGCGGGATGGTTTCGTCGAGCCGCAGACCGAGCGCCACACGGATGGCGACAATCGGGGCTTCTTCGCCGCAAGTGAGTTCAAAACGCTGACCGTCGGTGTTCGGCAGATGTTGCGCGAAGGTGAAATCGCCCGCACTATCGGAGCCGGTTACAGCGGTGGTGAATGTCGGTTGTCCGGTGGCATCGAGCAAGGCGCAGTGATAACCGCGATAGAAATCGGGCGGAGCGCCGGTCAGCGAAGTCCGGCAGCGCGATCCGTCATTGTTCCGGATCACGCCCTTGGTTGAGCCGCTGCTGAGGACTTTGATGATGGATTGCGTGCCGGTGGGGGACACGGCAACGCAATCGGTGAAGGTGCCGCCGACATCGATCCAGAATTGCCAGGTCATGGCGTCGAGGTTTCCGTCATGAAGTTGAAAACAGCCGAGCACCGGCCAACGTCATTGCACCGCATGGCGTTGATGGTTGCAAACGACGGTCCAGTCTTAAGTCCCCGTCAATGCAACGTTTTGGATGGGGATGCAAGGTTCAATCGCAAGAGGGCTTTCCTGTGTGCCACTGGCTAATTGTCACAAGGATTTGCGAAGAGAAGACACTGGCAGAGCCAGTGGCACACGGCGCGACGTTTTCACCCGACGGTGGCAATCAGATTTTGCAGCGTCCGCAGGTTGATGGCATCGAGGTCTTCGCCGTCGCGTTCGCCCTTTTCGGTTTCGAGGTACATCGGAATGTTCTCGAAGCGTGCATCGTTCAACACCTGACGGAACGGTTCCAGGCCCAGAAAACCTTCGCCGATGTGTTCGTGGCGGTCGACGCGGCTGCCGAGCGGTTTCTTGCTGTCGTTGAGATGAAACGCCCGGATCATTTTCACGCCGATGGTGCGATCGAACTCGGCCATCGTCGCCGCATAATCTTCCGGCGTCCCGATGGGATACCCGGCGGCGAAGATGTGGCAGGTGTCGACACAGACGCCGAAGCGGTCCGGTTCCTGCACCCCTTGCAGGATGGTGGCGATGTGCTCGAAGCGGTGGCCGAGACAGCTTCCCTGACCCGCGGTGCATTCGAGCCACAGTTCGACTTTCACACCGGGTGAGGCGTGCGTGACGCGATCCAAAGCCGTGATGATCCGCTGCAAGCCCGCTTCTTCGGATGACTCCACGAAGCTGCCGGGGTGCATCACGATGCCCGCGAGTCCCAGCAATTCGGCCCGCTGGACTTCCACGATCATGGCTTCAATCGAGCGTTCCCACAGTTCGTCCTTGGGACTCGCGAGATTGATCAGATAACTGTTGTGCGCACACGGTGAGCTGATGTCCGCCTTGTCAACGGCGTCCCGAAACAGCCGCACATCCTCGGGCGAAATCGCTTTGCCCGCCCATTGGTTGTTGTTCTTGGTGAAGAGCTGGCACGTCGTCATCCCCACCCGCGCCGCCGCCTCGATGGCTTTATAGTATCCCCCCGCAATCGACATGTGCGCACCGAGAAGTCGTGTCATGATGCGGGTAACCTACTCGGTTTCGGTGTATCATTCCACGGACTACTCGTTCCCATGCTCCGCGTGGGAACGCACGGTCGCGACGCTCCGCGTCGCACGGTGAACATTACAGGAAGCGTTCGTCGACGCAGAGCGTCTCGGCCAGGCATTCCCACGCGGAGCATGGGAACGAGTTGAAAAGCCAGCCCCCCGGCTGCTTCTGAGCAGCCGGGGGGCTTTCCGCACGGAAGACCCACCATGATCGACACCAATGTCACGACCGCGAAGCAATTTCTGGAACTGCTGGAGGACGGCCAGCGGTGGATGGAGTTAGTGCGTGGGCGGCTGGTGCGGCTCAATCCGCCGGATGAGGTGCATGGCAACGCGGTGCGCAATCTGAGTGTCGCGCTGAGCAAGCAACTCCGTCGTGAACCCGGACTGTTCGCGTGCTATGAATTGGGGTTGATCACTGAGTTCGATCCCGACACCGTCCGTTGCCCGGCGATTTCATGCTTTCGGGTTGATGGCGGCCTGGGCGAACTCGACCGGCTCACCACCGAGCGTGTGCCGGAACTGGTGATTGAAGTCGCATCGTCCAACGATCGCCGAGAAGCGATGTCCGAACGCATCCAGGGTTATGTCGATTGGGGCGTCCCCGCGATCTGGGTGTTCGATCCGGAATCGCAACACGCCCACGTCTTCCGGGAAGGCGAAGTGCCGAAGATGCTCAAAGAGAACGAGCGTGTGATCGGTGCCCCAACCATTCCCGGCTTCGGCATCACCGTGGGCGATGTGTTCGCGGACCCGAAATGGGCGCAGACGCCGTGAGGCATCGATCGCCGTTTGGGTCGCCAGTCAATCGGTCATCATGAAATGCAGTGCAAAGTGATCAATGCAAAGTGAAAAGTGCAAAATAGAAAGACGCGGTATCAGAGGCTTTTCTGCACTTTGCACTTTGCATTTTTCACTGATCACTTTGCACTCTCTTTGGTCTGCCGCGCTCGTGTTGTCCCCACCGCCCGGGTAACATGCAGCGAAATCAATCCGTTCCCGCCCCCCGTGAAAGCCTCGCCGATGTCGTGCCGCTGGTTGATCGTCTTGTGCCTGTCATGGCCCGTTAGCCTGATCGCGGCGGACACCGATTTCCCGGAGATTGCGGCGAGCGATTGGCCGTGGTGGCGCGGGCCGCAACGCAACGGCATCGCTCCGGCGGATCAGTCGGCCCCGGTGAAGTGGAGCGAGACGGAAAATGTCGCCTGGAAAGTGCCGGTGCCGGGGAAGGGACACGGATCGCCCATCGTGATCGGCGATCAGGTTCTTCTCCAAACAGCCGACAATGAGCAGCAGGCGCAATTGGTGCTGTGCTTCCACCGTCAGACCGGCGACGTGGTGTGGAAGAAGGTCGTGCATCAGGGCGATCTGAACATCAAGCAGAACGCCAAAAGTACGATGGCAAACTCGACCCCGGCGACCGACGGCAAACTGATCTTCGTCAACTTCCTGCACGACGGGGCCATCTACACCACGGCACTGGATCGCGACGGCAATCAGATTTGGCAGCGAAAAATCGCCGACTTCGTGCTGCATCAGGGCT
Organism: Planctomycetaceae bacterium; assembly: GCA_021732785.1. GTDB lineage: Bacteria > Planctomycetota > Planctomycetia > Planctomycetales > Planctomycetaceae > DSVQ01. Next base: position 7,812 of record JAKFUG010000089.1, read on the forward strand.
TCAGTTCGTCCCCGGCGATTTACAAATCGGTGGTGATTGTGTCCGCCGACAGCAAGATGATCGGTGGGTCGCTCACCGCACTCGATCGCCAGACCGGCAAAGTGTTATGGACGCGGTCTCGTCCGAAGCTGCCGAACTACACGTCGCCCATCATTCTGAATGTGGCCGGTCGTGATCAGGTGTTCTTCACCGGCTGCAATCTCGTCACCAGTCTCGATCCCCTCACCGGCAAAGAACTCTGGGAAATGAACGGGGCCACGGAGGAATGCGTGACCTCGACGGTGACCGACGGGACGCACATTTTCACCAGCGGCGGCTACCCGAAGAATCACCTCGCGGCGGTCGTGGCAGACGGCTCGAACAAGGTGGCTTGGGAGAACACGTCGCGGGTTTATGTCCCCTCGATGATCGCCAAAGACGGGATTCTCTACGGCGTGCTCGACGAGGGGATCGCCGCCTGCTGGAAGACCGACACCGGTAAAGAACTCTGGAAGAAGCGCGTCGGCGGGACGTTCAGTTCGTCCCTCGTGATGGCGGGCGACAACCTCTACGCCACCAATGAAGCGGGCCAGACGTTTGTCTTCAAGGCGATGCCGAAAGCATTTGAACTCGTTTCGGAAAACAAACTCGGCGACGAAGTTTTTGCGACGCCCGCGATCTGTCACGGCTGCCTGTACCACCGTGTCGCCTACAACATCGACGGCAAGCGGCAGGAATTCCTGTACTGCATCAAATAGCCCGGAAGCCCAGGGATTCCGATCCCTGGGTCTCTTCGATTCACATCCGTCGCCGCCCCGTCAACCCTTCTGCGATCACGGCCCGTTCCGGCGGCGATTGAATCCGCACGAGGACATAGTTCGCGCCATCAACGACCACGGTCAGCGTCGCCTGCGCCGTGATGTGGGGATCATGCCCGAACGTCTGCAACATCTCCGCATCGACGGTGATCCGTTCCGTGTGACCGTTCGGATGCACGACCACATAAGTCCCCGGTGTGACACCCATCGGCAACAGGGAAAGCCAGCGATCGGAGGGATTGACGACCGTTTCCCAGGTGGCAAACCGGGCTTCCCATCCCACCGGAGGGGCGATGGATTCCGCTTCCACCAACGGGCCCAGATCCAGTCCGGAGGTGACGGGGGCGGGCTTCCCTGAAGCCGCCATTGCGGTTTCATCGGGATGGTCGCCCGACCACGCGGCGGCGAATAAGACCACCGTGATGAGCAGCAGGACCGCGCGAGCACCAGCCATGACCGTCCGTCCTTCGTTTTCGAAAACGATTCTCCTCGAATCGAATCGGCCCCTGGCCCCGCCGGACATCGGTAGAGTTCCCCCTTCCGCGCATCGATTTCGTAGAGTGCGGAGACCCTTCCGCGTGTGACGGTTATTCCGTTCGGGTGATTCACCGGGAGAGACGTCTTTGCGAAAACGACGAATTGGCTTACAACCTCCGCAGTGACAATGGGTTCGCTTCGGGGGGAGCAAAAAATGTCGGTCGCGGCGGAGACGCCACAGCGCGTGCCCTGGCTCGTGGTCTGCTGCGCGCTGGGACTGCTGCTCATCGGCTTGTCCGGCATCGAACGGGCCGACGATCTCTCCGACGGCCAGAATCTGTTCGCCCGACAGGTGACGTGGGCGATTCTCGGCGTGCCTGTGCTGATCTTTGCGATTGCGGTCCCGTATCGCCGGTGGCAACCCTACAGCTATCCGCTGTTCGCGCTGACGTTGCCGTTGCTGGTGGTCGTCTTCTGGATGGCTCCGCGAAATGGGGCGCGGTGCTGGATTCCGCTCGGCTTCTTTGACTTTCAACCTTCCGAACTGGCGAAGCTGGCGTGCATCATGACGCTCGCCAACTATCTGATGACGTCGGACAACTTTCGGAAGTTGAGCGGCTTGCTGCCACCGTTTCTGGTGACGATGATTCCCGCGGGATTGATTCTCAAGGAACCGGACCTCGGTTCGGCGATGCTGTTTCTCCCCGTGATGATGGCAATGCTGTTCGCCGCCGGAGCGCGACCACGGCACCTGTTGTTGGTCACGGTCCTGGGACTGGCGTGTCTGCCGGTCTTCTGGATGGGGATGTCTCCCGAGCAGAAATCGCGGATCACATCGCTGTTCAATCAGGTCGATGGCGGTCCGGCACCGCAGGGGGATGGCTATCACCAGCACCAGGCGAAACTCGTGCATTCGCTCGGCGGTGTGTGGGGGAGTGAATGGGCCGGCATGCCGCTGGAAGACCCGGACGCGTATCACCTCCCCGCGGGGCAAACCGACTTCGTCTTTTGCTGGGTCGGCGAACGCTGGGGACTCGGCGGCGTCGCGTTGACGCTCGGGCTGTATGCCCTCTTATTTGCGAAAGGTCTGCACATCGCGGCATCGACGCGCGATCCGTATGGACGGTTGCTTGCCGTGGGGATTGTCGCGCTGCTGGCCTCGCAGGCGATCATCAACGCCGGAATGACCGCGGGAATCGCTCCGATCGCCGGCATCACGCTCCCCTTGATGAGCTACGGCGGATCGAGTCTGCTGTCGACGTGTCTGGCCCTCGGTTTGTTGATGAACGTCGGCATGCGTCCGGGATACTACGTCGCCCCGGAACCCTTCGCCTTCCGCGACTGATTCACTCGAAGCCCAGGGTTTCTGAACCCTGGGTCTCTTCAATCCCTCCGCAGTTAATCCTGCACCAGACACACGGTTCCCTATCTGTGCGGCTTCCCAGCTTCAGGCAAACGGAATCACCAAAATGGCCATGCTCACACCTCTTCCGGCCTGGATGAAGATGTGGGCGACAGCGCTCGCCATCTACGCCGTTTGCAAGGTGCTGAGTTGGACCGCCCGTCGGGTACCGGCACCGGCCGGGAAGCACGTCGCTTATCTGCTGCTCTGGCCCGGAATGAATGCCGACGAATTTCTCAAAGCCCCTTCCACGACGGTCACCCCGCCACATTGGCGCGAGTGGCTCTTCGCCACAGGGAAGCTCCTCTTCGGTCTCTTTCTGATCGGCGGGGTTTGCCGCAAGGTCGCGTTCGCCGGGGAACTCGGGCAAGGTTGGATCGGCATGATCGGGCTGGTCTTCATCCTGCACTTCGGACTGTTCCATCTGCTGTCATGTGGGTTTCGTTTGGTAGGGATCAATGCGGTTCCGTTGATGGACTGGCCGATTCTTTCCGTCAGCGTCGCCGAGTTCTGGGGTCGTCGCTGGAACCGGGCTTTCCGCGATTTGACGCATCGCTTTCTGTTCCTGCCTTACCGCCGCACATGGGGTCCCATCGGTGCCCTCGCGCTGGGCTTTCTGGCAAGCGGTCTGGTTCACGAGTTGGTGATTACCGTGCCGGCGGGGGGCGGTTATGGCCTTCCCACGGTATATTTCGTGTTGCAGGCGGCCGGTCTTCTCGGTGAAAAAAGTCGCTCTGGTCAATCGCTGGGCCTCGGGCACGGAATCGCGGGCCGTCTGTTTGCTGTCGCGGTGATTGCCGTTCCGTGTCCCCTGCTGTTTCCCCCGCCGTTTGTAATTCATGTGATCCGCCCCTGTCTTGTGACGCTGGGAGCCTTGCCATGATGCCAACCCTTTCCACGGCGTTGTTCCTGACAGGAATCGGACAACCTTGCGTCCTCGTGGCTTCCGCGCTGGTTCCGCTCCGTCTCGATTGGCGCAGCCGACTGGAATCGTTGCCGCCTCTGCTGCGACAACTCTTCTGGATCTACGGCGGGTATGTCGTCTTGTCGATCATCAGCCTGGGCTTGATCACGGCGATCAACGCCGAAGAACTCGCGGCCGGGAGTCGACTGGCTCGCTCCTTCTGCCTTTTCGCCGGACTGTTCTGGGGGATCCGGCTCTCGCTCCAGCCATTCCTGAATGCCCGCCCGTTCCTGACGACGTGGTGGTTGACGGCGGGCTACCATCTTCTCACGCTGCTGTTTGTGACCTTCACAATCGTCTTCTTCTGGGCCGCTTTTCACTGACTTGTGTGCGTCCGGCGATTGGTGGGGAACATTCGTAAATAGTTCCGGACTCCGGAGCCCCAACGGAGTGACATTCGATAGCCCAGCCCGAGGTCTTCCGAAGGGCTGGGTTCGTGATCGCACGGCACACGCAGCCCCACCGGGGCGCGACTCTTTCATGCGGTTGTCGCGCCCCGGTGGGGCTTGGCCATGTCCTCCGATCCGTTGACCCAGGGCTGCGCGAAGACGCTGCGCCCTGGGCTGTCGAATCGCGCCCCCTTCGGGGCAATCTTTCCGCGACCACCAATCACCCGATGCACCCGCCGTCCCTTCAGTCTCCTTGCTTCCGTGGTTCTGGACGCCAACTGTGATAGTCTGTGTTTCTGGCACAACAGTGGACACAGGATTCGGACGGCGATCAGATGGACCTCAAAACTGCGGCTTATTCGCCGGAATTATTTGCGGCGTGCGGACAGCAGATGTGTGCGCAACTGGAAGCGTATTTGACACAGAAGCATGCCCGTGACGGACGCGTGACGCCGGTGCTCGATCCCCCCGCGATGATTGCCGCGGCGCGGGAATGGATGCAGACCACGGCACCGACATCGGAGACGGGTTTGCAGCAGCGCTGGTCGTCGATGGTCGACGCGATGCTGGCCCATGCTCAGAACCTGCACCATCCACATTACATCGGCCATCAGGTTCCCGCCCCGGTTCCAATTGCCGGACTCTGTGATGCGGTCGGAAGTGTGACGAATCAGCCGATGGCGGTTTTCGAAATGGGGCCGTGGGCCACCGCGGTGGAACGGGCACTCGTGGACGCGCTCGGCGAACAACTCGGTTTTCCGCCGGGCACGTTCGCGGGTTTCATCACGCATGGTGGATCACTCGCCAACTACACGGCACTCCTCACAGCGCGGAATGTGGCCCTCGGCGAGGTGTGGGAACAAGGCGTCAATGTCGACGCGCAAGCGCCGGTCATGCTGACGCAGGCCGATGCGCATTATTCGATCGCGCGGGCCGCGGGCATGCTCGGACTCGGAACCCGCAATGTGGTGAAAGTCGGCCTGGATGACCGTCGGCGCATGGACCCGGCCGCATTGCGAATCGAATTGGAGCACGCGCGCTCAACCGGTCGCAAAGTGATCGCCGTCTGTGCGAGTTGCTGCACCACACCGATCGGTGCGTTCGATCCGCTACCTGCGATTGCCGATCTCTGTGAAGAGTTCGGCGTCTGGCTGCATGTCGATGCGGCGCATGGCGGTGCGGCGTGCTTCAGTCCAAAATGGCGGCATCTCGTCGAGGGGATCGACCGCGCCGATAGCGTCGTGTGGGACGCACACAAGATGCTGTTTGTCCCCGCGCTGTGTGCGTTCGTGTTCTACAAAAACCGCGCTCACCGATTTGAAGCGTTTCGGCAGGACGCTCCCTACCTCTTCGACCCGACCGACCCCGGCAAGGCGGAATATGATGTCGGCCTGCAAACCGTCGAGTGTACCAAACGGGCGGCGGGATTCGGTTTGTGGGGTGTGTGGAGCCTGTTCGGCGTCGACCTGTTGCGCACCTTGATTGAAGGCACGTTTGACCTCGCGCAGCAGTTTCATCAATTGTTGAGCGAACAGTCCGATTTCCTGCCGTTGCACGAACCGCAATGCAACATCGTGGTGTTCCGGTATCGCCCTGCAGAATGGATAGCCCTGTCCGACGAAGAACTCGGTCTTCGCCAGATGGAATTACGCCGGGATTTAATCGGTTCGGGCCAGTTTTACATCACGGCGACCAAACTCGACGGCAGCGGTGCGCTGCGGGTCACGATCATGAATCCGTTAACCACTCTGCACGATTTGCAGCAGCTTCTGGAATCGCTGCGCGCTCTGCACACCACCGCGGTATCACCCCAAGGGCAACACGAAACTCATTGTCGTGTTTGAAGTTGTGAAACCGTCAGGATGAGGACGCGCTTGTAAACCCGGTTCGAGATGTCTAAAATGAACTTGCACACCAATTCGCGGGGGGTCAGTACGCCGCCCGAATGGGGAAGCGATTTGTTGTGCCGGTCTATTTGGACCGCGTGTCTTGCGGTCGGCACGATCTCGTGCTGAACCCCTTTCCACACGATCAGTTCGGACGCGGACGCATGCCCGAAATCCTCGATTTACGGCGAGCCGATGATCCGCGGGATGTGATCCATCGAGCGTGTGAGGAACTTTCGCAGGGCCGCTTGGTCGTTCTGCCCACCGAAACGTTTTACACCATTGTCGGTGCGGCGCTGCAACCCGATGCTGCAAAGCAGGTTCGGTCATTCGGGGAAACAACGCTGGTCGTGAAAGGCCTCGATGAAGGCCGCGACTACATTGCGACACTTCCCACCGGGGCGCGGAAACTCGCCTCCCGTTGCTGGCCGGGTCCCTTGGTTCTGTCGTTCGCGAATGAGATGCTCGGCGGATTGTGGAAGCGGTTGCCCCCGAGCACACAAACCTCTTTGACGACGAGTGACGGCGGCGTGGGAATTCGGACGCCGGCGCATGCGGTTTGGCACGAAATCCAGCGTTTGTTGCCGACCTCGCTCGTCGCCCTGGCCGATACCGCCGCGTCCACCGGCTGGCGGACCGTGGCCGAAGCCACCGGGGCGGTGGGAAATCTCGCCGCGCTGCTGATCGACGATGGTCCGAGCCGTTACGGAGAAGCCACGACCGACGTTCGCTTTCATGACGCTGCGGGAAACTGGTCGATCCGCAACCCCGGCGTCGTCAGTGACCGCAATTTGCAGCGTCTGGCGAGCGAAATCGTGCTCTTTGTGTGTACGGGCAACACCTGTCGCAGCCCGATGGCGGAAGTCCTTTTTCGCCGTGCGCTTTCGCGAAGGTTAGGTTGTCCCGATGATGATCTCGTCGATCAAGGTTATATTGTGTTGTCGGCTGGGCTTTCGGCGGCCGTGGGGTCCCCTGCCAGTCGCGATGGGGTGGAACTGCTGGCCGAGGAACACATTGATCTGCGGGGACATGAAAGTCAGCCATTGACGGAACGGTTGCTGAATCAGGCCGACCAGATTTATACGATGACGTGGTCTCATCGCCAGGCGATCCTGGCGGAAAGGCCCGATTTGACGGAGCGCGTGCAGTTGTTGTCCCCGGATAAGGCCGATGTTTCGGACCCCATCGGGGCGGGACGAGCCGCCTATGAAGCATGCAAACAGGAAATTCAACGATACGTCGATGCCCTGGCTGAACGAATCGTTCCGGAGATGAAAACGACGCCATGAAAATCGCTGTTGCCAGTGACCACCGCGGATATCAGGTGAAGGCGAAAATCCTCGACCAGGTCGCTGCGCTGGGGCACGACCCGCTCGACTACGGCCCGCAATCCGGCGAGAACGTCGATTATCCCGACTTCGCCGCCCGCGTGGCGCAGGCGCTCACCGCCGGGGAAATTGACCGCGGAATTCTCATCTGCGGCACCGGCATGGGTATGTGCATCGTCGCGAACAAATTCTGCGGCGTCCGTGCCGTGCCCTGTCACGACGACCTGACCGCCGAAATGAGCCGCCGGCATAACGACGCCAACGTGCTTTGTCTCTCTGCCGATTTGCTGGGCGAACGGTTGGTCAGCCGTATGGTGGAAATCTGGCTGACGACCGAATTCGAAGGGGGCCGGCACGCCCGGCGGCTGGAAAAAATCGCGATGTTTGAAGCCCAGAACGGTTGTCCGCCGCGACTCGGTCAGGCGAATGCGGATCGCCAGCCGAATCCGTAGACTCGCCGTGGTGACGCGGCGTCGGTACGATCTTTGCCGTCTCGCAGTCGGAGTCTCATGCGGGATTGTGCCGCAGGGGCGGACCGCATTGCAAATCGAGCCTGCAATTTCATCCCGGAAGGAGTCGGACGTTGAGTTCCCAACCCTCGCGCTTCGCCAAAACCCACGAATGGGTTGCCGTTGACGGTGACGTCGCCACCGTCGGCATTACCGAATTCGCGGTGAAGCTCCTCAGCGACCTCGTGTTTGTCGACCTGCCTAAAATCGGGAAGAAGGTGACCGCGGGCGAACCCTTCGGCGAGATCGAAAGCGTGAAGCACGTCAGCGATCTCTATGCCCCGGTCTCGGGCGAAGTCATCGAAGTCAACACGCCGCTGGCGAACAACCTCGAATGGTTGCAACAGGACCCGCATGCCAAGGCGTGGATGATCAAGGTGAAGATGTCCGATCCAACGCAGGTGAACGCTTTGCTGGATGCCGCCGCGTACGCCGCGCATTGCGAGAACGAAGCGCATTGAGGCTGGGTCAGAGCGGAGAGTCAAGTGTCAAGTGCCGGAGGGAACTCGCGCTTGCCGCTTAGCGGACCAAACCGCGGGGTTCGCTACGGATCGCACCTTCGGCTCTCCGTTCTTATCCTGAGCACTTGACACTTGACCCTTAGCACTTGACTCTCCCGGACCTCTCGCAATGGCTTATCTGTTCCGCACGCCGCAGCAGCAGACCGAAATGCTGCAAACGATCGGCGTGCCTTCCATCGATGAACTCCTCACACAGATTCCCGCGGGATTGCAGCACTGTGGCCTGTTGAATCTGCCGCCGGCGCTGACGGAAATTGAACTCGAACAGCACGTGCGAAAACTGGCCGCGGACTCGGTCGGGGCAGCAACACGAACGTGCTTCCTCGGCGGCGGCGCGTACGATCATTTCATCCCGAGTGTCGTCGATGAAATCACCGGTCGCGGCGAGTTCTACACGGCTTACACGCCGTATCAGGCCGAAGCCTCCCAAGGCAGCTTGCAGGCGTTTTTTGAGTATCAATCGCTCATCTGTGAACTGACCGGGCTCGATGTCTCCAACGCCAGTTTGTACGAGGGCGGCTCGGCGATCAGCGAAGCCGTGACGATGGCCATGCGGTCCACCGATCGTCGCGGGAACGTCGTGCTTTGCGGCGGCGTCCATCCCGAAGCCGTGCAGGTGGTGAAGACGCATGTCCTGCATCTCGACACCGATGTCCGCGTCGCGCCGCTCGTCAACGGGGTGACCGATCACGCGGCGCTCGCCAAACTCGTGGATGATCAAACCGCCGCGATTGTGGTGCAGGATCCGAACGTCCTCGGCGCTTTGGAAGACGTCGCCGCGGTGAGTGCCCTCGCGCATCAACACGGCGCGTTGTGCATTGTCGCGTTCGATCCGCTGAGCCTCGGCGTGCTGAAACGGCCCGGTGACCGCGGCGCGGACATTGCCGTGGCGGAAGGGCAATCGCTCGGCATTCCATTGCAGTTCGGCGGCCCGTATCTCGGCGTGCTCGCGTGCAGGAATGAGTTCGTTCGCAAGTTGCCCGGACGGTTGATTGGCCAAACGGTGGACCGCAACGGGAAACGTTGTTTCGTGCTGAATCTGCAAGCCCGCGAGCAACATATCCGTCGGGAAAAAGCCACGAGTAACATCTGCACGAATCAAGGCTTGATGGCCCTCCGCGCGACGGTGTATCTCGCTTCCATGGGACCCCAGGGTTTACGCGAAGTCGCCGAGTTGTGCTGTCAGAAGGCGCATTACGCCGCGGAAAAACTGACCGCTGTGCCCGGATTGAAGCTGTTATCAACGGCACCGTTTCTGAAAGAATTCGCACTGACCAGTGACAAGCCCGCAGCGCACTGGCAAGCGAAAGCGGAAGCGGCGGGGTTCGACATTGGCCCGTGCTTGAACCGGTTACCGGCGATTGCGGGCATGTCCGCCGCCGATCGCGATCGGGCTTTCCTCGTTGCCGTGACGGAATGCCGGACGAAAGACGACATCGACCGCCTCGCCGCGGCGTTGAGTTGTTGAAATGCAAACACGATCTGCAGAGTCTGCAAAGCGGCAAGCGTGGATGGGTGAGATTGGAGTAGGAAAGAGCATGCGGAATACGCAAGCCGTGCAGTTGTTGTCGGAGTTGTCGCACACCGGTCGGCGGGCGGAAACGTTTCCGCCCGCCGATGTGCCCACGCGCTCATTGAACGAGATGATCCCGGCGGACTTTCTCGCAGCGCAACCGCCGCAGTTGCCCGAACTGACGGAACCCGATGTTGTCCGGCATTACGTCAATCTCTCGACGCTGAACATGTCGGTCGACACGCACTTTTACCCGCTCGGCAGTTGTACGATGAAGTACAATCCCAAGCGGCATGAGCGGCTGGCGAAGTTGCCCGGCATCATCGATGTCCATCCGTATCAGTCCCCCGCGAACATGCAGGGGTTGCTGGCGATTCTGTACGAGACGCAGGAGATGCTCGCGGAGATCGCCGGGCTGCCTGCGGTCTCGATGCAACCGGCCGCCGGTGCCCAGGGGGAGTTGACGGCGTTGCTCGTCGCGTCGGCGTATTTCCGAGACAAGGGCGAACACCGCACGAAAGTCGTCTTCCCGGCGAGTGCTCACGGCACCAACCCCGCCAGTGCGGCGATTGCCGGGTTTGATTGCATCCAACTTCCCGCCACAGCGAACGGGTTCATCGATCTCGATGCGCTGCGAAAAGCGGTCGATAAAAACACCGCCGTGTTCATGGTGACGAATCCGAACACGCTCGGTTTGTTTGAGCCGGACATCGCCGCCGCCGCGCAGATTCTGCATGACGCCGGCGGATTGGTTTACATCGATGGTGCGAATATGAACGCCATCATGGGCATCACGCGGCCGGGCGATTTCGGCGGCGACATGATGCACTACAACGTCCATAAAACCTTCACCGGTCCGCATGGCGCGGGGGGGCCGGGGTCGGGACCGATTGGCGTGCGCGATTTTTTGAAGGACTACCTGCCGGGTCCGATCATCACCAAAACGACAGCCGCGGAGGGTGCCGTAACGTACGATCTCACCACGCCGGTGAAATCGATCGGCCGAGTACGCACGCACTTTGGCAACGTCGGCATTTTGCTGCGGGGCTATTTCTATCTGCGAACCTTGGGCGCTCAAGGCGTGCGCGATGCCGCCGAGCAGGCGATTCTCAATGCGAACTATCTCAAAGCGATTCTCGCACCGGTTCTGAACGTGCCGATGGGAAAATACTGTCTGCACGAGTTCGTGGCGTCGGCGTCGGACGTGTTGAAATCGCGCGGCATCTCCGCGATGGAAATTGCCAAACGGTTGCTCGATTTCGGCTTCCACGCCCCCACCGTCTACTTCCCGCTGGTCGTGCCTGAAGCGTTGATGATGGAACCGACGGAAACGGAATCGAAGGAAACGCTCGACGCCTTCGCGGCCGCGGTGCAGATGATTCTGGAAGAAGACCCGGAGTTCCTGAAGCTCGCCCCGCACACGCTGCCAATCAGTCGCCCGAGCGATGTGCAAGCCGCGCGACAACCGGTGCTCAAGTGGACGCCGTGTTTACGGGACTGATTCAAACACGTCGCATCCCGGCTGCTTCCCCGCAGCCGGGATGCTTGTCGGTACAACCCGCTCGGTAGATCGAGCACTCCGGCTGCGAGGAAGCAGCCGGAGTGCGAGCCGAGAGGTCAAAGGCAGTGCAAATTGAAAATTGAAAAGTGCAAAATGCGAAATGTAAAGCGGAGTAGACGCTGTTGTTACTCCGCTCTTCACTTTTCACTTTTCACTTTTCACTTTTCATTTTGCACTGTTTCTCGTGCTCGCGCGATGGGCCGGTAACCCCATGCCGCTCCCCTATCCCGAGTGCCGTCTGATCGTCGAGTCCGTGCCGCTTTCCGGCGCGGAGAATATGGCACGGGATGAAGTGCTGCTCGAAGCGGCGATGATTGGCGGCGGCCCCGTCGTGCGGATGTACACATGGGATCGGCCCACGCTTTCGGTGGGTTATTTCCAGCAGCGCGAACCGTGGATGCAACTCCCGCCGTGGTCGGAAACGGCGATGGTGCGGCGTCTCACCGGCGGCGGAGCCATTCTGCACGACCAGGAATGGACGTACAGTTGTGTCATTCCCGGCAAAGACTTCCGCCTGCATCATCCCTACGACCTGTACGACCGGATCCATCAGGCGATTGTGATCTGGGCGGCGGAGCGCGGAATTCCCCTCCAACCCCGCGGAGTGAATCGACCGCAATCTGAAGAACCGTACTTATGTTACCTGCGCGGTGACTCCCATGACCTATGTTTCGGTGAATCAAAAATTGTGGGGAGTGCCCAGCGCCGGCGCAAGGGAGCCTTGCTCCAGCACGGAAGTCTCCTGTTAAAGCATTCACCACTGGCACCGGAAATAAAAGGCCTTCATGATTTGAAACCGGGAGTGCTGATGGACGGTCCGATGCGATCACTGGGACTGCAACTGGCACAGATGCTCGGGCGTGACGTCCACGAGACCGCCTGGACAGGACCCGAGTTGGCCGCGAGCGAGGAACTGGTTGCAAAAAAATATGGCAGGCTCGATTGGCGTTAAGGCGGCGGAGCATCGCCGACGAGTATGAGGGAAAACCCACACTTCGTCGTTGACATTTCTCGTCCCCACTTGCTAGCGTAAGAGCTGCCGGATTGATGTGGTTGGTGCAGCTTTCTTATTCATCTCGTTTGCCCCTCGCTGGTCCCGCAATCTCATTTCCGTTGTTGAATCGTCTGGTGATTTCTCGTTCTCCCGTGGAAACAGGTTCGTATATTACGACGAATTGAGCAGCGGCGAAGTTATCTCGTCAGCGGAAGGGTGAGGCATTCCATGTTGCATGCCGAGTTCAAGGTCCTGGGCGGAAAGCATCAGGGCCGCAGTATCCCCATTAATACCAAGAAGTTCCTTGTCGGCCGCGAGCAGGACTGCCACCTCCGCCCGAACAATGACCTCGTCAGCCGGCACCACTGCGTCTTCATCATCGATGATTACACCGTGCGGCTGCGCGATCTCGGCAGTACCAACGGCACACGCGTGAACGGTGAGCTCGTTCGTAATGAACGGGTGCTGGCGGATGGCGACCGGATTCAGATCGGCAAGTTGGAGCTCTCGATCGTCATTCGCGAACACGCGGCGGTTCCGGCTCCGACGGCCGCCGTTCCGACGGAAGTGGTCAACGCCGTCCTCGCTGACGCGCCCCTGGCTTACGACGAGACGGCGTTGTCCGCGAATGCCACGGTGGAGATCCCGATCACCGGGCTGGAGACGACCATCGGTGAATCGGCCGCGGAAACCGCGTACGAATTGCCCGTCTTTCCGGGAGCTTCGACCACTCAGCCGGTGGGCGCTTTTGCGGGAGATACCGCGATTCTCGGCGGTGGAATGCCGGGGATGATGCCCGGGATGATGCCGATGGGCATGCCGCCCGGTTATCCCATGATGCCCGGTTATCCGCAGCAGATGGGCTATCCGCAGGGTTACCCCGGCTATCCGCAACAGGGTTATCAACAGCCGGGTTATCCGATGGGCTACCCGATGGGGCAGATGCCGGGCTATCCGATGATGCCGCAAGGCTATCCGGGAATGCCGATGGGCATGCCGACCCCCGGGGCTCCGGAAGCCGGTCCCGCCTCGAAAGAGGCCCCGGTGAAATTGCCTCCGCCGGAATCGACCGGAATTCCGACGCCCCCGGCTCCGCC
>JAKFUG010000096.1 GCA_021732785.1 Planctomycetaceae bacterium
TCGATGACGTTTGCCCGCATTCAGTTCACCCCCGACCTGATGCCCGCGGACATCACCGGGACCGATGTATTGCAGGAGAATCGCGAGACCGGCAAGCGCGAGTTCCGCTTCATTACCGGGCCGCTGTTTCACAACGTGGTTCTTGCCGACGAAATCAACCGCACGCCGCCGAAAACGCAGGCCGCGTTGCTCGAAGCGATGCAGGAACGCCAGGTGACGGTGGGGCAGACCCGCCACATTCTGAGCGACCCGTTCTTCGTGCTCGCGACGCAAAATCCCATCGAACAGGAAGGAACGTATCCGCTGCCTGAAGCGCAGCAGGACCGCTTCATGTTCAAGGTGTTCGTGCGGTATCCCACGTTTCAGGAAGAACGGCAGATCGCGCAGCGGACGACATCCACCGAGAAGACCGTTCCGACGGCGGTGTTGTCCGGTCCCGAGATTCTCGAGTTGCAACAACTCGTGCGGGCCGTGCCGATCAGTGATCACGTCACCGATTATGCGCTGGCATTGGTTCGGCAAACTCGTGTCGGTCAACCCGGTGTGCCGGACTTCGTGAAGGACTGGTTGAGTTGGGGGGCCGGTCCGCGAGCCGTGCAATTCCTGCTGCTCGGTGCGAAAGCCCGGGCGTTGTTGCAGGGCCGGACACACGTCTCTACCGACGATATCGCCGCCCTCGCGGCCCCTGTGTTGCGGCATCGGATTGTGACGAATTTCTCCGCCGAAAGCGAAGGGATTACGTCCGACCGCGTGGTGCAGGAACTGTTGAAAGTCACCCCGGCAAAGGAAGGCGAGCTGACACGTGACCCGCGACTCCAGAAGATTTTTGCAGCCTGAGACGATCGCGCGGATCGCCCGGTTGGAAGTCGTCGCACGGAACGTCGTCGAAGGCTTTTTATCGGGTGGGCATCGCAGTCCGTACCTCGGCCAGTCCATCGAATTCGCCCAGCACCGGGAATATGCCGCGGGGGATGATATCCGCCGCATCGACTGGAAAGTCTGGTCGAAGACCGACAAGTATTACATCAAGCAGTACGAAGAAGAGACGAATCTTCGGACCACGCTGGTCGTCGATGTCAGCGAGTCGATGCAGTTCGGCAGCGGCGACCTCACCAAGTACGAATACGCCTGTCGCATTGCGGCGTCGCTGTCGTATCTGCTGCTGAAGCAAAGTGACGCGGTGGGGTTGGTGACGTTCGATGCGGCCATCCGGCAGCGCGTGCAGCAGAGCAGCAAGCTGAATCATCTGACGGCGTTGTTAGCGGCCCTCGATGCGACGCAACCGCAGCAGAAGACGTCGATATCGGACGTCCTGTTTAAGGTCGCGGACGAATACAACCGCCGCGGACTGATCGTGATTGTGTCCGACCTGCTGGCCGATCGCGCGGGTTTAATGAAGGGGCTGAAACTGCTCCGGACGCGCGGGCACGATGTGATGATTTTTCATGTGCTCGACGATGCGGAGCTGGATTTTCCGTATGCCGGGACGACGAAATTTGAAGGGCTGGAAGAGGCGGGCGACATGATCTGCGATCCGCGCGCGCTGCGGGACGGTTACCTCGCGGCCATGAAAGCGTACCTCGAAGAAATTCACCGGTTCTGTTCCCAGCACCTGATCGATTACCAGACGATCCGCACCAGCGAACATTTATCGGCCGTGTTGTCGCACTATTTAACCCATCGCGTCGGCATGCGGCAGGCTGTCAGACAGTAATCACCCTACGCTTGCGCTTTGCGGATCCCGCAGTCCCCGTTTTCTCCGCCCCGTAGCCCTTAACCATAAGCCCTCAGCCTCCCCATGAACGCCTGGCTCGCCACCCACTTTTTTAATCCGACGCTGGTCGTTGCCGGTGCGTCGCTGGTGGCGGTGCCGATTATCATTCATCTCATCAACCGCATGCGATTTCGGCGCGTGCGGTTTGCAGCGATGGAGTTTCTGCTGCAAAGTCAGCAGCGGAATCGGCGTCGGTTGCTCCTCGAACAGATGCTGCTGTTGCTGACCCGCGTGGCGATGGTCCTGCTGATCATGTTGCTGATCGCGCGGCTGATTCTTGACCCGCAACAATTGTCACTCTTCCGCGGCGCGAAGGCCCATCATGTCGTGCTCCTCGACGACAGTGGTTCGATGCGCGAACGCTGGGGCGAAACCACCGCCTTCAAAGAATCGCTGAACGTCATCAACCAACTTCTGTCCGAAGGGGCGCTGCGGCCCGACACGCAAACCTTTTCGTTGATGCTGCTCTCGCGGCCAGAGCAACCGTTCGTTTCGCAGCGCGATGTCAATGATGCGTTTGTCATGGAAATGCGTTCCAAACTCGAGCCAGACATCTTTCGGCCGACGCATCAGGGGCTCGACCTTCTCGCCGGATTGCGGCAGGCGAAACAGTTTCTGTCCGAAGAAAAAGGAACCGTGCAGCATCTGCACATTCTTTCGGACTATCGTGAACGCGACTGGAAAGATCAAAAAGCGATCGCCGCGGCCATCGGGGAACTCACGAGTGCTGGCGTCACAGTGAATCTCGTCAAAACGGTGCCGAAGCGGCAGGCGAATCTCGCGCTGACGGAACTGAGCGGAGCCGTGCAGATCGCCGCGGCGGGGGTGCCGTTGCGGTTGAAGGTGGGCGTCACCAACTACGGCGAACAGGCGGTGAAAGATGTCCGCGTGGCGCTCAGCGATGACGGTGTCAAACTGCCGGTGAGCGCCGTGTTCGACAAGATTGATGCCAACGAAACGGCTTACCATGAAGTCGATATCCGCCTCGTCACGCCGCGCGTGCATCGTCTCGCCGCGTCGCTCGATGCCGATGTCCTCGCGGAAGACAACGAACGCTTTCTGGCGGTGGATGTGTCGTCGACGATTCCCGTGCTGATTCTCGACGGCGATCCGGAAGCCGACGCCGCAAGCTATCTGGCCGATGCGCTGGCAGCGGACCCAATCACCACTGGAGTGGCGATCACGCTCGATAATGCCGATTCGCTCCGTCGCCGGGCGCTCGATGAATTCCGCGTGATCTACCTGCTCAACGTTCCCGATCTCGCGCCGGACGCCGTGGCTCCGCTCGAAGCCTATGTCCGCGCCGGTGGCGGTCTCGTGTGGTTCGTGGGCGATCTCGTTCGCCCGGTCCATTACAACGAAGCCTTGTATCGCAATGGCGCGGGACCGTTCCCGTTACCCTTGGCGCTCAATGTCGAGGATCTCGCCGCCGATCCGACTTCCACGGAAGCTGATCTCGTGCCGTCGCCACACCCCCTGTTTGCGGTGCTGACCGGGGACGACAATCCGTTCCTCGCGGGCGTGCATGTGCAGCGGTATTTCCCACCGCATGCCGACTGGGTGCGCGATGATGCCCGCCGCGGCGATGCCACGCGGACGTTGGCGTCACTGCGGAACAAGGCACCGCTGGTTGTGGAACGCGAATTCGGCAAAGGCCGCGTGGTCGCCGGGCTTTCTACGGCGAATCCGAAATGGAACGATTGGGCCCGCAATCCGAGTTACGTCGTGTTCCAACTCGATCTGTTGAAATATATCTCCCGTCGGGACCGCGGTTTGCCCGTCCGCACCGTGGGTGAACCGATTCAGGTGGCTCTCGATCCGTCGCTTTACACGGAACAAGTTGAGATTACGGCCCCATCCAGTGATGGCGTCCGCACCTCACGCCTGCAAGCCGCCCCGGAAACGGAATCGAAGCCGAGCGAGAACAGCACCGACACCGCGCTGCGACTGGCCGCCACCTTTCGTGAGACCGACGAACCGGGGATTTATCAAGTGCGGCTGCTCAATCAGGCCCAACAGGCCGAAGAACGCATTCTGGCCTATAATGCCCCAACATCCGAAAGCGATCTCGATTTGGCGACCAGCGACAATCTCCGCAAGCGGCTCACCGATGCGGGCGAGGTCCGCATTCAGGAACCGGGCCAGTTCCAATGGCTGCAAGGCGAAGAAGCCGGCTCGGAAATCCGCGCGTGGCTGTTGTGGATGTTGCTGGGACTGTTCCTCTTTGAACAATGGTTCGCGTACCGTTTGAGTTATCATCCACCGATGAAGAAGGCGACGACGCCAAGATTGGCACCAATGAAAGCGTGAATTAGGACTCGTTGAATTCAGACGAAACATGAATAGGGTCCCTTCTCCCCCGTCTGCGGGGGAGAAGGTGGCCGACAGGCCGGATGAGGGGGCCGAACGTTTCAATACGCCCCCTCACCCTAGCCCTCTCCCCCGCGGACGGGGGCGAGGGGACCGGAATGCCGCTTCCAACTCACCACCGATAATGACCACCCATGTTCGATACCTTCCCATTCACGCACGCTCTGCTCGCGGTCGACACCGCGGGGTCGCTGACGGCGCGCGAATGGGACTGGCCGGAATCGCCGCTGGGGTGGGCCGTCTTCCTTGGCGGGACGCTCGCCGTACTGGTGTGGGTCGTCTGGATGTATCGACGGGATACCGTCGAACTACATCGTGGCTGGCGAGTCTGGCTGACGGCATTACGACTGGCTGCCCTGGCGACGTTGTTCCTCATCGCGCTCAATCCGCAGGACCGCACCCAACGCACGGCGTTCAGACCATCGCGTGTCGCCGTGCTGATGGACACCTCGCTCTCGATGCGGCACCCCGCCGAAGCCCCCTCCGCGGGTGCGACCGGAGAGTTGCCGAGCCGTGCGGAAGCCATCCGCAAGCTGCTCACGTCCTCATCGTTGCTGGAACAGTTGCGGCGTGACCATGAAGTGAGCCTCTTCACGTTCGATTCCGCGCTCGCCGGTCCGCATCGGGTGTATCCGCTGAAGAGCAGCACGCCGGAAGCGACATCCACAACGGCCCCCACGGAAATCGATTGGGCGACCGTGCTGCAACCGCGCGGCTTGGAAACCCGGCTGGGGGAATCGCTCGGCGAACTGATCCGTCAATCCGCCGGCCGAACGCTATCCGGCATCGTCGTCATCACCGATGGTGGCAATAACGCGGGAATCGATGTCGCCACCGCGCACGATCGGGCCATCGCCGCGAAAACAAGGCTGGTGACGGTTGGCGTCGGCGGGACCGAGCAACCGCTCAATCTGCAAGTGGCGGACATCCAATCGCCCACCGATGTGCAACTGGACGACAAGTTCGACATCACGGCGTTTCTGCAGGCTCAGGGGCTCGCCGGGCGCGAAGTGACCGCCACGTTGTGGTCCAAGCCGGACGATGGCGATGCGCTCGTGCAGGTCGCCGAGCAAACGCTGACCTTGCCTGCGGATGGGGTGCCGGCCGAGGTGAAATTCCCGCTCAAACCGACAGCGGTCGGCGGATGGGATTACGTGGTCCGCGTGCAACCGACGGTGAAAGTCGCCGAGTTCAACGCGCAGGACAATGAACAATCGGTCGCGATCCAGGTCTTCGATCGGCCGACGAAGGTGCTGCTCCTCGCCGGTGGCCCGATGCGCGATTATCAGTTCGTCCGCAATCTGCTGTTTCGGCACAAGGCGATCGACGTCGATGTGGTGCTGCAAACCGCCGCCGTGGGCACGAGTCAGGAGTCGAACAATCTGTTGCTGCAGTTCCCGGTCGAGCGGGAAAAACTGTTCGAGTACGACGTGATCGTGGCGTTCGATCCCGATTGGCGGCTCGTTCCCGCGGAAGGGATTGAGTTGCTCCGCGACTGGGTGTATCAGGAAGCGGGCGGCTTGATCCTCATCGCCGGAGACGTCAACACGGTGCAACTCGCGGCGGTGGGGGAACAGCCGACGCCGGTGCAGGAGCAGCTTGAGCCGCTGAAAGAATTGTATCCCGTGGTGCTGAGCACGTTCGCGGCGGAGATGCGGTTCGATCAGGATTCGAGTCAGCCGTGGCCTTTGGAATTCACGCCGGAAGGACAACGGGCCGAAGCGCTGCAATTGACCGATGAGCCCACGTCATCGCTCGCCCGATGGAAGGAGTTTCCCGGATTCTATCGCTGTTATTCGACCAGCGGGGCGAAAGCCGGGGCGACGGTACTCGCGCGGTTTACCGACCCGCGCTCACAGAACGAGTTCGGTTTCCCGGTGCTGGCCGCCGAACAGTTCTACGGACAGGGCCGCGTGCTGTACTTCGGCAGCGGCGAGTTCTGGCGGCTGCGCTCGGTTAGCGACGAAGACTACGACCGGCTGTGGATCAAAGCGATTCGCAACGTCGGCCAGGGTCGTACCAAGCGCGGCACCAAACGGGGTGTGCTGCTGCCGGAAGTCCGCAAACTCACATTGGGGCAAACGGCCCGGTTGCGGGCGCGTCTGCTCGATGCCCAGTTCAAACCACTGGAACTGGACTCGGTGCTGCTGGAAGTGTTCGATCCGCAGGGGAAACCGCTCGTGCCGGCACCCCGGTTACGCCGCGATGAAACCCGTGCCGGCGAGTTCGTCGGCGACTTCCGTGTCAGTCTGCCGGGGGCCTACCGGTTGGAACTTCCCGTCCCGGAATCGAGCGATCAACTGACAGACGTCTTGACGGTGTCCCTGCCGAAGCTGGAAGATCAGGATGTGCGCCAGAATGTGACGCTGCTGCGTGATCTCGTTCGTGACACCGGCGGCGAGTACATCCCGCTGTCGGAAGCCGCTGAAAAGTTGCCGGGGTTGCTTCCCAACCGTGGGGAACCATTCACGATTGATGAACGTCTTAGAACCTTGTGGGATCGCGACTGGGTGATGTACCTGCTGGTAACGCTGCTGGGGCTGGAGTGGCTGACGCGGAAGTTGTTGAAGCTGGCATAAAAAGGCGAGCGGGGGGACGTCAGTCTCCTCGGTGATGGAAGACAGAGAGTGCAAAGTGGTAAGTGAAAAATGTAAAGTGCAAAGTGAGGAAGAGGTGGATTCGGCCTCGCCGGTGTGATCAACGACTTTGCATTCCATTTTACACTTTGCATTTTTCACTGGTCACTTTGCACTGCATTTCTGAAATTCCAATGACCGGGGAGGCTGACGTCCCCGCCGCTCGCCAAAGAATAGAAGAGGAATCATGCCGGGCGAATGGACGAGGGCTTTGCCGCCGGAAGTAGTGCGTCGCTTGGACGGACTGCGGGGGGCGATTCGTCGGTATGTGTTGTGGGAAGGGATTGCCGCCGTGGTGGTGGTGATCGGAGCCCTCTTCTGGGGCAGTTTTCTCGTCGACACGGCGTACTTCTTCGCCAGTCGGCTGGAAATTCCGCGCTGGGCGCGGGCTGTGTTTCTCATTGCCACGCTGGGCACTCTCGCCGCGGTCGCAGTGTCGTGGCTCGGTTTCCGGTTGTTCCGTTCGCTGCGTAGCCGGGCCTTGGCGCTCGTACTGGAACGTCGCTTTCCGTCATTGGGTGACCGGCTCATCACCGCGGTGGAAGCGGCTGAAGGAACCATCAATCCGGGGACGGGTTATCACCGGGCGATGCTCGAACGGACGTTGACCGACGCCGCGCAGCAACTGGAACGGGTCGATTTCTCGCAGGTCTTCGATCAACGGCCGTTCCGTCGAACAGTCATTATCGCGGTGCTGTTATTCGTGTCGATCATCGGCTTGGCGGTGGTCGATTCCGCGGCGATGGAACGCTGGGTCTCGGGGTATCTCGAACTGCAACCGAGCTATTGGCCGCGGGAGACCGTCCTCGAAATCAAGGTGCTCACACAACCGGGGGACCGACTTCGTTCTTTTCGTGACGGCGTCTATCGCCATCCGCGCGGCGGCGAACTCGCTCTGTTGGTGAATGTTGCCGAAGGGAAGAAACGGCCCGATCGCGTCCGGCTCGATTACCGTCTGCAAGGGGGCGGTATCAAGCGTGTTTATCTCACGGCACCGGGGCAGCAACCGTTTCAGCAGGTCTTTCCAGCCTTGCTCGACAGCCTCGAAATCTGGGTCAGCGGCGGCGATTACGCCTCCCTCACTCCGGTACGGGTCGATGTTGTCGATCCGCCGAAACTTGACAATCTGCTGGTCGATGTCCTCTATCCGCAATACACCGGATTGAACCGGCTCGGCGACAACGGCCAACCCGCGCGAACGGAAATGGTCATTCAAGGAGCCGCATGGTCGTTACCGCTCGGCAGTGATGTCGTGCTGCGCGGGCGGACCAACAAACCCTTGCGATCGGTCCGGATGGAAATCGAAGCCGGCATCGAACGCTTCGAAATCACGCTCGGGGCACAAACGCTGATCGATGCTCTGGAATCGGAGACCAACGCCACGAATGATGCGGCGTCAGTTACGCTGCGGGCGCGGGAAGGACAACCGCAGCGCCGGGTGGTGTGGAAGTTGGAAGGATCACCAACGGGATTGAGTTCCGATCACAAGGAGTTCGCCGTCCCGTTGCTGCTGCGGGCCGATGGGACGGAAGCATTGACCGAGGCGATCACCGCCGCCGCGAACGGCGCAACGCCATTACCGAAATCATTGCCGTGGCCCGCGGATGCCTTGGTGCGACTGACGCTCGAAGACGCCGACGGCATTTCCAGTCCCGAACCGACACGGCTCACGCTCACCGGGATCGTCGATCAGCCGCCGGTGGTCGAATTGGAACTCCAGGGGATCGGCATGTCCATCACGCGGATGGCACGGATTCCGGTCGCGGGTCTCATCAAAGACGACTACGGCGTGGCAAAGGTCCGCTTTGAATACCAGATTGATGGCCAGGGCGAATGGGAGACGCAGGACTTGCTCCGCCCGTCGACCGACATCGTCCGCGAGTTCACGCTCTCCCGCACGGAAAGCGAACAATTTGAGCGCTTCGATGTCCTTCCTTTGGATTTATCGGTCAAACAGAAGCTGGCGCTCACGGTGATGGCGGAAGACGCCGACGATTGGAAAGGGCCCAATCGGCAGCGGAGCCAGAAATTCCTGTTCACGATTGTCCCCGTGGAAGAATTGCTGTCTCTGCTCTACGCCAAGGAATTGAACCTCCGGCGGCGGTTTGAGCAGATCATTACCGAGATGAAGGAACTGCACAAAGACCTCGAACTGCATCATGGCAAGACGCAGGAACTGATCCGCATGCGGGCGGCCAATGCCCCGGGAACCGCGGAAGACCGGCGGCAACTGCCGCTGCAAATCGCCGCCTGTGGGGAACGGTCGCTGCTGGGAATCCGCAAATCGGCCGGGGAAATGGCCTCGATTGAAGCGTCCTTCAAGGAGATTCGCGAGGAACTCGTCAACAATTCGGCGGAAACGCCTCAGGATATGGAGCGGCTGCAAACCAAGATTCTGGAACCGCTCGCGCGGGTAAACGAACAGGATTTTCCGGCCGCCGACAGGGTTCTGGGGTTATTTAAGCTGGCGAACGATCAGAGCCGCGACCCATTGTCCGAGATTGATTCCGCGAAACAAGAATTGGCAGGATTGATCGAACGGCTGGAACGAATCTTGCTTGAGATCAAGAAGCGTGCCACAATTCAGGAATTGGTGGAGATGTTGAAATCCACAAAGTCGGAGTTGGATGGAATTATCGATGAGACGAAGACGCAGCGCAAACGGAATGCACTGCGGGCATTAGAATAACCCGGCACCAAGGGACGCCGTCGGTTTTCGACGGTGGAGAGGACTGGCCATGCGCATCGGCGTTTTCCAAGTCGCCCTGTCGCTCTGCGACAGGAAAGCCGATCGAGCAGGCGGCCTCCATGACAAACGGCTTTCCTGTCGCGGAGCGACAGGGCGACCCTGGAGTGCGGCTTCGCTGCTGCTCATCGGTTTCGCACTGAACGCCTGCCTTTCGGGCACTGCTTTTGCGGCCGATGCTCCTGCTGTTGTCGAAACGACAAAGGGGAAGCCCGCAGACGCTTCATCCGACGTCCCGCTGCCGTCGCGTCAGGAAGCGGTGGCGCTGCGGTATGCACGGTTTGAAAATTCGCTCAATCAATTGGCAGAGCATCTCCGCAAGACGGACCCCGACCGGGCCGACCTGTTATTCCGCGCGATCGGCAAGAGCAAGGAAGGCCGCATCTCGGATCAGCTCCGGGATGTCGTGCTGCTGCTGAAGAAAGAGCAACTCGGCGACGCGCTCGATGGCCAGCAGTCCGCCGTCGAGCAAATGCTGATTGTCCTGCAACTCCTGCAGAGCGAAGACCGCAAGGACGAGATTGAACGCGAGAAGCAACGGATCGCCGGGCTGATTAAGGACGTCGATAAGCTGGTCCTGAAGCAGACCGATGTCCGCGCGGCCACCGAGCGGGGCGGGAACGCCGACAGCTTGAAGGACAAGCAGAAGCAGGTTTCCGACGCCACGCAGAAGATCCTCGACAAAATTGATCAGCAGGACGCCCAGCGCAATCAGAAGTCGAGTGACGCCGACGGCAAGTCGAAGTCCACACCGAAGCCCTCCGGCAAGGAGGACGATCCGATGAAGGACAAGGACGACGCGGTTCCTTCCCAAGAGGACGACGGCTCCAAACCGGCGGACGCGCCGAAAGACGGCTCGCCCGGCAAGGGGAAACCGAAAGAACCGAAGAAGGACGGCGATCCGAAGTCGAAGGATGACCCGTCGAAGAAAGACGATCCCAACAAAACCGACGACGGCAAGCAGCCCGACGAGAAAGACCCGAAGGACGCGGACAGCGAGAAGTCCGACGGTACGCCCATGGGCAAGCCGAACGATTCCGGAAAGAAGCCGCCGAAAAAGAGTCCGAAATCGAAACCAATGCCCGGTGAAAGCCAGCCGCCAATGGACGGCCAGCCGATGCCCCCGATGGACGACGAGGGCCAGGAATCGCCCCCGCAGCAACCGCAATCCGAACAAGACCAGCGTCAACAGCAGAAGACGCCCGGTCGGCAGGAACTCGAACAAGCCCGCAAAGAGATGGAAAACGCGATCGAGGAACTGAAGAAGAAAAGCGGCAAAGCGTCCGAGAAGCAGGACGAAGCGCTCGCCGATCTGCTCAAAGCCAAAGAGCGTCTCGAAGCCATCCTCCGGCAGTTGCGCGAAGAAGAAAAAGAGATGATGCTCGCCGCGCTGGAAGCCCGGCTGCGGGACATGCTCGGCCGGCAAATCAACGTGCTCAACGGCACCGTCGGTTTGGCGGCCGTTCCCGAAGCCCAGCGGACTGACAAGCATCGGAACCGCGCGGTGGAACTCGCGCGGAACGAAGATGAGGTCGCGTTGCTCGCCTCGAAAGTCGTCACGTTGTTGAAAGAGGATGGTTCATCGATCGCCTTCCCCGAAGCCCTCATCCAGATGCGCGACGACATGTTAACCGTCTCCCGCCGTTTGGAACGCGTGGAAGTCGGTGAACTGACGGTTGGCATCGAAAAGGATATCGTAGAGTCGTTGGAAGAAATCCTCGAGGCCTTGCAGAAGGAAATCGAAAAGGCGAAAGATAAAAAGCAGCAACAGCAACAACAGCAGCAGGGCCAACAGCAAGAGCAGGGGCTGGTGGATGTGCTTTCGGAATTGAAGATGCTTCGTTCGCTGCAATACCGCGTGAATCGACGCACCAAACAACTCGGCCGGATGGTGGAAGGGGAACAATCGACCGATCCCGATTTGCGCCAACAATTGCAGGGTCTTTCGCAGCGGCAAGCCAAAATTCAGCAATCCACATACAACCTCGCCACCGGACGGAATCGCTAACCTTTTTCGGGTAGAAAGTCGCCGACATGCGGACACTTGCGACAATCCTCTGCTGGGGATGTTTGGTGCAGGCGGCGTGGGCCGAAGACATGGTTCTCGCACCCCTGCCGCCGACCGCCGTGCGCGATCGCCTCCTCGACGGTCTGCGTGTGACCAAAGCCTCCGAAGCGGTCGTGGCCGCCGTCGGTCAGATGTGGCTTGACGGCAGCGCCAGTCAGTCGCCCGAAAAGACGCTGGAACTGGCGGTCAAGTCGTGGGCGGTGATGGACGCCGCCCTCAAAGAAGCGCTGGCTTACGACGATTTCACCGATCCCGTCGCGCTGGAAAAGACGCAAGCGGCCATCGTCGGTGCCGGGACCGATTCTTTCCGGCAGGCGAATTTGCGGTCCTACTTCGGCCGCGCTTTTGCCGAGCAGCGGTTGTACGACGAAGCCCTCGAACAATTCAAAGCGGTAGACGTCGCGCAAACGATCGATCCCGCCGCCACGTTGTTCTACAAGGCCGCGGCGGCGCAGTCGCTGCTCGATATCGCGCTGGCCAAACAGTCGTTGAATGCACTGCTCAAGCACACGCAGGCCGTCCCCGCGCGTTACAAAACCACCGCGGAGTTGATGCTGGCGGAAGTCGAAGACGTCGAAGAAAAATCGCTGGGGGAAGTGGCCCGACTGATGTCCGATTCCGAACGCCGGTTGGATCTTGGCCGCTCGGGTGAGCAGGTGCAAACGGTCCAGGAGCGGATCATCGCCAATCTCGATGAGTTGATTAAGCGGATCGAAGCTCAGGGGGGCGGCGGAGCGGGCGCCGGCAACAGCAACAACCCCGGCGACCCCTCCAATCCGTTGCAGGACAGTGTCGTGAAAGGCTCGACAGCGCCGGGCGAAGTGGACAAGAAAAAATTCTCCAAGGAAGGCCAGTGGGGCAATCTCCCGGAGAAAAAGCAGGCCGAGGCTAAGAATCTCATCAACCGCAATTATCCCTCGAATTACCGGCAGGCCGTCGAATCGTACTTCAAGAAACTCGCCGGTCGCCCCGCGGCTCCGGGAAAATGAACCGGCCGGATCATCGTGCGTCGCTCAGCGGAAAGTAGGTCGGTGTGATTGGTTTGTGGATCGGGATGTTGCTCGCGGTCGGGGACGCTCCCAAGGTGGATGTGATCACTCTCGAAGGGGGAAAGATCACCGGCACGCTCTCCGCGCTCTCTTCGCAAGGGGTGGCCGTCGAAACCGCCACGGGCCCGGTTCAGACTGCCGCCGCCGAACTGCTGGAAATCCGTTGCCCCGACGCCCGCCCGATTCCCGTCGACCCGGCCCATCCATTGATTACCGTTCGCTGGCAGGCGGGGTCGGTGTGTTCGGTCACCGCTGCCACCGTTTCGGGAACCAAAGCAAGCTTGCAGCACCCCGCGCTCGGTGAGGTCACGCTCCCGCGGGATGCCGTTCGCAGCCTCCGCTTCGGTGCCGATGACGCCGTCGTCCGCGAGGCCTGGGTGCAGTTGCACGAACGGACCAGCAAGAAAGATTTTCTGGTCGTCCGCAAAGGAGATGTTCTGGACCATCTCGACGGCGTTGCCGGAACCGTCGATGAGAAGGAAGTCCGTTTTCGCCTCGATGGAGAAGATGTGACCGTCAAACGCGAAAAGGTGTATGGCCTCATTTTCGCGCGGCGCGAAGAACCCGCAGCGAAGTTCACCGCCCGTGTGGAACTCGCCGGGGGCGACACGCTCCTCGTCAAAGACGCGCAGTGGTCGAACGGTGGCTGGTTATTGAATGTCCCGGGCGTGGCGCCGCTGAAGGCCCCCATGAATTCCGTGCAGGCGATCGATTTCAGTTTCAGCAAATTTATGTATCTCTCGACAACGGAACCGCGCGATCTGCGGTACACGCCGTTTTTCGATGATTTCACGTTCGAAATGCAGCGGGACCGCGACTTCGATGGGCGCCCGCTGCGTGTGGGCGATCGGACTTACCCCCGCGGCCTGGCGATTCATTCCAGGACCATCGTCAAGTACCGCCTCGGTGGCGATTTCCGCTACTTCAAAGCGATCGTGGGACTCGATCCGAAGCTGCCGCTCGGTGCGTTCTACGGCGATGCCCATGTCACCGTCCGCGGCGATGACCGGGTGCTGTTCGATGGCGATTTCATTTCCGGACAAGACCCCGCAGCGCTGGACTTGCCGGTGTCGGGAGTCGTCGAACTGGAAATCCTGGTCGATTTCGGCCGGGACAAATGGGACCTGGGTGACCGCGTGCATTTTGGTGATGCGAAGGTGGTGAAATGATGCTCTTCGCATTGCCGCATACAAGAGGACCCTGCTTTGTGTGCCGCTGGCTCTGCCAGTGCCTTTATTGGAATGTCGGAAACGTCCGGATGGATCGAGAAGACACTGGCAGAGCCAGTGGCACACAGATGATTCTAGGCCTGTGTGTTTTTCTGCTTTCGACAACATCGACGGTGATTGCGGCGGACCAATCCGTCCTCGACGCCGAACAAGCCCGCGTGGCGATGATCGAGCGCGTGGCCCCGTCGGTGGTGGCGATCTTCGCGTCCTCCGGCAACGGCGGCGGTTCGGGGGTGCTAATCACTCCCGATGGCTATGCCCTCTCGAATTATCACGTCACCAGCGGTTCCGGCACCTTCATGAAGTGCGGCCTGAAGGATGGGAAACTGTACGACGCCGTCATCGTCGGCATCGATCCCACCGGTGACGTGGCCCTCATCAAAATGCTGGGCCGCGACGATTTCCCCGCCGCCACGATGGGCGACAGCGACACCGTGCAAACCGGCGACTGGGTCTTCGCGATGGGTAACCCGTTCCTGCTCGCGACCGACTTTTCGCCGACCGTCACCGCGGGGATTGTGAGCGGTGTCCGCCGTTATCAATACCCCGCCGGAACCATTCTCGAATACACCGACTGCATCCAGACCGATGCCTCGATCAACCCCGGCAACTCGGGCGGGCCGTTGTTCAACGCCACGGGGCAACTCGTCGGCATCAACGGCCGCGGGTCGTTCGAAAAACGCGGCCGGGTGAATGTCGGCGCGGGGTATGCCATTTCGATCAATCAGATTAAGCACTTTCTCGACGGTCTTCGCGGCGGACGTATCGTCGATCATGCCACCCTCGGGGCACTCGTGCGGACGGGCAACGATCGCGAAGTCATGGTCGACGAAGTCCTCGAGCAATCGTCGGCCTATCGGCGGGGCTTGCGGGAAGGGGACGAAATCGTGTCGTTCGCCGGGCGACCGATCGGCAGCGTCAATCAATACAAGAATGTGCTCGGCATCTATCCCGATGGCTGGACGGTGCCGCTGGTCTATCGCCGGGAAGGGAAGCGGTCTGAGATGTTGGTCGAACTCCGCAGCCTGCATCGGGCCTCGGAACTGCAAGCCAAGCCCAAGGGACCGGAAGGACCGCGTCCCCGTCCGCAGCAACCGCCGGGTGATCCGAAGAAGAAACCCGAGCCGAAACCGCAACCCGATGACGCCCCGCATCCCCCCGGTGGTCCCGCCGAGGAAGCCAAAGCCCCGGAGCAGTGGAAGCATCTGTTCGAAGAAAAGGCCGGTTTCGCGAACTATTATTTCAACCAGTTGGAGCAAAAGCGGGTTCTCGCCGGTTTGAGCGAATTCACCTCGCTGTCCGCACTGACGGGCCGATGGAAATTCGCCGGACAGACGGCCGACAATCGGGCGTTCGTCGTGACGCTCGCCGACGCCGGGTTGGGAATGACGATCGGCAAAGATCTCGTCTTCTTTCAACCGCTCGACAATTCCGAACCGCAGGACGAACCTCCGAATACGGGCGGACTGCTGATCGCGCTGCATCACTTCAAGCAGATGGTGACCACGGGGCCATCATCATTCAGTGTGGTCTCGTATGTCGGCAGCCAACCGCTCGATGGCCGCGGCCCGACGGTGGATGTGCTGGCAACACAAGCGGGGATCGTACAGACGCGGTGGTATTGTCATCGGCAGGAAGGACGCTTGCTGGGTTGGGATTCCAGCCTCGGCAATGACGTCGATCCCTGCTCGGTGCGCATCGACAGCACCGCGGAATTCGACGGCCGACGGTGTCTGGGAACATGGACCGTGCGGTACGGCGATCAAACCTTCGGCACTTTCCACAACGCTGTCATCGAATTGCAGGCGGCCAAGTGATGGTTGCCTTGAAAGACACTGCGCGAATGAATCGCCTGCTGAGAACAATGCTTTGCGGACTCCTGCTGATCACGGTAACGGTGGTCGAGTGTCGCGCGCAATCCACTTCCGAAACGATTGCCACCGTCTCGCCGAAGGTCGTGAAAATCTTCGGTGCAGGGGGGCGGAAAAACCTCTACGCATACGGATCGGGATTCGTGGTCTCTGCCGAAGGGCACATCGTCACGGTCTGGAGCCACATCCTCGACGGCGACAGTGTGACCGTGGTGCTGCACGATGGCCGGCGTTATGAAGGCCGCGTCGTTGGTGCGGAGCCCACGCTCGATCTGGCGGTGCTCAAGATCGATGCCGAAGGTTTACCCTTCTTTGATCTGTCGATCCCCACGCCGACCGTCGGACCCGGCGTTCGCGTGCTGGCTTTCAGCAATGTGTTCAAAGTGGCGACCGGCGATGAACCGGTCTCCGTCGTGCATGGGGTGATTGCCGCGCAGACGACATTGTCGGCCCGCCGCGGAGTCTTCGATGCGCCCTACAGCGGCCCGGTCTACATCGTCGATGCCATCACGAATAATTCCGGTGCCGCGGGCGGCGTCCTTACCACCCGCACGGGGCAACTGCTCGGCATGCTCGGCAAAGAGTTGAAGAACAACACCACGCATACGTGGTTGAATTATGTCGTGCCGATCAGTCAACTGCAGACCGCAATCACCGAGATTCAAACCGGGAAATTCGCTCCACGCAAGACGCAGGACGACGAAGAAAAGACCGCGGCTCCCCGACGGTATTCGCCGCGTGACTTCGGCATCGTCATGGTGCCCGATGTGGTGACCAAAACCCCGGCGTATGTCGATCGTGTCATTCCCGGTTCCGCCGCCGCCGAAGCCGGTGTGATGCCCGATGATCTCATTCTCTTCGTCGGCGAACATCTCGTGGCGTCCTACCGGGCACTGCGGGATGAATTCGGGGTCCTCGAATCGGGCGATCGCGTCAAAGTCGTAGTCCGCCGTGGCGACCAGCTTCTGACCTTCGAGTTCACCGCCCCACGGAAAAACATCGAACCGTAAATTCCCGTTTAGCCGCGACCCGAAGTCCGCGGAGGGGAGCGCGCCACCCACGCAAGCGCTCCCCTGTCGGGTCGCGGCTAAACGGTTGTGATGGGATCATTGCGTTATGAAATCGTTAATTGTGATCGCGAATACCGCCCTGATGATGACGATCACTGCGGCTTGCGCGACTGCCGCGCCAGATGCGAAGTTGGAAGGACTCGAAGAACAGGCGTTTCGCGAAGCGGCGGCGATTGTCGCTCCATCAGTGGTCCGCATCGAAACCGTGGGTGGACTCGATCAACTCAGCCCGGGTCTCGCCGCCGGGGGCACGACCACCGGGTTAATCGTCACGGCAGACGGCTACATCGTTTCGAGCGCGTTCCATTTCGCTTCGAAACCCTCTTCGATTCTCGTCACCCTGAGCGATACACGGCGCTTTCCCGCACGATTGGTGGCGACGGATCGTCAGCGGATGATCACGCTGATGAAAATTGACGCCGAGGGTTTACCGGTACCGCGGGTTGCTCCGCGCGACGGCTTCAAAGTCGGCCAATGGTCGCTCGCGCTCGGACGCACTTTCGATAGCGATTCGCCGAGTGTTTCCATTGGCATCATCAGTGCGGTGAATCGCATCTGGGGCAAGGCCGTGCAGACCGATGCCAAGGTGTCACCGGTGAATTATGGGGGCCCGTTGGTCGATGTGCAGGGTCGCGTGATGGGCGTGCTCGTGCCGTTGTCGCCGCAATCCACGGGGGAAACGGCGGGTGTCGAGTGGTACGACTCGGGGATCGGGTTCGCCGTCCCGCTGGAGGACACCATGGCGGTGCTCGACCGGATGAAAGCCGGTGACGATCTGCTGCCGGGCCTCTTCGGCGTTACGTTTCAGGGGCGCGACAGTGCGGGGTCGGATGCCGTATTAGACCGCGTGCGGTTTGCTTCTCCCGCCGAGAAAGCCGGGCTGAAAAAGGGGGACCGCATTGTGGGGATCGATGGCCGCCCCGTGTATTTCGTTGCGGAACTTCGATCGGTGCTTGGTCGCAAATATGCCGGGGATGAAATCACGCTCACCGCTCAACGGGGCGAAAAGAAGGTCGACGTGAAGCTCACACTCGTCGACAAGATCCCGCCGTTTGAACCGGCGTACCTCGGGATTCTGCCGCAGCGACAAGGGGAGGCTGCCGTCGTGCGGATCGTGCTGCCGGACAGTCCCGCCGAACGCGCCGGTCTTAAAGCGAAGGATCTCATCACCGCGTGGAATAACGAACCGGTGACGTCTGCCAGGGAACTCGCCGAACGGGTGAGCCGGATGCGTCCCGATGAAGCCACAACCGTCACGGTCCAGCGCGATGGGAAGACCGAATCGTTGAACGTGAAGCTGGCGAGCTATCCGGACACGGTCCCGGCCCAACTCACGGCCGACGTACTGAGCACGGATCCGCCCGCGGCTGATGCCGTCAAGACCGGTCGCCTTTCGGAAACGCTCGAAGGTCACGACCGCAAGTATTGGATGTACGTTCCCGAGTCGTATCGCAAAGACCGGCCCGCGGGGCTGATGGTCTTTCTCCATCCGGGCGATGATTCGATGGAGTCGGCGGTTCTCAGCGCGTGGAAGCCGGAATGCGAACGCCGCGGCATCATTCTCGTGGCCCCGCAGTGCGATCGTCCGGCGGGATGGTCGCCGAATGATCTCGAATTCGTGCAGGACTGCGTTGCCAAAGTGAAGGAAACGTACACGGTTGCCCCGGACCGGGTGTTCGTCCATGCGACCGGAAACGCGGTCCCCTTCGCCGCGGTCTACACGTTCCGCAACAAGGCAGCGGTCCACGGTGCGGCTCTCACCGGGGCTGCACTCCGTGGCAACGCTCCGGAGAACGATCCCGATGAACGCCTGCAATTTCATCTCTCGTCGTCGTTAGCCGACAAGCAAGCTACCGCGATCAAAGTCACCGCGGAGATGCTAAAGAAGGCGCGTTTCCCAACGGTCTACACCACCTTCACCCAAGCCGCCGAAGGTTACCTGCCGAGCCTGATGGTAGAAGAAGTCGCCCGCTGGGCGGATGCGCTGGACCGGATGTAATCGTACATGAATGGACACGGATGGGTTGGGCAACAGGACATATCGAACGTTTGCTCGCGGGGGAGACCGTGTCGTTCCGTCCGCGTGGCAATTCAATGTCCGGCAAGATCGAGTCCGGTCAACTCTGTACCGTATCGCCGACTCAACCTGAGATGTTGCGGGTCGGGGATATCGTGCTTTGCAAGGTCAATGGCCGCGAGTATCTGCATCTCATCAAGGCGATTCAGGGACCGCGATTTCAAATTGGCAACAACCGGGGACTCATCAACGGTTGGGTTTCCGCCAACTCAATCTACGGCAAGTGCACCAACGTCGAATCGTGAAGAAATCGATGCAAATGGCGCTCCAGAGAGTTCGTAGGGTTTGCCGAGTCCGCGAGGCGAACCAAGTCGGTGTATCGCTCCCAAGAGGTTCGCCTCGCGGACTCGGCAAACCCTACCGGTTGCAAACCCCATGCCTTCGCGCCGGTTTGACACGTTGCTCGGTAATGATTACAACGATGGAGCAATGGAACGGAGGCGGGCGCGGAGCGCTTTGCTGAAGACAAGGATGTCGCCGTGCTTTATGTTCGCTCGGTTCGCCGAAAGCTGCTGCTCAGCCTGGCGCTGGTGATGGCGATGCTGCTGTTGCAGGCCGCGGGCGGGCTTTCCGGATTGGTCTCTTATCGATCGGCCATTCAAGGTCTCGATCGTGTCCTCACCGGGGAACCGCGCCGGGCGGAGATTGTGACCGCGCTCGCCTGGGCCCTCGAACCCCTGATGTGGCCGGCGCTGAAGGACGAAAAAGCCCGGATCTCTCGCCAGAATGTGCTGCAGCACCGGCTGACCGATGCGCGAAAAGCCGTTGCCGATTATCTCGGACAACTGGAATCGAGCAATCCGCCGCCGGATATTCGCATTCCGAGCGAGCTCTTTCTGCGACGCATCGACGAAAAGCTCGCCTTCATCCT
Source organism: Planctomycetaceae bacterium (assembly GCA_021732785.1). Classification (GTDB taxonomy): domain Bacteria; phylum Planctomycetota; class Planctomycetia; order Planctomycetales; family Planctomycetaceae; genus DSVQ01. Next base: position 19,762 of record JAKFUG010000096.1, read on the forward strand.
CGCCGAGGAACTCCCGCGTGTCAGCCAGGAAGCGTCGGAAGATGCTACGGTCGAAACCATGCGGCAGGAGCTTTCGGCGTTGCAGTTATCCGCACTGCGAATTCCGAAATCGGAAGTCAGCCTCGAAGCGACGCTCGCCGAAGCCCGGTCGGCGTATCGTGCCCACTTCTGGCTGGTGAGCGTGGCGATGGTGGCCGCGCTGGTGCTCTTCTTCGGCTTTATGCGGTGCGGGTATCTGTGGATTTTTGTCCCGATTCACAAGCTGCATCAGGGAGCTTCCCGCGTCGCCCAGGGCGATTTCAGCTACCGCGTGCAATTGTCGGGACACGATGAAATCACGCAATTGGCCGAGAAATTCAACTCGATGACCGCCCGGTTCGAGGAAATCCGCAACCGACTCGATGGGGAAGTCCGCGAGCGCACGCGGCAGGCGCTGCGATCGGAACGGCTGGCGGGCGTGGGCTTTCTCGCCGCCGGTGTGGCCCACGAGATCAACAATCCGTTGTCCGCGATTGCGATGGCCGCGGAGTCGCTCGAAGGCCGGTTGCAGGACGCGCAAGCGTCTCCAACCGGGTTGTGTGCCGACGATCTCAGCGTGTTGCAGCAGTATCTCAGCATGATTCAGCGGGAAGCGTTTCGCTGTCAGCAGATCACACAGCGGTTACTCGATTTCTCTCGCGGTCAGGATGCACCGCATTCCCGACACGATCTCACGAAGATCGTCCGCGAAGTGCTGGACATGGTCGGTCACATGAGCCGGTTCCGTGGTTATCAAATTGTGTTCGACGATTCCCGGCCGGTGTATTTCGACGTTCGCGGGTCCGAAATCAAGCAGGTCGTGCTCAACATGGTGGCCAATGCGCTCGAGGCGATGGAAGGCACTGGCCGTCTGGAAATCACACTGGTGGAGCGAGCCGACGAAGTGTTGATGACGTTCAAAGACAATGGCTCCGGCATGACTCCACATGTGCTGGAGAATTTGTTTGAACCGTTCTTCACGGAGAAAAAATCGGGCCGGGGGACGGGGCTGGGTTTGGCGATCAGTCATCGCATCGTGACCGATCACGGTGGCCGCATCGAAGCCTGCAGCGATGGACCGGGGACCGGAAGCACGTTCGCTGTCCACTTGCCGAGACGAGCGGCAGCGTTGGGGATTGCAGCATAGAAGGCGCAGAAATTCCAAGTTCCAAAAGCCAAATTCCAGACAAGGATAGGAGTTACGCAGTGTCGTGAAATTTGGCTTACGGAAACCCCGCCGTGTGGGTAGAGTCGCAGGGATGAGTTCCCCGAAAGTCAGTGCGGCCGAGTTTATCGATTTTCTGATCGCGACGCCGTCGCAGGCCACGGCGACCGAGGCACAGCGGACGCAGCCGGAGACGGCCGACCCGGCGGCCCACGATGCCTACACGCGGCTGCTCCACCGGTTGGAACCGGACAGCGACGCCCTGTGGCTCGAAGTCCAACCGGAAGTCCGCCGCACGTCGG
>JAKFUG010000082.1 GCA_021732785.1 Planctomycetaceae bacterium
GCCTTCAACCGACGCTGTTGTTCGGTCACATAATCGCTGCGGCTCCGCCGCTGGGGAGAATTCCGTTTCATGACGCTCAAATAACATCATCCCGTCACCGTGTCACTACGTTTTGCAAAACTCAATAGGACACTACCCGGACGAGAGCTTCCGGAGATGGTTCCACGAGTCTTGCCGCCTCGACCCCGTCAGGGATCATGAACTTTCCAGGCCATGACTTCATTCACCACTGACATCGACTCTGTTACGGTGACGGCTCACACGGTGGCCACTTATCCTCAACGATGAAGCCCGAGTAATGGCACTGACGGCTCTCGATGTCCGCGGTTATCGCTCGTTGCGGAATGTGCGGTTGCCGTTGCAGCCGTTGAATGTGATCACGGGGCCGAATGGTTCGGGTAAATCGAATCTGTATCGAGCGCTGTGGCTCATTTCGCAAATCGCGGACGGTGGCTTCGGCCGCGCGATCTGCCGAGAGGGTGGCTTGGTTTCCGCGATGTGGGCCGGGCCGCGGATGAGCACCAAAAAAGCGTTGCGGATGACGCTGGGGTTTGCCACCGGCGATCTCAGCTTCGAAGTGAGTTGCGGCTATCCGGTGCCAGGAAATTCCCGCTTCTGTTATGACCCCGAAATCAAAGAGGAATCCATCTGGACGGGGCGGCAGCGCAAACCGACAACCACCTTGCTACATCGCGAAGGGGGCATCACCACGGTGCGTGATGAATCCGGCAAACGGGTCGAATATCCGCTCATGCTGGACGACAACGAATCGGTCCTGGCACAGCTCCGCGAACCACATCGCTTTCCTGAATTGTTCGCGCTGCGGGAAGAAGTGCGGCACTGGCGGTTCTATCACACCTTCCGCACCGATGAAGATTCGCCGATCCGGATGCCGCGAGTGAGTGTCCGCACGCCGATTCTCAGCCACGACGGCAGCGATCTGGCCGCGGTGCTGCAAACCATTCGTGAAAATGGCGACGGTCGCACTTTGGACGCGGCCATCTCGGCGGCATTACCGGGACGGACGCTGACCATTCTCGCCAATGAAGACGAACCTTGGACGAAGTCGCCCAGTTGCATGGAGTTGATGGTCGCACTGGAAACGGAAGGGTGTACCCGGCCGTTGCTGGCCCGGGAGTTGTCCGATGGGACGCTGAAGTTTCTGTGCCTCGCCGCGGCGTTGCTCAGCCCGCGGCCGCCATCGCTGATTGCCCTGAATGAACCGGAAGCGAGTCTGCATCCCGATCTGCTGGTACCGTTGGCCCGACTGATAGTCGATGCCTCCCGGTACTCGCAACTCTGGGTGACAACGCATTCGCAACCGCTCGCCGAGCACATCCGCGAGGCGTCGGGTGTACGGCCCATCATTCTGCAGTTGGAGAACGGGGAAACGATCGTCTGCGATGATGCGGCAGAGTAGTCGCGCCTGTGTGCCACTGGCTCTGCCAGTGTTTCCCAGTCGGAAGGCGTTGTGGTGAATCACACTGGCAGAGCCAGTGGCACACGGTGGATTCACAGATTTACGAGTTTAACTCGTTCCCACGCTCCGCGTGGGAACGCAGGGCGGCGACGCTCTGCGTCGCATGGACGCATTGACAGCCGACGCCACACGTCGACGCGGAGCGTCTCGGCCGTGTGTTCCCACGCAGAGCGTGGGAACAAGGGGACGGGAATGACTTCTGTAGCGATTGTGAGATCCACTCTTGCGACCGGAGACGGCCCATCCGTCACCACCCGCAAAGTCGCTGCGCCCGCAATGTTTCACAGGCTTATCAGTGTTTCGCAACCTTTACAGTCCATCAGAGTGAAGTATGGCGGTCATAATTCCCTCAGACGGAGCGTTGATTCCCCCAACGATGGCGACGGACGGCCAGGATCCCCTTTTCCGAATGGATGAAAGCGATGCTGATGAAGGAACACCAAGCGGAAGAACCGTCGATGATCACTCGACGGATTCACAACCGCCGGATTGGCTCGGAACGCCGCAAGGTGACCGCCGACAAATCCGAAACCGCATTCAAGGGCGAAGAGCGTCGCGCGACGCCGCGCCGCAAAGTGGAGCGTCGGCGGATGATCGATCCGACGACCTGCGAGCGGGATTACTCGCTCGACGAAGTCGAATTCATGAAGGCGATGGATGACTACAAGCGCAAAGCGGGCCGGATGTTTCCGACCTGGAGCGAAGTGCTGGAAGTCGTGCGGAGCCTCGGCTACACCAAACCGGAACCGGCCGCGATGCCCGCGATGGAACCGACTGCGAACTAACGGTGCTCCGCAATCCAACGGAGACCACACGACATTTGTTTCCGCGAGGTGACCCGTCGCGGAAATCGATGCACCAAGCCCAGGGACGCCACGCCCTGGGCTTTTTCGTTGAGGGTTGAGGGTCAGAACAGAAGCGGTATTTCTCTTGCCCTCAACTTTCGACTCTCAACCCTCAACTCGACTCATGCGCCGCGGCCGATGACCATGATCGTGATGTCGTCGTTTTGCGCGCGGCCGCTGGCGAACTTGCGGACGTCGGCGAGAATTGTTTTGCCGAGATCTTCCGCCTTTCCGGCGACGCTGGAGTGGACCAGTTCCCGCAGGCGGTCCATGCCGTACAGATCGCTGTTGGGGTTCATCGCTTCGCTGACGCCGTCGGTGTAGAGCACCACGGTTTCGCCCGGTTCGAGTCGCCGTTTGAGAACGTCGTACGGATAGCCCTCCATCACCCCCAGCGGCAACCCGACTTCCGCTTCACCGATTTCCTCGATCGTGCCATCCACCTTGCGGATCATCAGTGGCATGTGGCCGCAGTTGACAGCTTCCATGTCGCCGGTGTCCGGATCAATGAAACCGATAATGAAGGTGACGAACCGGCCTTCCACGGCCTTCGTACACATTTGATCGTTGATGCGGCACGCCGCTTTCTGTACGTCGTTCACGAACTGCGTGGTGATGGTGACGACCGTGGACAGCTTCGACATCACCAGCGACGCGGGCACGCCCTTCCCGGCGACGTCGCCGAACGCAAAGCAGACCTTCTTGCCATCGGGCAGGAACATGCAGTCGAAGTAGTCGCCGCCGACGGCCTGCGCGGAATCGTAGGACGCGAAGAATTCCCACGACTCCGGCTTCGGCATGTCGGTGGGCAACAGCGCCCGCTGGACATCCATCGCGATGCCCATTTCGCGGTCTTGCTTCTGTTTTTCCAACGCCGTAACGAGCAGTTTCGCCGATTCGTAGGACATCGCCGCCTGGCCGGCCACCGCGACGAGTAAATCCAGATCGTCTTCTTTGAACTGGTTGAACGGATTCTGCGTATCGATGCTGATCACGCCGACCGGTTCGCCGTCGAGGCTCAGCAGCGGGACGCACATCATCGAACGAATGGTGAGGTTGGAAATTGATTCGCTGGCTTCAAATCGGGCATCATTCGCCGCATCCGCGGAAAGCACGCCGGTTTTCTCGGTCATCACTTTCCGAAGAATGGTGCGGCTGACTTTGACCGTTTCATCTTCCGAAGCGCGGCGATGTTTGGTCGCCTTCGGGATCATCCGGCCATCTTCGGTTTTGAAGAGAATGCAACCCCGGTCGGCGTGCGGAAAGACTTTGAATAGCGTGTCCAGAATCTTCGGCAGCAGGGCTTCCAGATCCGTCGTCCCCGCCAGACTGCGGCTGATTTCGAGTACCGCTTTCAGCTTCGCCTGCGGTTGCACTTCCAACCGGCCGAAACCGGTGCTCGGGATCGATTGTCCGGTGATCGTGGCGGTATCGTCTTCATCGTCGATGCCCTCGTCGAAGGGCATCGCGGCGACTTGACCGGGAGTGGGTCGCCCGCCGAGTTCCGCGGCTTCGAACCGCAGCAGAATCGGGCCGAGCTTGATGCGGTCGTCGTGCTTGATCTCCGCGGGGCCTTCGAGCTTCTTCCCGTTGAGGAACGTTCCGTTGCCGCTGCCGAGGTCTTCCAGCAAGTAACGGCCCCCCTCTTTCACCACGCGGGCATGCTTGCGGGAGACCATGTTCGAGTTGATTTGCAGTTGGCATTCCGGATGCCGGCCGAGGACGGTTTCGTCCGTTTGCACCGTATGCGGCAGATCTTGACCGTCGAGGAGCAAATGTAATGTGGGCATGACGACCATCTCGCACAGAATGAACGGGGACCGAAGTCGAAGAATAGAATCGATTCTAAGCCACAACCCGGTGAGTTGGTAGCAGTCGCCGCTCGGGTTTCTACCGATGTCGTGCCCGCAGCGGTGAAAATGCCGCCGTTTCGCGAGAGAACGTTCGAGCCGGAAAGGCCCTTTCGCAGACCATTTTTCTGCGCATCAGACCGAGGACAGCGAGCCGGCGCCTGCCGTTGAGAGTGGTCGCCGGTCGTTCGTCGTCGCGGGGGAACAACCCGTGGACGTCTTCGGTTCTGTGTGCCACGGCCGTGTCGGCCGTGCGATGTTACGCAGCGTTGAGGCAATCGCCCGCAGCCCCATGAGACCTCGCGAGAGGCTTCATGATCTGCCTTGGGAACGAGGCTGGCGACGCCCGTTGAGCCAGGGGCGTCGCGGGTGCCCGGTTCTGTTCGTATGCCGCCGCGATCGACAGCCGGCGTGCCCTCGGCCGGCAGTTCCTGGTTACGACATCAACTGTTTTTCGAACGAGATGCCGTACTTCTTCATCTTCTTGTAGAGCGTGGTGCGGTTGATCCCGAGCGCGGTCGCGGTGTCCTGCCGATTCCATTGATGCGTTTCGAGAGCATCAAGAATCAACTGTTTTTCCGGATTCGCAAGCGCGGCCTTCAGGTTGTTGCCGGGGCCGCCCAACCGACCGTGATGCAGATCCACGGTGAGGTCCTCATGTCGCACGGCTTCGGGCAGATCGTTCGGTTGAATGACCGTGTTCTTCGTCAGCACGACGGCCCGTTCGACGACGTTGACCAGCTCCCGGACATTGCCCGGCCAGCGATACCGTTGCAACAGTTCCATCGCGGACTCACTGAAGCCGGTGACCTTCTTCTGGGTCTGCTTCAGGAAATCCTGCAAATAGTGTTGTGCGAGCAGCGGGATATCGCTCATCCGTTCGCGCAACGGCGGTTGTGTCAGCGTCACCACATTCACGCGGTAGTACAAATCTTGCCGGAACGTCCCCTTGCGGACTTCTTCTTCGAGATCGACGTTCGTGGCGAGAATCATCCGCACGTCGACTTTGTGCGTCTTGTTACCGCCGACCGGTTCGAACTCGCGGTCTTGCAGCACGCGGAGCAACTTCACTTGCAGGCTGGGGGACGCGGTCCCGATTTCGTCGAGGAAAATCGTCCCGCCGTTGGCTTGCAGGAACTTGCCTTGCTTGTCGGTCACCGCTCCAGTAAACGCCCCGGCGACGTGGCCGAAGAGCTCGCTTTCCAGCAAGGAATCGGGCAAGGCCCCGCAGGCGACTTCGACAAACGGTTTCTCGCGGCGGTTGCTCAATTGATGAATCGCGCGGGCGGTCAACGTCTTGCCGGTGCCGCTTTCGCCGAGGACTAACACCGTGGTTCGCGTGTCAGCGACGCTTTCAATCAGGTCGAACATCCGCAGCATGCGGTAATCGTGGCCGACGATGTTCGCCATGCCGAAACGTTGATTCAGTTGCTGCTTGAGGGTCTTGTTCTCGGCGACGATTTGACGTTGTCCGAGAGCCCGTTCAATCGCGAGATTGAGTTCGTCTTCAATCATCGGTTTGGTGAGGTAATCGAACGCCCCTAGGCGGATCGCATCCACGGCACTTTCAATCGTGCCGAAGCCGGTGAGCAGAATCACTTGCGTTTCCGGGACTTGCTGCTTGGCCCATTCGAGCAGGGCGAAGCCGTCCTGATCGGGCAGATTGATATCGCAAATCACGATATCGAACGGGTAATCCTTCATGCGGGTCATGGCATCCCGACACGAATCCGCGGTCTCCGTGCGATGCCCCAGGCTTCGCAGATAATCGGCCATGGAATCGAGCAGCGGGCGATCGTCATCAACGACCAGCAGGGATCCGTGGAACATGCTCAGGCACTCGTGTGAGGTAGCGTTTCAATGAAACCAGCGACGCGGGAACCGCCGCGATCCGTCGGCTACCAACCCCGCTAAGGGCGGCGACAAAGGATCGATGGTTCGATGGGTGCGGGGTTGAAAAGCCACACGGCGTCCATTCCCGGATCATCCGGAAGGCGGGCGCCGTCGGGCCTTTCTCAGCCGCGGGTGCTGGGAAACGCTTCGAGAGGGTAGGCAAACCTACCTCACAGTGGCGAAGAGTCAACAAGAAATGTTGCCGCATTTTCCTCAGCCGGTGAAAACCGCAGAAATCGCCGATCCGATAAACTCGGTATGATTGGGCCTCATGTGAGCGGCAAGGCGCTCGCCGCCGGTGTATTTGATAGTGAGAGAACCAGTTTGGGGTGGCAGCATCAGGATGCGATCGACAGAGTTGTATCGACTTCCCCGCTCATTCCGCAGAATCGGTGAAAGGGGACAAGGCGGAACCTCACCGAAATGCCGACTCCGCTTGCGACTGGTCGGGCGGACGGTACCATGAAGGTTCGTTTGCCATCCTTATCGACTACGGAATTCGCCGGGCGATGACCGTCGCCGCGCCGGACCTCGGGCCAGGGGAGGCCGACGAGACGTCGCTCGTTTTCGTTTGAGTTGTTCGCATGCCGTTTTCGACGCTGGCCCAACTGGAAGAACTGCTGCTGCGTTTGCGCCTGGTGGATCCGGCTCATTTGCAGGAAGCGCGGCGCGTCCTCGGCGCGCGCGTTACCGTGGAGACGTTCATCAAAGAACTCGAAATGCTCGGGGCGATCACGTCGTATCAATCCGGCGTGTTACGGAAACACGAGACCGAAGGACTGCGGCTCGGCGGCTATAAACTGCTGTATCGCAATGCGTCCGGCAGTTTCGCGCGGGTCTTCCGCGGCTCGGCCGTCGATAGTGCCCAGGTCGTGGCGATCAAGGTGCTCCGCCAGCGATTCGTCGACGATCCCCGGGCCGTCATGCTGTTCCGTCGCGAAGGCGAACTCGGCAAACGGTTGCAGCACAAAAACATCGTGCCGATTTACGAAGTCGGCAGCGACGGCAACCAGCACTACTTCACCATGGAGTTTGTCGAAGGGGGCAACTTCCGCGACTTCATCAAGATTCGCAAGAAGTTTTCGCCGACGGATGCCACGAAATATGTACTCGACATCGCCGAAGGGTTGGAATACGCTTTGAGTCTGGGGCTGACGCACCGCGATTTGAAATTGTCGAACGTGCTCCTCAGTTCGCAAGGGGTGGCGAAGCTGGTGGACTTCGGACTCGCCGGGCAGGACGCCGCGTTTGCGGCGATCGACGACGAAGTCGATCGGGCCATCGAATATGCGGCGATTGAAAAGAACACCGGCGCACCGGAAAACGATCCGCGCAGCGACCTGTATTTCCTCGGGGCAATCTACTACGAATTGCTGACCGGCCAGCCGCCGTATGCACCGAGCAAGCGGGCGGAAGACCGCAAGCTGTTCAGCCGCTATCGCGATGTGCGGCCGGTTCGCGAAGTCGATCCCGGTTTGCCGCGGGCGATTGTCGCGATTGTCGACAAGCTGATGGCAATCGATCCCGATGAACGTTACCAATCCCCCACGCAAGTCGTGGCCGATTTGCGGCAATGCACCGGGACGGCGCTGGCGGCACCAGCGGTCGAAGTCGTGGAAGCCGCGCCGCCGTTGGCTCCGGTCATCATCTGCGTCGAAAGTCGTGCCAAACAGCAAGACGCCTTGCGGGAATACTTCACCAAGCATGGTTATCGCGTGCTGGTGTTGACCGATCCGATCCGGGCGTTGAACCGTGTCGACAGCGATCACCCGGCGGGGGTCATTTTTATCGGCGAATCACTGGGCAAGGAAGTCGTGCCGGTTTTTCTAGCCGCCGTGAAACGCTGCAAGAAGAAAGGGGTGCCGGTGATTCTGGCCCTCTCGAAGAAAATGGGCACGCTCGCCGAAGAATTGCCCGACAGCCCGGGCGGCCGCGTGCTGAAAGAGGCCGTGACCTTGCGCGATATCCGCCAGGCATTGACGGAAATGCGCGACGCGAACCAGACGTGACCGGCGCGATTATTCGCCGGGGAAATCGTTGGGATTGAACTGAATCAGTTTGCCATCGCGGAAGAAGAGGATCACGCTGCGGCCTTTGGAATCCGGTCCCCACCGGTAAGCGATATCGGTGGTCTGGTATTCGTTGGCATTCTTCTTCAGCGCCTGACTGTTGGAAAACTCTTCACCGGCGTCGCCCAAAGCCTCGCTGACTTCGCCGACCGACATGCCGGTGCGCACGCGGTGGCGCAGCAGCCAGTTGAACGCCGCGGGATCCCGCTCGACCTGGAATCGTTCGCGGTATTCCGGGGCCGCAATGGCCACCTCATCTTTCACATACTGTTCGAGACCGGGAATGCCGGCGTTGTGCAAGGTTTCACAGCCGACGAGCAGGCCCGCCAGGCAGAGCACGAGGGTGATGGGGGCTCGAATCATGAAAGATCCTTCTACCGCGACCGATTCACGATGCGGTGTATCGCGCCGGGAGTTCGTTCGTCGACCCGAACTCGGGCAATCCGCCGTCAGGGCGGGTCAAAATGCGACGGAAAAGTGAGCAACCGGCAGGAATTGCAGGCATCGTTCATACAGAATTCCCGGCGTCGGTGAATTGGTCGCGGTCTGTTGAAGAATCGGGGCAGGAGCCCCGGCTAGGAATGTGAAATTCAACGTCAATCATAGGTCGGGGCCCTCGCCCCGACGCCTTTGGATTCAAACTGACCCAAGACCGGAATCCGCGGCGACGCCGTGATCTTCGTGACTTTGTGCAGGTCCCCCATTACACTACACAGTGGGGTCGGAGGACGATGCGCCGGACGGAACGTACGGATTCTGTTCACGGAGTGGGGATATGTTCCAGTCGCGCGGCAGAAAACGAGAAATCGCCGCGGGGCTGATGCTGCTGGTGGCGGTGACGTTTTCTACAAGCATCACCACGGTTCGGGCAGACGAACCCGCTGCGGACAAGCCCGCGGAAGCCAAGCCGAAGCCGCCGGGCGGTGGCGGGCTGGTGCCATTCTTTCAGAACTTCATGCAGCGGATGTTCATGCCGCCGGGACGTGAAGCTCCGCGCGTGCGTGCGGGCAACGAAGCCATGGCCGAGCGCGCAAACGGTGCGCGCGATGCCATTGATGCCCGCGCACCACGGAACCCCAAACTGGACGGGTTGTGGACCGCGTCGAACACCGCCATTCGGAATGCCGACTGGAAGCACGCCGTCGAATTATTGCAGCGGTTGCTGGATAGCCCGGAAGATGCCGTGTACCGAGCCAAAGAGGGCCGCTGGGAATCGTTGCGAACGGCGGCGTCCGGTCAATTGGGACAAGCTCCCGCCGAGGTGCTGATCGACTACGAACGCCAATATGGTGGCCTCGCCGAACAGTTGTGGACCGAAGCCCGCCAATCGGGCCGGATCGACACGATTGTGGAAGTTGCCACACGGTTTCTGCATACAGCGGCGGGGAAGAAGGCCGCGAACTATCTCGCCCACTGGCACTTTGATCGCGCCGAATTCGCGCTCTCCGTCCGCTGGTTTTTGGAACTCGACGCCGTTCATGCGGTCGAATCGCGTGACCTCCGCTGGCGGATGAAAGCCGCCTATGCCGCCCGGCAAGCCAGCCCCGATCAAGTCCGGCATTTCCTCGATCCCGCCCTCCGGGATCCGCGTGCCGAGGCCACCAATCTCGGGGGCACCACGATTTCCGTCGCCGACGCCTGGACGCGGTTGCCGGGACAATCGCCGCAGAAGACGCCGGTGCTCAATCGGTGGCCGCAGTTATTCGGCACCTCGGCACGAGTCGGAATCGCCACGGGAAATCCACCGCTGCTGAAGCCGGAATGGTCCGCATCGCTGACATCGAGTGCCATGCTGCGTCGCCGGCTCAACTGGATTCTGCAGGACCTGGAAGATCAGCAGCAGACGCCGATCATGGTGGGCATGCCGCTGGTGCTGGGTGACAAAGTCGCCTTCCGCGATCTCCGGGGCGTGCGGATGGTGGATGCCGCGACGGGCCGAACGCTGTGGGCGACCACCGAAGGGTTGTCCGCCGAACGAATTCTCAGCGGGATTCGCTCCGACGAGATGGACGATGCGGACTTCCCGAATGCCACTGGAATCGGCCTGAATTCCGACGACGAATACACCGGCCCGTCCGCCGAATTCCATCCCCTCGTGAGTCATCTCTTCCGTGATGCCACGATTGGGCTCATCAGCAGCGACACGCGGAATCTGTATGCTCTCGAAGATGTTGCCACCCTGACGCGCAGTCAGCAGGGACATCAGTGGGACGGTGAGGGCGAACCGGTCGACCCGTATGGTGCGAATTGGCATTCCAATCGGCTCACCGCCTATTCCGTCGAGACCGGGCGACGATTGTGGTCGGTCGGAGGGGGCGAAGGACGCGACCCGCAGGACGCACTCTCGGGCTGCTTCTTCCTCGGTGCCCCCGTTGCCGACGGGGATGAACTGCTGATTGTGGGCTCGCTCGGTGAAGAGATTCGGCTGCTCGCGCTCGATCCCGCATCGGGAACGTTGCAGTGGTCGCAACTACTGGCGTATGCCGATACGAAGATCGATCTGGATATCGCGCGCCGGTGGGTCAGCACTCCGGTGGCGACCGGGCAGGGGATCGTTATCTGTCCGACAACAGTGGGCTGGCTGGTGGCCGTCGATCGCACACGCCGGACGGTTTTGTGGGCCCATCGTTACATCCCGGAAGATGATGAGCACGACGTGAGCGGCGATGGCGGCACGATGTTTCAGTCGCCGCGCGAACTCAATGGGCAGTGGTTAGCCGCACCGCCGGTGATGGCAGGATCGAAAGTGGTGTTCACGCCCTCCGATGGCGATGTGATGGTGTGTCTCGACCTGACGCAAGGACGGCTGCAATGGCAGGAAGACCGCGAAGACGGGATGTATCTCGCCGGCGTCGTGGGCGAACTCGTGATCACGGTCGGTCATGCCTCGGTGACGGCCCGCAATCTCGATGACGGCAAAGAAAAATGGGCCTACGAGTGGGAAACCGGCGTTGCGCCGAATGGCCGCGGAGCGATCGTCGGCGATCAACTTTATCTGCCCATGAATGACGGCACTCTGCGGCTGATTGCACTGGAAACCGGGAAGCAAACGGAAAAACTCGCCGTCTGGCCGGGGGAACCGTCGCTCGGCAGTCTGGTGAAAGCGGACCGTCGCTTGTTCGCTTACGGACCGCGTGGGCTCCAGATGTTTGACGAACAACCCGGCGTGCTCGCGGAAATTCAGCAACGGAAAGCCGCCAACCCCCACGATGCCGAAGCACTGATCCGCGAAGCCGAACTGTGGATGCTCACGCCGCGCTACGACGATGCCGCGAAGCAACTCCTTACCATTCGCGAAACGGATCTGTCGCCGTTGTTGAAGCGCCGCCATCGCACGGTCTTGTGGCAAGCCTTGGTCGGTGTGATTCAAACCGACACATCGCACGCCGATGCTGCGTTGAAGGAGATCGCGCGTCTGGCGGTCACCCCGGACGAAAAACTCTCCGTGGAATTGTTTCGGATCGATCGGGAAGTGACCGCGGGGCATTCGCGCGCGGCCTTTGAGGCGTACTGGCAACTGGCCGAGCAGGATCAAGGTCCGGCAACGATCACCCGGCCGCATCAGCCTCAATTGGAGACTCAGCGCCGCGTCTGGCTGCGAGGCAAGTTAGGCGATGTGTGGCAATCTTCGACGGGTGAACTGCGCGAACAACTCAACTCTCAAGTCGAACGGGCGGTCACCGAGGCCATCAACGGACCGCTGGACCGACTGGTCAAACTGGCGGACTGGTGCGACTTTCACCCGGCCGCAGCGCGATTGCACTGGAAGCTTTCCGATGAGTTCGCCGCGGTCCGCAACTTCGGTTCAGCGGAACAACAATTGTTGCCCTGGGCCGATCACGCCACGGTCGCCATCGCGGCGGAAACGCACTGGCGGCTGGCGTTGCTGTACCGGCAGTTTGGGCTGTTCGAAGACGCCTTGCTCGTGGAACGCATGTTGTGGACCCGTTACGGCGATGTCACGCTCAGCACCGGCCAAACGCTGGCCGCTGCGTTGGCATCTCGCCCGGCGGACGCCGCGACCGTCACCCCCGTGGCACCCTCGCTGTGGGATCATGCCGTGCTGGTGACACAGCAAGTCGGCACACAGTATTCGCCACCGGTGCAGGAAGTCGTTAGTCCGATTGACAGTCCGTTTCTGTCGCAATTGCTGATGCAGATCGAACCGCACGAGCAACGGTTGACGTTGACCGATCGTCGCGACGGCCGCTGGCGCTGGTTGGCACCACTGCGGGGCAGTCCGCGCGGACAGGATTACGGCGAATCACCAACGAGTGTGCTCGGCCATACGGTCATTGTGTTGCACAAGGATGTTTTGCAGCGGCTTTCACCGGTCGAGCGACGACTGATGTGGTCCAAAACGCTGAACGAAAATCAGACCGGCGGCGCGGGGCATCACAACTCGCATCGGCAAGTCCCGCAGCCGTTACAGATGCCGTCGGCCGATGAGTTCGATCACGAAGCGCTGTTCGAACAATCGCCGATGGGGGGCCAACTGGCCGCGGTGTTTCCGAATTATCTCTGTTTGCAGGGGCGGCGTTCGCTCACGGTTTACGACCCGCATACCGGACAGGAAAGCTGGACGCGCACGGGCATCTCGCCCCACGCCCTGATTTATCCCGGTCGAGACTGGCTGTGCGTTGTGGAAATGGAAGACGACAAAGTCTCCGTCTACCGCACTTGCGATGGCCAACCGGTCGAGGCACCGGACTTGATCACGCGGCTAAGGAAATCGCTGCGACTGCTCGGCAACGATTTGATCCAGCTCGAATCGCAGGCCGGTTTGCGGTTGTTCAATCTGGGCAGCGGGCGGACGGTATTGCGGCGGACAGAGTTGCTGTCGGGCCGTGAACTCTGGAAGCAGGATTTTTCGACGAAGACGCACGTTGGGATGGTCGACGATCACTATGCGATTGCGGTCGATGCGTCCACGGGGGGAAAGGCCGCCAAACGGAGTGTCGCGCTGATTCGATTGCGCGACGGCGAACGGCAGACGTTTGCACCGATCACCTTCCCTTCGGCGGATGGGGAATTCTTCCCGCTGCTGGATGCCGACTGTTTGTATCTGGTGGCGAACCACAGCGACGGCAACACGTATCATTACGGCGATAGCTTGACGACGCTGCCGGTCAACGGAACCGTTTGCTGCTGGGATCGCGTGACCGGGGAATTGCTCTGGTCGCGAGAGATTACCGATCAGAATCTCGTGCTCGAACGGTTTGCCCCCTCCCCGGTGTTGCTGTTCCTCACGCGCTCGTGGAAACAGAACGGGAATGCGAGCTACACCTTGCTGAACATGCTCGCGGTCGGCAAGCGGTCCGGGGAAACGCTCCACGAATCGAGCATTCCCTCCATGTTCGGCGGCTTCCACAGTCTCACGCTTCGCGAGCATGAATCCACTATCGAATTGGCGTCCTACAACCTCAAAATGCGGCTCGTTCCCCGCCGCGAGAATCCGCCTGTGGAATCGAAATGAGCGTCGGAGACCCGGCCCGTGTCACGATGACGGTTGGGCGAGTTTGATGGCTGCGCAGACTCTGCTGCCAAAGGTTCCGGAGTCACGGCGGAAAACGGGGGGAAAGTGCTCGATTCGGCGACCATCGCCGCCTCCACCCTTGGCGTACGTTTTTGGGGCGCGGTACGATACGGAACCGTCGAGCGCGACCGACGAGTACGGAGTGCCGCCGGAGGGAGTGTCGCTCCTTGGGAAAACTTCCCGGGGATTTTCAGCGGCATCGTTCGATACGGAGAACGGGGGATGATCGCGCAAACTATCCGTCTGGCCAAACTCGTGGGGTTCCGCGGCTTGACGCGCGGGCTCTGTGCCGGGCTGGCGTTCCTCGCCGTCAGCCTGTCGGTTCTCGCGGCCGATCCGGCGCTCGACGATTACAATCTCGCCGTGCAGCTTTATCGCCAGAACCGCTGGAAATTGGCGGGCGAAGGCTTTCAAAAATTTCTGACGGACTATCCCGAGCACGAAAAAAAGCCCCTCGCACGCCTGTATCTCGGTCTCACGCAGGTCAATCTGTCCGATTTCAAAGGGGCCCGCGACAACTTGCGGTCGTTTGTGAAAGACGCCCCCAACAATCAGAACGTGCCCCAGGCTCAATATCGCATCGGTGAATGCAGCTACCTGTTGAATGATCTCCCCGCGGCACGGGCGGAGTTGGAAGCGTATCTGAGCAAGAATCCCGAAGATGCGTTTGCCGACCGGGCGCTGCCATACCTCGGAGATGTCCAACTCCGTCAGAACGAAGCCGTCGTCGCCGCGGTGACATTCCAGAAGGCGATCGATCGCTTTCCGGAAGGACCGTTGATCGAGGATTCCCGTTACGGGCTCGCCAAAGCGTTCGATGCACTGAAGAAGCCGGCGGAGGCGATTCCGCTGTATCAGCAGTTGGCAAAGGGACAGGGGAGCCGCGCCGCGGAATCGCAGTTTCAGGTGGGTTCGCATCTGTTCGATGCCGAGAAATTCGTGGAAGCCGCGGCGGCGTATCGCCAGGTGTGGGACCGTTTTCCCGAAAGCCCGCTGGCGCTGGATGCCCGCTTGAATGCCGGCTTCGCGTACTATCGTGGTGGTCAATTCACCGAGGCCGCGGCGGCATTTGAACCTGTCACGTCCGACAAGGCGCGCGGTGTCACCGCCGGTTACTGGCGGGGCATGAGTCTCAAGGGAGCGGGCAACCATCAGGCAGCGACCGAGGCCCTCGCGAAAACCGTTCAGGCTGCCGATCAGAATCCGCTCGAACAAGCCATCCGGTTCCAATACGGCGTCTGTGCCCGATTGGCCGGAAAGACGGCGATAGCCGATGCCGCGTTTCTGGATGTCGTGAAGAAGTTTCCGACCGGCGATTACGCCGACGACGCTTTGCATTTCGCCACCGAGTTGGCGATCGACGCGGGGCAAATGGATGTGGCGGCGGCACGACGCAAGCAATTTACCGAAAGCTATCCCCAAAGCGGATTGCGTCTCTATCAGGAACTTCTCGCGGGACGAATCGCGCTCGGCCAGGCATCGCACCTTATCACCCAGGGCCGTCCGAATGCCGAAATCGCGGCGGAGTATGACCTCGCGGCCCGAAGTTTTGAGCGCGTGCTCACGGAAAGCATGCTGGCACGCACGAAGTTGCAGGCGCGGTATTACCTCGCGCTGACCCGGCAGTTGCAGGGCGACCATCGCACGACACTGGAATTGCTGAAACCACTGATTGCCGAGCTTCCCGCCGAAGGGAATCATGAACTGGGCGACGCGCTGGTGTTGCAGGCGGACAGTCTCGGTCAGACCGACCAGTGGGCCGACGCCCTCGTTGCCGCCGAACGGTATCGCAAGCAATTTCCGGAAGGCCGACAGCGTTACCGGGCCCTGTCGGTCGTCGCCCTCGGGCAGGCGAAGCTCAGTCATTTTGACGAATCGATGACCGCCTGGAATGAACTGCTGGAAAAAGCCGATACTCCTTCGTTGATCACATCCACCACGCTGCAACTTGCCGAGATGGCCGAACAGCGGAAAGACTGGAAGTCGGCGGAATCGTTGTACACATGGCTGACCAGGCTGGCGGAGAAGTTCGGCAAAGGGACCGAAAGCGAAGCTTATGCCTGGCGGGGGTTAGCCTTCGCCCGGTTCCAGCAGAAGCAGTTCGGCCCCGCCGCGGAAGCTTATGCGCGCATCGAAAAGGATTTCCCGCAACACCGGCTGGCCCCGGAGTGCGCCTATTATCAAGCGGAGTCGTTGCGGGAAGCCGGTCAGCTTCCGGATTCCGCCGCGGCGTTTCTCAGCGCCTTCAACAAGTATGCTCCCCAGGCACCAGCCGCTGCCGGTGTCGAACAACAGGCCCCCGATCTCTACGCTTTCCGCGCCGGTTTGCAGGCCGCTCGTACCTATCGGCAACTCAAACAGATCGAGCCCGCGGACAAAGCCTACGCCGCGGTTCTCGACAAATATCCAAAGCCGTTGCAACTCGACAAATTGCTCGATGAATGGGCGCTCCTCAATTATGAAGCCGACCGTTTCGATCAGGCCGATGCCTTATTTGCCCGTTTGATTCGCGAGGTTCCGGACAGTGAACTCGCGGACAATGCGCTCTTGAGCCTTGCCGAAAGCGATCTCCTCGCAAACCGACTCGATAAAGCCCACGCGGCTTTTGAAGCGTTGCGGCAATCTGCCACGGCCGATGTCATGGTGAAGGAACGAGCCCATTATCAATCGATCATTCTGGCGATGGATCAGCAGCGCTGGAACGAAGTCCAGGCATTAACGGCGTCGTTTCAAACCAGCTTTTCCACCAGCGAATTGCGTCCCTACGTGAAGTATTGCGGCCTCGAAGCCCAGTTGGCCGATCCCGCAATCAGTGCCGATCGATTGGCGGCCGCGGTTCAACAGATCGAAGAGCAAATCCAACCACCGAATCCCAAGCCGATTCCCGCGTGGTATCCGCGCTTGTGGGTCCTGCTGGCGGAAACACGATTTCGACAGAAGAACTACGAAGGCGTGGACCAGGCCGTCGCGGATTTGCGCGCCCGCCTGCCCAATAACACGATGTTGTACCAGGCGGAAGAAGTGCTCGGCCGCAGCTTCAAACAGCAGGCCCAGTTCGACAAAGCCCGCGATGCGTTCGCACGGGTCATTATGGACCCCTCGGCCTTTCGCACGGAGACGGCCGCGAAAAGCCAGTTCCTCCTCGCGGAAACGTATTTCCTGCAGGAGAACTGGCCCGATGCCTTCAAAGCGTACATGAAAGTCTACTCGTCTTACGCCTTTGCCGATTGGCAATCCGCGGCGCTGTTGCAGGCCGGCAAGTGCGACGAGCAGCAAAAGCAGTGGAAAGAAGCGGCGGAAACGTACGCGCTGCTGCTCAAAGAATTCGCCGGCTCGGTCCATGCGGCGGAAGCCCGCAAGCGGCAGGAGAATGCCCGCCAGCGTGCCGCGATGGAGTGACCGGCAACCGCAAAATTCTGCGGATTTAGCAGACTGGGGATCATAGCCGCTCGACATCGGCCGTCGCGAATGGCAAACTGATTTTGCAATCACACCCTCGGCTGTCATGTCTTGCGGCTCCGCAGTCGGCCGGGAAATTGAGTTCGCAACAACTCATTGAGTGATGGGAGAGATCTTCGGGCGATGGGCCATCGCCGGGCGATCGATGGATTCAATTTGCTCCCTCGTTTGGGTGGAGCGTCACAACGACCACGAGGCGCGGCATGGCGGAATGGCCTGGCGGGAATTGTCCCCAGTGCGGCGAATGGATGCCGGCAAACATGATTCATTGCCGCGAGTGTCGGCAGCTTCTGAACCCGGAGCTGACGAAATCGAGCGTGGAAATGCCCACCTTCGAGCCGCTGCGGGAATTGGACTGCATGGCGGACGTCGAGCACGCGGGATTTTATTGCGAATGCCCGAAGTGCCAGCGCGAGCTGAAGATCGCCAAGAAGTATGTGGGCGAACGTGTGCAGTGCAAGCATTGTCAGGCCGGTTTGCTGCTCGATGCGTTGGGCCCCCTGATTCAAAAAGCCGACGTTTACGCGAAGTGTCCGCACTGCACGCAACAGATTCGGTTCGATCAGAAATACATGGGGATGAAAGTCGCCTGCCGGTTCTGTCAGGGGAAATTGCAGGTCCTCAAACCGAGTTGAGTCCCATCGTGCGACGTCTTGGGCGAATGGTCGTCTATGTGTGGGTTTCGCCGAGTTCCGCGGTCGGGTTAGTGGCCACCTCCGTGGCGCTGTTACAGGGGGGGAGCGGTCGCTGGGTGGATGGCGTGCTCGAAGTCACGGGGCCGAAGTTTCTGCGGTGGTTGTCGCGCGGCGCACCGGTCGAAGGGGGGATTGCCGCGATCACGCTGGGGCATGTCGTCGTCGGTCAAAGCGAGGCGACGCTCGCCGAGACTCGCACCCACGAGCGCGTGCATGTCCGTCAATACGAACGCTGGGGCCCGTTCTTCATCCCGGCATATCTCCTGGCCAGCGCGTGGATGAAAGCCCGCGGGAAAGACCCGTACCTCGACAATCCCTTCGAGGTGGAAGCCTACGCCGTTGACGTGGGACGATAACGAATCGTCACGCGAGCGGACCATCAATTCCCCTTGAAGCGTTCGTGACATTTGTTGCAGTTCGCCATCCCGGCCACGAATGCGTCATTGGCGGCGGCATTATCCCTGGCTTTCAGCTTGGCGGTGGCATCGGAAAGGTGCGTCTGCATCGAAACGCAGAACGCCTCCCATTCGGGAATATCCGCGGAGTTCTTGACCTTCGGATCGGCATGCATCGGCAGCGACAACAATGCCATCGCGAACATCTGGCGACTGTCCCCCACAGGATCTTTCGGCCGACGCATCACCCGGCGGAGAGCGGGGAGGCGTTGATTCATCTGGTCCATCGCCGGGCGGTAGCGCATCAGCTTGGACCACTCGACATCGACTTTAGCCTTGCCCGTGGTCTTCCCTTCGAGAGCCGCGTCAATCGCCGGGAGCGCGGCCTTCGCCGCGGTGTATCCCAACGCGCGATTCAGTTCGATCGCGGCATCGCGCAGATCGGCTCCCGACGCTTTCAACTTCGACGGCTGCGGATATTCCGCGAGTGCTTGTCCCACCAGCATCAACAGCGATGTCGCATGCTTGAGCTTCTGCCCGTATTCATCGTAGCTGTCCTGGGATGCGAGGCAATCATGAATGTCCGTACCGAGGGCTTGCGCTTCCGCGACCAATTCGTCGGCCGTGGCAACCTTCTCCAACGGCAACGGCGGTGCCGCGTAAATGGAACACATGAGGACGAGACACCAACCGACAGTAAAGCACGACATTTTCATTATGCAACCCGACTGTGAGAAGTTGTAAAGCGCGAGGCGTCATCCTTTGGGAAGACGATGCCCAGCGACTGCCCCCACGGTGTTGGAAAGACGATCCACAACCAGACGATGATTGCAACCGGTAGCAGAGCAATCATGAAAACGGCAGTACGATGCCGCAGCGATGTGGCCACAGGCTTTCCATTTCTGGATGAAACACGAATCGCTGCTTGCAACATGAGGCCGACAAAAAACCAGAGTGGTATGACCATTCCTGTTTTGAAGAGAATCACACTTCGCATCAATATTGACGCTATCAGCGTAACGGCCATGCAGGCCATCATGATATGCGGCTGACACCACCGGGGCATGAGACTGCTCATCATTCTTCCCCACTTTTCCACGCTCTGCGTGGGAACGAGTTATCATTTACGGACCGCGGTTCCAATAGAGTTTCACATTGTGCGTCGCGCGGCCACCGGCGACGAGGTCCGGGCGGCCATCGCCGTTGAAGTCCGCGGCGAGGGCGTCTTCCACGGCGCATCCGCCGTCGTCCAGCACATGCTTCTTCCACACCGCGGGATCGTTGCCGGTCGAACGAAAGACGTATAACCCCGGTCCCACAACCGGGCCGGGACCCGCTTCGCGATGGCCGACCACCACTTCATCGCGACCGTCCCCATCGAGATCGGCACACCAGACCGCGTGGCCTTGCTTGAGTGTGGCGTCGAGCACGTGCCGCTTCCATAAGCCGCCGGTTTCCGCGGGGGGAAAATAGACCACCGCTTGCGTGCCGTGCATCGGTTCCACGGTTGCGAGAAAGCGCTTTCCGCCACGATCCCATCGCCCGACTTTCACCTCACCGGTTCCACGAAGTTCGGGTTTGTCCCCTTCCGCACCGCTGCCCAGCCGGGTCTTGCTGAATGCTCCCTGTTTGTCACGTTGCACGAGAAACACGCCTTCTTCGGCCCCCACGAGGCTATCAATCGGTGTCGTTTGATCCCAATCGACATGCGTGTGCGCGTGCATGCGGTTCAGGCTTTCGTCCAGAATCGTCGGCATCCACCGATCGGTCTTCGGATTCGCGGGGATCTCCAACGCTTCGAACCGTACCCCGGCACCGTCCGTCTTGAGCAGCGGCGACAACACCAGTTGCGGCCGCCCTTTGCCGAGCACATCGGCAAAACTCATGCGATGCAGACTCAGCTCTTTGCCGATCGGATAGACCGTCCACTTGGCGGTGGGGTCCGCCGTCCGTGTGATCCATTGAATCGTGCCGATTTTTGTCCAACCGGCACCCAGCGCGAAATCGATTTTGCCGTCGCCATCAATGTCGTGCGCGGCGAGGCAGACATTGTCGAGGTCGGTCTGGTTTTCGAGAATGACGTGCTTTTTCCACGACGGATTCTCATACCACTGGATGCGGTTTTCGCTGACCGCAACGATGTCGAGTTTGCCATCGCTGTTGACGTCCGCCGTGCTGACCGCGTAGCAAACCTTGCCGATGTCCGGGTCGAGCGTGACAACTTCAAACTGCGGAAACTCAGCCGCAGAAGCGGTCGCAGCGAAACCGACAAAGAGGAACCCCCAAACCAGACGCATTGTTGGAACTCCTGCGGGTGACCGATCGGTAGAATGTGTCTGCGATGATACCGAGCGAATCACCGGACTGCGATTCCGTTACTTAATCAACGTTCGGTCGGAATCATTCAATCGTGGGTCCATTGGAAGAGTCGGGGCGGGGGCCCCGACCTATGGATGTAAAATTCAACGTAAATCATATGTCGGGGCCCCCGCCCCGACTCTTTTAAATTCAACCTGACCCAACACCAGGGCAATCGCATGTCGGCGGCGTGAATTGGTCCAATGATTGCATGGGGAGGGCCTTCGTCAAGGGTTGCGGAATTTTCCGGTGTGGTTGACGAAGGAGCGCAGCGATGGGGACGGGACCGGCTTG
>JAKFUG010000066.1 GCA_021732785.1 Planctomycetaceae bacterium
GACAGTTTCGTGGTCCTCGTAAACCTCAGGGCATCATGGCCAAATCTCTCGAACTCAAGCGACAAGTGAAGTTGGCGCTGTACGAAAAATACAAACGGTTGTCCAAAGTCGCCGGCAGCGTCGTGAAGCGCAAGACGTGGGAATTTCACGCCGCACGTTTCCGGGCTCAAGCCGAAGTGATTTCGCAATTGCAGGCAAACGGCGCGAAATAACTTTCGCGCAGCAATCCATAGCATGAGGGAAGCCCAGGGATTCCGATCCCTGGGCTTCTTCGTTCACGGGATTGATCGGAAGAAGAAGAGACCCAGCCATCGGAATGGCTGGGCTTCCGGGCGTTATCTCAGGCAGCGCGTTCGATGCCCAGTGCGTCCAGAATCTGCTTGCATGCGTGCGACTTGTTCAGCGCGTACAGATGCAACCCCGGCACGCCGTGATCGATCAGTTCGCGGCATTGGGCAATCGCGAACTCCACGCCAATCGCAAACTGCGCGGGCTTATCGTCCTTCACAGCTTCCAACCGGGTTGCCAGCCCCGCGGGAATGCTGGCGCCCGAAAGCTGCGCGATCCGCTGGATGCGTGAGAACTCCGTGATCGGCATGATTCCCGGTACCAAGGGAACGTCGATTCCCAGCCGTCGGCACGATTCACGGAAGCGGAAGTACGCGGTGTTGTCGTAGAAGAGCTGCGTAAAGATCCCGTCCGCCCCGGCATCGATTTTCCGCTTGAGATTCTGCAGATCGACTTCCATCGACGGCGCTTGCGGATGCCGTTCGGGATAGCCACCGACACCGATCCCCATTGACGGAAAGTGCGAGCGAATCAGCGAGACCAGTTCGTTGGCGTACTTCAATCCGCCTTCGGCCTGCTGGAAATCGGTCTGACCCGCGGGAGGATCTCCACGCAAGGCCATGATGTTGTTGATACCGGCCGCTTGAGCGAACTCCAGCCATTCGAGCAACTGGTCGCGCGAACTGCCGACGCAGGTGAAGTGCGCGGTTGCGGTGCAGCCATGCTTCTGCTGGATTTCCTGGCACCACTCGACGGTCCGCTTACTGGTCGAACCACCCGCGCCATAAGTGCAGGAAATGAAATCGGGCTGATACGGAGCCAATTCCACGAGGGTTTGCCGCAGAGCGGCATCGCCGTCGGCGGTCTTCGGCGGGAAGATCTCAATCGACAGCCCGAACCGGCCGCCGGCGTAACACTCCGAGATCCTCATCCGTCTGCTTTCGCTGATTCAATACGGGGGCGCTGCAATCAGGCCGCCTTCCGCACCGCCCCAACGTCGGATTGCGCCTTCTGGAATCGTCCAATGATGTTGACTCGCAGGTCCTGGAGCAAGCGACTTCCCCCCACCACCCGTTCATAAGCCGCCCCGGCGAGGAACGTCGGGACCGAGAACATCAGGTAGTTCGGCGGCGCTTCGACCATCTCCATGTCGCACTGATCAAAGCCGGCACTCGTGAAATGCCGCCGCATATCTCCGCGGCTGTTGAGTCGATAGCACGTCGGGAACGTGTCTTCGTCGGCCCGGCCACGCCAGCGGTTGTACCACTCGTGGAAGCTGTGCGGCGTCAGCGACGCAATCATCGGCACGTAATGGAATTTGTTCGGCGTCAGACACAAAAACACGCCGCCCGGCTTCAGCACCCGGCCGACTTCCTTCACGAAGCGCTGGGCATCGTCGATGTGTTCCAGCACGTAGATACAAAACGCCAGATCGAACGACGCATCGGCAAACGGCAATTCGTAGGCACTGCCGACGACACCGTTATCCAGCAGCGGATTTTCGGTGACACGCGGGTCGAGATCGACACCAATCACGCGCTTCACCCGGCCGCGATAGCTATAACCGTTGAGTTCACCCGCCCCGGCGCCGATATCGAGCACGGTTTTATCCGGCCCGATTTCCTGTTCCATCTGCGCGAGGAACTTGGTGAGGGGATCGTGTGCTTCAGGTCGCGGATACAACCGCTTTCGCCACCAGGAAACCGTCAACATCCGCCAGACTCCTCAACCGCATCGGTAGGCTTAGAGGACGGGTTGTAGTTTCCGGCAAAATTTGCTGCAAGATGGGTTTTCGGCAGGGTTGACGTTGGGTTGTAACATAAGCGGCACGGCGCTAGCCGCCGGTGTATTTTTATCGTGTCAGGAACCGGCGGCTAGCGCCGTGCCGCTCACAAGATCTGACGCAAACAACCGCACAATCTGTGGCAGCAACCGTTCAAACGCTTTCGCGCGGTGGCTGATATGGCGTTTGACGGCGGCGGGGAGTTCGCCGAAGGTCTGGTGATACTCGGGGACCAGAAACAACGGGTCATAACCGAAGCCGTTTTCGCCGTGGTATTCGCGCAGCATCCGACCGTGGCAGCGACCTTCGCTTTCCAGACGGATGTTCCCCTCGGGATCGCTCAAAACGGCGTAACAGACGTAATACGCCGTTCGTTTGTCTTGCGGTACGGCGTCGAGTGCCGCAAGGAGTTTTTCGTTGTTGGCCGCGTCCTGGCCTTGTTCACCAGCATATCGGGCCGAGTGAATCCCCGGCGCGCCGCCGAGGGCATCGACACACAGCCCGCTGTCTTCGGCCAGCACCCAGCGATTCAATTGCTTCGCGACGACGGAGGCCTTTTTGGCCGCGTTCGCCCGGAACGAATCGCCATCTTCGTCGACCTCCGGGACATCGGGAAAGTCCTGCACTCCCATCACCGGGATCTGATACGGCGCAAGCAACTCGGCGATCTCACCAATTTTCTTGGCATTACGGCTGCTGAGCACAATTTCCGGAAACGCAGGCATGTCACATCAATTCCGGGAAGGCATCGCATCCCGGCTGCTTCCAGGCAGCCGGGATGCTTGAACGGGGAAGTGCGTCCGATCAAAAGAGCACCCCGGCTGCGAAGAAGCAGCCGGGGTGCGAACGTGAAGTCCAATCATACGAAAATACGGGTGACGGATACCGAAAAACCGGGTAAGACTTCCGGGAAAGTGAGCATATCGGCTTCCGACAAAACGCGTGTGGTGTTCTGGTCGGCCACATGAATATTTCGATGTTGTGGATCAACCACACAAACGTTGATCACCCCGGCATTGAGATACTCGCCGACTTTCTTATGAATATCCGCCCAGTGGTCATCGGACGATCGGACCTCGACCACGAGTTCCGGTGTCGGCCAGTAACCATCCGGCAACGGCCCCGGCGGCACCTTCTGAAAGCTGTAGAAGGCGACATCCGCCCCGCGCACGGTATCCGGATCGCGCTCCGTGATGACACCACCATCGTTCGTGATTACTCGCCCCACTTTGTTTGCCAGCACGAATTCATTGAGCAGGTAGTGGATTTGACCGCACCAGTAACCGTGTGCTGAAAATGGGGGATTCATCGCAATCATCTTTCCGCGAATGAGCTCGGAGGGGCGATCAGATGGTGCCCGATGAAGGTACTCTTCTGCGGTGATGAGCGAAGCGGGCGGAAAAAGCACGGCAGTAGACATGGCATCGTCGCCTGAAATGGAACTGACGAAAGCTCGCACTCACGATCTTAAAGATTCTACACGATCTCCGTGCCGAGGTGGCAATGGTTACGGCGTCCTTGCTGGATGCGCGGTCGATGCCGTACTTTGATGATGGTGTCGTTTGAGTCGTCGTTGTGGATCGAGGATTTTTCGCGTGGCGGTGTTGGCGTTTGGGTTCGCCTCTCCGTGGTTGTTATGGGGTGTGGCACTGGCCGCCGTGCCGGTGCTCATCCATTTGCTGTATCGTCGGAAGTATCGCGAAACCCGCTGGGCGGCGATGCAGTTTTTGATCACCGCGGCGCAGAAACAATCGCGGTCCTTTCGGATCGATCAGTGGTTGCTGTTGCTGGTACGGACGTTGATTCCCATCGCCGCCGCGATTGCGCTCGCCGGACCGATGTTCTCGGCTCCCGCCCACCATTCCGCTGCGGACCGGACGCAACGGCTGTTGATTATGGATACCAGCCTCAGCCTGGGGGCGACGGATGGGTTGGGGTCGCGGTTCGATCGCCAGCGGGCTCAAGCCGAATCGCTGTTGCAACTGGCTCAACCGGGAGACTTGTGGCAACTCGTGCGAATGTCCGGGACAGCACCGACCGTGCTCATCTCCGAGCCCGCGCGTCAAACGTTGCCGGTCTCGGAGGAGTTGCGAAATCTGGCCGCGACCGCCGAGCGGGCCGATGTGCTCGGTGCCTTGCGGGCGGCCACCGCGATGCTTTCCAAGGAAACCGATGTCGAAATTCGGGAAGTTCATTTCTTCACCGATTCGCAACGAACTATGTGGCGGCCGCCTCAGCCGCAGCAGCAGGAAGAGTTGCACGATGCCCTCCAGGACTTGGGCAAGAAAGCGCGGTTGGTGTGGCACGATTCGGCGGAAGCCCCAATGACCAACGCCGCGGTGATGACGCTCACCACGTCCACAACCGTGGTCTTCCCGCAACAACCCGTGCGTGTCGCGGCCACGCTCCGTGTCTTCGGCAGTGAGGAACCCGTCAAACGAACATTGCGATGGCTGGTCGATGATCGCGTCTCCAGCGCGGAGACAATCGAATTGACACCGGGCGAAGACGTGCAGCGCGAGTTTGTTGCCACTCCCACGGCGGCGGGGATGTTGCGAATGGAAGCGCGGCTCGATGCCGATGGGCTCCCGGAAGATGACCGCCGGCGCATTGTGATTCCGGTCACCGCGACGTTGCCGGTGTTGTTGGTGGATGGCCGTCCGTCGCCGCAGCCGTTCGAGAATGCCGTCGATTTACTGCATCTGGCGCTCGCTCCCCAGACTGCGGAGGCCGATTTGGCAAACGGCGGCGTCGACGTTTCCGTGATCTCCGACGGCGAACTGCTGGGAACCGATTTATCGCGGTATGCCGTCGTGTTCCTGTGCGATGTCCCGCGGTTCACCGACCGCGACGCGGAAGTGCTGCGGCAATACGTGGGGCAAGGCGGCGCGTTGTTCATCGGTGTCGGACCGAACGTGAAAGCTGAAAACTACAATGCCGTGCTGTATCGGGATGGTCGCGACTTGCTTCCCGCGCGATTGGGCGATGTCATTGGCGATGCGGAACAGCGGCAGCAACGCTTCGTGTTCGATCCGCTGGAGTTCCGGCATCCGATTCTGCAACCATTCCGCGGCAATCCCAACACCGGCTTCGAGCTGACGCAGACGTTTGCCTACCTGAAGGCCACGCCCGCGCCGGAACGAAGCCGTGTCGCCCTGCAGTTTGATACCGGTGATCCCGCATTGATTGAAGCACCGTACCGTGACGGCCGCGTGATGTTGGCCACGACATCGCTGGATCGACGCTGGAGTGCCTGGGCGTTATGGGGACACAGCTTTGTTCCCATGATGCAGGAAACGTTGCGCTACTTTATTTCGCTGAAAGCCGCCGAGCGGACGCTGATGGTCGGACAGATTTTGACCGCGCGCGTGGAAGCCCAGCGGAGTGACGACCGCGTGACCATTCGGCGACTCGGCGGGGAAGGGGATGCGGTCACGCTCCGACCGCAGGAGAATGGCACCTCCGTGAGCTGGGATGGTCCGCGGCTGCCCGGCTTCTATGCGGTCGAAGCCAGCGGAACCTCCCGTTCGCAGTGGTACGCCGTCAATGTCGACACGCGGGAAAGCGATCTGACCCCGCTCAGTCCCGGCGAATTACGGGACGAATTACTGCGCGGTCTGGAAGCGGAACTCGCCACGCCGGACGCACTGTCGACGCAAGAATCATCGCGGCCGGGGCCCGAATCCGCGGCCGCATGGGGGGCCCGGTGGGTGCTCGCCGGGGTCCTGCTGTTGCTCATGATCGAACCCTTTCTGGCATGGAACCGCACGGCAGGCATGCTGGTGCTGTTGGGATTGGTGGCGACGGGAATGGCCGCCACATGGGGGGGAATGCCGGGAGCAATCACCGTGATCCTCGCAATGGTAGTCCTTGTGTCTGTGCAGATGCGACGTCCACCCGCTGTCCGTGAAAAGCTCCTCTGAAAGTTGCCCTGTGGCCGCCAAGCGCCAACCGAAAATTCGCGTGCAGATGCGCAAAAACCGCGGGACGTCCACGCGGCAAAATGATCTGACGCGCGCGCATCACGCCGGGGATGCCCCCGAAGAGACCGCGGCCAGTTCCGAACGGGTCTCGCACAAAGGGGGACTCACCCGCAAGCGGACGATTATGGGCCAGCAGTCCGGCGATCAGGTCGTCCGGGCGGTCGATGAAACCGTGTGCCGGGCGGGTCGCGTGCTCCGGGCGATCGGCTCCACGCAATGTCTCGTGCAGGATGATGTGACGGGTGAAGTCGTCCCCTGCACCGTCCGGCGGATGCTCCGCACGATGGCCTCCGACGAACGAACCGCCGTGGTTGCCGGTGACCGGGTGCTCTACCAGCCGCTCGATAACCAGCAGGGAGTCATCGAACGGGTCGAACCGCGACAAGGAGTGATCACCCGGAAGCACCAATACCGCGAACACGTCCTGGTGGCGAATGTGACGCAGGTGCTGATTGTCGCGTCGCTCGGTGAGCCGCCCCTCAAGCCGCCGCTGATCGATCGCTTCCTGCTGAGTGCCGCGAAAGGAAATGTGTCGGCGGCGATTTGTCTCAACAAGGCGGACCTGGTCGATCTCGTCGATCTGCAACCGTTGATCGCGTTGTACAGCCGCCTCGGCTATCCGGTGATTCCCACCAGCCCGCTGACCGGCGCGGGTCTGCCACGGTTGCGGCAATTGCTCCGGGGTCAGCAAACGGTTTTCACCGGGCAAAGCGGCGTCGGGAAATCAACGCTGCTGAACGCCATCCAGCCCGCATTCGAACTGCGGACGGCGGCAATCAGCCAGGTCACGCAAAAAGGACGCCACACCACCCGCTATGCCCAGTTGCTGCAACTCGATACCGGCGGCTGGGTTGTGGACACGCCGGGCATCAGACAACTGGACCTGTGGGACGTCGGAAAAGGGGAAGTGGAGGGCTACTTCAGGGAATTCCGGCCCTTTGTGCCGTATTGCAAGTACCCGAACTGTCTCCACCTGGACGAATCGGAATGCGCGATACGCCAAGCGGTCCACGCCGGATTCCTCTCCCGCCAGCGCTACGAAAGCTATTTGCGTTTGGTGGTGGGTGACGACTAACTCGCTATTTGCATCGGCGCGGCCCCATGCGTGAGTGGGGCGAAACTGTGGACGGAATCCCTCGTCTCGTCCGGGAGCGGATTGAATCACCCCGCGCCACCGGGTAGAGTGGGCGAACGTGGTGGAGTTTGCCGCTTGGGCAGAACATTGCGGATTCTCCGGTTACTCCGAAAGTTCAGCTCGAAACTGTCCTGACGGTCTTGCCGAGTCCCCGGAGAGTTCGGGTTGTAGCAATCCTGCAGACGATAACTACCGCACCACACGAGACGCGATGGCTGGAAGACAAATGAGGCACGCGGGAGTGCCCGTCCGTGGAACTTCATCGCCCACATCCAACGAACTCGAATCGCAGATCGACGGACTCCCGGATCGGGAGTGACGACGCAGGAGCAGATGCTGATGACCGAACAACAAAAGACCGGAACGCCTGCCGAACGTAAACTCCGCCGCCGCCAACGCCGCTGGTTGCAGCGGATTGCTGCGGCCGGTGTGCTTGCCAGCGTGGCTGCCGGTGCCTGGGCCGTGGGACCGGCCACGTCGGGACCGGGTTTGACCGGTGTCTTCCCCGCGGAACCGCCCGTTCTGTTGAATGCCGATGCGTTCGCTCCCCTCGATGGCAATTGGGCCACCTGGAGCACGGAAACCGCGGCCGAGGTCGCCAGTTTCTACAAGTTCGAAGGGGATGTCGCCGCCCAGCGCAGCAAGATCGACGCGCTGAAGAAGCGGCTGGCCACCATCGAGAAAGCGCTGGCCGATGGCCGTTATGCCGCGATCTCGAACACGCTGGCGAGCTTGCACGGGCCGCTCGCCCGCCGCATCACGCTCGCCGAGGCGATGCTCAACACGCTCGAATTGAACCCGGAAACGATGCGGGCCATGCGGCTCAAAGCCAAGGGTGCCGCGGTCACAACCGCGATTGCCGACCTGGAAGCCTCGCTCGCTACGTTGCCCGGTGGCAAGGCGTGGCTGCCGTATGTGAAATCCGCGGATCTGAAGCTCGCCCTCGCCGCCGGTGCCGACGGGGAAGCCGCCCTCAATGCGGCCAATGCAACCAAGGCCAAGCTCGCCAAGCGGGAATCGCTGACGAATGCGGAGCAAAAGGCCTTCTTGAGCCGACCGGCCTTCATGAATCTGGAAGCGGCGACCGAGCAGTATCTCGCCGCGGCGACCGCCAAAGCGGGTCCCGCCGATCCGGCCGCTTTGCACGAACAGTTCAAGAAGCTGGCGGCCGCCATCGACGGCTTTGAATCCTACGCGACCGCGGGCGATGCCATTGCCGTTCGCGCCGCACTCGGTGCCATCCAGCAAAGTGCCAGCGATGGGGGCGACCTCATCGCCGGGGTCATTAACGATCATTACATGAACGACAATCTCCGCTTCATCGCCAGCGAAGCGTTTGTCGGCAAACTGATCGGCGACTCCCGCGTCGAAAACGGCCAGGTGAACGATTACGTTCTCGGTGCCAACGTCGGCGGCTGGCAAACCACGCAGACGTCCGTCAACGCCGATCTCAAGCCGTCCAAGAACGGCATTCGCTTCGACCTCGTGCTGAACGGCACCATCCAGTCCAACACCGCCGGGGTGACCGATCAAGCGACGATTTACACTTCGGGCAACCACTCGTTCCGCGCCACCAAAGAAGTGCTGTATGACGGCAAGACCTTCACCACCGGCCCGGCGGCAATCGGTGTGAATGCCAGCAACACGACCACCGGTGCCACGACGCGGCTCAGCGGCCTGCCGATTTTCGGCCGGGTGGCTCAACGGGTCGCCATGCAGGAAGCGGGCAATCGCCGTCCGCAAGCCGAAGCGATCGCCCGCAGCCGGATCTCCGATAAAGTCCTGCCGCGGTTCAACTCCGAAGTCGACAAGGAATTCGGCAACGCCGGCGGACGGATCGAATCGGAATTGAACGCCGGTCTGAAATCCGCGGGCATCTTCCCGGATCGTCAACGGTTTGAAAGCACCGATACGCAGATCCGCATCTCCAGCCGTCTGACGGGCGAAAACGAACTCGCCGGTTCGGTCCCGGAATCCATGCTCGTTGCCGACGCCGTGGGTGCGAAGCTGGTGATGCACGATTCGATCATCAACAACACCATCGACCGGATCGACTTCTCCGGCAAAACGATGTCGGAAGAAGAACTTCGCCATCACGTCGAAGGCTTCTTGTCGAAGGCGTTGGCCCGCGAGTTCAAATTCCGTGCTCCGGCGGAAGTGACGCCCAAGCCGAATGCCGCTGCGGCCGACGAAGAAGACCAGATCCCCGCGAAGATCGCTTTCGCGAAGGAAGATCCGCTGCGGGTCCAATTCCGCAACGGTGAATTGCTCCTCGTCATTCGCGCCGGTCTGGAACGCGAAGGCAAGGACCCGATTCCCACGCAGGAAATCTCCGTCCCGCTGAAGATCACGTCCAATGGCAGTGAAATTCAGATCGTCCGCGGCGACTTGCAAATCGTGGGCATCGACGGCGATCTGAGCGGCGTGCAGCGGAAAGTGATCATCAACAAGATCGGAGCCGCATTGCCGGATCGCAAGACGTCTGCCAACATCAAGTTGTCGGGCACCGGCAGCCGCAAGGTGGAAGCCGCCGTGACGGCCATTCAGATCGTGAATGGCTGGATCGCCGTCAGCTTGAAGTAGGCACGAATTGCCAGCAGCCAAGAGCCCGGGAAGAAACCTCCCGGGCTCTTTTTATTGACGAATCTCATCGGGACCAGCGGCACGAATTCCTCTCCCAATCACGTAGGGAACCTGCCCGATGGCTTTGGAATCGCCCCCTTTGGAAACGCCCGATGCCCGGACGTTTTTTGCGGCCGAGCGGACGTTGCTGGCGTGGATCAGAACGGGACTGGCGCTGATGGGGTTCGGTTTCGTCGTCGCGCGGTTTGGGCTATTTCTACGGGAACTCGCCGCGCTGCCGGGGAAGCCGCCCTTGCCTCACACCGGGGTCTCACTGGGAATCGGCACGGTCCTCGTCCTGTTCGGCGTCGTCGTCACCTTCGCCGCGGCCATCAAACATCAGGACACGATCCGTCGTCTGGAAAGCGGCCGGCCGCTCCGGTTTTCAGGCTGGTCCCCCGGCGTTGTCGTCGGCCTCTTGCTCGGATTCATCGGACTCCTGATGGCGAGCTACCTGCTCTTCGGCTTGAACCATTAATGGCCCGACGACGCGGCGTGAGCGACCACGCTCAACCGGGATGTACCACGCCTTCGCGGACGAAGCTGTGTGACCTAAAAAACTCCCGTCGCTCGAGGATGTTCGATTGCCGAACGCCCCTCGACATGGTGATGATACGTCCCGCATTTTGAACTTCATCCGGGACGGACATCATGACGGCACGCGCATCGATCGGCGGTTTTCTTCTTTTCCTGATTACGACATCGCCAGGCACCGCGGCCCCGGCGCGGCCGAATGTGGTGCTGATTGTCGCCGACGATCTGGGCGCGATGGACCTCGGGTGTTACGGCAGCAAGTTTCATCGCACGCCGCATCTCGATCAACTCGCCGCGGAAGGGGTCCGGTTCACGCAGGCGTATGCAGCGTGCCCGGTCTGCTCGCCGACACGAGCCGCCATCATGACGGGCAAATATCCCGCGCGATTGCATCTCACCGACTGGTTGCCCGGCCGCGGTGATCGCCCCGATCAGGAACTCAACCGCCCGGTCATCCGCCAGGAATTGCCGCTCGAAGAAATCACGCTGGCGGAGTTATTCACCAAGGCCGGATATGTCACGGGGCACATCGGCAAATGGCATCTCGGCGGTGAAGGCTTCGGGCCGCTCGAACAAGGCTTTCAAACCAACATCGCGGGCGATCACACCGGCACGCCGCTGAGTTACTTTGCCCCGTTCGCAAAAAACGGCCGCACGATGCCCGGCCTCACGGACGCGCCGGCGGGGGAATATCTGACCGATCGGCTCGGAGTCGAAGCGGCGAAGTTCATTGACGCCAATCACACGCAGCCGTTCTTTCTGTATCTGCCACATTACGCCGTGCATACGCCGCTACAGGCCCCGGAAGAGATGGTGGCGAAGTATCCTGCCGCGGGGACGTTTGCAGGACAACAGAACAACCCGGTCTATGCGGCGATGCTGGAGGCTCTCGACAACGCCGTCGGCACGGTGCGACAAAAACTCGCGGAACACCATCTGCTCGAGAACACCGTCATTATTTTCACGTCCGACAACGGCGGTCTCGCCACCACGGAAGGCGCGAAGACACCCGCGACATCGAATGCGCCGCTACGGGAAGGCAAAGGCTGGCTGTATGAAGGGGGCATTCGCGTGCCGTTGCTGATGCGCGGCCCGGTCGGCATCCCATCGGGAAGCACGGAATCAACGCCCGTCTGCAGTATTGATTTTTTGCCCACGCTCTGCGAATGGTGCGGCTTCGTCCCGCCGGACGGTCTGGATGGGGTGTCGCTGGCCGGTCTACTTCGCGATAAGACCGCACTCGAACCGCGGGCACTCTATTGGCATTACCCGCACTATGCCAATCAGGGATCACGCCCCAGCGGTGCCGTTCGGTATGGAAACCACAAATTGATCGAGTTTTATGACGACAGCCGTCAGGAACTTTACGACATCCAAGCCGACCTGCGCGAAGGCCGCAACCTGCACGATGAGTTGCCCGCCGTGGTGAGCACCCTCGCATCGAAACTGCACTATTGGTACAGAACCGTTGACGCCCAGATGCCGACACCGAACCCGCAGTACGAACCGAATCCGCCGGGCAAGAATGGCCGCATCGAGATCGGGGCGAAGACCGCGCATGTGCATGGCCTGCAATTACGCTATGAACCGATGCCGCACAAAAACACGCTCGGTTTCTGGGTCCGCCCGGAAGACTGGGCCGAGTTCGCGTTCACGGTGAAACAACCCGGCAAGTACCGTGTCGAAGCGCTCATCGGCTGCGGCAACGGGTCCGGCGGCAGTGACGTCCAATTCGCCGTCGGCGAGCAGGTGTTGAATTACACGGTCAAAGAGACCGGCGGCTTCCAGGCCTTCGTGCCGGTCGATCTCGGCGTGCTGACTCTGACCGAAGCGAAGCGGTATCAGCTCACCGTCAAAGCCATAAAGAAGCCGGGCCCCGCGGTGATGGATCTGCGCCAGATGACGCTGATTCGAATTGATGAGTGATGATTGATCCTCACAATGAACAGCGCGTTGTGTGGAATCCGCTCATCACTCATCGATCCTAACTCATCACTTCCTACCGCCCGCCTTCGCCGCCGGTGAGACCGTCGATGCGGAGCGTGTGTGTTTCCGGGATGAATTCGATCCGTTGAGCGGCCGTCTCGCGCGGGTTGTCCCCGGGCCGTTCCTGATGCGAGACCCGCGCGAGATTCTTCCCCACGCCGCGGAGTGTGTACGACTTCTTGCTTTCGTCATAACTGATCTGATCGGCTCTGGCAAAGAAGCCGTAGCCTTCGAGGTCGGCATCGCCCTGACCGACGAGTTGAATCTTTCCCTGCTCATCCGCAACACCCGCGGCTTGCATCACCTCCAGAACCTGGCAACGCAATAGTCCGCCGGCTTTGGGCATTTTGTCGCGTTCAATCACGTCGTGCGGAAGTTTCACGGGGCCATGAATGATTTCACAACGGTCGCGGAAGCTGGAATAGCGACGGTGGAGATTCCCTTCCATTTTGCCGTCGAATTTGACGAACGTATATTCCCACTCGGTCGCGTCCACCTGCGTGGGCGTGTTGGCTTTGGCCGATTGCGGAGTCGCGATCTGGGCGCGATGCCCTTGCCCGCGCTGCCACATCTGCATGCGTCCCGGTCCCTGGGCATTGATTTCGCCGGTGATGCGGTCGATGTGCATCTCCCACACATCGGCGTTCTGAATGGCCACGAGGTTGGCCCCATCGCGGGTGAAATCTTGAAATTTCACGTCGTCATAACAATGCACGGCGGCGAGCTGCGCTTGCGGGTCCGCCCCCTTTTTGGACTTGGGCAGCCCGTCCGTAAAGGACAGCCGATCGCTGAGGACGACTTCCATCCGCTGACATTGAATGCGGCGTTCGCCGAACTCCGCTCGAGCATTGCCGCGGAAATCCGCCGCACGTCCGTCGAACGACATCCGCTCTTTCCAGGTGACTTCCAACGGTTGCGCGACCGGCAGCGGCTTGCCGTCCAGGTCGGTCTTCACGGGAAGCTGCAACAATCCTTTGCCTTGAACGCTCATCTGGTTCTCAGCCCGGTCGAGGTGAATCGATCCGGCTTCGAGGAACAAGCCATTCTCGCGGACGGTCGCCGGTGTGCCGGTGATGTCCGCGACCTGCTCGTTGCCTCCGTCATTTTGGAGATGGACGTGATCGCCACGAATGGATAGCGGCGCGCGATCACCCGTATGTTGCTGACTCAGCGCGACTTGCCCGTCGGTCCAGATTTCCGCGACATCCGGTTGGTCGGCCGTGGTCGGAACCAAGCGCAGGCGAATCGAATCGGCCGCGACCACAACGGGGAAATCTTCGGGATTGTCCGCGTTGTCTTTCGCTTCACGGTTGCGATCCGGTTTCAAACCGCCGAGGGGTGATGTTCCGGATTTCGCGGCGCGCGGCGCGACGCTGGTATCGAGCGTGGCTTCCAGTTTCTGGCAACGGCCTTCCAATTGCGGGCTGACGAGCACGACGTCCTGAGTCGCTTCCAACCGTCGCAATTGCACGTCGAGTTTTTTCTTCTTGTCTTTGGCGGCGGGCTTCGGCGGCGAGGCGGGGCCGGTCGCAATCGCTCCCGCGAGTGACAGCGGCGTGGTCCAGACGCGGATCAGTTCCGCACCGAGCGCACTATTCTCATTCGGTTGCCGGAAGGATGCCGTGTTCGCCAGTTCGATCAGATCGATCCCGTCCGCGGCATTTGCGACATGACGGAGATGCTGCTTCCAATCGGCGGCGAACAACACCGTACTGGTTTTCGGGTCGCGAAAGTTGATCCAGCCTTCACCGCGGCACAAGGCTCCAGCGAGTTTTTGCCCTTCCGCGAGTTGCACCACAATTTCCGGGGCCTGCATCTGCGTCTGCGCCTGAACGACTTTCACGCCATCATCATCGCGCAGGACGAGCACCTGCTGTTCGCCGTCGTAAATCAATTGTCGGAATGACGCCCGCAATTTGTTCTGCATGGAATGCAATTGAAAGGTCGGCACTTTTTTCCCG
The DNA here is from genome assembly GCA_021732785.1 of Planctomycetaceae bacterium. Taxonomy (GTDB): domain Bacteria; phylum Planctomycetota; class Planctomycetia; order Planctomycetales; family Planctomycetaceae; genus DSVQ01. Next base: position 14,293 of record JAKFUG010000066.1, read on the forward strand.
GAGGTCGCGATCGTCGTCGGCGTGAACCGTTCCGCTTGCAGACGGCGGAATTTCCACGTCTGACTCAGTTTCTGATACTCCGGCGATGCCCCTGCAATGGGGACGGGCGGTTCCGTCGCCGTCGGTGCGGATTCCGGATCGCCGAACAAGGCCGTTAACCGATCGCATTCGAGCCAGTCGAATTCTTCCGCGCCGGTTTCGCGCGAAGCGACGACCTTGTCGTTGTAAATCGCGGTCTGCTTTGCCACGTCATATTCAAAGTTTCCCGCACAGCGCAATTTGAGCGGGAGCAGGCCGTCCTTCTGCTTCAGTTGCATGTCCATCTGCACGTTCTGAATCAACCGAACCGTCCGGACACCAAAGATGTGCGGGCGGTCGCGGTCGGGTGGTCCCGTTTGGGGGATCAAGTCGGCCTGAAAACGGTTCGCGTTCCCCTTGTTCCCGGCATAAGTGAATGTGACCGGGGACTCGCTCCACAAGCTGGACGACGATTCGGAGAAGTGAAAATTGCGACCGTCGAACAACATTCCGTTCGGGCCGGTGATGCGTGTCCGACCTTCCAATGCCGCAGCAATGACTCGTCCGGCGTCCGCCGACATGAGATCGAACGTCCCCGAGAATTTGAGCGACGCCGATTCGCTGACCACGGTCACAGCTTCTTCCAGGCCGGTCTCTTTGTTGATGCTGACCCACGCCATCGCGAACGGGCTCAACCGGATGCGACCTTCTTTGCCTTCCGGCTGCCAGTCATTCGTGTAGAGGAACGCCCCCTGCGCACTCCGCAGCAGGTAACGCGCTTCGGTCGTCCACGGTTGTTGAGCCGCGAGGTAGGTCTCGGCGACGCGCACGTTTTCAATGGGCCGCGTGGCTTCGTTCTCGAGAATCATCGCCACGGGTTGCGGTTGCGGCGGCGCGGCGGGAATCAACGGGCGCATCAACTCCGAGTACAGCGCATACACGCCGCACAAAGTCGCCGCCGTCCCGAACGTCAACACCAATCGCCGCATGAACAAAGAGCGGGGTTCCTTTTATCTCTTGTAAAACAGATCCGGATGGAACGAACAAAACCTCCGGTCCCCTCTCCCCCGTCTGCGGGGGTGAGGGCCAGGGTGAGGGGGCGGATTGAAACGCTCGGCCCCCTCATCCGGCCTATCGGCCACCTTCTCCCCCGCAGACGGGGGAGAAGGGACTGCGGTCGTGTCGACTTGGCTTTTAAGAGATCACACCTTTTCCCTCACGTCGCGAAAAACTTTCTTCACTCCCCCTTAGTCCGCAACGGGGGGACGAACGACATCAACCTTCCGCGGGCATCAGTCCAATCACATCGGTGATATCGAGCAATCCCACCGGGCGCCCCTCATCATCCACGACGGGCAACTCGCTGAGTCGCCGTGCGCTGAGCAATCCGACGGCTTCTTCCAGAATCGCATCCTCACGAATGGTGATCGGCCGGGCGGTCATCACTTCAATGATGGGCCGATCGAGTTGCTCATCGCGCCGTTGTTCGAGCAAACGCGCCAGATCGCTGTCAGTGAAGAGACCACTCAGGCGACCGTCTTCATCCACGAGAATGACCGCACCGGTACGGCGTCCGGGGCGTCGCAGACCGGTGAGCACTTCACGCACGGACGCCGTTTCGATGGACAGCCGCATTTCATCGCCGCGCCGCATGACGTCTCGCACCGGGGTCAATCGTCGACCGAGACTGCCGCCGGGGTGAAGCTTGCCGAACTGCTGCGGAGTAAACCCGCGCGATTGTGCGGCGACCAACGCCAGCGCATCGCCCACGGCGAGCATTGCCGTGGTGCTGGTCGTGGGGGGTAATCCATGCAGACCGGCTTCGATCAACCGGCCGAGTGAAATGGTGATCTCCGCCGCGCAACCCAACGTGCTTTGGGCTTCCGCCGTGATCGCAATCATCGGCAAGCCGACGCTACGGACCCACGGCAGCAATCGGCAGACTTCCTCCGATTCACCGCTGTGGGAAAGAAACAGCATGACGTCATCAGCACCAAGGCTGCCGAGGTCGCCATGAAACGCTTCGGTGGGATGCAGGAAAAACGCGCGGGTTCCCGTCGAGGACATCGTCGCCGCGATCTTCTGCCCGATCAGTCCCGCTTTGCCGACGCCGGTCACCACCACGCAGCCGCGACAGGCGACGATCCGTTCGATGGCATCGCAGAACGTCATCTCCAACCGGCGGGCCAGATCGACGAGGGCCTGACCTTCGTGGGCGACGATGCTGCGGGCTTCACGCAATTGCTCGACACGAGCATACGGAACCACAGCCTGAGCAGCGGCTTGAGACACGCGGGGCCCTCCTGGCGACAGACAGTCCGCGCCGTCCCGGCACGGGGGACGAAGGATACCTGCCACAAGCGCCCGCGGTCAATGCGAGGTTTTCAGCGCGTAACCATTTGAAATAAAGATAGTTACACACAATCAGAATCAACGAGCCGGTAGCGCGAGCGCCCGGTTTCTTCGATCGCAGGAAACCGGGCGCTCGCGCTACCGGCTTGTTGCGTTACGGCGTCGGGGCAAAACGGCCGCCGAGTTTGAACTCGACGCGTTGCGGTTCCAGCGATACCGCCGCAAACCCCCGATCGAATAGATGCGACAGGACCCGCGGTAATTCCGCTTTCGGATCATCGACCGGCCGACTCCCATTCGGGATGAGCGCGGCACGCAAGCGCTCGAGATTCACCCAGGCCAGCAGCGACGGTTTGGGGAACTCGCGACGAGAAAGTTCGGCCAATTCCGTAGCGGTGCGGTTGTTCCCGACCGCCGCCGTCGCGACGCGCTGATGGACATCGTTCATCGGCCAGCCGGCCCACAATTGATTGCCCGCGAGTTCGTAACCGAAGTTCCACTCCGGACGGCCGGACATCTTGCGACCGACGCTGCCGTCATCGCGCGTGCGGACCGGGATCACCGCCGGTTCCGGGTTTTCGGCGTTGGCTTGTGCGGCCAGAAGCTGCATGCCCAATCCGAGGGCGTCATCGATTCCGCCTGCGATATCGGCCCGCGGGGAGGCGGCTGTCGAGAGCGTGTGCAGCGCGGCGAGATGCCAGTCGCTCGGTTTCTTCGACCACCCCGGCGGCGCTTTGCGGGTGACGTACACGCCCCAATCGCGAAACAAGGCCGTCCCCACTTCCGTCCACGGATCGAGCCCCCCAAAAGCGCCGCGGAGGACACGACTGATCCGCTTGCCATCTTCGCGTTCGCGGTCCGATTGCAACGCCTGAAATTGTTGAATCCACCAGAGCGGGCGGAATGAGCCGCCCGCCACGGCCACGGCATCTACCGGGGCGGCGTTCAGAATCGCGAGTTGCTCGGGAGCGCTCAGCGGATCGGACGAATCATGGGCATCGACCGCGGCTTTCCAACCGGAGTGGACCTGCGCCGGGTCGAGCGTCGCCGCCAGAGTGATGGTCACCCCTTCATCCATGCGGACGGACACGCCGACACCGCGGAGCGATTTCCAAACGCCGCGGGCAAGCTGTGCTCCGGGGGAATGATCAAATTCATGATCGAGAATCCGGTCCCACGCCCGCGGATTGCTGTAGGCCCACAGGGCGGCCTTGGCGGGCTCGGGGACCACGGCTTCCGCTTCCATCAGGAAACTGCGCCCGGGACTGATGGCCGCGCGGGCTTCGGGGCTGAGGGTCTGATCGGCCAACCGTTCCGCACACTGCGCGACAAGCTGTTCCTGATCGGAGAGAATCAGCACGTCATCACGATGGGCAAAGAACAGCGTTTGCTCACGCAGATCCTTTTTGATCCGGCGGGCAAAAAACTCGGCCCGCGCCGATCCACGGCGCTCCATCTTCAAGGGCGGTTCGAGCGTGTCCCAAGCTTTCAGTGTGGCGGCGAGGACTTCCGCCGAACGCGCCCGCGAGACCCACAATCCCTGTGGTGGCCCATTGTTGGGCACGAAGACCGCCAGCGAAAGTCCTTCGCCACACAAACCGCGAATGTGGTCCGTCAACGGCTGCGAAGTGGCCTTCGCCACCGCACCGTCAACCTTGCGCCAGTTTTGTATGGGTTCGGTTTTCTCGAGGAGCGCTTCCAGACCGGATTGTTTCCATCGTCGCGCGAGTTCCGAACGTTCCCACATCTGCCAGTTCTGATCGGGATGCACGACTTCGATGTAGAGCGCGACGTCGGGATCCATCAGAGACGACAACGGAAACGTGGTTTGCGCCCACGCGACCGAAGCGCCGCCGCACAGGAACGCCGCCAGCAAGAGCGCGAACGACGGACGCACACGACGGGAGACCGCATCCACGGTTTGTGTTTTTGACATCGTTAACCGATCGCCATCCAACATCATGCTCCACCATCCAGAAGCCCAGGGATTCCGATCCCTGGGTCTCTTGCATCAACCCGCATCCGTCGATGGAATCGACACCGCGATCTGCAAAAACCGAAAGGCTTCCCCGACGCTTTGTCCCAACGGTTGCCCATAGCGTAACACAGCGGACGGAGCCGCCGGGTCGATGATTTCGCCCGCTTCGAATGGCGACGTTTGATTCTGCTGGAACGCGGGGAACCGCGGCAGCGCATTCTGACTCGCGGTCAGAACATCGAATGAGGTTCCCTCGAACTGGCTCATCAAGGTCCCGACCGTCGATGTGAGCGCCAATTGTTGAGTTGCGTCCGAAGTGGTCGTGGCGGCCGTCCAAGGGGTCGCGGTGTCGGTTGATGTCAAACGCGTCAGACCGATGCCGACAATCACAAGGGCGGCCGAGGCGGCGACCATTGGCCACCACGACCGGCGACGACTGACCGCGCTTGTCGACCGCAGGGTGTTGTGCTTCACCGCCACTTCGGCGAGGAGCGTGGAAACCAGGGCCGATGTTGCCGGCGGGCGGGGGGGATTCGCCCGCCAGACAACGATCGCCGCCGCTAACCGGCGTTCATCCTGCCAGCGCTGCGCGCACGTCGGACAGGCCGCGAGGTGCGGTTCCCATTCCGCGGGCAATGCGCCGGCGTCGGGCTGTTCGACCAGCCAGTCTTCAAGGTGTGTGCAGTTCGTATCCATCGGGCGTCACCACTCCGCGTTGCCGCAGGTATTCAGCGAGAAATTTTCGGGCACGATACAACCAGGTTTTAACGGTTCCCTCGGGACAATCGAGCGTCGTCGCCACCTCTTGCACCGATAATTGCTGTTCGTAAAACAACAGGAAGCAAATGCGATAATCTTCACGCAGTTCACCCAAACCGCGTTGTAGCTCTTCGGCCAAGTCGTTCGACCGGGTGGGATTGTCTCCGGCGATCTCGTGAGCGTGCTCCATGGCGACCGGCGTTTTGGTTCGCTTGGCCAGGCGGGTCCGACACCGGTTCGCGGCAATCGTCAGCAACCACGGTCGCAAGGGCCGGGTGGCGTCCCAGTGGTCGAGATGTCGGAACGCCCTCACGAACACGTCTTGAGTCGCGTCTTCCGCATCGTGCCGATGACCCAGCATGCGGAAGCAGAGACTGAAGACAAGCGCGTGAAATTGGTCGACGAAGGCGCGCACAGCGTCTGGTTCGCCAGCGAGGCAGCGGCGTGCCAACTCGCATTCGTCGTCCACGGGGTCCTTGTCCCTTTCCAGAACCCTTTACCCGGAGAAACCGGGCGCGGTTTCAGAGGACACAGGAGCCCAGGGATTCTGTTCCCTGAGTCCTGATCGAGGGGGCTGCCTCACGAGAAGAAGTGCAAAGTGATCAGTGAAAAATGCAAAGTGCAAAATGCAAGAGCCGAAATGCAAACAAATTTGGTCAACGCATTTCCGTCACTTTGCACTGCATTTCACGAATTCACCGCGTGATCGCTTCCCGCACCAGCCCGCGGGCCGCTTTATAGGCGTGGCGAATGGTGAACGAACGCCCTTCGATCTGCTCTTCGGTGAAGTATTTCCCGACATCACTGGTCGGGAGCCCCGCCAGCGACAATGTCAGCGGCATCAGATCGAGAAACTCGCGATAACGGCGTTGGACTTCGGCTTGATTCGCAGCGGGATCACCAGCGGACATGTCGTGAGTTCCTCTTGTCGGTTAGCGCCTCATCCCAGCCGAAATGACGACTCCGAAAATCCGGAACGGGCGGCTAGCGAGTTCGGCGCTGCATGTAATTCTTGATGATATCCGCGGCAGTGTCGGAAGGCTTGTCCGAACCGGCCGGAGGCGGCGGCGGGGATCCATCCGCGCCGGC
>JAKFUG010000083.1 GCA_021732785.1 Planctomycetaceae bacterium
GCGTAAGTGCCAAACGCCCGCAGGCGAATGGGGCCGAATTCCGGATCGCGCAGCATGATGGGGTTCGGGGTGCCCCATTTCAGATCGGTAATCTGCCGCGTGCTGATGAAATAGACTTCGGAGCGGAACGGGCTGTTGAACCCGAACTTCCATCCGGCGAGCGTGCTGAGAATCGGCAGGTTCTGGGTGTTGAGCGTGTGGGTGCCGGGTTCAAAGACATCGGCGACCTGTCCGCGATGGACGAACGCCGCGAGTTGCCCCGGCCGGACGATGAGCTGTGCCCCCTGCTTGATTTCGTTCTGATAGCGCGGGAACCGCCAGACGAGCGTGTTGCGGGTATCGTCCAGCCACTCGATGATGTCGACGAACTCATTGCGGAGTTTATCGAAGAGACCCATAGCGGCACCTTTCGCGAGGCCGGAAACCCACCGGCGGGAGCAAGAATTGATCCGAACGGCACGTGAGAGCAGGGCGATTGTAACGGTCGGCTGCCCGACGGAACAACCCGCATCGTCCCGCCGAACAAGAACGTCCGATTTGCGGGATCGGATCATCGAGTGGGAAAAAATGCCGGGTCGGCGGGAATGTGTACGGAGGAAATCTGATTCGTGGTGGAAGAGTTGCCAATTGTTTCGTAGAACGGCCGACGTCTAGAATGGGAAAATTGGAAGTGGGCCAGGAGTGGTGCGGGTATGCTCGGACAGTTGCTGCCGATGGGGGGGGGAGACCCGATCCCATTATTGAAGCCGAAACTGCTCGTCGGTCGACGGGACCGGTGCGATATCTGCCTGGATTTTCCCAACGTGTCATCGCATCACTGCCAGTTGGAATATCGCAGCGGTTACTGGCACGCACACAATCTGGGCAAGAACGGCACCAAGGTCAACGGCGAGCGAATTTTCGAAAAATTCCTGCAGCCGGGCGACACAATTTCGTTCGCCAAGCATGACTTCGAAATCGACTACACCCCCGATCCCACCGCTGCGCCGCCCGTCGAGGAAGATCCGTTTTCCAAGAGTCTGCTGGAAAAGGCCGGGCTCTCGTTTGGAGGTGAACAGCCCGGCGAACGCCCGCTCCGTCGCCCCGAACGGGCCGCTCCCTTGCCGCCCCCGCCTCCCCCCAAGCCGCTGCAGAAAAAAGAGCCGTCCCAAATGGACGACCACGACAAAGCGCTGGAGTGGTTGATGGGCGACGAACCGCAGTAGGTGATTGCTGCGCGGCCTCTTAACCTCGGCACTTGACGCAGCTTAGGACAGATTGCCAGAATCGGCATTCGCACTCAGGCTTTTGCCTCCGGGCAGACGCTGATGGAGGGTGCTATTTCGGGCCAATCCGCTTCGGAACTCTTTATGTACAAATGGTTTCTGCACTTCAATGCGGGATTGATCGTCGTCCTTGCCACTCTCTGCGGCGCGAAAATCACCTCCGCCCAAACAGTTCGCCATGTGGTTCCGCCCGCTGGTGCGACGCGTGTGCAAACGCTTTCGCAGAATTGGTCCGACGAAACGGCGGAATGGTTTTACAATCTGCCGCAGGGTTCCAAGCTGCTTCCGTATGACTGGTTCATCAATCTCGAACAGCCATCGTCACTGGCATTATTTCGCGATCCCGCCCACTTTGCCTCGCTGGGTTACATCGCTCGAACCGCAGATGCCGCGAACCCCGAAGCCCTGGCGGTGGGGTTTGTGCGAGACGGCCAGCACATCGGCATGACGTGCGCCGCGTGCCACACCGGCGTGGTTCGGCACCAGTCCACCGCGTTCCTGATTGACGGCGGGCAAACGCTCGGTGACTTCGAAACTTTTCTGCGGCGGATGCAAACGGCGTTGGAGCAGACCGCCGTCGCGGGGCCGAAATTCAATCGCTTCGCCGCGCGGGTCGCCGGAGTCGGGGCGACGGATGAAGAGAAGCAGGCACTCCTCACACAATTGCAGAACGTGACGTCGTTTCGATCGAATTACAATTTCCGCAACCTGCCGCGTTCGGCACAAAAGGCCTTCGGTCCGGGCCGTGTGGATGCCATCGGGGCGATTTTCAATGAATTGACCACGATCTTCGTGAAAGAGCCGGAGAACTTTGCGGAAGCGACCGCACCGGTGAGTTATCCCTTTCTGTGGGACACGCCGCAGCATGACAAAGTGCAATGGAACGGGTCGATCCCGAATTTCGACATTCCTGCTCTGAAGTCGATCACGGGGACGGAGCACATTGGGGCGCTGGGACGCAATGCGGGTGAAGTCATCGGCGTCTTCGGTTATGTCGAACTGGATTCTCCCGCCGGACAACCCGGTTATGCTGCGACCGTTGAGAAAGGAAATCTCATCGATGCGGAGGACACTCTGCGAACGCTCTGGTCGCCTCAATGGCCGGCCGCGTTGGGGGAGATTAACCCCGGGGAGGCATTCGCGGGAAAAGTCCTCTTCAAAAAATACTGCGCCAGTTGCCACGACGACCGCTTCGATCGCACTTCTCCCACGCGGAAAGTGAAGGCCAATCTGTCCGATTCGGGAACCGATCCGTTGATGGCGTTCAACTACGCCACCCGGACGGCGAAATCGGGTTTGCTCGAAGGCCGGTTGAAAACGTTGCCGGGACTGGGGCGGTTCGCGAAGGTTGATGTCGTCAACGAAATGCTATTCCACACGGCCGTACTGATGACGATTGGCCCACAGGATCCGATCGACACTCCGTACGTTCCCACCGAAGCACCATTCGTGGTTCCCGCGGCAACATCCGCGGCAAAACAACCAAAGCTGTTCTACAAAGGGCGACCGCTCAATGGAATCTGGGCCACCGCGCCGTATCTGCATAACGGCTCGGTTCCCAATCTCGACGAATTGCTGAAACCGCCGGCGGAACGAATCAAGCAGTTCCGCCTGGGCACGCAGGAATACGACATCGACAAAGTCGGCTACAAGAACGCCGGTGGATATCTATTCGACACCACTCTGCCGGGTAACTCGAACGCCGGACACGATTACGGGCCGGGATTCACCCCGGATCAACGCCGGCAGTTGATCGCCTATATGAAGTCGCTCTGAGCCGGATTTCGCTGCGGTTATTTCCGAATGTAAACCAGCGACAGCGTCGAGAGATAATCGCTCGGCAAACGGCCGTTATTCGGTTGCGAGTTGTAGGTGTACTGGAATCCCAGGCGGAGTTTCCAGCGCTCTTTTTCGTCCAGGTCCATCAGCAGGCCGGTTGTCGAAAAGACGCGCACCAGCTCGAAATTGAGCATGCTCGGCTGCACGCGCATCTTTTGTTCCAGCGAAGTCCGCGCCAGAATGGGCCAACGGACTTCGAGTTCCCCGAAGATGTCGGGGGTATTGCGCAGATTGTAGGGCGAATGGAAGATTTCCAGCGTATACGCCGGGCCGAAGCGCGTGATCAACCGGCGTTTGGGTTCAAACAGAAACCGATGCCCGATGCCCGTCGACACCGTGCCGCGGTAATCGAGATTTTGTAACTCGTTGTATTCGTTCTTGCTGGTGAGGAAGGTAATCCACTGGCTCCCTTCTTCCATTGGCCAGTCGAAGTTGGAGTTGATGAACCAGCGGTTGGCGGTTTGCTTGCTGCCGTTCCGGGCCCATTGCCCCCCGGCGTCCACTTGGCGGGATTGAATCGGTGTGTTTCGTTCCAGTTCCGTGACGACGTCGAGCAAGTCCGTCTGGGTATTCCCGTCCGCGAAGGTGCCGCCGACCTGAATGCGTCGGGTCCATGTCACGGCAGCGCCGCCGAGCTGCGAGTACCAGTCCACGATCTCTTTCGCCAGCGGCAACTGATAAATCCACGGTTCGGGAATGGGCACCGTCGCCGGAGGTTGCACCGGAACTTCAGGCGTGACAATGGGTTCTGGCTGGATCTGGACCCGCTCAATCCAGTCGACGGGAATCAGCATTTCCTCGCCCGGAGCCAGTTCCCACCGCAGATTTCCGTCTTCGATGGCTTTGCTCTGGCCGTTTAACACGGTGCCGGATTTCAACTCCAGCCGCTCGATCAACTCCCCGGCGGCGGTGGCTGGCGCGCGAACCCCCATGGCCACTGCGAGAAGCAGCAACGCCGTGGAAAAACGGAGCCAAAACCGGACCTTTCGCAATCGTGATGCTCGACGGGGTGTCATTGGATCGGGGGGGCGTTTTGTAGCGGACGACACGGAAATCGACAACGGGTCCGCAGGCCAGTTCCGACACCGCGGATCGGCAAAATCGGCCGGTTTGCGGACGGCCACGGATCAGAACTTCACTTCCCGTAAGCAAAAAAGTCCCAGGGATCGGAATCCCCGGGCTTCCGGGAGAGTCGATTCGATTGGGAATTCCGCCGCGGTCGAATATGATTGAGTGACGGGCGGCATTCCGATGGAATCCGTCCCCCGATATCCGTTAGACTGCGCGGGCGATCATTTCGTCTGCAGAAATTGATAAGGACGCATCGACATGGCGAAAGCGGGCGGGCGGAAGAAGCTGCCGAAAGAAGTGGCGGTGATCAACGCCGACAACTGTACCGGCTGCGAGTCCTGTCTCGAAGTGTGCCCGGTGGACTGCATCATCAAGGTGCCCGGCGAAAGCATTTCGGTGTTGCAGTCGTTCTGCGAGATCGACGTTGAGCGGTGCGTGGGCTGCGAAGTCTGCGTCCACATCCCGACGAAGAAATCCGATCCGTACGAACTGACGGTCTGCCCGTGGGACGCGATCGAAATGCTGCCGACGGTGCTGGTCGCGCAGTATGTCGCCGCGAAAGGGGGGCCGCCGGAATATGTGCAGAAGAACTGGGACCGGCTCATGATCCCCGCGCAACGCATGGCCGAGTTGGCCGCGAGTCAGTGACCTCCCGGATCGGACGGAATAATGAACCTGATGCACCCCGGCTGCTTCCTCGCAGCCGGGGTGCTTTTTTTGTGCTAACAATCGCCATGGTTCATTCAGCATCCCGGCTGCCAGGAAGCAGCCGGGATGCGGCGTGTTGTTCTGAAGTGGGAGAGGGCGGTCATGACCCAACGTCCGCGAGTGCTGCTGACCGATCGCGCATGGCCGGACACTTCTTTTGAACAATCCGTGCTGGATCGCATTGGGGCCGAGCTTGTCGAATCCCCGACGACGGATGAGGCGACGCTGTGCCGTATTGCCGCGGATTGTGATGCCATCGCCACCAATTGGGCGAAGGTCACCCCCGCGGTCATTGCGGCGGCGACGCGCTGCCGGGTGATCGCTCGCACGGGGATCGGCATCGATAACATCGCCGTCGATGCGGCGACGGCGCGGGGCATCCCCGTCACCAACTGTCCCGACTACTGCGTCGCGGAAGTCGCCGACCACGCGCTCGGATTGCTGCTGGCGTGTGCCCGCCGGATCGGGTTTCTGCACCATCGCACGAAACAAGGCGAATACCGTCTGGGTGCCGTTTCCGGCTTGCAGCGGTTGTCCACGCAAACGCTGGGATTGCTTGGGCTCGGACGGATCGGTCGCGAACTCTGTCACCGGGCGCGGGCATGCGGCTTGCGCGTCATCGCCCACACGGCCAGCGGCAGCGATCACGGCACCGGTTGCGAAATGGTCTCACTGCCCGAACTGCTTTCCACCAGCGATTATCTTTCGCTGCATGCTCCGTCGACGCCCGCCACGCACCACATTCTGAATGCCGAATCGCTGGCTTCCATGAAACCGACGGCCTACGTCATCAACACCTCCCGCGGAAGTTTGATTGATGAACGCGCCCTCGGAGACGCGATCGCCGCCGGGAAACTCGCCGGGGCGGCACTCGATGTCTTCGATCCTGAACCGCCCGATTTGTCACTGCCGCTGTTTCGTGACGAGCGGGTGATCGTCACCCCCCATGCGGCATTTGTTTCCGACCAGGCGCTGGCTCAGATGCGAACGCAAGCGTTCGAACAACTGGTTGCCGCATTGCAGGGCGAACGCCCGCAAAATGTGATTAACCCGCAAATCTACACCGCTGCGGTAACTTCGTTGGATGTCGGACGCGCGACGGGCTGACTTCCCGCGTGCATCGCCAATTGTGAGCTACGGTTCATCAGCGACGGTGCGCGTCCCCGCGTGCCGCGATCGCTTCCACCCTTCCCCCCTGGGGAGTCATGCGACCGTGAGTCGTTCCGGGCCCATTTCGAAATCGGCATCTTCGTCGAGCATCCGCGATGCTCAGACGGCGTCGGCGCAGCTCGATGTGCCGACCGCAATGGGACACGGGGCGCACGCCCACATCGGCCCCATCGCGGAACTGGAACAAGAACTCGCCTCCAAAAATTCCCTGGTCGAAACACTCACGGAACAGCTCGAACGGGCGGCCGAAGAGATCGACCGCATGCAGCGCTCCGGTGCCGATCGCCGCCGCGGCGGGGGCCTGCCGTCCGATCTGGTGGACGATCAGCGTCAACTCATGACGGACATGCACCGCATCGTCCAGCAGTGGGAAGACCTGCAGGCGGGCTTCGCGCTCGGCCGCATCGAAATCCAACTCACGGAATTGCGTGAGTTCGTGGGCGAACGGCTCGATCACCCGCGCGTCATGCCGGGCATGATCCAGTCGAGCGAGCCCCCGCCGGTCATCACCGAACATGCTTCGCTGTCGACTTCGCGGCTGTTTCGTTCCGAAACGAATGAAGCGCCGGCCGCCACGAATGGGCTCTCGGCGTGGGAACAACTGAAGTCGCAGATGCTCGATTTGCCGACGGAGTTGGCAGCGAAAAGCGCCGACGAATCCGTGGCGCCCGCACCGGAACCGCTGCCGCCCGCACCGATCCCCATCGATGAAGCCACGGCCGACCTCGGCGCGCTGCGGCTCGCCGTTTACGAACGGGACACGTACATTGCGGCGTGCTTGCGACGCCTGCGTTGTGCCGAAGAAGTCACCATCCCGGAAGACTGGTCGCATCTGGAAGAAACGTCGCCGGAATATGCCGCGTCCATGCAGCGGATGGCGACCCGGCTCGAAGAAACGCTGCGGATGGCGGAAGTCGAGTTGTCTCTCGAACGGGCTCAAGTGTCACGGACGCAGATGCAGGTTGCGGCTCAGCAGGAAACGATCGCGAAACACCTCAAGCGGCTGGGCGTCTCTTCGATCGAAGAACTCGTGTCGGTCAGTGCCGGTGCCGGTGCTCCCGATCGCCGCTGGTCGCGTTTTCTCGGCGGCAACAAGTAGCGGTGTCGAAGTTTTCTCGAACCGGCCGGAACGCAGCAGTGGATTGTCACGGCTTGATTGGCGTGTGCCACTGGCTCTGCCAGTGCATTGAACGGTGGGCGTTCCATCGAAGAAAGACACCGGCGGAGCCAGTGGCACACGACCCGAATTCCTGGACGTGACGGAGCACGAACGTCCGGTTCATTCGTCGCTAAAGAGACCGGACGCCCGCACTCCCGTTCCACTTCAGTACGCAGTGAGTCGGCCTCGCTCTTCAAAGTGCTCCACGCTGCCCAATCTTGATGCGCCAGCCCTGCTGAACATCCGGCAAGACGGAGAACAGCCAGCTTCGTTTACGTTGCCAAACGATTCCAAACTCACGAATACTTGATGTAAAATCATCCTTGCCGAGCGTTGAATCCGGTATCATTCACGGAGCCGCCCGTGGATGGATTTGCGTTGGAGTTCTTCTGCGTGCGGTCTCGGTGGTCGAGTGCCGGGGCTTTGCATTGCCGCAGTCGGCGGGCATCCCTTCTGTGGGCAGTTCAACGCGCTGCGGAAGGAAGCCGACTTCGACCGCTGGGTAGGCTTGTGCCGGTCGTATTACGAGCAGGACGAACGGCGGGGGCGATCGAATCTCGTTCTTCGGATGGAACCATGAATCGAAATCGCGCTCCTGCTTCGCTGCCTCGTCGCGCTGTCTTGCAATCGCTGGTCGGCGGTTCGCTGCTGATGCCGGGATTGCTATCCGAACTGCTGGCGGACAGCACCGCCATGCCGAGTGATCCGCTGGCACCGCGGCCCCCGCATTTTCCGGCCCGAGCCAAGCGAGTGATCTTCATCTTCTCCAACGGCGGCGCGTCCCACATGGACACGTTCGACTACAAACCGGAACTCTTCCAGGCCGACGGGAAGAAAACCGGTGCAGGCGGCGGCTTGTCGAACCAGCAGCGCGTGCTGCTCAAACCGTTGTGGGAATTCCGTCCCGGCGGAAAGTGCGGCACACTCGTCAGCGATCTGTTCCCGCATCTCCGTGACTGCATGGACGACATCTGCGTCATCCGGTCGCTGAACGGCAACGACAACGAACATTACAACGCCACCCTCGGCATGCACACCGGGTCATTCTTCTTTTCGCGACCGAGCCTCGGGTCATGGGTCAGTTATGGACTGGGGACGGTCAACCAGAATCTGCCGTCGTTCATCGCGCTCGCTCCGCAGATGCCGTATGCCGGGACGCAGATTTTCAACAACGATTTTCTGCCGGCGTATCACCAGGGCGTGCGCGTGATCGGGGGTAAGGAACCGATCGCGAACCTCGCCCGCCGGACACAGCAACGCGGGTTGCAGGAACTGGAGCTCGGCTTGGCCGACGTGTTGAACAACCGGCATCTCCAGCAGCGGGCCAATGATTCCGACCTTTCGGCTCGCATCCGCAGCTTTGAAACGGCCTTCCACATGCAGACCGATGCGCCGGAAGCCTTCGACGTGGGACGGGAAGATGATCGTACGCTCGATATGTACGGTCTGAAGCGCGGGCAAAGCGACGGCTTCGGCTGGCAATGTCTGGTCGCGCGACGGTTGGCGGAACGAGGCGTGCGGTTCATCGAACTGGTGGACGGCAGCAGCAGCGACAACTGGGATCAGCACGGCAACATGGCCGAGCATGCCGGTCACGCGAAGAACATCGACCAACCGATTGCGGGGTTGCTGCGCGATCTGAAAGACCGGGGCATGCTCGATGAAACGCTCGTCGTCTGGACGACGGAATTCGGCCGCACACCCGGTGTCGATGGCGACAAAGGCCGCGGCCATCACAGTGCGTGCTTTTCGTCATGGATGGCAGGCGGCGGCGTGAAGGGGGGCGTCGCCTACGGGTCCACCGACGAGATCGGCGCGACCGTCGCTGAGAACGGCGTTCACGTCCACGATTTCCACGCCACGATTCTGCATCTGCTCGGGATCGATCACACCCGTCTGACCTTTCGGCATGCCGGACGCGATTACCGCCTCACCGACGTCCACGGCCGCATCGTCCGGGAAGTGCTCGCCTGACGAATTCAAGGCGGTGGCACGGATGGTGTTCCAACGAACGTGGTCAGTCTTTTTACTGATGCGCCGCCGGCGATTTTCTGTCGACGCTTCGTGACGAAGCCCCCCGCGACGATCTCGCATGGCGGCATGTGATTTGCGAATCGCGGCCTCTCTGCTGAGCTGTTTCCACGTGACCGGACGGAGTCCGACAGGAACGTCGCTCAAAACTCCCTCAGTCAGAATGATCTGCACCGGGGATTGCCAACGAAAATTCATCTCAGCTCGGCGAGATTTTCACATTTCTGCTTAAACTTTGGGCAGCAATGGGAATTCCTCGACCGATTCGATTTTTGATTCCCTTGAATTTTCCTCGTTTTCCGCAGTTCCACCCCGTCCTTAGTTTTGGGAGTTTTTCATGTCAGGACCACAGCCGCACCGGAGGTCTTCGCAGCAAACCGCGGGCTTCACGTTGATTGAGTTGTTGGTAGTGATTGCGATCATCGCCATTCTGATCGCATTGCTCTTACCGGCGGTGCAACAGGCCCGCGAAGCCGCACGCCGCACGCAATGCCGCAACAACATGAAGCAATTGGGCCTGGCGGTCCACAATTATCACGACACCAACCTGACTTTCCCTCCCGGCTATACGCAAGTCAATCTGACCGGCCAGACCCCCTCATCCTTGAATGGTTTCCAGGGGCACTCGGTGTTCTATGGGTTGTTGCCCTACATTGAACAGGCACCGTTGTTCAACAGCTTCAATGCGAGCGTTGCGAAGGCCAACATTGCCACCTCGCCGGGCGTGGTATCGGGAGCGAGAATCGCCGCGTACCTGTGTCCCAGCGACTTTGTTACCGGATCGAACGACGGGGTGTATCCCTACACCGCCGTCACGCCAACCCAGTATTATGGAGCCACGAGTTATCGGGCCAACGGCGGCTCGCGTCCGATCTTCGCCACCAGTTCCACGAACGACGGCGTCTTCATGTGTGTCGGTCCCGGAGCGCGAAAAGCCGCTTCCGCTCCGTTAGGAATCTGCACAACGATGGCGTCGCTCACGGACGGCACCAGCAATACCATTCTCTTCGGCGAAAGCGGTCACAGCGACCAGAACTTCGATACGTTTACCCCCACGCCGCCCAATTGCAACAGCGGCAGCAAGCTGGAAACGTGGTCGCGCTGGTACCCGGCCGGCGGTGATTCGGGCCTGGGGAACCTGATGTGCGGCTCGTTTGCCAAGGTGAATTATCAGATTCCCTGGCCATACGGTGGGGCCGGTGCGCCGACCGCGTGCGCGTCCTGGTTCGTTTATCAGGATCAGCGGCTGAGTGCGATCAGCAGCAACCACACTGGCGGCGCACATGTGGTCCTCGGTGATGGCGCGGTCCGCTTCCTGTCCGACTCCATGTCGCAAGTGACTCTCGGCTACCTGTGCCAGCGGGCCGATGGTCAGACGCTCGGCGAATTCTAATCACTCGCGATCAACACCCGCATGGGGAAGTGGATCATGTTGTCAGACATGCAGCGTGGGCCCGGTTTCTTTCTGGCCATCGTCGTCGCGTTGACGGTGGCGGTCATGGCATCGGGTTGCGCTGAGAAGCCGCCGATTCGCATGGTTTACGCCGCGGGGTCCGTCAAAATCAAAGGCGAACCCGCGCCGAACATCATGATCCAGTGCATGCCGGATGGAATTGACGGACCGACTTCGTCCGCCATTACCGATCAGACCGGGCGCTTTGTGCTGAAAACCGACGACGGTCTGGAACAGGCCGTCGTTGGCAAGTGCAAAATCACGCTGATCGATATGAACGAAGGCCGCCCCGCGCAAGGCGAGAAGGTGCCGCCGACCCGCATTCCGGCGCAATACGCCGCTGTCGGACCGCGGGGTCTTTCCGACGAAGTCCGCGACGATGGCAAGGCGATTGACATCAACATCGTGGAATAGGGTCGTGTCCCAAGTTGAAGCGAGCACCCCGGCGGCTCCGAAGCAGCCGGGGTGCTTTCCGCGCTGTCAGCCATCAAGTTAGGACACGACCTGGATTAGTGATGAGCGCGCGTCTCACGCCACAACCACGGACATCCTCGTGTTCCCCAATCAGCCGGACGCCAGCGCGTACCGGCTGATTTTGTGTCTGGTCCAAACGGCAGGGCGATCACTCCTGCATTCACGCCGAATCTGGTAACGCCACGCCATTGGCTTGCAGCTTCACCGCGATGTTGCCGCGTGTGGCCTTCGAATACGGGCAGATCATGTGAGCGGCGGCAACCAGCTTTTCGGTCTGCGCCTGATCGATGCCGTTCAATTCGGCGTTCAGCGTGACGTCGATGAAGTACCCGCTGTCGTCCTTGTTGAGGTTCACGACCGCGGACACTTTGATGTCGGCGGCTTTCAGCGGGACTTTCGCGATCCCGGCCGCGGCGGCAATCGCCCCGCCGAAGCAGGCCGAGTAACCGGCGGCGAACAACTGCTCGGGATTGGTCCCCGGCCCATTCGAGCCCGGCGGCGAGAGATCGAGGTTGATCTTGCCATCGGGACTGGTGGCTTTGCCCTGTCGACCCGCTGTCGCACTGGCAGTTTCGGAAGCGAGGATGGTCATGGTCTCTCTCCAGAAGAGTGGGTGATTGGGGGAAGCGTCCCGTGATCGTGCCTCCACAATCGTAACTCTTCGAGGATGGTTTCCAAGCCTCGCAGACGGAGAGCGCGGTTCGACGCCGAGCGGCACAGGCCATTGCCGCGTTAACGGGCAGGGCTGCATGGACGGTGCGCGATTCGCGAATTTTGCCGCTTCTGAAACCACACGGTCGACTTCGGATTGCCGCAAAAGACCGCGTAGATACGCGATGCGATCTCGAACGTGCCGAAAGTCACTTTTAGAATCCAACCTGACCGAGAGGCTCGCTCGGTTCCTCGCGCTCGAGGGGATGTTTTGTTCTGCTCCGCTCGTGCCTCTTTCAGGAACCCATCATGAACTTTGCCGGCAAGGCCACCCGCATTCGTTTGCTCGACATTATGTCGCCGCAGATGCGGGCATTCCACATGTCCTGGTTCGCCTTTTTTCTCTGCTTCTTCGCGTGGTTCGGCATCGCTCCCATGATGGCCGTCGTGCGCAAGGAGATGCTGCTGACGAAGGATCAGGTGGGCTGGACGATCATCGGGTCGGTGGCCATCACCATTTTTGCCCGGTTGTTCGTCGGCTGGCTGTGTGACCGCATTGGTCCGCGACTGGCTTACACCGGCCTGTTGCTGATCGGCTCGCTGCCGGTGATGGGGATCGGCCTGTCGCACGACTTCACCTCGTTCCTGCTGTTCCGCATTGCCATCGGCGTCATCGGTGCCTCGTTCGTGATCACGCAATATCATACTTCGATCATGTTCGCTCCCAATTGCGTCGGCACGGCGAATGCCACGACCGCGGGTTGGGGAAACCTGGGCGGCGGCGTGACGCAGATGGTCATGCCCGCGCTGTTCGCGCTCTTTGTGACATCGCTGGGTTTGTCGACGGCAATGGGCTGGCGGATGTGCATGCTCGCGGCGGGCGGCGTGTGTGCCCTCACCGGCGTGGCCTATTATTTTCTGACGCAGGACGCCCCGCAGGGCAATTTCTCGCAGTTACGGGCGGCAGGACAAATGCCCGAGAAGAGTGCCAACCGCGGTGCTTTTTGGGAAGTCTGCAAAGACTACCGCGTGTGGGTTTTGTTTCTGACGTACGGTTGCTGCTTCGGCATGGAATTGACGCTCGATAACATTGCCGCGCTCTATTTCGTCGACTATTTCGATGAACTCAAGAACGCGGATCCGATGGTGGCCGTGCGGACGGCGGGGTTTGTTGCCGGACTGTTCGGCTTGATGAATCTGTTTGCCCGCGCGTTGGGAGGCATCATTGCCGACCGGTTCGGTGCCAACTGGGGCTTGCAGGGGCGCGTCCGCTGGTTGTTCCTGGCGGTCTTTTGTGAAGGGTTGGCGTTGATGTTGTTTTCCCAGGCGCGAACGCTGTCGGTGGCCATCCCCTCGATGTTGTTGCTGGGACTCTTCGTGAAAATGTCGAACGGTGCGACGTATTCCGTGGTCCCGTTCGTCAACAAGCGGGCCTTGGGGGCGGTGGCGGGAATCGTGGGAGCGGGGGGCAATGCGGGTGCCGTGCTTGCCGGATTCCTGTTCAAAGTCCAAAGCATCTCGTGGCCGACGTCGCTCCTGATCCTCGGCGTCTGTGTCACCATCGCCTCGTTCTTCAACCTCACCATGGCCTTCCAGGAAGACGCCGTGGCGGCGAAGACCAACACCACTCCGGAATCCGCTCCTGTGCCGCCGCCGGCCGGACTGGAACTGGTCGGTGTGGCCCAGGCCTGAACCGTAATGGAAACGGTGCGACCGGGCTGTGTTTGGCCCGGTCGCGGGGCGTGGTGCTCATGACGGTATCGGTTCAGGATAAAGCCGCTTGAGGACGGGCGTCGTGGCAATGGTGGTGACCAGCGCCATCAGCACTAGCATCGCGAACAGCTTGGGGGAGATCACGCCGAGGTCGAGGCCAATGTTGAGCACGATCAACTCCATCAGCCCGCGGGTGTTCATCAGCGTACCCAAGCCGGCCGACATCTTTCGATCCAGACCCGCAAACCGGGCGGCGGCATACGTCCCGCCGAACTTGCCGAGCGTCGCCACGGCGATGATCAGCACCACCATCAACCACGCTTCCACACCGGTGACGAGGCCGATTTCTGTCCGCATCCCCGTGTAGGCGAAGAACGCCGGGAGCAGCAACGTGACCGCCATCGGCCCCAGCTTTTCGAGAAACACGCGCGCAATCGGCGCATCATGCGGGATCACCGCTCCGAGCAGAAACGCCCCGAAGATCGCATGGATGCCGATGACTTCGGTCGTGAGCGCCGAGACGAGCACGGCCAACAACACCCCCACGACCAGCCCCGGTGAAGGTTCCGCGACCGCCGTCGAGGCCTCGGAGGCTGATGGCGGGGAACGGGGGCCGAGGTAGATGATCGCGAAGGGTCGGACCACAAAGAAGACGACCGCAACATACACCGCCGCGAGTCCCAGCGTCAGCGCGGCTCCGGCGATCGAGGCGTTCACAATGCCGACGACAAACGCCAGCAGACACCAGGCGGTGATGTCGTCTGCCGCGGCGCAGGCCAGCGCGATGGTGCCCAGTTCGGTGCGGGTCATACCGCGATCGCTGAGAATGCGGGCCAGTATCGGGAACGCGGTGACCGCCATCGACACGCCCAGAAACATCGCGAACGAGGTGAACGACACCCCGGCATGCGACAACCGCGGATACAACCACAGTGCTAACAGCGTTCCCAGCAGAAACGGCAGCACAATACTGGCATGCGAAATGGCGACGGTGGCATGCGCTCGCGATGCCAATTGCCCGGCGTTCAATTCGAGGCCGATGACGAACATGTAAAGAATGACGCCCAACTGCGCGAGCACCCCCAGGTAGGGCGCCACCGTCGCCGGCAGAATCATCGCCGAGTTTTCCGCGCCGATCAGCGACGGCCCCAGTAGAATCCCCGCCAGCACTTCCCCAATCACCGGCGGCTGGTCCAGTTTTGCGAGCGCCAATCCAAGTATCCGCCCCAGCGCGATGACGGCCACCAGTGCGAGCAACACTTGCGGCAAAATGGGCGAAGGTTCCGTAGGGCGTGTGGCGACGGCACCGGCGGCGGCGTGGGACGGTGCCTCCAGCTTGCCGCCGTACCACAGGACCAGAACAATCAAAGCCGCTGCCAAGGCGAGCATCACCACATAGCCCGTGGCCAGCCGAGCCGGTCGCGTCAACCCGGCCGCTTCCGTGGACGCATTCATCCCCGCAATTCCTCGTGCCGTTGATTTCCCACTTCCGTGCTGACGACAGAATACACGTCGAGACAAGTGTTGTCTAGACATGTGTTGTGGGTCGGTAAATTGTGTCATTAAAAAGGCGAATGGCATGGCCGCGGTGACTTTGGCGAATGGAAATCATTCGTGAACGTACGCCCAATTATCGATCGGTTCCAGCCAGCCGCCGTAGCCGTGCTTGGGATAGTTCTGTCGGGGGAAGTACAACATCATGTCAAAGTTGATCCCACCGCCCGGCGTATAGACCACGAGGACCCACGGATTCTGGTCGTAGGGGTGTTGGGCCTCTGCGCCGACGTAATAGTGATACTCGGGGTAGGCCATCATGCCCGTTGACGGAACGGCATCCAGATAGTCGGGAATGAGATCGTTTAGCGATGACGGTGCTGCGGCATGGTCGCGTTCGTACTTTTCGATGGCCGCGATGAGCGTTCGGCTGCGCTCAGCGAATGCCTGCATCCCGGCCCGGCGAACATTCTTTCCCAAGATGCTGCCACCAAGACAACAGGGGACATACAAGATGCAAACAATCAAGAGGAGCAATGAGCGCCGACGAATTTTGGAGAACGCCAAACAGACAATCAAGACGGGGATGGCCGGTATCGCCATTAACAGCGGGAAGAGGTAAACCATCTGACCCCAGAGGAAAAATATCGTTCCCACGGGCGTTGTGGACACCCATTCCGAGAAGGGAAAGTAGAGGAGTGCCGAGAACGCGAAGAGCACGAGTGAAACTGCTTCACGGCGTTCTTCCTGACGATCCGGCATCCCCAGTTCCCTCACGCGATCACAACGGCCGGCTCAACAACTGCGCGGATTTTCGAGGTCAAGCGCCGGGACGAACTTCATGAACGTCGTGCAGCACGCCGCGCGGGATGCACACGACCAGCACTTTCAGATCGCCCCAGGCGCGGTGCTTGGTGCCGCGTGGAACGTAGACCACCACGCCTTCGTGCAGTTCGATCTCGGCGTCGTCCAGCGCCATGCGGCCCTGGCCACTGAGGACGTAGTAGAACTCATCGGTCCGCTCGTGATAGTGCAGCGTGGCATCCGTGATCTCCAGATGATGCACCTCTCCCGCGGCTTGATCGTTCTCCTCGATCAGCGGCCGGATCAACCCGCAGGTCTCCGTCCACGGCGTCACCTCCGAAATCTCGCGCCGAATCATTTGCGTGCTGAGCGTCATGGAATCCCCCTGAAAATGCCGGGCACCAGGTCTCGCTGGCACTCAGCGACCGGTTCACTGTCCGCGAAGCATCCGGGCCGCTTCGATGGCGAAGTACGTGAGAATGCCGTCGGCACCGGCCCGTTTGAAGGCGAGCAGGCTTTCCAGCATCGTCGCCGTGCGGTCAATCCAGCCCTGTTGAGCGGCGGCGGTGATCATGCTGTACTCGCCGCTGACCTGGTACGCATACGTCGGCACATGGAAGGTCGTTTTCACGCGGTACACGATGTCGAGATACGGTTGCCCCGGCTTCACCATCACCATGTCCGCTCCTTCGGCGATGTCGAGAGCCACTTCGCGGAGGGATTCGTCACCGTTCGCGGGGTCCATTTGATAGGTTCGCTTGTCCCCTTTGCCGAGATTTCCCTTCGAACCAACGGCGTCCCGGAACGGGCCGTAGTACGCCGAGGCGTATTTGGCGGCATACGATAAAATCAACACGTGTTGGAATCCGGCGGCATCAAGTGCCTTCCGCACGACGCCGATGCGACCGTCCATCATGTCGGACGGGGCGATCACATCGCATCCGGCCTGCGCTTGCACGACCGCTTGCTGCGCAAGTTTTTCGAGCGTTTCGTCATTGATTACATAATCATCGCGGACAAGGCCGTCCTGTCCGTGAGTCGTATAGGGATCGAGGGCGACGTCGCCGATGACGCCGAGGTTCAAGCCGGCGTTTTTGATGGCCCGCACGGCTCGGCAGACGAGATTGTCCGAATTGAGGGCTTCGTCGCCGTCGGGCGTTTTCTTCGCCGGGTCGGTGACGGGGAAAATTGCCATCGCAGGGATGCCGAGCGCGGCGGCTTCCGTCGCGGCTTCGACGAGCAGATCAATCGACAACCGTTCGACGCCGGGCATCGACGCGATCGGCGTCCGCGGGCCGGTTCCTTCCTGCACAAAGACCGGCCAGATGAGATCGTCGACGGATAACCGGTTTTCACGGACTAACCGTCGCGACCAGTCCCACCGGCGCACACGGCGCATCCGGACCGAGGGAAACGCGGGATTCGATGCGGAGTCGGTCACGGCGGAAGTCCTCGAGAAAATGGTCAATGCGCTTCAAACTAACCGGCAAGGCGTGGTGTGGGCTAGTGTGCGGCGCGGAAGTTGAAAACTCGGCGTGGGTCAGCTTGAACGCAAAAATGTCGGGGCAGGGGCCCCGACCTATGATTTTCGGTTCGTTCTCCATCCATAGGTCGGGGCCCCTGCTCCGACTCTTCAATCTGACACACGACTGGAAATCACGGCGTGGATCAACGCGGGGCGCGAAACCGCGAGCGGGGTGAGTCTGTTTTCCTGTTCATGCCGTCAGATTCTGCCTGATCGGTACTTTTCTCGCCGCCGATTTTGACGAAGAATTCCTCTGGCGGACGACAGGCGCAAGAATTAGGGTATCTTTAGAGAGGTGGATCGCGCCGACCGTTCGGCTCGTTCCCCCACGCTTGCGCTCCCCGTCTGCGGCTTTTCTGGCGAGACCCTCATCGTGACGACCAAGAAATTTCTCACGGCCGAAGAAGTCATCGAGTTCTATGGCGTGGACGAAGCCGTCCTGCAGGATCTCGTGAAAGACGGCTCGCTGAAAGCACTCGCCGATCGGGGGACCTGGAAGTTTCGCCGCGATGATATCGACGCCCTGATTCGGGCCAAGATGCTGCATCCGACGAAAGAACTGCCGGTCGTGGGCGACGAAATCGCGGTGGACATGATCACGTTCGCCGACGAAGGGGATTCGAGCAGTGCCGTCGATTATATTGAACTCGACGAAGATGCGATGGCGGAACAGCCCACGATGATTACCAGCGGTTCGCCGGGCGGACTGTTTCCCAAACTGGCGGATGAGCCGACGGGCGATGATTCGTCCAGCGAAGTGCATGTCGTGCTGGAACCGATGGAGTCGGACAGCAGCGACAGCGACATTCGGCTCGGTCGCCCCGCGGCGGCACCCCTCAGCGATGAGATTTCCGATAGCGATGTAAAAACCTTGTCGAACCTCGCCGCACCGCCATCGGCGCTCAGCGGCGATACCTCCGACAGCGACGTGAAAACTATTTCGTCTTACGAAATCGCCGCGGCGAAATCGGACGAAGTCTCGGATAGCGATGTGAAGACGCTGTCGGCATTCGATATGCCGGCGGCCGGTGCGGATGACGCCAACGTGCTCACCGACGAATCGGCCTCGGTCTTCGATATGGCCGCGGCAGACAGCGGCATCACACTGGATTCGCCGACAGGCCACGATCAGACGCAGGAAATTGAAATCGAAGAGGATGACGACGTCGGTCTGCCGGTGCGCTCCAGCGAACAGACGATGGAGATGAAGGCCACCGGCAGCTCGTTCGATATTGCCAGTGACAGTGCGCTAAAGCTGGATGAGTCGTCCGTCACGACCGGCGACAGCAGCATGCTCCTCGACGAACCGGGCAGCAGCGTCATCGATTTTGACGATGAAGACAGCGGCATCTCGCTGGATACCGGCGACAGCGGCATTTCGCTCGACACAGGGGACAGCGGTATCTCTTTGGATGCCGGCGACAGTGGGATCTCGCTCGATGCGGGGGACAGCGGCATTTCGTTGTCCGCGGGCGATAGCGGCATCTCGCTGGAAGCCGACAGCGGGCTGCAGCTCGATCCCAAATCGGGCAAAATCAAGAATCTTCAAAAGCTCCAAAAAACGGAGTCGATGTTCCAACTTAAGGGAGACGACGACTTCCAGTTGGCGGGAACCGGGGCCACACAGCCATCGCTGCCGGTCGACGACGACATGGAGGCGACGGCCGCTTTCCATCTCGACCAGGGCGACAGTGCCAACATGCCGACGCTCGCCGGATTGAGCGACGACGAGATTCCGACGAAAGGCAGAAAGATCGATCCGCTCGGTTTCAGCGGGGCGATTGCCGCCGGTGCGACGATCGAAGGCCTCGAAGTCGTTGATGAACTCGACACGATGTTCCCCGAAGAGGATGCGGACGAGGTTGGCGTTCTCGACGCCATTGATGACGAAGAAGTCGAAGAGCTGGAAGCGTCGGACGAATCGTTTGCCGAATTCGCAGAAGCCCCGGAGGAGGATGAGTTCGGGTCCGAAACCTATGAAGCGCCCTCGGTGGCGACGAAGGAACCGAAGGAACGGGGTTGGGGCGCTTTCGCCACGTTGAGCGTCCTTTCCGCTTCCGTTCTGATGGGCGTGAATGCGTGGATTCTCTGGGAAGGGATTGCCACGATGTGGACCGGGGCACAACCGTCCGCTCCCGCCGCGGCGATTATTTCCTCGCTGGCCGGTTTGTTCTAACGAACCGCTCTTCGCCTTCGTGTGCCACTGGCTCTGCCAGTGCCTCGTTCGTCGAACCGAGACGACACTGGCAGAGCCAGTGGCATACGAATTCAAGCTGAAAGCCGCTTCCGAACCGGTGAATCACTTCGTGAACGCGTTCCGGCTCGTTGTGCGTGGTTCTGTGCGGCGCAAGAACGTTTGCCACAGAATTCTTTTGAGCCGCTGTTGATTCGCCCCCCGCGTGTGCGTTTCCAATCTTGGCCGCAGTGAATCGAAACGTCATTACGACGTTCGCCGTCACCGGCTTCCCTTCACGACCGCACCGTGGTGTGTCTCGTCCTCGACCGATGTTGAGGGACCGAATCCCCTGACGCGCCGTTGGTCTGTTCACTCCTTTTGATCGAGGGTTTTCATCATGACGCATCCGCGACGGGGACATTTTGCGCGCTGGCTAACGAACGCTTTATCAATCGCCGGATGTGTGTCCGTTTTGGTGCTTTCGGCAGAAATCGCCGAGGCGCAACCGCGCGGCAATAACTCGCCGCCGAAGCAGAATCCTCCGGCTCCGCAACCACCACCACAGCCACAACCACAGCCGAATCCCAACC
>JAKFUG010000090.1 GCA_021732785.1 Planctomycetaceae bacterium
GTCTGACGATCTACTTCTGGCGGGACGCGATTTACCAGAATGCCGAAGGCGATTGGCAGGTCGACGAGCCGCACGCCGACCGATTGGTGGAACAGGCGTTGCGCGATCCCGAGCGAGTGGAGGAAATCGTCGACGAACTGATGCAGTGGCAGGAACCGAACTGGCAAGGGGGCGCGATGGAGCCGTCGCGCGACTGCGCCCGCTTCATCCATCCCGGCACCGAAGATTTTGATCTTCCCGACGCGCCGCGTTCCGTGCGCGAACGGTCGTCGTATCCGGTTCGATAGTCTTGTAGGGTTTGCCGAGTCCGCGAGGCGAACCTCTCCATTCCCGCAAAACGGTTCGCGTCGAAGACTCGGCAAACCCTACCACTACCACTCACCATCGAAGACGTCGGCCGGGGAAGTGGAAAAATGACAAATGCAGAATGTCGAATGAAAAACGAAACGGCGATGGTTTACTCCGCCATTCGACATTCCGCCTTCCTCATTCGTCATTTCCTATAAATTCTCGCCCGTATGATACCGATCGCGTTGCCAATCGCACGCCAGCTTCACCAGCGTGTCGAGCATCCCGCGGTCGTGACTGCATGCGACAATACCCGGCAGACGCAGCATGTCGGCTTTGTCGTCGATCCACGTTTCGCGGAAGTGGACCGGCTCGCCGTTGTGGACCCACACCGCATCGCCGCCGAGCAGCCGTGCGAGTTGCAGCGACACCGGGAAGTCGTACACGTTGGGCGAGTGAATCAGCGAGCCGCCGAAGGTTCCCTGAGCCATCAATTCGTAAATACTGCCGGGCATGTCTTCCGACGCCACGCCGGTGAGCCCCGCCGCGGTGATCTGCCGGGCCGCTTCTGCTTCGCGATGCTGGAAGCCGATGACGTAAATCTTGTTCGACCGCGGCGTCGACGCATCGAACGTCGGCAGCGACCGCACGGCGTCCACCGCCGGTCGCGACGGGTCATCGGGACCGCAAGCGATGCGGCCTTCATGCGCTTCCACCCACCAGCCGGGTTCGTCTTTCTCGGGGATGTAGACCAGCGAGTACAACACATCGGTGGCGTTGCGCAGATGCAGCATCACGGCGTACCCGTTGCCGGTTTTGTCACGGTACTGCTTCGTGCCGTCGATGGGATCGAGCGCGAGGACCAGGTCCGATTTATCCGGGAACCGCGCGAGATCGCCGGTCGATTCTTCCGCTTCAATCCGGCAGTACCGGAAGATGGGATCGGTATCGCGCAGGGCGGCGACGATCAGTTCCTGCACGGTGAGATCGGCGATGGTGAGCGCATCGGTCGACGCGCTGCCGGACGACTTGCCCGCCAGGCCGATGTTGTAGTTCCGCAGTCGTTTGGCAATCGCCCCCGCCCACCGCAACACCGGCGGCATCTGCACCGACAACGCCGTCACCACAAATTCCGGATCCATGCTGCCCCCTCACCGAACGAAGTTTGACTCGCTGAGTGAAATGTACCGGGAAACCGAATTCGCCGCGATGGAACCATCGCCGTAGAGTTTGCCGAGTCTTCGAGGCGAACCTCTTTATTTCCCTCAAATGGTTCGCCTCGAAGACTCGGCAAACCCTACCTCGCTCAGCAATGGGTGGCTGGTGGCGGAGTCCGCGACGCCCCAGATGACAGCGCCCATCCAATCTTCTCTGGGGCGGCGAAGACTTCGCCCCAGCCACCCGTCGGGAAACCAAGTTGGCCGCGATGGAACGAGTTGCCATCAATGGCGATTGATTTTGACCCCGATAGGGGTCACAGACGGTAGCCGGTGGTCGACGCCTTAGTGGAGACCACCGGACAGCCGCCGGACCGTGTTACGACCCCGGAGGGGTCGCAGCAGGCCGTACGAGTCTGCGACCTCTTCAGGGTCGAGACTTCCGCGATTCAGAACCGGTGGTCTGCGCTGCGCTCCGACCACCGGCTACCGTCTGCGATCCCTTCGGGATCAATGGTCGGGTCGACGCATTATGACCGGATGACCTCACGAACTCATTCCATCCTGCCGGTTTCCCACAGGGATTCATCTTGCTTCCGGAGTTCCGTCAACGTAGTCTGATTCTGTTGCAGTCGCAGTGATGAAATTGTGAGCGAGAACATGTCGACATCCACAATCTCGATTGAAGTCGACGGAGAAATGGCCCGGGCGTTTTCCGAGGCGTCGGCGGAGGATCAACGGAAGCTCGAATTTCTGCTCGGCCTCCGCTTGCGAGAACTGACGACGAATCCCGCTCGGCCAATCGGTCAGATCATGGACGAGATCGGTTCCCGCGCAAAGGCCCGCGGTCTCACGTCGGAGATTCTGAACTCGCTGCTCCGTGACAACTGAGGCGACGACCACGTTCGGGATCAATGATCGGTTTGGTCATCCTTCTATCCGGGAGGAGGAACTCGTCGCACTCTATCACTTTTTCCAAAATGATCTTCATTAGGAATCCACTTAATCCGCCAGATTCGGCTGACATCAATTAGCGGAAAGTCACGAGGTTTGGCGACTTCCTTGGAGTCTGGAAAATGCTCCGCTGGTCCCGCCATAGCGGCGAGTACAGTTGCATCTACGTTGCTCGTGATCACGTCTACCCTGCCGTCAGCCATCAGGCACTCTGTGTTTTTCCGCGGACGGCAACCGAAGCCATCAGGACTCGCCACGAAGCCCAAGTTCACATCACGCCACTCATAAGGAAATCCCACCGGGATCTGATTACCGAGCGCGTCGGCCACAAGCAGTCGCCCCGAATCGACACCGTGACGGAAACGGTCCACCGAACTGTTTCGGTAGAAAATCGTCTGGTTCCCGGCGTAGTGACCGAAGACTAGCCCGTCGGCTCGGTAGACGGGACTGACGCTGGGGTTGGTCCAAATGTGCGACTGCTGCCCGACCCAATCGCGAAAGAGATCGACTTGTCTCGGATCGTCCCATGGGATGCTGAAATCGACTTGGTTATACCATGGCGAAGCATCGAGATAAGGAGCTATCGAAGACGTCCAACTGTGATAGGCAGTGCCATCCCGTCCAAAAACGCCGCCCGGTGGAAAACGGCTGAATGAGTCGTAGTAATTGCTCAGCGCCAATCCAATCTGCTTCAATCCATTCCGTGACTGCGACCGTCGCGCAGCTTCGCGGGCCTGCTGAATTGCCGGTACACACAAGCACACGACGACCAACAGCACCAGTATCGTGACGATGACGCCGATGCGGGAGTATTCACGTGCGGGAACGCTGACATCGTTGGACATGATGACGACCCAAAGTACGATATCCCCCGGCTACCTGGAACCGGCGATTCTTTATCACTCGATGAATACAAACTCTTTCACATTCGCCAACACGTGGGCGAGGTCGTTCCAGGCGCGGGGGTCGTTCGGGGAGCCGTATTCCTGGGTCTGGGCGGCGAGGAAGGTGTGGGCGGCTTGCAGTTCGGCGGCGGTGGGCGGGCGACTGTAGGCTTCGCGGTAGAGCCGAGTGATGCGTTCCGCGGGATCGTTCGTAGCGGCGCAGATGCTCTCGGCCCATTTCGCGGTCTGCTGGACGACGAGCGGGTTGTTCATCAACGCGAGGGCTTGAGCCGGGACGTTCGAGGATGAGCGTTTGCCCATCGTGGTGAACGGTGTGGGGAAGTCGAACGCGAGAAAGAACGGCGACAGGAAGTTCCGCCGGACGTTCAGATAGACGCTGCGGCGGCCGTCGCCATCGAGCGGACCACTGCCCGGTCGTCCGCGGCCTTCCATGAACGGCGTGAGAAACGGCATCACGCTTTGTCCATACAGCCGATCATCCAAGCGGCCGGACAACGCCAGCAATCCGTCACGGATCGCTTCGGCTTCGAGACGCTGCATCGATTGCCGATGCAACAACAGGTTGAGCGGGTCCGCTTCTTCGGCATGCGGATCGGTGACACGGCTGGTCATCTGGTACGTTTCCGACGTGACGATGAGCCGTTGAATGTGCTTCAGTGACCAGTCGGCGTGGATGAGTTCCGCGGCGAGCCAGTCGAGCAGTTCGGGATGCGTCGGCGGCTGGCCCATCTTGCCGAAGTCGTCCGGCGTGGGGACGAGACCGCGGCCGAAGTGATGTTGCCAGAGTCGATTCACCACGACGCGCGCCGTCAACGGATTCTGTGGATCAACGATGCTCCGCGCCCATTCTTCGCGACCGCTGCCGGGTTCACCGACGGTCGGACCGATCGGTTCCGGTTGCTTCGCCGACATCATCGCAAAGACTTCCAGATTGCGGCGGGGCATGTCCGCACCGGGCTTCTTTGGATTGCCACGAATTAAAAGATGTTCGTTCTCGGCGGAACCGTCGGTGGTGCCGATGCTGTACCGCGGCAACGGGATTTGCCGCTCGAGTGCGGCCCGTTGTTCGGTGAAGGTCGCAATGAGAGCGGGGACCGCGACACTCGGCGCGAAGTTCTTCGGCACCCGCAGCAACCAGTTCCACAAATCGGCGGCAGCGCGGCCATCGCGCTGATGGAAGACCGGCACGCCGTACAACTGTTCGCGACGCACCGCTTCCAGCAAATCAAACGACACCGTTTGATAAACCCGGGCGACATCGGCAAGATCGTCGACCGGCGCGGACCGCATCTCCTCGGCAATCAATTCATGGAACGATTCGCCCGGCGGCGGACCATCACGGAACTCGATGCGGTCGACGATGATCGCGCCGTCGTCGAAATCTTCGATTTCAATGTACGCCCGGCTGCCGATGAACTGCGTGACATCCTGCCGCATCCACACGGAGGTCGCCCGTTCGGGGACATTCAACGTGAGCTGGCCATACAGCGGGTTCCGAATGAACTGGAAGCCATCGACAATCAGGCTAACCTGCCCGGACTTGTTCGGTCGCGGGACCTGGCCATTCCCTCCCTGACGATAGACCCAATAATCGATGTATTTCTGCGTGATGGTGAACGTGGGCGAACGGAACGCGCCGCGGAATTTCGGTGACACCGCGCCGCTGTGAGCCCATGTATCGGGACGGACAACGCCGGTGATGGGCCGCGCGGGATCGGACGACATCAGCCATTCCGGTTGGTCATCGCGCAGCGGCACAAAGGCGTGGCCGTCACGAAACCAGGGGGAGGCCGCACCTTCCTCGGCATAGGGTGACGACACCGTCGCAACGTTCTTCGAGGTCGGGTCGAGCCGTTGTCGGCGCGGTTGCCGTCGCCAATCCTGCACGCGCTGCGCGACTTGATCCGGGGCGGCGGACCAGTGAGCCCACAAGTGCAGCGGATGGTCCCGTTGACTGACGGCTTCGTCATGCACCTGCTTCCGCCACGCGGCTAACTGTTCGGCGGGAATGTCCGGCAATTGGGCGGGATCGGTCATCAACAAGTCGGGCAAGCGGGCGACGAGCGGTTTCAAAGCGGCGATGGTGGCTTCCACGGCCGCAGCTCGATTCCGACGATCGAGTGCTTGCAGTTGTTCGACGAGACCTTCGGCCACTTCGGGCGGACTGTAATCGGCGAAGGTTTGCCGCGAACTTTGCAGAAATCCCGCGAGCGAATAGTAATCGGCCTGGGTGATGGGATCGAACTTGTGATCGTGACAGCGGGCACAGGCAATCGTCAGCCCCTGAAACGTCTTGCCGATGACATCGAGTTGATTATCAATCAGATCGCACTCTTCGGCACGCACGTCCACCGGGGAATGTTTCCCCTGGCTGAACCAATAGAAGGCGGTCGCGATCACCGATTCGTTGATGTTCGTCGCCGGATCACGCCGCGGCGTGGCGAGCAGGTCACCGGCGAGATGTTCCGTCACGAATTGATCGTACGGCAGGTCGGCGTTCAGGGCGCGAATGACGTAATCCCGGTAGGGCCACGCAAAGGGGATCTCGTAATCGAATTCGTGTCCCGAGGTTTCGGCAAAACGCACGAGGTCCAGCCAATGTCGGCCCCAACGTTCCCCATAATGCGGCGAGGCCAGCAACCGGTCGACCAAACGGGCATAAGCCCCCGGTGTGGTATCGGCTTGAAAGGCGTCCAGGACTTCGGCGGTCGGCGGCAATCCCGTCAGTTCGTACGACAACCGGCGCAACAATGCGGCGTCACTCGCGCGGGCCGCCGGTTTCAGTGTTGCGGCATCTAACTTTTGCAGAACGAACCGGTCGATGGGATTGACGGCCCACTCCGCATGGGCGACGTCCGGGGGCGTCACGACTTTCAATGGTTGAAACGACCAATGTTTCGACCGTTCGGCCAGATTGAACTCCGATTTGGTCGCGGACCCGCTGGCCGCTTCGGTGGGCCACGCGGCTCCTTGGCGCACCCATTCGGTCAGGTCGGCAATCACGTTCGCCGGCAGTTTTCCCGTCGGCGGCATCTTATAACTGTCGGGATCGTAGCTGATGGCTTCCACCAGCAGACTTTTGTCGGCGTGTTGCGGCACCATCGCCGGGCCGGTGTCCCCCCCCTGCAGAATTGCCGAGCGAGAATCGAGCCGGAGTCCCCCCTTTTGCTGTTTCTCGCCGTGACATTTCAGGCAATGTTCGACCAGCACCGGCCGGACCCGTTTTTCGAAGAATTCGAGCGCTTCCGGCGAAAAATCCGCCGCGATAGCAGACGTCGCCCCCATCAGCCCGGCGACCCATCCCATCGTCCATCGCAGCATTGCCATCGCGTCACCGCCTCACAAACATCATCGATTCCTGATCAATGGATGATAGTCGCTCGATTCACCGCGGGGAATGCCGCCGCCGCGGGACTTCGCGTCAGCGCTGTTTTCAAGTTCGGGTGGCCGGGGCGGGACCGTAGGGAAGCCCCGGAACAGCCAGCGCGATCCGTATTCCGGGGCTTCGCGAGAACGCTCCCGCCCCGGCCCCCCGCCAGTCGTTCATTCAGAACCCGAGAGAATCCTGCGGCACTCTTCCTCGCTGAGGTTCTCGAATCGGCCCGCTTTTTGAGCGGCAGACGCCCGTTTGTGCAACACTTTTTGCAGGGACTCCTTCACTGCGGCGGGAGGCGCGTCCCGCACTTGATTTTGAGCCCAGTTGCGCCCCGCATTTGATGCAGTTAGCAGAACCAGAGACCTCCAACGCACGGCCTCTTCTTTCGGCTTCAGTACGCGGGCAACATACCAATCGGCTAAACATCCTGCGGGAAGGTCGTTGATTCGATGCAGCCTTATCAACGTCTCAGTAACGCACTCGCGTGCCTCGTCCGTCGCCTGCGCTTGCTTGAGGTATTCCACACAAGCATCGACATGCCGTTGGGCACAGGGTCGCCCCCAGCGGCTGAAAACAGTCGCCTCGATCAGATCGCGATCGCCCAGAGTTGAGAGCTGTCTCGCAACTCTTGATTCAAAGGGAGGGGCACCTAGACTGCTGACGCTGCTTGCAAAACGACAGCGAATCGAAAGCGGTACATCGTCCATCTTTAGGACATCATTGAGGTACTCTTCGGAAATGAGCTGAGCGGAGAGGGGAGACAAAAGCTGCTCAAAGCGCCGCCACTGGAGACTTGGATCCTCGGGACACGATTCATGCACTTGGGCAGGCAACCATGTCACTGCGACCTCGAAGACTTCCAGCAATGCGGTCAGCCGTTTTATCTGTGGGAGAGCTGCACGCTGAGCGTCGCCCGGTGCCGCGATCTTGAATTGGGACTTGTCAGTGATGCCCCGGCTCAACATGGCCGTAACACGCTTCGATGCATCGCTCTCGGGCATGGATGGCCATAAAGCATCCCACAGCTGCTGCCCGGCTTTAACGTTCGCGGAATTGCTCTCGGTAAGCGAGTGTTCGAAATCATCAGCCCCTTTCCCGACGATGGTAATAGGGCTTGATCCAACCAACGACTTCGGACGCACAGAGACGCTCGAGCTTCGAATAAGGTTCCGAAACGCGATCACCGTACCACTTTTTGTAATGACACAGATGTCGCGCACTGCCTCGCCACAAAGTTGCGTATCTTCCGGAGATCGAAAGGCGATATATGCCGAAGTTCCACGACTATTTCTCGTACTTAACGTTCTGGATACTGCGTCCCAGGACAGCGACTCCGGTTTACCACGCATGATGACTGTGAGCCATTCACCCGGCACGAACCGAATATATCCACCCGTTTCGTTCCTCAGCCCTTCGTCGTCGTTCGATAGGAACTCCGTGACATGTTTGCCATCGGCGACGAACCCCCATTTTGTCCTGGCGGCTAAATGCCATCCGTCCGCCTTCGCGGACAGGGCTTTATCGTTCGTGAACGCTAAGAAGGGAACATCATGAGTTCCGATCGCGACCAACAAGGACGACTCTCCATGGCCATCCGCGATAAACCTGTGGAAGGTCCGCTGAGCACCGCCCTGTGCGCTTCGGCTATCCGTCACGATTTCGAACTGAAAAGACTGATTGCGGTCTGGACCGGAGGCATACTCAGCCATCGAGCGAACCGTCCAATCCCAAACAGCCGAGGGATCACGATTTGCGAGTGCTAAACTTCGCTGAAGCTCGCGATTGGCATTCTGCGCTTCGTCAACGTTGCCCAGCTGTCCGGGCAACGTCAAAAGCAATGTCACAAGCGTGAACATCGATATCGTTCCCTGATCGAAGATGTTCCGGCTTTCAGCCGTCCAAAATAAATTGAATTGAACTTAGCAGACTGCTCCTAGAGTCCACTCTCAATTTATGTCAATGCGCATAGCAACACGATCACGGAAGCGGCGGGACTTCGCGTCAGCGCTGTTTTCAAGTTCGGGTGGCCGGGGCGGGACCGTAGGGAAGCCCCGGAACAGCCAGCGCGATCCGTATTCCGGGGCTTCGCGAGAACGCTCCCGCCCCGGCCACCCCGCCAGTCGTTCATTCAGAACCCGAGAGAATCCTGCGGCACTCCTCTTCGCTGAGATTCTCGAAACGGCCCGTCTTTTGAGCGGCAGACGCCCGTTTGTCCAAAACTTTTTGCAGTGCATCCTTCACTGCGGTGAGAGAAACGTCTTGCACTTGTGTTTGAGCCCAATCACGCCCCGCTTTTGATGCGGTCAAGATCACTAAAGATCGCCACCGCTCAGAGTTGCTCTCAGTGTTTAATACATGGCTGCCAAACCATTCGGTGAGGCAATCCTTCGGAATTCTAGGAATACAATGAAGTCTCACGAGTGACTCTATGACACAATCACGCGCGAGATCCGTCCTAGCCGATTGTTTTATATAATCCACACAAGCATCAATATGCCTTTGTTCACAAGGACGTCTCCAACGGCTTAGAAGCACAGCTTCGATCAAATCCCGATCGCGAAGCTCTTTCGACTGGCGGTCGAAGCGGATTTCATACGGCGAGTTGCCGAGATTGGCCACGGCGCTGGCGAAACGACACCTCATTCGAAGAGGCATATCCTCGATTGTCAAAACATCAATCAAGAACTGTTCTGTCACCGTCTGAGCGAGCGGCGGTGTAACAAGTTGTTCAAACATCCGCCATTGAAATGCCGGATCTTCAACACACTGTTTTGCTTCAAAGGCCGGCTCCCAAATCATCAGCTCATCGAGATGCTCAAACAGGGCAATCAAACTGGCGAGCCGCTTGACGATCTGTTCGCCGCTGGGATCATCCAGGAATGATCGCTTCATTTGCGGACGTTGTTCAGTACCTGACTTGAGTATGGAGATTACTTCCTGCAACTCCGTTGTTTCGGGTTGTGAGGGCCACAAGGTTTTCCACATCGCGATTCCAGCCGCGCGATCACCGCTCGTATCCTCGTAAGAAAGTTTCTCACCGATTGTTGCGACGCCCTTGATCGTAATGGGTATGTTCTCATCCCTGATTTTGGAATTGATTCGCAAGGGTGATTGAGCAGTCCGAACAAGATTGCGAAAGCAAATCTTCGTGCCGGTACTGGATGTTGCCGAGATCTCTCGGAACGGGTCAGCTGACGCTTCAGCGTCTCCGGGAGATCGGAAGGAAATTAATGCCTTGGTGCCGCGGTTGTTGACCGCTGTTAGGCTATTGGAAACCGAGTCCCACGTAACCTGACTTACCTGATCTCGCATCATTTTGCGGAGCCAGCGATTAACATTGAACTGAATGTATCCGATGGAGTCAGGATGAACTTCGTCTTTGTTGACTCCGAGGAAATCAACGGGGTTTTTGTCATTTGCCACGAACCCCCACCGAACGTGATCGGCAAGATACCATCCATCAGATTGAAGCCGATATTTGCGGTCGCGCGAGTACACTCCGAACGGTGTATAGAGTGCCCCCATGGCCGGCTAAATGCGTATGTCGCTGATGCCCATCCGCGATGCAGCGAGCAAACCGATATTGGTCCGGTTTACCTCCGTACAATCCATCGACAATCACTTCCAGTTGAAACGACTGCTGGCTGTCTCGGCTCGCTTCATACTGCCCACCATTCTCAAGAATCCACTTCCATAATTGGTCGGGGGAGTCTTTCGCGTTTAACAAGCATTTGGAAAGTCCATGCAGGGACTCGTCCGGGATGTCCGCCGCGACGAGCGAATTGGTGAATGCCCCCAAAGCGAGCAGCAAGACGGTTCGTCTTAGCCCGTCACGCATCCTGCAAGGACTCATCGCGATGCCTTCCTGCCACAGATCAGAGGTGTACCCAATTCATAGTCTATCCCAAAACTCGACGTTAACAATCTACGTTAATTCAACGAAGAACTGCGGCTGCGTCGCGACGCAGCATTCTTGGCACAACCATGATTATCAAGTGATGAGGTGCGTTGCAACGCACCTTAACCAAGAGAGAAAACAATCCCCGATGCTTTGGTGTCGCCACCGTGGCATCGGGGATTGCGTCGGCTCGAAATTGTTGATGTTGGCGGACAAGCGTGTCAGGGGGGCTGACATGGTTTACGCCGGTTGCAGGTTGTCGAGTTCTTCCCGTAACCGGGCGCGGGCCGTGTGGAGGCGGCGTTTGATCGTGCCGACCGGGCTGCGGAACCGGTCGCTCATTTCGATCAGGCTCTGACCTTCAAAGTAGAAGGCGAGCAATGTCACCCGGTCGAGTTCCCGCAACCGGTCGAGGCCGCCCCGCACCGCATCCGCCCGTTCGCCGACGAGCAGCGATTCGAGCGGCGTGGCCCGCGGACAACCCTGGCCCCCAAACGTCGCCGGATCCTGTGCGAACTCCGGCGGCCGGCGCACGGCCCGGTTGATGGCCATGCGGACCGTGATCCGCTTCAACCAACCGGCGAACCGTTCGGGCTCCCGCAACTGGTCGAGCTTGCGGTAAACCTGGATGAAGACGTCCTGCGTCAACTCCGCGGCTTCCGTGCGGTTTCGCAACCGCCGCAGTGCGACGCCGAACACGTTCATCTCGAACTGTGTCACCAACTGACTGAAGGCTTCTGCGCTGCCCGCCTGAGCCGCGCGAACCCATTCTGCGATCTCCGTCGTCTCCATTGCTCTCGCCTCCGGAAAAGCCGCCCCGTAGGTTTGGGAAAAGGGGGGCTGAGGGGTGCGCGAGAATCTCGATCGCAACCGGTGATGGTGCGGCGACACGCCGATGCCATGAAACGGTTGCGAAGTCTGCCGGAAGGAAGAGTGGCGAACGTGTCCCGGCGATGACGCAACGGTCATGCTGGGACAGATCGGATCACTCGGCCGGGAAGGCAGAGCGCGAGATCCCGCGCGAAATCCAGTTCTGAACGACTCACGCCTAGCCGCAAAGCGACCGGCTTAGCACCCATGACGCCCACAAGCGGGGCGGCATGACGACGACTTCCGGCCGGGGTACGGCTACGGGTGTCGACGTGGTGGTCCCGTTGACTACCGCTGGCGACGCGAGTCGCCAACTCTCCGAGGAGAGCGAGCGCGAACGCATGACGCGTTCGCGCTTCGGTTTTACGGGGTCGGACAAATCGTGGACTGCATGTGCTGCTGCTCTCGCCGGGGCGGCGCACGGCAGCATGGCATACGTTCCACCAATCGCCGAACCGAAGCCAAAGCCGGTGTTCGTGTTGATGAAGTTGTTCGTATTGCCGATTTGCTGCCGTTGCATGTCACACCTCCAGCGGAGACCACAGCCTCCGGAGTTTGAGCGGGGAGATCGCTTCCACCTTGTTCAAAAAAGCGATTCGTTCCGCGGCGAAGGAGACCCGGCGGCCCACCAACAACGGGGGCGACACTCCGGAATCCCGGCTTCTGCTCTTAAGACGACGCAACCCCCCGGTTGGTTCACCCCAAAAACGGGAAAGTTTTCCATTTTTCGAGAAGTTACCACCTGCGGGGGGTCCCATTCTGAACGGCCCACGGACGCCTTTTTGAGCTGCAAAGCATTTTAGGGTTGATGGTTACGGTGAATCAAGCCCGCAAATCAGAAAATAGACTGCTGTGTTGGTGGCCGCAAAATCGTTGTGATCAGAAAATTCTGCGTAATCGTTAAAGTTTCACAACTGCCCCGGACGATACCAAGGAACGATAGCCCGGATTCGGGTTATCTCCCCCCTTTCCCTGCATCGTGTCGGTTTCGTCGAAGGGCTTGCCATGAAGCGGCTTCTCTCACTTTTAGCCAGCGTCGCACTGCTGAGTTCGGTTGGTTGCTGCTGCCTCAATTCCCGCGTGAATGAATGCGGGCCGTACGGTCCCGATCTGGCCGGCGGCGGCGGTTGTCTCGCCAAGTTTGCCCGCAGCCACGGTGCAAAAAAGAATTGCGGCTGCGGTCATTGCGGCGGCGGAATGTACGCCGATCCGATGTACGGAATGCCTTACGGCATGGATGCTTACGGCGGTGGCGGCTGCGGTTGCGATGGCGGCATGATGGGTGGTATGCCCGGTGCGGGTAGTCCCGGCTGCGGTTGCGCCGGTGGCGGTGGAATGCCTCAACAAATGATTCCGCCGGCTCCGCCCGTTCAATATGCCCCTCAGGCGTCGCCTTCGCCCGCCCCAATTGCGGAGCCGACACCCGTCCCGGCGGTTCCTGAACCGGCCGCCCCAGACGCACCGATGACGCAAATGCCCGTTCCAGCCGCCCCGAACGTGCAAAACGTCTCGGTGGAAGAATTCCAGCGGTTGCCAGGGACGATTATTTCCGGCCCGACCACATCATCCGCCCCGGGACCCGTTCCGACCGCCGCCCAGCCCGGTGTTCGTCCGGCGAACTGGCAGCCGGTGCAACGCGCTTACTAGAATTGCTCTAACAACAGCACCGTCCGATCCACCGCATCGCCGCCACTGTTTTATTGACAGTGGCGGCGATGTGCTTTTCCGGTTGAAGCTCAACGACGCAGTTGTTCGAGAATCGACGGATCCTGGATCTCGTGGTCCTTCGCCAACAACAGCACCTTGGAAACCACCTCGGCGGTGCGCGGGTCGTCATCGGCAAACGGCAGGAATAATCGGCCGCGGTGCTGGGCATGCACGGGGATCACACACAGAGCGCCGCCAGGCAGGCGGTGAACGTTTCCGCTGCCGAGGTGGACGGCGTATTCGGCGAGTTGTCCCTTGATCAACACGCGAGGTTGTTTCACCTTCACGTTCTTCAACCCCAACAGCGCACACGTTTCCGTGACCAGCGCCTCGCGCATTTCCACCGTCGATGCCGTCGCTTCGGGATCGACCCCGCCGCGATGGGCCACGCTGACGACGAGATCCAGGTCACGCATCACCTCGCTGAAAAGGCGCGGGGGGACATTCGCGAGCTTGAGCGGCTTGTACTCATCGCGATGCTGGAACGAAACGGAATCGAACGTCAGTCCTTCGACATCCAGCGGTGTGCCGCCGCCATACCGGAAGTGGACCGACGCCGTGATTCCTTCCGCGGGAAACGCCTTGAAGACGTCGTCCTGCGTGTGCCAGTTGCGGGCATTCCACAGGGCTTTGGCCTGTTGCGGGTTGACTTGCTGACCGGCGTAACGGAACGAACGGGTGCCGTCTTTTTTCTCCTGCTTCGTGACGACATACAACTCGCGAAAAATCTGCTTGAAGGGCTGGACGCGCGCGGCCTGGAAGCAATCGTGCTGCCATGCCGACCAATCGCCGCGCTCCAACAAATCGTGCGGATGTGCCAGCCGCAGTTTGGCCAACTTCTTGATGGCCACCTTTTTGCCGGCATGATCGCGGAGCGCCGTGCCCCCTTTGTCCGGATAACCGGCGCGATCATCGGCGATCAGCACCAGTCGCGACAGCAACGGGCGCAGAATCGCGTGCTCGCAAAGATGAACCAGTTCCGCCGGCTCGAACTCATCGCCCCGGCACATTGCCGCCTCCAGCGATTCCTTCACGCGCGAGGCTTGACGGCGCAGATCGGTCACGCGCTCCAGAAGCTCTGCTATCCGCTTGTCTTTCTTGATGGCCGGCGGCACCGCTTTCAGCGGTTTATCATTCTTGACGGTGGCGATCACCGGGCGGGCAAACTCATCCAAAGTCAGCGTGACCGTCACCCCGTCTTTGGCCGTCGAGACGGGACCTTTCGCGAGATCTTGGACGGCATCGGCTTCCAGCGCCCATTCCATGCGTAGCGGATCGACATACCCCGCGGTACTGGCCAAATTGCGAAAACCGATGTCGAGGGCCTGCATCGCCGAGGGCTTGGTGAGGCCGCTGAGCGCTTTGGCATACCGCCGATACTCGACCAGCATCTTGTAGCGCTGGGATAAATCAGTCGCCTGTTTGGCGCCGGTGGCGAGCGGATACAAACCGATCAGCCGGACCGCTTCCTTGAGTTTCTTCTCGGTGACCTGCGCGAACAGTTCTTTGCGGTTGGCTTTGCCGAGCAGCACTTCGCCGAGGTAGGTGGCCCGTTTCGCCTGCGCCGGATTGGCGGCGAAGCGCGCGGCCGCGGCGAGCATCTCCCACCGTTTGGGCGTGAGCTGCTTGTAGACGCGGTGAAACCATTCGACATCAATCGCGCCGTTGGCCCGTTCTTCATCGGTGAGCGAAGTCCGTTCGGCAATGAGCCGCTGCCACGCGGAGCGATTCTGCCGATTGTCTTTCCCCTCTTCGGCCTCGTCGGCCTCATAACCACTCGCGGTCGCCGCCGATTCCGCATCGGCGTTGATGGACTTCATGTGGGCGAGGAACCAATAGAGACCTTCGCTCAAACCGGGCCATTGGAAATAGCCTTCGACGAGTTTGGACCACTGTGGTGCCAGGAACATCAGTTCGAGAAGGGTTTGCTCGCGGAAGCCGGCCTGCAGACATTTCGCGATTTCACGATTGAAATCCGCCTGCATGTCGCCGTCGAGCGGATACGTCGATTTCACCAATTCGGTCCACGTCGGCAACCGGGCCTTGCGCGCATCGACGGCATACCGGTTCGTCACTTTGAAGCCGTTCGCCCCGATGGCGGATAACACGCGCCCCAGCGTTTTCGTGCCGTAGCAACTCATCGACAACGCGGCATCCGTCGCTGGGGTGGGTGTGTCGCCGCGGGCGAGTTCGATTTGCAGAATGCGTTCCCGGCAACGGTCGGCCAACGCGACGATTTCGGGCTGTGCCGCCAACAGAGCCCGCAACTCACGGCCGGGTTGTCGCGCGGTGATGTCGGCGAGTTCGGTGAATGACGTGCCCCACTCGGCAGCCTGCCGCGGCCCCAGCAGCAGGTCTGTGATCTCCGCAAGGTTGGCCAATCCCGCCTGATAAGCCTGGATCGCCATCTGCAAACCGGGACGATCTCGCAGCGCACCGGGGACCGGCTGGCTCATGAAACAGGCGAGTCGCCAGCGTCGCTGAAACCGTGGCGGCGTTTCTTCTTTGTACAGCAGCGCGTTGTCCAACGTCGAATGCCATTCCCGCGTGCCGTATTGGCCCCGCCAATCCACGGGTCCCTCATCGTGACGATATCGCGACGGACGCTGGCCGGACTCAGCCATGTGTACCAGGTCCTCGTGACAGCATTGCGGCACCAGGGCCATCGATGTCTCGGCGGCGTCCAGCAGAAAGTCTTCCATCCCCTGCGGCCGGTGCAGATAGAGCAACCAATCCAGAACACTGGAAACGAGGTGGCCGTACTTCAGATTTATGGGAGATTTTCCGTTCGAAATCGCGTCGATCCACGTCTGGCGTTCCGGATGCGCGGCCGCCCATGTGGTGACGTCCCCCCACCAGTGGCCGCACACCATCTGGAGATAGCGCTCTGCCCGGATGAGTTCCAAACCATCGGGATCGCGCAATGTTGCCGGACGATCTTTGAACCACGCTTCCCACACTTCGGCCAGCGGTAACTTTGAACGCTGCGACTCCGGGGGCTGTGTCCAGTCGGGATGCGGCAAGCCGTACATCGCGCCCAGCAATTCGTCGATTTCCGTATTGTCCCACCGCGCATAACGGATTTGTTCCTCGCGATGCGCGTGAACCAATTCGTCCAGCGATTTGACGATTTCCACAGTGGCATCGGTGAAGAACTGCACGGATCGCGGCGTCAACTGCGGAATGGGCGATAAATCCGCGGGATTCATCAACCCGAGGGCATCGTCCAGCGTGAGCCGTTCAGCGGGAGTCGACAGGATCGTTTCGAGCTGCGACTGTTCTTCTTTCGTGCGCTTGGTATTGGTCGCGGCGTACGTTTGCGCCCGCTGCAAACAGACGGGGCGTTCGCGATTGGCTTCGAGCATTTGACGCAGCAGTTCGAGACCGCCGAGCCGCATCAGCGCGTCTTTCGCTTCGAGCAATCGCCCGGCGCTGGCGAGGGCCTTCGCATCGGATTGCTTGAGCAGCAACTTCAACGCACCGATCCGCAAATCACTGGCCTTACG
The DNA here is from genome assembly GCA_021732785.1 of Planctomycetaceae bacterium. Lineage (GTDB taxonomy): Bacteria > Planctomycetota > Planctomycetia > Planctomycetales > Planctomycetaceae > DSVQ01. The sequence goes on from JAKFUG010000090.1 coordinate 16,662, forward strand.
GGACAGCAGCGCTTCAATGACGACCATTTCCTCGTCGGTCAACGCCACGCGCGACAGGGCATCCAACGCCGCTTCCCGAACATCCGGCGAGGTGCTGGCCGTCAACTCCATCAGCGTGTCGCGGGTCAGTTTGTCCCACTGCTTTTGATTGGCCAACATCCGCACAACGCCGACCCGGTAGTAACGAGGCAACGCCGACAGATAGGGCAACAGCCGCGTGGGGGGCAGATCACCCAAAGCGCCGACCAGCGCCCCGGCGACGTGTTCGCGATCGGCCATCCGCTCGGTCCAGGGCCAAACGATGGCCGGGAGTTTCTGGGGCTTTTCCGGCAGACGGTGAAACAGTTTTTCAATCTGCGCGAATCGCTTTGATTGCCGTGCTCCCCGCGCGGGTAATGGCTCGTCGGCGGAACTGGTGCCGCTGCCATCCAGCGCCGTTAACGCGACATGCAATTCGTCATCCGTCAGCATCTCATTCAACACGGCGGCGGCTTCCGGCAACGCCATTTGCTGCAGGAGAGAAGCCGTCACATACCGCACTTCCGGGCGACGATGTTTGCGGGTCTTTTCTGCGGCCGCGATGGCAGCATGGGCGTCGTCATAAGCCGTGGCCCATAACGCAAAATAGACTTCCTCGGCGTCATCCGCTTTGAGCGCCTTGGCTCGCGCGGTCGGTTGAGCCAGAAACTCGATGACGCGTGTAATCGCCTCGTTCACCGCTTTCAACTGGTCGGATTCATAATTCAGACCGCACCAGACATCGACGGCCCGGACCACGGCGCAGAAGCGGGACAGCTTTTCATCGTGGATGATTTGCAGCAGGCGACGAAATGCCTGCGGATGGGCTTCATCGACGGTTTCCAGAATGACCTGCCGCAAGCCTTCCTGACGCTGGGCGGCGAGCAGCATCCGCTCCATCAATTCCCAACCGTCGGTCCGCTTCGCCATCAACAACGCGCGGGCTGTCATACGGCTCATGCCCGCGATTTCGTGTTCGTTCCGTGCCGACTGGCAGAGAATCTCAAACACCTCGCGACCGATGGCGTCATCCTTGTTGATGACCGCGGCGAGAAATCGGCCCAGTCCCGGTTGCGAAAAAATGCGATCGAGATAACTGCCCCAGATCGCCAGCCATTGTGGTGACAACACCTCTCGTTTGATGCGGGCCACGCCCTGCACGAACTCCTGCAGCCAACCGATCCGCACGTCGAATGTGGACGCGGGGCGCTGCGGCGCTCGAAACGCCCGGCGACTGTAACCCTCCTGATACGGCCCCGTTTTGAGGAGCTCCCAAGTGTCCCCGGCGGCTTCTACCAACGGACCACAAACCACGGAAAGCAATTGCCGACGCTTTGCCGGCGTCAGATTTTCGAAAGGACGAACGGCCGCACGGATGGCATCCTGCCGTTCCTGCCAGTGGGTGAAGGGGACCGTTTTTCCATTTTCATCCCGATCGAAGAGCCCATAACCGATCGCGCGGAGTTCCATTGGGAGTTTCGCGATGTCGTCGAACACCGCCGGCAGATTCTGGCCGTCCTCCCATGAGGGAAGCAACCACGGTTCCAGACGCTGGGCAGCAGCTTCGGCGGTCAGCATTATCAACCTCCGGCAAGGAGTGTCAGTCGTACGAAGGTAATCTGGCTGTCGGGCTTGAGCACGCGTTGTTCGTCGAGCGAATTCACCTGCACCTCGTCAATCACAACGAGATACAGACCATCCTGAAACGCCAGCAGCGCCGTTTCCACCGCGGCGTCGCTGTCGACCGGTTGAAGGGGAACATCGCTCTTTCCGGATTCGATTTTGCCGCGCTCGATGCCTTCGGCGAGATCCCGTTCGGTCAAGGCGCGGAGGAACTGCCGCTGCGTCTGGCGATCCTGAAATTGCCGGACTTGATCCCGTACGATGTCCGCGATCAAGTCGCGCACGACGGCCGTTTCCACACCCTCAATCGCTCGTTGCAGCGGCAGCGAAAAATCGGCGAAGAGGGGTCGCTTCTGACCGAGCGATTTTCCATGAATGAACGGCATGGCCGACCTTCACGACGGAGGGACGGAAAGACGAACGGGAATCGGGCAGAGAGAAGAAATTTCCCGAGCGAGCATAAATAGACCGCGACGTTTTCGCGAGTCCATCATTTCGTACTCCTAACGGTCAGAATCTTTGGGCGGCGCGAAGCGTTTTGAAGTGCCAATTTCCAAGCGCCAAATTCCAAACAAGGAATGGCACTCTTCGTTTGGAATTTCTGTTCTCGTTGGAATTTGTTTGGAGTAGGAGTTACGCAGTGTCGTGAAATTTGGCTTACGGAAACCCCGCCGTGTGGGTAGAGTCGCAGGGATGAGTTCCCCGAAAGTCAGTGCGGCCGAGTTTATCGATTTTCTGATCGCGACGCCGTCGC
>JAKFUG010000067.1 GCA_021732785.1 Planctomycetaceae bacterium
GCGGTGGCGGGGGAGGCGGCGGCGGGGGAGGCGGGCCTCCTGCTGGTTTGCCTCCGGGCATCCCTCCTGGATTTCCGCCGGAGTTGATTCCATTCATTCCGCCGGGCGGCTTTCCTCCCGGAGTGATTCCGCCGGGCCTTTTCCCGGGGGGTGGCACTCCCAAAGGACGATGAACGTGATGGGGCGGCCGAAGACCAGACGATGCCATTCCTCGAGAACGCCCCTGTCGCGTTCGGTGGGCCGTCGTTGTTCTCGCCGCGGCTTGACGTTGCTGGAAGTCTTGCTGGCCGCGGGATTGGGCATCGTCCTCATCGGCAGCATTTACGCCGCGATCGAGCAAACGTGGCGGATGAACGCCAGCGGCAAGGTGGAACTCGAACGCCAGCAGATCGCCCGGGCCGTGCTGCGACAGATTACGCTCGATATTCGGAACACCGGTTTCACGGCGAAACCGAGTGGCGAAACCGATGCGACGGCCACCGCCTCATCGGGGACCTCCGGCACCTCTGGCACCAGTGGCGGTACGACCGGCAGCGGGGGGACGACCGGTTCGGGAGCTTCCAGCGGTTCCTCGGGATCAACAGGTTCCACGGAAACGACGACGGTTGCCGGGGAAGACAAACCGCAATGGACCACCAGCGCGGGGATTCACGGAACCATCACCGAACTCTCGATCGATCTGTCCAACCCCCGCATGCTCTCGAGCGCGATGAATACAAACGGCATGATGCCGACCGATTTGCAGACGGTGGTTTATGCCGTGTCGAGTACCAGCGGGGCGACGTTCGCCAATGGAGCCGACGCGGGGACCTTTAATCGTCCCGATACCGATGGTCTGGGTTTAATCCGCAGCGCGGGCGACCGTTCGGCTCTCAAAGAAGAGGGCACATCCTCTGCTAATGTTGGATTGCCTGGTCCGGCGAAATTGCTTGCCCCGGAGATCGCCAGCATTCAGTTCCGATATTTCAACGGGCTGGCCTGGATGACCGAATGGGATACCGTCACGCTGGGAATGTTGCCGCGCGCCGTCGAAGTGACGATCGTGTTTGAGCCGCCTCAGTCGCGGGGATTGATGACCAATGCCACCGTCCGCGCGGGTTCGGAAACCTACCGGACCGTGATCCCCGTTCCCGCCAGCGACCCCATCGTTGCCGAGGAGTCTTTCTGATGAAATCGACTGCCGAACGAACATCGCATCCATCCGCGAAGCGCCGCGGGAGCGTGCTGATTCTGGTGCTGGTCGTCGTGGTGATGCTGGCCCTCGCCGCCGCGAACTTCAGCAACCTGATGACCACGGAACTGGATGCCGTCTACAGTTCCGGTCGCGATGTGGAAACCCGCGCGCTGGTCGATTCCGGGGCCGAGTATGCCGCGTATTTGCTCGAGCATCGCACCGAACCGGGACTCGAAAATCTGCAGCACAATCCGCAACTGTTCCACGGCATCGTCGTGGCTCCGTCCGAGCAGCCATTGAATCGGGGCCGGTTCACCATTCTCGCGCCGCTCGAACAAGACCCCCAATCGCGGCAGGTCCGTTATGGGCTGATGGATGAATCATCGAAACTCAACGTGAATCTCGTCGACAAGCTGATCGCCGACGAAACCGAAGCCCGGTTGACGCTCATGGGTTTGCCCGGCATGACCGAGCAGATCGCCGATGCCATTCTCGACTGGATCGACGCCGACGATAACGTCCGCGCGAACGGGGCTGAAGTCGAAACGTACGAATCCAAAAACCCGGCGTACAGCGCGAAGAATGGTCCGATCGATACTCTCGAAGAGTTGCTCCTCGTCGATGGAATCACGCCGGAGTTGCTGTTCGGTGAAGATGCCAACCGAAACGGGTTGCTCGATGCCAACGAAAACGACGGCGACGTCAGCCTGCCGCTGGATAATTCCGACGGCGTGTTGCAGTTGGGATGGAGCGCGTTCCTTAGCGTCAATAGTCGTGAAGTCAACCTGCGCTACGATGGCCGGACCAAAATCGATCTCAACAGCGGCTTGCTCACCGATGTTTACGATCAACTCGAAGAAGAGTTCGGCGAAGACGCGGCGAAGTTCGTGATTGCCTACCGCATCAGCGGACCGAAAGATCTGCCTCCCGAGAAAGACACTTCGGGTACCGCGGCGTCGAGCACGACGGCGGGAACCGCGCAGAAACAGCAGCAACAAGCGCTCACTGGTCTCGTTACCGCTCTTGCCGGCGCTGTCTCGCAAGGCACGGGAACGGTGACCCGCGGCGGCATCGATATTTCCAAAGGGGGCCAGAACAAGATTAAATCGATCTGGGACCTGATCGGTTCTCGGGCCGATGTCACCATGAACGGTACGAAATCGACACTGACCAGCCCGTGGGAAGCGGACGGGGGGGCTCTGCAAGGATTGTTGCCGCAGTTGATGGACGCGATGAGCACGACGCCGGACCCGTATCTGGAAGGCCGAATTAATATCAATCAGGCGCGGCGCGAAATTCTGGTCGGACTTCCCGGCATGACCGCGCAAATGGTGGAGTCGATCGTGGCCGCACAAAGCGTCGATGGCAGCGGTGACCTCACACTCCGCCGTTCGACAACGGGGTGGTTGTTCGTCGATCAACTGGTCGATATCTGGGGCATGCGGGCACTCGATCCGTACATCACGGCTCGCGGCGATGTGTATCGCGCCCAGATCATCGGCTTCTTCGATGGCGGCGGTCCGGTCTCGCGTGTGGAAATCATGATCGACGGAACGCAGCGCCCCCCACGCATCAGCCAGTTCCGCGATCTCTCGAACCTCGGCCGTGGTTATCCCCGCCCGATGTTTCAACCGCAGTAGGTTTCCATCCGCGGCGATTGTGGTCACGCGTTTCAACGCTGTGTGGCCGAATGCCTGCCGACTGTGCAAAATGGGGAATCAACGTCCTCCCCCATCGGCACAGCAGGAACCACAGCAATGATTGAAAAACTGTTTGATCTCACCGGCCGGGTCGCGCTCGTCACCGGCGGGAGCAAGGGGCTGGGGTTGGCGATGGCGCGGGGCTTTGCCGAAGCCGGTGCCGATGTGGTGATCTGCAGCCGCAAACCGGCGGAACTGGAAGCCGCGTTGCCGCAGATTCTGCAAGGGACGAAATCCCAAGGGAAATGGTTCGTGGCCGATCTCACCCAGCGTGCCGATGCCGAACGCCTGGCAAAAGAGGCCCTCAGCGCCTTCGGCCGTATCGATATCTTCGTCAACAACGCCGGTTCGAACATTCCGGAAGCGGTCGACAAGATCACCGATGAAAACTGGGACCGCATTCTCGAATTGAACCTCTCGACGGGCATGGCCATCACCCGCGCTTTGGTGCCGGGAATGCAGGCCCGCAAATGGGGGCGTGTCATTCACATTTCGTCCATCATGGGCCTGGCATCCAAAGCCGGCCGCGCGGCCTACTCGGCGACGAAATCGGCTCTCATCGGGATGGCGAAAGCCGCCGCCCTCGATCTCGGTCGCGACGGCATCACCGTCAACTGCATCGCTCCCGGACCATTCATGACCGACCTGCCAATGAGCGTTCTCAGCGATGCGGAGAAAGCCCAATTCGCCGACCGCACCGCCCTCGGCCGCTGGGGTCAGCCCGAAGAACTCGTCGGCCCCGCCCTACTCCTCGCCACCGAAGCCGGCCGCTACATCACCGGTACCACCATTCTCGTAGACGGCGGCGCCCTCTGCCGGTCGATGTGAATTGGTGGAATACTGCGGTTCTCGACTCGGCTTCAAACCGGACTCCTGACGACATGAATTTCCACAACGCCATACAGCATGTACAGTCGTTATGTCAGGTTGGACCGACACCGTGCGAAGTCGAGTTTGTTACACCAATCGTTTCCGCGACGTTGGCTTCTTTATCCGCCAGTTTGGCCAGACCGATTAGAGATCGGATCAATTTTAGCGAGAAAGCGCAGAGCTATGCGGACCATTGTGGACTTACGGCGGCGTTGAGTGGTCAGTATTCGTTTCCCATACGATCTGGTCTCCAAGGATCGACGTACACGAAACTGACCCGCCTGGCGACCCATGCTGAAGTTGATCGTTGCAATGAGATTGTGAATGATCTGATATTCGAGCAGCTCCTGCACTTCGGAACCGTGGCAGCCAGAATTGCATCCGTGATTGGCGAACTTCATGACAATGTGGCGTCTCATGCTAAGGGGCTTGGCTTTTCCTGTGCACAAACGTACAATTTCGATGATGGTCGCCGACTTGAATTTGCCATCGTTGATTCTGGTTGCGGGATGTTGCGTAATGTCCAAACGATTAATCCCACTGAATCGTCGCATGCCCAAGCGATTGAGTGGTGCTTGAAACGTGGAAACACTACTGCCAGAAGCAGTTACGATCCTTGGGCTCAGCGTCTTCCTGAAGATGCTGTCGTCTCACCGTTTCCAATGCAGACTTCGGTACGGCATTCAGAAGACCATCATATCGGTGAGGGCTTGTGGAAATTAGCCGAATTAGTCAGAGGGTTAGATGGAAAGCTTTGGGTTGCATCCGGCGATGGTCAAATGTTGGTTCAATCTGGTCATGAGAAATGCGGATTGAGTCGAATTAATTGGACGGGAGTGGCGATCGAAGTAGAATTAACGATTGCTGCCGACAACCGCCCTACTGCGGCTCAGCGTGAGGGAATTGAGCGAGTCGCAAGGAGAGTCGGAATATGAGCACGCTTAACATCAATTTGGGAAATGATTTCGGAACGGACTTGTCCAGCCGTAACCGAGCTGGTTCCTTGCGAGAATCGATTATCATCGCGATTGAATCTTCCCCGGTACCCGGAACGCTCGTGATCTTCGATTTGTCGCGTGTGCGCTCGATTAGCCATTCATTCGCCGATGAACTATTTGCGATCCTGGTTGCAGAACAAGGCGATGAATGGTTCCGTCACCATATTCGTGTCGAAAACGTGTCACCAATTGTCCGAGAAACGATTCTGGAGGCCATTCAACTCCGGCTCGATGAATGTGGCGTATCGGCGTAGAAATGTGATTTTGCGAAACACGGCCCTCCGACAGTCATCATTTGTATGATTCATCATCTGGCCATATTCAGCAGATGATGAGAGTTTGTCGATTGAAAGCCACGCCGTGCCAACCGCTCCCTATGACGCCTTGCTGCTCGTTTCCTTCGGTGGTCCCGAACGGCGGGAGGATGTGATTCCGTTCCTCGAAAACGTGCTCCGCGGCAAACCGGTGCCGCGGGAACGGATGCTCGAAGTCGCGGAGCATTACTATCACTTTGACGGCGTCAGTCCGATCAATGCGCAGTGCCGTGACTTCATCGCGGCATTGCGGACGGAACTCGATGCGGCCGGGATCCCTCTGCCGCTGTTCTGGGGGAATCGCAACTGGAACCCGCTGCTACCGGACACGCTCCGGGAAATGGGGCAGCAGGGCATCCGCCATGCGCTGGCCATTTTCACCTCGGCGTACAGCAGCTATTCGGGATGTCGGCAATACCGCGAGAACATCATCGCCGCGCGGGAAGCCGTCGGGCCGACCGCACCCGAAGTTGATAAGGTCCGCGTCTTCTATAATCATCCACAGTTCATTGCCGCAAATGTGGACCGGCTGCGGGCTGCCATTTCACAGCTTCCGCCCGATCAATCTTCTTCCGCGACGATCTTCTTCACGGCGCACAGCATTCCGCTGTCGATGGCGAACAATTGCGATTACGTGCGGCAACTGACGGAAACGTGTCGATTGGTGACCGCGGAACTGGATTGGCCCGCCGAACGGTGGCAGTTGGTGTATCAAAGCCGCAGTGGTCGTCCGCAAGATCCGTGGCTGGAACCCGACATCGGCGACGCACTGCGCACGTTGCACGAGCGTGGTGGCCGGGCCGCGGTAATTGCTCCCATCGGCTTCCTGTCGGATCACATGGAAGTGCTGTACGACCTCGATCACGAAGCCCGCGATCTGTGTCACGAACTCGGCATCACGATGGCACGCGCGGGGACGGTGGGCTGCCATCCGCAATTCGTGGCGGCCATTCGCGACCTGATCGAAGAACGTTTGACGGGTCGCGCGGAGCGTTGTGCCACGGGGGCTTTCGGCCCGAATCACGATGTGTGTCCGCCGAATTGCTGTCTCTATCCGGTCGGACGTCCCGTTTCCGCGACTCGTCCGGCCGGTGAGTTGTGATCGACGTCGAAGCCGAACTGCTGCCACGATTCCGGCAGCGGGGCGCGCAGGGTGAGCTGGTCGTAGCGGATCGGATGGGCCAGTTCGAGTGTCGCGGCGTGGAGCGCAATGACGGTCGGGCGACGATCATCGGCTTCCACCGTATTCGGGAATGAAGTCGGAGCACCGTATTGACGATCGCCCACGATCGGCCAGCGGCGATGCGCGAATTGCACGCGAATCTGGTGCATCCGCCCGGTGTGCAATTCCACGCGGACGAGGGCGCGGCCGTTGCAAATGCGTAAGACTTCGTAGGTCAGTTCGGCCGATTTCGCACCGGGCGTGCCTTCATCCACAACCGTGACGTGGGCTTGCTCGGCGTCTTTCTGCAACCAGTCCACCAGCCGTTGTGTGGCGGGTGATGGAACACCCTCTGTCACGCACAGATATTCTTTTTGCATCGTGCGCTGACGGAATTGCTCGGCAAGTCGGGCCGCGGCTTTGGAATTCCGCGCGAAGACGATCACACCGGACACAGGGCGGTCTAACCGGTGCGGGATACCGAGGTAAACATTGCCCGCCTTGTTGTACTTCTGCTTGAGGTACGCTTTGACCCACGCCTCGACGGTGGGGACCGGGCCGTTGGGAACGCCCTGGGTTAACATCCCCGCGGGCTTGTTCAGCGCGAGCAACGGCCCGTCCTCGCACAGGAGGGTCGGCTCGAATGCCGATGGATTCACGGACGAAACAACAGCACCCAGTTCAGTCATGGTGCGGCGGCTTGCTGCGGGCTATTGATGCCCCGCTTCCATTGGTTGTAGCGGAAGTCTTCACGATAGCGGAAGAACCCATCCCCGGCACCCACGGTCGGCGATTGAATGCCGGCGCGACTTTGCGACAAAGCCAACTCCGATTTTTCCGCGATATCCCAGTCTTGCGGGTTGAGGTTGTGTGCGAAGCCGCCGTTCTTCCGCGGATTCACCCAGGCGATAATGGTCTTGCCGCCATTGGTCTCGCCTTCGCCCCAGAACTTCTGGAAGGTTTTGAAGTCGGTGACGGCCGCCACTTTCTTCCCCGCCGACCCGATCCAGTTGGCGAGGTTATAGATATTCCCTTCGCCCTTCCAGGTGCGTCCCTCTTTGCTGGTGAGCGTGGGGAGCAGCGATAAGCCGAGGGCATCGCATTTATACAGGGTTTCGACACTTTCGATGGCGAGTTTGCCCGTCAGCCCCGCGGCGCTGAAGGCCTCCGGAGTTTGAATGCTGCAATGAATCACATGCAGGCCGATATCCGCCGGCAGCTTCGATGTGGGATCGTTTTGCAAACTCGTAAACAGGTTCGAGTAGGCGAGGCAATTGTCGAACGTTACGTCCTGGGCTTCTTTCGCACCGATGATTTCGGCAGCGGTCCGACCACCGATAAAGAAGCAATTGCGAGCATAAACGGTGGCCGGTCCGCTGACGCTGATCCCGGCCATGCCGCGACGATTCCCTTCCGAGATCGCGCAATTGAGCAGACGCAACGTCCCGCCGGTGACCCACACGGCTTTCCAGGGCAAGGGCGTGCTGGAAACGGGCGGGTCCATTTGCAACCGCAGCCCTTCCATGGTGATCGTCCCGGCGGTCACCTTGAACATGTGCCGGCCGTCAGCGTCTTTGTCCGGTCGATAGCGGACCCCATCCGGATTCAAACCGACCTGAAATTCGAGGATGGGATCGTAGCCCACGCCGGCGGAAAGGGTGAGGTCTTTGTCCAGCATTTCGTGGCCCACCTTGAAGGGCCCATTCCCATCGATGCGGATCTGATCCCCCGCTTTTGCGGCCTTGATGGATTCGGTCAGCGTGTCGTAGCGTTGGGAATTTCCGCCGGAAATCACCGCGAATTGCTTTTCCGGTTCGCCTTCCAGCAGTCGCGAAATATCACTGCCCAGGTTCGCCTTGCGGAGGAACAGAATTGAAAAGGCCGTGTCGCTGACGAGTTCCTTCCCGCCCCCCCACGAACCATCGGCGTTCTGCGTTTTGATGAGACCATCCGCGCCGCGGGCAAACCAATCGGTCTCACCCAGCTTTTCCAAACCGAGGAGCACGCCCAGCCGTTCCATGGACCACATCACATACCGTGGCGTACCCGGCCCGAGATTCTTCGCGAAATCACCGACCTTCGTGAAACCTTTGGAATACGCCGGGTCGGACAACAGCGTGGCCTTTTCACCCCCCCGTTCCGTCGCAGTTCCGGACGTTTCTTTCTGCTGCTGGCGAATCCGTGTCGCCCGCGCGACGGTTAAGGAAAAGAGGCCCGCGCACGTCATCGAGTCTTTGGTGGGTTCGGCTTTCTCTTTGGAACTCGGCGCATAAGACCAGCCGCCGTCGGTGTTTTGACCGTCAATAAAGCGGTTCGCGACTTCGGCCATCGCAGTCTCGATGGGAATGCCATACCGGGAGGCGACCCATAACCCCAGCACGCCGAACTGCGTGCAACTGTTGTCGCCCAGGCCGTCTGTCCGCTCGAGCTTTTTCAGATTGCTGAGGACGGAGGCATCGACGGCGGGGCACGTGTAACCCCAGCCGCCTCCTTTGTTCTGACCGGCGAGCAACCGCGCACCCAGCATCCGGATGGTCGATCGATCGAGGCGATCCCCCACCCGCGCGAGCAACAGTACGCTGAGCGCCACCTCATACGTGTTCTTGACTTCGCTCGATTGGCGTTTCACGAAGCGGTAACCCTTATCGATGATCGGATCGGTCACGGGCATGCCGTTTTCGATCAACGACAAGGTGGCGAGCGCGGTGATCCCCGTTTTGTAACTGGCGAATTCCCAACTGCCATCGTTGAGTTGTTGCGATTTGAGGTATTCCATCCCCTTGAGGCGGGCGGCCTCAATTTCGGCGTCGGTCGCGGCGGACGCTCCCGAGGGGGTCGCCGCCAGGAACGTCAGGACGAGCGCAAGTCGACCACCGTGACGGAGTGAAAGATTCCAAAGCATGCGGAAACTCTCTGATAACGGGACAGGAGCGGAGAAGCGAAAACGCTACGGACGTTGTCGGGGGAGTCGAATCCGACTCCCCCCACATCATTGACCAGGATTGTTGGATGTGAAGATAGTGTACCGCGACCCGGCGGCGGCTCAAACGAGAATCTCATCCGGGGAGGAAAACGGCGCTTGAAGAATTCTTCCACGCAGAAGAAGGCGTCCCGCCCGCAGGGTCAAAAAAGAAGCCCAGGCATAAGAATGCCTGGGCTTCTGCGGGTGTGGAAATTGTGGGGGAGGGGAGATCAGTTTGATTTCAGGTCGAAATCGTACCGTGTCTTTCCCACGGTCACTTCGACGGTGAGTTCCGATTCCTTATTGTAACGGGCCGGAACGAGCTCTTTGGGTTTTTCTTTCCCGGCCGCTTCTTCGCCGCCCCCTTCTTCGGTGGTGTTCAGTCCGAGCACCTTTTTGGTGGTGCTGATGCGGACAATCTTCTTGCCGGGGGTGATGCCGGCCATCACCGAGTCGAACATCAGCGTGTAACTGCCGTCGCTTTTGGTCAGACCGTTCGCGGTGGTGCTGTCGGCTACAGATTCGAACGTGACCACCGCATTGGCTAACGGGTTCCCGTCAAGCGAGACGTTCCCTCCGGCTTTAACGAGATTGGCGATTCCGTAGTTCATGTGAGGTTTTGTCTCACAGCCCAACAGAACACTCGCGACCAGCAGGACAAACAGAAACGAGCGAGTCATCGAAGCCGATCCGAAAGTGACGAATACGATGTCCGGAACGAACGCCAGGCCGGTTAAAATTCGCCCGGGATTTCACCGCCGCGACAACTGCCCAGGCCGCGGTAGAGGTTGAGGTCGATATTCTCCGAGAGGAATCGGACCGAACCGTCTCCCAGCGTGAAAAAAGCGCCTCCGATGTGGTAGCTACCGAAGGCGATTTCCATTTGCGTGCCATGGGCCAGGGGATTGAGTCGCGAATTGATGGCGAAAAGCGTGGACCCGGCGACTTCGGTGTGTTCAGTTCCGGAGAGTGCTCCCGGTCGCCACGAGGTTGCGGAACCGGAGTTGTTCAACTGCGGCACAAAGAAGCACCAGTAATCCATTCCCTGGCCGTCTTTGACGTAACTGTTGTCCGCATAGGATTCGCCGACCATCAACGTGTTGGAGCTGCCATCCGTCACGTCGCGCAGACTGGTGCTACTCGCTCCGAACATGATTCCATCCAGATTCGCCGTTTCCAGTGCCGTATAAGGTGCCACGTTGTACGGCGCGACACGGGTACTGGCGTCATCGGACGATGGTAACGAACCGGAAACCACGCGGTAGCTTGTGGGCACGCGGTCGGGAATACCCTGATTGCTGACGTGGGCATCCTGAACCATACTCGGACAGCGGAAGGCCGGGATCAAAGTCCCGCAGGCAACTTTGTTGGGCCAGGCGAAGTGCGCCGAAGTAAAACTCGTCCACGAATCGGTTCCGGAATTCTGCCAGACAAGCGTGTTGTAGAGGGGGGCCTGATCCAGTCCCGGAAGAACCAAGGCGCTCCAGGCTTCCTGGTTTGACCCCCAGGCGTAGGGAAAGACCCTAAAATTGTCGTGATAGTTATGAATCGCCAGCCCCAACTGCTTCATATTGTTGCGGCACTGCGTCCGCCGGGCGGCTTCCCGGGCCTGTTGAACCGCGGGGAGCAGCAGGGCGATCAGAATGGCGATGATCGCAATCACCACCAGCAATTCAATCAGAGTAAACCCGCGCGAGCGACGCGCCCGATCAGCGCCGAACCAACTGGCCATCATGCGAACTCCCAAGGACATCGAAGATTGGAATCAAAATCACGACGCCGGGTCGTGACCTTCGGAAGCAAATCCAAAGAATCAAAGCCCCCGCCGAACGATGCTGGACAGTCTGGAGATGTTTCGCGAGTTTTCGAGGAGGATTATGCGAATTTCCTTCTGATTCGTCGAACTCGCGCGAACTCGCGTGAGCGCATTACCTCCGCAAAAACCCGACAGGACTGCCCCCAAGGGACGGAGCCATCGCAACGATCGAATCCCAGAAAATCCGCCGACGGGCTTGAATCCGCGATTGCGGAAGGGGGGTATGAGAAGGTGTGAGGCACGCTGCGACCCCGCGGCAATGCCTCAAACTCCCCCGCCTCTTTGGTTAGAAAGATTTGCCATGAACCGCCTCACTTGCCTTGCTGGACTGGTCTTGCTGGGTTCGATGACGTCCTCCGCACAAGCCCAGGTCATCGGCTATTCCACTTATACCGTGGCCCCGGCACCGTGCGTTGTCTATAGCCAATACGTTACGGCGACGCCGGTGGTTACACAGTACCATTATGTCGCCCCGGCACCGATCATTGCGACCGCGGCCGTTCCCGCGTATGGCGTCGTCGGTCATCGCTCCGCCGTCGTCGGGCCGCTCGGTGGTCGGGCCGCCGTCGGACGCGTGAGCGGGCCGTACGGATCGGTCGGCGTAGCCCGCGGCGTGGGGCCCTTCGGCGGCCGCGGTGTCGCCGTCTTCGGACGCTAAACGGCGCATGCTGTCGAGACGGTCTGAATTTGAAGCCGAGAAGGGGAATCGCCGCCTTCTCGGCTCTCATTTTTCAGTGATCTGTGTTCGATTGCGCTCGCGACCGGAACTCGGTACAGTGGCAGGGAAAGAGTTTCCCTTTCTCCGCACGGACTGCGTTGACATGACCGATCCGTTCCCCCGCAACGCGATTTATCACCACGACTGCGTCGATGCACTTCAAAAGCTGGAACCGGGCAGCGTCGATCTCGCGTTTGCTGATCCGCCGTTCAATATCGGTTACGACTACGATGTTTACGACGACGGCATGGACCCGGAAACATATCTCGGCTGGTGTAAGCAATGGATCAGCGGCGTCCACCGCGCTTTGAAAGACGATGGCACATTCTGGCTGGCGATCGGCGATGAATACGCCGCGGAACTGAAGGTGATCGCTCAGCGGGAAGTCGGGTTCCGCTGCCGCAGTTGGGTGGTGTGGTACTACACCTTCGGCGTCAACTGCAAAAGCAAGTTCACCCGCAGCCACGCCCACCTGTTCTACTTCGTGAAGAACGACAAACAATTCACCTTCCGCGGCGACGATCTCGACAACCGTATCCCCTCCGCCCGGCAACTCGTCTACGCCGACAAGCGCGCCAATCCGGCCGGCCGCCTTCCCGACGACACATGGATCATCAATCCTTCAGAAGCCCAGGGATTGCCATCCCTGGGAGCCTCCACCTGGGTCTTGCGTCCCCAAGACCTCGCGGACCGCTTCACCCCGGCGGAAGACACGTGGTACTTCCCGCGCGTCGCCGGGACGTTCAAGGAGCGCGAAGGCTTTCACGGCTGCCAGATGCCGGAACAACTCCTCGGCCGCATCATCCGCACGTGTTCCAACCCAGGCGACTTAGTGCTCGATCCGTTCAGCGGCAGCGCCACCACGCTCGCCGTCGCGAAGAAACTCGGCCGCGATTACCTCGGCTTCGATCTCTCCGAACAATACATCACCCGCGGATTGCAACGGCTCGCTTCGATCAACTCCGGTGATTCCCTCGACGGTAGTCCCGAACCCACGATGTCCGCCCCGACCACGGCCAATGGCAAAAGAGTCAAAGAACCAAATGGTGAAGAAACCTCACGTCAACGCGCCCGCCGAATGACTAAAGCGAAAGCGCTGCCCGGCATAGATTCGTAACGGACTCATCGCCTGTTGAGAACGTCCAAAACTCGGAGAATTTCAAGATGGCAGACGTGATCAACGGAAAGCCGAAAGTAGCGGTGATGATCCAGGGCTTTTTCGTTGATAGCATGTAGATATGACCGAACCGAAGAAATCACCGTGGTGGGTCTTCGTGCTGCTGCTCGCAGTGCTGGCCGTTCTTGTCTGGGCGGCGATATTCCTTCCGGCGTATCAGGTTCATTGACCGGCCGGATTTCAAATTAGGACACTGCCCCAAACCTCTCCGCGGGTGGCCGGGGTTGGAGGGTACTCGCGAAACCCCGGAAAACAGCGTGTTGCCAAAATGCCGGGGCTTCCCTGCGGTCCAGCCCCGGCCACCCCACCTTCAAAACGGCGATGACCCTGGCTCGATTCATCGCGGGCTTGCGTTGAAACCTGCGACGAAGCAAACTAATGGGTTGAGATTTTTTCACAAATTCATTCCGCGTTTCCACTCCGTCGTCCGGTCGTGGATCCACGCACAGAACAGAGAGCAGGGCGAGCATTGTGGCGCTGAAGAATAAGGCTCGGCGGAAAGTCCCGTTGTATTTTGACGAGGAGTGCGAGGGCCTCCGCGAAGCCAGTCGTTTCAACGCCGAATTGATGGATGTGGTCCGGGCGCGGATGCAGCCCGGCATCACCACGCTGGAAATCGACCGGCTGGTTTACGAGTACACCACCGACCACGGCCACACGCCGGCCTGCCTGGGATACAAGGGTTATCCCCGCACCATCTGCACCAGCGTGAACGAAGTCGTCTGCCACGGCATCCCCGACGCCACGCCGCTGCGACAGGGGGACATCGTCAATATCGATCTCACCACCGTCGTCCACGGCTGGTACGGCGATTCCTCCGAGACGTTCATCCTTGGCGACGCCGGTCCGGAAACGAAGCGACTGGTGCAAGCCGCGCACGATTCGATGTGGATCGGCATCAACGCGGCTCAACCGTTCAGCCGCGTGTGCGACATCGGCAAAACGATCGAACGCTACGCCAAAGCCCGCGGGTTCGAAGTCGTCCGCGAGTACCAGGGCCACGGCATCGGCCGCGAATTTCACCAGGAACCGGGCATCCCGCATTATTGCCCCCGCGTGGGAGCCTCGCAGGAAATCCTCGAACCGGGAATGTGTTTCACCATCGAGCCGATGATCAACGCCGGGACGTGGCGGACGTTCATCGACAGCCGCGACAACTGGACGGTCCGCACCCTCGACCTCGCGATGTCCGCCCAGTTCGAGCACACCATCCTGATGACCGAAACCGGCCCGGAAGTCCTCACCCTCACCCAAAACGGCCCGCAGCAGGGGCATAAGTTTTAGCTTGACGGAGAGTGAAGGACACTCTTTACGGCTGGGATTTGTTCTCCGCGTCAAGGAGAGGCCTGATCAAGGGCCGCGAAATATTTCCTCTTGCGTCGGGTTTTCCAATCGTTTTCACAAGGATGAACCCGCCTCTCAACACGTTTTCTTCAACCCACTTCTGATGGGCCGTGGCATTCAGAAGAAGTGAAATGTCCTGCTGCCGTTCGATGTACCACTCCGACTGAAACGCTCCTCCAAAGTACAACGTCACCCGGCCATTCTGAATCGTATAAGTACCTTTGAACGGATACGATGGGTCATCCTTGATTATGACGTCGGTGTAGTACCAATATCGGAATCCTCCGAATTGATTTAACTCAAGTGTGATTCCTGTAAACCCGCTAAACTCGAACGGCGTGCAATAAACTCCTTCCATTTCCGTTGTGAGATCGAATTGGCCGGGTTCACTGAATGATGGATTGCCATCCTCGATTTCAGAGACGGGAGTTTCCCGTGGTTCAGGTCCGCATCCGCTGAGAATTACGCAGCCGATCAAAATCAACTGGTATCGCATGCGGATCGCCTTTGATCGTGATGGAGGTCTATTGCAAGGCACCAATCATTCTAATGCGTTCGCATGCCTGCCTCCCGGAATTCGTCACGATATCCGGCTATGAAATCCGTTTTCTGGCCGCGTTGCAAGAGGAGTTGGAACACGCGGTCGACGCTATTGAAGCTGTTGTCTGGCGTGGTTTCCGCGACGATTTGATCGAGCTGCGCTTGCAGTGATCGCATCTCGTCATGGCTGATGTGGGAGTAGTTCGGGTGGTATGTGACGTTCCCCCACACGTTGTGCGGCGTGACGAGGGCGTTCTTCCACGCGGCGCGGTCCCAGCCCGGCGGCGGGAATTCGCCCAGTTTTTGGATGGTCGCCATCTGTTGCCGTTGCAGGGCGAACCATTGGCGTTGTGCGGACCATGCCGTGCCCCACCAGATCATCAGCCCGGCGAGTGTCACCACGGCCATGAGGATGATCGATCGGAGGACGGTCTGGCGCATCGTCCGGCGCTCATTTCGCTTGAAGCTGCTCGATGTGGAAGATCGGAAACTTCTTCGAGCCCCCTTCGGTGTTCGCTTCGGCGGTTCCGTGAACGACGACGGTTTTCCCGGCCAGAGCGACCGCCTGTG
Source organism: Planctomycetaceae bacterium (assembly GCA_021732785.1). Classification (GTDB taxonomy): domain Bacteria; phylum Planctomycetota; class Planctomycetia; order Planctomycetales; family Planctomycetaceae; genus DSVQ01. The sequence continues at coordinate 15,346 of JAKFUG010000067.1, forward strand.
CTTGCAGCTTTGAATCCGTGCCCCAGACAATCGGCCAACTCTCACCGGCGACACTGATCGACTTCGGCAACGTGTTGCTCGCGGGGAGAGCCAGCGTGCCGGTGACCGTGACCTCGGCTTTCGGTTTCGGGGCCTTCGGATCCCGTTCGATCAACTTCTCCACATCGACCACGCAGTAAGGCCGTTCGACGGCCTGGACCCGACGTAATTGGCCAGTGACCGTCACCTGCCGGAGTTCGTTCCCGGCGAGTTGCTGCCGCAGTTGATCGTTGAGTTTCAAGTCCCACGTCATGCCGTCAAAAGACACCGTCGTGCCCGTGGTATCGCCGCCAATCGCGACGACGCCCTGGAGTAATCGTCCGTGACAAACGACGTGAACGGCTTCATCGGTCGGTTTGGCACCGGCGGGTTCCGCCGCGCACGATGCGCATCCCAACAAGATCATTCCGAGAGTGGTGAAGCACGTCATGTCGCGGTTCCGTTCGGAATGAAAGAGGGCTGCATTATCGCAGTCGTGTCGGATCGATGACCGCCCGGCGTTCGATGAATCGCCGCGTCACCGGAGGCTGCGGCGTTGGTGTTGTTGGATCTGGTGTCGCCTCCACCATAAACGCGAGATCGAGCACGCCGCCAGGAACGCGGGCCGGGGAGGAATATCCCCACAGATTTTGCAGCGCGGGGACCGGGCGCGCGTTTTGCAGAATCAGATCCCGCACCCGTGTCATCTGAGCCGGCGTTTGCGCGGGCGTGGCAAACGCCTTGGCCCACACGAGTGCCGCGGCTCCGGCCACGTGCGGTGCCGCCATTGATGTGCCATCCAGTTGTGCGTATCGATTGTTCGGCATCGAACTGACGATCCCCACGCCGGGGGCGCCGATATCCACAGAGATCTTGCCGTAATGGGTAAACGTCCCCGCGGCATTGTTCACGTCGATCGCCCCGACGGTGATCATGTTCGCATTCGCAAAGGCGGCCGGATAGTACGGATTCGTGTCGTTGTTATTTCCGGTGTTGACGGTATTCCCGGCCGCCGCGACGAACAGCACGCCCTTTTGTTCCGCCCGAGTAATCGCCGCCGCGAGTTCGACCGAGTTTTCCGGTCCTGCCCAACTGTTGCTCAAAACGTGCGCTCCATTGGCGACGGCCCAGTCGATGCATTTGACGGCATCGGCAGTCGAACCGGAACCATCCGGACCGAGAAACCGCATCGCCATGATCTGCGCTTTCCAGCAGACACCGACCACGCCCGCGCCGTTATTCCCCTCGGCGGCGATGGTGCCCGCGCAATGCGTACCGTGGCCCTGTTCGTCCATCGGCTGGTTATCGTCGTCGAAGAAGTCGTAACCGTGGCTGCCGTTTTTGGTCCAAATGTTGTTTTTCAGATCCGGGTGGGTGTAATCCACGCCGGTATCAATCACCGCAACAATCACCTTCGAGGCATCACGGTGGGTGCGCCAAACCTTGTTGGCGTTGATGTTTTTCATCCCCCACAGATAACTCCACAACGGATCGGTGGGAGTTTCAGTGTCGGCGGTGGCTTCGACCATCCTGAAAGTCTGATTCGACGGGACCGACATGACATAGTCGGGTGCCGCATGAACGACAGCCTCGTCATTCAACAGCGTCTCGACCGTTTGCGCGGAAACCGTTTCCACCGGTTCCACGATCAGGAACGATCCGTGCTGGTAGTCTTCAACGGCCTTGAGCCCCGCGGTTTGCAAGGTTGCGGTGGTCGGTTTGCCCGCAAGCTGATCGTAAGTGATGAGTAACCGCATCGGCCGGTCGACGACTTGCGGGACGCTCTCATCAACCGCGAGTGCCATTGAACGCAGGGTATTCGTCTGCTCTTTGGGGACATCGATAATCGGCTTCCCGCGCTTGCAGAATCCCATCAGACGGCCGTTGCAGTGCCGCAGGACATCCAGTTCGGGAGAGAGCCGTTTTTCCTGGCTGGGCTTCGTGGCGATGCGAAATTTTTCCGCACGGACCGTGTCGCACCAGTGCAGTTGCATGCCCAGGATCAGGCAGCCGATGGTGATGCGTCCGAGCATGTGTCCTCCGGGGCGTGAAGAGAAAAAAGCCCCGCCGTCGCATCCCGTGCCTTCACATTGTCACAATGACAGGCGGTAAGCCACCGGGCGGACCGGGATGCTAGCCGCTGAGTCCCGAGACGAAAAGATCAATTCCGGTCCCCGGCACCCGGCGCGGATTTCAGGAATCGCTTTTCCCCAGCTTTGACTTCTTCTACACTTGATGGGTTCTATGACCATTTGGGAGCCCGTTGACGATGGCCGAACAGCTTGCCACGAATGTGAAGTGGCACGATCACACCGTGACGAAAGCAGAACGCGCTCGACTCAATGGTCACAAGGGAGCCGTGTTGTGGTTCACCGGCTTATCGGGCTGCGGCAAGAGCACGGTGGCGAATACGGTCGACCATCTGCTGTATGCGCAGGGCCGGCACAGCTACGTGCTGGACGGCGACAACATCCGCATGGGCCTCAACAAAAATCTCACGTTTTCGGCGGAAGACCGCGTGGAAAACATCCGTCGGATTGGGGAAGTCGCCAAGCTCTTCACCCATGCCGGGAACTTCACGCTGGCGGCGTTCGTCTCGCCCTACCAAGCCGATCGCGACAAAGTGCGGGCGCTGCTGAGCCCCGGCGAATTCATCGAAATCTACGTCAATGCCTCGCTCGAAACCTGCGAACGTCGCGATCCGAAAGGCCTCTACAAAAAGGCCCGCGCCGGGGAACTGAAGGGTTTCACCGGCATCGATGATCCGTACGAAGCGCCGCAAAAACCGGAGCTCGTTCTCGACGCCGACAACAACGGCATCGACGCCCTCGCGCATGAAGTGATGACGTACCTCGAAAAAAACGGTTACTTCCAGGTGTGATCTCAACCGGAAAGCGCTCGGTCCGGTTTCTTCCCATGAAAGAAACCGTGGCCACCCGTCCCGCGGATGATTCGTTGCTGCCGAGCGCTGCGATGGCCCGGTGCGTTGGTTAAGATATCGGTCCGGTTCAAACTCACTTCAAGATCGGCCTGCGGAGAATTCTTCCATGATGCGCGACGGGCGATGGTTGGCGGCAGTAGTGCTGCTGGTGTGCGGTTGCAGCAGCGGGACCTCCGTCCCCTCGAGTGGCGGAGCAACCCCCGCCGCCGGTGGTCCCGGTGGCAGCGGCAAGACGTATCGCCTCGCGGTCATTCCGAAAGGGACCACGCACGAGTTCTGGAAGTCGGTCCACTTCGGTGCCGAAAAAGCCGCGAAGGAACTCGGCAACGTGCAGATTCTCTGGAAAGGCCCCGTGCTGGAGAACGATCGCGAAGGGCAGATTCAGGTCGTGCAGGACTTCATCGTGCAGAAGGTCGACGGCATCTGCCTCGCCCCGCTCGATTCCCACGCGCTGGTCGAATACGTCGAAGAAGCCGCGGAGAAAAACGTCCCGGTCGTCATCTTCGACAGCGGTCTCGATAAGCAGGATAAGATCGTTTCCTACGTTGCGACGGACAACGAAAAGGGCGGCGAACTGGCCGGTCACCGCCTCGCTGAAGTGATGGGCAAGCAGGGAAACGCGATTCTGCTGCGCTATACGCAAGGGAG
>JAKFUG010000094.1 GCA_021732785.1 Planctomycetaceae bacterium
AGGACACAGGTGTCAGGCTCGGGGGTCAGCCACCGCGGCAACCGGAACGTCAAACGACAGAATGTCTTGGAAAATCAGACTTCGGAGAGGTGGCAGAGCGGCCGATTGCACCGGTCTTGAAAACCGGAGATGGGGCAACTCATCCCAGGGTTCGAATCCCTGCCTCTCCGCTGAGACATTCTGTGACACAGGGCGACAGGTTGAGCTATCTCCTGTCGCCCCTTGTGTTTTTGGCGACCGCTTTAGATGTTTCTGTGACCGAACTGGCTCACCGCCTCCAACCCGAGTTGTGACACCCGGCGTCACCGCAGGCCGCTCCGGGACGCCGGGGAGTGCAACATTCAGTGCAACACTCTTTGCACCGGTTTTCTCCTCGGCAGGCTCTGGCGTATCACTCTTCGCTGCGGTCGGACCTCGTTTCGATCGCGTCCGCGAACGACCCTTCGCCGCGGTCGGCGGAGTGATGGCAGCCCCCCGCAACGCCCCGTGGTAGAGATCTTCCAGCCCCAGGTCGGCATACACACGGAACGTGAGGTTGATGTCGGAATGACGTGCCAGCCGCTGGACGGTGGCCGGGAGTTCGCCTGACTTGATGGCGTTCGTAATGAAGGTGTACCGAAGTGAATGGAAATCCGCCTTCCGCCCTTCGACGTCGTACGCGATGCCAGCGGCCTTCAGGTCGTGCTGAATCAACTTGCCGCCGTAGCGATTGGCTGCCCAATCGCCAGGCCAGAGCTTGGCATCGCGTGGCTTGCCACCGATCCAAGTTCGCAAGAATTCCACGGTCCCTGGATCGCGGACTGGGATTCTCGCCTCGTCGAGTTACCCGCTGAAGAAGCCGGACGGCACGGACACGTATTGCTGGAGACCGCAAGAGGTTGAAGCCATCCTGCAACACTGCGACACGCCAGAGTTGAAATGGCTGCGGCACGTCACCATGGGCCTGGCAGCCACCGGGCTGCGGATTTCTGAACTGGCATCCCTACGGTGGTCGGACGTCAGTCTCGACAAAGGATTGATTACGCTCACGGACGAAACCACGAAGAAGTCCCGGCGGGGAAAGGAAAAACGGACGACCAAATCGGGGCGCGATCGGACATTCCCGATTCAGGACGAGTTGCATGAGACCCTGACCGGATTACCACATCACCCCGATGGTCGCGTCTTTCACGGTCCATTGGGGGGCATGATCAAGGCTGATACCGTCCGCCGCATCCTGATTCGCGATGTGCTGACGCCGCTGGCACCGTGCTTTCCGTCCGCATCGGGTGAAGCCGGTTTCATCGACGGCCGCCTGCACAGCTTCCGCCATTACTTCTGCTCGAACTGCGCGAACCGTCAGGTGCCGGAACGCGTGCTCATGAAATGGTTAGGTCACTGCAACAGCCGCATGGTTCACCGGTACTACCATCTTCATGACGAAGAATCGATCAGGCAAATGCAGCAGGTGAAGCTTTATTGAAACCGCAGTCCCGTCGTCATGGTGACGACGGGTCAGTCCGAGGAGTTAGAAAAAGGGAGACAACCCGCCCGAATGGTCGTTGAGAATCACGTGAACGACGTCCGACCTGTCGTCCGCCGCACGCTGATTGGCACAGTCTTGTCACAGTCGACTGTGCCAATCAGGATTCCTGCCCGCAAACCGATCCCCTAAAAGGGGTTGCGGCAACGGCAGGAAATGAAGCGGAGAGGGAGGGATTCACTGCTCAGTTAAATGCTCGCGTCCGATTCGAAGCGATCGACCGTTGATTCTAGGCCAATTGCTGCCTGAGTCAATCGTCTTCATGGACTAGAAACCCCGCTCTTCGTTTGAATCGCCGCCACAAAAACGCCACAAGGTTGTTCGCTGGGTAAAGATGTGCTTGCATGCTCGCGGCCCCTGGTCGCCGGAATGCCTCAACCACAACGGACTCTCCGGCACAGGATGCTGGGCGGCAATCAATCGCTGGTCGTCGCCCAGAAGTGTGATCAACGTGCCCAGAGCAAAGGCGATGGGGAGGGATGTTGTTTTCATGGGCGAGTCTGGTTTCCGGGCCGAGCGGGCATTAGCGGGAGGGAATTTCGTTGACGGTGTAGAACGCGTTGCGATGTAGAAGCTCTTCGTTGTCACGAGAACGCAGCCGTGCCAGATCCAGTTCGTAGACAAATCCCTGCTGGAGTTTTTCGAGCGTGATCTTGACCGAAAGTCCGTCGTCGGCCAGCGCGACGGCAGCCACGCCTGGTTGGTGCTGTTCGATCTCCGGACCGCCATAACCGGCGTGATACGGATGCGTGAACGCGGAAATCGCGTAGGACTCCGGCGCGTTGCCGGTCACCGGATCGACCGGTTTGGTAAACGTCACCTTGAAGCCGTCCGGTTCGATCGTGACGCGGTTGATCTCTAAGGGCAGCTTGCCGGACCATTCGAGTCGTTCGAGGGCGTACGGCTTGATGCCCCGCACCGGCCAGCCGCGGTTTGTTCCGCCGCACAGCAGCTTCCCGCCGGGTGTGAACTCGACGTTCAGAATGCCCGTCGATAAACCCTCGCGAAACGGATAACAGGCACCCTGCCAGACGCCGTTGACCTGTTCCGTCGTGGCTCGCATGAGGATCGACTGCGTGTAATCGCCGAGGAACATCTGGTTTTCGAACGGGCCGAACTTCCCCTGCGTCCTGTCGACGTTGAACGCCGTGATCGACCGGCCCATGCGGATGTACGGAAAGATGACGGCGTAGGGCACCAGTTCCTGGACACGATTTCTCTCGGTGACGATGCGACTTCCTGATTTCGGCATTTCAGGGACCGGTCCGAGTTCCGGCGCGTATTGGTACCAGTTGAAACTCGCGGGATGACCGTGAAAACTGTTCGGCGATACGGCCTTCAAACTGCACGAACAATTCCACGGTCCCTGGCTTTCGATATAGAACAGCGCCCCGTGCTCATCGTGTCCGATCCCGCCGGGACTGCGCAAGCCGCTGGCGAAGGCCGTTGTCTTTCCATCGGGCGCGACTTTCATGATGAAGCCGCGGTTCAGCGCATGGGAGTAGTACGACTCCGACAACCCGAGCGCCACGAACTGATTGCCGTCGGCGTCGGGCTTCGAGCCGAACGCGTATTCATGGTAGTTCGCATAGCCCCAGGCATCGGAAATGGTCTCAAAGCGATCGGCGACGCCGTCGTTGTTGGAATCGCTGACGCGCGTCAGTTCGCAGCTTTGGGTAACGCGGAAGGCATTGTCCTTCCAGGCCAGCCCGAAGATCTCGTCCAGTCCCGTCGCGAACCGGTGATAGGACGGAATGGGCTTGGCCGCATCGACACCGTCAATCAGAAAGATTTCGCCGTGCCGCGTGCCCACGGCGATTCGGCCATCCGGCAACACGGCGAAGGCCCCGGCCTCGATGACCGTCTCCTTCGGCAATGGAATGTTGACGATCGGATAATACTCGCGCTCGCGTTCTTCGGTCCCCCAGCGTTCGCCAACCTCTTCGGCGCGTAGTGGAGCGAGTGCCGACATCACGATCGGAATCAGCAGGCCAAGAAGTCGCCAGTGATTACTTCTGGAGCGGTTCATACAAAAATTCCAGCGTGGATGGGCCTTGCGGAAGTGACAGCCGCAGCAGCAATTCGGAGCGCTTCGGTTCGTCGGACAGTGATCGCAGTTTTATAACGGCCGGGGGAATCGTCAGCCGCAAGCGGCCGCTGCGGAAGACACGTTCAGACTCCTGCTGGATGTCACCGGTGAGGGCGCGGAACCAAACGGTCTGCGGCGACGGCGAGTCGAATTGCAGCGTTCGCTTGAGTTGCCTTCGTTCGTCACTTTCGACCGCCGCCGATCGGTCTTCGATCTCAATTGTGCCGCTGCGGTACTGGAACGTGGGGATCGATGATTCGCTGAGGAAGTAACCGCGGAATTGATAGCCGACGTTCTTCGGATAGAGCGGATTCGGATTGGTTTTGGCCTCTTTGGTCATCACGGGTAGCAGCGGCCACGGGGTGTTTTCATCGGTGAGTGGCGCGAACGAGACATCCTGCGCCAGCGTGATGGGCTCACTGGCGGGTTGAAAATCCCCGGACCCTTGGCCGCTCCAATTCACGCCGATGAACTCTCCCTGCCAGAGGGCAGCGAGCGTGCCGGTTTCGGCGTTGAAGGCGTAACTCAGCTTCTCTGGCAGGCCGACGGCGATGCCGCGAAAGCCGGCGACCCGACTGCGCCCGCGATGAACTCGGGCTTGCTCATCGACCGCGAGTTTCGTACTCACTGCGCGCAAGCCGGACGGGTCAGCCGCGGACGTGCCCAGGGAAAGGTAATACCAGATCGCTGCAATCTGCCGGTCGGTGTCGCCATCCAGAATGGTTTTGTGTGAGGCAATTCCATTGGGCCAAGCCGTCGGCATGACGGTGCGCGGACGAAACGCACCGGGGTTCCGCAGGTAACTGTTGAACCACGCCGGTTGCAGGCGTGCATAACTCGTCAGCAGATCAATCCCCTGATTGACCGGTGCCTTTTTCCCGTTGAAGTTGTGGCACGCAATGCAGTTCAGGCCCTTGTCGCCCAGCAATTCGCGACCCGCCGCACGCAGCAATTTTTCGCGCTCACGATCCTTTTCTGCCCGACTTTCCGGACTCGGAATTATCATCTCGGGACCATGCAGCACATCGAGGCGACGGAAAACCGCAGGCAGATGCTGGAGATTCGCCGTGCCATACTGCGGCATCCGCGTTTCCATGTAATGCCGGATGCTTTCGCCGTCGAACAGCACCTTTTTCATCCATGCCGGTTGCAGCTTGGCACCGACCAGCGTGAGGGGCGGCGGGATGCGGCCGTCGTCACCAAGCTTCAGTTCACTGCCGGCAAAGAACGGGTTGTGGGCGTCATGCACGCCGCCGTAGTCATCGCGAACATGACAGACGATGCAACGAAACGCCGTCAGTGTTTTCGCCACCACCAGCGCGTCGGAGTCCGCCGTCGGCTCTTCGCGCAGGGCCGCCATGATCGCCTGGACCTGTGCCGTGTCGAGTGGGAACCGGGGGCTGCGAGCGCCCTTCTGGGACAAACAGCCGCGCGACAGATCGGCGGTTTTCAACGAACCGACCAGCGGAGCCGCCGTGATGCCAGGAAGTGCGTGACACGCCGCGCAGTTCAAGGTCTGAAAGTGCTTCTTCCCCAACAATACCAGCGGTGCTTGTGGAACAAGCACCTTCGCCGACAGCGGTTGTTCCCCCACCAGATAACCGGCGATGGCCAGCGATTCCGTGGGAGTCAACTTCATGTCGGGCATGCGACCAGAACTGCGCACCCGCAACGGCTGAAACAGAAACTCGCTGAGTGACGGCACGCTGTATTTGGCAGCGATCTGCCCCAAGGAGATAGCGACGGGCTTGATTGCCTTCCTCGTAACGACGGCCGGGTCGTCGTCCTCGTCTTCTGCGTCGTTGCGTTGCGTCACCTCCGGCGGGGCTTCCTTCGGACCATGACACGCCACGCACCCGACCGCATGAAACAGCGCTTTCCCCAGCTCACGATCAATCGGCTCGGTCGTTTCGGTCTGATGGACGACCTTCGATTGAGCCACCAGAAAGTGCGTCAGCGCTTCCGCGATCCGCTCTCGTTCCCCCTCCGGTTGTGGCGCTAACACATCCGGCATCGTTGTCCCCGGATGAGCCGACGACGGTGACGCAAGGAATCGACGGAGGTAATCGGGGGAGATTCGCGCACCGACAGCGCTCAAGTCCGGAGCGGTCCGTTCTGGCAAAGACCCGCGCTGAAGGCCCGTGTGACACGCCGCACAGCGCAATTCGGAGATCAACACATCCCCCGCCTGCGACCGAGTCAGCGGATGGTGGCCGGGCCACGCCGGATCGCCGGGTTCCGCTGTCGCCGCGCTGACTAGCACAGCCCACACCAACACGCCACCAGCCATGCGGAGAATCCAATTGGCCGTGAGATTCCGATGGCGAACGGCCTCAACCGATCGATGATGGGTTATGGTGATCCTCGCCACGGAATTTCCTACAGATTTCAAAGGAGGCACCTGGAATGAATCACTCGTCTCGCGTCCGTCACGGTGTCTTCTTACCGGTAATGACGAGGTTGTGTCTGGGGATTGTGAAGATGAATGCCACAACGGACGATGCGGTCATGCGCGCGTCCGAACCATAGCCGGCGTTGTCGCGGTTGGGCTGGTAGTAGAAGCTGCCATCGGTGCAGTGCGCCATCGTGAACCACCAGCGATTGGCATCCATCAGTTTGCGAAAGCTGTCGGGGTCAACGTTCGCCGCCAGCGCGGTGTAGGCCATGCCCATGAGGGGCGAGCCGTGCGTGTCGGGGAAGCTCTGCGGATGCAAACCGATCACTTTCGCGTGGGACAGCGCACGTTCGCGGTAAACCGGTTCGGCGTAGGGGCTGAGAAAATTGGCGATGCCCGTGGCACCGGTTCGGCCCATATCGGCCCAGCCGTCCTGTGGACCGCCGATCTGGTCACCGTACCAGACATACCCATTTTTCCCCGTGCCCTTTTGGAGAAACTCATAAGCGGCATCATGATGTTTGCGATCAATCTTGATCCCGCAGCGGTGCATCAACGAATATGCCAAAGCTCCCTGACCGGTGAGCATCGCGATGGGGCCATAACCCTCGAAGCCCGGATTGTGGCCCCAGCCGCCGTGTGAATCTTTCGGCCCTTTCGGAAAGGAATCCGGGTGCGATTCCTTCGCTTTGGGATTGATCTGCGACATCCGGAGATACTGGCCCTTCGCGAGGTGATCGTGGATCTCCTGCAGCTCCGGCAGCACCCACTTCTCGCCGGTCGCCAGGTAGTACTCGCTGAGGACGATCGCGGCGCTCATGTAGGTCCAGTTCATCAAATCGGCGTAGCGATTATCGTTCGGATGCGTCTCACGACCGTGCCAGCGCGCGTTGCGTTCGATGGCCGGCCGGTACTTCGCCTCGCCGCTGGCCAGCAGCGCCAGCGGCGCAAACGTGTTGTCGACGGGATCGCCGAACGAGCCGTCTTCTGCTTGATGCTTGACAAGGTACTCCAGTAACTCGGCGAGAATCTTGTCCGACTTGGCACAACCGCCAGGATAAGTCGCCGCATGCGAACCGTACTTCTGGCCCACATCGAGCACGACTCGTTTTCTCTCGCCGTCCCGTCTCAGCGCCAAGGCGAGCTTGCCTTTCCCGTCCGCTCCCTGAGACTCCTCCAGCCTCTGCGCCAGCTCGGCGATTGGCCCATCGGCACCGAAAACTTTCTCCCCGTATCCGTTACGGTGTGGCTGCTGGAACATCTGGCCGCCCGCCCCGACGATAAGATCGCCAACCGCGACGTGACCCTCTGCCGGTGAGTTCGGAAAGACGTACTTGATGAGCAACGCCTTCGGACGATCGGCGACCAGTTGCGCTCGCAGACCGGTAATCCCCAGGTTGTAAAACCAACCGGGCACTTCTGCGTCCGGCCCCGCTTCCGCGCGCTGCCCCCACGGGCTGTCGTTGTCGTGATAATCCACCTGCGCGTGCGCCGGAGCGACGAAGCCCCCCAGCACGCCGCATACCAGTCCGATCATTTCCGTGCGAGACATCATCAGGCGGTCCTTGATTACAGAAGGCCAGGGAGAAGGTGCTGGATCGCGCCGCCTCCGCTCATTCTTGTTTCGGCACCATCAAGTGTGCGTTCAGAAAATCCGTCATCAGCGAGTAAAAGTGCGGAACCGTGTTGCGGCCCTCGCTGATGGCATGCGAGCGGGCCGGATAGGGCATCACCGTGAAGCGTTTGTGGTGCGCGATCAATTCGTTGATCAGCATTTCGGTTCCCTGATAGTGGCCGTTGTCGTCGCCGGTGCCATGCACGAGCAGCAGGTTCCCTTTCAACTGCGGCGCGTGGGTGATCGGTGAACCCTGACGATAGCCGTCGACGTTGTCGGCGGGCAGCCCCATGTACCGTTCCTGGTAGATCGTGTCGTACAGCAGTTGATCGGCATTCGGCGCGACGGCAATGGCGGTGTGATACAGATCGGGGTAACGGAAGATCGCATTCAGGCTCATGCTGCCGCCGCCGCTCCAGCCCCAGATTCCGACCCGTGCTGAGTCCACGAAACTCCACTGTTTCAGCAACGCCCTGGTTGCGGCGGCCTGTTCTTCCGGCGCGAGGATGCCGATCTGGCGATGGACGCACTTTCGCCACGCACGCCCGCGCGGCGCATTGGTGCCGCGGTTGTCGACACTGGCCACCACATACCCCTGCTGAGCGAGCATCCAGTGCCACAGTCCCCGTGGTCCTTGCCAGGCATCGCGCACGGTTTGTCCGTGCGGTTCGCCGTAAACATGGAACAGCAGGGGAGACTTGCTCGACGGATTCATCATCGGCGGCTTGAGGCACCAGCCATCAAGCAACAAGCCGTCCCCGATTTCGACCCGGAAGAACTCGGTCGCGGGCCGATCGAGTGCGGCGAGCTTCTCCCGCAGCCGGGCATTATCTGTCAGCACTCGTACCACGCTGTGATCGGCCAATCGGATCAGTTCCACGACCGGCGGCGTGGTGAACGTCGAGTACCGATGGATCGCCCATTGGGCGTCGGGAGACACATCGTAGGTATGCCAACCCGATTGGTGGGATGGCGATAGGCGTTCGGGTTGACCACCGCCGAGGGGCACGCGGTACAGGGAGCGTTGCGTCGGGTTGTCGGGGGATGCCGCGAAGTAGAGCGCCTCGCGGGCCTCGTCGATGGCTTCGACCGACATGACATCGAAAGGCCCTGCCGTGATCGCGGCGAACTCTTTTCCATCGGCACCGGCCCGATAGGCGTGTCTCCATCCGCTCCGTTCACTCAGCCAGAGGAATGCCGCTCTGTGATTCAACCAGCGGACGGGATTCTCATTTTCCAGCCAGGCGGCATCGGTCTCCGTGAGCAGCGTCTCGATCGCGCCGGACTTCACATCCCATCGCAGGACGCGGTTGACGTTTTGCAGGCGGTTCATCTGCTGGATCAGGAGCGCGCTGCCGTCAGGAAACCACTCCATCTGGGGCAGATAGTGCTCGCGCGGATCACCCGGCAGCGCGAGCCAACGGACTGCACCTCCCACGGCGGGAACCACACCGATGCGGCTCGCCGAGTTCGTTGTGCCGACTTTGGGATACGGGAAGGAAGTGAGCCGCGGGTAGGTTCCCTGCGTGGTGTCCACCAGGTGGAAGTCTTCGACTCCGGTGGTATCAAAGCTCCAGAACGCCATCGAGTGGCCATCGGGACTCCAGCGGTAGCCATCGCGGATGCCCAATTCCTCTTCGTTCACCCAGTCCGCGGTCCCGTTGATGATTCTGGCCGACCCATCGGTTGTCAGAGCCGTGATCTGCAGGGTGCGCACATCCTGAACGTAGAGGTTGTTCTCGCGGACATACGCCACGCGTGTGCCATCGGGCGAAAACTTCGCGAACATCAATGTCGATGGCGAGGCGTTACCGCCGAGTTTTTTCAGCTCCCGCGTGGCGATGTCCAGAACCCAGTAATCGCCCCGTGTATTGAGTCGCCAGACGCGCCGGCTGTTGGTGTAGATCAGCAGTTTCGACTCATCCGCTGAAAACGCGAACCCGTCGATGGCGAGCGGCTTGGATTCGCCAGGAGGAATGCACTCCTCGGCGGAGACCACGATCGTCTCTGTCCCGCTGTCAGCATCGATGCGCATCAGCGACTGCCCACCGCTTTCCGCCTCGGACGGCTTCCACGTGAAATAGGCCCCGCCCAGTTTGCTCCACACAAGCGGGCCAACCTGTTCCTCCTGGAACTCGTCCCGGGAGAAAAGGCGTTCGACGGTCAATTGACTGTCGAGAGTTTCGGGCGGCATTGGCGGCTTAACCTGTCCAGAGGCTTCTGATGGACCGGAAGCGGTTGCGTCACAGGTGCCCGGGGTCGAAGGCGAGGTGAGTTCCACTGTCGGCGTTTCATCCTTCAACAAACCTTCAGCGTGATTTGGCAAGAGTGACCCCACCACAACGAGGAAGAACAATCGGGAACGCCCCTGCCGAAGCGATTCCGCACGATGGACCAGGACGCTGGCTTCAGTCGCTGTCATTGTTTCTGGTCCTGACGCAGCGTGAGCGTGGACGCGGCAAAGGCGCGGCCCATTTGGGCAAACGTCTTGGCACAACCGAGATAGTGATAACCGGCATTGGAAGCTCCGCGTTTCCACCGTGCGGTTTCTTCGGGCGAGATGAGGTCTGCCTCGTACTTCTTGATGTAGTCCCGTTTCTGTTCAGGAGTCATCTTGCCGTCGGCGTTGGCGTGATCTTTGTGCCTGGAATCGAGGAAGTAGCTCATCTGACGCACCTTGTCGTGCTTGTCTGCGATGGCTCCAAGTTCCTCGGACCAGAACGGCGCGGTCTCCACGGCCATCACGTTCCCGCGAAACTCCGGCAGCGCGGCTGGTGCGGCCATCGCTTTGCGGAACTCTGCGGTTTCCGCATTCGGCTTGATCCCGCCGACGCCCATCACGCCGATCACGAACGGCATCCGTGGCGCTTTCAAGTCGTGGCGAACATCGCGAATGAAGTGTGCCATCGCGTCGCTGTAACGGTCAAAGCGGTTGAGCTTGCCGCGATCCGGATACGTGTGGCCGTCGACCATATCATTCCAGCCCTGCAGCCATACAAACCCTGCGATCTCGTAGCCGGCCGCAGGGTCATAATCCGGGCAGACGCGCTTGGGGTCAGCCAGCACGCGCTTTACGTGCTCGATCATGAGGCGGTAATAGACGCCGGTTTCTTTGATCTTTTCGGCTTTCCATTTCTCAAAGTCCTTCGGGATGCCGTGGCCTTCCTGCTTGGGATAGTTCTCCTTTTGCCAGTCGCTCAGCACATACGGTCCGGAACCCGGCGAGCGGAAGTCGGTATGTAAGCTCTTTCCACCCCAGGCGGTCTTGATGATGAGCACCGGTTCGTCGAAGGCTGCGTCCATCGTGAGGCCGAACGTGAACTCCGGGCCGATCTTGCCGCCGTCCTCTTTGGGGTTTTGACGTGAGCCGTACCCCGCCGTCAGCTTGCCGTGCCCTTCGCCATTCTCGTCGCCCGATCCGGTGAAGTAGGAAATCCACGCACCCTCGCAAACGGTTGGTTTGCCATCCGGGCCGCGCATCTGTTTGAGAAGCGGAGCGGTCGCGGGATCATCGCCGATGTAGTCGAAGGTCTCGACCTTGGCATGGCCTTCCATGTTGGACTGCCCGGCGAGGATGAAGACCTTCAATGGTTTGGTCTGCGCCATGATGGAACTGGATGCGGCTAGCAGAACGGTCAACAGAATGCCGGTCAGGATCGAAGTCTGTCTCATGGAATGTGGTTCCTTCTGATTCACGGTTGATGCGGTCGGCTGCGTCCACTCGTCTTGGATTGTTCGAGGAGTGCTTTCAATTCGGCCACGACTTCTGGCTGGGCATTGTACAGGTTTGTCGTCTCACCGGGATCGGTGGCAAGATTGTACAACTGACCGGGCGCATCGGAAGCCGTGTCGGGCAGATGGAACGGCTTGAGGACGGGGTCGCTCTCGTAGCGATTGCCACCGGAGCCGGTGTGGTGAAGGTACTTCCAATCGCCGCGACGAATCGAGAGCGTGCGCTGTCCGCTGAAGGCTTGTTGCAGAAGGTAGGGACGGATCCGTGCCTGATCCTCGCCAAGCCAGGCGGGCAGCATGTTGAAACTGTCTTCGGCGGCGTTATCCGGGAGCTTCGCACCGATGATGGCCGCGACCGTCGCCATCACGTCGGTGAGACTGGTGAGCTGCGCGCTGGTCGTGCCGGCTTTCACTCTTTCGGGCCAGCGGACAAGGAACGGCACACGATGGCCGCCTTCCCAACTGTCGCGCTTCATCCCGCGCCACGGCCGCGCACCGTCGTGACCATAGTCCGCGCGCATGTGGACAACGCTGGTGGTCTCCGGGCCGTTGTCGCTGGTGAAGATCACAATCGTGTTGTCGGCGACGCCGAGTTCTTCCAGCGTCGTGAGCAATTCGCCGACCACATGATCAAGCTGATGGATGAAGTCGCCATGCGGTCCGGCGTTCGTTTTCCCCTGAAACTGCGGTGCGGCGAACGACGGCAGATGCACGGCCTGCGCGGAGTGAAAGAGGAAGAACGGTTTGCCCGGCGACTGGCGAACGTGCTGTTCCAGAAACTCGCGACTCTTCTTCAGGAAGATGAGGTCGACTTCCTCCATCGGAAAGTCCGGCGCGATCAACCCGAGGCGGCAATCGTTCGCGTAGGGATGCTTTGGCAGTTTGGACCTATCAACGAGGCCCGTCGGCGGCACGGGCACCCGATCGTTCTCGATGAAGGCATACAGCCAGTCGGTTGTCGGACAGCAAGCCGTGCCGAAGAATGACTGAAAGCCGTGATCGATCGGCCCGCCATCAATGCGCCGCGAGAAATCAACACGACGAACCGCTTCGACACCATCGCCGCGCACGGGCTGCCCCTCCTTGTCGAAGAACGTCAGCCCGACATGCCACTTGCCAACGCACGCCGTGGCATAACCGTTGTCGCGAAGCATACTCGGCAGCGTCAGTCGCCCTGGAGCGATCAGCGACGGCCCGCCGACTCCCGTGAAAACCGTGCCGCCATTCGGTACGCGGAACGCCATCTGCCCGGTCATCAGGCTGTAGCGAGTTGGCGTACAAACCGTCGCCGGGCTGTGCGCATCGGTGAAGCGCATCCCTTCGTGCGCCAGTCGATCCAAATGCGGTGTCGCAACTTTCGATTGATCGTTGTAGCAACGTACATCGCCGTAACCGAGATCGTCCGCGAGGATGAGAACGATGTTCGGCTTCTGCTGTCCGGCTTTGGTGGCCGCGAAGGCATTGCCGCTCGTGAGCAACACCGACAACGACGTGAGAATGAGGAGTGCGGTTGTTTTCATTCAGTATTTGACTGACTGAGCATGTTGCGTGTGTATTTACTCAGGGATTCAACCTGGATTCAAACTCGATGCGCTGACCGGGGATGAGCCGATCGGACTCGATGGTCAGCGCCGGCGCGGTGCCACCTGACGCGATTGTGAAATCGCGGCGGTCGCCCGGCAGCAGACCCGTGAGCGATTCGGCGGCGTGGACCCCGTTCACGGCGGGATAGGCATCGTAGTAAATGGGCGCGACGCCGATGTTGGCGATGGTTAATCGGGCGGCGGATTCGCTGGCCTCGAAACGTTCCACCTTGAATCGATATCCGCACGCCGCGCTGTGCCGCGTGAGTTCGTCCTCTTTCATCCAGCGGGGCCATTGATCGGCGATCATGAAACTGATGTGAAAGGCGCTGGCCTGCGTCTGCCATTGCTCGCGAATCATGCGCGCGAAGTCCGCCGAATCGATCAGTTGCTCGCCGCCCGCGGGTGCGCGCTGCCAGCGGTCGAGGCCGAAGAAATCGCCCCCCGTGCGGTTGTAGCCGGGTTTCCAGGCACGCTGAAACGTATCGTCGAAGATACCAAATGGCAGCGCCAGCAAGTCGGGCATGGCTTTGAAAGGCGTACGTTCCGCAACGTGCGCGTCCTTCGAAATCAGCCATCGGGTGACTTTGAATTCCTTCGCCATGTGCCGCAGGAACTCCGCTTGAAACGACTTGTCGGGAAAGTTCACGCCGACCTTCTCGCCCGGATCATAGACGTGATATTCCGCCCACAGTCCGAAGCCGACTTCGAGAAATGCCAGGCGCGGGTCGGTGTCATACTTCCGCGCGAACTCGCTGAAAAACTCGAGCACGAAGCGCCGCCACTCTGCATTCGTCCAGTCGGGGAAGCCGGTCGGTTTTCCCTCGCTCTTCGCTGTGCTGTCGCGATAACCCGGCGCGGCTTTGATCCACGCAGGCACGCCACTCGGGCGGCCCGGATAGGTGTCGTGCAGGCGGAGGATGAGCTGATGCCCGCGGGCCGCCGCGTCGCTCATCAATCCTTCGACTTTGGTCCAATCGTAGTGGTCGCGCGCCGTGACAATTTCATCGTAACGCAGGTAGGCAAACTCCATCGAGATCGCCGGCGACTTTCGATGCTCTGACGTGCTCCAGAAGACGAGCCCGGTCATCGGCTGCGTCCCTTTGATTTCCGAGCGAAGCGGAACCGGACGAAATTCATCGGCTGCATACGCGCCGCTCAACGCCCAGAGCAGTAAGGACAAGGCGGAGACGCGGAGTGTGAACGTCTTCATGGGCATCCTTATATGATGACATCCGCCATCATCGACTTGTTGTGATCGGCGGGCTTGCCGTAGAGTGACTGACGGTGCAAGCCTACGATACCTCAGGCGACTGCTGCACGCTTGGCTCAAATGAACATCGCTCCGTGAATCCGCGCACAAAACATCCCGAATCGGCCATGGTGTCCCACGTTTCGCAGGTGGAGGTCGCATTGTTGGAAAAACTCTTCGACCGTTCGCCGGACGTGGCGTTTTTCGTCAAGGATGCGGCGGGGCGATACGTGGCCGTGAACGAGTCTTTGGTCGAGCGGCACGGCTTGAAGACCAAATCGCAAGTGATTGGCAAGTGTCCGCGCGACATCTGCCCCGGCGACTTCGGGCGGATTCCCACCGAACAGGACGAGAAAGTGCTGCGCACCGGACGTCCGCTGGTGGACCATCTCGAAATGCAATGGCATCGACCGCACGACCCGGTCTGGTGTCTGACAACCAAGTTGCCCATGCTCGATGCCGCTGGTGCCGTCGTCGGCCTGATCGGCTTCTCGCGCGACATCCGCGTGCCGGTCGAGCCTCAAGAGATCCCGAAAGATTTCGCCAAGGCCCTCGAAGAGTTCGAGCAAAGCCTTTCGTCGGAAGTGACTCCCGCCTGGCTTGTGCGCCGCTCCCAATTGTCGTCTCAACGGCTCGCTCGTCTGACCAGACGGCTCTTCGGTCTGACCCCGAGCCAGTTCATCACGAAGTCACGAATCGCGGCGGCGTCGCGGATGTTGCGTGAGTCCGACCTATCCGTGTCGGAGATCGCCCACGCCTGCGGCTTCTACGACCACAGCGCCTTCACCCGCGCCTTCCGTTCTGCCACCGGCACAACCCCCACCGGGTTTCGTACGCAACGGTAATCCCAGCGACCTTCCAGCGTGCCCACCGCCTGCCTGCGAATTCAACATTATGTCGAGCTGGAAACGAGGGAACTGAACGCCATCGAGGCCGGATTACATGCATTCCTGAGGGTGAACCCCATCGAGTTGTCAGTTGTGATTGCCGCATCCCCCGAGAGTCTTTACGACGAGGGTTGGTTCCTTTCGCAGACCCCCAGCACCGACGGCCGCGGCGCGTTCCAAGACCCGACGCACGTCAGCATGTGGAACAGCAATTCGTGTTCGGCTGCGATGGTGGAACCGGGCAAGTACGACACGCAACCCAGAGCTAACAAGCCAACAACTCGCATCGGTCTTCTCCTCGTGGATGTTGCCGCCGCCGAACTTGTGATTCTCTGAATCGGAAATATGAGAGTACCTGACGGCATCCGCATATCAATCTCCGCAGTACCATCGAGAGGTGCTGAAGGGGCGGGACACCCGTTGGTACGCCCCGTGCCGACCAGAACTGCTTCATCGACTGCCCCGTCCGGTTCCAGGCGAATCGCCTGAAGAACTTCTTTCCGAGCGAATGGCACAGCGAGCACCAGATTGTCAACGTGAAGGCGGATCTGCTGAAGGTTGCGGGGCGTGTGCCGGGCGGCGTGGCGATCTGAAGCGGCCGCCACTGCGATCACCAGGACTACTCCGAGCCGTGACGAAAGGTCTGGATCGCACCAGCTCCGTTCTCGCATTTCGGAAATTCTTCGGAAACCTCGTTAATTCTCTCATCAGACTGCGGACTCACACTCAATGAACGATTTCGTGGAAGTGGGTCATCATTCAGTCCCCAATGGCCCGTCCAATTCAGGAGAACGACATGATTCGCCGATTGATGTTCAGAGCGACATCTGTTGCTCTGGTGGTGTTTACTCAGGGCGTCGCGATGACGCAAAGCACTGCAAACAAAGACATTGTAACGACGGCGGTCAAAGCCGGCTCGTTCAAGACGCTCGCTGCGGCACTGAAAGCCGTTGGGCTGGTGGAAACTCTGCAGGGCAAGGGCCCGTTCACGGTGTTCGCTCCGTCCGACGAGGCGTTCGCGAAGTTGCCCGCTGGAACGGTCGAAACGCTGCTCAAGCCCGAGAACAAGCAACGGCTCATTTCGGTGCTGACATACCATGTCGTCCCCGGCAAGGTGATGGCCGCGGAGGTCGTGAAGCTGAATGCTGCGGCCACTGTAAACGGGCAGCGGGTTGATGTGAAAGTCGACGGCGACAAAGTCCAGATCGACCAAGCACAGGTCGTCTCTACCGACATTGCCTGCTCGAACGGCGTGATCCATGTGATCGATCAAGTGAATCTGCCATCTGCAAACAACATTCCGGTGACGGCGGACAAGGCAGGCACTTTCAAGACGCTCCTTCTGCTGATCACGACTCATCTCGCTGTGTTCTCATTCATTTAGTCGGTCCTCATCAACCAGCAGCAAAATATCAAGGACAAGGACGCCATGAGCTGGATCGCGATTCTCGGCGCGACGGGGACGATTGGTAGCGTTCTGGCCCGGCGATTGGTCCGGCAGGGACATCACGTCCTGCTCGTCGGACGCAACGAAGAAAAACTGCGGTCGCTGTCCGAGGAACTCGGTCAGCCGTTTGTGGCGGTGGACCTGACCTGCACCCAGTCGTTGGAAGACGCGTTGCGGGCGATGGCCGATGCACAAGGCGGATTTCATGCTCTCGTCAATTGCATCGGTTCGATACTCCTGAAGCCGGCGCACGCCACGACCGACGACGAGTTCCGCCAAGTCGTGGAGACAAACCTGTTCACGGCGTTTGCGACGGTTCGCGCCGGGGCCAGGTTGCTCCGCGAGCGGGGTGGGGCCATCGTATTGTTCGCCTCGGCAGCAGCGGAGATCGGAATTCAGAATCACGAAGCGATCGCGGCGGCCAAGGCTGGCGTCATCGGCTTGGCCCGTTCGGCAGCGGCCACCTATGCGCCGAACAACATCCGTGTCAACGTGGTGAGCCCCGGATTGATCCGCACGGAGATGACACGGCGGATCTGGGAGAATGCGACGAGTGCGACCGCTTCGGCCCAACTGCATGCGCTGGGTCGCCTCGGAGAACCCGAGCAGGTGGCATCGCTGGTCAGTTGGCTGCTCGACGGTGAGAACGATTGGATCACTGGTCAGGTGATTGGAATCGATGGCGGGTTGGGGCACGTCTTACCACGAAGGTGAACCAACCGATGAACTCGAGCGAAAACATTCGAGGGAATGCCGAGAAACCACTGGTTGTGGAGTCTTCAGACATCAACAACCAACTTGGCATAGGTGCGATATTTACGGATGTGGCAGCGCTCGATGGAAAACTGCTGGCGAAGTTTCGACCGTCGATCCTGATCGGCACAGCATTGATCGCCAGCGGTCTCTTTCATCTCACCTTGTTGTGGATCACGGGAGCGGATTGGTCTGGCCCGTTGTCACTCCGAAAGCCGGCTCTGTTTGGAGTTTCGGCTGGAGTGACGGTCTGGTCCATTGCCTGGGTTCTGACCCAGTTCGTGCCCCGCCCCTCCGACCAGCGACTGGCCAGCTTTTTGTCCGGCGGCCTGTTGTTGGAAGTGGGACTGGTCACGCTGCAGCAGTGGCGCGGAGTGCCCTCCCATTTCAACCGCGCGACCGCCCTCGATGCGACAATCGAGTCGATGATGCTCGGATTGATCCTGCTTGTCACGGCAGGCATTGCCTGGCTCTGCTGGAGATCACGCTACCTCCGGCCGATGCCTGAATCGCGCGTGATTGCGATCCGTGCTGGACTGTGGCTGCTGTTGGTTTCCTGCGGCCTGGGGATGCTGGTCACGATCGCCGGAGAAGTGAACCTCTCGAACGGCAGGCCGCCCGAAGTCTGGGGGAGAGCGGGGGTTCTGAAGTACCCACATGGTGCGGTCTTGCACGCCATTCAGACCCTACCGCTGCTGTCCGTTCTGTTGCAAAAGTTCAGGGTGTCACACTCTGCGTGGCTGCTCCGGTCGGCAGTCGCGGCGCATCTTCTATTACTGGCTCACGCCTTGTGGCAAACCTTCCATGGCCGAACGCGGATGGATGTTGATGTGATCGGAGGCGCCACTCTGGCAATTGCGGGGCTGTTGCTCTTGCTGCCGCTGGTCGCCATCGCCTGCCGAGTTGCCCTGATGGCCCGTGAGTTGTGGTTTGGCGTAGTGCCCGTCCAGAGGTCACATTGAAGATCCACGTATGCGTGCCTCCCTGATCTATCCCCATCAATTGTTCCCCAAGCATCCCGCAAATGACGGAGTGGATCTCTGGGTCCTCGTCGAGGAACCGCTGCTCTTCACGCAGTATCGCTTTCATGCACAGAAGCTGATGCTCCACCGGGCTACGTTGCGACACGACTTCGATCGGCTTCGCCAGCAAGGCAAACCGGTCCATTATGTCGAAGCTGGAGAATTGCGGACGACGGCCGACATTGCCCCGCTGTTGGCGAAGCTCGGAGTCACTCACGTTCAGTTGGTCGATCCATGTGACGACTGGATGGAGCAACGGCTGAAGCACGCGTTGCCGGAGTGAAGGTCGATGGCGCGACAGTCGTCCAAACGGACATCCAGATGAACCGAAGGTATGAGGCCTTCCTACGACGGTCGAGCCGAAGATCGCCTAGGAGCCTGTCCCTGTAATCATCGCGCTCTGGACAAGAGAGTGAAATTCTCCTCCAATGCGTGTCGGCGTGGGTGGGTTGTTGGTCGGGGTGGTGTTGGGGTGGTGTTGGGCAGGGAGGTTGGCGGTGAGCGAGAAGGTTTATCGGACATGGCAGCCGGAGCAGGCGTGGTTGTTGCCTCCGTCGCCGCGGGACTGGTTGCCGGAAGGGCATCTGGTTTAC
>JAKFUG010000078.1 GCA_021732785.1 Planctomycetaceae bacterium
CGTTCGGTGCGCGTCGCCACCATCAACCGCGACGGGGCCGCATCTTCCGAGTACAGCAAGCGCAAGCCGTCATTCGACAGCGACGGGAACATCTCCCGTTTCGGCCCCGCACAACTGGCGATTTTGGAAGTCGCTTTGAACGGTTCGCTGGCGAGAGCCCGTTCGGCGATGAACAGATCATCCCGTGTCTCTTCACCGCCCCAACTGACATAGACGATGGTCAGCAAATCGGGCGTGAGTGTCGGATTCTTCGCCCACGGCACGCCTTCCAGTCCCGGTATGCGGACCGCCGGTCCGATTGGCTCCAGTGTGCGCTTGGGGTCTTTCCGGGAGCGCGGGGCCATTTGCTTGATGCGGCTCGGCGTATCGAACTGCAGCGTGACCGGCTTGGATTCGGGAAATCGCTCCGGCGTCCGCGGCCAGATCCACCAGACTTCGATTCCGAGGAACAGCACGATCATCGCGATGCCGATATAGGCTCCCCACGATCCCGATACAGGTTCCGCCGGCAGTTCGTCCTCGATCCGTCGCCTCGAACTGGAACGCGGCACGCCGGCCATGTTCGCTGTCGACGCGGCAGCAAACGCTTCACG
The DNA here is from genome assembly GCA_021732785.1 of Planctomycetaceae bacterium. Lineage (GTDB taxonomy): Bacteria > Planctomycetota > Planctomycetia > Planctomycetales > Planctomycetaceae > DSVQ01. The sequence continues at coordinate 594 of JAKFUG010000078.1, forward strand.
CAATTGCCGGGCTTGGGCGACGAGCCCGTCGACATCTTCGATACGACGCCATTTCGGGGCTTTCTCCTCTTTCACCAGACTCTCGGCGGTGAGGGTCCCCGCATTCAGCAGCTCCGCCAAGTGCAGAAACGCCACGGGACCCTGTTCGCGTTCGTCGGCTTGGTAATACCATTGCGTTGCCATGACAGGCGGAGACCCTTCCGGCTGATGCAGACTTCAAGGCGTCGATCGTCAAATCGCGTCTCTTTAATAATCGCTGCTGGACAAAATCGGCTGGGCCATCGGACCAGTGATCTGCGAGCCGTTCGGCGATAACAGTGCCGCATACACGCGGCCGTCGATGTCGACCGAGAGCGGTTGCACGCGGCCGTCACAGAAGGCCACATAAATCCGCCCCTGATGGAGTGACGATGGCCACGGGGCCAGCCCTTCCGGAAGTTTCAAGGCGGCATTGAGGGCCTCGGCGTTATAGGGAGCGACATCCTTGATGTTCGTGCGGGAGTAATCCACATTCCCGGTATCGCAGCGGCCGTTCGTACAGACATACCCGCTGCCGAGGAAGCCGACATACCGAATATCGGGCGAACCCCAGCCGGAACCCGTGACCGGGTCGTAACCGGACCGCAGATTCTCGGCGAGCATGATGGTTTGCGTTTCACCGTCATCGAGCACCCCCAGGCGATGATGCCGAACGGTGCCTGTTCCCGCGGGCCAGTTTTCAACGAAGAACATCCCGAGCGCTTCCATGATTTTCGTATCGGACGGAACGCCGTCCGTCGCGGAATCAACCGGACAGACAATGCCGTTGCCGTTGAAATCCAGCGGCGAAATCGTGGCCGTGGTCGGCCCGGTCGCATGCAGAGTCGACGGACAATCCAAAGGCACCGTCCAGCCGAAGCCGCAGTTCACCGCGTACGTCAAATTCCCACGGCCCTCTACGCGCGAAATATCGTCGGGACAAATCAGCACCGGCAGCGATGTCGACACCACTTGCTTGTTCCCTGCGGAATCCCACGGCTTGGAAAAATCGTACTGCTTATAGAGCGGTTCCTGATCGAGCAGCGGCAGAATCTCGGTCACCCAACTGTGGTATTGCTCGGGCCCGGTCGCGGAAAAGAGCCCAGCGGCAGGAAAACGCTGCATCGATTCCGCATTGCCGCGGAGTGCGAGCGCCACGTTTCGCAGATTGTTGGCACACGTGATCTGCCGGGCGGAATTGCGGGCGTTCATCACCGCGGGCAAGCCAAGCCCCACGAGCACTCCAATGATCGCCATCACCACCAGGAGTTCCAGAATCGTGAAGCCGCAGCGGTCGCGATGGGTGGGATTGATCGGATGAGGCAGCGCAGGGATCCGGGTCATGGACTGGTCTCCGCGATTTCGTAGATGAAAATGGAATATCCCGCCCGATCGACGGGGTCGCGATTCAGAAAGGGTGTGAACCGCCCGCCGGGATCGTCGTATCCATGCAGATGATTCACGCTGATAGCATACCATCCCGGCGGGAACTCCGCAGGGTCTTCGCTTGACGGCGTGGTTGATAAGACATTTTCGATCCCCATCACGTGCGGATCGAAGACACCCGAGTAGGCCACATAGACCGGGCGGCGTTGCGGATGCCGGTTGATCCAGTCGCGCAACTGATAAAGATCCTGGCCCCAATCGACGTTGGAATCGAGCAGATGCCGATGCCCGTACGCCGGACCGCCCGACGGGGCATTAAAGAACGCCAGCGAATCGGGATAAACCCACAAACTGGCGGCGACCATGCTGAGCAACCCCACGGCACCGATGCCCGTCGCCCACGGTCGGCATTTTCGGACGGCAGGCGCGAAGACCCGCGTGAGTCCGATCATCACGAACGAAGCCGCTGGAAGAATGTAACGGTAGTACCGCGAAAACCCGGTCTGCGAACTGATGAACGCAAACAGCAACAACGGCGGTAACCACAACAGCGCCGCCTCTCGCCGCGACTGCCGGGAATCCGTGCTGAGTGCGATCGGGATGGTCGCCAATGCCGCAATGGCGAGAATCCAGCTTCCCACCGGGACCTTTACCAGCAGGCAATAAATGTAGTAGTACCACCAGCCGCCGAGTTGCTGGTGGCCGCGCAGATAGGAATACATCGGTCGCCAATGGCCTTCGAAATCGCGCTTTTGGATATCGATGCCGGTGACATAGGCGGCCGGAAGCGGAATGGGAACCTGGCTCAACAGCGAATCACGAAAGCGATTGCCGGGGGCGTTCCAGTCATCGCGCGCACCACCGAGGGATTCGGAGTAGAAGTCGCGGTCACCCAATCGCTGGCCGGTTCCGTGGAACAGATACCCGGCGTTCAAAATGAGCAGACTCAATACGCAACAGACGCTGCATTCACTGATCCGTTGACGAACGCGCCGCTCTGCGAAAGGTGTCCACCACAGCGACAAGCCCAACAGCAGAGTCATCAACGGATAAAGCAGCAGCAAGGTCATTTTCGTGAGTTCGGCGATTCCTAACAGTACGCCGACGATGACGGATCGTTTCCATGTCGGGTCCATCAAGTAATGACGAAACACATACAGCACGGTGACCGCCATCGCCGCCGCGGGGAGATCGGGAGTGACCAAAGCACCGTTGCCAAGAATTACTGGTGAGAAGGCCCACAACACCGCCGCGGCGAGACCACCGGCATTTCCATACCGATCGCGTGCCCAGAGAAAGCAGACCAGCAGTCCCAACCACGCCCACGGAATGCAGGCGCAGCGTGCCAGAACGAACAGCCACAAAGTGCGGGTGCTGTTGGCCCACATGAATTCCTGGCCGACGTTCCACTCTTTTCGCAACGCGGGATTGGGGTCCATCGATTTCCACGAAAGCTGCGGCGAATCGAACAGCACAGGCAAGGCCGCCAACACCTTTGGCAGCGGCGGGTTGACCGTGTAGACGCTGAAATCCCGCGCGGACAGAATTCGTAATCCGGCGGCGAGATGGGCCATTTCATCCGACGTCGGCGCGTACCGGCATGCGATCCATGCCAGCAGCAGGGTCTGCATCGGCAACAGCAGGCCAACGACCACCAGCCAGCACCGATGATCCATTCGTGATGAGCGCCCAGGCGGCATCGAAGTCATGGCTCAACCGCCGGGGCTGACGATCGTTCACTCAGGCGTGGATCGAGTTGACGGAGCGTTCCCTGATCGCACTCATAGAGGTAAACCGTGCGCTCGGGAAACAACCGCAGCACTTCGGCGTCGGAATAGACATCGGGCCGATATCGGCCCATCAGCAACGGCGAGTCGAACGGCGGCCGATTGTGAACGTACTCGACGTGCAAATCAGCGGCCGTCGGATTCACCAATACCAACGCGGGGAGTGGCAGGTTTGCAGTCGACAGCGTGGTGCGGAATCGTTCGTAACGCTCGGCGACATGTGTCACGCTGCGAATGCCGGTCGTGATTCGCGGGACCGTGCTGCCCGGCGCGATGTGTCCGAAGTTAATCGCCACGGATAACGCGATCATCCCGGCCATCCAGGCAACGGCCAGCATGCGTTCCGATCGAATGGCCTCGCGGGCCATACGCACCACGATTCCCGCAAAGAGCATCAACAATAAGACGCCGGATTCATAGACATAGTGGTAACCCAGAATCCCGGAGAGCCAATACGGGAAGTGGGCAACGTGCAGCGACACAATCGATGACAGGAGCAGCCAGTCAAAAATCGGTTGTTGCTTCCAGTTCAGAATGAAGAGCAATCCTGCCATCGCCAGCGGGATCATCCCCAGCGACCAGGCGAGACTTTCTTTCAGACGAATGCCGAGGTTCTCCGTCGCCAAGTCCCAGGTGATCAGTCGAGCCCACTGGTCATAATCACGCAAATAACGCCGGGCTGGTGGCACTTCGATCGAATTGCTTTCACGGAATCCAAACGCATGCCGCGGGGTGTACAGCGTGTTGTACAACGAGTACGGCGTTTGCAAAACGTTGCCGGTGATGGCCTCGTTTTGCCAGCCGAGAATGGCGAAACCGACGAGTAGCGGCGTTCCCATTGCCAAGGTGCCACGCCACCATTCGGCGGACGGTCGCAGCAGTCCGTTCGCCAGCCACCAGAGGCCAAACGGTAAGGCCACACTCGCCGCCGTGAGCGGGCGGGACAACATCGCCAGCGTTAACCCTGTCCCGGCTCCCAGTGCGGAGGGCATCGTGAACTGATCAAACAGGCGGCGAAAGAAAAACAGGCACACCAGCAACCCCACGAGTGTCGGCCCGTGGGCGAGTAACAGATTGTTGAAAATGGCCCCGCCCGGCGCGACCGCGACCAGCAGTCCCGCGAGCCATCCCGCGATCAATCCGTGCGTCCGCCGGGTGATCGATGCCGCCAGGCCCGTCACGATCATCCCGGCGAACCACGAGGCCCCCACGGGAAATCCGCACGCCACGAACGGTGCCAGCCACGCCCCGGTCGCGGGAAAATAGCGGCTCGCAAACTGGTCTTCGTTCAGGACGTGCATCTGGTGAAAAAGTTCCCGCGCTCGAGGCACACCCGGCCAAGAGAGTCGGCCCGCAAGATAAGTTTCCGCCTGCAATTGGTAGCTGAATTCATCATGGACATAGGGTCCGAGTTCACCGAAAGCCTTGCCCGGCAATGCGGGAAGCTCGTAACGCGATGTCACCCATGACATTCCCAATGAGAGCAACGACACGGCAACGACCATCACCCCCGTCTGACGCAACAGCATCGAGACCTGTGTCAACCACCGCTGTTGACCAATCGTGGACCAATTCACCGGAAGAGCCCGAACGACATCGTGCAGCGACAAGGGAAACAGAAAGCAGAACGGAGCGAACAACAGCAACGGCAGAAAGAACGTGCCGTCCGGGTCGGGATCGCCGATCCACCAGCCCGTGGTTGCAATGTGAAGCAGCCGCTCGCGCAGCCGCGTCCCTTCCAGATAAATCGCGATTTCCAGGCCACCAATCCAGACGATGACGCGAGTCAGGGACTCGTTTGTCCAACCAGCGAACTTCGTCGTTGCCTCGTCTGTGAAACGGTTTTCGGACTCCGATCCCGGCGACCCTTCGGTGGGCGAATCAGCAGCAGCCTTCCCGACGATGGCACCCATGCGATTTCAGCGGCGCTTCAAAAATCAAGTTTGGACACAAGTCGACAGATCGTCCCGGAATCGCCGGTCATGTTCAAGCACACAGCATTTCCGAGTTCGTTCGCGAAAACGGTGTTGGGATGGATTCCGTTCCAAAAGATAGACGAGGCGGATTCGTCGTGGGTATACTCGGAGTCGTTCGCGTGGAGTTTCGCCGACCGATTTCCTCTTTCGAAGGTCGAGGTGACGCATGGCGCTGTTTGAGGTCGAGACGACGGAGCACATCATGATTGCCTGGGCGGACACCCAGGCCGGAGCGGAGTCCACGATGCGGGAGCATTACCCGCAGGAAGAAGTTCGCCGCGTGACCAAGCGCCCCCATGACGCCTGGGTGATTTCCAAACGCTTGCTGGGACTCGACGGCATCGGCGAGCCGTGCGACCGCGCCCGCGGCTGCCTGTCCAAAGCCAGCGGCGATAAATTGCACGCCATTCGTCTCTACATGCAGGAGACCGGCGTCGACTTGCACGAAGCACAAAAGGCCATTGAAACCAACATGTCGCTGGGTTGGTAGCCCTGAGATCGAAAGTAGCCCTGTCGCTCCGCGACAGGAAAGCCGAAAAACAAGGGCGTTGATCGGTCATCGGCTTACCTGTCGTGAAGCGACAGGGCTACGGTTCAGACGGAGCCGCGGAAGTCGCCGCAGGCTCCGTCTTGTTTTTCTGAATCATGAAAACGCTTTGAAAGTCAGCACGCTGTGACGGACAAAACTCTGGCGGGAAAAGTGGCGCTCGTGACCGGTGCCGGACGAGGGCTCGGCCGCGCGTTTGCGGAACGGCTCGCGGCGATGGGGTGCGATGTCGGCATTCACGGCATGCGCGAAAACGGCCCGGCGGAATACGGCGAAGGGACAACCCTCACCGATACGGCGAAGGAAATCGCCGAGAAACATGGGGTGCGTTGTGTCCGTGTGCTGGGTGACCTGACGCTGAGTGCCGACGCCAGTCGTGTGGTCGACACGATTTGTCAGGAACTCGGTCCCGTCGAGATTCTCGTGCATAACGCCGGGGGCGACGTCGCGGCCGCCGGGGGAAAGCCCAATCCCAACGATGCCATCGGCGTGAAAGAAATCGACGTTAAAGCGGTCCTCGATCGTAATCTGCTGAGTACGATTCTCATTTGTCAGCAAGCCGCGAAAGTGATGATGCCGCGAAAGACCGGGCGGATCATCACGATCAGCTCCATCGCCGCGTTCAAGGGAAATGAAACGTCGGTGATTTACTCCACTGCCAAAGCCGCCGTCGTCGAATACACGCGGTGTTTGGCGCTGCAATTGCGGCCGCACAATGTGAACGTGAACAGTCTGGCCCCCGGCGATACACGCACCGGGCGGTTCCTCGGCACACGGCATGTTCCGGAAGAACGGCTCGTCGAAGAGGGAACGCTCGACCGGATCGCACTCGTCGATGAAGTGGCTCGCGTGGTCGATTTCTTCGCCGGACCACTCGGTCAATTTGTGACCGGGCAAGTCTTGCGCGTCGATGGCGGCTCGCAATGCTGGCCATCGTGAGCGAGCGATCCTACATGCCGCCGAGTTGAGCCAGGGCGAGACCGCCGTACATGCCGGCGAGATCGTCCAGGCTCGATCGTTCGACACGGATGGAGTCGGTAGGGAACATTTTCACGCGGTCGTGAATCATCTTGCGGACGGGGTCGAGCAGCAGGTCATCAAGCAACGCGATGCCGCCGCCGAGGACAACCAACTGCGGATGCAATGTGATCACGGTGTTGACCACCGCGATGCCAAGCCAGTGTGCGGCATGGGCAATGGCTTCTTTGGCTCCGGTGTCTCCCGCGCGCGCTGCCGCACCGATTTCCTTCGGCGTCACTTTTCCCACATCGCCGTTCACCATTTCATAAAGCCGGGGACTGTGCCCCGACAACATCATCCGCACGGCTTCTCCGCGGAGAGCGGGACCGCTGGCGAGCGCTTCGAGACAGCCGCGGTTCCCACACCCGCAGAGCGGACCATCCGGCAACAACGTGAGGTGCCCCAGTTCTCCCGCAGCGCCGAGCGGACCGAGCCGCAATTTGCCGTCGATCACAATTCCACCGCCCACACCGGTACCAAGCGCGAAGAACGCCATGGAATCGACGTCCCGACCGCGGCCGTATTTCAGTTCCCCCAGCGTGGCCATCCGGACGTCATTCAGCAGATAGACCGGACAGCCCAGCGCTTTGGTCAAAATCGATGCGGCGGGCACATCGGGCCAATGCGTGGGCATGTTCGGCAAAAACCGCGTGACGCCTTGTGACACATCGACCATGCCCGGGACACCCATCCCCACGGCGACCGGTTCTCCCACGTCTTTGCTCATGTCTTTTAGCATCGCCGCGATGCGGGCCAGCACATCTTCCGGACCGCGATACGACTCGGTGGGGATATCGCGCATGGCGACGAATTTCCCATCGTCGCCCGCCAGACCGGCGGACGTTGATGTCCCCCCAAGATCAACCGAAGCGTAAAGCGTCATAGCGCGATTTCATCACAGCGAGGAATGAAGTTGCGGAGATACGTCACACACTGTCGCAGAGACGCCACGCGATTCGTAAGTGAACCTTCGTAAGCACGGTCTTCAACCTCGACGCACACCGGACCGTTGTAACCGACATCCGTCAGCACCGAGAAGAACTGGCCCCAATCGACGTCGCCCAGGCCCGGCAATTTCGGCGTGTGAAATTCCGAGGGATGGGCCATGATGCCAACGTCATTGAGCCGGTCAACGTCCATCCGCACATCCTTGGCATGCACATGGAACAGCTTGCTGCGGAACTCACGCAGCGGTTTCAGATAGTCCATGTGCTGCCACACCATGTGCGACGGATCGTAATTCAGGCCAAAACTATCGCTGGGAAGATCGGCGAACATCCGCCGCCAGATTGCCGGAGTGGTCGCGAGATTCTTGCCGCCGGGCCATTCGTCTTTCGAGAACAGCATCGGGCAATGTTCGATGCCAACTTTCACGCCGTGATCTTCGGCGAGTTTAATGAGCGGCCGCCAGGTTTCGAGAAATCGCGGCCAGTTGTCATCGACCGATTTCGTCCAGTCGCGGCCGATGAACGTGTTGACCCGCGTCAGTCCCAGCAGCGGCGCGGCGGTAATCACCCGGCGGATTTGCTCGACCGCTTGCTTCGCTTCTTCGAGATTCGGGCTGAGGGCGTTCGGATAATAGCCGAGCCCGCTGATCGCCACGCCCGCTTTTGCCATGATGGCCCGCACATCGTCGGCTTTGGTCGGCGTGAAGTCGACCACATCCACGTGCGTCACCCCGGCGTATCGCCGTTCGGCTTTGCTGACCGGCCAGCACATCAGTTCGACGCAGTCGTAGCCGAGCTTCGCCGCCGTTTGCGCGACATCGGCCAGTGACAATTCCGGCAGGATCGCGCTGACAAAGCCTAACTGCATCGACACATCCTCCGAAGAATCCGGGAGCAACCGATCCCATTGTGGTGGAACGCACGGACTCGTTCCACCCTACGGATGACAAACTTCGTCAGCCCACTCCGCTTGCGGTTTCGCGCCCCGCGCTGAACCCACCAAGTGCTTTCATTCTGGAAGCGTTAGTCCTGGGATTCTGCGAAGCGCAAGCGGTGGATCAAATCGTCACCCAGCGTCGTTCGCGATGACTGCGCAGCACCGCTTCGCACAATAACAATTCGCGGTGGCCATCGGCGAACGTCGGAAACGATGGTGGAGTCGTGCGATCTCCGGCGGCGATGTACCCGTAAAACGCCCGGAAGAGTTGCTTGAACGTGTCCGGAAAACCTTCGTTGTGACCGCCGGGATAGTCGCTGTAGGGACGGACAGCCGGGGACATCAGCGACGGATCGCGGATCAGGACTTCGTTCGCCGAACTGCGATGACCGATCCACAAATCGTTGGGGCGTTCGCTTTCCCAGGCCATCGCCGATTTCGCCCCGGCGATTTCCCACCGCAGACAGTTCTTGCGGCCCGCGGTCACTTGCGAGACGTGCATCACCCCGCGGGTACCGCTGGCGAATTCGAGCAGAATCGCCCCGTAATCATCGGTGGTGATCTCGACCGGATACGTATCGACGGGAGCTTCTCCCGTGAATGTCTGCACGCTTCCCACAGGCCGTTGCCGCGTGGGATATACGGTCCTCAGATCTGCACAGACCGCGATGATGGGTTGATCGACCATGTACTGGATGAGATCGAGCCAGTGGGTGCCGATGTCCGCGACGGCACGAAGTTCGCCGCCGTCATCGGCCAGCACCCGCCAGTTGAAATCGGTTGGATACAGCAACCAGTCCTGCACATACGCCCCGGAAACGTGAAAGACCTCGCCGAGATCGCCACGACGAATGCGTTCCCGCGCTTCCATGCAGAGTGGATAGAAGCGGATGTTGTAGTTGACGCCACAGACGCGATCGGACGCCGCCGCGAGTTCCGCGAGTCGCGCGGATTCCGCCGAAGTCATCGCCAACGGTTTTTCACAAAGCACGTGTTTGCCAGCGGCGAGGACCGCTTGCACTTCGGCGAAATGATGTCGATTCGGCGTCGTCAGATGCACGGCATCAACCGTGTCATCCCCGAGGAGTTCTGTCAGATCACGATAGCCCCGCGGAATGCCCAGCCGTTCGGCCGCCGCTTGCGACTTCTCCAACGACGAACCCAGAATCCCCGCGACATGCACGCCGGCACGCCGCAGTCCCTCGACATGCACGGGACCGATGAACCCGGTTCCTACGACTGCGGCGTTGAATGTCGTCATCTTATGTTTGCTCACAGAAGCCCAGGGATTCCGATCCCTGGGTCTTTAATTACTGCCCGCCCACAATCTCAAACTTCGCCGAGGAATCGTCTGGTGCCGACAATTCGATACGCAGTTGCGGCTGGGACTTTGCGGAGACTTCGACCCGCAGCGTCACTGCGTGGCGACCGGGGCCAAGTTCCACCACAATCGGTTGTCCCGGTGGTGCAGGTTCCGCGTCGATCCATGCCTGGAACGTTTCCGTGGAGATCACATTCACCGCCACTTTGCCCGCCGTCCGGACGTCAAACTCCCCTTTCAGAATGAGGACCGTCGGATCGTTGCCCGGACGCAATTCTTCCAGCGGCAATGTTCCCGGAACGAGGGCATACACGGGCACCCACGCCGAGGGTTCACTGCCGAGCACATGTTGTCGGAAGTTTTCCAGATGCGGCACTTCGGCGGTCAGTTCTGTTGTCGGCTGGGTCAGCATCCGCCAGCGCTGGATCGTCTTTCCCTGATAAACCGCATACGGCCCGGGCTTGCCGAGTTCAGAAATAAACCGGGCGAGATCGAGCAATTCATCGTGGGTGAGAAACTTCGTCAGCCCCTGCGGCATCAGCGATTTCCCCTCGGCTTCTTCTTCGATGTCCGCCGTGGGGATGGTGATGGTGCTGCCGGTGACGTCCCGCACATTGACGCGGACCTCGTCGCGGTCAATGACGACGCCCGTCACCACTTTGCCGCTGTCGAGCGAAAAGACCTTGGTGACGTATTGTTCCTTCACGGCGAGGTTCGGATTGAGGATCGAATTGACGATGTAATCCACCGGCGATGATCCGCCGACGGCGCTGAGTTCCGGCCCGACCTGCCCCCCGGCCCGGCTGACGCTGTGGCATTTCATGCAGCTCAAATCCTTGCGACGGAAGATGCGTTCGCCACGGGCGGCGTTCCCTTTGGCAATCACATCATCGACCAGTTTGCCAACTTCTTCCGGCGTGGGTGGAGCAGGATCGGCAGCGATCCCGGCGATCTTGCCGAGCACGCCCGACAGTGCCGCATCGCTGCGACCCACCGAATACATGTAGCGCAGCGCGACCTTCGCCACGTCGGGGGAAGGGGGATGCTTTTCGATGGCCGCGGCCAATTGATCGCTGCCGTCCTTGCGCGAGAAAAACGCATCCATCATCGGGCCGGAGTCATCCGTGGGCTTGGCGACGGTCAGCACACTGGATGCGAATCGGGCGGCAGCCGCGATGTCGAATCCGACGAGCCCGGCAATGGCCTGCATGCGGATGCCGAGCGTCGGACCCTGCTCTGCCAAGTGCTTCAACGTGTCTTGCGCGCGTGGATCGGCGATGGTGATCAAGCCGTCAATGGCCGCCCGGCGAAGTTCGACGGAAGTGTCATTGTCGAGCGCCAGTTTTTGCAATGCCGGAGTAATGTGTGCATCTTTCCACACTGCCGCCAGACGCAATGCGCCGCGCTGCAAAGCGGGTTGCTTCGCAGCCGCCGGGCCGACCACGAGCGTTTCGAGGGCCGCAAGTTCTCCCGCGGGCTTGACCTTCCGCGTGACCGCCGCGTCTGTCAACCAACCGATCGCCTTTGGACGAAGCTCCGCGGGGAGACCATCGGCAGCAACCACCTTGTCGAACACAACGCGCAGGTCATGTTCGTTGCCGCGATTACAGATCATCTCCACAACCGCCCCTTGCCGTTCTGCAGGCAAGCGGCCACTTTGAAAGAGTTTCATCAGCGGGCCAACGGCACTCGGGGGATCTTCGGCGTGGGTGATGTTCGCGAACAATGTCGCGCAGGCAAGAACAGCGGACGTCAGAAAGCGAAAGGATGGCATGATGAGCGCTTCACTCGGCGACGGAGAAGCCCGGCATTATCCGAAATGCCGGGCTTCTGATTCGTGCTGGCTGACAAAAAGCACCCCGGCTGCGAGGAAGCAGCCGGGGTGCGGTCGTGCTTTACTTCTTGATCGCCTTGATGCGGCGGTCGAGCGTCTTGTTGGTTTCGTCGAGCGTGTGCTTCAGGAACGCATCCTGATCCTGCAGCAGCGATTCGACGGCCACTTCCGCGGCTTTTTCGGCGGCGGCTCCGTCGAAGTAGCTGAGTGCCCAGACCGCTTGCAGACGCACTCGGCTGGCTTCGTCGTTGACCTGCGCTCGCAACAATTCGAGCGGCTCAGACACACGATCACGCCAGCCGACAAGGACGCGCGTCGCGGCAGCCCGGGCGTGGGATTCCGGTGAACGCAGAACTTGCTTCAGCAACGGTTCGTTGACTTCGTTCTGGTTTTGATGGAGCCACAAGATTTCCAACTGGTGATGCGGATAGTCCGCCGCGTTCGTATCCTGCGCTGCCAGCCATTTGTTTGCCGTGGTGAGCACGACTTCCCGCGGCCGGCCGGAGAGTTCGATCCGCGTTCGATACCGCACGCGGTCATCCGGCGACTTCAAATTGTCGAGCAACGCTTCGACACTCGCCCCGGCCACCGGCGTCGGCTTGAGCAGCTCGCGACCTTCGTAACGAACGCGGTACACCCGGCCGTGTTCTTTGTCGCGGCTGGGATCACGCAGGTTGTGCTGCATGTGGCCGATGATGGGGTTCTGCCAATCGGTGAAATAGATTGCCCCATCGGCACCGACTTCGATATCCGACGGGCGGAAATTCGGGTCCGACGAATAAACAATCGGCTCGAGTTCGACCGCACCGAAGCTCGAATCCTTGTCTTCTTTTTTGTACTGCAGGATGCCCTGGAAACCGATCACATTGGCGACGAGCAGATTGCCGCGGTGTTCTTCCGGGAAGTGGCTGCTGCTGAGGACTTCCACACCGGAACACGGCCGCGTGCGCTGCTGATAGACCTGCGGTGTCCGCGCGTGCTTGTTGGGGTAATCGAGATCGCCCGAGAACAGCAGCGCGTGATATGGCTGCGCCCCCGTTCCGTCCCAGACGATATCCTGGCCCCACTTGTCAAAAATATGACCGTGCGGATTCGCGAAGCCGTACGAGACATACACGTCGAACTTCTGCGCCCGCGGCTCAAAACGGAACACGGCTCCATTGGCCACGCGGCGCGTCGGCCCCCACGGCGATTCCACCTGCGTGTGATGGAACGTCCCTTCCTGGAAGTAGAGCGCCCCGCCCGGATCGAGCGTGAAGCTGTTCGCGGTATGGTGCGTGTCGGCGGTGTCGAGACCGTGAACCAGGTATTCTTTCACATCGCACTTATCGTCGCCGTTGGTGTCTTTCAGGAAGACGATGGTCGATCCTTGCGAGATGAGCACGCCGCCGTTCCAGAATTCGAAGCCGGTCGGGTTGTGCAAGTCTCCGGCAAAGGTCTTGCAGACGTCGGCTTTGCCATCGCCGTTGGTGTCTTCGAGGATGAGCAGCTTGTCGTTCATCGGCGTGGTCGGCTGCCAGTGCGGATAAGTCAACCAGCAGGCGACCCACAGCCGGCCCTTGGTGTCGAACGCCATCTGCACCGGGTTGACCAGTTCCGGGAACATCTGCTCGTCGGCGAAAAGCTCGACCTTCATCCCTTTGTGAACGGTCATCTTGCCGATGGATTCTTCCCCGCCGCCGAGGAAGAGGTGCTTGCCCCCTTCGAGGCTGCCGGGCTTGTTCGTGATGACTTCCAAAAAGGCAGGAAGGTTGTTGTCCTCGGGCTTGACCGTTTTGCCTTGCGCCGCGGCCCATACCACCTTGTCGCGATTCGAGGTCAGCACGTCGAGCGCTTCCAATTCCTTCGCGCCGACGGAGTAGTTGGAAAGTCCGTCGCCATAACCGCCGGGGCCTTCGGAGAACTTGAGGAACGCCCGGTCGCCATAGGTCGAGTAGCCGTCGGTGACGCGATAGCGGTTGTACCAGTACCAGTTCTTGTCGTTGACAGCGGCCTTCAGGGCATCGACGTTCTCCACTTTCGGCGTTCGTACACCGAAGAGGGCGTGGTCGATGTCGGTGGCAACGATCCAGTCACCCTTGTCGTTCTGATGAATCCCGTTGATGGTCCCCGGGCCGTCGATTTTGACTGCCGAACCGCCCAGCATGAGTGGTTGGCCCTGAAATGTCTTCAGCGATGTGGTGAAGACATCCACGAATGGAATTTCCTGCGACTTGGCGACTTCGGCCATCGCGTCCACATACATTTTCAAGCGCGCATTGGCGGCGTCGACCTGCGATTTCGTCAGCAGGTTCGGATCATTCACAGAGTCGTGCGAAATCGGGGAAACGAGCACCAGCTTCGGAGCACTCTTGCCGTTGTATTTCTGGCCGAGTGTGTGCTTGATGAACGCGGTCAAATCTTCCTTGAACTTCGGCAGGCCCGCTTCCCCCGCAAAGGATTCCCCGTAGCCGTAGAACGCGAAAATGACATCGGCCTTCGTGTTGGTGAGGGCGAGGCGGTCTTCGCTCACCTTGCCCTGATCGCGCGACGACAGTTTGGTCGGCTGCGGAACGGGGGCGGAGCCTTTCAACCACTCATCTTGCGAACCGAACGACATCGAGCGCATCCGCTTGTTGCTGTCGCGGAAGCCGCTGACTTCATCGCCGCTGTAAGCCAGATTGCGGAATGTTAGATTGTGCTGCGGAAATCGCGACACGATCATTGTTTCGAGCCACCCGTAGTGCTGCATCCGCTCGGCAAACGTGCCACCGAGAATGCAGATATGATCGTTCGGTTGCAGTTCCAGCAGCGGGGCCGCGGACGCGGTGGTCACCACGCACGCCAGCACCAGCCACACTCCGGCGATACTTTGTCCCCACCGCTTCATGAAGTCGATCCTACAGGTGTTCATCAGTCGTTGCCTTGCCGCGACATCCACTACGGTTGGTACTCATCAATGGACGCGATTCGGATTGTAACCGGAGACGGGCATTCTCCTGCAAGCCTGCGGGAAAATAAAGCGGGGCAATCGATTGACGACAAAACGTAGCCCTGTCGCTCCGCGGCAGGAAAGCCGAAGTCGGGGAAAATCTGGCCTCCATTGGCTTTCCTCTCGCGGATCGGCGGGGCTACTTTAGAGGACCAATTCCGTCTTCTCCGTTTCTTCAGGAATGCGGCATGAAAGCGACGCGTTATCCCGAAATTTCCGTTTCCGGTACCCCGCGCGAAATGGGACGGCAGATCGGCGAAGCCGCCCGTGACGCCCTCCGCGGGTTCTGTGCCGTGGCAATGGAACGCGTCAACATGACCGTCCGAATTGACCGTCCGGCGGCGATGGACGTGGCAGCAAAATCGATTTCCTTCGCTGAGAGTTATGCCCCGCAGATGGTGGAAGAACTCCGCGGCACGGCGGAAGCGGCGGGCGTCACGCTCGAAGAATTGATGTTATTGCAGGTGCGGAATCAACTCCGGTCGGTGGATGCCGGGTGTACGTCGCTTTCGGTGGGACCGCCACGAAGTCCGCAGCGATGGGTCGCGCAGAACTGGGACAACGATCCTGCCTTGGATGAATTCACGATTGTGCTCACGCGGAAGCCGATCGGCAAACCGGCCTCGACCACACTGACCCAGGCGGGGCTGATTGGGTACATCGGATTCAACGACGCCGGGATCGGGATGTGCCTGAATTCGCTGCCGGCCCCGAGTCGGCCCTTGGGCGTGCCGCATTATTTCATGGTGCGTGAAATTCTGGAGTGCCGCTCACTCGATGAATCCGTGCAGGCCGTGAATCGAGCCGAACGGGCCATCCCCGCGAACATCATGCTGACGACACCGCAGGGCCCCGCGGATCTGGAAGTCACGATTGAAGCGGTGCATGTATTGACCGATCCGCAATCGGGAATCGTCACGCATACCAATCATTGCAAGCATCCCGCCCTAACGGCGATCAATCCGCAGTTTTCTGAACTGATTCAATCGCACGATCGGCAATGCCGCATTGATGAACTGCTCACGATGAATGGCGATGCGCCGTTAACCATCGCCGACCTTCAGACCGCGCTCCGCAATCATGTGGAGCATCCGCGATCCATCTGCCGCCATGCGAATGACGATCCCGGCTTTGGTTTCTGGCAAACGGTCTTCTCGGTGATCATCGAACCGGAAGCCCGCGCGATGCACGTCACGCGGGGCACGCCGTGCGATCATCCGTATGAGAAGTACATGCTGCTTTAGCGGCGAAACGCACATCGCCGTAACGCGGCAAGCAGCAGCCGTGCGGCGTCGAACTTGGTCACCTTCGGGCGCGTCTCCCAGACGCGGTAACCGATGGCTTCGATCCGTTCGAGAATTCGCAAACCGCCGTGTGCGAAGAGATCGATGTCGATCTGCAATCGCCCGGGTAGACATGGAATCAACGGTAACCCGCGTTGCAACCACTCCCGCGCACGATCAACCTCGAACTTCATCATCGCGATGAATTCCGGAGTGGAGACCCGACGATCAAAATCGGCGCGCGTGATACCGAATCGTTCGTAGTCTTCACGCGGAATGTAAATGCGACCGATCGCATAATCCCGTGCGACGTCTTGCCAGAAGTTCGCAAGTTGCAATCCCGTGCAGATCGAATCTGACCAGGCAGCATGCTCCTCGGTGAACTGGCCACACAGATACAACACGATGCGGCCAACCGGGTCCGCACTGCGGCGGCAGTAGTCGCGCAGTTGGTCGAAGGTGTTGTACTCGGTGACCCGCTGATCCTGTTCAAACGCCGAGATCAAATCGCGGAAAGGCGTGATCGGAATCTGAAATTGATCAATCGTCGGTTTCAGAGCGACAAACACCGGATGCCGCAGTTCACCGTGGTAACAGGCTTCGAGCTCCGACCGCCACCACGTCAGCAATTCCGTCGCGCGCTCGGTATTGCCCGCTTCATCGCCGAGATCATCCGCCCAGCGGCAATAGGCGTAGACGTTGTAAAAGTGCTGATGGAGCCCTTTCGGCAGCAGCCACGACACCATCGGAAAATTTTCGTAATGCGTGGTCGCAAGGCGGCGGCAGTACGCTTCCGCTTCCGCCAGCGTTGGCACCGCATGCCCGCTTGTCGGTCCCCAAGCGGTCAGCTCCCGCGCGAGGTCCATCAGTGGCGACTTTCATCGGGGCGGCCGAAGAATGGATCGCGCGGAGAGCACCCCGGCTGCTCAGAAGCAGCCGGGGTGCTCAGCCGTGGCGTGCCGACAGCGATCATTGACGAACCTCCGGCCGCACCAGCGGCTCACATTCCCGCAATGCCGCGAACAAGCGCACGAGGTCGTCGCGCGAGTTGTACGCATGGCAGGAGACCCGCAAATGACGGCGACCGTTCCAATCCATCACGGGGGCTTCAATGCGATGCCGTTCCCACAATGCGGATTGCAGCGGGTCCCACGACTGCGGCTTCGGGCGGAGAATCGGTCCCGGCGGCAACGGGATGGTGATCATCGTGCCGTACCATGCGGGATCGTCAGGAATCAGTGCGTCCACGTTCCATTCGGTCGTCAATCGGTCACGAAACATCTTTGCCAAGGTGTGACCAT
>JAKFUG010000093.1 GCA_021732785.1 Planctomycetaceae bacterium
CATTTTGATCCGGCAATCAATTCTGAGCCCAACTAGCATCGGAAAAGAGACCAGCATGCCCTGATCATGAAGGTAACACGGGGCTGTTTAGGCGTGCTTCTCAGTGAAATTGAATTGCCTCTTCTAGAACTCACCCGTCGACTGCCCATCAGCCTCATATTGCACATAGGCATAGATAATTTTGTCCATGTTTTCACTGAGGAACCTGACCGCTCCGTCGCCCATCACGAAATGGACACCGCCCACGTGCGAGCTGGAGGCCACACCACCATGATGCCTGACGTCTGTGGCACCACCACCAGTTGCCCCCAGAGTATTCACCGGCCCATTAAGATGGTAGCGGTAATTGTCATTGTGAGTCGGGTCCGAATTGGGATGCACCACGATGAAGTTGCTGACCCATGTGTAACAGCTCCACGCGGCCTGATACGAAGTGGATTGAATCCCCTTCTGCAAAACATTGGGTGAAAAGGATTGTCGGGTCTCGCCGAACATCGCCGTATTGCTGGTGCCGTCCGTCACATCTCGGAAATTGGCACCACCGCTATGGCCAAACATTCCCCGGTCGCGAATCCCAACAACGCCGTTAGGCATCGTGCGAGACGAATTCTGATTCCCCAAGTAGGTGGAGTTTGTGCTCCAGCCTCGACTTCCGCTGACCGGAAGGTAGCATGTGCGGCCCACCCCCACTGCCGGATCGGATGCCATACGGCTGGCATAGTGCTGAGCGTCTGTGCTGTCATACAATGTTTTTCCGATGTCATCCGACGGACACAAGTATCCCGCGATAATTGTATCTCGACCTGCATCGCGATTCGCGTTCGGCCAGCCGCCAGAAAGTCCCCCAGCACTGTTAGGATGGATCGCCGGTCCCATCGCCAGCCGCAAATCAAATTTGTTGAACAATGGTGCCTGATCGAAATAGGGCAACAGCGCCACGGTGCATACCAGATTGCTCACTGGCAGAGTCGAAGGAGTTTCCGTGACACCACCCACCCGGTTGGCGTTCACGTCACCCGGCGGCAACTGGTCGAAGACATCGTGATAGTTGTGGCAGGCCAAGCCGAGTTGCTTGAGATTGTTGCGGCATTGCGTGCGGCGGGCGGCCTCACGGGCTTGCTGCACGGCTGGCAGCAACAGGGCAATGAGAATGGCGATGATCGCAATCACCACTAACAATTCAATCAGTGTGAATGCCGACTGACGCCGCTTCCGTCGAAACGATGAGTACACCATGAGACCTCCAGGGAAAGGAAGGAAAGGAGAATTCCTACGACACAAACACCACGTACGGTGAAATGTTTCGATGGCCAACTCGGATTGCACGAAAAAAAACGATTGAAATTCGAGCACGCCCGAAATGCGACAGATTGTCTATGCTCGATAGATCATCGTATCTAGACAAATCCACTCGTCAAGCGTTTTCGTTTGAAAAATGATTGCCCGCCGCGCTTTTCCACCAAAAACATTATCCCGATATCTCTGCTACTTGGGCAGCTTGGTATTTCTACTTGGGGCTGTCGAGGAGTCTCCGGTTCCTTGTCTCAGCCATTGAAGTTTCCCGACCGGAAGAGTTGTCCACGTCTCGAACTGATCCGCCGACCAAACGACGCGAACCTCGTCGGCTGCCACCGCGTCGCCAATCGGGATGAGCACCCGGTCATCATGGCTGACCTGGAAACTTTCTCCCGCAGGAACATGAGCGACAATGACGCGTCCCGCGACGGTCACTTCGATGCGCGTTCCGAAGGGTTGTCGGGCGGCTTGCGTCCCAATCAGTTTCAATCGCAACACATTCCCTGCGGGTCGGCTGTCATTCCGCAGCAAGGTGGCGGGATCGAGCAAATGGGAAATCACCAGATCGGGATCGCCGTCGTTGTCCAGGTCTCCGCAAGCCACGGCCCGCCCCAACCATTGCTGTTGAAAGTATTCCCCGGCCATCGGTGCGACCTCGACAAACCGTTTTCCACCCAGATTCCGCAGCAAATTGGGGGGCATCCTGTAGCGCCAACCGGGAGACGGATCGTCCCACAGGTGGCCGTTGGCGACAAAGAGATCGGGCCACCCGTCGGCGTCGAAATCCGCCAGACCGATCCCAAACTTCAAGAGATGCTTCGAGGCGCGGTCGATCCCGAGTTCTCGATTGTGGGCCACAAATCCGCCTTGACCGATGCCGGTAAAAGCGTCGAGCAGCTCCTCTGCGAAATTGGTGACGAACAGATCGGGCAATCCGTCGCGATTGTAGTCGCCGACGGCGACCCCCATGCTGCTGCCAATCGATCCATCCTGGCTGACCGCACAGCCGCTGATGATTCCCCGCTCTTCAAACTTCATTCCCCCGAGGTTCTTGAACAGGAAATTCCGCGTGGTATCGTTCGCGACGTAAATGTCGGGAAGGTAATCGCCATCGAAGTCGCCGATGGCCAGTGCCAGTCCCTTGCCCTCGTGTGGAAGGGAGATTCCCGCCGCGGATCCGATTTCGCGAAAATCGCCGTTGCCGGAGTTGCGATACAGATGGTCCGGGAGTCCGTCGAAATCCATCGGACTCGGAATCCGCTTGCTCGTCTTTTTGTCGGGAGACCAGTCCACATAATTGACGACATACAAATCCAGATTTCCATCCCCGTCGAGATCGGCAAACGCCGCACTGGTGGCCCAACGGGTTTCATGAATTCCACTGACGAGTGTGACGTCCGTGAATGTTCCGTCACCATTGTTATGCCACAGGCGGCTCATGCCGTAGCAGGCCACGAAAAGATCGCTGAACCCATCGTTGTCGAAGTCGCCGGCAGCACATCCCTGACCGAAACCGTAGGCCTGCAGCCCACTGGCGAGGGTGACGTCTTCAAACTTCCAAGGGTCCGATTGTCGATAGAGCCGATTGGTCGCACCGGCCGACTCTGCCGACCGTTCGAAGTGGGATCCGTTCACCAGAAACACGTCCAACTGGCCGTCGCCATCGGCATCAAACAGGGCGATGCCCCCACCATTCTGTTCGGTCATGTAATGCTGTTCGCTGGGGTTCCCATAGTATTTAAAGTGGATGCCGCTGGTGTCTGAAGGGATCGAATTCAGACGGATTTCCGAGGGGGTTTCCGGCGTACGGTGCGTTTCCGATGTTTCCGGGCTCGTGCTTGGCGCGGGCATAAGCGGTTGCGTTCGTGGCGCTTCGGGCGGGGTCCGAATCCGAACGATCGTAAACAGAATCGCTGTCAGAATGGCGATAGAGGTGGCCGCGATGATGACGGTTCGCACGGTTGCCTCTCGTTGAATCACAAGTCTGATTGGCTGATTGAATCGCCTCGCCCCGAGAGTAGTTTATCAAGAGACGGGAAAGTTACCCCGGCACGCCCCCTCAGAAACACATTACGGCAAAATCAGGGACATCGTTTCGGAATCGGAACGGAAACGGCGTGAAATTTGCCTTGTCCGCCAGCATACTTGAATTCGAGCGCTGCCCGAGCAATTTTGTCCTGATGAAAGAGTCCAGAATTATGTCGGCGATTGTTGAATCTCTGCTGCTTTCCGTCACCAAAGTGATGACGGTGAATGAGTCTGGTCAAACCATGACGAACGCCACGGGCTTTTTCTTCGCGAATGAAGGGGATTTGTTTCTCATTACCAATCGGCATGTGGTTCTGTCGGAAGAGACTCAACATCGACCAGCCTGCTTGAAAATCGAACTGCATACCGACTCGGAGAATATCGCGGCGGTTCAGGATTTCACTGTGCCACTGTATGCGAAAGGCCGGCCCCTTTGGCGAGAAACGTCTGACGCTGCAGGGCTGATTGATATTGTCGCGATTGCGATCGAACAAAATGCGCTGCCGGCCACCGCTGTCTATGAAGCTTATACGCCTGCGCATCTCGTGCAGCCGTACGATCGCATCGAAGTCGGCACGTCACTGCTGATTGTCGGTTTCCCACTCGGTTTCCACGATTCGCTGCATCACCTGCCCGTCGCGCGGCAGGCGATTATCGCGTCCGCTTTCGGGATGCGATTTCAAGGAAACGGTTATTTTCTCACCGATGCGCGACTGCATCGCGGCACGAGCGGTGCGCCTGTTGTGGCCGCGATTTCACCGAGCTTGAAAAAGGTGGGCAGCCTGTCGTGGATGCTTCTGGGCGTGCATGCGGCGCGGCTCGATGTGAATGGAGCCGATCTCGTGCAGGATGAGCGTCTGGGACTGAATTGTGCGTGGTATGCCGATGCGTTACTGACCCTGACATCGCCGCCACCAGTTGCGCAATCGCCTGCGGCACCTGCTCAGCCGCCCTCCGCTCCGGCCCCTGTGCCGGCGCTCGCCAAGTAACGCGGCGGTTGCGTTCTGAGGATCTGCGAAGGCGTGCGTCATCCGTTTGCCTGGGTCTTCGCATTGTTGCTTCTTACGGGTGCATCCGTGCTTGGTGAGGAACATCCATGAACAACCCCGGACTCCGGAGCCCCAACGGGGTGACATTCGATAGCCCAGCCCGAAGGTCTTCCGCAGGGCTGGGTTCGTGATCGCCAGGCACCCGCAGCCCCACGGGGGCGCGACTCTTTCCGGACAATACCGTCGCGCCCCGGTGGGGCTTGGTGACGTCTTTTGATCCGTTGACCCAGGGCTGCGCGAAGACGCTGCGCCGCTGAGCTGTCGAATCGCGCCCCCTTCGGGGCTGAAAGACAACTTTTCCACGACCACCAGTCACCGGACGCACCCCCTTCTCATTCATCATGCGGTGGACGTGCGAAGGATGCCGGTGAAGTTGCTATCCTACGGGGATTCCAGCAACCGGAATCCACATCAAGGGAGATGCCATGCCGCCGTGTCAAATTGCCGCGCTCGTGTTGTTGACGACCTCCACTGCGTTTGCGGAATTGCCAAAGGATGTCCCGGCCGCGATTCCCCTTTGGGCGCATGGGGCGCCCGGATCGGAAGCGCGAGCCACGGAAGCCGAAGAATTCGCGGGCGAGAATTGCGGCAACGTCCACAATCCCACGTTGACGCCGTACCTTCCCGAACGTGGTAAAGCGACGGGAACCGCGGTGGTGATTTGCCCCGGCGGTGGACATTCGAAGCTGTGTCTCGGACATGAAGGTTATGCGCTCGCCGAGTGGTTTCGCGATCGTGGCATTGCGGCCTTCGTGTTGAAATACCGGCTTGCCCGGGAAAAAGGGAGCACGTACACGATTCAGGATCACGCGATGGCCGACACCCGCCGGGCGCTGCGGCTGGTTCGCAGCCGTGCCGAAGAATGGCATGTGCAAAGCGACCGTGTCGGCATCCTCGGATTCTCGGCCGGCGGTGAACTCGCCGCGTATGCCGCGATGAAGTCGGACGCCGGACAAAAGACGGCGGCGGATCCTATCGAACAACAGTCGTGCCGACCCGATTTTCAGGGACTGATTTACCCCGGCAGTTCCGGCACGTTCACGGCGGAAGCGGGCATGCCGCCGGCGTTCATCGCCGCCGGTTACAGCGACCGGCCGGACATCGCCGAGGGCATGGCGACGCTGTACCTCAAGTACAAGGCTGCGAAAGTCCCCGCAGAACTGCACCTGTATGCCAACGCCGGACACGGCTTCGGCTATCGTCACAACGCGAAGCCCAGCGCCGCAGCCCGCTGGCCCGAACGCTTTACAGAATGGCTCGCCGACAGTGGAATGCTGAGCAGCACCGAAGCCCGATAACCCTGACGCCACCCACGTAAAGATCGCCATGAAGAATCCTTGGCTCGCCCTGCTGTTAGCGTTCGCGCAGGATGCGGTATGGACGCCGATGAAAGTCGCTTCCAGAGAAGCCGAAATCAACGGTCGGGTGATGGGAATGTTCGAGGCGGGCGTGAAGCCCATCACCAATGAACCGGCAACGCTGACGGTGACGCATTAGTTGGCTTCACAGCGTTGCCGCGACGCGAATTTCCCCCACCGTTTTAACGATCATGACCGGCGAACGGCATGCTTCCCGATCTCCCCACGGAAATGGAATCGCAGCGTCTGATCCTGCGTCGCTGGAAGACATCGGACCTCGTTCCCTTTGCCGCCATGAACGCCGATGCAAAGGTGATGGAGTTCTTTCCGGCACCATTGACCCGGCCGGAAAGCGACTCGCTGGCAACGCGAATTCAACTCCATTTTGACGAGCGCGGCTACGGTTTGTGGGCCGTGGAAATCCCGCGCGTCACATCGTTCGCGGGATTCATCGGTTTATCCACGCCGCGGTTCGAAGCCCATTTCACTCCCTGCGTGGAAATCGGCTGGCGACTGGCGGCCGAGTTTTGGGGCCATGGGTATGCGACCGAAGGAGCACGGCGGGTGCTCCAGTTCGCATTTCAATCGTTGGCTTTGCCGGAGGTTGTGTCCATGACCGCCGCGATCAATCAACGATCGCGGCGCGTGATGGAGAAAATCGGTATGACTCGCACGCCGCAAGAGGATTTCGACCACCCGCTCGTTCCACAACCCCATCGCCTATCGCGTCACGTGCTTTACCGCTCCAGACGGTGCCTCACATGAGCGCAGCGGCTGCGATTCGAACGCTTCACTGCTACGGTTTTGGCAACGTCCACAGCACGCCCTGTTTTACCAGCGTTCGGTATTCCGGGGTCTGCCAGTGTTCGTGGAAATGCAGGCCGGAAAAGCCGAACGAGCGGCCGCCATCGGGACGATCCCATGCCCAGGCGACGGTCTGCGGTTCACCATCGATTTCAATTTGCAGCAAAGGCTGTGGAGCCGGTTGTGTCGTGGGTTGTTTCAGTGCGAAGTAGAACTCATCGCGGATGGTGATGGGACCAATACCGCGGATGATGGGATGATCTTTCGCGACCGGCATCAGCTTCGTTCCCAGCACACGGTATTTGCGATCCGGACCCCCGTGACAGGCTCCGAACAAGGCGACGAAGGCGGCAATCGGTTCCGCGGTCCTGGTTCCCATGCCCCAATGCAGGACCGAAAAGCCCCCCTTCCGTTCCGCCAGGCGCTTCAACGCCGCCAGCCGGGGAGCCTCGGCGGAACACCACTTCGCCCCTTCGGAACGGAATAGCACCACCGCATCGGTTCCATCCAATAACTCCGGTCCGTCTTTCCAATCGTCGTGGGCGACCACGGTCCGCAGCGCGATGCCGGGCTGATCGGCGAGCAAGTCGTGAACGATTTTCAATCCCGCCACATATTCATGAGTCTGCGGCGGATGGCCGTCCGGCGCTCCGGCAATCAGCAACACGCTTTTTGCCGTCTTGGCATCGTCCGCGGTGACGGTGGCTGCCACCAACGCCAGCAGTCCCAACGCCGTCAGGAAGTTCCAACGGCGCTGCTGTTTTGGTTGATTCCGAGACATCATCCCCCCCGCTGACGAAGCAAATTGAGAAATTTTCCGAATCCGTGGAAATTCTTGTACGGGTTCATGAGTGCCACCGCCACTAATCTTGGCAAGAGGATGTGCCGTTTTTGCGGCCATTGAAGATGACGGACGAAAGCGAGACGACCGATGCGATTAACGCTGCGGACTTTGTTGGCCTATCTCGATGACGCGCTGGAGCCGCATGAAACGCGGGAAATCGGGAAGAAGATTCAGGAAAGCCCCGTCGCGGCGGCGTTGGTGAGCCGCGTGCGAGAGGTAATTCGTCGCCGCCGGCTGGGGGCTCCCGAGATCGACGGTCCCTCACAAGGCGTGGACCCGAATGTGGTGGCACAGTATCTCGACAATACCCTCTCGTCCGAGCAGGTCGCGCAGTTCGAGACGATTTGCCTCGATTCGGATATCGCTTTGGCGGAGGTCGCGGCATGCCATCAGGTGTTGTCGTTAATTCAGGGTGAGCCGATCGAAGTCCCGGTTCGCAGTCGGGAACGGTTCTACGCCATCGGCCCAGTTTCATCCGATGCGCAGTTGCACGTGGTTCGAACGGATGCTCCGCTGGCGAACAACACCGCGGCTGCCGAAAAGCCGCACGCGGTGGCCGCGGTCCCAATTAGTGAATCGGCCGGGTATTTCCGCGACGAAATTGCCAGCCAGTTGAAGCAGCCGCCATGGTCGCAGCGAGTCGGCCCGGCGGCGGGGGCCGCGTTGGTGATTGTCGCGGTGGTGCTGGTTCTCGCATTGGATCGCGACCTGTTCCGGGGCATGGTGAAGAAGAATCCGCAAGACAACGCCGTTGCTTCTGCCGACACGCCGCGCACGCGGCCGGTCTCTCCGGACCATACCACTCCGGAAAACGTCACGGCGACGACCCCGCCCAAGAACGCGGCCGGGACCACACCGGTGGACGACAAAACCGCCATGCCGCTGGCGAATCTCGACCCCACTCCTCCGCCGGATGCGCCGGAGCCGAATGCGAAGCCCCCAGTGAAGACCGCGGCGTCGCCCGATGTCGCGGATGCGGCCACAGTTCTGCCCGCACCCGTCACACCCGTCATCAAAGCGCCGACACCCTCACCGAAACCTGTGGAACCAGCACCCGCGATTGCGGTCGCCATGCAATCGGTCGGTCAGGAAGGAGTTTTGCTCCGGTTCAATCCCGGTGATCAGCACTGGTATGTCCAGCCGCGTCGTTCCGATCTGCATTCCATGGAAACGTTTGCCTGCCCGGAACCGTACGAAGCCACTTTCGAATGGGATAAGGGCGATTTGAAAGCCACGCTGCTCGGCGAAACGACCGTCCAAGTGCTAGCGCCCACGGAGAAGCAACGCTATGCGCTGCTCATTCGCCGGGGCCGAATTTTGCTGCAACCGGGACCGATGGCCAAGACGCCCCTCTCGGTCGCCATTCAGGTCGGTGAAAAATCCAAAGTCGTGACGCTCACCAGTCCCACCACCATTCTGGGGATTGAAGTCACCATTGATGATCCGACGGGGCTTCCGCAAGAAACGATGCCCGATCCCTGGCACGCGGTGCTCTACGTGGCGGCAGGCGCAGTGGAATTGCCCGAAGGGGTTTCACTTTCAGCAAAGCAGTTTGCCTGGCTGACCACGCCCACGGCCGGAGAGAACGTGACGGCCGCCAGCCTGTGGCCTGCATGGCTGGATCCGATCCGGCGGGAACAATTGTCGCCGCTGCGCCGTTTCGCAGCGAATTTTGAAAAGCAATTCGACATGACTCTGGCGGTCGATCTCTCGATTCCCCCGCTCATGCGCGATCCCAAGCCGCAAATTGCGGAACTCGCTGTCCGGTGCCTCGCCATCACCGAGGCGTATCAACCCCTGATTCAGGCACTCGTGCAATCCGATCACGAAGAAGCCCGCGCGGCGGCGGCCGCGGGTTTGCGCTCGTGGCTGATGACGAACCGCGAAAACGGGGCCACTCTTAAAACCGAACTGCAAACCCATCTTCCGGAAGATGAAGCCCGTGCCGTCGAGCGACTGCTGTGGGGCTACACCCCGGCGGAGGCGAAAGACCGGCTGGTGTCGTTGCAGCTTGTCGAGTGGCTCCGCAGCAATCGAAAAGAAGTTCGCGAATTGGCGTTCAAACAACTCGTGCAACTCACCGGTCGACGTTACGATTACCGCCCGCTGGGCACGGCGTCGCAGCGCGAACCGGCCATTCAACGCTGGGAAGCCCACATCGCGCGGGAAGGAGCCCTGCTGAAAGCCGACGAATGAACGAGACAACAGCGTCTGTTAACAATGGGAGTCGGCCAACGGTTCTGTTGACGTCCGTTGGCAACAAACTTCGTTTTTGTCGATCTGGAAACAGCAGCGAACCCGCTCGATGATCAAATCCATCCGCCATTTTCTGGAGATGATCCGCTTCAGTCACACCGTCTTCGCGCTGCCATTTGCATTGCTCTCGGCGGCGCTCGCCTGGCGGTTACCCGATTCCCCATTTGAATGGCGGGAACTCGGCGGCATCCTGTTGTGCATGGTCTTTGCCCGCTCGGCGGCGATGAGCTTCAATCGGATTGTTGACCGCCGTTTCGATGCCGAGAACCCACGGACGGCGAAACGGCACATCCCTGCCGGATTGCTCAGTGTGACAGCGGCGGTGATCTTCACGCTGTTGTGCAGTGCGGCTTTTGTCGCCAGTACGCTGATGTTCCTGCCGAATCCGTGGCCGCTGCGATTGTCGGTCCCGGTCCTCGCATTTCTGCTGGGATATTCGTACGCCAAACGGTTCACGAATTGGTGCCACTATTGGTTGTCCGCCGCATTGATGCTGGCGCCGCTGGCTGCGTGGATTGCGATTCGCGGGACCGTCGAACTCCCGCCGGTCCTGTTAGCGGCCGTCGTCTTCTTCTGGGTCGGCGGCTTCGACATTCTGTATGCGTGTCAGGATGCCGAGTATGACCGCGGGAAAGGCTTACACAGCCTGCCCGCGCGGTGGGGCATCGCCACCGCCCTGCGGATGGCCGCGGTCAGCCATCTGATCACCGTCGCCGCGCTCTTCGCGCTGTGGCATTTCGCCGGTTTGGGCCCGGTGTTTTTCGTCGGCTTACTCTTTGTCACCACTCTGCTGGCTTATGAACACTGGCTGGTGCGGCCGGACGATTTGTCGCGCGTGAATGCCGCGTTTTTCCAGGTGAATGCGGTCATCAGCCTCGGCTTGCTGGGCTTGGGACTGGCCGATTTGTGGTGGACGAACGTGCGTTGATGTGTCATCATAGATCTTGAGGAACGAAACCCATGTCGATTGCCCATCGCCAGATCACCATCGAAGAGTTTGAACGGATGGCGTTCGACGTTCCGATGGAGTTGGTTTGTGGAGAACTCGCGGAGCAGGGCATGCCGTCTCTACAACACGGTACCGTTTGTGCTGCAATCACGATGTTTTTAACGCTGTGGGCGCGGACGGGAAAGCACGGTCTGGTTTTCTCTCATGATTCATTCGTCAAAACCGATGCAGACACCGTTCGTGGACCGGATTGCGGATTCATTCGATGGAATCGTCTGCCTGGAAGCAAGCCTCCACTTGATCGCACTCTGAAAGTTCCGGCAGACCTCGTCGTGGAAGTTCTGTCGCCAACAGATCGGTGGACCAATGTGCTCGACAAAGTCATCGAATATCTGCGTTCGGGTGTCACCGAAGTCTGGGTGATTGATCCCGATCAACGCTCGGTCACTGTCCATCGCGCGGAATCGGCCCCGCTCCATTTTGAGGGCGACGTGGAACTCACCCGCCCCGAATTGCTGCCGGGCTTTATCTGCCGGGTGAGCGATCTGTTCGCGGACATCGCTTCGTAAGGGTCCCCAATGTCAATCGGACAGGAACTGCTTACGGCTCGTGAGTTTACTCAAGCGGCCTTACCGTTCGAGGCGGAACTCGTTCGCGGGGAGATCCTTGAAATGCCGCCGGCGGGTCAAGCTCATGGAGGAATCTGCGGAAATATCTATTTCGCACTGCGTCTGTGGGCCACGTCTCACGATTGCGTTGTGACGACGAACGATGCTGCCGTACTGACCGAACGTGATCCCGATACCGTCCGCGGTCCGGATGTCGGACTGGTCAGCAAATCGAAACTACCAGAAGGGAAACTCCCAGTTGGCGCGCTGGAAGTTGCGCCGGAACTGGTGGTGGAAATCAAATCGCCGTCCAATCGCTGGCCCGAACGACACGATAAAGTGGGCGAATATGTGAATGCTGGTGTGACAGAGGTCTGGCTGATCGATCCCGAGGAACGGGCGGTGATTGTCTACCGCGTCGACCGCAGTCCAAGGCGATTCTCCGAGCAAGACGTATTGACCAGCCCCGCAACGCTCCCCGGATTCTCGGTGGCGATCGCGGATTTCTTTCTGAACATCTAGCGATCGACAATCGCCGGCGAACACCGCGGTGATCCGGCGATTGCCCCGGCATGGGCAGATCAACTTTACAAGCGCGGCTTCTCCGGTTTCACCGGCGACTGGAATGACGGCGCGCCGGAGACTTTGACTTTCCGCTTATAAACTTTGTCGCCGCACGTTGCGAAGAGCGTGTCGAATTTTTCTCCGCCGAAGGTCATGTTCGAAACCTTGCCGTTCGGCGTCGGGAGGATGAAGTTCACGCGGCCGGGTTGATCGCAGACTTGAATGCCCATCCGCGTGGCGACATACACGCGGCCGTCGCGATCGACTTCCACGCCGTCCGCACCGCTGTCATCGGCGGTATCTGGCACATGGATGTGGAAGTATTTCTGCTTATGTTTCAACGAGCCATCGGGTTGCACCTGGTAGGCATAAACCCAGTGCGACTTCGAATCGGCAACATACAACAACGATTGATCCGGTGAGAGTGTGATGCCGTTGGAGAATTTCAGCCCCTTGTCGACGACTTGTTTCTCACCCGTCGGGCTGATGTACCAGACCTGACTCGGATCGGTCCCATTCCAACCGGGTTGCGTGACGTAGACACCGCCGTCGTGACGCACCACGAGGTCATTTCCGCGAAAACCGTCGGCGATCACCGTGGATTTGCCGTCCGGAGCGTAGGCAAGAATCTGCTCCGTCTTTCCGGCGACAGCGTACAACCGTCCGTCCGGTCCGAACGATTGGCCATCTCCCCGGTTGCTGTCGGAGAGGAACTCCGACACCTTGCCATCGAGGCCAACTTTGAACGTTTTACTGTCGGGGACTTCGTTGTAAAAGACTTCGCCTTTCGCGTTGATGGCGGGACCTTCCGTGAACTTGTAACCTTCGGCGACGAGCGTCCATTCTTCTCCGGGAATGAGCACCTGTTGCAACTGGGGCGAACCGGTCCCGCGCTTCACCGGCGCGGGCCAATCCTTCCACAACCATTTGGTTGCCGCAGGAAAAACTTCCGTTCCCTGCTTGCCATCATGGCCGCCTTCTCCCCAAACGTGATCGACTTCATACCCGGCGAAGACCAGCGACCGTTCCATTTCCTGATTGGCCATCCACCAGTCGCCGCCGTAGATGTTGTTGTCTTTGCTGCCATCCTGCAGGAAGATGCGAAGCGGTTTCGGCTCGAACTTGCGAATTACGGTGGGGTAAGCGTTCGCTCCACGCAGACCGACGTAGGTGCCGATCGCGCTGAAGACACGCGTGAACGCATCCGGGCGTTCCCATGCCGCCGTGAAGGCACAGACGGCTCCACTGCTGCTGCCACCAATCGCGCGATCATTGCCGTTCTTCGACAGCTTCAGTGCCCGGCCATCCGGTGCGGTTTTCGTCTCGACATCCGGCAGCAATTCATCCAGCAGGAAACGGGCATAACCGTCCCCCAGACCGTCGTATTCAAAGCTGCGGTTGTAGCGATCGAGAGCCGCATCACTCGGTGCAGGAACGCGGCCCGGTTGAATGAAGACACCGATCAGAACGGGAATCTCCCCCTTCCCAATGAGCTGGTCGAACACCGCCGGAGCGTTCCATTGCACGCCGTCCTGATTCACATAGACGCACGCCGGTTTGGCGGGATCGTATTGTTTGGGGACATACACCCAGTAATCGCGCGTGGTGCCGGGGAAGATGTTGCTCTTGTCGAAGGTGTATTTGGTGACGTCACCTTTGGGGGCGTCTTGAGCAAGGCCAGCCATGGGGAATAACAGCAGCAATGCCAGCGGCAAGTATCGCAAGACAGTCCCTCCCGGATGAAACAGCATGTGGTGAACCATGCGAATCCGCCGCACGGTCGAACGGGCATCATAGACCCGAGCGGAAATTCCTTCCATGCAGGGACCGAAACGAAAAAAGCCCAGGGAACGCATTCCCCGGGCTTCTCGTTTCGTGCGAGAAATGATCGCTTTGAACAATCAGTTGGCATCGCGGGGCGGACGACCACCCGGGGGACGATTGCCGCCGCCGGGACCGCCGACGCCACCGAAGGCCGGGAATTCGAACTTCTTGCCCTGCATGTCTTCAAAGGTCTTTTTCTGCTCCGAGGTCAGCACGGCCATCGCGTCGGCTGTGGTCTTTTCGCGACGGGCGCGGGCTTCTTCCATGGCTTTTTGACGCTCTTCCTGCGACGCATTCGGATTGAAGCCGCCACGGCCAGGGCCACCTTGACCGCGACTCGCTTCGGCCTGTTCGCGGAGCTTGGTCTTCTGTTCATCGGTGAGATTCAACTTGGCGGCGACTTCGGGGCGACCCAGCGCCGCCACACCCGCCTGCTGGATGACGAGTTCATTGAGGCGGGCGGCTTGCTTTTCGTCGAGAATCGACTTGAGAGACTCTTCGGTCTTTTTGGCCCGCTCTTCCATTTGCGTGCGGAGCTTGGCGCGGTCTTCGTCGCTCATGTCGCGGAAGTTGGCACCGCCTCCACCACCCAGGCCGGCCATGGCTTCTTCACGCAACTTGGTGAGTTTTTCCTTCTGTGCATCGGTCACCGCGAGTTCTTTCTGAACCGCTTCCATGGCGACGAGAAACGCCGACCCGCCAAAGCCACCGCCCATTCCACGTCCGCCACCGCCGCGACCTTGTGGCGGTTGTGCCATGACCGAGACCCCGGAGGCGAGCACTACCGCCGCCGTCAACATGACCGCCCAGCTACGTTGCATTTTCCAAGTTCCTTGAATTTCGAGAGGGGTACCGTGACCGCGAATTGGATGTGAAGAAGCCCATTGCCCCCGTTCGCCGCGGTCGAACGACACCAGACTTCCATATGGGAGCCTGAGCAGTTTAACCCCCTCGCCGCAAAAGCGTTTCGGAATTTTTGAAATTCCGCAAGAATTGAAACCGATCCGGAGGTGGTTTCCCCGCGGATGGTCTGAATTCCTATTCGACGCTGCGATTGATGAGGCGGCCGGCGGCTTTCCCGCTGAAGCGCCAGAAAAGGCCGGGGTGGACGAGATATTCGCAGACGGTCGACGTGATCAAGCCGCCCAGAATGACCGTCGCAACGGGGTACAGGATCTCCTTGCCGGGTTGCTGTCCGCCGATGACGAGCGGGATCAGCCCGATCCCCGCAGTGAGGGCGGTCATCAGCACCGGGGCGAGGCGTTCCAGACTGCCGCGGAGCACCATTTTCTCGGTGAAGCCTTCACCTTCTTCTTTCATCAGATGCACATAGTGTGACACGAGCAGGATGCCGTTGCGAGCCGCAATCCCGCCGAGCGAAATGAAGCCCACCAGACTCGCGACCGTCAAACTTTGCCCCGTCCACCACAATGCCAGCACGCCCCCCACAAACGCAATCGGCAGGGCGAGCATGATCTGCAATACAATCCGCACCGATGGGAACAACGTGTAGAGGACGAGAAACACCCCGGTGAGCGACAACAGGCTCAGCATCGCCATCAACTGTGTGGCTTCCTGCTGGGCTTCGAACTGGCCGCCGTACTCGACGAAATAGCCTTCGGGGAGCGTCACCTTCGATTCCACCGCGCGGCGAATGTCGGCAACCACGCTGCCGAGATCGCGGTCGGTCGTATTCCCGCGGATGGTGATGCGACGGCGGGCATTCTCCCGCGAGATCACATTCGGGCCGCTGGCTTCATACACTTTGGCGATGGAGGCCAGCGGGATGCGTTCCCCATTCGGTAGATCGAGAGACAGCCGATGCAGGTTGGCGTAGTCGGTCCGATGTTTTTCGTCCAGACGAACCACCAGATCGAAGGTCCGCTGGCCCTGCAGGATGGTGGAAATCGTCCGGCCGTTGAGCGCCGTTTCGATGAACTCGTTCACGAAGCCGGGCGTGACGCCGTACTGCGCGAGTTGTTCGCGATCGAGTTCAATCCGAATCTGCGGGATGAGTTGTTGCGGCTCGACCATCGGTGGCGCGAGTCCGTCGATGCCGCTGATCGCCGCTTTGATTTCTTGCGCTTTGCGACGGAGTGTGTCGAGATCGTCGCCATACAGTTTGATCGCGATTTGTGCGGAAACCCCGGAGAGCATGTGGCTCAGCAAGTGGGCGAGCGGTTGCTCCGCTTCAAATTCGATGCCGGGGATTTCGTCGAGTTCGCCGCGAATGATCGCCAGCGTTTCCTGCCGCGAAACGCCGCTGTGGGGATTCAGCGTGACGACATACTCGGTAATGTTGACCCCTTCGGCGTGTTCGTCGAGTTCTGCGCGACCGCTGCGGCGGACAAACGATTGAATGAGCGGCTTACCGGTTTCCGTTTGCTGATGCCGCGACAGCGCGGCATCGACCATGCGGCTGACACGATTCGATTGATCGAGCGCGCTCCCCGGCGGCAGCACCACGTTGACCTGCGCGGCCCCTTCATCGAACGGCGGTAGAAAGTCGCTGCCCAATCGTGTGACCAATACGCCGCTCCCGATGATCGCCGCCAGCACCCCTGCCAGCAGCAGCGTGTTGCCCACGGGATGGCAACTGAGGTGAATAATCGGCGTGGCCAGCGTCTTCAACCAACGGAGCAGCAGGCTGTCTGCATCGTGTCCGGTCGTGGGTTTCGAGGAAAGGAGCAAACTCGCCAGCACCGGCGTCACGGTTAATGAGACCAGCAGCGACGCCAGAATCGACACGATGTAGGCCACTCCCAGCGGTGAGAACAACCGGCCTTCAATCCCATGCAACGCGAAGAGTGGCACAAAGACGAGAATCACCAGCAGCGTGCCGAAAACGATCGAACTGCGGATCTCGCGACTGGCGTCATAAATCACATCGAGTTTGGGGCGCGGCAGCGCCGCATGCGCGTTCTGTTGCAGGCGACGAAAGACGTTTTCGATGTCCACAATCGCATCGTCAACGAGTTCCCCCATCGCTACGGCTAACCCGCCGAGCGTCATCACGTTGACGGACATCCCTGTCCAGTAAAAGAACAACGCCGTGAGGACCAGCGACAGCGGTATGGCCGTGAGCGTGATCATCGTCGTGCGGAAATTCAGCAGAAACAGAAACAGAATGATCGTGACGAGAATCGCACCATCCCGCAGCGCTTCGAGGACGTTGTGAATGCCGACGTCGATGAACGTCCGCTGCTGGTAAAGATTCGCATCCAGCACCAGGTCGGGGTGACTTTTCGCCAGCCCAGCACGAATTTCTTCGACAGCGACGTCAATCCGTTCGGTCAACCGGCGCGTGTCTGCGTCGGGCTGTTTGGCGATCGTCAGCACGACGGCGGGGTGACCGTTCACGGAGGAATCGCCGCGCTGGATTTGAATTCCTTCTTTCACGGTGGCGACATCGCGGATGAGAACCGCGCGGGTACCCGATTTCACCACCGTCTGACCGATGTCCGCAGTGGAACTCGCCCGCCCGACGCCACGGACGAGGTATTCCATCGAACCGCGGATCAGATACCCGCCGGTCGAATTCTGGTTGCTTTCGGAGAGCGCCCGCTCCACATCCACCAACGTGACGTCATACGCAATCAACGCTTCCGGATTGACCTGCACCTGAAACTGCTTACGTCCGCCCCCCATGACGATCACCTGCGATACGCCGGGGATGGTGAGCAACCGTTGCCGAACCACCCAATCGGCGGTTGTGCGGACTTCCATCGGTGGCGTCGAACCGTCCTTGCTCCAGAGGCCGACCATCATGATCTGCCCCATGATGGAACTGATGGGCGTGAGCTGCGGTTTCGCACCGGCGGGAAGCTGATCGGTGACGATTGCCAGTCGTTCATTGACGATCTGCCGGGCGGTGTAGACGTTCGTATTCCAGCCGAATTCAACGTAGATGACCGACAGGCCGATGCCTGACGAGCTCCGTACGGCTTCGACACCGGTGGCTCCGTTGAACGCGGTTTCCAGCGGGAACGTGACGAGCGATTCGACCTCTTCGGGCGAAAGCCCGGCGACTTCAGTCATTACGGTGACACGCGGCCGGGTGAGGCTCGGGAAAATGTCGATGGGTAGCGTTGTCGCCGCATATCCGCCCCCCACCAGGACCAGCAGCGAGACCGCCAGCACCAGCAGGCGATGGTCCAGCGAGAAGCGAATCAATCCATTCATGCCGCGTTCATCCGTGTTGTGCGGAGACGATGTCGTGGAAACAGTGGGAGATGGGATTCTGCGAAGC
>JAKFUG010000059.1 GCA_021732785.1 Planctomycetaceae bacterium
GAACACCACCCCAACACCACCCCAACACCACCCCGACCAACAACCCACCCACGCCGACACGCATTGGAGGAGAATTTCACTCTCTTGTCCAGGGCGCGATGATTACAGGGACAGGCTCCTAGGAAAGCAACTGCTTCCCCAGCCAGGTGACCGTAAGATATGTCACCGTCACACTGCCGACTAAAAAGAGCAACAGGACCACGATCATTCCGCAGAGAAATAGCCAGTCGCCGCGGCGCAACCGCTGGGCCGCCTTCGGATTCGTCTGCAGATGATTTTCCAGCAGAGCCACGTTGCGTAGGTTGGCTTTCCAGTAAACGTCGAAGACATCGCCGACGACGGGGATCGACCCGAGGCCCAGATCGAGCAGGATATTGAACCCCATGCGTGTCATCGTCAAACGGGAAACGCCCTGTCGACTTGCCGCTTGCAGAATGTAGAGCGAGATCAGCGTGGCCCCGAAATCGCCCAGACCGGGAACCAGTCCCAGAATCGAATCGAGTCCGACACGTGTCCGCAGACCGGGGATCTCAACCAGACTGTCCATCCAGCGGGCAATCCACTGAAGTTCCGCCAGTTCGGGAATGCGCGGGTTTTGCAGATCCGGCCGACGCCGATCAATCAGTTCCTGCTCTGCGGGCACGATCGTTTTCAATTCGGTCCAGCCCCGTCAAATTCGAATCGCCGCCGCTCGGTGCGCGAAGGAATCAATCGCTGCGAGTGACGGCCCAAGGTAAACATCTCCAGCGCCATTTCGCCGGAACTCAGCAACAATTCCTCGATCTTGTCTTCGGCGACACCCTCGGCTTCGAGAAGTTCCGCCACCTTGTCGAGATACTCGTCGAGCCGCAACACGGCGGATTCACTGCAAACGTTGGGCGAGGCTGGATGTGGTGCTCGATCCATATTCCCCTGCCAAATCTATGCCCGCGTTCCCGATTTCAGCGTCTACTAGCACTGTAGAGGCAAGGTTCGGAATGGCAAGAGAATTTGGCCGCGGGTTGCCAGAATTGACCGCAGATTACCAAGATCCGGCAGGTTGAGCCGAAATCGTCGCGTTGCTGGAATTTTTCGCGTCACTGTGGGATTGTCTGAGGGCCCATCCTAAAGCCCGCATCACTCCGGGAATGATGTTCATGGACTCCGTTGTTGATTCGAATCCGGACGCTTTGAATTCGCCCCCCTCGACCAAGCCCAGCCGCTACGAATTGACGCTGCTCCGGGCACTGGCGCGGCAGTTTCCGAACATCGATGCGGCGCTCGCCGAAATTGCGCGGCTGTCCGCCGTCCTCACGCTCCCCAAAGGAACTGTCCACGTCATCAGCGACATCCACGGCGAGGACAAAAAACTTCGCCATATCATCAACAATGCCTCGGGCACGCTCCGTCCGCTGGTCGAACGCCTGTTTCGTGAACGGATGAGCGGGCCGGAGTTTGAGGAATTCCTGACCCTCATTTTTTACCCGGCGGAAGTGACCGAACGGCTGGAACAATCGCTAACCGACCACGATGAGTTGCGAACGTTCGCCCGCCGGACGCTCCGCAATCAGTTCGAACTGGTCCGCGTCCTGGCCTCGCGCTACAGTTTGAAGCGCGCCCGGCAGGTCTTTCCAAAGGAGTACGCTGATCTCTTTGCCGAGTTGCTGCACGAGCCGACCGCCGAGCGCGGCCGCGATTTCGTGAACGCCA
The DNA here is from genome assembly GCA_021732785.1 of Planctomycetaceae bacterium. Taxonomy (GTDB): domain Bacteria; phylum Planctomycetota; class Planctomycetia; order Planctomycetales; family Planctomycetaceae; genus DSVQ01. The sequence goes on from JAKFUG010000059.1 coordinate 1,690, forward strand.
TCGTGGACGAACTGCTGCAGCGCGGACGGGCGTTGCATCTCGTGCATATCACCGGTCGGCTGATCCGCAATCTGGCGGTGTATGAATTGATTATCGCCGGCGATTGCTGGGACCGCGGGCCGCGCGGTGATCGAGTGGTCGATTATCTAAGGCAGCAGCCCAACGTGTCCTTCGTGTGGGGTAACCACGACATCGGATGGCTGGGCGCATGCCTGGGACACGAAGCCCTGATTTGTCACGTGCTGCGGATTTCCTTGCGGTATCGGCGTCTCGGACAGATTGACGAAGGTTACAGCATTCCGTTGACGCCGCTGGAGCATCTCGCGCAGACGGTGTATGCCGACGATCCCTGTTTGCACTTTCAGCCGAAATCCACGGGATTGCGTCCCAACAGCCTCGTCGCGCGGATGCACAAGGCGGCGGCGATTTTGCAGTTCAAACTCGAAGGGCCCATGATCGCGCAGCATCCGGAATGGAACATGGATCATCGCCGGCTGCTGCATCACATCGACGGGGCGAACGGAACCGTGAAAGTGGACGGCGTCGTCTATCCGCTGCGTGACACGCTGTTCCCCACACTCGACCCAGGTGATCCGTACCGGTTGTCGCCGGAAGAGGCCGACTGTCTAGCTCGCTTGCGCCATTCCTTCGTCAGCAGTCAGAAACTGTGGGAACACATGCGGTACATCGTGGGGAACGGCTCGATGTACCTTCGCCGCGACGATCATCTCATCTTTCACGGTTGCGTCCCTTGCGATGCTCAAGGGGAGTTTCTTCCCATGCCCATCAATGGCGGATGGCATAGCGGCCGGGCCATGTACGACGCCATTGAAAAGGTCGTGGCGTGGGCACTGGAGCGCAGGCAACCGGCTCATCTCGATGCGTTGTGGTACCTGTGGAGCGGGCCGCGGTCGCCGCTCTTTGGCAAGGATCGCATTGCCACCTTCGAGCGCGATTTCGTCGCCGACAAGCAACCGCATCACGAAACGAAAGATCCGTATTTCGCGTTGATCCACGAGCCGTGGTTCTGTCAGAAAGTGCTCGCGGAATTCGGCGTCGAGCCGACATGCGGATTGATCGTCAATGGCCATGTTCCCGTGAAGATTGAAGACGGCGAATCTCCCCTCAAACGGAGCGGTCAGGCCATCACCATCGACGGTGCGTTTTCGGAAGCGTATGGCGATCATGGCTACACACTGGTGCAGGAAGCGGACCGCACCCTGCTGGCCCGGCATCATCACTTCGACTCGATTGAGGCGGCTCTCCGCAGCGGCGTGGACATCATTCCCCACGTCACCGTCGTCCGGGAGCGCGATGCCCCGCGTCGCATGGCCGACACGGAACGCGGCGAGCAATTCCGCTGCGAAATCGAAATGCTCGAACGGCTGATCGAGCTCTACCGCAACAACGACCTCCGCCAGGCCGACTGGCGCGTGGCGGCGCTTCCGTAAACGGCGAAGCTGCTGGATCGCGCCATGCCGGTGAGAGCCAGGCAGACGGACTTCATCGCCGCGCGGAAAATCAGAATCGGGTCGTGGGTCCGTTTGAAGAGTCGGGGCAGGGGCCCCGACCTATGAATGCGAGAATCAACTAAAATTGATAGGTCGGGGCCCCTGCCCCGACGTGTTTGGATTCAAACTGACCCACTGCCCAGGATTGGGTCGTCATGAGAGCGATCTCAAGGGCTTTCGACGAGGTCGCGACAGCGCACACGAAAGCGGGTGCATTCGCATCCGTAAGCATGAATTCGAGTTGGATTTCAGGTTCGTCGCCGTCATCCAGCGAACTGTGATGCTGATTGCCCCTAAAACGACGATCCATCGAGTGCATTCTCCGTTTCGGATCCTCCTCTACCGACGGGATACGGCTTCGAGGCGGACGACAAAGGGATCCAATTCAGTCGCGTGGTAAATCAGCACCCGATCTCCGGTGCGCACATCGAAGAGCCTTGCCGGTTGCCCGTTGCGCGTGACGAGCGCCTCGCGTGTGAGTTCGAAGTTCGATGTCACATTCATGCCGGCGATTGTCTGGGCCTCGAAACGAAGTCCAAACCGGTTCGTCAAGTTCGGTTCGCTCCGCACAAAAATCGCTTCGGTCGCAATGAAAGCAGGCTGGTCGATGGGCGCTCCGACACTTGCACCGGCATCGATCACGTCCATTCGCGCGGCCGAATTGTCTTCCACCATAGGAGTTAACAACACGGCGGTTAAGCAAAATGTCCGAAGCATGGCAATAATCCTTTGAGCTAGACCCGCGCTGTATAGTTTCCTGCATTGCCCGTACCGCTTGCGCTGAATCGATCATTCAGAGTCGTTTAGGCATGCACAAAAGCGAAGCGATGAGTCAACCAAGGTTGAGTCGCAAAGCCGCAGTGAGCCGGTTGCCAGAAATGAGAGCCCGCTTCGCATACCAAAGGCGGTGCGCATGGAAACGGCGATCGCCCGTTACAACTCATTGCCGGTTTTCAACCGCTTCCGTTCGGTGCGGTCGATTTGGATGACACGCCCATCTTGAATAATGACCGTGACCGTCCCATAGCGGATGCCGCGCAGGGCTTCCGTAAGGGCCGTAAGAACGGGTTCGGTCAGCAACGGCACAGCGCTATTGATCGAATTATTGGCACGGGGCGTGTCTGGTTTCGATGCATCCATGATCGGCCATCCGGGAATTCGCGGCGGGAATCGGGTCAAATCGCATAGTCATCGGACATGAAGACACGGACACGTTTCGGCACGGCGAAGACATTGTCGCCGGGACGGAGCGCCAGCTCGGCGTAACGCTCGGGGCGGAGTTCCACATTGAGCGACCAGCCGAACGCTTCGGAGAGCACCTTCACCCGCGTGACCGCACCGGCCGGGTTCACGTGAAGCACTTTGACGGGGAGGCTGGTCCCATCGATCGGCAGCCGATCGAGCTCCACTTCGTGCGGACGGATATACGCCGTGGCGTCGCGCGATTCCGCATGCGTGTACTCGGGGTAATTGACGGCGATGTTGCCGACGTGCATCTGTCCCGCCTGCAAACGGCCGTGGAAGACGTTCACCTGGCCCAGAAAATCCATCACGAACGGGCTGGCGGGATGATCGAACACATCCTGTGGACTGCCGGCCTGTTCGATCTTGCCGGCCCGCATGACGACCACATGATCGGCGACCTCGAAGGCTTCTTCCTGATCGTGCGTGACGAAGACGGTGGTGACATGCATCTCGTCATGAAGCTGTCGCAGCCATTGACGGAGTTCCTGCCGCACCTTGGCATCGAGCGCTCCAAACGGTTCGTCGAGCAGCAGCATCCGCGGGCGAACAGCGAGCGCGCGTGCCAGGGCAACGCGCTGCCGTTGCCCGCCCGAGAGTTGTGCCGGGTAACGGGAGCCGAGACCTTCCAGCCGCACGAGGTGCAGCAGTTCCTTCACCCGCGCGTTCACTTCCGCTTTGGGAGCGTTTCGGACCCGCAGACCGAACGCGACATTCTCGAAGACCGACATGTGCCGGAAGAGCGCGTAATGCTGAAACACGAAGCCGACCTCGCGGTCCTTCGGGGCTTTCTGCGTGACGTCTTCCCCTTCATAGCGGACGACGCCGTCATCGGCGTGTTCCAGCCCCGCGATGATCCGCAACAAGGTCGTCTTGCCCGACCCCGATGGTCCGAGCAAGGCCAGCAGATCGCCGCTGGGGACATCGAGCGAAACGTTATCGAGCGCAACGAATTCGCCGAAGCGCTTCGTGACATTGGCGATGTGAATGCTCATGGGTAGTGGTCAGTGCGTAAGGGACAGTGGGCAGGGAAGAAAAAATGAACTTGTGTTATTCGGAGACGTTTTCGTCTTTCCAATTTTCGAGGATGACTTTCAGCGCGACGGTGACCAGCGATAACAGCGTCAACAGCGAAGCCACTGCGAAGGAGGCCGGGAGGTTGAAGTCCTGAAACAACTTCTCGACGCGCAAGGGCATCGTGTCGGTTTGTCCCGCAATGTGACCGCTGACAACGTAGACCGCGCCGAACTCACCCATCGCGCGACCGTTGCACAGGATGATGCCGTACAACAACCCCCATTTGATGTTGGGAAGCGTGACCCGCCAGAACATTTGCCAGCCGTTGGCACCGAGCGAGATCGCCGCCAGTTCTTCATCCGGCCCGATCGCCTGCATCACGGGGATGAGTTCGCGGGCCACGAAGGGCAATGTCACAAACATCGTCGCCAGCACCAGCCCCGGCGTGGCGAAGATGATCTTGATGTTCGACGCTTGCAGATACGGTCCGAACCAGCCTTTTGCGCCGAATAACAACACGAGCATTAAACCCGCGACCACCGGCGAGACCGCGAACGGGAGATCGATCAGCGACGTCAGCAGCGTCCGTCCGGGAAACGAGAACCGCGTGAGCAACCATGCCGCGGCAATGCCGAAGAGGACGTTGAGGACCACCGCAATCGGGGCGACAAACAATGTCAACTTAATGGCGTGCCAGGTGTCGGGATCGCCCGTGAGATGCTTGAAGTAAGCGGCGACGCCATCCTGCAAGGCATACGCGAAGATGTTCAACACCGGCACCACGATGAGAACAACCAGCACGAGGACCGCGGCACCGATCAGGAATCGCTGAACCCATAACGGTTCGGTCGGCGGACCGCGTCGAACGGCGGTTTGATGAGTCGTCGGTTTAGGCTGCATAGCGGCGGCTCCACCATTCGAGTCCATTGATCGCGGCGAGCATCACAAAGGACCCGGCCAACAGCACCAGGGCAATCGCCGTCGCTTCCGCATAGGCGAATTCTTCCAGCCGCGAGACGACGAGAACGGCGGCGATTTCGGTCTTGAAGGGCATGTTGCCGGACACGAACACCACGGAGCCGTACTCGCCCAGACCACGGGCGAACGTCAGTGCGAAACCGGTGATCAATGCGGGTTGCAGCGAGGGAATCAGCACGCGCCAGAAGGTTTGCCATCGAGTCGCTCCGAGTGACTCCGCGGCTTCTTCAATATCCGCATCGAGACTTTCGAGGACCGGTTGCACCGTGCGGACGACAAACGGCAACCCGATGAACGCCAGCACCAGCACAATCGCCGTCTGCGAGTACGCCCCCTGAAATCCCAGCGGCACCAGGTACCGGCCGAACCAGCCCTTCTCGACATACAAATTGGAGTAGACCAACCCTGCCACCGCCGTCGGCAGCGCGAACGGCAAATCGATCAGCGAGTCGCAAATCCGCTTGCCCGGGAATTCGTAGCGAACGAGGACCCACGCCAGCAGGAGGCCCACAATGGTATCGATGATTGCAGCGGCGAACGATGTGCCGATAGTCAGCGTGTACGCTGCCCGGGCTCGCTCGGTCCACACCGCCGCAATAAACTCTTTCGGACCGAGCGACGTCGCCCGCAGGATCAGCGCCGCGAGTGGCAGAAAGAGCATCAGGCTCATCACCGCCATCGTGTAGCCCAGCGTCAAACTGTAGCCGGGCAAAATCCGTCGTTGTCTGGGTTTCATGATCCGCCTCCCGTTTTCGGGTCAGCCATTCCATTTCGTTTTTGATGCGATGGTGAACCGGTCGCCTGCAGACTTCTTATTCGCGATTTTCGCTTTTCGCGGGGCGATACAACGCATCGAAGACGCCGTTCTCGGCGAAGAACTTGCCTTGCGCTTCGTCCCAGTTGGCAACGATGTCCGTGATCGTGAACAGCTTGACGTCCGGGAAAACGTCGTGGTGTTTGGCAAGAACGTCCTTGTCAATCGGACGGAAGAAATGTTTCGCGATGATCTCCTGCCCCGCCGGGGTGTACAGGAACTTCATGTAATCGACGGCGACCTCCCGCGTTCCTTTTTTGTCGACCACACGATCGACCACGGCGAGATGCGGTTCGTGCAGGATGCTTTGCGGCGGGTAGATGATTTCAAACTTGCCGGGCGATTCTTTGAGGGTCATCTGTGCTTCGCTTTCCATCGTGAGGAAGACGTCGCCGATCCCTTTCATACTGAATGTGGTCGTCGCACCGCGCGCGCCAGTATCGAGTACCGCGACATTCCCATACACCTTGCGTACGAACTCGCGGGCTTCATCTTCGCTGCCCCCCTTGAGCGTGATACTGCCCCAGGCGGCGAGAAAGCTGAGCCGGCCGTTGCCGGACGTCTTGGGATTCGGGGTGATCACCGCGATCCCCGGTTTCGCCAGATCGGCCCAATCCTTCACGCCTTTCGGATTGCCGGTTCGCACCAGAAACACGACGGTGGATGTGTAAGGCAACGACTGGTTCGGCAGCTTTTCTTCCCAACCCTCTTTGAGAAGTCCTTGCTTGCGGAGTGCGTCGGTATCCGGCCAAAGGGAGAGGGTCGCGACATCGGCTTCCAGGCCATCGATGATCGCGCGGGCCTGGCTGGCCGATCCGCCATGCGACTGCTTGATTGTCACGTCGATCTGCTTCTGAGCTTTGTAGTCGGCAATGAACGCGGCATTGAGATCGCGCCAGAGTTCGCGCGTCGGGTCATAAGAGACGTTGAGGAGCTCAAACGATGTTGGCGTTGCTCCCCTCTCGCCCGACATCGGTTTACCGGCTCCAAAATCGCAACCCGCCACGATGGCCAACAGCGGGAGCAGGGTCGCGGGAAACCACGTTGTAGACAGGGGGCGCATGAGTATTCCTTGGAGAAGCGGGGAAAATGAGTTCACTCTGTTCGGATGTCAGTTCAAGGCGTCGGCAAATGACTGCGTCTGAAATTTTATCGTCAATCCAGATGGTGCTAATTTAGTCGGATCGATGTGCCGTGTCAACTCGATTGAAGCGAGCCATTGATGCATCTCCGCACCAATCAACGCAAACCATTGTTTTACAGTCGCTTATATCAAAGTAATTCACTGGAATCGCCATTGGATTGGGGATGGGCCGCGGTCGTGCGGCTGGAGAGAAAGCCGATTTTCGAGAAAAATTCCCCATTGTTGCGATTGGATATTGACGCGACTGCGGACCTACCGATATAAACCACCAATCAGGTCGTGATTAATTATCTCGCGACGCACAACCCATACGGAGGCGAATCTGATGTTTCATACCGGCTGGAAAATCGCCACACTGGCCCTGGCGATGGGCCTGATTGGCGGCTGCGGCAAGGCCAAACAACCTTGGGAGCGCGTTTACCCGGCCAAAGGTCTCGTGAGCTACAAGGGGAAGCCACTCTCCAACGCCATTATCACGCTGGTCCCGGTCGATCCAAGCATCCCCGCTTCCGTTCGTCCATCGGCGATCTCGGCAGCGGACGGAAGCTTCCAACTCGGCACCTATTCCAGAATCGATGGTGCCCCCGTCGGTGAATTCAAAGCCCTGGTGTTGCACTATCCAGTTGTCGGCAAGAAGGAAAGTCCCTCGGCCGGCCCGAACGATCTCCCGGTCAAATACGCCAGGGCGGAAACCACCGACCTGAAACTCACCGTCACCAGTTCCCAGGCCGAACTGGCGACGCTCGAACTCAAATAAATCGATGCGGTTGTCGTACGGAACCACCCGTGACAATCGACTGAATTTCCAGGCAGAACCGCACCAGATCCATTTCCGATTCGTTCTGCGAGGGGGGCACGGCGACGCAGTCGTTGACCCGGATGAAGATCATCCAATGGATTTCCCGCCAATTTGATAGAGGGGTTTTTGTCATGACTCGCCTTACCGTTCGGCGTCCGCGGCCTTTGCTGCGGGCAGGATTCACGTTGATTGAACTGCTCGTGGTGATTGCGATCATCGCGATTCTGATTGCTCTGCTGTTGCCGGCCGTGCAACAGGCACGCGAAGCCGCTCGGCGGACGCAATGCCGCAATAATCTGAAGAACATGGGCCTGGCGTTCCACAACTTTGAAAGCACTTACGGACAATTGCCGTCCAGTTTGCGTCCGCCGGTCGCAGGGACCGTGCGTCTGTCGGTGTTAACGGCCCTGCTGCCCTACATCGATCAGGCTCCGCTGTTCACACAATACGACCAGACGATTAATTGGAGCGCGGGAACGAACATCCCGATTTCTCAGACGCGGATTCCCGTGTTCCAATGCCCCTCGGATCCCCAGGCGGGGGCGTTGGATGGTATTCCCGATGTCCCGGGGAGCTGGACACAAACCATTGCCTCATCCAGCAGCTATTCGCCGATCTTCGGGATTTCGCCCCTGAATGCTCCCTTCACGACGGTTTCGTTGACGAATCTGTACACGGATCCGGCCGACCCGACCTTCAAATATGTGGCGGGCTTCTTCCCGAAGAATGCCACTTGGAACAGCGCCACCAGCAAGTACACTCTGCCTGGCAGGAAGTTCCGCGATGTGACCGATGGGCTGTCCAACACGATCGCGATTGCGGAATCGGCCGGTCGCCCCGCCGTCTGGCGAAAAGGCAAGCAGTACGGCGCTCTTCCGGGCGATCGGCTCAATGCCGGGGGTTGGTCTCGCCCCGCCAGCGACATCATGATTTACGGACAGAAGGCCGACGGCAGTGGCATTCTCGGTACGGTCTCCATGAATGCCACCAATGGTGAAAACATCGGTCCCAATACGGCCTATGGCACCACCTACCCGTATACAACGCCGATCGCTTTCGGGGTGCATGGCACCAGCTCGGCGTATTCGTTCCATACCGGCGGGGCGCACTTCACCATGGGTGACGGGTCCGTACGGTTCCTCAGCGAAAACCTCAGTTTCGATACCTTTATCCGTCTGGCCACGCCCGGCGGCGGCGATGTCGTCGGCGAGTTCTAAGCACTCACCGGTCTCAACGGGTCAGAGGAACGCAACAACATCATCATCCCGGCGTCCGTCTCGGACGCCGGGATGATGTCATTTCTCAGAAAGTGTTTTTCAAATTCGACCGAGTGATTGCGGAAGGCGAAAAGCGGAAAGCCAGAATAGGCACTTTTTCCGGTGACTGGCTTTCCGCCTTTCGCTTTCTGCTCTCCGCTCTGGGATTTTGAAAACCGGTTCTCTCATCGGTGCCGAGCATTCCGGCTGAACGATGCTCGCCTGAGTTGTCCGTCTGGCGGCGGTCGGATATCGTGAAAATTCAAGAATTCGCGGCGAAGCATCGCCGTTGTTCGGGATTTGCTTGCCAGATTGACAGGAGCCAGCCGGTGACGGAGCGCGTGGTGATTATTGGATCGGGACCGGCAGGATGGTCCGCGGCAATTTATGCCTCGCGGGCCAGTCTGGAACCGCTCGTCTTTGAAGGGGCGATCACCGAAGATAACCGTCTGAAAGGGACCTTGCCGCTCGGTCAGCTCAGTCTCACCACGGAAGTCGAGAACTACGCGGGTTTTCCATCGGGTCATTTGACCGAGTACCTCAAATCCGCGCTGCCTGAGCATCTGGTCCCGTACCGTGGCAAGAATGCCCCGCATGGGGTGACCGGTCCTGAGTTGATGGAGCTGATGCGGCAACAGGCGAAAAACTTCGGTACGCGGATCGTCACCGATGATGTCGTGTCGGTCGATCTGTCGAAGCGGCCCTTCACCATCAAGACTCTGGAAGGCCAGACTGTCGAAGCGCACACGATCATCGTCGCCACAGGTGCTCGCGCGAATTATCTGGGACTGCCGTCCGAAGACGCTTTCAAGAACCGAGGCGTCTCGGCATGCGCGGTCTGTGACGGGGCGCTGCCGCGTTTTCGCAACAAGCCGCTGGTGGTGGTTGGCGGCGGCGACAGTGCAATGGAAGAAGCGAGCTACCTCACGAAGTTCGCGTCCGTCGTGCATCTCGTCCATCGCCGCGGTGAGTTTCGCGCGAGCAAGATCATGGCGCAGCGTGCCCTTGAAAACCCGAAGATCAACGTCCAATGGTACTCTGCGGTCGATGAAGTGCTGGGGACCGATGACGGCGGCGTGACCGGCGTGCGGTTAAAGAACCTGCAATCGAATGCGACCGAAACGATTGAGGCCGCGGGGATGTTCTGTGCGATCGGTCACTCGCCGAACACCGACTTCCTGAAGGGCCAGGTGCAGACCGACGACAAGGGGTACATCGTCTGGACGCAATCGTTCCGCACCAACACCAGCGTGGAAGGTGTGTACGCCGCGGGCGATGTCGCCGACAGCAACTACCGCCAGGCGATCACGTCCGCCGGAACCGGCTGCATGGCCGCGCTTGACGCCGAACGCTGGCTGGTAACGCAAGGAATTCATTGATTTGGTCAGTTGTCCGTGGTCAGTCGTCAGTGGTGAAGACTATCCCGTTTGTTAGTTGAGATTGAATCGAAATGTTAACGCAAGAAGGTTGCCTCGCGCGACGAACCCGGTTGTGGGATGCCCTTCCCGCGGAGTTGGAATGGGTGCTGATCGCCGATCCCCGGCACGTGCATTACTTCAGCAACTTTCTCGTCAACCCGCTCAGTTTTTCTGCGGGCGAACGAGGTTGGCTGCTGCTGGAGCGCGGCGGGAAAGCGACGCTGCTCGGCGATAATTTCACGCTGCGGTCGCGTTCGGGCACGCCGTACATCGACGACGAAGTGATGGTCAAGTGGTACGACCACAAGCACTCGGTCATCAATCGCGATCACGCTTTGCTCCAAGCCGCCGAACAGGTTTCCGAACGGTTATTCGGCCGCGCCGGTGCCGTGGAAGCCGAATGGTTGCCGGTCGGAGCATTCGAATTGCTGGGTCTCGACCACGAAGCCCACTCGGTGAAGAAAGAAACCCGCAGTACCGCGCGGCGCGGACCCGTAGACCTTGGGACCGTGATTCGCAGTTTGCGACGTCAGAAGGAAGCCGACGAAATTGCGTTGCTCAAAGAGTGCATGCGCGCCGGTGAAGCCGGGCAATTGCGGGCCCGCGAAGTGGTGCGACCCGGTGTCACCGAGATGGAAGTCTTTCTGGAAGTGCAGAAGGCCGCTCTCGCCGCTGCTGGCCGGGCCGGGTTCATCTATGGAGACTTCCGTGCTTGCACGCCTACGGTCCCAAAAGCCGGCGGGTTGCCCACGCAGTACAAACTGCAGAAGGGCGATTTCTACGTGCTCGATTATTCGGTGGTCCTCGAAGGCTACCGCAGCGATTTCACCAACGCCTTGGCCGTCGGTGAACCCACGCCGCAGCAACGGCATCTGTACGACATTGTGATGGCCGCGCAGAAAAACGGCGAAACCGCATTGCGGGCCGGCGCGAAAGCGCGCGATGTTTTCACGGCCACCGAAAAGCCGATTCGCGATGCCGGCATGGCCGACAAGTTCGCCCATCACGCGGGTCACGGCATCGGCCTCGCCCATCCGGAGCCGCCAATTCTCGTCCCCGAAAGCGACGACATTCTGATGGCCGGCGACGTGGTCACCCTCGAACCCGGCTTGTACGTCGAAGGAATCGGCGGGATTCGGATCGAGCACAATTATCTCATCACCGCCACCGGGTATGAACGACTGAGCCAGCACAGCATCAGCTTGTTTTGAAGACAGTTGCGGGTGAGTCAATCATGTCACGTTGGGATTGGCTCACCGCCGCACTGCAACGCCTCGATGAATCGCAATTGCGTCGAAAGCAGCATGCCAGCCGACCATTACCCAACGGCGGGTGCGAGCGTGATGGCCGCCGACTGCGCGATTTCGCGAACAACGATTATCTGAATCTCGCGGGGGATGAGCGTCTGCGTGCGGCCGCAGAATCGGCTCTGAAAGACAATGGCGTCGGGGCGCGGGCCAGTGCGCTCATCTGCGGACGCACGCCGTGGCACGAATGCCTGGAACAACGCCTCGCGGCGTTCGAACGGCAACCGGCAGCACTCCTCTTTCCGACCGGGATGGCCGCCAACGTCGGCACGATTGCGGCCTTGGTCCGCGCTGAAGATGTTGTCTTCTGTGACCGCTTCAATCACGCGAGTCTGGTAGATGGTTGCCGGTTGTCTGGTGCCCGGTTGCGGGTCTATCGCCACGATGCGCTCGACAAGCTCGAACAGGAATTGACCAAGGCCAGTGATGCGCCACGCCGCTGGATTGTCACCGACAGCGTTTTCAGCATGGATGGCGATCTCGCGCCATTGCCCGTGCTGTGCGACCTTGCCGAGCGTTACCGTGCGGAATTAATCGTCGACGAAGCCCACGGCACGGGCGTCTTTGGTCCCACCGGTCGCGGCGTCTGTGAAATGATGCACGTGGAAGACCGCGTTGCCGTGCGCATCGGCACGTTGAGCAAGGCCCTCGGTTGTCTCGGCGGTTTTGTCACCGGCCCGCAGGTCCTCATCGATTATCTATGGAACACTGCCCGCACGCAGATGTTTTCGACGGCCCTGCCCCCCGCAATTTGTGCCGCGGCGGTGGCAGCCATCGAGATCATCGATCAACAGCCGCAATTGATGGCCGAGTTGCAATCGCGCGTGGCGTCTTTTCACGAGCAACTTGCCACGCATCACCTTGCCGTGCCAACGAGTGCCCGTGGGCCGATCGTTCCCATCCTCATCGGCGACGCGGCGCGAACGATGAACATCGCCGCCCGATTGGAAGAGCGCGGGTTTCTCGTCGGTGCGATTCGTCCCCCGACCGTTCCGCAAGGAACCGCGCGGCTGCGGGTAACGATCACGTTGGCGCACGATGACGACGCCATCAACGAATTGGCTGCGGCGCTCGCGGAAACCGTTCAAACGGGCGCGGCCTAAAATTGTCCGTCCCGCACTTCGAAGTGCGTCGGTTTGTTGAGCGTCTCGCCGCCCCGTTCCACCCAGGCGGCGGTTGCGGTCAGCATGTCGTCGAAGGAGACCATCGGCGGCCCGAACCACTCGTACGATTTGTCCGCGTTCCAGACCCACGCCGTGGTGGCTTCTTCACCGACGAATCGGACCGGCCGCTTGAACCGTTCTCCGAAGTGGATGGCGAGATCGCGAATGGTCAATCGTTCGCGTCCTGTCACATTCACGACAACCGGCGGATTGGCAGCGTGCGAGAGGCACTGAATGATTCGCGCGTTGGCATCGCCCTGCCAGATGACGTGCGTCGCGGGCATGGTGACGTCGATCGGTAACCCGGCGTGAATGCGCTGGGCCAGATCGAGCAGCACGCCGTAGCGCATGTCGATGGCGTAACAGAGTCGGACCAGACAGAGCGGGAATCCCTGCCGATTCGCATGGTAGCTCAGCACGCGCTCGCGGCCGACACAGGAATTCGCATATTCTCCCGGCGGACCAAGCGGATCTGCTTCGCGCGACCCCGGCCCCTTCCACGGCACCAGCGGGTACACACACCCGGTGGAAAGCGCCACCATGCGCGATGAACGAAACCGTTCGGCGATCATCGCGGGGAGCACCGTGTTCGCCACCCATGTGGCGTCGGGGTCCGTTTGCGTGCCGAACTTCTGGCCCGCCATGTAGATGATGTTCGGGGCATCGGGTAACCCGGCGAGTTGATCCCGTTGATGGAGATCGCATCGCACCACGCGCACACCGACATGTTCCAATTCCTCGGCCGCCCGATCATTACTGAACCGCGAGACGGCAATGACGTGCCGCGACGTCTGGCCGAGTGCATCGCAACCGCGGCGAACCATTCGCGCGAGCGTCGGCCCCATCTTGCCGCCCGCACCGAGAATGAGGACATCGCCGGGGATCGCCGCCAACGTTTCCAGCACACCGGGAGTGGGGCGGCTGAGCGCTTCTTCGAGTTGCTCGACCGATTCGAACGACAGCATGGATCGTCTCCGCGGGGCAAACGGGGGACTGATACTGTAACGGAAGGGGAGGTGGGTGCGCACTCGGTGAGTTCTACGCGGGGCGCGAAACCGCAAAGCGATGATCGGCGGGATGTGCCGGTGCGATCGCTGCGGGCGGTGTTGCGGGAACATCGCGGATCATCGGTCTTCGCCGGGAGTTAGGCACAGGTGGTACAACAGGATGCCGTACCGTCGGCAGGCCCCGAACGGCAGGAATTGCGTGTTCGACCGGCCGTCGATACGTCGATGTTCTGGGTGTGGCCAACCGCTGCGACCCGCAAGTGCGGCGATTTCCGCGTTCACCGCATCGCCCGACGGATGCGCATGCTTGAAATGACCCCACCTTCAGAAAGGTGTGATGATGACCGTTACCATGCGTGCATTCGCTGCCATCGTCATTCCCGCCGTGCTGCTCTTCACGTCGGTTGGTTGCTCGACGTTGGGCCGCGGCAAGTGCAACACTTGCAACTCGAACCCGGTCTCCATGGCTCCGACGCCGCAGTATGACCAGTCCGCTGGTGGATATCCGGTTCCGCCGAATCCGCCCGCGCCGATTCCGGTTCCGCCTGCTGAGTTCCCGGACAGCACCGTTCCGCCCCCGCCGACGGGAGCCGCGCTGCGACCGAGCCCGATTCAACGGATGCAGGGAGCCACGACGAGCTTCTTTTTGAATGCGAATGAAAACGTGCGGAACGCGTTCCGTCGGTAACAAGTCTGAAATCAAAGAGACCCACGGTTCAGAATCCGCGGGCTTCCCAGTGCGTGCAACCCTTCCCCCCTGTGAGAGGCTATCCGAGAAGTTTGGCGGTGCTTATGCCGCTGCGGCTGCGGGAGTTGTGTGTTGCTGGCGTCGGTAGTTGAACGTGACAGGAGGCTCAACGGGTTCGAGGCGTTTGAGCATCAG
>JAKFUG010000095.1 GCA_021732785.1 Planctomycetaceae bacterium
TGCCGCCGAGTGCGCGGCGGGGCATCTATTTCACCATCCGCAAGTTCAGCCGCGATATCTTCACGCTGGATGACCTCATTCGTTTGGGAAGTGTGTCGCCGATTGCCAAGGAGTTTCTCGAACTCTGTATCCGGTTGAAGAAGAACACGATCGTCGCCGGGGGGACGGGGACCGGGAAGACGTCGCTGCTGAATGCGTTGTCGACGGCGATCCCTGATGCAGAACGCATCGTCGTGATCGAAGACAGTTCCGAACTGCGGCTCGCGCAGCCGCATACGCTGTATCTCGAATCGCAACAGGCCGACACGCACGGTCGCGGCGGCGTCACGATCCGGCAGTTGTTCATCGCCTCGCTGCGGATGCGGCCCGATCGGATTCTCGTGGGGGAAGTCCGCGGGGGAGAAGCACTCGACATGGTGCAGTCCATGCTCAGCGGCCATGCGGGCAGTTTGACGACGGTCCATGCCACGTCGCCGCGCGATGCGCTCACACGGTTGGAGACATTGTCACTGATGTCCGATGTGGAGATCCCGGTGTATGTGGCCCGGGCGCAGGTGGCGTCGGCGATTCAACTCGTGGTGCAGTTGTCACGCTTCGCGGAAGACGGTTCCCGCAAGATCACGCGCATCTCTGAAGTGCTGGGCCTGGATGCGAACAACCAGTATCAGGTACGGGACCTGTTCGTCTCGAAGATGCGCGGTCGCGCCGCAAACGGACGGTTGATTGCCGATTTGCAACCGGTCGGCCAGAAGCCGGTATTCGCTGCCGAAGCGCGGGAATACGGTTTGGATGACGCGATTCAATTGACGACGGCGCTGTGGGATTGAACGAAGAGACCCAGGGATCAGAATCCCTGGGCTTCTCGTTGTCCTTGAGTCGTGATCCGTGAGTGTTATTCCGCCACTTGCCGCAGGGCGTAGGCGACGGCGGCCTGCAGTTCCGGGTCGCTGCTGTTGGCACAGCGTTTCAACGTCGACGTCGCCGAGCGGGCCATCGGGCCGATTTCACCGAGAGCATATGCCGCACCGACGCACACCTTCGGCGAGGGATCGCTGAGGCTCCGTTCGAGGGCCGCGGTGGCATCGAACGCCTGCGGAGCCAACTCGGCGAGGCTGTAGGTCGCCAGCCAGCGGACATTTTCATCATGATCCCGCAGACACTTAATCAGCGTGTCGAGTGCGACCTGCGAGTAATCTTCATGGCGGATCATGACCTCGGCGACATGCAACCGCACGAAGCCATCGTCATCCCGCAGCGCGGTGCTGAGGGCCGGCAGGGCTTCCGCGGAACCGGGCCCCATTTCGGCCAGCACGGCGGCCGCGAACGAGCGGACGCTGGGGTCGGGCGACCGCAGGCCGAGAATCAACGTTTCGGTCACAAACGGCGTGACTTCGTGCATCCGCACCAAAGCCAGCGCGGAATGCACCCGCACGAAGCCGTCGCGATGCAGCAGCAACTTTTCCAGCGCGGGAGTCGCCGCCTCGGCATCGGCCTGCAAGCGGCCCAGGCGATGGATGCTTCGCTTCACCGCTTCGAGGTCATCGGAGTCCAGCGTGCGGACCAGTTCGCGAACTTCGCCCCTGGCTTCGGGGCAAAGAGCCGTCATCGATTCCTTTTTCACGACAGGCGCTTGGGCGGTCTTGGGCGATGCGGTTTTAGCGGCCGGCGAGACCGTGACCGCCGGCTTCATCGTGACACTGGCAATGGCTTCGGCTGTCGGGGATTCTGGTTCGATCGCCGGGCGTTCGGCTTTCGGGGCTGCTTTCGCCTCGGGCTTCACCGACGCGTTTTCCGTCGCCCATTCCGGAAGGTCTTTCTCCACGCCGTGATGAGCGACTTCCTGGATTTTCTTGTCGGACTGAGCCGACGCGAGTTCTTCAAAGTCCGGATCGACTTCGGGCACGTCGCGCTTCACTGCCGAAGCCGTTTTCACGGGAGTAAATTTCGGCGTCCGGTTCGAGGTCAGCGGTGGCACAATGCTGTCATCCGCCGCGACATCAAACTCGGCGAACGGATCGACCGGCCGTTCCGACTTCGGTGCCGTGACCGATTTGGTAGAGGCGCTGGCTTTCGGCTCCACCGGCTTGGCGACGGATGCCGTCTTCATGCTGGCTTCGGCTCGATCCGCCTTGTCGACTTTAGCGAGGGGGTCCCCCTTCGTTGTGGCGGGACGCTTCACATCTTCGGTCTTCGCCGTCGCAGCGATCTTGGAATCGGCCGCGGGCTTGGAATTGACCATCGCCTTGTCACGACTGGCTGTCGCCGAGCGCGATGCAGAAGCCTTCACCGCTTCGGATTTCTCCGCCTTGGGATCGACCTTCTTGGCAACAATCCGTTCGTCGTCCGCCGTTTCCGGCTTGTCGGATTTGGTTTTGGATTTGGAGGCTTGTGCCGCGACGGGCCGTTTGGCTTCGGGCCGGCCTTTGGCGGCGGTGTCCTTCGCTGCTTTGCCGTCGATCTCGGCGACCTGCTGATCGTCTTGATCGCGTCCGGTCCAGCGAGCAAAGGTTCGCGAGGTGGATGCACAGCCGGTGAGTTGCACCGCGAGAGCCATCACCAGCATCGCACTGACAGAACTGTACCACTTCTTCATGGCGCCGACCTCGTTAGTCCGGTCCGTCGTGGGGGTGACACCGTTCACCTGCCCCGACGCAGCCGGGTCGAGAGGCAGGACCATTATCCCTGCGGCAACTGTCGCCGCGCGGTGGTCCTGAAATCCTCAGTCTGCTTTCGGTATCGGTTATGCCGACGGTAGGAATGCAGCCTGCGGTACCCAAAAAGCGGATTGTGCGGGCAATTCCTGCCATGACGCATCTGACAGCAGAGTAATGGTTTACGACTTCGGCAATGTCGCCGTTTTCGGCAAGGTCAACGCATCGCGAAAAGCGGGCGCAAACGCCCCAGAGTGACAATTGGTCGTCCCGCAACGATCCAGAAATCACCGTTTAGCCGCGACCCGACAGGGGAGCGTTTTCTGGATCGTTTTCTGGATCGACGCCGCGCTCCCCTTCGGGTCGCGGCTAAACGCACGATCAATGCGCCGCGGCAGGTGGGGCCGCATTCTCCACGTTGATCTTTGGCGGATGGAAGAACAGCAGCAGAATCACCGCGGCAACAAGGGCTGCCCCGGACGGATAAAGCAGCACCACCGGGTAATTGACCGATCCTTCGGGCGAGTTCGCCTTCGTAATTGCGGGCCACAGGAAACGGGCGGCTATTGGACCGACTCCGAGGATCAGGAAGTTGAACAACCCTTGCGCACTCGTCCGGGCATCCTTCGGGAAAACTTCATCCACAAGGATATACAACGTCGCAAAGAAGAACGCGTAACAAATCCCGTGGAGCACGTTCACGGCCACCGCCGCAACCGGATTCGGGTAGAAGGCAAACACCGCGAATCGCACGGTATGACCGAGGATGCCGAGGATCATCGTGGTGCGCCAGCCGAACTTCTTCAACACGAGTCCGAGGAACGCCATCGTGCCGATTTCCGCGATCTGGCCGACGCTCATCGCCGCTTGCACCCAGTTCGGCGGTACACCGACATGCTTGAGGTAGTCAAAGGCAAAGAAGAAGAAGCCGTCATGCACTGCGGCATCGATGAACGTCACGATGAACAGCACGAAGATGTACGGGTACTTCAGATAGGACATCGCTTCCAGCCAGGCGAGCGAGGCTTCCCCTTCTTTGGCGGGCTTCGGCGGCGTGTGCGGGAGTGCCAGACTGAACGCTGCCAGCAGCAATGAAGCCACTCCGGCCGTTAGAAACGCCCAGCTTTTGCCCTGATTGAGTGCCTGTCCTTCCAAGCCCGTTGCGAACGCAACGCCGAGCCACTTCACGAACCCGCCGGCTTCGGCCATCGCCGGGACTTTGGACCAGTCGACGAGAATGAACACGAACGGCCACGCCGCCGCGATCCAGCCAATCGTGCCCCACAATCGCACAGGACCGAAGTCTTTCTGGGCGTCGGCGATATTTGCAAAGGCAATGCTGTTCGTCACGGAAATCGTCGGCACGAAGAAGAAGCAATGCGTCGCCATGCACGCGAAATACAGCCAATAACTCTGCACATTCGGCTCGGCCCCCTGGAACGCTTGCCAGGCGAGTCCACCGAAGCCGAGCAGGGCCAAACCGCCGACGAGATGGCTAAAGGCAAGGAACCGTTCGGCCGCGAAGTTGCGGTCGACGAACTGGTTCGCAAAGAACATCCCGATGATCGCCGAGACGGGAAACGCAATGTTCAACCCGAACTGCTGCCATTCGGTGAAGCCCAGCGCCCCTGCCCCGAAGAACCCAAAGCTCGGCGGCAACCAGGCCCCCCAGATGAAGAACTCCAGGAACATCATCACCGACAGTTTGATCAGGACGGAACGCTGCATGCCAGCAAACCTTGGGGGGCAAAAGCCGAAATGGACGCATCAACGGACAACGAGGCCATGATGATGCCCGTTCGCCGACCCTCGGGCAAGCGCACGAACGATTTCCCAATGACATTTCGCACAACCGCTTGCCGCTTTGCAGAATCACCGGCACGCGCGCGCTAACATCCCCCCGCATTAACCGGGGACTAAGACATTTCCGCCATCAACCGTTTCACCACAATCGTCGCATACGCCCCGCGCGGCAGTGTGAACCGCAACGTCACCGCCTGCTTGCCGGGGTTGAGATCGTCCGCACAAGCATCCGCGTGGGCGTCTTCCGGGAACAACGCCGCGGCCCGTTCCCCCTTCGAGAAGAAACTGTCGCGCGGATACTTCACCCGCAACTCGCGCAAAGTCAGCCCGGCTTTGGCGACGACTTCCTCATACAACGGCAACCGCGGATCATCTTCTTCAAAGTGCAGCCGCGCCGACGGCAACGGGAGTTGCAACGCTCGCAACGCCGCCCGGCCTTCGTCACTCACGTTGCGATAAAACGGCACCGTGTTCTGATCGAGTTGCATCGGAATCTGCGACTCCGGCGCAGCGTACCGGCGGACTTCCGTCGCCAGCAGATCGTTCCACAGATAACTCTGAAACGCCGCGAGATACAGGCTCCGCAAGTCTTGCCGTACCAGTCCCACGGCCCGGCGAAAGTCCGTCGGATGATCGCACAGAAACGTGACGATGCTCCGCCGCGAACTTTTCGGCAACTGATCTTTCGCTTGCGGCCAGCGGTTCCAATACTGCCGCAGAATCTGCTTTTCCTCGCGGTCATCGGGCCGGTCATGCACGTTCGGCTCGGCGAGCATCAGCCACAGCGCCCGCTCGTAATCCCCACGACACCACGCCGCCGCGATGAACTCGCCCGACTCGCCGACGGAACCGAAGCGCTGATCGTCGAAGTAATTCGCGACCCCTTCCTGCGACAACACCGGCAACGTGTCGATCACCGTTTTCGCCACCGTCGCCGTGAGATTCCGCAGCGTGATGGTGAACCGATTCGCAGCGATATCATGCGGCGTGAACGGCTGCGGGGCCTGGCCTTGATAGATCAACGCGAAATTCGTCTGCTCCAGATTCCGCCGCGGCCCCCGATGAATCGTCACCCACTGCCGCGTGACAGCGTGCCGATCCTTCAACCCGCCATAGCTGAGCTGATGCCGCGCGAGTTGCCACCGCTGCTGAATGGCGGTCATCGCCTCGGGCGTGCCGAGCGATTGCTTCGTGAGCCGATAGACCGCGAACGGCCCGTCCGTAATTGGAAAGCCGGTCAGTTCATCGACCTCAAAATCTTCGGGCCGGGATTTGAGTTTCAAAGACATCGAGCGTGAAAATCCAAAAAAACCTCGTTCCCACGCTCCGTGTGGGAATGCGCGGCCGCGACGCTCTGCGTCGCCGGACACTATACTCCACCCGTCGACGCGGAGCGTCTTGGCCGTGTGTTCCCACGCAGAGCATGGGAACAAGTTTAAGACATCGAAAACCATCATGCAGAGCGGCACCAGTCCGCGAGTTTCATCAAAATCGAGCGACAATGTGCCACGCAGGGAGGGCAGCGTCAATTCGCACGGTGGAACCGTGCGGAAACTAGAGTGAGGATCGGTGTTTGACCACGGCATCTGGCCGGATTACTCTCATCGAATGAATAATGAATACCGTGTCATAAACACTGTTCGGCGACTTCAAAGGGCACGGTGGATGGCGGACGATGGTTGGGAAGGTGTGGAAGCGGCACTCGGCCAGTTCGGGCTGCCGGCCCGTCTGGGCGACCGATCGTCTATTATCGCCGCGCTTGAGGACCAGATCCGACTCGAAGCGGATGAGGTCGGTGACCAATTTCTGATGCGCTTACTCTGCGCCCAACTGTTCTCGCTTGGGGTTGTTCAGGATTCACTGTTAGTGTGGCGAGCCAAGTCGTGCAACTTTGACACCCACTGTGGGATTGATGTTCAATTCCTGTGCGGTGCAGGTCTGGAACTGACCAAAGAGTTTCTGCATCGCAACGGCAGCGATGACGCGCTCAACGCCCTCGACTATATTGCAGAGTGCGAGAGCGATTTCAAAAACTTCAGTATCGCGCAAGTGCTTCGACAGACATGTGAGTTTTACGGAGTCGGCGAAGCAGGCAATGAATTAGGCGATGGTGTGTGAATAATTACTCCAATCTTATGTGGACTCCAAGACAACGACGGCGGGGACGGAACATTTTCCTCGTTGTCACCTGGTACGCCGGTCTCGTTGCCTCTGTCGCCGGCGCGGACGCCGTGCCTGAAACCGTGCGTGTCATGAGCTTCAACATGTGGCATGGCGGCGATGCGGGGCGGCAGTCGTTTGAGCAGACGGTGACGCTCGTCAGGCAGTCGCGGGCGGATCTTGTCGGGTTGCAGGAGACGGCGGGGTTTGCTCCTGCCGGTCAGGCGCGGCCCGATCGTGCGGCGAAGCTGGCAGAAGCGCTGGGCTGGCATTATCTGGACCAGGGGGCGGCGACGGGGATCATCAGCCGGTTTAAGATCGTCGCGGCCACTCCCCGGAAATGGGGGGCGAAGCTGGAATTGCCGTCGGGACGACACGTTTATCTGTTCAACGCGCACCTCGCCCACGCCCCGTATCAGCCGTACCAACTCCTCAACATTCCCTACGCCAACGCCCCGTTCCTGACTACGGCGGACGAAGCGGTGCAGGCCGCGCGGGAGGCCCGCGGCGGTCAGGTCGAACGGATGCTGGCTGAGGTGCAGGCGATCCGGTCAGAAGGAACGCCGGTCTTCATCACCGGCGACTTCAACGAACCGTCCCATCTCGACTGGACACCCGCCGCCGTGAAAGCGAACCGCTGCCCGCTGGAAGTGGCGTGGCCATCAACGAAGGCCGTCGTCAATGCGGGATTCATCGACACCTTCCGCACGGTTCATCCCGACCCCGTGCAGCACCCCGGCTGGACGTGGACGCCGATCACCAAACCGACCGACCCCAAAGATCGCCACGACCGTATTGACTTCGTGTTCGTGAGCGGCGCGAAAGCCAAAGTGACAGCGGCGACGGTCGTGGGTGAACATCA
This sequence comes from Planctomycetaceae bacterium, assembly GCA_021732785.1. Lineage (GTDB taxonomy): Bacteria > Planctomycetota > Planctomycetia > Planctomycetales > Planctomycetaceae > DSVQ01. The sequence goes on from JAKFUG010000095.1 coordinate 7,477, forward strand.
GGACTTCGTGGACACCGTCGTCACGCCGTACCCGTCCGATCATCGAACCGTGGTCGCCGAGGTGGAACTGCTCAATGGGGCTGGCGAATAAGGTCCGTCGCTGACGCTTCCGGCTCGTTGGCCGTTTCGTGCGATGAAAGGAAACCCATGCCGCGGACTGATGAACTGGTACAGGCGGCGAGCGATGGGCCTTCGACCGGATCGGGCAAGGCCCTGTCTTTAGAAATCACTAATGACCTGACCATCATCTTTGCGGGCCAGCTTCTGGTAGACGCCCCAGAGGGATGGGTCAGTGATAGGGGTGCCAATCCAGGTGGAAATGTTCTCGCTGAGGAAGCGCACGGCTCCGTCGCAGAACAGGAAATGGGCTCCGCCGACGTGGCGGCTGCTGAACGCGACCATCGGACAATTCAAGGTGATTCCGGGCTCCAGAAACCGCCCCGACTGCATCTGATGAGCGGCATTTCCCAAAATCAGAAACGGGCCATCATCGGCAGCCGTGCAGACGCTGCCGCGGTCCGTAATCCCTCCCCAGACGCTGGCACGGCCGAGTCCGGTTCCCGCGATGTCACCCGAAGCGCGCTCACCGGCCAGGAAAGTGACGCTCGTCCCATCGGTGATATCCCGGAGATTTCGGCGGGTGTTGTGACAGAAAATTCCATCGCCCGGGGCTCCGCGATCGACGCCGTGCGAACCTAAATAATTCGACCGTCCAATCGAGACGTTAACCCCGGCAGGATCCAGCAGCCGGTCCGTGTTCACAGTCCCCGACGACGAATCCGACGGGCAAAGAAACATCGGCAAACTGCTCCGGAGCAAGGCGAGCTTGGTGGGGTTCGCCAAAGCGACCGAGAAGGGATCGGGAGAATTCGGCGCGAGTTGGTTAAACAGCGATGCCTGATCCATCTGCGGCAGAATCATGACCGACCACGACCACGCCGATTGGTCAACGGAAGCGCGGCTGGACAAGGTGTCGCCCGGCGGAAACGCATTGTAGATGTCATGGTAATTATGCAGCGCCAGGCCAATCTGCTTCAGATGGTTCTTGCACTGCAACCGCCGGGCTGCTTCCCGAGCCTGCTGAACCGCCGGCAAAAGCAACGCGATTAACACCGCGATGATGGCAATCACCACCAGCAGCTCAATGAGCGTAAAGGCAGTTCGGCGAATTAGGAGACCGGATTTCATCTCGTCGCCATAATCAGTGATGCAGGACGCTCAGAACCACAGAAAGCAGGAGGGTGCCACTGGCGGTCGCCCTGGACCGCCAGTGCTGCTGTCAACACGCATCCCCTCAAAGACACTGGCGAACGAGTCCATTCGCCAGTGGTACCCGATGCGGCCTCATCCTCACCATCGTAACGGCGATCGTGGTTCAACGGATCAGAAAAATCGAGGGTGGCCCCGATTAATCGTCTGCGGTCTATTGGGGTCGCGCAGCAACAAGAGGATTGCTGTTAAGTGATCGCCGAAGGACATGGCCTCTCGCGTCATCGCGATCCACAGCACTTTTTGAATTTCTTACCGCTGCCACACGGGCACGGATCGTTGCGGCTCACCCGTGCAGCGGTGTGGCGAATGGTCCCGCCTGGTGCCCACGGATCGACGTCCTCTCCCTCAGCGGCACCGTCTTCGTCCCAATCCCAAGCGGCATCGGATTCCGAGTCAATAGCCGCTGGAATGTCTTTCGGCTCTCGAAACGCATGCCAACGGCTCAACTCTTTCACGGCGTCCGGCACACCCGTTTGCCGGCAACGCCGCAGTTCCTCCTGGAACCGCGACTCACCCTCGGCGATCGCATCCTCAACAAAATCGAGGCTCACAATGCTGCGATCCACGAGTCTCTGATTGTAGGCTTGCTGGATCTCGGCCTGAGCCTCATGCGGCGCGTACGATGCCAGCTCCGCCACGAGACCGCTGACCCGATCGATGTCTCGATTCGCCATCGCGTTCTGCAGATGTTCCGTCAATTTCGCAACGGCCTGTTCGCGACTGAGCCGTTCGTCGCGCACCCAGAACAGGTAGGTGCGTGTCGCTGCCCAACTCACGAAGTAATTGAGCGACCGATTGGCGATCAATTCCTCCACGACCGCAGGAGTCTCGGCAGCCAGTTCGGCCAGCACGCCGGCCAGACATTCCGTAATCGCATCGCCGAAGAGATCAAAGGGTCCGTCCCCCGGCAGCGAGACCGCCTCCAGAATCACCGGCAGCGCTTCCCGTGATCGAAATTCGGTCAGGAGAAACAACGCGAAGAAGTGCGCGTCATTCGCCACTACACTTCCGGCACGAACCGCCTCGGTCGCTTTCCGGATCGACTCGATCAGCAAGGGCGTGATCTCCTCACGCCGTTGTTGAGCCGCGCGCATCGCCGCCACCGGCAATTTGCCGGTGGACTCGGCTTCCAGCGCCGTCATGATGTCCTGAAGGCTGAGTTCGCTGGTCGTCTCCATCCGGGCAACTCCGTTGGCTTTCAAACCCCTTCCGAGAATCCGGAGGGAAGCTTACACATTGCCCGCAGTTTAATCGAGTGTTCGTCATCCTGAGAGTCATGGGTTCGATTCAAGGAAACGAGCACTGACAATCGTGCCACTGCTTCGTACTCGAAGCAGTGTTTTTCTACGCGTCGCAAACCGTCCGAAGACACTGCTTCGAGTGCGAAAGCCGTGGCACACTCACGGTTTCCAAAACGACTCAAGCAGGGCACCCCGCCTGAAAAAAAAGAGACCCACGCAACAATGGCCGAAGATGAGAAGCTGATCGCCGCCAGAGAAGGTGATTCAATCCCCGAAGGGAGATGAGTTTGCATTGTGTGCCACTGGCTCTGCCAGTGCTCTTGCAATTCGCTGGCTGGGTCCAAGGCCACAAGAAAGACACTGGCAGAGCCAGTGGCACACCGAATCAAGAATGCGGGTCGTCAGTGCCGCCCCGCCCACCCGCCGCTGCAAAAAGCATTCAAAGACACTGCTTCGAGTACGAAAGCAGTGGCACACTCACAGTTTTCCAGAACGTCAGGCAGGGCCACCCCGCCGGTCATTGTCCACGAGTCTGAGTCCTCAAAAAGGCTGGTTTGGGAGCCGCTATTGTTCCTCGATAAACACTTCGAGCTTGCCCGCGCGCACGGCCTGCATCAGAACGGCGTGGTCTTTTTCGCTCTGATCGGCATAGGCGATGGAAAAGTCGGCGATGGCTTCGTCGAATTTGTCGCTCTTGCCCAGGTAGCCGCAGATTTTGGCGGGTTCCCCGGATCGCGCGTGAGCGTGGGCCAAGGTCCAGCCGCAAATTTCGGCGTACTGACGCATAACGCTGGGCGTGAACACCTCGACCAGCGGCTTGATTTTCATGTCCTTGAGCTGACGGATGTAAAACTGCCTGCCGGCATCCCCTTCGGTCCAGCCCAGGAAGAGGTCACTGGCCGATTGCATCATCCGGCAGCCATGCGCGATTCGCTGTCCGTGGTTGGAGTACAGGCTCTTGCCCGCATAAGCTTCGAGGACGGAGGGGCGCGCCTGCTTGAACTGCAGGAACAGGGGATCGTGCTCACTGGCCATCAGCAACAGGATGCCGCAGAAGGTGCCAACGCTGCCGACGCCGACCACCTTGATGGCGAAGTCCATGAGCTTGAAACGGTCCAGCAGCAGACGCCGGTCTTCCTGCATGGTTTCCCGATAGTGGGCAAAGGCCCGTTGGAGATTAGCAGTTTGCTCCGCGTGTTCCTGTTCGCGCAAGTGAAAAATCAACGGGGGATTTTCCTTGATGGTTGGAACCAAGCCGGCTGAGGTCACCAGTTCCGGGAAGTCGTGTTCCAAGACGCTACGCTCGCGGGCTTTCACCAGGCGCTTCTGGAGACGCTTGCGGGCTTCTTCATCCCGAATTGTAGGGATCAGTTTTTCAGCATCGATGCTCGCATACCACACGTCCAGCACGTGCATCGTGCTGTATTCTGCCATGTGCTCGCGATAGGATCGCACGCAGCTCAACACGGCATCGCGGGCGCTGTCGTCACTAAAGCCGTTGTCGCGGCAGGCGAGCACGAAGCTGGCGGCCAGACGTTTTACGTCCCACTCCCAGGGCGCCGGCAGGGTTTCATCCAAGTCGTTGATGTCGAAGATCACGCGCCGTTCCGGGGTCGCGAACGCACCAAAGTTCATCAGATGACAGTCGCCGCACGCCTGCACGCGGGTCCCGGTGGCGGGCGTGCCGACCAGGTCTGCGGCCATATTAAGCGCCGCACCTCGATAGAAGGTGAACGGCGAGTGCATCATGCGGCCGTGCCGTATCGGCACGAGCTGGGGCATGCGACCCTTGTTCGATTCCTCCATCAGGGCCAAGGGATTGGGCCGATCGTGCGGTACTTGCCAGGCGGCGTGCGCCTCGCGCGGGCACTGATCGCGCAGTTTCTTCCCCATCGCATAAAGTTCATCCAGCGTCGGATGCGACTTCAGGGAGGGACTGGTCTCAATGGGCGCCTGCTTGTTGGACGATTTCTTATCTTTCGCCATGAACAATCTCCAAATAGCAAAGTTCACGTCCTGGCCGAACCGAGGCCGTGATCCTGTTGTTTGCTCGCTGTGGTTTTAAAGTGTCAGGTCATTTTACACTTGGTATCTGCTGCGATTGGCTGCTTCGGAGCAACACTTCTCGCACAGTACCACGCGAGTGCCACCTGCATCGTCAGTAACGTAGATTCTTTGGGAATCAAAGTAACGTAGGGCCGGTTCCACCGGCCGATTCTTTGCGAATCGAAGTTTGGCCGGTCGAACCGGCCCTACATCGAGGTGCCGGAAGCTATCGAAATGATCAGTGGTTGAACAAGAACTCCTTCGTGTTCACCAGCGCCCACAGCACGTCTTCCCAGGCGATTTTCGGGTTGTCCTTGTGCTTTTCGAGGTGGGCGAGGGCGACGTTCAGTTCGTCGGCTTCGGGTTCGCGGGCGTAGACCCAGCGGTAGAGTTCGCGGACTTTCTGGTCGTCCGGACGGGCTTTATCGTTGGCGAGCATCGCCGGGCGGGCGTTGCCGGCGGCGACTTTGTTCTGCACTTCCGCGCTGTTGAGGAGGTGCAGGCTCTGCGCGAGGTTCGCTTCCTGCGAGCGTTCGCATTCACACGCCGTGTCCCCCTGCGGTTGGCCGAAGACCTTCAGGAAGTAGACGTTCTGGGCCATCGACGGATCGGGAATCTGCATCGACTTCGAACCAGCCGGGAGACCGCCGAAGGCTTGCGTCGTCGCGGTGATCTGATGGAAGGCGTCGTACAACACTTCCGCCGTTAGCCGTTTAGGGTAATATCGCGAAAAATTCTGCTTGTCTTTGAGGTTATATTCGTTCGGCAGCGACGTGAGTTGATAGGTGCTGGACTTCACGATGTTGCGGCAGAGTTGTTTCAGGTCGAACTTGCTGTCGATGAAACTCTGCGCGAGTTGATTGAGGAGTTCCGGGTTCGCCGGCGGGTTCGTTTCCCGCATGTCGTCTTCCGGTTCGACGATGCCACGGCTGAAGAAGTGCTTCCAGTAGCGGTTGACGAGAGCCTTGGCGAAGAACGGATTCTGCGGGTCGGCCATCCAGTCGGCGAGGTGCGTCCGCGGGTCTTCTTCCTGCGGAATGGTCATCGGTTTCGAGCCCAAACCGGCGGGGACGAGCATCTTGCCGGAACGCTCGTTGCGGGACTGGGCGACCCCTTGCGTATCCTGATGGAAGATGCGTTTGTCACGGAGTTGAGCGTTGCCCCCAATGATGTTCTTGCGGCCGACGCGGCTGAAGAACGCGGAGAGTCCGTAATAGTCGTCCTGGCTCCACTTCTCGAACGGATGATGGTGGCAGCGGGCACATTGAATCCGCAAGCCGAGGAACAACTGCGCGACGTCTTCGACCTGTTCGTTGGTCTGATCGACTTCGCGGTACCACGTGACGGCGGGGACATCTTCGGCATTGCCCGAGGCCGTCAGCAACTCGCGGACGAATTGATCGTACGGCTTGTTCTCGTACAGATTCGACCAGATCCAGCGGTAGAAGGCGTAGGTCGTCGATTGCTGGTCGTTACCCCGCCGTTTGTTGCGGAGGACCATATTCCACTTATTGGCGAAGTAGTCGGCATACGCGGGGGAATCGAGCAGCTTGTCGATGATCTTGTCCCGCTTGGCGGGATCGGCGTCGGCGAGGAACGCCTGGACTTCGGTTTCGGTGGGGACGGTGCCGGTGAGATCAATCGACACCCGGCGGAGGAACGTCGCGTCATCGGCCGGAGCGGACGCCGGGATGCCGAGGACGTCGAGCTTGCCGAAGACGGCGTTATCAATAAAATTCTTCGGCGTCGGTCGCTGGGCGATTTCGGCACCGAGCGGAATCGTCGCGCGGAATGTCGAGACCTGGCCTTGATAACGGGCCATGATCGCCACTTCCCCGGCGAGATCGTGCGTCTTCACCAAGCCATTGGTGTTGACTTCGGCCATTTCCGGATCATTGGCCTCGAAGAGAGCCATGCGGGTGACATCTTCGCTGCTGCCGTCGCTGTACATCGCGACGACGGTGATCTGCTGATCGGTGCTGCGATCCATCACGCGGCCTTCGGGCAGGCATTTGATCCCGGTGACGACGGGATCGGTCGCGGCGCCGTAAGGCATGCCCTGCTCAATCCAGCGGGAGATGAGGCGGTATTCATAGCCGCCGACGTCCATCCGCTTGCCGCCGCCGTGGGGCGATTGCCCGACCGGCTTCGTCAGCAGCAGACTCTGGCTGGGTGACGGCTGGAAGACCCGGCGACCGCGACCTTCTTTCACCAGAAACTCGTGATCGTCTTCCGGATAGAAACCGAGCAGCGACAACTTGAAGCCGTTCTGCCCGCTGGCTTTGCCGTGGCAGCCGCCACTGTTGCAGCTTAGTTTGGTGAAGATCGGCACGACCTGATTCGGGAAATTGACCGGGACGTCGTTCGCCACACCGGTGACATGGACCGGCAACTCGGCGACGAGGTTGGAACCGATGGCCTTCACCACGGTTGCACCATCGGCGACCGGAGTGAGGTAACCGTTGGCATCAATCTGCACGATGCCCGCGGGCTCAGTGACGTATTGCACCGTCCGCGTGTGATCTCGAAGCTGACCGGTCGAGTAGACACCGGTGACGAACAATTGTTGGCGGCTGTCCCGGCCGCGGATGGAAAGACCCTGTCCGGTGAGATTCGGTTCGATCCGCAGTGCCGTCAATTGACCGGGATCGCCCAGACCTTTCGGAGCCGCCGCGAAAAGCGTGCTGCTCGAAAGGAGCACGCCACCGGCGATCCACAACAGCGAACGGAACGAACGCAGTTCGGGCATGGGACAAATCTCCACGGTCCGTCTTCCGGCACCATTCAGGCGGGGTATCGCGTGGTTTGATCCCCGCGATTCGGGCAGGTCCACTGGCAGGTTCAGCACGCAGCAATCCCGCGGGAAATGAGGCGTAACCCCTGTTCGCGCGGAATTCCACGGATTTTCACAAAGTCGCAACTTCCAACATATCAACATCTGCTTTTTTGTCAAGCAGCGGAAAGCCGAAGTCGCGCCAGTTCGACAAAATCCGCAGAGTCGCAGCCGACGCCACGAGTCTGACAGTCATACCGATTCTGACGGGGTACGACGAATTCAGCACTTGCGATCCGACAGCACTCTCGCGCTCGAGCTGTTCAGCCGTGCGAATGGCCATAAACGCATGCCCACGGCAACCGACACTGCCACCATCAGTACGACATCGGGAAGGTAGTAGATCGGGACATCCATGGGCCATAGCAGGATATTGTCGTAGTCGTCCACGATCCATATGACCTGATGCACAATGCCGGCAAGACACGCCCCTGCACACGCCACGATTGGAATTCTGATCGTCGATCGGTTTCGCCCTACCATCGTCAGCGAAGCGCTCAAGGCAGCAATTTCCCACATCCAGGTAAAGAGCCACGCGGTGTCTCCGAATGCCGATTGCAGGATGTCAAAAGTCCAAGATTCTGCCGGTCCGAATCCGAGCGTCGCCGCGAAAAGAGAGCAGGCGATCAGCCACCAGAGCCGTCCAAGCCAGCGTGAGATCGGCAAAAGAACGACGAATCCAAAAACCAGCCCCGGCAACAATTGAAAGCATTTGCTCCACTGGTACTGCAACCGTCCCCCCAAGTCTTCCAGCGAAAACCCAATGGCCGCGGCGGCCAGTCCCATCGTAGCGCAGAGAACGGTTGCATGCACACATGCCGTCGGGCCTTCCAGATTTCGCAGCGGCGGAGGGCACCCGCGTGAGAAATACCACCGGTGAATACCCACAAACGGTTGCCAGAGCTGCCACAGGCGCGGCTCCGCGGGATCGTGTGCCTCAAATTGTGGTTCAGCAGGCATTTCCACGGTCGTGAGTTTCCGCGGTAAGGGAATTCGCAGCATCATCACCG
>JAKFUG010000065.1 GCA_021732785.1 Planctomycetaceae bacterium
ATGAGACCGGCGATAAAGGCGAAGGACGTCATCACAATCGGCCGGAAGCGCAGCTTGCCCCCTTCGATCGCGGCGTCCCGGAGGCTCAAGCCTTCGTGGCGGCGCTGGACGGCGAATTCGATGATCAGGATCGCGTTTTTGCCCAACAGACCCACCAGCATGACGAGACCAATCTGGCAATAGACATCGTTGGCCAATCCCATGCCCTTCAGCATCAGGAACGAGCCAAACAAGCCGACCGGCAGCGAAACGATCACCGCCAGCGGCAGCAGGAAACTTTCGTATTGCCCCGTCAGCACCAGATAGACAAAGACGATCACGATCAGGAAGATGTAGACCGCCGTGTTTCCCTTGCTGGCTTCGTCGTACGAAAGGCCTTGCCAGCCGATGCCGTACCCGTGAGGCAACATCTGGGCAGCCACTTCCTGAATGGCCGCGATGGCCTGACCGCTGCTGTAGCCCGCCGCTGGAGCGCCTTGAATGATCGCCGTCGTATACAGGTTGTAGCGGTTGATTTCGTTCATCCCCTGCCGCTTCTCAATTTTCATGAACGCGGAATAGGGAACCATTTCCCCTTCGTCATTTTTGACGAACATATTCTCCAGGTCTTCGGGGTACCGCCGGAACTCGGGCGCGGCCTGCACGTAGACCTTGTAAAACTGGCCGAAGCGAATGAAGCCCTGTTCCCAGGTGCTGCCCACCACAATCGAGAGGTTCTCCATTGCGTCGGAGATCGACACCCCCTTCTGCATGGCCACGTCGTTGTCGATGACGATTTCATACTGCGGATAATTGCTGGCGAAAAAGGTGAAAATCCCTTTGAGTTCCTTGCGCTTGCCCAACGCCGCCAGAAATTCTTCGGTGATTTTGCCGAACGCGTCGTAGTCGCCGCTGTTCGTCTTGTCGAGCAGACACAGAGAGAAGCCCCCGGCCGCACCGAAACCGGGAACGGCGGGCGGCTCGAAGAATTCGAGTTTCACATTGGAAATCTCGCGCCCTTTTTTCTCGAGCTTCTCAATGATCTCCTTCGAGGTCATCTCCCGTTCGGCCCAGGGCTTCAGGTTGATCAGACAGGTCCCGGCATTGGAACCCCGGCCTTCGGTCAAGATTTCGTAACCGGCCAACGAAGTCACGGACGTGATTTCGTCGAACTCTTTGCAGACTTTCTGCAACTCGTGCGACTTGGCGTTGGTGTACTCGAGCGTCGAGCCGGGCGGCGTCTGGATGATCCCATAGATCACGCCCTGGTCCTCCAGCGGAATGAAGCCGGCCGGAAGAACCTGGTTCACCACAAGAATCCCATAACAGAAAGCCCCGATCACGAGCATGGTTACCAGCCGGCGCGTGACGATGAGACTCACGATCGCCACGAAACCGTTCGTCACCTTCTCTACACCGCGGTCGAACCAGTACACGAAGATGCCGATCGGTCCCCGCTTCTTTTCTTCGCCCGGTTCGCTGCCGGAAAACATCGAACGGAACGTGAGAATGAACAACACCGCCATGACGCTGCCGATCAGCAGCTCCCGGGTTTCGGTCAGCTCGAGCTGCTCGGAGATTACGTGATGGACGATCTCGATGTGCAGGGCTTCGTACACGCCGTACCCGGCCGCCAGACCGAGAACGATCGACAGCAAGCCGCGTAGAATGAAGGCGTTCGATCCCGCGATTCTCTTGAGACCGCGGTTGACCAGCGCGACGAGACCGTGTTGTTCCTGGTGCTTCGTGTGGGGCTTCAGAATCATCGCACAAAGCACGGGGGTCAGCGTCAACGCCACCACCCCGGAGAGGACGATGGACATGGCCATCGTCAGGGCGAACTCGCGATAGAACACCCCGACGGCCCCGGGCACAAAGGTCACCGGAATAAACACGGAGGTCATCACCAGGGTGATCGCGATAATCGCGCCGCTGATTTCGCCGATCACTTCTTTCGTCGCGAGGTACGGCGACAAATGCTTCTCGTGCATCTTGGCATGGACCGCTTCCACCACCACGATCGCGTCGTCCACCACGACGCCGATCGCCAGCACCAGCGCGAAGAGCGTGATCAGGTTGATCGACATCCCGAACATGCTCATGAAAAAGAAGGTGCCGATCAGCGAGACCGGCACCGCGAGCGTCGGAATCAGCGTGCTGCGAACGTCGCCCAGAAAGAGAAACACGACCAGCGACACCAGCACGAACGCTTCAAACAACGTGTGCAACACCTTCTCGATGGAGGCGTCCAGGAAGTTGGAAACGTCGTAGCTGATCGCATAATCCATCCCCGGAGGGAACGTTTCCGCCTTGAATACCTTGAGCTTCTCTTTGACTTCCTTAATCACCTCGGCGGCGTTGGAGCCGGGGATTTGCTTGAGGACGATGGAAGCCGAAGGCAGCCCATCGATGTCGGAATACAAGTCGTAGAACGAAGAACCCAGCCGCACCTTGGCGACATCTTTGAGCCGCAGAATCTCACCGTTCGGATTGGATCGCAGAATGATCTCTTCGTATTGCTCGGGCTTGTTGTAGCGTCCCACCCACGTCAACACATATTCGATCGATTGAGACGTCGTTCCCGTTGCCTGACCGAGGCGGCCGGGGGAACCGATCATGCTCTGTTCTTTGATCGCTTCCATCACGTCGGCGGAAGAAACGGAGTAGGCCCGCATGCGGTCGAGATCCAGCTCGACGCGCATGGCATAAGCGCGGTTGCCGAGGATCTGCGCCCGGCCGACGCCGCGGGTCCGCTGGATTTCGGGCAGCAGGTTCGCACTGACGAAGTTGTACAGAAAGTTCTGATCGACGTTCGGATCTTTGCTGTAAATGTTCACGTACATCAGCATGCTCGTCATGTTTTGCATGACGATGATCCCCTCGCGCTCCACGATGGGAGGGAGTTGGTTCTTCACCATCTGGATCCGGTTGTTGACGTTCAAAACCGCGACGTTCGGGTCTGTGCCCGGCTCGAACGTGATCATGATCGCAGCTTCACCGGCGCTGGTGGCTGCGGAAGTCATGTAGCGCATATCGGGAACGCCGTTGATGGCACGTTCCAGAATCACCAGTGTCGAGTCGACGAGAATTCGGGCGCTGGCACCGGGAAAAGAAATCGCCACCACAACGCTGGGCGGTGCGACGGAAGGGAACTGGGAAATTGGCAAGGCGATGATAGCCAACCCCCCCATGAGGAGAATCAGCAACGAGATCACAATGGCCAGCGCTGGCCGATGCAGAAACTTGGAGAACATGAAAGAAGGGTGCCTATTCCGCGTGATACTTCAAATGGCCAAGCACATCTTCGGGTTTGTGAAACTCATATTCAATCTTGTCGCCGTCACGAACCTGCCGAATCCCTTCGAGGATGATTTTGTCGCCCTCTTGAAGACCCTCGGCAATCACAAAGATGTCGTCCTGCGCACTCTGAACGGTGATATCGCGCTGGTGAACCACGTCGTCTTCACCGACAACAAAAGCATACCGCTTGTCGAGAATCTCGAAGGTGGCCCGCTGGGGAATAACAAGGGTATCCTTCAAATTGGTGTGAATCAGAATTGTGCCGGTCTGACCATTTCGCAGCAGTCCATTCGGATTCGAGAAGTCCGCACGGAACGCGATGTTCCCGGTCATGTTGTTGAAGTCGGCCTCAATCGCCCCGATTTTCCCGACCTGGGGGAAGAGCTTGCCGCTCGCCAGCTTCAACTCGATCTTCAGATGATCCGTCTCGCCGCCGTCCTTGTCGAGTTGCGTCTTGTATTCGAAATAGCGTTTCTCGGGCACATTAAAGTAGACCCACATCACGCTGTTGTCAGAAAACGTGGTCAGGACGTCGCCTTCTTCAATCAAGCTTCCCAGTTGGTTCCGTTGGCGGTCGACGATGCCGTCGAACGGAGCGGTAATGCTTGCGAAACTCAGCTCCGCTTTTGCCAGCATCACCTTGGCTTGCGCCTTCGCCAATTCGGCTTTCTTGATCGCGATCTCCTGCGGGGAGACGATCCCTTTTTGATTGAGCGTTTGCGCATTGGTCAGTTCGATCTGGATGCGATTGGCTTCGGCGACTTCGGAATCCAGCCGGGCCTGATAGAGGGTGGGCATGATCTGGAACATCAGAGTCCCCTTCGTCACCGCCTGCCCTTCCTTGACACCGATTTGCTCAAGATACCCACCTTCCAGAGCGCGAACCTCGATGTGTTTGCACGAGTGGATCTGGCAGACGTACGGCTGAGTGCTGATCACATCCTTTTTGAGCGGACTGGTGACCAGAATTTTGTGGGCCTCATGCCCGCCCCCCTCGCCGTGCGGTGCCGCATGAGATTCATCGTGCGATTGTTCGTGCGAGTCAGCCTTCGCGGCGCATCCGGAGAGGGATGCCGTCACGATTGCCAGCGTGATGATTGCAATTGCGGAGATCTTCATTGTGTTCGTGCTTACCTCTCGGTTTGAAGTGTTCGAATACGGCCCGGAGAGATTGGCGGAGGAGTCAATCGGAGGAAGGCATGCGTCGTGGCGGGAAATCAACGGGGGAGGGCACTCGTTTAGCTTGGGCTATCTTTTCAGAAGTATATCGTGTGGAAAACCCGAAAAGCCCGCGTGACCCAGAGAGTGACGGATTTGTAATGCTTAGGGGTATCAACGTGCGAGTTGCAATCGAGTGGATTCGAGATTAAACCCCAGCGTTGAACAGCGGCGCGATCGCCCGCTTACGAAACCGTTAAATTGGTCGACATTTTTTCAGGTGGCTCCTTTCGACGTTGGTCCGGTAACGGGCTAGAATCGCGGCATGAACCCGATTCATTTTGCGCTGCGTCGCCCCAAAACCGTGATGGTGATTTTGTTCGCCGTCGTGCTCACCGGCGTCAGCGTTGTGCGCCCCAAGAGTATCGACCGCTGGTTAGGGGACCGTGGGATCGATCTGCCGTTGAAGCCGATGGCGGTCGATATTTTTCCGGCGCTCAATCTGCCGGTGATTTATGTCTGCCAACCGTACGGTGGCATGGACCCCGCGCAGATGGAGGGGTTGCTCACCAACTATTACGAGTACCACTTCCTCTACATCAACGGCATCCATCACGTGGAAAGCCGCAATGTGCAGGGGACGGCGCTCATGAAATTGATCTTCCATCCGGGCACGAACATGGCCCAGGCGATGGCGGAAACGATCAACTACGTCAACCGTTCGCGCGCCATGATGCCCCCCGGAACGGTGCCGCCGTTCGTGATGCGGTTCGACACCGGCAGCGTGCCCGTCGGTTATCTGGTGCTGTCGAGCGGCACGAAAACCATCGCCGAGATTCAGGATCAGGCGCTGTTCAAAGTCCGGCCGATGTTCTCATCGCTACCGGGTGTCTCCGCACCGCCGCCGTTCGGGGGTTCCGCGCGCAGCATAGTGATTCGCGCGAATCCGGATCGACTGCGCTCGTACGGATTGTCGCCGGACGATGTCATCTCAGCCCTGACCAATGGGAACACGATCAATCCATCCGGCAATCTGCATCTGGGGGATCGTTATCCGTCGGTCCCCACGAATGCGCTGGTCCGTGATATCCGGGAACTCGGGCAGATCCCGATCACCACCGGCAAGCAGACGGTCTACCTGCGTGATATCGGCTCCATCGATGATTCTGCCGATATCACGACGGGATATGCCCTCGTGAATGGTCGCCGGGCCGTCTACATTCTGGCGACGAAACGGGCGGAAGCCTCGACGATGAATGTCATTGAAGAGATCCAGCGGGCGTTGCCGCGGATGCAGAAGGAACTGCCGGATGACATCAAAGTCGCGTTTGAATTCGATCAATCGCCGTATGTCACACGGGCCATTCAAAGTCTGATGACGGAAGGAATGCTGGGGGCGTTGTTGACGGGCCTGATGGTTTTCGTCTTTCTGCGCGACTGGCGCAGTGCGACGATCGTGGTGCTCAACATCCCGCTCGCCATTCTCGCGGCGATTGTCGGCTTGTGGCTGACCGGACAGACGGTGAACCTGATGACGCTCGGCGGCCTTGCGCTCGCGGTGGGAATTCTTGTCGACGAAGCGACCGTGGAGATCGAGAACATCCACACGCAGTTGGGCAAAACGCCATCGGTGGCATTAGCGGTGTTTCGCGGAAACTCGCAGATGGCCGTGCCGCGGTTGTTGGCGATGTTGTGCATTCTCGCGGTGTTTGTGCCGACGTTCTTCATGTCCGGTGCTCCACGCGAACTGTTTGCCCCGCTGTCATTGGCGGTCGGCTTTGCGATGATCGCATCGTACCTGCTATCGAGCACCTTCGTACCGATTGTTGCCGTGTGGTTGCTGAAGCCGCATCGCACGAGAACCGATCATGAGCAATCGCGTGAGTCGTTCATCGTCCGTGGTTACCGGATGCTGACGAGCGGCATCGTCGCTGCACGGTGGATCGCCGTACCGGTGTATCTCGGGGTATGCGGTGTGATCATCTGGCAAACGTCCCGGCATGTCGGCGTGGAAATCTTCCCGACCATCGACGCCGGTGAGTTCCGTCTGCGAATGCGGGCTCCTGATGGCACGCACATCGACAAGACCGAGAAACTCGCGAACCAGGTTCTGGATGTCATCGGAGAGACCGTTGGAAAAGACAACGTCGCCCTGACCTTGGGCTACGTCGGCACGGTGCCAGCATCGTTCCCCATCAATGCGGTCTATCAATTCACCCGCGGGCCGGAAGAAGCCATCCTGCGGATTGCGCTGAAGCCTCACAGCGGGGTGCGAACCGAAGCGATGAAGTCGGAGTTGCGTGAGAAACTGCAAGCCGCGCTGCCGGATGTCCGATTTTCTTTTGAGCCGGCGGACATCGTGAGCGAAGTGATGAGCTTCGGCTCGCCGACGCCAATCGAAGTCGCCTTCCGAGGCGGATCACAGCCGGAGAACCGCGATTTTGCAAAATTCGCGCAAGCCGAACTCGCGAAGATTCCCGCGTTGCGCGATGTGCAGATCGTGCAGTCGCTCGATTACCCGACGGTGCAGGTGCAGATCAATCGTGAGAAGGCGGGACTCGCCGGGGCGAACATGACGCAGATCGGCCGATCTGTGTTGGCGGCAACTTCATCGAGCCGGTTTATCGTGCCGAACTATTGGCCGGATCCGAAATCGGGCATCGGCTATCAGGTGCAGGTCGAGATTCCTCAACCGGTGATGAATTCGCTCGATGACCTCGGCACAGTGCCGGTGTTGCACAGCGCGTCGGGGACATTGCTGCTCCGCGATGTGGCGACGATTACGCAATCCACCGCTCCCGGCCAGTTCGATCGCTACAACATGAAGCGTGAACTCTCATTGACCGGCAACATCGCCGGTGCGGATTTGGGTTCCGTCTCCGTCGATGTTGTCCGTACATTGGATCGCGTCAAGAAAGAAGATGACGCCGCGAAAACGGAACTCGAAAAGACCGGGGCAAAACCGGGGCGTGTGAGTTACGAACTCCGTGGGCAGATTCCCCCGCTGCGGCAGATGCTCAGCGGCTTGGGCGTCGGTCTGTTGCTGGCGTTGTTGGTCATCTTTCTGATGTTGTCCGCCAATTTCCAATCGTTCCGATTATCGCTCGTGACCGTGTCCACGGCTCCAGCGGTCATCGCCGGTGTCGGTTTGATGTTGTGGGCCACCGGATCGACGCTCAACATTCAATCGTTCATCGGCACCATCATGGGCCTCGGCGTCGCGATGGCGAATGCGATTCTCGTCGTGACCTTTTCTGAAGAGCGACGATGTAGCGGAGAATCGGCGTTGACCGCGGCGTCCCACGGCGCGGCGTTGCGACTGCGGCCGATTCTTATGACGAGTTGCGCGATGCTCGCCGGGATGTTGCCGATGGCGCTCGGTTGGGGCGAAAGCGGCGAACAAACCGCTCCGCTCGGTCGTGCCGTGATGGGCGGACTGTTGGCCGCCACGGCGTCGACGCTCTTCGTGCTTCCCGCGGTGTTTGCGATGTTGCAGAATCGACAATCGACCGCGTCCGTGTCGTTGCATCCGTTGGATCCCGACAGTGCCCGCTATGTTCCGAACGGTGACGCATGAATGTTTTGAGTGTGCCACTGGCTCTGCCAGTGTCTTGTCCTCGTTTTTTGGTAAGCGATTGCACCGATCGAGAAGACACTGGCAGAGCCAGTGGCACACGGAACTCGGATCGTAGCCGAGGCCGTGACTTCATTTCCCGTCGTCGTTGACTGAAAGTGCTTGCATGAACTCGCCGCGTGCTCTGTTGTGCCTGCTGAGCGGCATCACTCTTTTAACGATGGGTTGCCAACCCTCTGCGCCCGTCGGTTCGAGCGCAAAGTCCGCGGCAGCAGAGTTGCCGAAGGTGGTGACCGTCAAGCCCGAACGAAAGACATTGGTGCAGAGGACCGAGCAACCCGGACAGATTGAAGCCTTTCGCACCACGCCAATTCTGGCCAAGGTTGCTGGCTATGTGGAGCGCATGCACGTCGATATCGGCGACCGCGTGCAAGGTCCCAAGCTCGATGCTGATGGCAAAGTGATCGAACCCGGTCAACTGCTGGTCGAGTTGCAAGCCCCCGAACTCGACGGCGAATTTCAGCAGAAACGGGCCATGGTCGAGCAAGCCGATGCGGAGGTTGAACAAGCCGAAGCCGCGGTGAAGGTCGCCCGCTCGGCTCAGTCCTCCGCCGTGGCGAACGTGGACGAAAGCCAGGCCGGGTTGCAGCGCGTCGAGGCGATGTATCAACGATGGAAGTCGGAATTCGATCGCGTGCAGGAATTGGCGGCGAGCAAAGCGGTCACGCAAAAACTCGCCGATGAAACCGAGCAGCAATTCAAATCCGCGGACGCGGCCCGCTCGGAAACAGCGGCAAAGGTCCGGTCGGCGACGGCAAAGCAACAGGAAGCCGTGACCGGCATCGAGAAAGCGCAAGCGGACCTCAAGGCAATCAAGGCGCGTGCTGGCGTCGCCCGTGCCGATCAGGATCGCGTTGCGGCGTTGTGTGATTACCTGAAGATTCGCGCCCCGTTCTCCGGCGTCATCACCGCGCGGAACATCGATCAGGGCGTGTTGGTGCAACCGGCGCGCAGCGGGTCGGAAACGCCGCTGTTCATGCTGGTGCAGGCCCATGATGTGCGGTTGTTCGTCTCCGTTCCGGATTCTGACGCCGTGCTCGTCGAACCCGGACGCAACGCCACCGTGAAGGTTCCCGCGTTGGGAGCGAAAACGTTCACCGGCAGGGTCACCCGCACGGGCTGGGCACTGCAAGCGGGCACGCGCACGCTCAATTGTGAAATCGATGTCCCCAACCCCGACGGCGTGCTGCGTCCCGGCATGTACGCCCACGTGGAACTCGTCGTCGCTGAAGCCGAAAACGCGCTCGCGTTACCCAAGGCTGCCGTAATTGTGGTGGATGGCAAGTCCGCGTGCATGACGGTTTCCGCCGACGGTGTGGTCAGCCAGAAACTGGTGGAGGTCGGCCTGCGAACCGGAACCGATGTGCAGATTACATCCGGCCTCGATGGTGATGAGGACGTGATCTCCGCGAACCCCGCCGCGTTCAAGGACGGCCAACGGGTGACCAAAGCCGTTCCGCAGCCGTCCCCAAAGTAGCCCTGTCGCTCCGCGACAGGAAAGCCGATTCACACAAGAGCGTGGCTTTTTTCCGGCTTTCCTGTCGCTCCGCGACAGGGCTACTGTAGCGGTTGTAGCGACCAACGCGGTTGTATCAATCCGGAAGCTGCCGGATGTAACGGCCATACCACGAATAGCGACGATACTGTCCGGATGGTGATGTGACTTCCGATCTGATGCCAGACGGATTGAGCGCTTCGCGTCGGTGCGCTCCCCGTGGCCGATTGATCGGGAGACCACGGATGGTCGCGCGTTCGTCCTGCCTGACTGTTGTGTGCCTCGCCCTCGTAGCAGGGGTTGTTGCTCCCGGATGCCAGTCCAGCAAGTTCGCGATCCATCGACATCGCGACGAATCTTCGCGCGTGGTGAAGGACGACGAGCCGCAATCATCGCCGAGACCGCACGAACTTCGAGAATCCCACGACGAAGCTGAGATCCGGCTCGCGGCTGCGGAAGCCGCGGTCCCTCCCGCCCTGAATTCCGAGGGGACTCAACCCGAGGCGACCGTTGCCCCGGCGATGAAGGACACGCAGCCGATTGATCTCACGACGGCATTGCTGCTCACGGGTGGCGAGAGTCCACAAATCGCGTTCGCGCAAGCCCGCATTGAGGAATCGCTGGCACAGATCGATCGCGCGGATGTGTTGTGGCTGCCATCCCTCCGCGCCGGCGTCAATTACAACAAGCACGAAGGCCGTATCCAGGATGTCGCCGGCAATGTCATTGAGACCAGCCGCGGTTCGCTCTACACGGGACTGGGTGCCAATGCCGTGGGTGCCGGTTCGCCCGCGATTCCCGGTGTGATCGCGCAATTTCATTTCACCGACGCCGTGTTCCAGCCGCGGATCGCGCGCCAAACGAACTGTGCGCGACAATGGGCGGCGCAGGCCGCCACCAATGATGCGCTCCTGCAAACGGCGCTGGCGTATGTCAACCTGATGCGGGCCGCGCAAGAACTCGCCGTCGCCATTGAAATCGAGCAACACGCCAAAGAACTCGAACGGGTGACCGGCGAGTTCGCACGGACGGGACAGGGATTGCCTGCCGATCACGATCGGCTCCGAACCGAGTTGGCCTTGCGCACGATTGAAGTCCGTCGTGCCGAAGAAGCCGTGGCCGTGGCGTCGGCCCGCCTGGCGGAACAAGTTCGCTGGGATAGTTCGCGACCACTCGTCCCGATGGAAACGCAACTCACACCGATTGAGATGGTCCCCGCCGATACGCCGCCGCAGGGCCTGGTGGCAATGGCTCTCGCGCAGCGTCCGGAAATTTCTGAGAGTCGCTATCTTGTGGGCGAAGCGATCGAACGGTTGCAGCGCGAACGGTATGCGCCGCTGATTCCGAGCGTGCTGCTGGGTGTCAGCTATGGCGGACTCGGCGGTGGACTCGGGAGCAACATCACCAATTTTGGTGACCGCCTCGATGCCGACGCCGTCGCATTCTGGGAAGTCCGCCAGTTCGGCCTCGGCGAACAAGCCTCACGCCGCGAAGCCAACGCGCGGATTCACCAAGCCCGTTTTCGCGAGATTCAAATGTTGGACCGGGTGGCCCGTGAAGTGGTCGAAGCCCGCGCTCAGGTTGCTTCTCGTGCCCAGCAGATCTCCACGGCGCGCGAAGCCGTCGCCGCCGCAAAGGACTCGTTCCAGCGCAACACCACCCGCATTCAAAATGGACAAGGATTGCCGATCGAAGTCCTGCAATCGATTCAGGCACTGGCCACCGCCCAGCGCGAATACGCGCGCGTGATCGCCGACTACAACACGGCCCAGTTCACTTTGCACCGGGCCCTCGGCTGGCCGATACAGTCGGCAAGTTAGGATTGCCGTTCGTCTCCGTGGTGCCGAGTGGGTTGAATGGGTTCTGGAGGGTTTGGAAAGGGGCATTCGGTGGTTTGGTGAGGAACACCCGTGAACAATTTCGGACTCCGCAGCCCCCTTCGGGGCTGAAAGCCAACCTTTCCGCGACGACCAGTCACCGGATGCACCCGTTTGGAAGTGTGGGACTCCGCGCCGAAGACGCGACGGAATGATGATCGCTCACATGAGGATGAGAGATTGCTGCCGACGGCGGCGCTGAAGCCGCTGGCCGCCCCATTCCACTTCGGCCGAAGTCTCACTTTGTTCGTCGAGCGCGGGCAAGTTGCCTGGCGGGACTCTGGACGGGTAATTTTTTCCGAGCAGTACCCGGCTTGACGGTCGTCGTCGTTTTCTTGACGGCCGCAGATTGGATCGAAACTTTGGCCTTGGCGACGCGAGCCGACGTCGCCGGGCTCGCTTTTGAACGGGATGCGATCTGGGTCGATGACGGCGATCTCCGCGGAGACGGCTTCTTCGGCTCGGCGACCACGACTTTCTTTGTGGCAGGGCGTTTTTTCACCGCGGGAGTTGTGACCGCTTGTTTCGTCTCGTCGGCCGAGGGCGACGAGACGATTGGAGCCGATGCCTTTGCGGCGGGCGTCTTCTTCACCTTCGCTTTGGACGGCTTCTTCTTCGCGGAGGTGTCCCTTGTGGGCGATTCCATCTCGATGCCGAAGATGTCCATCAGGTCGCCGTCTGACAACGCCACGCCTTCAGAAGTGCTCAGCGATTCATTCAGGTTCGCGGTACTGGCTGCGTGGCCGATCAGTTCGCGGTGGTCGACCTTCCGCAGCGTGAAGAGCAACTCCGGCCGAACGTCGAGCCGCGATCCGACGCCGTAAAATGTCGCGGCGATATGCTTGCACACACCGACGCCGTCCGGGCAGGTGCAGCTCATCGTGATCTCGTTCGGACGGGGAAAGAGTCCGTCCTCGACGCGGGTCAGGCGCGTCATGACGCCGTCGCTGAACCGTCCTTGCAGCAGATCGAAGAGCGACTCGATTTCGCTGGCACAATCGTTGCCGATCGCCTTCCACACCGCGGGCAGCAGCGTCTTGATTTGGATCTTGACGGTATAGGCTTCACTGCCGCCGACGATCGCCCGCACGCAACCGGGTTCGATCACCAGATCGGCGACGGAACCGTTACGGACGTAAGTGGCCCCGCGCGGCAGCCGATTGGCGTAGTCGCGAAAGCGTTCCAGGTGCTCGCACCACTTCGTGCCCCAGAACGTCTTGGCAATTTTTCGCCCGTCGATCTTGACGGGAGCGGGGGACCGGCCTTCCTTCGTCGCCAGTTTCTTAGCCGCGGCGTGTCCCCGTGCGATTTTCGTGGCGACGGGAACGTAAGGAGCGAAGTTTCCGTATCCGTTTCCATACCATGACATACCACGTTCCTTCGGGCTCGAACTCCGTTTCTGCCGCCGCGCATCTGCCCGGCTCTGGCCATAGCGTATCTTCGTGATGCGATTCCGCAAGTCCAATCGGTCTGGAACTTCATTCGCCCGACTTCGCGCGTTTCCCCCGTCGCGCAGTGGGCTTTTCTGTCGTAGTGTCCATCGTCGCACCGTCCCCCCCCGCGCGGCCGAGATCGAGCGCGACGAATTTCAACAGTTCGTCATCGCGCATTTCGGACAGCCTGGGCGTACCGTCCCCGTCGAGAAGCTGTTCGGCCACTTCCCGCTTGTCCGCAATCATGGCGTCGATCCGCTCTTCGATCGTGCCGCGACAGACGAATTTATGGACAAGCACGTTCCGTTTCTGACCGATGCGAAAGGCCCGGTCGGTCGCCTGATTCTCGACAGCGGGATTCCACCAGCGGTCGAAGTGGACGACGTGCGACGCGGCCGTGAGATTCAGGCCACTCCCCCCGGCTTTCAACGAGATCACAAAGAACGGCCGGGCCGGATCGTTCTGGAATTCACGGACCAGTTCGCTGCGGCGTTTGACCGGCGTCCCCCCGTGCAAAACGAGACCGGGCTGCCCGAACAGCGTTGCCAGAAACGTCGCCAGTGGTTCGCACAGCGATTGAAACTGCGTGAACACCAACATCTTTTCCTGACGGGCGATGATCGGTTCACACAACTGTCCCAGACGGAGAAATTTGCCGCTGCGTTCGGGAGCGAAATCTTCGTCCAACAGGTACTGGGCGGGATGGTTGCAGATTTGTTTGAATTGCATCAGCGTGGCCAGCACCAGCCCGCGGCGTTTCATCCCTTCCGTCGATTGCAATTGCCGCTCGAGTTCCTGCACCGCCTTGGCATAGAGCACGGTTTGCGGCACACTCAGGCCGCACTCGGTCCGCATTTCAATCTTCTCCGGCAAATCGGGAGCGATGGCGGGATCGGATTTTTGCCGCCGGAGAATATACGGTCGCACCAGCCTACGAAGACCGGCGTACCCCTGGCCATCCTTCTGCTGATTCAGCTTCGACACATACCGCTTGAACTCCGCCGCCGTCCCTAACAGTCCCGGCGACGAAAAGTCGAACAACGACCACAATTCGCCGACGTGGTTTTCCACCGGCGTGCCCGTCATCACCATGCGCCGCTGAGCCGGGAGTTTCTTCAGCGCCTTCGCTTGTGCGGAACCGGCGTTCTTGATGGCTTGCGCTTCGTCGAGAATGATCAGCGACCACGTCACTTTTTCCAGCCACGGTTGACGGCGCACCATGCCGTAACTGATGACGACCAGATCGAACTCCGCGAATCCGGTGGACGGTTCCAGTGCCCGCTCGGCGAGTTCCTCCGCGGGCATCTCGGAGCGATGCGCGAAGCAGACTCGTAACGACGGTGCAAACCGCGACGCCTCTTGCTTCCAATTTCCGATCAACGAGGCGGGCACCACCAGCAGACTCGGCGGCACCGACGCCTTCCCCGCAGCTCGTTTGCGCTGCAATAACAGGTCGAGCACCTGGATCGTCTTGCCGAGCCCCATGTCGTCGGCGAGGCATGCCCCCAAGCCCAGTTCCGTCATGAACCACAGCCACTGCACTCCTTCGGCCTGATACGGGCGTAACGTCGCCTGGAGATCGCGTCCCGGTCGGCATCCTGCGGCTTCGTCCGGTTGTCGCATCCGCTCCAACGTCGTCCGCAACCAGTCCCCCGCAACGAGCATCGACCAGCTCGCCACCCGTTCGTCAACGGCCGACGCCGGGGTCGAGTCCATCGTGGCCCCCGCGAGCATCCGCATCGCATCGATCATCTCGATGCCGTCGGGGTGATCCCGGCTTACAGCCTTCCAATGTTCGAGGGCTTCCCGCAAGCGTTGTTGATCGACTTCGACCCATTTGCCGCGGAGCAACGTCAACCCGGGTGAATCGGCGAGCAACTGCCGCAATTCTTCCGGCGACAACGGCTCACCATCGAGCACAACCGCGGCTTCAAAGTCGAGGAGGCTGTCGAAGCCCAACGCCGACGGGCGCTTCTCACCAATGCGCACCTGCACTTCGGTTCGCAGGGGTCGCCGCGCCGACCACCAGTTCGGTAACCGGATCACCACGCCCGCCGCTTCCATCGCCGGGGACTCTTGCAGGAAGCGATACGCCTCGGTCGCCGTCCACGCCTGCGGTGCGAACAGTCGCTTTGATCGCAAGAGTTCCGCAGCGAGCGGTGATTGCTCTGTCGCCTTGCGAACCGGTTCGAGAAGACGCTCCAGTTGCTTGAGGTCACCGGTTGAAACGGAATGTTTCAACGCTTCCGCCAACGGCCGATGCTGCGGCTTCGCCCCCGCCGAAAGTTTGTGGGCGAAGGTGGCCAGGAAGGCGAACGGTCGGTCCGGGTCCCGCTTGTTTTCCGCCAGGTGAAACGTCACCTTCCCGACCAGATGGGCCAGCGGATTGACACGATGCAGCCAGGCCAGCGGGCCACCAGGATCGCACATCGCGGCATCGGCCACATGTTCGGCGAGAGCCTGCCACGACTCGCGCAACCGCTCGGTCGTGAGAAATTCAAGCCCCACCATCGGCGGAGCGGACGCCACCAACGCCGCCAGTTCTTCGTCCGATGGGGGCGGTAACGAACGCCACCCCGCTCCCGGTTCTACCTCCGCGTGGCAAACCGCCCGAAAGAAGACCCGCACCCAATTCCGCCAGTACGCGAACGTGGCGGGCAACGCCTCGGGCCATGTCGACGATGCCAACGAGACCAATCCGGCTGAATTGGAAAACGCCAGCGAATTTCGCAATTCTCGGCGCAATGCTTCCGGGATGTCCGCGTCGATCGCTTCGGCGTCATCCTCCAGCCGCATCCGACCTGTCGGCCCCAGCGCCAGTGCGCAACCCATCGCCATCACCACCCACCCTGGCTCACAACGCGAACGAGTTGGCTGTTACGACGATCCCCGCCGATAACGGCGGCCAACCAGACAGCCATCG
>JAKFUG010000029.1 GCA_021732785.1 Planctomycetaceae bacterium
CCATCGGGCGACCAGGCAATCGAGTCGACTTCATCGGGTGCCAGCAACATCCGCACAAGTTGTCCATCGGCGACATTCCAGATCCGCACGCCGCCATCGTGACTGGCGGTTGCCACCTGTCGGCTGTCCGGACGATAGGCCGACCTGGCGGCCGACACGGAATCCCGAAGTCCGCGCGGCTCGATGGTCCAACTCAGCGCACCTTCAATCTCGGCCGGATTGCGGACCAGGGCATGTTTGCCAAGTGGATCACCGCGCTGAAATTTGGGCAGGGGATCGACGGGAATTTCAAAATGTGCGATGGCGCGGGGGGATTCGTTCGGCGCTGTCGTC
This sequence comes from Planctomycetaceae bacterium, assembly GCA_021732785.1. Classification (GTDB taxonomy): domain Bacteria; phylum Planctomycetota; class Planctomycetia; order Planctomycetales; family Planctomycetaceae; genus DSVQ01. The sequence continues at coordinate 334 of JAKFUG010000029.1, forward strand.
TGTTGCGGCGCGGTGGTCGCGACGACGGCGGATTTTGTCGGTTCCAGCCAGGCTTTGATGACGACCTCGCCGTTGCGTTCGATGCGGAACTCGGTTGTTTCCAGTCGCAATCCGCTGTCATCGGATACCTCGATCAGGTAATGGCCGGACTTCAATGCTTGCGATCCGGCACGCAGGTCGTAGGTTCGCTTGCTTTGGGGGTCATGAATTTTGATCCCCGCCTTCTGGATTGCCACCGCGACCTGAGGATCATTACTCTGAATGACAACTTCACCATGATCGGTGGCGACATGGATTGTAAACGCCCCCAAAACTGTCACGGCGAGCAGCACAACAGCGGCGGTGATCCATCGTTGCCACCGTGCGCGCTCGGCCTTCGCTGCGGCAACACCGGGCTCCGAAACGCGCGCCAGGTATTCGTCGAGCGCCTGAGCCAGTTCCTCGGCCGTTTGAAACCGCGCTCCCGGTGATTTCGACAGGCACTTCAGGCAGATCCGTTCCAACTGGGTGTCGATTGAAGCATCAATGTCGCGCGGCGGACGCGGCGGCGTCTGCGCGAGCGACAGCAGCGTCGCCGTCAAAGATTTCCCTTCATGCGGAGGCCGACCCGTCAGCAGCGCATATAGCACCGCCCCCAACGAATAAACATCGGAGCGCCGGTCGACGGCCTCGGGATCCCCCGCCGCTTGTTCGGGCGACATATAACTGGGCGTGCCAATGATCTGCCCGGTCGCGGTTAACTCCGTGCTGACATTGGTCCGTTTGGCCAGGCCGAAGTCGGTGATGCGCACATGGCCCAGTCGATCCAACAGGATGTTGGACGGCTTCAGATCGCGATGCAGCACGCCGTGCTCGTGGGCACTATGCACTGCGGCAGCCGTGTCCCTGACAATTCTGGCGGCCTCGTGCGCCGGACACTTCGCCTGCGCCACCTGAGACAGCGACGTGCCTTCCACGAGTTCCATGGAATAGAAGTATTGTCCGCCGGACTTCCCGGCGGCAAAAACGGCGACAATTCCCGGATGGCGCAATGCGGCGGCAGCGCGTTGCTCCACCTGAAACCGATCGATGTAGTCGGAAGAGGCTGCCGCATCTTCGCGAATCAACTTCAGCGCGACGATGCGGTCCAGCGACAACTGGCGGGCTTTATAAACGACGCCCATGCCGCCGCGTGCCAACTCTTCCAAAAGTTGGTAGTCATCGATGTATTGCGAAGACGCCTTGGACGGCGCTGCGGCCCGCGCCTCGATGGCCGTGACCGAGTCGTCGAGGACTTGCGTGTTCTCGATGGTCGCGAATTCTTGCCGAATCTGCGACTCAAACTCGGCGAACTCGTGCGTATAGTCCTCTGACGTAGGATACTCGCCGAGCTTCCGGCGGTAGGCGGCCTCAATGGCCAGTAGATCGACGAACGCTTGTGGCCTCATGGCGTGTTCGAAGCGGCCAACAAAGTCTGAGAGTCGAGGGCGTTGTCCGTCGCGCCAGGCTGCCTCCAATTCATCGCAACAGTCTTCCAGGGTGCGAAGTTCCTGGACGCGATTTTCGGGTGCTGGGGCCATGCGGAAATTCCGGTTGAAAACTGCAACGATCCAGACGTGAAATGCCTGATCTCCTCTGGAACTCAACAACGGAGTCCGCCACCCGACATCAGCCTGCGGCAAAATCTTCGGTTGACCAGATCTCCCGGATATTACGGAGTTTGCGCTCAATCGTCCGTACCTGAACACGCAACCGGTCGGCGATCTCGGCGTTCTGGTAACCCTCAAGCTTGGCCAATGCGACCGCGCGCAGCGTCTCGTCGCCCAACAGGTCCAGCAACCGACGAACTTCTTCGCTGACGTCGTCCACGAACTCCGGTGTCGGCTCGGCACCCACCACCTGGTCGATTCCCGCCGAACTATCGTCCGGCGAACGAAACACCGATTCGCCGCGGACCGCCCCTCCGCCCCGCTTTTGTCGCCGATCATGCTTTTTCTGATTCGAGGCCTTGCGCGTGGTGAGCATCATCAGCACTTGCCACAAGTCGTCCCGATCGTCCAAATTGGGGAACCGGCCAATCTGCACGCCGCGGAAAAAACTATCGAAGGCGTCGATCACGACATCCTCTTCATCCGCAGCGCGGCGCGGAACATCGCGCAGTTTCTGTCGTGCCAGGTGAACCAGCCGCTCGTAGAATCGACGCCATAATTCCGAAGCGGCCGATGCGTCTCCCGTCCGTAATTCAGAAATCCAACGAGTGATTGAGTGTTCCTCTGACATCGAGAAACTCCAGACGAAATGAAGGCTGGAAGCGTGAAAACGAGCCGCATTATAACATCGGGTCCGGCTTCCGGGAGCGTTCTGCCAAGACCACGGCATTGCGTCCGTTGGTTAGTCGCCTTCGATGAGCTCGCGCGGAAAACGAGTGAGCCATTCGTATCCTGCTTCGGTCACCAGCACGTTGTCGATGAGGCGGGCTCCGAGACGTTCCTCACTCAGGAACACGGGCGGTTCGATCGTGATGACCATCCCGGCTTGCAGAATGCTGGTGCTGCCGCCGAAGAGGTACAGCGGCTCGGCCCATGTCGGCGGCGAACCGGGAGCGAGCCCATAGCCTGAAAGATGGACACGGCCACGATCGAGGCCCGCCTCGGCAATCACGCGTTTTGCGGCTTCATGCGGGACGACGGCGGGAACACCGGCCCGCACTTCGGCGAGACACGCATCCGCCGCGCGACGCACGATGTCGTACAGCTCGCGCATGCGTGGAGTGGGTGAACCAACGCAGAACTGGCGACCGATGGTCGCAGTGTAGCGTTTGAATGTTGCGCCATATTCAATGTTGCCGAAGTCGCCACGTTGCAGGCGTCGATCGGTCGGCGCACCGTGGCTGAAGCAGGAACGGTCGCCAGTCACGAGATTGATTGGACTCGCTGCCAGTCCGCTGCCCGAAGTCAGCAGCGCGTGGTAGACCTCCCCGGCCAGTTCCAGTTCGGTGCGACCGACCGCAAGACAGAGGACGAAACGTTCCATCGCCACATCGGCAATCCGGGCGGCTTCGCGGATGTAACGCAGTTCGGTCGGCGATTTCACGAATGTCAATTCATGGATGAGATTCGTTGCTTCCGCCACCAGTGAATCGCCGAAAAGCTGCTGAACTCGGACATAATGCTGCGGGTGCAAATAGAACGCGGGGACTTCCATGCCGATACGGGTGCCCGGCAACCCATATTTGTTCGCCACGGCTTCCAGCGCGGTGATCGGGTCTTCCGGTTCACCGCCGCCCCATGTGTGGAGTTCATCGATGAGCGCATCATCGCGGAATTCGTTACGCTCGCCATCACGCGTGAGAACCACAATCGGGCCCGGTTTCGCCGAGATCAACAGGCACTGAAATTCCTGATAGCTTTTCGCATCCGAACCGGTGAGCCAGCGAATCGAGACGGGATGAAAGATGATGAACCAATCCAACCCTGCGGCATCAATGGCGTCACGCGCCCGTTGTCGTCGCGTTGCAAACTCTTCGGCGGCGAAATCATGTTTGGACATCGTTCATCGTTCTATTCGATTGCGTAGCGGGTAGGGTTTGCCGAGTCTTCGAGGCGAACCTCTTCGCGTTGTGACAATTCGTGGTTCGCCTCGCGGACTCGGCAAACCCTACGACTCAGCCGTTTGTCGTTCGGGCAATTCAATCGCAAACCACACTGCGCCTCCAAATGCGGCGATGATGCACGCCACGGCGATCGCGCCTGACCAACCCATTTGTTGCGCGATCACAGGGGTGAGGACGGGAGAAACCAGTCCGCCGAGGTTGCCGAGGGCGTTCATAAACGCACCGCAGAAACCGCGGGATTTCCCGCCGATGTCGGTCGCGGAGGTCCAGAACACACCCTCACACATCCCGAGCGAAGCCATCGACACCGCAAGGCACATCGCGACATTGATCTGTCCCGTGACGTTCACGCCAAGCAAGGCAAAGACGGCTCCCATCCCCATGCCAAAGACGACCACCGCCCGACGCCCGCGCGCTCGGCCGAGCCAGTGGCAAGCGACATCGGTGCTCATGCCGCCGATGGCCATGCCCGCCCCCATCGCCAGCATGATCCAGAAGGACGCCCACCGTGCGTCGACCGTAGGTACCTTCAGGACTTCTTTGAAGTAGTAGTCCATCCAGTAGAAGAAGAGGTATTGAAAGTAGCCGTATGCCGCATAGCTGAGGGACACCAACCACAAATTGCGATCCAGCAGGAGCGACGCCCATTCGGCTGGCCGGTCTGTTTCGTCGGGAAAGAGTGTGGGCGGGGCTTCAGCGCGAAAAGACAACGACTGCGTATTGTGCTTCCAGAAGAGGCTGAACGCGATCATGAGTGCTCCACTGACGACGAACGCCAGCGGCCAGCTCAGCCGATCCATCAACCAGCCGAATGCCGGAAAACTGAAGGCAATTCCGATGAGCGCCCCGGCGGTTACCATACCGTTGGCGGTGGCACGGTTGCGGTCCGGCATCAGGTCGGAAACGACATGAGCCGCTCCCGGATGAAGGGGGGCGCTGCAGAAGCCTGCACAACTCCGAATGATGAGCAAGCCGATCCACAAACTTTCGGGACTGCCGGTTAGCCAACCGACGGCGCCGGTCAGCGCGACGAATGTGCCCATTGCCAGGCCGTACAACGTCAAGGCGCGGGACGAGCCGATGCGGTCAATCAGCCATCCCCCCGGCACCATGGCGAAGGTGTAGACAATCAGAAACGCCGTGTAGACCCACCCCATCTGCACTTCACTCAGATGAAGTTTGGGGATGAAGACTTCGCTACCAGCGACGGAGATCGCCACGCGGTTGAAATGCCCGAAGCCGGCGAAGGCCATCAGCAGGATAATAATCCGCCAGCGCAGGGTCGAGGACAAAGAACTCGCGGCAACCGGGTCATTCATGAAAATCTCAGTTCATGGGAAAGGAACCACGAAACCAGCGGCGCTCTGTCTAGGAAATGCTCAGTCAAAACTCGGGAAATTGCGAGGCCTGTTGTTCATCCGCTCATCACGCGGAGCGTGATGGCTACAATGGTGGCCATCACGCTCCGCGTGATGAGCGGTATGCTTCACCAAAGTCGCCGACTTCAAGTAACCGTCTTCAATCTTCAGTCCATCCGATATTTCTCAATCACCTCATCGGGCAGTCGGTACCCAATCCCCGGGGTTTCTGGAAACGCGATTTCACCGTTCTTCACAGGTAGACCGAGTTCCTGCAATTCCTTACGCAATGGTGAATCGAACGCTTCCGCAGCGGCGAACTCAATGTAGGGTGTGATCGGTGAGTATGCTGCCAGATGGACGGAGGCGGCACCAAGAATTTGCGTCGACCAGTTGCCGGGGCAGACCAATGCTCCCCGTGGGACCGCGAAATCAACGATCCGTTTCGCTTCAGTCAATCCGCCGCAAGTGGTCATGTAGGGCTGCATGATCGACACTCGGCCGCGGTCCATCATGTCGAGAAATTCCCACCGCGTGACGCCGTGTTCCCCCATCGCGAGAGGAATCGATGTCAACCCGGCGAGCCGCGCATAGGGTTCTGGCGTGTCGACGGGGAACGGCGTTTCAAAGAAATAGACATCCAGTTCTTCGAGTTCACGACAGATGCGGGCCACCGTGGGAACATCGTTAAAGAGATAGCCGACATCGACCATGAGCGTTGGTCCCGGCCCCAGCAGTCTGCGTGTGCGGCGTGCCAACTCAACGATTTCACCCGGCGTCGACATCATGGGTTCGACTTTGAACGCGCGGTATCCGAGTTCCAACAATTGTTCGACGCGGCGGGTCTGTTGCGTGAACATCGCTTCGCCGCCCCAGACATCGGAAACGATGGTGCAATACGGAACGACACTGCGGGTGCGGGTTTCGCGATGGGTCTGAAAGAAGCCGCGCTGCACGCCGCCGAGAAGTTGCCACACTGGTTGCTGCAACGATTGCCCGTAAATATCCCAGATGGCGACGTCGAGCGCACCGAGAATGATGATCTCCCACCCGCGACGATTCGTGTGAATCAGCGAATCCCACACATGCTGCCACAGTCGTTCGGGATGGGTGATTTCCTGCCCGAGCAGCAACCGTCCGAAATGCGTGTCTGGACCGCCCACCGTTGCCTGCACCACACCGGGGGGAACACGGAACACTTCGGATAAACCGACGAACCCGGCATCGGTGTGAACGCGCACACACGCCAATGGTTCCACGCCCCCTTTGTCCGGATCGATCCCCGGCCCGTCGCCAATGACGAAGGTTTCGAGCCGTGTGATCTTCAGCATGCCGCGATCCGGAAGGAAGTGTTTCAACGTTATGCCAGAATGTCATGCACGATATTGCCATGCACGTCGGTCAATCGAAAGTCGCGGCCGGCATAACGGTAAGTGAGGCGCTCGTGATCGAGGCCAAGGATGTGCAACATGGTTGCGTGCAGGTCGTGGATATGGACCTTGTTGTCGACCGCGTAGTAACCGTAGTCGTCGGTCGCACCATAGCGGAAGCCGCCTTTCACGCCGCCGCCGGCCAGCCACATCGTGAAGCCTTCCTGGTTGTGATCGCGACCGGTGCCGTTGCCTTCGGATGTCGGCGTGCGGCCGAATTCGCCGCCCCACCAGACGAGCGTATCCTCCAGTAACCCGCGGGCTTTCAGGTCCGCCATTAAACCGGCAATCGGCAGGTCGACCTCGAGCGCATTCTTCTCATGCCCGATTTTCAAATCCGCATGTTGATCCCATTGGACCTTGTTGTCGTTGTGGGTGACCTGAATGAACCGCACCCCGGCTTCAGCAAACCGACGGGCCGTCAGACACATCCGCCCGAAGTTCGCGGTGACGGGGTTGTCCATGCCGTACAACTTCTGGGTTGCTTCAGACTCGCCCGAGAGATCTTCCACCTTCGGCAACTCGGACTGCATGCGGAACGCGAGTTCAAACGAATTGATGCGGGCTTCCAGTGACGCTTCCGGACCACTGCGGGCCTGGTCTTCGCGATTCATCAGCCGGAGTTTTTCGAGTTGCAGTTCTTGCACAGCACGCGGCCAGCGTGTGTTGCGAATGTACTTCACCTGCGCTTTGGCCGAAGGAACGCTGGCATCGCCGAATGGTGTTCCCTGATAGACCGCAGGGAGAAATGCCGAACTCCAGTTGTTGATGCCGCCGAAGGCCAATGTCGGGCAGATCGTCACGAACGCCGGCAAATTCTGGTTTTCGGTCCCCAATCCGTAACTGACCCACGACCCGATGCTGGGGCGGACAAAGTTTTCGCTGCCGGTGTGGATTTTCATTACCGCGCCGCCGTGAGCGGGGTTGGTACCGTGCAGCGAATGAATCATGCACAAATCGTCGACGCGCTGGGCGAGATGCGGGAACAAGTCGCTGACCCACAGGCCACTTTCACCATGTTGTTTGAACTGCCACGGCGACTTCATCAGATTCGCCGTCGTGTTGAACTGCACGCGCGGCTTGTCGAACGGCAGCGGCTTCCCATCATCACGAGTCAGCAGCGGCTTGGGATCAAACGTGTCGACCTGTGACGGACCGCCGCTCATGAACAAAAAAATGATCCGCTTCGCCCGCGCCGCAAAATGAGGCAACACCGCAGCAAGCGGATTCGCGGTTTCGGATGCACGAGCTTCGTCGCCCATCATCGAAGCGAGCGCCAGTGAACCAAATCCAACAGCGGACCGATGCAGCATTGCCCGGCGGGAGATCGGCGGCGGAAGTTCCGGAGTCATACACAACTCACTTCAGATAAATGAACTCGTTGGATGCCAGCAACGTGTGGCACAGCACACTCCACGCTTGTTGCGTGCGCTTCGCGGCATCGGTTTCGGCAAGGGCTTGTTCGATACCGATCAGGAATTGCTGGTGGGCTTCGATCTCGGCGTCGGTCGCCTCCCGTCCGTAGATCGTGCTCACGATGGTCGAGATCCGCTCCGGAGTGGATTTTGGTTCCGCCAACGCGCGCTCGGCGATTTGATCCGCGGACTGCATGACGAAATCGCTGTTCATCATCAGCAACGCCTGCGGTGCGACGGTGCTGGTGGCACGGTCGCCCGTGGGAACCGCGGGATCGGGGAAATCGAGGAGCTGGAACAGATCGTAAATGTGGTTGCGAATTACGGGTAGATAGAGCGACCGCCGGTTGCTCGTGTAATCGGTGAGATCGATCGACGTGTGATCGAACAGGTACCCGCGGTTCTTCACCTTGAGGACCGGTCCGCCGATGGTTGGATCGAGCTGACCACTCACGGCAAGCAGCGCATCGCGGACTTCTTCGGCGCCCAGCCGACGAATGCTGAACCGGCCGAGCAGACGGTTCTCGGGATCGACTTCCAAGGTTTTGGGGTGCGGCACGCTGGCCTGTTGATACGTGCTGGAATTCAGCATGAGGCGATGCAACGACTTCAGCGACCAGCCATCGGCGATGAAGCGCTGCGTGAGCCAATCGAGCAACTCGGGATGGGACGGTGATTCCCCCAATAAGCCGAAATTGTCGGTGGTTCTGACCAGCCCACGGCCGAAGCGCCAGCGCCAGACGCGATTGACAAAGACCCGCGCCGTCAGCGGATGGTTTGGGTCAACGAGCCACTGCGCGAGTTGTTGCCGTCCACTGGCTTTCGGCGAGAACTCGAGCGGCGCGGCCCCGGCAATGGCGACCGGCGTGTGACGCGGAACGATATCGCCCAGCTTCTGTGTGTCGCCGCGGAGATGGATGGCGACGTCGACGACTTCGTCTTCGGTGACGCCCATCGTCGACGGCAAGTCCGGGCCGGTCCGCTCGACGGTGGCGAGTTGTTCCCGCAACTTGGCGAGTTCGGCTTTCGTCGCTTCGGGGTAGAGCGTTTCGAGCTTCTCAGGAACGGTGGCATCGGCGGCGAGCCCCTCCTTCGCGAGCTGGTCCGCTTTGGTGACAAAATCAGCGATGGCTTGTTTCCGGACGGCGATATCGGCATCGAAGGCCGCTTGCAGTTTCGTGGTCTCCGCGGACGGCAGCGTGTGCTCGTGCCACTTGGCGACTTTGATGTAGCTGTCCATGGTCTTCGTGCTTTTGAAGACCCCCGCGAGTCCATAGTAATCCGCAGCACTGATCGGATCGAACTTGTGGTCGTGGCATCGCGCACATCCCAGCGTCAGCCCCAGGAACACGCGCCCCACGGCATCAATTTGCTCATCAACGATGTCCATCCGCATCTTGGGCTGATCGACTTCCGCGAGGACTTTCGGGCCGATCGAGAGAAATGTCGTCGCGATCAACTGCGCGTGCTGTTGCGGCTCATTGTCAAAAGGGAGTAAATCCCCCGCGATCTGTTCGACGACGAAACGGTCGAATGGTTTGTCCTGGTTGATTGAAGCGACCACATAATCGCGATACCGCCAGGCGTTGCCGTGGGCGATGTTTTCATCGAGCCCGTTGGAATCGGCATAGCGCGCGACGTCGAGCCAATGCCGTCCCCAATGTTCGCCGTATGCGGGAGAATCCAGCAAACGGTCCACGACGATGGCGAAGGCTTCGGGGCGATCATCGGCCAGAAAACTGGCGATCTCGGACGGCGCGGGCGGCAACCCCGTCAGATCGAACGTCACGCGCCGGATGAGTGCGCGTTTGTCAGCCTGTACTGCGGGAGCAACCTGTGCGGCTTCGAGTTTGGCAAGAATGAAATGATCAATCGGCGACTGGGGCCACGCAACATCTTTCACCACCGGAAGTGATTGCGCGGCGGGGGGATGAAAGGACCAGTGATTCGGGTCGCGAGAACGTGCTGCCGGGAGTGACCCCGCTGGATACACGGCTCCTCGTTCGACCCAACGGACGAGGGAGGCAATGAGTCCGTCGGCGAGTTTGCCGTTCTCCGGCATCTTGAGATTGTCGTCAGCGTGCTTCACCGCGCGAATGAGCAAACTGGCGTCGGGGTTACCAGGCACGATGGCTGGTCCGTTGTCGCCCCCCTTGAGCATCGCCTCGCGCGAATCGAGCCGCAGTCCCGCCCACTGTTTCGTCGCTCCGTGGCATTTGTGACAGTGCTCGACGAGAACGGGCCGGACCTGCTTCTCGAAGAACTCCACATCCGCCGAGGCGGGCTCGACACCAAGGACCGGACGGCCCATATCAATCAGGAAAAAACACGCCACGAACGCGACCGATGGTTTCCCCATCATAGGCCGTTGCTCCTCATCATCTGCTGGTCAAGTGCCTCGAGTCGCAGAGGCGTTCCCGCGCGTAGACTGATTCTACACCAGATGACGGTCCGTAGGGAAAGTCACTGCGTCCCGAATGTGATGGCGAACGCTCTCGGTCGCATACAGAACGTCATTTCGCGGTTTAGCAGCGTTTTGACAAACACTATCCCTCTTGCGGGTTTTGCTCGCGGCGACGCCATGCCGCCGAAATCGGGTAGACTGCGCGACGGAGGCGATTGATCCCCCCGAGTGGCTGATGATCTTGCAAGGCATTCCAGACATTGAACGCCAACGTGGGGCAGTTCGCTTTCGTTTCGGCGACGTCCAATTCCTGACGCGGGATGGTCAGCCGTGCCACGGTGCGATACGGCGATTGTTGCTCCGGCCATTCGATCGTGGCGTCTTCCACGGGCATCGTGTCTATCGACGTTCGCAGTTGCACCTGGAATTCAAAGGCGAGCGATTGGGTGCGCAGCGTTTCTTCGAGAATCAAACGCATGGCATCCGCTTTGGTTCCTAGTTTGATGGCCAGGTCGGTCCAGGAACCCGGCATCGATTCGACCGGTTGCACGCGGTATTTCGCCACGTATTGACCGAACCGGATCGGAGCCATGCTGTAGTAGGTGTTGTTGGCCGGATGCACCGGCAAATGACTCGCGATCTGAGCGACGGTGACTGCTTCGCGCCAGTGCCAATGCAGCGGGTTCCAGTTGCCACCGGACAGGGCTTGTGCTGCCGCCGTGAGGGGATTGTCGTTGGACGTCACGAGGACCTGCTCCAAGCGCAGATAGTCTTTGACGTTCCGGGCAATGAATACCGGATGATTCACCATCACGAAATCTTGCGCCCGTTCCCCATCGGGCGAGGACGCGAGTTGCTCGCCCTCGACGTCAAACACTTTGATTGCCAGTCCGCGACCGTCGGGGAGGACATCCGACTGCAACTGGCTGGCGGAGTTTGTGAACCGGACCACCGCCGAGTAAGTCCGTGCGCGGGCGAACAATCCCTGCGCCAGTTCGGCTGGCAAAGCGGAAAGAACCTGGAATTGTGCGACGGCGCAGCCATGAATCTTCACATGGACATCGCCGCGAAAGTGACCACTTTGCGCATGGCTGCGCTGGAGCAACTTCTCCAGCGCAGCCATCACGCGCTGCACATCCTCCGGTTCATCGGGCGGAACGAACTCGACGGCGGGCGCATAGGGGATCGGCGTTGATGGATGGGATGTCATGGTCGGTTCGATTAAACGCTGAAGGTCGGAGCGAAGGTCAAGGACAACGGTCCGCGTTCGGAATGTTGTTGCCGGCCATCGTACGACCGTAAAGCGCGTTCGTGCCAGACAGAGCCCCCAAGCATCCAGACGCGGGTTGCTAGTTCAGTCGCCGAATTCGCACGCCGTCCAGAATGGCCCCGCGATCGGGTTCGAGGGTCTGTTCGAGTCGGTCCAGGCGGTAACTCATGCGATAGGTTCCATACGTGCTGGATTCCACGCCATTCTTAGCGCCACCGCCGTAAGTGTCTTGACCGGGTAACAGCGTGACTTTCACGAAACCGGATTCGCCCCCTTTCAGGACTCCGGAGTGAACCGCCGCAGCGTCGAGACTGGAGTCGGACGTGTAAATGCCATCACCCCAGACGGCCCCCGTGAGTTTCCCTTCCAGGGAAACGATCAGGGATGTGCCCGGTTGGATGGGGGCCTGGCCCGCGAGCATGCTCACCGTCAGGTAAGCGGAAAAATTGTCGACCAGGGCCGACCGAGACGTCAGGTACGGGGCGTCCGGCATTTCGGCGAGCGGAGCCACCGAGTAACTTCCACCCCAATGGCTGAAATCGGACGACGTGACACCATTCCGGGTCGATCCCGCGAAGCTCTCGCCGGGACCACTGAACTTCACCACAACGTCGGCCGATTCGCCGACTTTCATCACTCCGGCATGCACTGCGGCAGCAGCAATCGCAGAGTCGTCGGTATAGGGCCCCGATCCCCAGACCAAGCCTTCCACGGCACCGGTCACCTTGAGTCGCACGGCGAGGGAACCATATCCCCGGAAGCTGCGGAGGAGATTCGTCGGTTCCACGATTGAAGGTTGGGGCCCCCAGGATCTGGAATAGATCGTCCGCGATGGCATCGGGTTCGTTGTCGTTGCTGTCGCGGGAATGGAAGCGCCCAAAGCCGTCAGCGCTTCCTGCAGCGCCAAGGCATCTGCGGTGCGCTCGTCGGCGAGAGCCGTGTAATACATCGCCGTCAGCCGCAGGATGGACTGCTGGCGCGTGGGTTGCGGCCGCGCGGTCCGGGTCATGGTTTTGCGGATCGTCGATTCTGTGGCGATCCCCGTTGGTTCAACCTGATTCAAGATCAGGGTCTCGAACGTCGTTCCAAAAGTGACAGTGGCCGGACTGGGAACACCGATGGGCGTGCTCGTCAGTGGCGCTGCCGGCTCTGAAGCAGGGGCCGGTGCTTCGCCCACGGCGGCCGTCGTTGCGACCGACCCGAAGGTGATATCACCGACAATGAACTCGTCACCGAAGAGGACATCCTCCCCGGCGGTCGTCCATGCCGGCAGCGTTGCCAGTCCCGCCAGCAGCACCAGCGCGACCACTTTCCACGGCGCTCGCCGTGAGACATTCTCCGACAGCATCATGGTCAATCTCCTTTGAAAGGCCTGGTTTGAACCCCGCCAGCCCAACACCGGCAGCGGCATCGCGGACATCGGTCCCGTCGATAGTTCCAAAAACATCTCGGCATACTCGCGGCGATCAATTCCGCCAAGCGTCAACGCGACGGCGTCACACACTTGTTCGCTCGCCTCCCACAACTTGCGACGCGCGAACCCGCAGAGCGGGTTCCACCACCACACGACTCGCGCAACGAGGTCCACCCATTGCCACCAATGGTCGAACTGCCGCACATGCGCCAGTTCGTGCGCCATGATTCCGCGCAGCCGATTGGTCGCGATCCCGGTGATGAATGCAGCCGGCCAGATCAGTCGGGTTCGTCCGAGGCAACAGACAAAGGGCGTCTCGATGCCGTCCACAACTTCCACGCGAAGCGGGCGCAGTCCCAATTCGACGGCGACATCGCGGGACAAAGAAATCAGACGCTGGGGCGCGGAACGAGCACTTCGCAACCGTCTTCGGAGCAACATCAACCGGGATGTCAGCCACACCACATTGAGGATGCTGCCAGCCGTCCAGACGGTCAGCAGCAGACCTGGCCACCCGGTCCAGTGAAGCACGGCGTGCAGCGAGTGAGTGAACGGTCTTTCGGCGACCGACTCTGGCTTGGGCAATGCTGCGGAAACCTCAACCGGCCGCGCGTCGAATTCTGGGGGTTCGATTGCAAGTTGTGGCGGAATCGGATCGTCCAGGGGGACAACGGACAACACATCAACGACCATGATTGGCGGCGCTGCAAGATCATTTGGCTGAGGTCGCGGTACCGATTCGGGAACTTTGGCCGGAGTGGGAAGCAGGGCTGTGATCTCTGGCCAACTCATCAGCGGGGGGACCAGAAACCGGCACAAAACCAACCCCCACACCAGACGTCGCACCGCCGGATAATGCTCCAGCGGCCGTTCCACCAACCAGGCCCCCAGCACCAGCAATGCCGTGATCGCCAGTGTCTCCAGGCCCCAGACGAGCGGTGTCGTTCCGAAGATCATCACGGAGCCCTCCGTTTCTTCCGGTTCTGATCGAGCCGATCGATTAACTCACGAAACTGCCGGACTTCCTCGGCCGTAAAGGAGTGTTGTTGCGTAAATGCGGCCATGAGCGGCAAGGGATCGCCACCGCTGAGCTCGTCGGCGAGTTCCAGCATCCGCGAGTGCATCACTTGTTCGCGTGTCATCACCGGATGAAATACGAACGCATGTTGACTGCGATCGCTGCGCACGAACCCCTTCCGCTCCAGTCGTTGCAGCAGCGTAATCACCGTTGAACGCGACCAGCCCTGCCCCGACTCCAGCAGCCAGCCATGCACATCCTTCACGCCGGCGGGTCCGCGGTTCCACAGGACCGTCAGCACCTCGCGCTCCGCCGCACTCATCGACCCCGGTACATTCTCCACCACGGTCCACCTTCCGTAGAACTCATAATTGTTGACGCCGCGTAAATAGTATGGCTGTGTCGACAGCGCGTCAACATTTGTTGAAAAGAATTCTGCACTGGGCAAACCGAGCCGCATCACTCGAGGTTCTTGCTCTCGTTCAGCGATCCGAAGAAGATCGAGCACGGCGATGACGAGCGGCGACGCGATCGTCAAAGAAGCCGTGAGGGACCTCAAACTCCGCCGGAAAGAAGTCTTGCTGCCGTTGCAGCATGATTCCAGCGCAGGTCGACAACGACGACAGAGACAGCTACGTCAACGTAGCTGTCAAAGCGAGCGGGGTTGATCGATGATTGAGCCATCGACGATCCGAGTTTCCCCGCGGCAGTACACTGCACACAGTGGTCAGTGGAAGGATTTTATTCCCAACGGACAACGGACAGGTGCTTGAGATGGACTACACACACCTGCCCGACTCTCATGTCGGCACTTGCAGGCCGTTTCTCCGGCTCGACATTTCAATCCCGCGGGTGTCTCGCGTGGACCTCCCGCCCCTTTTCACAGATCGGTGTCCTCATCTCGAATAGGTTCCCTGAATTCATCCAGGAGCGGGATGAACTGGCACCCAGCTTTTGCGACCCATCCCCGGCTTGCCTAGGAGCCCGTCCCTGTAATCATCGCGCTCTGGACAAGAGAGTGAAATTCTCCTCCAATGCGTGTCGGCGTGGGTGGGTTGTTGGTTGGGGTGGTGTTGGGGTGGTGTTGGGCAGGGAGGTTGGCG
>JAKFUG010000091.1 GCA_021732785.1 Planctomycetaceae bacterium
GCCTGGCCGAAGACGGCTTCCGCGGCTTCCATGATCGTTTCCGACAGCGTCGGGTGGGCGTGGATACTTTCCGCCAGGTCGCGGGCCACGGCGGCGGTTTCCACGGCAATCACCCCTTCGGCAATCATTTCCCCGGCATTCACGCCGACGATTCCCATGCCGAGAATCCGCTCGGTCTTGGGATCCATGATGAGTTTCGTCAATCCTTCGTTGCGGCCCAGCGTCGTCGCGCGACCGGACGCTGCCCACGGAAATTTCACGACTTTGACTTCACGATTCTGTGCCGCCGCTTCGTGTTCCTGCAGGCCGCACCACGCGATTTCCGGGTCGGTGAAGACGACGGCGGGGATCGCGATGTTGTCGAACTCGACCGGCTTGCCGAGCAGACCTTCCACGGCCACTTTGGCTTCCCGCGTGGCTTTATGGGCGAGCATCGGTTCTCCGGCGACATCGCCAATCGCAAAGATGTGCGGTTCGCTGGTCTGCCGCTTGGGATCGACCTGAATGAAACCCTTGTCGTTGACGACGACTTTCGTGTTTTCGAGACCGAAGCCCTTGCTGTTGGGACGGCGGCCGATCGAAATCAGCACACGGTCGAAGACTTGCTTCGGTTCGACGCCTTCACCGGCCAATGTCGCCTCGATCCCCGCGGAGGTGGCCTTCAGGGCTTCGACTTTGGTGCTGAGATGAATGGCGGCGAAGGCTTTTTCCAATCGTTTTTGCAGCGGTTTGACGAGATCACGATCCGCGGCGGCGAGCAAGGTCGGCAGAAATTCGACGACGGTCACTTTCGAACCCAGCGCCGCGTAGACGGTTCCCATTTCAAGGCCGATATATCCGCCGCCCACGACGAGCAGCGTCTTCGGAATGTCGGCGAGTTCGAGTGCTCCCGTCGAATCCATCACCCGCGGGTCACCAATCTGAAAGACCGGCGGCACCGTGGGGGACGAACCGGTCGCGATGATGCACTTGTCGAAGGTCAGCCGATCGGTGGTGCCGTCGGGCTTCTTGACGTCGAGCGTGTGGCTGTCGACGAACGAACCCCGGCCGGCCATCGCGGTCACTTTGCGGGCGCGGCCAAGTTCGCCGATCCCGCCCACGAGTTTCTTGATCACGCCGTTCTTGAAATCGCGTAGTTTGGCGAGATCGATCTTCGGCTCGGAAAACGTCACGCCCCACTCGGCGGATTCGTGGGTTTCGTTAATGAGCTTGGCAACATGCAGCAAGGCTTTCGAAGGAATGCAGCCGCGGTTCAGACAGACTCCGCCGAGACCGGCCCCTTCATCGACAATCGTGACCTGCATGCCATGGTCCGCGGCATCAAACGCCGCCGGGTATCCGCCCGGACCGCCGCCGAGAACTACCAGTTCCGTGTGTGATGTCGCCATGCCGGTAACCAAACCTCAATAAACTCGAATCCGCCCGAAGCGCGAGCGACGGGTGGAGTTTCGAGCGCTGTTTCAAAGAACCCGTCGCTTGCGCTTCGGGCTGGTGGGGCCAGGAAAACGAACGGGGCGGATCGCGTTGCCGTGACCCGCCCTGGTCCGACCGGGAAGAATTGTAGTCGATTTCTGTGAAATCAACACTCAACCAGCAAACGGAATGGGTCCGTAAACATGCTGGCGAGGCGAACGAGGAACCGGGCCGCGTCGGCGCCGTTGACTACGCGGTGATCGTAGGACAACGAAAGAGGCAACATCAGCCGTTCTTTCAGTTCGCCGTTGACGAGCTGCAATTGCTTCTGCGACCGGGACATGCCGAGAATCGCCACTTCGGGATAATTGACGATCGGCGTGAAAGCCGTCCCGCCAATGCCGCCGAGATTGGTGATAGTGAATGTCCCGCCGCGCATGTCCTCAATTCCGAGCTTACCGTTGCGGGCTTTTTCGGCGACATTCGTCAGCTCGTTCGCGAGTTGCACCACCGTTTTTTGATCGACGTCGCGAACGACGGGAACGACCAGTCCATTCGGCGTATCGACCGCAATGCCGAGGTGGTAATACTTCTTCAGCACGAGTTCGCCTTTCTGCGAATCGTAACTGGAATTGAAGTGCGGGAACTGCTGGAGACAGGCGACGATCGCCTTCATGGTGATCGCGGTCATCGTCACCTTGGGAGCGTTCTTGCCGACGTTTTCGACGAACCGTTTCCGGGCGTTTTCGATGTCGGTGATGTCGGCGAGATCGTGCTGCGTGACGTGGGGGATGATCTGCCACGCCAGGCTGAGATTGTTCGCGACGGTCTTCTGCAGCCGGGTATAGGGTTGCCGTTCGACGGCTCCGAACGATGAGAAATCGGGCAGGGGGGGAATGACCAATCCACCGCCACCACCGGAACTGCTGGAACCGGCAAACGATCGCGCGACGTCTTCGGAAGTGATCCGACCGCCGGAACCGCTACCTCGCACTTTACCGAGATCGACACCCAACTCGCGGGCCATCCGGCGCGTGGCCGGACCAGCCGCGACCGGCAGCGTGCCATTGCCGAACGGTTGCATCAGCGCGGGAGCGGCCGCAGCAGCAGCGACTGGAACAGCCACGGGAGCCGCCGCTGGTGCCGCCTTGGCTTCACCGTTGGTGACGGCTTTTGCAGCCGGCGCTGCCGCACCGACGGCATCAATGTGCATGATCGTCTGGCCCACCTTGATCGTGTCACCTTGCTTGACCAGGAGTTTGGCGATCTTGCCCGTGTGCGGAGATTCCAGCGGGATTACGGCCTTGTCGGTTTCCAAATCCATCAGCGCCTGGCCGACTTCGACCGCGTCGCCTTCTTTGACGTGCAATTCCGCCACATCGGCGTTCGTCACACCTTCGGCCAGATTCGGAAGCTTGAATTCGATGGACATGGGGAAAGGGTCCGTTGTCAGTTGTCCGTGGTGAAGAGAGTACAAGCTGCGGGCGAATCTCGTAGCCGCTGTCGGAGTTGCCTTTACCACTGACAACTGACAACGGACCACTAACAATTTCATGCCATCGCCGGGTCGATCTTTTCCGGATCGATGCCTAAATCTTTCAGGGCTGCCGGAAGTTTCGCCACGTCGAACTGTCCCTGCCGAGAGAGCGCGACGAGCGTGGTGTAGGCAATGCACTCAGCGTCGATTTCGAAGTGCCGCCGGAGATTCTTCCGCGATTCGCTGCGACCGAAACCGTCGGTCCCGAGCACCACATATTGCGTCGGCACATACGGCCGAATCTGCTCAGCCACGAGTTGCACGTTGTCGCTCACCGAGATCACCGGCCCCTTCAACCCCTGCAACACCGTGTCGAGATAACTCTTCCGCGGCGTTTCCGTCGGGTGGAGTCGATTCCAGCGTTCCGCCGCCTGGGCATCGCGCTTGAGTTCGTTGTAACTCGTGGCCGACCAGACATCCACGGTGACGTTGTACTTCTCGGCGAGAATCTTCTGCGCGGTGATCGCGTAGTTCAGAATTGGGCCGCTGCCGATGAGTTGCGGCCGCGTCGCGCGGGTCGCCGCGGGGATGCTTGGATCAAGCGGATACAGCCCCTTCACGATGCCATCCAGCACGCCGTCCCCCTTGGGCATCGCGGGCTGATCGTAGTTCTCGTTGTAAACCGAGAGGTAATAGAAGACGTCTTCGCCTTCGCCGTACATCCGTCGCAGACCGTCGCGGATAATGACAGCGACTTCGTAGGCAAACGCCGGGTCGTACGCGATGAGGTTCGGCACGGTGCTGGCCATCAACTGGCTGTGACCGTCTTCGTGCTGGAGACCTTCGCCGTTGAGCGTGGTGCGGCCCGACGTCCCGCCGCAGAGGAAACCCTTGCAGCGCGAATCAGCGGCAAGCCAGATCAGATCGCCGACGCGCTGGAAGCCGAACATCGAGTAGTAGATGTAGAACGGACAGATCGGCACACCGAGGTTGGCGTACGACGTTCCCGCGGCGACGAACGACGCCATCGCGCCGGCTTCGTTGATCCCTTCCATCAAAATCTGGCCGGTTTTCGATTCCTTGTACGACGCGATTTCGCTGGCATCGACCGGGGAATAAAGTTGCCCCTTACTGGAATAGATGCCGAACTGCGAGAAGAGCGACGCCATCCCGAAGGTTTGCGCTTCGTCGGGAATGATTGTCAGAACTTGCTTCCCGAAGGATTTGTTCTTCATCAGGAAACGCATGTTTTCGCTGAGCGCTTTGGTCGTCGACCATTCCTTGCCGACACCGCCCGCACCGCCCATGAACTCATCGACGCTGGGTATCGTCCAACGCTCCGTGGTCGGAACGCGGGCCGGGATCGAACCGCCGAGCGTTTCCCGGTGCTTCTTCAAATACTGCATTTCCGGGGCGTCATCGTCCGGGCGATAGAACTTGGCATTGCGGGCTTCGTCGTCGGACAGCGGCAATTCGAAACGGGTTCGGAAGCGGATGAGGGCTTCTTCTTCGACGTTCTTCTTTTGATGCGTGGTATTGCGGCCTTCGGCGGTGTCGATGCCGTAGCCCTTGATGGTATGGGCCAGGACCACCGTCGGGGCACCCTTGAATTCGGTCGCCGCTTTGTAAGCCGCGTAGACTTTCGTCACATCGTGACCGCCGCGGCGCAGGCTCTTCAGTTGGTCGTCGGTAAGGTGTTCGACGAGTTTCAACAGTTCCGGATTCTTGCCGAAGAAGTCGTTACGGATATATTCACCGGTTTCGACGACATATTTCTGGAACTGACCGTCAACGACTTCACCCATGCGTTGCACAAGCATGCCGGTCGAATCATTTTCGAGAATCGGATCCCAATCGGCCCCCCAGATGACCTTGATGACGTTCCAACCGGCACCGCGGAAGATCCCTTCGAGTTCCTGAATGATCTTGCCATTGCCGCGGACAGGGCCGTCGAGCCGTTGCAGATTGCAGTTCACAACCCAGGTCACGTTATCGAGTTGCTCGCGCGCACCGAGCGTGATGGCACCGAGCGATTCCGGTTCGTCGATTTCGCCATCACCAAGGAATGCCCACACGCGTGACTTCGACGTATCGATCAAGCCGCGATGTTCCATATACCGCAGGAAGCGGGCGTGATAAAGCGAACAGATCGGGCCCAAGCCCATCGACACCGTGGGGAACTGCCAGAAATCGGGCATCAACCACGGGTGCGGATACGACGACAGCCCTTGCCCGCGCGGCAATTCACGACGAAAGCGGGTCAGGTTCTCTTCGGTCAACCGGCCTTCCAGAAACGCGCGGGCATACATTCCCGGCGAAGCGTGACCCTGGAAGTACACCATGTCGCCGGTGTGATCGGCCGTGCGGGCATGGAAAAAGTGATTTTGTGCGGTTTCGACGAGGCAGGCTGACGACGCAAAGGTCGAAATATGCCCGCCGACACCGGACCCCGATCGCGCGGCCTGCACCACCATCGCCATCGCGTTCCAGCGGACGAGGCTGCGAACTTTCCGTTCCAGCGCCCGGTCACCGGGGAAGGGCGCTTCGTTTTCTTTGGCGATCGTGTTGACGTACGGTGTGACGGACGACGGGACGACGGATGCCCCTTTGCTGTTCGCCCGGTTGTGCAGTTGCGTGAGAATCAGGCGAACCGCTTCGACGCCATGACGGTCGTAAAGATCGTCGAGGGCTTCGAGCCAGTCGTCGAGTTCCGGGGGCGGCAACATCGGTGCGGACCCATTGGCCGCTACGTCGCTCGGCTTGTCGTCGGAAGAAATTTCTTCGCTGCGCCGCGTTTGCGGCGGGGTGGCCAACATCCCGGTCATGCCCCGTCACCTCGATCTCGATTGAATTGACGCGCCCTTGGAGGTCAACGACCGCCGAGAGGACTTGCGTCTCGTCTACTGAAAACGCCGTACCGCGGAATTTCCGCAGTTGATTTCCACCGTGGAGTTTAGCACGACGCGTGGTACCTGCCCAGCACGAGCCCCCGCTTCGGGCTTCCGAACACGCACCCATCTAAAACAACGAATGAATGGCCGTTACGGACGAAACCGATTCTGCGGGAAATATCGACAATGCCGGGCAAACCGTTCACCGTGGAATCCGTTTCTCACGGTCAAATCAGGGGAATGATCTCGACTGACAGCAAGAAGTCAACCACTTTCGCCGGAAGAAAAATGGACGCATGTTCACAAAACAACTCCATTACAACTTCGTGAACTCGATTCTCCGTGTCCGTTTCTTCAAGCGGAATGCTGCGAATTTCCATTTCCGAAAGCCTATCCGTGATCGCCGTGCATAAAAATTGAGCACTTGGTGAACGGACAACGTGCAACCGGAATCTCACGAGGCAACACTGACCGGCCTGGGGAACCGGAGTAACCGCAGCCCGTTGAGAATGACCACGACGGTGCTCCCTTCATGTCCCAACACGGCCAGAGGGAGCGGCAGCGTGGTCACCAAAGACGCAATCAAGAGCAGCCCCATCATCCCGAACGCCACCACCAGATTCTGTTGAATGACGCGCTGTGTTTCCCGCGCGAGCCCAATCGCATACGGCAACCGGCGCAGATCATCCGCGAGGATCACCACATCCGCGGTTTCCAGGGCGACGTCCGTGCCGGAACCGCCGAGCGAGAACCCCACATCGGCCGCAGCGAGCGAGGGGGCATCGTTCATCCCGTCGCCAATCATCCCCGTCGGTCCGTACTTCTCATGCAGCACGCGAATCGCTTCCAGTTTATCTTGCGGCAACAACCCCGCCCGGTAGCTGAGACCGACACGATTCGCTAACTCGCGGGCCACGATTTCCGAGTCGCCGGTCAGAATGGTCAGCTCATTGACACCAAGCTGATGTAATCCCGTTACACAATCCACCGCCGTGGGGCGGAGCACGTCGGCAATTCCGAGCGCCCCCCACCAGCGGGTATCATCGGCCACCGCCACTACCGTTTCGCCGCGGGCTTCTGCCGCTTTCACTGCGACGAGTGTGGCTTCGTCGGTCCAGTTGGCGAGCGGTTCAAACCAGGCCAGCTTGCCAATTCGCAGCGGATGCCCGTCCCAATTGCCGCGGATGCCGTGCCCGGTGACGGCTTCCAATTGAGTCGCCTCACCCCAAGCGAGATTGCGATCGTGTGCGGCTTGCACCACAGCGCGAGCGAGCGGATGTTCGGAATGTTCTTCCATCGCCGCGGCGACTTTGAGCAAATCGTCTGCGGTATGTCCGGTTGCGGGAATCACGCTGACCACGCGCGGCCGACCGATGGTGAGTGTGCCCGTTTTATCGAAAGCGATCGCTTTCAAGACCGCAGCGCCCTCCATCGCCGCACCACCTTTGAAGAGCACGCCCCCTTTGGCTGCACTGGTGATCGCCGCGAGAATTGCCGCGGGAATGGAAATCACCACCGCACAGGGCGAAGCGACGACCAGAACGGTCATGGCTTTATAAAACGCCGCGGCCCACTCCAGACCGAACACTCCATAAGCCGTCGCGAGCGTCGTCGCCGCGAGCGCCAGCACGGCCCACGTGTATTTTTGGCCGAACCATTCGGTAAACCGCTGGCTTTCTGCCCGTTGGGACTGGGCTTCCTCGACGAGTTTAACCATGCGGGAGAGCGTTGATTCACTCGCCACCCGCGTGACCGCCACGTGAATCACGCCGTGTTGATTGAGCGTTCCCGAGAACACGGCATCGCCGATCACTTTGTCGATCGGAATCGATTCGCCCGTGATCGGCGATTGATCCACGCTGGTTTGACCGGAGCAAATGATACCGTCCGCGGGAATGCGTTCTGCCGGGCGGACCACCACGACGTCGTCCACCTTCAAATCGGCCACCGCGATGCGAACTTCGCCCTCTTTCCGCACCACGAGCGCTTCGGCCGGCGTGAGATCCATCAGATCGGCAATCGCCCGCCGCGTGCGGCCCAGAATGATCGTTTCCAGCGTGTGGGACAGCGAAAACAGGAAGAGCAGGGCGGCTCCATCGACCCAGTGTCCGATGAATGCCGAGCCCACCGCGGCGGCCAGCATCAGCAAATCCACGTTCACCTGTCCGGCACGAATCTCGTCCCATGCGTGGATCGCCGTGTAACGACCACCGGCGAGATACGCCACGATGTAGGCGATTCGCGATCCGATTTGCCAGGGCGAATCCGCGGATCCGCCGTGCGCGAGAAACTCGCAGGCGATCCCTGTCAGACTTGCGACAAGACACAAGATGGTCTCGATCACCATCTGCCAACGTTCGCCGTCGCCATGGTCGTGACTCGCGTGATTTCTAACCTTGGCGTCGTGTCCGCCGGCGTCGTGATCATGGTCGTGGCCGATGACCCGTTCCTTTCCCTGGAGGTTCTGCTGATCTGCACCGTCCCATCATGGTGTAACGGACCGATGCCTTCCACTCCAATAGTGAACTCCATCCGGATAGTGGGGCACAGTTTTTAAAGCGTCGGGGCAGGGGCCCCGACCTAGGGATGTGAAAATCAACTGGAAATCATCGGTCGGGGCCCCCGCCCCGACATTCTTAAGTTCAAACGGACTCACGCCTCTATCCACCATCAGAAGCGGAACGCTGGGATTTCCCGCGGCGATGTTACATACTGCCCGCCTTCCCGAGCAGACCAAAACGGCGGATGTCCCTTTTGAATTCAAACGGTTCCCGATGACGACTTCGCTGACGGCTTCGTATGAATACTGCCGGCAGCTCACCCGTCGGACCGCGCACAACTTCGGCTATGCTTTTCTGGCATTGCCGCGCGATCGCCGGGACGCGATGAATGCGCTCTATGCCTTCATGCGCATCGCCGATGATTGCAGCGATGACACATCATTAAACATGGCGGAACGCCGTGCGGCGCTGAAAGCGTGGTCGTCGGCCTTCACGGCAGGATTGCATGGTGAAACGCCCGCTCACCCCGCGTTGCCGGCCGTGATTGATACGGTGCAGCGGTATGCCATTCCCGAACGTTATTTTCACGATGTCCTCGCCGGTGTCGCGCGGGATATGGAACCCGTTGCCATTGCGACATTCGCCGAACTGGAAGATTACTGCTATCACGTCGCCGGGGCGGTGGGATTGTGCTGTTTGTCGATTTGGGGAATCCGCGATGCCAACGCCATTCCGCGGGGCATTGATTGCGGACTGGCGTTTCAATTGACGAATATCCTGCGGGACATTCGCGAAGACCGGGATCTCGGCCGCGTGTACCTCCCCGCGGAAGATCTGGCCCGGTTCGATCTCACCGCGGCTGACCTCGGCACAGCCGCAGCAACCGATCGCTACCGTGAATTGATGCGGTTTGAAGTCCAGCGGGCTCAAGAATCGTATCGCCGTTCGGAAGCCCTGTACGATTTAATCGATCCCGTCGGCCGACCGATTCTGCGGGCGATGCGGGACATCTATCACGGCCTGCTGATCGAAATCGAACGCCGACAATACGATGTCTTTTCGTCGCGCGTGTCGCTGCCGAAGTGGAAGAAACTGTGGTACGTCGGCAAAGCCTTGTTGCTGAAACAGTAACGCGATTATTTCACCGCCCGTTCCAACCAGTCGGCGATTAAGTCCGTGGTTTCGGCCCAGTCGGACTCGTTGAGAAGTTCATGCACGTGGCCGGGAAACTCGTGAAATTCCCGCACTTGTGCGCTGGTGAGCCCGATCCATTCACGGGAGGCGCCGGGAAGCACCGTGCGATCATCGGCCCCCTGCAGCACCAATAACGGGCATTCCACTGCGGCAACGTCACGCCGGGTCACCGCAATGCAGTCCTGCATCGCAAAGAACCAGCGGGCGGTGAGCTGCTTCTGCAAGTACGGATCCGCCCGCCGTTCCGCCAGACGATTCGGATCCAGCATCATGTTTTTGGGGTCCAACCCGGACCGAAATCGCGTTTTCGGTGCGATGTACAACAACAGGTGTCCGAGCCATCGTTTCCACAGCGGGACGTTCAACGCCAATCCCAACAGCGGCGACGTCAACACGGCCGCACGCGGTGAGGGCGCGATTTCCGCCCACCGTGCGGCGAGCAATCCGCCGAAACTGTGTCCGAGCAGCACCGTCTGCTCTTTCGGTTGTTGGAATTGCGCCAGCACGCGGGTCAAATCGGCGAAATAGGTTTCGCAGCGGTCGATGTCCCAGCGCTCCCCTTCCGAAGCACCGTGGCCGCGATGGTCTGGAAGAATGGATCGCCAACCGCATTGACCGAGACGCTCCGCGACATGCAGGTATCGGCCGCCGTGATCGCCGCCGCCGTGAATGAAGAGGATGGTGCCGCGATCGAATCGGTCCGGCGTGTAGATACGCACCTGCAGACGCAATCCGTCAGCGGTCGACACGGTTTCGGTCTGCCACGTCATTGCGGACTCACTTCGCCCCTGCTGCGCGGTCCTGCAAGATTGTCACCGTGGATCGCAAGGACCGGGGCGGGACATCGACTGCAGCGACTTTGCCGTTTTGATCGAGCACCACCAGGCAGGGAATCAACACGACTTTGAATGCGGTGGTGGCCCGCTTCTGATCGAGCGCCATCGGCCAGGGAAGCGGTTCCTGCTGCAGAAACCGTGTGAGATCCGCCACGTCTTCATCAAGACTGATGCCGAGCAGCGCCACCTTATCGGCGTCACGATCGTGATAAAACCGACGCAACCGCGGCAGTTCTTCCAGACACGGGCGGCAATTCGTCGCCGAGAAATCGAGCACCAGCACCTTTCCCCGCGAATCGGTCCAGTTCACGGCAGTCCCGTTAAGGTCCGTCAACGCGACGTCCGGGGCGGGCTTTCCGACGAGTGCCAACCGCTCCTGACGATACGAGACAAAATCACGAACTTCCGGATTCAGAAAGAACGCGCTGTTGAGCCGTTCATAGACCGCACGGGCGGCGTCCACATCACCACGCAGTTGAAAGGCCAAAGCCGTGGCGACGGCGAGGTTCGTGGTTTCCTGCGGCTGCCGCAGTCGGATGCCTTTCAGCGCTCCATCGAAAGCCGCGAGTGCTGCGTCGGCGTCTCCCCGACGGGCACATCCCACAATGTGAACCGCGCGCGCTTGAGCCAACAGGGCACTCAGTTCCGGCGGATGAGAAAGAATCCGCCGGGTGACCTCGTCGAGTTCGCCTTCCCAACCGTAGTCTTGAGCCGTCGTCAGCAGCCACTCCACGGCCGTCCAGTCATTCAATCCCTCCGGTTGCGAACACGCGGTTTGAATCTCTACGAACGTTTCCCGAATCCGGCGGGTTAATACGTCAGACGGGCGAACCTGCGGATCCAAGGCACCCACGGAATTTGACGCAAGCGTCTTCTCAGAAATTGGTTGCGCCCGAACAATTGAATTGCTTTGGCAGAGAATTCCGAGGACAATCAACCCGGTGAACAATCGGCTCATGACGTCTAAGCTCCCACGGACATCCGGCTGGCTTTTTCCCAAGCGTACCGGTTGCCCGCAAGAATGTCAGCCGGTTCCACTTCCGTGTATCAGATTGATCGCCTGCAAATTTGTGAATTCGGTCGTTGTTGCCACTCCCTAAGTTCTTGAGCCACTAGGGAATTGTCGACGGATTGTTTATTGTGTACATTATTGAGATCGGGTGCGGGGATCGCCACCCCAGCCTGCTTCGACACACTCGAGTCGCACGAGGAGTGGAAACGTGAGTCAACACGTCGCCGATTCGTCTGAAGTCTACGAAATGGAAACGTCCGCCGGATGGATTCCTGACGGTCGCGGACTTTCCGTGTGGGGGGTGAGCATCGCGGTGCATGCCGTGATTCTGGGCCTCCTCGGCTTCTTCCACTTCGAAGTCGGCAAGATGGTGACCACGGTCATCGACAGCGCTTTCGACTCCGACACGGCCGACGAAAACTTCAAATTCGATGCGACGGCCACCGATCAGGTCGGCAGCGGCGGCGACTTGAGCGGCGGTCCCAGTAGTCTCGCCGTCTCGCAGGACGCGGTGGCTTCCAGCATGAAGAGCACCGCCGAGAAGGCGGATAAGTCGATTGGCGAATCCATGCAGATCAACGCTCCGGTCGGCACGGAGACGGTGACAGGGCAACCCGCAAAGAACGAGTTGCTCACGCCGGTGCAAACCACCGGCGGCACTGTGCAGGCCGGCGGTGTGGAAGGGGCGATTGACCGGATCGCGTACGAGTTGGTGAACCAGCTCCGCGACAAGAAAACGCTGGTGGTCTGGTTGTTCGACGTGTCGCCATCGCTGACCAAACGCCGCGCCCAGATCGCCGATCGCGTGGAGAACATCTACAAGCAGTTGAACCAGCTCAACGTCACTTCGGACAAGGCGTTAAAGACCGGCATCGCGGTCTTCGGCGAGCGCACGACGATTGTGACTCCCGATCCGGTGGATGAAATTGAAGACGTGGTCAAAGCCGTCCGCGGCATCAAGTCCGAAGAATCGGGCAAGGAAAACGTCTTCACCGCCGTGCAGACGGTTGCCAACAAGTGGCTGAATTACCGCACGAAACAACAACGGGCGATGACCATTATCGTGGTCACCGACGAAGCCGGTTCGGATGCGGAAGCCCAGTTGGAAGCCACGATTCAACTCACGAAGCGCTACGGGATGAAATGCTTCGTGATCGGCGAAGGGGCCCCCCTCGGCCGCAAGCAGGTCGAATCGATGTTCACGCTCGATAACGGCGAAACCGTGATCGGGGTGATGGATCGCGGCCCGGAATCGTACTTCCAGGAACGACTGCGGATGGCGTATTGGGGCGTCGGCGGCGGCGATCTCGATTCGATTCCTTCGGGCTTCGGTCCGTATGCGTTAACGCGTCTGTGTGCGGAAACGAACGGTCTCTATCTCGTCTCCGATGTCGACAACAAATTCCCGATCGACCCGATTGTGATGCGCAGCTACCCGCCCGATTACCGGCCGATCCCGTTCCTGCAAAAAGACATTGAAAGCAATCTCGCCAAGCGGGCCGTGTTTGAAGTCTGCAAGAAATATCAGGTCGACAACATCCCCATTCCCACGGATCGGTTCCCCTCGGAAAACGACACCGTTCTGCGGCAAAACATCGGCGAAGCCCAGAAGCCGCTCGCGGAACTCGATTACAATCTCGACGGCATTCTGAAGATGCTCGAAAGCGGTGAAAAAGACCGCGCCAAGATTCAGGAACCGCGCTGGCGGGCGATCTACGACTTGGCCATGGGCCGCGTGCTCGCCATGCGGGTCCGCAGTTATGGCTACAACATGATGCTCGCCGAAATGAAGGCGGCTCCGAAACGCTTTGAGAAGAAGGAAAGCAATCTCTGGATGCTGAAGCCGTCGAAGGACATCACTTCCGGACCGGCGACCAAGAAGATGGCGAACAAGGCGCAAGAGTATTTGAAGCGGGTGATCGACGAGCACTCGGGGACCCCCTGGGCGGTTCTCGCCGAACGCGAATACAGCACGCAACTCGGTTGGGAATGGAAGGAAGGGACCTACAATCCTCAGCCGCAAAACATGGGCAATGGCAAGGACAAAAAGGCCCCGAAGTTCGTCGAAGAAATCGACCCCAAGACGGGCAAAAAGACGAAACGCCAGCTTCCCGATAATCCCGTTCGACGCGAGATTTAATAAGCCCTCTTTGCGGAAAGGATTCCGCCCAGCGGTCGCTGCACGTGGTGAATGACAGTTTCCCTCCTTCGCCGTGGCTGAGTTCATGAATTCCAAAAAAGCTTCGCCCTTCCTGGTGTCCCTTGGCGTCCACTTGACCATTCTGGCCATGCTGGGATTGCTGAAATACTCGGTGGACAAGGGAAACCTGCAAGCCGTGCTCGACTCCGTCTTCACGGAGGAACGGACGCAGGAAGAGTTTGAACGCGAAGCCGATTCCAGCACCCAGGTCGCCGAGACGATGAACTTCATCGCCGGTTCGGTGGCGGAAAACGTCGCCAATGCCAGTTCGTCCGGTGTCGCCGGGGGTGGGGGCGGTGGTGGAG
>JAKFUG010000092.1 GCA_021732785.1 Planctomycetaceae bacterium
TGCGGGCCTTTCTGGTGATCGAAAAGTGGTGCTTCCACACCGGCATGAACTGGCTGTCCGCGAAGTGGGGCATCGTCCGCGACGCCGTCCGCGCCTACCGCACCCAACCCCACTATCGCCAACCAAAACCCGGAACTGCGTAACTCCTAAATAGTACGAGTCCGCGTTTGCCCCCTCTGGCAGGAACAAGCTACCAACGCGGACCGGTTGATCTGCGAAGCGCAAGCGAAGGTGATCAACTCGCGACGTTGACGAAGACCTTCAGTGCGTCTTTGTCTTCCACGAGCAACCGCATCATTTCTTTGTATTGATCGAGGCCGGCAAGCGGGTGCGTGAGAATCTGTTCGGTCACGCCGGGGTACGCGAGCTCGCCGTGAGCGAGGGCCTGGATGCCGAGTTCAAAGTGGCGGCGGTTGCCGTTCACCGAACTGACGAGCAACTTGTTGCCGAGCACCCATTGCAGGTTGATTTTGTCCGCGGGAATGGTGATCTCGTGGTTGCCGCCGGTGATGCTGGTCCAGATGAGCGCCCCGTTCAGGCCGAGGACTTCCATCGCCCCGAATGCCAGTTTCGCCGACCCGGTACATTCAAAAATGATGTCCGGCTTGCCGACCTTCGTAGCGAGATCGTGCATCGACGTTTCCTGCGTGCTGACGTACGTCGCGCCGTAGGCTTCAGTAATGGTCGCCTTGCGATTCGGGGCTTTCCCGCGGGCCAATGTGTAAACTTCGAGACCACGCAGCCGCAACATCATCGTGGCGAGTAAACCAATCTGCCCGGCTCCAAGGACAAACGCCCGCTGCGGGCTCCACACCTGCAACCGCTGCTGGGCCAGATACGCCTGCTCGATCGCCTTGGCACACACGCTCGCCGGTTCGGAAAGGACGCCGAGGTGCTTCAGCTTCGTCGGCACCTTGACGATGTACTCGCAATCATCGACGAAGAATTCCGTCAGATATCCGTGCCGCAGGTTGATACCGCGTTCGTAGTACGTTTCTTCGCTGGTGATATCGTTGCGGCCGATTTGATCGTAGATCGATCCGCCGGGGCGGCGCACCGTGCAGGACACCAAGTCGCCGGGGTGAATGTCCCGCACATTCGGACCGACTTCAACCACTTCGCCGAAACTTTCGTGGCCGATGATCAGATAATCGCAACCGGTCGGGGCGTTGCCGTAGAGGGCGTCGTTGATTTCGCGGTCGGTGGCGTCGACGCCGACCTGCAGCACCTTCACCAGCACGCCGCGGCCACCGGGCACGTCGCCCACTTTCGGCATCGGGGCCTCGGTCAGGTGGACGCTATTGGGACGACCGGGGATGACGGCAATGGCTTTCATGGTGTCGAAATTCAACGCTTCAATGGGGAAACCGGACTGCGGAACGATCCGGCAGTCTAACGAAAACGAACCGCGTCGGCCAATTGTCGCAAGCGGGGAATCGGAATTCTCCGATGGCCGTGTGTC
The DNA here is from genome assembly GCA_021732785.1 of Planctomycetaceae bacterium. Classification (GTDB taxonomy): domain Bacteria; phylum Planctomycetota; class Planctomycetia; order Planctomycetales; family Planctomycetaceae; genus DSVQ01. The sequence continues at coordinate 1,463 of JAKFUG010000092.1, forward strand.
AGACGGAAATGGCGTCGTTCCCATCGTCATCCGGCTCGATTGCGTGCCGCCGTCGGACAGCGATACGATTGCACCCGATTCGCAACTTCGATTTCATCACCAACTCATCCCATAGCTTCGGAAGGATCTTCGCATGCCGAAGTGTCCCAAGTGCGATACCGTCGTCGAAAAGGGTCTTGCCCAGTGCCCCGGTTGCGGTGCGAAATTCCGTCAGAAGACGGCCGCTGCCAAAGAGCCGGCGGAGGAAATCGAAGATTTCGCGGACGACGATGACGAACTCGAAGACGATCGGCCGGCGCGATCGAAAAAAGCCAGCCGCTCCAGAAAAGGGGGCAAGAGCAATTCCAGCAGTTCCACCATTTTGATTGTGATTGCCTGTCTGGGTGTCGTTTCAGTCTGCTTTTGTGTGCCGATTTTAATCGCGCTATTGCTGCCCGCGGTCCAACAGGCTCGCGATGCCGCCCGGACAACGCAATCGAGCAACAACCTCAAGCAGATTGGCTTGGGCGCCCATAATTTCCACGACACCTACAATCAATTTCCACCCATCGGTGTCCCGACGCCCTCCAAAGCCGCCGTGATGAATCCCGGTGATATTCCCCAGAGCTTCTTTGTGGACATTCTGCCCTATCTCGATCAGGCCGCGGTGAATGGCCAAATTCAACGCGGACAGCCGTGGAACTCGCCGGTGAACAAGCCCGCGATGGCGACACTGATTCCCGTTTACCTGCATGCCGCCGTCTCTGCTGCCCCCATGAATGCCGAAGGCTATGCCGTAGCCCACTACGCCACAAACGGCAAAGCGATTTCGAATTTCATGACGGTGGGTATCCGCGATATCACCGACGGGACATCGAACACGATGATGGCCGGCACGCTGAATGACGGTTTCAAACCCTGGGGCGATCCGACAAACCACCGCGATCCCTCCACCGGATTTGGCGGCGGTCCCGCGTCGTTCGGTGCGCCGAATCGCCGGATCGCGCAAATTCTGATGTTCGACGGGTCCGTGCGACGAGTCGGAATCACACTGGCCCCGGACATCTGTTCGAAGCTCGCAGACCCGCGCGACGGTCAGGTGCTGGGAGACTTCTGAGTCGGAATAACGCCACCGTTCGTGCGACACCGTTTCGGGAGTGGGCGACGATGTTCCCTTGCCCCAACTGCAACACATCGGTGCCGGATGACGCGCTGACATGCGGCGGCTGTGGTGTATTCCTGCGCAGCACGAATCCGCCGACTGTGGTTCCCGCGGAGCAGCGCATGACCATTGCCCCGGTTCCGGTTGAGAGCAAGTTGTCATCGCCGATACCGGATGGCCCGAAGTCCCGTTCGTTCGCCCGTTTCGGTTACGCCGCCGTGGCAATCTTGATCGTCAGCGTCCTCGGCGGCTTGCTTTACAGCGGCGTCGAACAAGCCCGCGATGCTTCCCGACGCACCATGACGCGGTGTCGGCTCAAGCAACTGGGTTTGGCAGCGTACAATTTTTCGGACCAATACAAACACTTCCCGCCGCGAAATCTGCCATCACTGACGAAAAGCCCGTCGGTCACGGTCGCTGACGATGAAGTGCCGCAGTCGTTCTTCACGGACATTCTGCCATACATCGGGCAACCCGAATTGTACGGTCAACTCAATTCCCGGCTGCCATGGACTAATGCGGCGAACAAACCGGTCTTTTCGACCATCATTTCGACTTACATGGACCCGCGGGTGCCGCATCCGCCCCGCAACGAAGACGGCTATGCGATCGCGCACTTCGCGACCAACAGCAAGTGCATCTGCGATACGAAAACGGTGACACTCGCCGAGATCACCGATGGCACCAGTAACACGATGCTCCTGGGTACCGTGAACGCCGGCTTTCAGGCGTGGGGTGATCCCACGAACTACCGCGATCCGAGCCACGGTTTCGGCGGCGGACCGGACGCCTTTGGCCCGATCGACCGGGATCAATTCGTACAAGTGCTCCTGTTCGATGGCAGCGCCAAAACGCTTTCGGTGAAGACACCAATTGACATCTGCAAGAAACTCGGTGACCCGCGCGACGGTCAACCGCTGGGTGACTTTTGACTGTGACCGGTGGCCTGAACTTGGAACCCAGGAATCGGGTGGACTGACGCTTGGCGGTTTCGCGCCCCGCGCGGAGAAACGCAGTGATGTCGTTTTACACGGTGTGGATTCCACGCGGGGCGCGAAACCGCGAAGCGTAGATCGAGAGCGATTTTTACGCCGGCCGTTTCGGGTCTCTCGGCAGCGGCAGCGCGGCGCGTTTGCCGGTCCATTGGGATTGGTAAATTGCGAGGATGATTTCGACCGATTTGCGGCCTTCGTCGCCCGTGACTTTGGGTGTGGTGCCGGTCTGGATCGCTTTCGCGAAGTCCTTGAGTTGTTCCATGTGGCCGACGTAGGAAATGGCTTTGGGATCACTCGCGCCGCCGGTGCCGCCGACTTTGCGGGCGAATTTTTCGAGGATGGTTTTGTCCTTCGCTTTCGGCTTGGCGAACTGCCACATCAGGATGTCGTCCTGCTCGACGATGACCGACCCCTCCGTGCCGTGAATTTCCGTCTTCTTCAGCAGTCCGGGCCAGGCGGACGTGGTAGCTTCGATCACGCCCAGCGCACCGTTCTTGAACTTCACCGCGGCGACGCCAACATCTTCGACTTCGATCCGTTCATGAGCCAGCGTCGCGGTGACGCCGCAGACTTCAGCGACATCGCCCATGAACCAATAAAGCAAGTCGACGTTGTGAATCGCCTGATTCATGTACGCGCCGCCGCCGTCGAGCGCCCATGTGCCGCGCCAGCCGCCTTGATCGTAATACTGCTGCGTCCGCCACCATTTCACATAGGTGTCGCCGAGCGTGAGCTTGCCGAAGCGACCCGAATCAATGGCGTCTTTGAGGGCGAGATTCGCCGGGCTGAAGCGTGACGGGAAGATGGGGCAGAGTTGCACGCCGTTCTTTTTGCAGGCGTTCAGAATGGCATCGCACCGCTTGAGGGTGATCTCCATCGGCTTCTCGACGACGACATGCTTGCCGGCATTCGCGGCCTGCACCGCGGGGTCCATATGGACGCCGCTGGGAGTGCAGATACAAACGACATCGACCGCGGGATCTTTCAGGAAGGCGTCGAGATCGGTGTACGGCTTCACCCCCGGATTTGCCCCGGCAAACCGATCCGCGGCCCCGGTGAAGGTGTCGAACGCGGCGACGAGTTTCGAGCCTTTAATCCGCTTGAGGGCCTCGGCGTGAAAGTTCGCGATCATGCCGCAGCCGACGATGCCGAATCCGAGCGTTTTCATCCGCGGGGCTTTCTTCTCAAGCGGGGAGTGTTGTGTCCATGCGCGTGAGAAGGCAGCGTACAATCCACAGCGGGAAATCTCCACGACGCGGGTGGACTGGTTTTCCAGGCGTTACAACTCCGCGATTGGTTTGCCGCCGTTGGTGATGCGGAGCAAGCGGCCGTCGGGGGCGAAGTAGTCTTTGGCAACGTCGATGCCCATCGCGCTGAAGAGTGTCGCGTGGAAATCCTGCACTGACACAGGGCGGTCTTTGATTTCCATGCCGTCATCACTGGTGGAACCGATCACCTGACCGGCCTTGATGCCGCCGCCGGCAAGCACAGCCGAGAAGGCGTCCGGGAAGTGGTCGCGTCCGTTGCCGCCGTTGATTTTCGGCGTACGGCCGAACTCTCCGAAGCAGGCGATGAGCGTGTCGTGCAAACGCCCGCGGTCGGCGAGATCGGCTATGAGCGTCGACAGTGCGGCATCGAGCGAATTCGAGAGATTCTGCACTTGATTGAAATTGTCGTCGTGCGTGTCCCAGCCGCCGTATTGAATTTCGACGAACTTCACCCCGGCTTCCACGAACCGTCGCGCGGCAATGCAGGCGCGGGCGAGGAAGCCGTCGTTGACGCCGCCGCCGTACTTCTCGAAGAGTTCGGCTTCCTCTCCGGCGGGATCGTGCGGTTGGAACACCGGGCTCTTCCGCATGCGGTTCGCCCGTTGGGTCAGTTGCGAAAGATCGGTTCCCAGGGGCGATTGAAACGCTTCGCCGAACTTTTGATTGAAGGATTCCAGTGCGGCGAGCCGGCGCGTGATGCGGGATTCGGCAAAGCCTTCGGGGAGTGCCAGCGACGGAGCGGGATTGTTGACATCGCCCACGACGAACGGACCGAACTGCGGACCGAGGATACCGGGGCTGGGAGAATTCCCGATGGAAATGAACGCGGGGACATCGACATCGGTGGCGGTTTGATACCGGGCGACACTCGCGCCAAGCGCCGGGTATTGCAGCCGCGGGTTGGGCGCATAGCCCGTGTGCAACAGATTGGTCGCCCGTTCGTGGTCCCCTTCGTTGCTGTGCAGCGTGCGGATGACGGCGAGTTTGTCCGCCATCCCCGCGAGCTTCGGGACATACTGCGCGAACTTCACCCCCGGCAGTTTGGTCTCGATTCCTTCCACCGGCCCTCCGGTCGGTGTCCCGGGTTTCGGATCGAACGTATCGATCTGGCTCGGTCCTCCTTCAAGGAAGATGAGGATGCACGACTTCGCCTTGGCAGCGGCCATCGGTGCCGCCAGCAGCGACGACCAGAACGACGAAGTCGCACACGAGACCCCGGCCAGTCCCACAGTTTTCATCCAGTCACGGCGATGGCGCATGATTCAATTCCTGTAAGAAGATGGCGAATGCGAGGAGGGAACCACGAAAGACACGAAACACACGGAAAAAACGGGGAAGTGTGAAGACGGAATGGCGACGAAGTTTTCCCAACGATTGAGGGGTTTGCAAAGCCGCTTCTCCGTTCTTCATTCTCCTTCTGTGTGTTTCGTGTCTTTCGTGGTTCCTTCTTCAAGTTCCGCATTTGCGTTTCAATGGTTCGTCACGAATTCCGTCGAGTTGAGCAGCACCCAGGCGACGTCCTGCAAGCCTTGGCGGGCGTCGTTATCGCCGCCGAGTTCCAGAAAGGTTTCCAACTCGTCGGGCGTGGGTTTGCGGGACAGTAATGCCAGGAACAACCGCTCGATGTGTTCCGCGCCGACGGCCGGACCGTGCAACCGGACCGCGGCTTCGGCACCGAGTTCCACGGCCCCGCGAACGTAATCGCTGTTGTACAGCGCGACCGAACGGACGAGCGAATGCGGCGTCGGTCCGAAGGTGTCGATGGGGATGTCGTAGGTGAATTCCTCACCCGTGGGTTCCGCCAACCGGAAGTCGTTTTCATCGAAGTGATAACCGAACGCCTGTCCCACCGAGAGATGCAGTTGATCGGCGGACAGCGGCCGTATGCGGGCACGGGCGCGATGCTCATTCTCCAGATCGACACGCGGCCGGTCCGCCGCCACGGTGTTTTTCTCTGCGGAATGACTCACTCGCTGGTACGTTTCCGAAAGCACGATCTCCCGCAGCAAACGTTGGATATCGCCCTGATGCGTATTGAAATCGTCGGCGAGCAAATTGAGGAGCGCTACGTTGGAACTGGATGACGCCGGGGGCCATTCGTCGAGGTTCTGGATCAACCGCGCGCCGAGCAAACGTTCCCACACGATGTTCGTGAAATGCCGGCTGGGATACGGATTTGCGGGATCGGTGAGCCACTTCACGAGGACATCGCGGCGGGGTTGAGCCAGATCGGTGCGCGGTTGGCCGGGCAACTGCGGGAACACGGTCTTCCGCGGCAGGTTGCCGTTCTCATCGGGTTTCGCCTGCTTGTCGGGCATCGTCAACTCGCCGCGGGGGCGTTCGATCACCACGAAGAACGTTTCCCCCTCGGCAGGATTCGTCGGCGTCATTTTCCGCAATCGCGCGAAGTGCGCGGCCAGTCCCCAGAAATCTTTCTGCTTCCACGCGGCGTGCGGATGATCGTGGCACTCCGCACAGGCGAGCGACAATCCGAGGAACTTTTGACTGACCGCCCCGGCGAGCGGCAACGGTTCGGCATTGTACCGCAGCAGGAAATTCGCAGGGCCACTGATGTCGCTGGTCCCTTCGCCCGCCATCAACTCGCTGATGATTTGTCCGTACGGCTGGTTTTCCTGGAGTGCTTCCGTGAGGAACCGCAACAACCGCCGGCCATCGTATTCGTTCGAGTCGAACGGTCGCCGGTCGGTGAGGTACTCGGCCCACACGCGGCCCCAATGCCGGGCAAAATCGGGCGATTTCAACAGGTCTTCGACGGTTTTCACACGATCGAGTTTCGTCCCGCTCGCGAGCTTCGTGGCTTCCCGCAACGGCGGCGTGCGACCGGCGAGATCGAGCCACACGCGCCGCAGGAACGCCGCATCGGAACACGTTCCCAACGGCGTGATCCCCGCGGAGGTGCAGTCCTGCTCGACGATCTGATCGAGTTGCCGACTGACGGACGCCGTGTCGTCCGCCGCGAAGACGGGCAGGACAGCGCCCAGCACAAGGATCGCGAACAAAGTCAATCGCATGGTGTCGCCCTGGTTGTCGAGGGGGAGGCGGCGAGCCAATATGTCGCCACGCGATATATCATGGCCGCGAAGCGACCGTCCGGCAAGAGGCCGTTTTCGAGAATCTGAAAGATTTTCGGGAAGCCGGAAAGATAGGGTTGGCAACACGTCCCCGCGCGCGGTGCCACAAACGTTTACAACCACGCCTTCAACGCCGCGTACGGTCCTCGTCGGGAAATCTCCACCACGAGCCCGAAGCGCGAGCGTTTGATGATGACGCTCAATACCACTGATACGCATACTCTTTGAACCGATTCCATGCTTCGTGTTGTTTGATCGAATCGGCATGGTACAGTTCCCACGCCGCACGATGCTCAGCGAGTTCTTTCACGAGGAGTCGTTCCGAAATCTGCGCTCGGGAGAACTCTTTCCAATGCGTGATCTCGAGGGGCCGCTCTGCCCCAAAGGCGACCAATCGCGTCCAGTGCTGCGCGAAGTAGGCCCGTACACCGTCGCGCACGATTTCATCGGGACATTCGACCAACGGCAACAACTCGCGAATTCCTTCGGCATCGATCGGATGCACGCTGATCTGCACCGAAGGAGCGGAGTCACCGGCCATGATGCGCCGCGTGTTGTGCCGCATGACAATCAGGTCCACGGGCGTGAGCGAATAGGCGATCACCGTCGCCGTGAGTGCCCACAGGTCCGCGCGAATCAGCCAGACGAAATCACGATGCTGTGCAATCTTGTAAACGGCCAGCAGGAATCCCAACACGACCGCGGATGAGCCGAAGAATCCGACCATTCGCATCTGCGTCATGCCGTTGAAGCCGACGTAAATGAACAGTCGGTTAAACACTGCCACGGCGAGCAACAGATTCAACGCCGACCAGACCCACGCCAGCCGCTTGAGTCCTGGCAACCGCGGATCATCCAGCATCTGGCCACGGAAGATGAGCGACAATGTCAGCGTAGCCAAAGCCAGCGCGAACGTTAACCACGCGGCTCCTTCATGGGCATAGCCGGAATAGTAAAACCCTTTCGGAAAGACCCGGAACCACAGCGTTTGAAACTCGAAGCCGAGATAGACGGCGAATAGCGCGATCAGGCAGACGAGCGTATTCCGAAAGGCGGGATACAACACGGCGGGTTGCGGAGCGAGTGCCGATGTCGGCCGCGGTCTGGCGAACACGCCGAACGTTTCCAACGGCCGCAGCAACCCGACCGTGATCCATGCGGTGCCAATCCAGAAGGGGATTTCCAGGATCGAAAAATGGACGAACCATTCGCTCACGCGGTTGAGCCAGAGTTGCCATTCTTTCGAGACCAGCGAGACGAGATCGGGATTCGCAAGAATGAAAATGGTACCGAACAGACCGAGCGCCCCGACGGGCATGATGACCGCGATCCAGGTGGACGACTTGAACGGTTGGAGTTCGCGACGGGCTGTTTCCCCATAGTGATTAAGGCCGATCGCACCGGCGGCCAGTGACTGTCCGGTAAACCCGATCAGCGACAGAACCTGCGGCATCTGCCCCGCCAGACACATGGTCAGCGCGACCAGACAGAAAAATCCGCAGCCGACGGCGAGCCACGATCCGCACCACGCCAATCGCAATGCGAGTGCCAGCAACACGGCGGCGAACAACCATCCCACTCGGCGTCCCCGCGAGACATCGCCGCCGACGGTAAGGCACACTGGTGCGAGCACAAACAACACCGCATACCCGGCAAAACCCGCCCCGCGATAGATGGCCAGATCGCAGAGGACGACGACCAGCAAAACTGCCAGAGCCTCGCGCCACCGTACGGGTCGCGGTTCATCGATGAATTCTTCAATCGGACTCGGTTCGGGAGTCATGGTCTCGGGTGCAGATTCCATCAGCACACTTTCTGGTTGTGGGTCAGTTTGAAATCAAAAGCATCGGGGCGGGGGCCCCGACCTATGATTTCCGCGAGAATTCCCATCCATAGGTCGGGGCCCCTGCCCCGACGCTTCAAACTGCCCCACGATCCACTTTCTGTCGGAACTTCAGGCAGAAACGTGCGATCGCGCCGCAGCCTTTGTACGACAAAGTGAAGCGATCTGCGAGATCATTTTCTGGAACCGACGCGATTTCACATCGGATTACAAGCCCGAAGCGCAAGCGCCGGGTGCATTTGAATTGGAAGAAACCCGGCGCTCGCGCTTCGGGCTCGTGAAGCGATTTCAGAACAATCCGAGAATCGGCCCGGCTTCGTAGATGTGGTGCGGGCGTTTGAGGTCGTCGTACCACGCGGCGGTGTCGGGCAAACCGAGGGCGGCGTACATCGTGGCGGCCATGTTCTCGGGCTTTTGCGGATCGGCAGCGGGGTACGCGCCGATCTTGTCCGAGGAGCCAATCACCCTGCCGCCTTGCACGCCGCCACCGGCGAAGAAGACCGTCTGCACCGCGCCCCAATGATCACGCCCCGGCAGCTTGTAGTGCTGCGGCAGATGCGTCACCTTCGGCGTCCGACCGAACTCGCCCGCCATCACAATCAGCGTATCCTTCAGTTGCCCGGTCTCGTGGAGATCGTCGAGCAACGCCGACAACGCTTTGTCGGTCGGCGGGAAGAGTTTGTCTTTGAGGTGCGGGAAGGCTTCGCCGTGGGTGTCCCACGTTTCATTGTTACCGAGGTTCACCTGCACAAAGTTGACACCGGCATTCACGAGATTGCGGGCCATCATCAGCGACCAGCCGAACGAATTACGGCCGTAGCGGTCCAGTTGATCGGCACTCGCCGAACGGACATCGAGAATGGATTTGATCCGCGGATCGGTCAGGAATGACACGGCCCCGTTTCGTGAACGGACGAACGAATGCGAGTCGTCGATGTTGTCGGACCCGTTCAGCCGTTCTTCGATCCGGCGAAGCAAATCCAGGCGGTGATCGAGCCGGTCGCGCGAGATGCCGTCGGTCAGCGTGACCTCGGGAATGCGGTACTCGCGCTTGCCGGAGATGATGTTCGGGCGATCCTGATGATCGAACGCGTATTCGGGATAGGCTCCATAACATGCCGATTCATACGGGGCGGCTTCGATGAACCACGGGTCGCGCCGCGGCCCCATTTCCCCGCCGAATTGACCGGGGATCACCCGGCGGGTGGTGTGGACCAACCGCTCGGGCAGCACCACGGAGGGCGGAAGCTGATTCCGCGGTTGCGTCACCGCCCCGGCAATTGCGGCAATGGACGGCCAATCGGACGGCTTCGGGACCGACGGATCAAACCCCGGCGGCGCCAGTGTCCGTCCCGTTAACATGATGTGATGACCAAGGGAATGGTCGTTTGTCTGATGCGTCAACGATCGACACAACGACCACAAATGACTGCGTTGCGCGAGCTTCGGCAAGTGCTCGCAGATCTGCAAACCGGGCGTGTTGGTGGCGATGGGATTGAAGTCGCCGCGGATGTTATCCGGGGCATCGGGCTTCATGTCGAAGCTGTCGTGTTGAGCCAATCCGCCGGAGAGAAAGATGTAGATGACGGACTTCGAACGGGAGGGTGAAGTCGCCGCGTGGGTCATGCCGGCGGTGAGCAATCCGGCGGCACTCGCCTGGAGAACGGCGCGGCGCGAGACGTCCGAGAAGGAAGAGTTCCGGGCGGACGGCATCATGTTTCGACTCCCAGGCAACGATGCGAACCACCGAGCACTCCTACTTTCATATCGGATCGCCCGTGCGGACGCAACACCCGAGATTGATGCGTTGTGTGATACTCTGCCATTCTCCGGGATTACCAATTGCGATGTTTTTGTTCATCGGGTTATGATTCGTACCATGAATACGATTGCGGAAATCGAATTGGCCATTGAACGACTTCCTGAATCTCAGGTGGCGGAACTCGCGGTTTGGCTGGAGCAACATCGTCAACAACGTGGATCACCCACCGAATTTGACAGGTGGTTGAACCACGCCCGCGGAGTTGCCAAGGCGGGCGTCACAACCGATGAAATCATGGCCATAACGCGAGATCATGGATGAGCGGATTTCTGGTGGACTCAAACGTCCTGCTGGACATTGCCACTGCTGACCCCGTTTGGTTTCCATGGTCCGAAGAACAGTTGCGTCTCGCGGCGGAAACGGGGCCGCTCTCAATCAACCCGATCATTTATGCAGAAGTGGCACCGGCCTTTGCGGCGCAATCAGACCTCGATCTGTGGTTTGATCCTGCTGTCTTTCGACGAATACCACTGCCGTATGAAGCGGGCTGGTTGGCCGCTCAGGCCTTTGTTACCTACCGTCGATCAGGGGGCTCGAAAACAGCACCGCTGCCCGATTTCTATATCGGAGCCCATGCGGCTGCGGAGGGGCTGACGTTGATAACGCGGGATGCCACGCGCTATCAGACGTACTTTCCTACGGTGAATTTGATTTCACCGTAGCCGAGATCAAGCCATCACCGCATACGCACAGTTCGTTGCGGATGCGGCGCACGCCTCGCAGGTGGCGGAGGGATTCCTGGGCGATCTGCTTCTGGTAGTAGCTGCTCACGCGGCCGGTGAGCCAGACTTCGCCGGCGTCATCGACGTGGGCGTCGACCTCGCGCGACCACCAATGGCGCGATTCGCTCAGGCGTCGCGAGACAAGATCGCTCAGCGCGTGCGGGCCGTGCAGAATGAACTGAGCCGACATGGTGCGAATTCCGAGGGGGAGAATCGATCTCGGGCACCGAGCAGAAGCATCCTTTCCGAGCATCGGCGTCCAGGCAAACCTAGTTCGCAAGACGGGCCGCGGCCGGAAATTTTCTGGAAAAAATCGCGGCTTCAGGTCCGGATGCGCAGCTTCTGCCGGGCACGCATCTCATTGACCAGATGCAGGTTGTTGCCGATTCCGCCGTGCGCTGTCGGCAATTCCTGCCGTGGTCTTGACCGAATTCGGGGATTCACATAGAAATCCGCTCGCTCGCTGACGCCGTGTGCTCTCTCTCGGCAGAAGCAGCCACCTCTCCCAGCACATCGGTTTTATGAGTTCCCCCGTCCACGTCTTCACGTAGGAAGAGGCCCATGCTTCGTCTCTGCAAGGCTGTCGCGCCGTGGTCCGCTAGTTTGGCGGTCGTGCTCGCTTCGAGCACCGCATCCGCTCAGTTCTGGCGCTCCGCATTCGGCGGCAACAATTGTGATTGTGCCGCATCAACCGCCGCGGTCTCGTATCAGGCCGCGGTCCCCGTCGTCACTGCATCGGCTTGTGCCCCGGTGGTCCAGACCGTTTGTGCTCCCCCGGTCCAACCGGTGATGCAAACGGTCTACAAGCAAGTCCCCGTGGTCGAGCATGTCGCCGTTCGGCAAACGGTGAAGAAGCCGGTTGTCGAGACGGCGTATGTCGACCAGGCGGTGACGGAATACCACCCGGTAACGGAAACCCGCTCGGTGGCAGTCCCCACGGTCGCCTATCAAGACGTGCAGGAATGCCAGACCGTGACCAAGAACATGGGTTACTGGCGCACACAGTACGTGCCGAACCTGAAGGCCAGCCCGTGCGATTACAGCAACGTGCCGGGCTTCACCGGCTGGATGCAGCGGCAGAGCGTCGAAATGCGGAACGCTTTCACACCGAGCCACACGGCGAAGCGTGAATATATTCCGCAAACGGTGGTGCAAACTGTACCGGTCACCCGTCGCGTGGCGATTCAGGGTAGCAAGCAAGTCTCTTACAACGTGACTTCGATGGTGCCATACCAGACGAGCCGCAAGGTCGCCGTCAACACCACGAAGTGGATCGACGAAGAAGTCACCGTGATGAAGCCGCAAACCGTCATGAAGACGATGGCGGTGGGGACGCAAGTCGCTTATCTCCCCGTCGGTGCGGGCACGGGCTCGCAGTCGGCGATGCAACCGACGCCGGA
>JAKFUG010000057.1 GCA_021732785.1 Planctomycetaceae bacterium
CCAAAATCGCCAGTTGTGCGGGGCCGAAACGGGAGATGTTCCCGTCGCTGTCGAATGACGGCTTGCGCTTGCTGTACTCGGAAGATGCGGCCCCGTCGCGGTTGATGGTGGCGACGCGCACCGAACGTGGCAAGCCATTCGATTCTCCACAGCAATTGATCGTCGAAAAGTTGCCCGCCGACATGCCGCAGATCGAGAATCCGCAATGGCTCACGCCGGAAGAAATCTCGTTCACGGCATCCAGCGGCGACAACCAGCACCGCGGCCATTTTCTCGCGCGGCGGTCACCGGCAGGGAACTCCTATGTGGTGACGGGGCAACTCGGGCTCGCCAATCCGTGGCATCGGTATGTGTTCACACCCAACCGTCGGCGGGCGTACTTTGTGAACGCCGAGGGTCTCGGTCTCACCATGCAGAATCCGAAGATCGCGCAATTCACCACGCCCGAATTGTGGCTGACCGGCGAACAACTGGGTCCCGATCTCCCCCAAGGCGATGACGCGCCATGGATTGCCCCGACGGAAGATACAATCGTGTTTTGCTCGCAAGGCTTCGAAAAGCCCGAGAGTCCCGACCGCTATCTGTGGATGTTGCGATTGGAGTAATGCGGCATCACGCCAGAATTTCAGGGATCACATGCCCATGTACGTCGGTCAGACGGCGATCGATGCCGTTATGCCGGAATGTCAGCCGCGTGTGATCGATGCCAAGCAGATGCAACAGCGTGGCGTGCAGATCGTAACACCACGTCTTGCCTTCAACGGCCTGGTAACCAAATTCATCGCTGCTGCCATGACTGACACCGCCGCGAATTCCCGCTCCGGCGAGCCACGTCACAAACGAACCGCCATTGTGATCGCGCCCCGTTGCCCCTTGTGTGAACGGCATGCGACCGAATTCGGTCGTCCAGATGACGAGCGTGTCTTCGAGTAATCCGCGTTCGGCAAGATCCTGCAATATGCCCGCGATCGGCTTGTCGACCTGCTTGGCGATGAACGGCAATTCGTTGGGAATGTCGGTGTGGTTGTCCCAATTTTTGGACGGCCCGCCCATTCCGCTCCACACTTGCACGAAGCGCGTGCCCCGTTCGATGAGCCGCCGGGCGATGAGGCAATTGCGGCCAAACGGCGCGGTGATGTCGTCATCGAGGCCGTACGCTGCCTGTGTTGCCGCAGTTTCCTGTGTGAGATCGAGGACGGCAGGAGCACTCAACTGCAATCGGGCGGCCAGTTCGTAGGATGCCATGCGGGCATCGAGACGCGAATCGCCAGGATGATCGTGCAGGTGTTTCTCGTTGAGTTTCGCCAGCAAGTCCAAACTGGCCCGCTCACTCTGTGATGTGATCTGCTTCGCAAATTCCGGCGCGCGGATGTGCGCAATCGGCACCGGGGCATTGGGACGCACGGTCATCCCGGCATGCGCCGCAGGCAGAAATCCGGACGAAAAATTGCCGGTGTTGTTGTACGGCAGCCCGCGATGATCGGGCAGCACCACGAACGCGGGCAATTCATCGCTGAGTTTGCCGAGACCGTAGGAAATCCACGCCCCGACGCACGGAAACCCCGGCAACACAAACCCCGTGTTCTGCATATAGCTGCCGGGACCATGCACGTTGGTTTTCGACGCCATCGCCATCAGGAACGCCATGCGGTCGACCTGACCGGCCATGTGCGGGAAGACATTCGTCACCCATCGACCACATTCGCCGTGCTGCTTCCATTCAAACGGCGATTTCATCATCGATCCGGGGGCACTCGTTGCTGCCGCCGTGACGCCGATGTCGACGTTCTCGCCATGCCGTTTGATGAGCTCCGGCTTGTAGTCGAACGTGTCCATCTGGCTGACGCCGCCATTCATGAAGAGCTGAATGACGCGCTTCGCCTTGGCCGGATGATGCAGTCCGCCATGAAGATTCTGCCCGCTTGGAGCCGCCTCTTCGGCCAGCAATTGCGCCGCAGCCAGCGCGCCGAAACCGCCGCCGAGTTGAGCCAACCACGCGCGACGTCCGAGTCGTGCCGTGTGCCACTGGCTCTGCCAGTACCTTTCTTCACGGTTCAATGCCGATTTCTCAGTTTGAAGAACACTGGCGGAGCCAGTGCCACACCGTGAGGATCTCGTCGCGAACGCTTCCGGCTCGTACGAATTCATGATGATCAATCCACAAACACGAATTCATTGCTGTTCATCAACACGCGAACGAAGTTGCCGAGGCCGTGTTGCTGCACATAATTCACGAAGGACGTGAGTTCATCGGGACGGGGATCGCGCAAGAGTAACCGTTGACAGACATCAATCATCTGCCGTTCCACCGGATCGTGCTTGGACATCACTCGTTCCGCCAGTTGCGACGCCCGCCGGACCAGCAACTTGTCGTTGAGCGTCGCCAGGGCTTGCAAAGCGGTCAGCGATTCGTTCCGTTTCGGTGTGAGTTGTGACGCATCGGGGCAATCCATCGCGTCCATGAAGGGATCGGGAATGGTTCGAAACAGAAAGCGGTAGACACTCCGTCGGGAGAAGGCCGGAGCGTCAACGTCGAAATTCGCGTAATCCACGTTCGGCGTCACATGAATCCCCGGTGTCTGAATGAACTGCCGCACCGAAGGGCCGCCCATGCGATCATCCAATGACTCGGACAGTTTCAGCATCGAGTCGCGGATCGTTTCCGCATCGAGGCGTGTCCGAACCATGCGCCATAACCACCGATTATCAGCGTCGACGGCGGCGGCGTCTTCGCGGTGTTGCGATTGCTGCCGATACGTGCGGCTGGTCACGATGAGCCGATGCATCGATTTCAATCCGCGGTCGCGATCCCGAATTTCGCATGCCATCCAATCGAGCAGTTCCGGATGAGAGGGTGACGATCCGAGATGCCCGAAATCGCTGGGGGTGTCGACGAGCCCGCGGCCGAAGTGCTGTTGCCAGATTCGATTGGCGATCGACCGCCAGGTCAGACCATTCGCAGGATCGGTTAACCATCGGGCCAAAGCAGCGCGACGCGGTCCGTCATCGGTCAGCGCAGGATCAAACCGGGATGGTAATCCGGCGAGCATCGCCAAGGTGCCGGGTTGGGCCTGAGCCAGCGGTTGTGTGACATCGCCTCGTTTCAAGACGTGAATCGGCCGCGGTTGTGGAGTCGGCCGGAAACCACCGTCGGGTTCAAACCGATTGCTGCCGGTGTAGACTCGTTGCAGGGCCGGCAATTTCGCGAGATCGGCTTTCGATTGCTGTTCGAGAAACGCCGCGGCGAGCCGCAGGCAGTCGTCCGCGGTGCGATCCGCCGGCGTCTTGATCAGTGCCGCACGAACCTCGGACGGCAGTTTTTCCTCCGCCGTCAGTTGCGGTGTTTCGTCGTCGGTCACCTGCACGCGCCAGCGGCCGATGAGATGCCCGCGGCCATGGACTTGGTGCAATTCGAATCGCAACTGCGCGCCGGGTGGTAAGGGAACGCGGTCTTTCAATCGGAAGACGGCCCGATGCGTTTCCCCCACGCGCGGGTAGATGCCCCACGCGCTGCCTGCGTTGCCGTCGATGGCGTGGCTGATGGTCCAACCGTCCTGATTGAAATCGGCTTCCGCGGACACAATGTCGAGCTTCCGGGGCGCGTCGGGTTGTGCGGGATCAATCAGAAAAACGGCGACTTCGTTGAGGTGCAGGTTCCCGTTATCCTGTCGCCCCGGGCCTTTCATCGGCAACTGCGGATCGCTGAGGACTTCGAGTTGCCAGCCGGTGATCGACGCCAGTTCCGTTGACGCCGTGCATTCGTAGATATCGGTTTCGGGACGCGAACCACCGGAAACATAGGAGCCGTCATCCATGCGGGTCAACGTCGAACCCTGTTTCGCAGCGACGGTTTGCACGTCGACCGGTTGCCAGCGTTTGACGGCACTCGCGAGTTGCACCGTCCATTGAGCGACGCGCGTTTGCAGCTCGGCGTCGAGCAGTGCGGCATCTCGATTGCTAACACGTCCCGGCAACGCCGCGAGTTGCTGCGCCAATTCCAGACGACGTTTTGCAGTCTGCGGATCGGGATCGTATGTCCGCTGGCCCTTGTCGGTCCCGGCAAAGACGGCTTGCAGGGCGTAGTAATCATCCTGCGCGATCGGATCAAACTTGTGGTCGTGACACCGCGCACAATGCACTGTGGTACTCGTGAACGTCGACATCACCGTCGTGATGATGTCGTCGCGATCGAGGTATCGGGCGATTTGCCGGTCGAGCGTGTCCTCGCGGATATCACGCAGCGAACTTTCATCCCACGGCCCGGCGGCGAGGAATCCCGTCGCCACCAACGCCCACGGGTGGTCCGGTTCGAGGACATCCCCCGCGACCTGCTGTTCGACAAACCGACCGTACGGCAAATCCTCGTTGAACGCCTGAATGAGATAATCGCGATACGGCCAGGCATTCTCGCGGGGACGGTCCTGATCGTGGCCGTGCGTCTCGGCATAATGCACGAGATCCATCCAGTGGCGGGCTTGCCGTTCACCATAACGCGGGTCGCTGAGCAACCGGTCGACGAGCGTTTCGTAGGCATCGGGCGCGGAATCGGCAACAAACGCGGCGACATCTGCGGGTAACGGCAACAGCCCGTGCAAATCGACGGACAACCGGCGATACAATGTCTGGCGGTCGGCTTCCGGAGCGCTGTTCAACCGATGTTGCTGCAAGCCCAAATCGATAAATCGATCGATTGCCGACTTTTCCTCTGCGGATGATGTGTTCGGAATCATCGGACGGACGAGTGGTCGGTATACCCAGTGTTCGGGCCAGGTGGCACCGTCCATGATCCAACGGCGCAGCAGGGCGATTTCCGCGGCCGACAGCGCCGGCCCGGACGGCGGCATTTTCACATCAGGATCACTCGCAGCGACGCGCCGCAACAGTTCGCTGGCTTCCGGATTGCTCGGCACAATTGCCGCGTGTCCCGATGCCAGGATTTTGAATGCCGCTTCGCGACTGGTGAGCGACAATCCGGCTTCGGGACCGGCCGCACCGTGGCACTTCAAACATTTCGCGGCCACGAGCGGAGCGATTTCACGATCGAAGTCGATCGGATTCGCAGCGGATAGATTGGCACAGGGAATGGCAAGACAGATCAAGGCAGCCAGAAGCACCCGTCGCTTGCGCTTCGGGCTTGTGGACGTGATGTCGATGTCACGGCGAGTCGCGCAGTTCATAAGCATCCATTAATTCTTCACGATTGCGCGAGTCCACGCAACCACAGATTTGCGTCATGACGTCGTCTTGTGGCGAAAGCAACACGGACCGGTTACAACGAAGGGAGATTCGACATCCTCCCGGAGTCCGCGTTATGGGTTGGTTTGGCGGGAAAGACTGGAACATCATCGCCATCATTTTCGAGAAGCGCGACTTGTATCGCGTGAACGGAAATCGCAGCAAAGGGGGCGATGCGGTGAAAGCCCGCGATGGTGCCAAGAAGCACGAACGGACAATCTTCTGGGCGGTTTTCGATCAAAAACGGGCGTTCGTCGAAGGCGAACCGGGGGCGGGATCGCACTTGATTCCAGAGCCGGTTCTTCAAAAATTGAAACGCGAACTCCCCACCAACCAAACCGTCATGAACATTTTAGGGATGCTCGAAAAGGGCGAAACGGCGATGGCCGCCAAGCCCCTCGCCTGGACGAGTTACCCCAAGGCCGAAATGTTCGGCGACAACATGACTTGAACGTGATCTGTGTGCCACGGCCGTGTTGGCTGTGCGACGGAGACAACGTTCTGCCACTTTGCACGGCCGACACAGCCGTGGCACGCGATCCCACAGAGACGAGAAAACATTCGTGAGCCGACCTCCGCATATTCCTGCCGATTTACCGCCGCCGAGCACGTTGCTGACCGAAGGCTGGCATTGCCTGCACATTTATTATCGGATTGATCCGGTGGCGTGGAACGCGCTGTCGACGGAACAGCGTCGCGCCGGTTGCGAAGCCGTGGCCCATTTGCTCGATCCACAACGACCGGGTGCGCCGCAGCGGATTCAGACGTCGGTCATCTCCGGCCACAAAGCCGATCTCGGCCTGATGATTATGGACCCGGACCCGCTGCTCATCGACGGCGTGCGTCAGGGAATCCGCAACAGCCCGTGGGGCGCGGCGCTGGTGCCGACCTACTCGTTCGTCTCGCTGACGGAAATCTCCGAGTACGTTCCCACCGCGGAACAATATGGGGCCCGGTTACAACATGAAGGGACGCCAAGTACCGATCCGGCGTATGCCGCCAAAATGCGGGCGTACGAGACCCGGTTGCCGATGATGAACAAACAGCGGCTCTATCCCGACTTTCCCGATTGGCCGGTGTCCTGTTTCTACCCGATGAACAAAATTCGCGACCCGCACGCCAACTGGTATCAACTCCCGTTCAGCGAGCGCTCGGCGTTGATGGCCGAACATGCCACCAGCGGAATGAAATTCGCGGGGAAAGTCTCGCAGTTGATCACATCCTCGACGGGACTGGACGACTGGGAATGGGGTGTCACCTTGTGGGGCCGCAATCCGCTCTACATCAAGGACATCGTCTACACAATGCGCTTCGACAACGCCTCTGCCCGGTACGGCGCATTCGGCCAGTTCTTCGTGGGTTACGTGATGGAACCGCTCGCGGCGTTCGAGCATTTGCAGTTGACGTGATTGGTCAGTGGTCAGTGGTCAGTGGTGGAAAGACGAGACTCGTGCGCTTCGACACGTCCAGCGACACCGCTGTGCGGTTTCGCGCCCCGCGCTGATCTCACGCACTGCGCCCCTACTTCCACACCCACTCCGCAAACCGTTTCGTCATGACCACCTTGCGTGTTTCCCCGTCCTGAAACACGAGCAATCCTGCCGCGTCTGCTTCGTCGTCAATCAATTTGCGTCCCTCGACTTCACCCAGGATCGATGCGGCGGTGTCGAGAGCATCGGACGTCGCACCGGAGCGGGACACGACGGTCACGCTGCGGCGATGCGTCAGCCCCAGGCCCGTTCGCGGGTCGACGATGTGCGCGTACCGGACGCCGCCGATTTCCACGTACTGATACGAATCGCCCGACGTTGAAACAGACGCATTCACCAGCTTCAAGTAGTGCGACGGTTCTTCGCCATCGGCGTTGAGCGGCGCGATGCCGATCTTCCAACCCGGCGCGTCCGGCGGGGCGTCGCCGGCGGCGATATCCCCCGCGATGGCCACCAGCGTCTGTTTCACGCCAAGTTTCGCCATCGCCTTCACTGCCTCTTCCGCGGCGTACCCTTTCGCGATTGCCCCGAAATCGAGCTTCATGTTTTCCCGATCGAGCACAATGCGCGGTGGATCGGTCAGCAAACGGACATGCCGATATCCCACCGATTGCTGCGCTTCCTGCAAAGCTGCCGTCGTTGGTAGTTTTTTCGACCGCCGCGACCGCCGCCATAAATCGACCAGCGGCCCCACCGTCACATCGAAGGCACCGTCGGTCTTTTCGGACCACTTTCGCGCTGCGGTCAGCACGACGAACAAATCTTCACTGACGGGTACGGTCTGCCCAACCGGTCGCGCCGCGCAGAGCCGCATGGCTTCACTTTCAGGATCGTAATCACTGAAGACTTTGTTCAGTTCCGCAATCCGCCGGAAGGCCGCTTGGGTGGCGTCATTTGCGACGGCTTCCGAAGGGGCGTATAGTGTCAGAGTGACGTCGACCCCCATGTGCGGCTCCCGCGCCTGGTAGCGACGCAACGGTTCGGCCGCCGTGACCGTCATCGCCCATAGTGCGACGCACGCAACCAGCATTCGTCCGAACATGGCAACTCCTGACAAGCGAGATTTCTGGCTATGCGGTCTGTTGATTCATTCTATCGCACACTCTGGCTGACGGGCACGGTGCTGTTGCTGGTCTCCCCTGTTATCGCACAGGACGCCAAAACCGCGGCGGAGATGAAACCGTACACCGAACAACTCTCGGGCACGGACATCAAATTCAATCTCGTCCCCATTCCGGGTGGCGAGTTCCTGATGGGCAGCCCCGAGAGTGAACCTGATCGCAACGAGGACGAAGGTCCGCAGCACAAAGTGAAGCTCGATCCGTTCTGGATGGCGACGACCGAAACCACGTGGGATCTGTACGACATCTGGTCGTTCAATCTCGACATCCAGCGCCGCAAGGTCGAGAACCTGCAGGCGTCGCCCCTCGATGGCAAAGCCGATGCCGTCACCCGGCCGACGAAACCCTACACCGACATGACGTTCGGTATGGGTCAGCGCAGTTTCCCCGCCATCTGCATGACGCAGCACGCCGCGAAGAAATTCTGCGAATGGCTTTCCGCAAAGACCGGGCACTATTACCGCCTGCCCACCGAAGCCGAATGGGAATATGCCTGCCGCGCGGGGACCACGACGGCGTACTCCTTCGGCGATGATGCCTCCAAGCTCGAAGACTATGCCTGGTTCGCGGACAACGTCGAAGATAAGTACAAGAAAGTCGGCTTGAAGAAACCCAATCCGTGGGGTCTGTACGACATGCACGGCAATGTGTCGGAATGGTGCCTCGACAAGTACGAACCCGAGTTCTACAAAAAATTTGGTCCCGGTCAGGCTGCCGACAGCCCGCTGGCGATTCCGAGCAAAGAATACCCGCGCGTGGCCCGGGGGGGATCGTGGCAGGTCGGTCCCGAAGGCTGCCGCAGCGCGGTGCGGGTGCCGTCCTCGTCTGATTGGAAGCAGCAGGACCCACAGATTCCGCAAAGCGTGTGGTACATGACCGACGCGTTACACGTCGGCTTCCGCGTCGTTCGCCCGTTGGTCGTGCCGCCGCCGGAAGAACGCAAGAATAAACAGTACGATGCCGTGTTGCCGGTCGATGCGAAAGAAAAACCGGGCCGCGATCAATAGTCCTCGTTCGCAATCAACCAATGTCCTATCACCCTGTTCCAACCTCTGGGAGTTCACGATGGATCCGAATCGTCGGGATTTTATGAAGACCGCCTCGGTTGCCGCACTCGGCTCGGCCGCGGCTCAACTCGCTTTGCAGAACGGTGCCTACGCCAGCGGCGACGACACCATCAAGGTGGGTCTCGTCGGTTGCGGCGGCCGTGGCACCGGAGCAGCCTCGCAAGCGCTGTCAACCAATGGCAATGTGAAACTCGTCGCGGTGGGTGATGCCTTCGAGGATCGAGCCAAAGGGGCGATCAAGAACCTCAAGGATCAACTGGGCGAAAAGGGCGAACGCGTCGCCGTTCAAGACGAAAAAATCTTCACCGGCTTCGATGCCTATCAAAAAGTGATCGACAGCGGCGTCGATCTCGTCATTCTCGCGACCCCTCCGGGCTTCCGGCCGATTCACTTCGAATACGCGGTGAAATCCGGCCGCAACATCTTTATGGAAAAGCCGGTCGCCGTGGACGCCGTGGGTGTGCGTCAGGTGCTTGAAGCGAACAAGATCGCCAAGGAAAAGAAGCTGAAAGTCGGCGTCGGCCTTCAACGCCATCACGAAGCCCGCTACCTCGAAACCATCAAGCGGATTCACGACGGCGAGATCGGCAAGGTGCTCGCCCTGCGCGCTTACTGGAACGGCGGCGGAGTGTGGGATCCGCCGCTCAGCCGTGAAAAGGCCAAGAGCGAAATGGAGTACCAGATGCGGAATTGGTACTACTACAACTGGCTGTGTGGCGACCACATCGTCGAGCAGCACATCCATAACCTCGACGTCGCCAATTGGGTGATGGACGGTTTCCCCGTCCGCGCCAACGGCATGGGTGGCCGCCAGGTTCGGACCGACAAGAAGTACGGCGAAATCTACGACCATCACGCAGTCGAGTTCGAATATGCCGACGGAACGCGGTGTTATAGCCAATGCCGGCACATTGCCAACTGCTGGAACAGCGTGTCGGAACACGCGCACGGCACGAAGGCCCAGGCGGACATCAGCGGCGGACGGTTCTTCGATGGCGTGAACTGGAAGTACAACGGTCCGAACAAGAACCCGTATCAAGTCGAGCACGACGACCTGTTCGCGGCGATTCGGGCCGGGGCCGAGTACAACGAAGCCGACAACGGCGCGATGAGCTCGATGACCTCGATCCTCGGCCGGTTGTGTACGTACTCCGGCAAGGTGATCGAGATGGCCGACGCGATCAAATCGGAAATCAGCCTGATGCCGAAGTCCTTCTCGTGGGACGCGGAAATGCCGGTCAAGCCGAACGCCGACGGGTACTACCCCATTGCCGTTCCGGGCGTGACCAAGGTGATCTAATTTGATCCATGCACGGTGATTGATCGCACCCCGGTTGCCAGCACGGCAACCGGGGTGTTTTCGTAAAGTCGCCATCACGCTCCGCGTGATGAGCGGAACAACAGGTGGCGTGAATTCTTGTGCGTTTCATAATACTCATCCCCATCATGGTTAGCGCTGCGATCAACCCGCTCATCACGCGGAGTGTGACGGCGACTTTGGGCGGAAGGGCTACCTGAACTAATGCTGACCCGAAGGAATCCCGTCATGAATCATCGCGAGAACCGTCATTCGCGAATTGTCATGTTGTGGGTGCTGCTCGCGCTGTGCGGATGCGGAGCGGCAACGAAGCCCCAGCCGAAAGCGAAGCCGGTACCGTCGAAAGCCGTAACGAAGTCCATCTCGTCCGTTGTAGAAACGATCGCGGCCGATGAAGAGCCCGTCGACTCGGCCGTTGCAGAACCCGTTCCCACCGTCGAAGCTTCCCCGGTCTTTCGCCCGGATGACCAGCGGCCGAAGTTTGATGACGCCGCGCTCGCGGTGCTGGGGATTCAGCGCTACGAATCCAAACGATTGCGGCTCTACACGGACATACCTGCCGACGTGGCACGGCCGTTACCTGCGGTGATCGATGCAGCGTATGACGCGCTGAGCGAATACTTCGGAGCGTTGCCGCCGTCGCGAACCGGTGACGAATTCCAGATGACCGGTTATCTCATGCAGGACGAAAAGCGGTTCCATGAAGCCGGCATGATTCCCGACGATCTGCCGCCGATTGAACACGGCCGGCATCACCGCAATCAATTCTGGATGCGCGAACAACAGTACGACTATTACCGTCGGCATCTGCTCATCCACGAAGCGACGCATTGCGTGATGATGTTCCTGCCGGAGAACCGCGCCCCCGTGTGGTATCTGGAAGGGATGGCGGAACTGTTTGGGACGCATCGGACGACCGCGGATGGCAAGCTGCAATTCGATGTGATGCCGACGTCGCCGGAAGAATTCGCGGGATTTGGCCGTATTTCGCTTCTTCCCCGGGCGTTCATCGTGAATAAGGGGTGGAGCATCGCTCAAGTCATGGAGTACCCCGCGGAGAAATACCTCAATCCCGAACCGTACGCATGGGCGTGGGCGTTGTGTTATTTCCTCGAACATCATCCACGGTATGCGGCCCGGTTTCATGAACTCCGCCGCAATCAGCAGCCGCGTGCCTTTGCCGCAGCGATGGAGGCCCTGCTTGCGGAGGGGGGGCGTGATCTCACCACCGAGTGGGTCTTTTTCATCCTCAATCTGCAATACGGATTCGATGTTCCCCGCGCGGCGATCACATTCGAAGCGGGAACGCCTTGTATTGCTGACAAGCCGCGCTGGATGGAGATTGTTGCCAATCGCGGATGGCAGTCCACGCGATGTCGGCTACAGGCAAAACAACCTTACGAAATTACGGCTGTCGGGCAATTCACGCTCGCTCAACAACCGAAGCCGTGGATCAGCGAAGCGGATGGCATCTCGTACCGTTATTTCCGAAAGATTCCCTTGGGAAAACTGCTGGCATGGGTGCGCGATGAGGACGGGCCCGCTGGTGGTTTCAATGACGCCATGCTGGACGTTGTCCCAATCGGCAGCCACGGTGAAATTACCTCGCCGGTCGCCGGCACACTTTATCTGCGGCTGAACGATTCCTGGAGCGAACTTGCGGATAACACAGGGGGCGTGAATATATCGGTCCGTCCGATCGAGAAATAACTGCGCGCCAGTGTTTCTGCTTGCTCCGCGAAACAGCCGTCAACCGCTGAAGGGATCTGATGGGCATGGAGGGAAACGCAGGGAAACTCTGTGGAAAGATTAAGCCGGGACACGGATCGCGCTGCCCCATTGAGAGGTGAACAAATCGGGGCAGCGGGATGGTTTTGAGGCCGATCGCGAAACTCGGCGGCTCTGGCTGGCGGCCGTTCCGGGGGAGTGCCGATATCAAAACGGACTCCTACGGCGATGGCCTGCGCCCAAGGCCCGCACGCTGGAAACTGCGGGTGAGTTTGCGGATCAGCAAGGCTTCGATGTATGAACAATCTGCGCAAATTAACGGCTCTGTACCGATCGCTGCGACTGTGCGGGGCGGTTCTGGTTGTCTGGTTGACTGTGGGCGTTGCGGTCTCGGCAGCGGACGGCGACTCCGGACATTTCGTAGATCACGTCTTCCGCGATGCCGAGGGCGACCACAAGTACGTCGTCTTCGTCCCCGCGGGTTACACGCCGACGAAACCGTCGCCGGTAATTTTTTACCTGCATGGCGCGAGTGGACGTGGCCGCGATGGCCGGGCACAACTCATCGTCGGCCTTGGCCCGGGTTTGAAACAGCGGGCGGCGACGACACCCTTCCTCGCCGTGTTCCCGCAAAACGAGAATCTTCGCAGCCGTTTGCTGGGCGGATGGCACGACGATTCCCGTGAACTCGACCGTGGGCTGAAGATTCTCGATGAAGTCGAACGGACGTACGCCGTCAATAGAGAGCACCGCGTGCTTGTGGGCGTTTCGATGGGGGCCTTCGGTGTCTGGAGCCTGGCCGCCAAAGATCCGACCCGTTGGAAAGCGGTGATTCCCGTGTCCGGTGGTGGAAAACCCGACTTTATCCCCGGGCTTGCGAAAGTCCCCGTGTGGGCCTTCCACGCGGCCGATGACACGCTGGTCCCGATGTCTTCATCCACCGATCTGATTGATGGCATCAATGCCGCCGGTGGGCGCGGCTTCGTATCCATCGTGCCCACAGGCGGACACAACATTGGCAATCATGTCTTCGGTCAGGACGAAGTCTGGGAGTGGATGCTGCACCCGGAAAAGCTGGCCGTGACCAATATCGATTGGCCCAAGCGGCCGTCCGCCGCATCGCTGATTGATGAGTTGAAATTCGTTCCCGGTGCTGAGGTGGAACGAGCGATTCTGATTCGTGTGAACGGCGATCTGCTCGAATCCCTCTCGTATCTGCTGCCCGATCAGGTTCCGGCGACCGCTCTCAACGGAGCACGTGCTGGGACTTCGGAGCATCGCGGACAAGGTATAATGTCGTTCCAGGTCGCAACGCACGGCA
>JAKFUG010000069.1 GCA_021732785.1 Planctomycetaceae bacterium
TGAGGAACGCAGCATGGAGACGACCAACGGGGCCTTGAACCGCAAACTTCGCATGGCTTTGGTGGGGGGCGGTCAGGGCTCGTTCATCGGCCGCGTCCACGTGACTGCCGCGGTGTTGGATAACCGCGCGGCCCTTGTTGCCGGGGCGTTGTCGTCCAATCCGGAGAAAGCGAAAGCGTCCGCGCCGTCGTATGACATCCCGGCAAATCGCGCGTACGGTTCGTTCCAGGAACTGTGTGAAAAAGAAACCGGGCTGCCCGCCGATCAACGGATCGATTTCGTGTCGATCACCACGCCGAACCACGTCCACTTTCCGGTCGCCAAAGCGGCCTTGGCCGCGGGCTTCAATGTCATCTGCGACAAGCCAATGACGTTCAACCTTGCGGAAGCCGAAGAGTTGTTGGCTCTCGCGGAAAAATCGAACGCCGTCTTTGCGGTGTCGCACAACTATACAGGCTATCCGCTCGTGCGACAGGCGCGGGAAATGATTCTTTCGGGTGAACTCGGCGAGATTCAAGCCGTCCGGTCGAACTACATTCAGGGTTGGCTGCGAACCCGGCTGGAAGAATCGGATCAGAAGCAAGCCGCGTGGCGGACCGACCCGACGAAATCCGGTGCCGCGGGTTGCTTCGGGGACATCGGCACGCATGCGTACAACCTCGCCCGGTACATGACTGGCCTGCTGCCGAGCGATGTGTCGTGCAATCTGAAGGTCTTTGAAAGCGGCCGAGCCCTCGATGATTACGGTCACGCCGTCATCCGTCTCGAAAATGGCGGGCTGCTCACCGTCACGGCGAGCCAGATTTCGCACGGTCGCGAGAACGACCTCTTCATCGAAGTCGACGGCACCAAGGGGGCCTTATCGTGGCGGCAGGAAGAACCAAACCAGATGATGGTTCGCCGCAACGGCTCACCCCACTCGATCTACACCCGCGACCCGAACGCTCCGTTCATGAACGCTTCGGGAAAAGCCGCCTGCCGGTTACCGAGCGGTCACCCCGAAGCGTTTTTTGAAGCGTTCGCGAATGTGTATCGGTTTGCGTACGACGACATGGTGAAGCGGGCAACCAAGCAACCGTTCGACCGCAAAAACACGATCTATCCCAACATTTACGATGGTGTTGAAGGGATGTACTTCATCCAGCAATGTGTTTCCAGCAGCCGCCTGAACGGTCAGTGGCTGCCTCTCAAACATGGTGCCGCCCGCAAGTAATTCTCGCGGTTGCAACCCCGCTTGCAGAAGCCCGGAGAAGAGGCTCTCCGGGCTTCTTTCGTTTCTCAGCCACACCCGGCCCATCCGTTACAACCGCACGATTTTGACTCTTCCTGATGACGCATGCCCGCGCAGGCCGAACTGACGATGATATCTATTGATCCGCCGCGACTTCGTTTCCCGAGACGGTGGCTAACTTGCCGACGCTCAGCGATCCCTTAACCGCTGAAGTCCATCACGTCTGCGAACGGTTGTCCGCAGCGCTGGGATGGCACGTGGACTATTCCTCGACGAACGAAACCATCGATGAGTCGTTCATTCCCGTGGGCGCGAACCCCGACGGGGCAAGCACTTCTCCACACGGTCACCTTCGATTAAGACACGACCGGACATCATCACCGCGGGCCGAGTTGCCGGTGGCGGTCGCGACGACGCAGGCGGTGTCCCATTTGTTGACGCGGCTGCGATCCGCCTTGCAAGACTTGGAACGGCGAACGCGGGAAGTCTCCACGCTCATGGAGTTGGGGCATCCCGATCAATCTCACGAAGGGATTTCCTCGCATCTGGAGAGATTGCTTGCCGCCGCGGTCGATTTGACCGGCTTTTGGGGGGCGGCGTTCTTCTTGATCGACCCCGTGATGGAATCCCTGCGGCTGCGATCCACGTGGCGAATTGACCCGGCACAAATTGCCCATCCGCAGCGATCCTTATCGAAACCCACACCCGATGCCCAGGCATTGATGCAGGGGGCCATTCTTCTGGATCGTCAGGACCATCGTTCCGCGGCGTGGTTGCCGGACAACTGCCGGATTGCAATCGGCGTACCGGTTCAAGCCGCCGAAGGGCCCTTGGGGATCATGTGGTGTTACGAACGGAGACAGTGCCAGGTCAGCCAACATTGTCTGACGGCCCTGAAATCTGTGGCAGCCCAGATCGCGCGCACCCTGGAGCGAACGGTCCTGCTTAGGGAAAGTGCGGTCCGCAAACGGCTCCGGCAGGAGTTGAGGACCGCGTCCCGGCATCAAAACATCAGTCGTGCCGGCCCGGTCCATACGGATAACGGCGTGGATGTTGCCATTCGGGCCGCCAGCGCCAGCGAACTCAGTGGCGATTTGTGCGAAATCTGCCCGATGGATTCCGCGCGCACGTTGTTTGCGCTGGGTGACGCCGTAGGGCATAGCATCCCGGCGGCCATGGTGATGGCGGTCGCCCGCGGGGCGCTCGGGGCCTTGCTGCATGATGGCAGCGCGTGCCCTTGGCAGCCGAATGAACTGGTCCGGCGGATCAACCGCACGCTCTGTTCATTGACCAGCGCCGAACAATTCATGTCGGTCATCACCGGTATCATCGATCAACACGAACGCACGCTCACTTATTCCAACGCCGGCCATCCTCCCCCGTGGCTACTGCGACGTGGTGAACGAATCCCACTGAAATCGCACGGTATCCTGTGCGGTGTGCTGAACGAAGCCGCTTACGAGCAAAGCGTTGTCGCTCTCGAGCCCGGCGATTTTCTCGTCTTATTCACCGACGGAATCAGCGAAGCTTTATCACCGCAACGGCAGTTGTTTCGAGCCGATGGTGTGCTGGACGCATTGGGCAACCGGTCCTGGGAAAGTGCCGATGCTGCGGCGAATGCGATCTGGAGTCGGATGACCGAGCATGTCGGCTTCAGCGACCCCACCGACGACCAGACGCTGCTGGTGATTAATGTCCGCGGATCGGCGACTCTTTGAACCGCCGATCATTCCCAGGCATCGAGCACTTCCTGGAGATCGGGCGAGACTTCCGGTGTCGATTGTGCGGGCTCGGCCGCAGTCGAGATCGACATTTTCTCGGCGGTCTGCATCAGAACCGAATCGAGATCGGGCTCAGGCTTGTTGTGCGGCTGATCAGGCGCTGGAACCGCGGTGACCGCTTTCGGTACGGGTTGAGCTGCCGGCGCTGGAATCGATTCGCGCAGAGGTGATGAAGCAGGATTTCGCGGAGCAGGAGTGGCAGCGCATTCGTTGCGCTCCAGCAATCTCGCGATCTTTCGATCGAATTCCTCACGCGAGAACGCCGTTTTAATCATGTAATCGTTCGCGCCGGCCTGAACCGCGGCGAGGACCGTGTCGCGGCTGGCATCGGACGTCAGCACCATGGTTTTGACGTGCGCTAAGGACGGTTCTTTCCGAAAAGCACCGAGCGTTTGCAGACCGTCCCAACCGGGCATCTGAATATCGATGACGGCAATGTCCGGCGGAAACTCTTTCGCCTTGGAAAAGCCCGACAGGCCGTCATTCGCGACCATCACCAGATAGTTGCGTTTCAGGACGGCGACGAGGAGGCTGCGAACGGACGCATCATCATCAATGACCAGCACCCGTGCGCGCTCGCGGGTGGCATTGTCGGCAGAGGAGGGAAGGGGTCGGGTCATAAAAGTACGCATCTACCAGAAAATCGCGGGCGAAGTTCGGAAAGCCTTCAAGGAACGAAACTCAATCACAAGGCGGTGTAATCGGGTTGGGTCGAGATGGTTTTGGGCATTCGTTCCGGTTGCGTATCCCATTCGTCGTTGAGTGTCTGCAGAAAATCGATCAAGCCTTCTGTCGAAGATCCGAGTACGGATTGCCAGACCACCGAAAGCGGCGTCGATTTACAGCACGAGGAGTCGAAACCCTCAGAAGTAGTCATCGAAAAAAGGTCCTCGAATCCTCATCCTGACAGGTCACATCCGTGCAGTCCGCACAGGCGTTAAAGCAATCTAAATTCCAGCCTCTGCGTAACTCTAGGTCAGTTTTGCGACTCAGTCTGTCAGAGAGTGCATGACAGGCACCAATTTATCCGGAGATGCTTCCGGGCTGCTATAATCAGTCCACTCCAAATCACCGGAACCGTAGTTCTACCGGTCTCTTTAGGATGACCTTTCGCATGTCGATGCCGATTCTCACGATGACAGAGGTCCAGCAGGATTTCCCTCTCCTCATTTATTCGGCAACCGCACGGTCCCATCCCATCCCGCAGGAGCCGAGCGGGCCGATTGCATGATGTGATGCAACAAGAAGTCTTGCGCCCGATCGGTGGCAGGCATGTCGTGCAGACAGCGGAAGGCGTCTTCCCATTGACCGGCGATGAAATGTTCGACGCCGGTTTCAAACCGCGCGATCTGCGCGTCGGTCAGCTCGGCATGTTCGTGCGCCGAGGGCAGCAGTTCACTGACCACCACCGGGGTCTCCAAACCGAAGGGCAAGACCCGCGCGAGTTTTCTCAGCCGTCCTTCCGACGTCGGCATTCGCGCGCGAACGACCGCGGCGGCCGCTTCATCCAATAAAATCGGCGCACGCAGCAGTTTCGTCATACTTTCCAGGCGGTGTGCCAGGTTCACGACGGGCCCGAAGACCGTCACTTTGACTTGTTCTTCGGTACCGATTTTTCCGGCCACGGCGCGACCGAAGGCGATCCCGATGCCCATCGAAAAATCGGCGAGCGGATGATCTTTCTGCGCCGCCGCGCGGGCAAACGCGGCGCGAATTCCCAAAGCCGCAGCGCTCGCTTTCACGACGGCATCGGGGGAAGGGAAGGGCCACCCCCAAAAGCCGAGTGCGGCATCCCCCTGAAAATCCCCCGTGACACCGCCATGCAGCAAGATCTGCTGGGTCATCACCCCCAGCGCACGGCTGACACGATCCAACAGCCCGATCAGATTGTCACCTTCGCGCTCCGCCCGCTGACTAAATCCGCGGAGATCGCAGAACAGCACGGCAACATCGCATTCGCAGGGTTCCAGTAGTGTGGTGTCGAGGTCATCGCCGAGAGCTGCCAGAATCGGCGGCGCGAAGAATTGTCGCAGCCCGGCCTTTTGGCGCTCCAGCCGCCGCGACTTCACCACGGCAGCAATGATTTCCGCCACAAGCTCGGTGAACTTGACGTCCGCTTCGAGTTGAACGCCTTCCGCGAGCGTCATGCCGGGAACCGACGTCTGTCCCATGCGACCCGTGATATATAACCCCGTTGGTTCTTCCCCGAGTCCTTGCACCGGCGTGCAATACGCCCAGTCGAAATCGGCTCCCAACGTGGGTTGCGGACCGGTCGCCTCGGCCGCATTCCAGACATACAGCACACTGTGGCGCTGATTTTCCAGAGCGTCGCAAACCAGGCGGCGACTGGGGCGAATATCGTTCCCCGATCGCGAGCGCCGTTCGGCGTGCCGCACGCTGATACTTTCGGAGTTCGCGAGCTGCACAATCGCCACGGCATCGGCATGCACGACACCGCGCAGCAACAGACCGCACAAGCGCTCAAAGAGTTCGGCGTCACCCTGAGCTCCGGCAATCACATGCGGAAGATGCGTGAGGACTTCCAACCGGTTCTCGGGATCCTGGTACCGCACTTGGGAAAGCTGCAACGGGCTGAAGGTCCGTTCTTCCACGGGGGTCTTCACCGCATCGCTTTTTGTCGATTCCAACCGAAACGACGACGATCCCAGCACGAAATGCGTATCCGGAAGCAGGACGCATTGGTCAACGGCCTCCCCATGATAGAACAGGGGATTGGCCGTTCCTGCGAGCCGTTGGACTTCCACGGTTTGGTCATGCACCAGCAATTGCACGTGCCGCCGGGAGATGCGCGGGTCCCAGGGAATGACGATCGAAACACCGGGATCGCGTCCCAGCAGCATCCGTTCGCCGGTCCGCAACACGGTTCGCAATCGATTTCGTAACTCGGGTCCTTGCGCCACAATCTCAAGCACGTTCGGACGCCTTTCCGGTCAACGGCGAGAGCGCGGATGATGTCCAGTTGTGACGCCACCGTGTCAGCCAGCGCTGCCCGCGATCATTCATCAAGACCACAATCATCCACCAGCATCCGGCAACCACACTACACACCAGCAGGATTCCGCCGGCCCCCGTCCACATCAACCGCGACCGCAAATTTTCCACGGGCCGCAACACGGGCTCGCGCGGTTCCTGCACGATGGCAATCCAACCGGTGATGCCCACGGGACTGAACGCCGCCAGCCACTGACCACGATATTTGTCGGCGATGCCTCCGACGGGATCGTGATAATCATCGAGCCGATCGCGCTGATCCGAAGCATGGGCTTCGGTATCGGGCAGCAAGGTCTTCAAAGCCGCGACGGTACGTGGTTCCACTTGCAACCACTGCCGGGGATCGCCGGTTTCTTCGAGATGGCCTTCGTCGATCCAGTCATGCGCGACCAGACTCCACGTCCGGGTATCGAGCAGCGCCATCGTCCGACCGGTCGCCGCTCCTTGTGCGCGCAGGCTGTCCTGATAATCGTGCAACAGTTGGCTGAGATAGAGCGTGCGCGCCAACACGGCGATTACGACCTTCGGTTCCCGGGAATCATTTTTTTCCATCGCAAATACGGGCGTCGATAACGCCACTACATATTGACTGGTGGAAGTGCTGAGATAAGGCACGGAGATGTGCGGGGTCTGAATCGGCAGCAGATCCGTTCGCTTCTCGGTTTCCGTATAATCAATGTTCCGGCCATGAAAGTAGTCGCGATAAGCAAACTGCTTGTCGACCGTGTCACTGGCTGGCAGTCGCCAGCGCTGATAACCCCGTTCGTTTTGCAGGAACCAACTGGCGTCTTTGGCCCGCCCCGCGGCGGAGATGCGAGACTGAATGGGTTCCAATCGTTCTTCCAGAACTTCGGCAATGGCTTTTCGTTCTCCCGCCGGTTGATTGATCTGTGCGGCAATCGCGGTCCGGACGTCTTCGTCATTGGCCAGCGTGACGAGTTCATCGAGCCGTCGCTGCAATTCCTGATTCAGAGCCGTGCTCAACAAACTGGCCGAGAGGACATCACTTTCGAGTGCCCGCTGGACAATGTTGGATCGCGACGTGGTGACGGCATCACGCAGGGCATCGAGTGCGAACGGCAACAGTCCCAGCACGAGGAGCAGGGGCAGTACCAGTCCCATCACAATCAGCGGGCGCCGAGCGCGCTGTCGCTCGCGCATGGTCAGTCGATCGAGCACTGCCTGGGCATTTGGAAACCGGCGCTGGGGATCAACGGCCAGGCAACGATCGATGATCTCGGCGAGGATCGGATCAACACCCGCGATGCGCCGATGTTGTGTCGGCCGCGGTTGCGTCGTCACCAGTTGGCGATAAAGAACGAGGCGGGACTCGAGACTCACTGCGGCCTGCAATTGCCGCTCGGCTGCATCGGTTCGATACGGCGGCTCACCGCACAACATCTGGTAAAACAGTGCCCCGAGCGCGTAGACATCCCAGCGGGCATCGGGGACCGCCTTCGTATCGGCCTGCTCGGGAGCCATGAAGAAGAGCGTCCCCAGCGCATGCCGGTCTTCTTCGAGCAATCGCGATTGGCCGAAATCACACAGCCGGGGTTCCCAATCGTGATCGAGCAACACGTTGGCTGGTTTTAAATCGCAATGCAGAATGCCGCTGCCGTGCGCATGCACCAGCGCCTGGGCCACGTGGGTCGCAATTCGTACGGCTTCCGGCGCACTCAACGGGCCGGTGCTCAATTTTTGTGCGAGGGAGCCGTTTTCCAGGTACTCCATCACATAGTAGGGCGGGTCGTGTTCCCAACCGACTGCGACAAGCCGAACGATGTAGCGCGAGGTGTAAAGGACCGCGAGCTTTTCCACCTCGCGGCTGAGCAGTTGCCAATCGACCCCGCGGCGATGGAGATAGAATTTAATGGCGACGTGTTTGCCCGTGTTTTGTTCCCGGGCCAGCCAGACGGAGCCGTAGTTGCCCGTCCCCACGCGGCGAACGATTTGATACCCGGCAATCACCGCTGGAGGGGCTTCCCCCGGCTGCGACAATTCGCGGGCTCGTTGCCGTGCTTCGTCATCCTGAACCAGCGTGTCCGCCCATGCCATTCCCGTGCCACTCCTGCACTGGCATTCATACCCCGACGCAGGAGGAGGGGCAATGGAGGACACTCACGACCGAACGATGGGTCGTGAGTCAGTTTGAATTTAAGAATGTCGGGGCGGGGTCCTCGACCTATGATTTCCAGTTGATTTTCACATCCCCAGGTCGGGGCCCCTGCCCCGACGCTTTAAACGGCTCCCCCACCGAACGATGCGATGTCAGGACCGCACGACCGAATTGGCGGGCATTCGAGTCTCGATGGGTACGGCCACCTCATCAAGCCGCCGAGATCGCGACCACCACTCCAGCAATCCGGCCATGCTGGGAATGAAGAAGAGCATGGCGATAAAAAATCCGGCTATGAATGCCAGCAGCGCAAGTCCCGCTAACACCTGTGGAAAAAACAACCCGATCATCAAGACCGCAACCGATACACCCAGCACGCCGGTGATGAGTCGCCAGCGCCGAACCTTTCGGGCCAGCACTTCAATGCTGATCTGGAGTTCCTCGAACGATGGCAGTTCCGTGGACATCGCAACCCTCGCTTTCGAAAGCCATGTGGGCTTCCGAGCAATCGAAACTCGATCGGTTCCTAAGCGCGGTTGCTATCATGCCAAATTCTTTCTAGATTTCAATGGTGAATGTATATCGGGAACAACCGTTAAACTTAATACGTCGCCGCTCGCTGTTCAGAAATCGAATCGCCCTGTTCAATCCGCAAGGCAGGCGGATCCACACGGAGCAAAGTGCAAGGGCGAAGGGGAGTCCAGGTCAAAGGGAACTCCATCGGCGGGATTAATAGTACATCTCCCAAGTGAACGTGTTTTTCGTGGCCAGCGCCGGAAAGCAGGGCTTCGCCATCAATCATCGACCAAACAGATAATGATTGTCCGACGAACGTGACCGGCTTCTCTGCGAGATGAAATCGCTTCCATTGGAAATACGGACCATCGATCAGCAGTTCACCGGACAGGTCGCCGTCGTCGCCCTGCCACAAACGAGGAGTGACAGGATTGACCGGCCCGGTCGCCCAATCAATCGCTGACAGCGACTGGTCGAGATGCAAGGCGCGGGGCATGCCATCCAGTCCGACCCGGTTCCAGTCAAACAGTCGAAACGTGGCGTCGCTGGTTTGTTGAACCTCAATCATCAGCACGCCGCCGCCCACCGAATGGACGGTTCCCGCGGGGATGGAAATGCAATCGCCACGACGCGGGATAAACGAATGGAGGCAGTCGGCTAACGTGCCGTCCATCGTCCGTTCGTTCACTTCTCCGATGGTTGTTCCCGATTTGAATCCCGCATAAATCCGTGCGGAGGGATCGGCGTCGAGCACCACCCAGGCTTCCGTTTTACCGCCTTCCCCAGGGGCATATTGCATCGCCAGCGCATCGCTCGGGTGAACCTGCACCGAGAGAAATTCGTGACAATCCAGATATTTCACGAGCCAGGGGAAGAGGACCGGGGCATCTTCCCCATACCATGCCTTTCGGTATTTCCTCCACAATTGCGGCAGGGATTGACCGGCCAGCGGCCCCTCGGCCACGGTCGTCTCCTGCAACGGGTGGCCGCTGATCTCCCACGATTCTCCAATCCGGCCCCCCATGGCTTGCGGCCGTTGAAGCACACGAGCAATGCGCTGCGCGCCCCACGGCTGCGGCCGCAAGCAGGAAGTAAACGATAGTGGCTGATGAGCAAAATTCGTCATGCGCTGCTGGCAGATGTCTTGAAAGATTGGAGAACGGTAACCATGTCGTTCGGAAGAAATCACCGTTCAGGGCTGAGATTGCGGGGCCGGGGGCGACAGTTCCAGGTCCAACCGCATGGCTTGGCACCAGGGACGAAAACCGAGCGTTTCATACCAGTGAATAATCGTGGGATCGCAATCCAGAATGACTTTGTAGCAGCGGGCTTTCCGACATTCTTCGATCAAGTGCTGGACCAAGGCATGCCCTACGCCGTGACCTTGCAGATCAGGCAGTACGGCGACATCTTCAATGTGTCCGACGCAGCCGCCGTTATGAATAAACTTGGTTTCGATCAATAGGGAAGCCGTTCCCACCACGCGGTCGTCGGCGATCGCCACGAAGGTCAGCACGCGCGAACGGAGCCGCTTCCGGAAAACCAGCATGGCCGCTTCGTCCGAGAGCGTCACCGAAGAGAGCGCCCCAAGGACTTCTCGAAAGCCGCGCTGAAAATCGGTCGCGTACATCGCGCGAATGTGAAACGGGACAGTCATGTCGCTGCTTGAGATCTCACGTCGTGTTCAAAAGCCGAAGCGTGACGGAACGGCAATCCTGGCCGGGCCAATCCGAGATCAGAGACAACCTGCTTCATTGTCATGAATGCCGCGGCGGTTCGCGAGCGGGAAGTGCTGACTTTTTCCATCGGCGGGGTGTGTCATCCCGGTTATGCAGACCAACGAAAGGTCATGCTTCTCACCTGCTTGCTCAAATCCCCTGTGCTTCGCGACAGGAACTGTTAGAAAAGTCCGCTCAAACCACAAACTCGGTGCTCTTCGCCTGGACTGTGGGCGGAAGGGAGTAACATCACTGATATCAACTAACCTTTTCCCTACAAATGCGTTGCGCCAACGAAGAAGTCCGCCGGAAGACGAGGAAACTGCATCGACTTTGTTAGGAACTCCGATTTTGCCCACGGTTCCGGTTCTTCCACGTAATCCGCTGATTTCAAATAGGCTGGCTTGCCGAATCAAAGCACTGCGGCGTCAGGGGGGCGCCAGCTCGTCGCGTCAGCGCGAGCGTCGGCCGTGGAATTTTCGGCGGGATAACGCCATGTGTGCTCGCAGCCTGCGCGCTGCCACCGGACTGGTGGCACTTCTGTTGGCAGGATGCCACCAGTTCCAGAACGACTTCAACGATTTTCTGACAAAACATCGGAATCTTCGTGAAGCGTCGCATGTCTGGCGGGACTGCCATGGTGCCTATGAAGATCAGGTCTACTACATCTACGACTTCGGAGACGGCTTCCGCGCCGGTTACGCGCAGATCCTGGCCGGCGGCGATCCCTGTCCGCCAACGCTGCCGCCGGAAAAATACTGGTACATTAAGTACCAGTCTCCCGCTGGCCGCGAGCGCATTGATGCGTGGTTCTCCGGGCATGAAAGCGGCGTCGCGACGGCGCTTCAAGACGGCGTGAACGACGCGAATCGAATTCCGCTGTCGCCGTATCGCCGTGCCCAGCTTCAAGGACAAGGGGGATGCCCCACTTGCTTCCCGTCCACGGAAGCCACTCCCGAGTACGACTCTGAATCGGTCCCGCCGACGCCTGTTGACGAAGGCGTCACCGGCGCATTCCCCGCCGAGTCTACGGAACCGGTGATCGAGTCGGCGACCTCGGAATACACCACCGAAGTCGCCCCTGTGAGCGATCGCCAGGTTGAAAACTTCGCGGACCAGAACTAGACCGTTCGCTCAGACCTCAATTGAGTGTCGTCCCATGAACACGCCAAATTCAATCTCCTGGCACACCCTGATCGCCGTCCTCTCGATGGTCGGAGCGAGTGGCTGTGCCAACCTGCAGTACGGTTGCGATCTGCCGGCGATTCCCGCCCACCGTGTCCCCACGGAAGTGATGGCGCGGCCGCGTGCCGACATGCAGCAGATCTCCATCACGCGACTACGCCAGAACCCACCCGATGTTTACCAACTCGGGCCAAACGACATTCTGGGGATCCACATCCCCTTCGTGCTGGGAAAAGAAGACGAGCCGCCAGTCGTTCATTTCCCGAAGGAAGGCGATCAACCGCCGGCACTGGGATTCCCCATGCCGATTCGAGAAGACGGTACGCTGGCGTTACCGTTGATCGCCCCCGTACCGGTTGCGGGACTCACGCTCGCGCAGGCGCAGGACAAGATTCGCGATCAATACGTCCAGAATCAGATTCTGAAAGAAGGTCAGGAAAAGATTGTCGTGACCTTGATCCGGCGGCGTATGTATCGCGTCTCCGTCATTCGCGAAGAAAGCGGCAACGTGGCCGGCGGCGGCTCCAACAATGGACTTTCGATCGGCTCGACCAAACGCGGAACGGGTTTGACAGTCGACCTGCCGGCTTACGAAAACGATGTGCTTCACGCGCTCAATCTCACGGGTGGATTGCCGGGACTCGATGCCAAGAATGAAATCTTCATTCTGCGTGGCGGAAGCGAAGATGCCGCCAGGCAGGATGAAATTATCGCCCAACTGAAAGCGGCCAAGAACCCGTGCGATTGCCCGTGCCCGGCGCCGCCCGATCCGTCAGTCATACGAATTCCCTTGCGGTTCTACCCCGAGCAACTCCCGCAGATTCGCGAAGAAGACGTCATCCTCAAGACAGGTGACATCATCTATATCCCCACACGTGAACGAGAAATTTTCTACACGGGTGGTGCGCTGGGCGGCGGTTCATATCCACTGCCACGCGACTACGATCTGGATGTTTTGGGAGCGATCGCGCTGGCGGGCGGGCCATTAGGCGCATCCGGAAGCGGAGTGCGTGGATTCGGTGGCGGCGGTCAAGGGGG
>JAKFUG010000058.1 GCA_021732785.1 Planctomycetaceae bacterium
GCGAGCTCTTGGCTCAAGCGGAAGCGGACGATCAAGCCGAGGACGCACAGCACGGGGCCACTCGTCGGGGTGACGAACTGCCGGCGGAACTGCAACGGCGGGAGTCGCGGTTGAAACGGATTCGCGAAGCGAAGGCGGCGTTGGAAGCGGAAGCGCGGGCGAAGGCCGCCGCAGAAAATGCGGCCCAGAACGCGGTTCGGGAAGCGGAAGGCCAGGAACCGCAGACGATCAATCTGGATGAAGTCCGGCCCGATCCGAAGACGCAGTACAACTTCACCGATCCCGATTCGCGGATCATGAAGGCCTCGAACAAGGGCTGGGATCAAAGCGGCAACGCGCAGGTGCTGGTCGATGAATCGCAACTGATCATCGCGGCCGATGTCACGCAGCAAGCCAACGATATGCAGCAGGTCGAGCCGCTGCTGGAGCAAATGGAAGCGAATCTCGTCGACGCAGAAGTGACCGCCCGACCGCACACCTTCGTCGCCGACGCCGGTTATTACAGTGATGCGAACACCCAGTGCGTCGAGTCGCACGACATCACGCCGTACATTGCGACGCAGCGGTTGAAGCATCACGAAGAGCTACCGCCGGTGCCGCGGGGACGGATTCCGCAGTCACTCACACCGAAGCAGCGAATGGCCCGATCGCTGCGGACGAAAACGGGCCGAGCGACGTACAAGAAACGCAAGGGTCAGGTCGAACCGGTGTTCGGCCAGATCAAACAGGGTGGCGGTTTTCGCCAGTTTGCGCTGCGGGGCCTGAAGAAGATGCAGGCCGAATGGCAACTGGTGTGCCTGACGCACAACCTGCTGAAACTCTTCCGCCACGCGATGGCGTAGGCCGCCCCACGGCGGCTCGGCCACCAGCCCCCACGCCGCGATCACTCCCCCGAAAAATCACACCAAACCCGCTGGCTTCAATTACGCGGACAGGCTCCTAGGCGGTCTCGTGTACTGCGGACGCTGCGGGCAGCGGCTGATGGTGCAGTATTCGGGACGGGCGAACCGGCTGCGGTATCAATGCGGTCGTGCGGCGCAGAACTTGGGCGAACCGCTGTGCCAGGGCATCGTTGGCCGTGATCTCGATCGCTTCATCACCGAACGGATCTTCGAGATCCTGGAACCGGCGTCGCTGGAACTCTGCCTGGCCGCCACCAGCGATCTCGAACAGGAACGAGCACGACTCGATGAACAGTGGCGACAAAAGCTGGAACGGGCTGCTCACCAGGCCGATCGCGCCGCACGTCAATTCCAAGCGGTCGAACCCGAGAATCGGCTCGTGGCGCGCACGCTGGAGAAGAACTGGGAAGCCACCCTGCGCGAAGAGGAACAGCTGCGTCGCGAGTACAACGAGCGCCGACGGGCACAGTCGTTAAACCTTGATGACGCTCAGCGTGAACTGATTCGGCATCTCGCTGAAGACATTCCTGCGCTGTGGCATTCATCCACCACCACGCCGCAGGATCGCCAGCAGATCGTGCGGATGCTGGTGGAACGGATCGAACTCAAGATCGCCGGGAATAGCGAGCAGACGGAGATCATCATCACTTGGGCCGGTGGCGGCACGAGTCGCCATCGACTCTGTCGGACTGTGATCAGTTGTGCGCAACGATCCGATCTCGACCAGTTGATTTCTCATATCGTCCAGTTGCGGCAGTCGGGGCTTTCATTGAAGCACACCGCCCAGCAACTTAATCAAGAAGGGGTGATGCCGCTCCGCGGCACACGCTTCACGAACTTCATGATCAGCCGCCTCTTGGTCCAACGCGGACTGCATCTGCCTTATGGCCGCAAACGCCCCGAGTCGGCCACACTTGCCGAGTACGAGTGGTGGCTCCCGGATCTGGCTGACGAACTCCACATGCCGCGTTCCAGTCTGGCTCACTGGTACAATCTGGGGTGGGTCCACGGTCGTAAGCTGGCCGGTCTCCGCGGTCGAGTGATCCTCTGGGCGGATGACGCCGAAGTGGATCGACTGAAACAACTCCGCCAAACCCGCCGCCGCTGGTCCGATAGTCCGTATCCCGCAGAACTGACGACGCCCCAGTCGTCACCCGGTCGTTGTTAAGCAAATCGCAAAGGAGCGTATTGTGAGTGAGGCTTTGTGTAGCCGAAGTTCGTGACTTTCGCGATTTCCAGGACCAACTCCCGAAGTTCGCGCGGCTTCCTTTGGCCCCCTTTTGGATTCGGCGTCTTCTTGCCGTTTTTCTCGTCCCGGCACCAACGGTAGAACGTGCTCGGGGAGACGATCGTTATCAATTCCTCGATGGCCCGGCCGAGCGCCTTTCCGAACTGAATCAGCCGCTGACGCTCTTCCGGCCGAGTGTGGACTTCCGTGCTCAGTCGGCTGCGGAGAATCTTGTTCTCCTCTTTGAGGAACTGGACATACTTCGCCAGTTCGCGATCCGTGCCGGAAGCGATCAAAGCGAGAAGTGGGTGGAAAATCTTGCTCATTCGTGTATTTTCGTAACTTCGTAATCTGGAGCGGATTTCACATTCCTTGTACCGCGCTTTATGTGGGGAAAAACGCCAACCGGCCGGTGTTTTCCAGACGCGTTTGGAGGCCGTTTCAGGTCGGCGTTACAGGCCGCGCAAAGGCCCTGTTTGCGGCCTCGAAGTTGGGCGGAAAACGCACTTCGTTCCCCCCACTTATCCCCCCACTAATACGCAAAAGCGTACTTACTGACCCGCGTGGAAGTTTCTAAAGTCCGGCGTTGTTGAAGAAGGCGGGGATGAGATGAGCTTGCCTGCGTTTGAAGCGTCGAATGGCGTTGCGGAGTTCCTGACGATGCGTATCGAGATTGGGACTGCAGACGTTGGCCAGTTGTACGTTTTTAAGGTGTTGCCAGACGGCTTCGTCGGGATTCAGGTCGGGAGCGTAACTTGGCAGTCGTTCCAGCCAGATTTGTCCTTGAGCCTGCTCCAGCACGTCCTTGACGGCGCGGCAGCGATGGATCGGCGAGCCATCCCAGATCACCAGGAGTCGTTCATCAAGGGTGTGTTGCAGGTGCTTGAGGAAGCGGGCCGCGAGTTCGCCATTGATCGTGGTGTCGTAGGTTCGGAGCGCACAGCGACCATCGCGGGTGATGCCGCTGATCACCGACAGATGGTCGCGAGTCTGCCATTCCGTGAGGATTGGTGTCTGACCGCGCGGAGCCCATGTCAAGGTGACCGCGGGCAACGGATAGAACCCCGATTCATCCACCAGCACGATCGTGCGTTGCTCACGTGCGGCTTTTTTTCAGCCGTTGCCACGTGGTCTTCGGCCAGGCGGCGATGGCCGTTTCGTCCCGCTGTTGCGCGCGACGCACAGGCTTCTGGCGACTCCAGCCGGCCTGTTGGAGGAGCGTGCCGACATGTTGCAGCGAGTGCTTCACACCGAACTCTCGCTGGAGCACGACCGCCACACGCCGCCGGGTCCAGAGGTTACCGCGGAAGCCGTGAGCTTCAGCGCCCTTCGCCAGCAACGTGGGAATCTGCTGCCGCTGCACCGACGTCAGTTGCGGCGGTCGCCCGGCCGCCTTCCGCGCGGCCAAGCTCCTGGCACCGTGTTCACGAGCCTGCTTCAGCCATTGACTCACGGCCCCTTCGGTCACGCCGAGCGCCGTGGCAATGTCTCGCTGCTTCCAGCCCTGCTGCTTCAAATCCCAGGCCCGTCGACGACGAACCTCACGCCAATCCGTGGCCTTGATCGTGTCCATGCCGCGAACAGTTACCAGAAAACAACAGCCGCGCCTTTAGCAACTTCCCTGCGGGTCAGTAGAGCAACGCATTGGCAAAGCGTGGTCAAAAAGAAACCCCCTGAAATCAGGGGGTTTCGGCAAGCATTGGGAACGCGTTGGGAAAGCGAACAGGTCTACGGAACCGAAGGAACCAGTCCAAACATCATGCCGAGGCCACTCGCCTTGAGGACCGTCGTGGTCGGCATCAAAAGTGGCCGGACGAAGAAAACCAGCCCGGCGGGAATCAGCAGATAAACCAGAATCGCGGCTCCCCAACGTGGAGACATCTGCCCATTGTGCCGCCTTGCCAGTTCACCCATTTCGCGATCGTAGAAAGAATGCATCACGATGCCGATCCACAAGGCATCCAGACAAAGGAAAGCTGGCAGGATCAGTGCATATAACTTGGCGAATTGCAGCATGATTGCTTTCAAAACACGGCCGTGTGATGCGTTTCAACGAATCTAGAACGGACCACGTTTCTTAGTGGGATTGAAAGATTGCTTTCGCGTCAGCGATTCTGATCGGCTCGTTGAATCGGGAGAGCGGATCAGGCTGGTGGCAAGCGCGTTAAGCTGCTGCATCGTGTCGCAATAAGCGGAGTAGACCAGTTTGGAGCGCAACTCCGCGGTCAACGCGCGTCCTCCCACAATCAATACCGTCCCGGATTCTGCGCACGCGGCTGCGAGCATCGCGAATTCTTCGATGAATGTTTCGTACTCAACGAGGTGCGAGACACTAAGCCAAAAGATTTGAGGGTGCAAATCCTGCACTGCCCGAACCAGAGACCTTATGGGTAAAGAGGTACCAAGATTTTGAGTTTGGTAGCGGGCGGCTCGCAGCGTTAACTCCGCCATCGCCGATGGCAATTTATAATTGTCGCCGGTAATCGTTGCTCCAATCGCGAGCCGGTCTGCTAGTACTGGCTGAAGATAAGGGTACAGTTCAAGCAGAATCCGGAGAATGATCTCGCACCCGCGACGTTCCTGATATTCATCGGCCTGTCGGCAGGACCACCGTTCGCCGATGACCCGAAACGCCGCCGCGATGACGTTATCGCACAGCACACTGACCGAGTGCTTGGCCCAAAAGAGATCGAATATCAACTGACGTGCTGTGAGCGATTGTCCGAGAAGCAGAGCTTCGGCAAGCTGATCGGCCATCACCCCGTATGGCTGCGGCAGGTGAGATGAAGCAGGACGCCGGAGCGCCGCTTCCACCCCGGCAATCTGATAACCTTGTTCGCGGGCGAAGTGCAGAAGCTCTCCTGTGGGAATTTTTCGATGTCCACCCGCTGTGCGAATGGTTTCCAGTAATCCCTCGTCACACCAGCGTTTGATCGAAGATTCGCTCACGCCGATGACATCGGCAACTTGCCTGGGCGAAAGAAAAGCATCAGCAAGACTCATGCAAAGGCGTCCTTGCAGTGCAACAAAAGCTCGTTTTGACCGTTTAGTCTAGTCGCTCTGTTCGACCTAATCCAGCACGAATTCTGTCGCATAATCGTGCAAGCGTGAAATAGATCACAGAACTTCGGAGAGTGTCGTGCTCAAATAATCGATTCCAGTCGCCCTGACTCCAACGGAGAAGTCTGCCTTGCGAAGTGACATCAACGGATTTTCAGCCCTGACTGCATGGAAGAAGTGGTGTTGAAAACCGAACCCGAGGGGAACACGGCGCCGAGATTCTGAGGCCTTGATTGTGCCGCAGCTACCATCTATCGTAAGCATGACCGATTTGAACGTTTTTTGTAATGGTCGAGAATATGCGTGTCGCCATCATCGGAGCGGGCATTTCCGGGCTCGTCGCTGCTGATCGATTGCAGCATCAGCACGAAGTGACGGTTTTTGAAGCGAATCCTTATCTCGGCGGGCATACGAATACCGTTGATGTCCAACTCGACGGCGAACATCACGCCATTGACACCGGGTTCATCGTCTTCAACCATCGCACCTATCCGAATTTCGTGCGGTTGTTGAGCGAGTTGGGAGTTCAAAGTCGGCTGACAAACATGGGCTTCGGAGTCCGCGACGATCGCACGGGATTGGAATACAGCGGCGAATCCCTGAACTCGCTGTTCGCGCAACGCCTCAATCTGTTGCGTCCGCGGTTCTATCGGATGGTGGCAGACATTTTGCGATTTCATCGGACAGCGGTCGCGCTGGTGAAAGACGCCGACGAACAGCAGACTGTCGGCGAGTTTCTACAAGAACACCGCTTCTCAAACGCATTCGCGGAGCAATTTCTGCTGCCGATGGGAGCCGCGATCTGGTCGTGTCCGACGGGAACATTCTCTCAGTTTCCGATTCGATTCCTGGTGGAATTCTATGATCATCATGGGCTGTTAACGGTGGTTAACCGCCCCATCTGGCATGTGGTTGAGCGTGGTTCGCGGAGCTATGTGAAAGCCCTCCAGCAACGATTTCATGGACAGGTTCGACTCAAGACTCCCGTGAGTCGGATCGTTCGTCGCGACGATGGAATTGATCTTTGTCCCGCACACGCTGGCTCGGAACGATTTGATCACATCGTGTTCGCCTGCCATAGCAATCAGGCGCTCGCCATTCTTGGTGAGCAAGCGACAGCGGTGGAACGAAAGGTCTTGTCCGCGTTTCCGTATCAGCACAATGTCGCGGTGCTCCACACCGATCGCTCTGTGCTTCCCAAGCGTCGTCTTGCGTGGGCGAGTTGGAATTACCGCATTCCGCGGGAAGCCTCGGCCGCGGCAACGGTGACCTACAACATGAATCTTCTGCAGGGAATTCAATCACGTCACACGTTCTGCGTCACACTCAACGATACGGAACGAATCGATCCCAAACTCGAACTGCGGCGATTTGAGTACGAACATCCGATCTTCACCGTCGAACGCGCCGCAGCGCAGGCGCGCCACGAGGAGCTTCTGAATCAGAACCGCACATCCTACTGCGGTGCGTATTGGGGAAATGGTTTTCACGAAGCCGGGGTGAACAGTGGATTGGCAGTCGCGAAGGCGTTGAGTCCATCATCCCACATCATGGCCGGTTCCACATTGACGGGGATTTTGGCCCCATGACG
The DNA here is from genome assembly GCA_021732785.1 of Planctomycetaceae bacterium. Classification (GTDB taxonomy): domain Bacteria; phylum Planctomycetota; class Planctomycetia; order Planctomycetales; family Planctomycetaceae; genus DSVQ01. Next base: position 6,782 of record JAKFUG010000058.1, read on the forward strand.
CTCGCAAGTTGTCTGTACGAAGGAATCGTGCGGCACCGCCGTTCGACACCGGTTGTCCATCAATTTCAGTATCGACTGTTTGCACTGTTGCTCGATTTGGATGAGCTGGCCGAGGTTTTTCGCGGGCGTTGGTTTTGGTCGGTGAGTCGCCCGAATCTGGCATGGTTTCGTCGTGCCGATTATCTCGGCAATCCCCATCAACCGCTGTCGGACGCCGTTCGCGAACTCGTTCAGGGCGAACGCGGATTTCGACCGGAAGGGCCGGTTCGCCTCCTCACCCATCTGCGGTACTGCGGCTTCCGCATGAATCCGGTGAGCTTTTACTACTGTTACAACCCGCCGGGAACACACGTCGAAGCCATCGTCGCCGAGGTCAACAACACTCCTTGGGATGAACGGCATTGCTATGTCCTCGATACACGCTCAAGGTTTTCGTTAGACGCACACCGGAACCGGTTGACAGAACGGACGGAAAAGCAGTTCCATGTGTCGCCGTTTCTGAAAATGGACATGAGTTATGCCTGGGAGTTTTCACAACCTTGCGACGACCTGTTTGTCGCCATTGAGAACTGGACTCCCGCCGGAAAAATCTTCGAGGCTCAGCTCGAGATGCAACGTCGTCCGATGACGACATGGCAACTCGCGCGGGTTCTCCTGCGCTACCCGCTCATGACCGCCCAGATTTACGCGGGAATCCATTGGCAAGCGGGGCGGCTCTGGAGCAAAGGCGTGTCGTATGTACCGCATCCCGGCCATTCGATCGATGCGCCACGCGAAATGGAACACGAAACCTTTGCAAAATGAATGTCCACAGCAATCTTCGAGCACAGCCGAAGGTATACAAGGAAATTAACCAATGAATGCACAAGAGGAAGCGGCTAATCCGCAGTCGTTGTCGTTTTTACCGGGATTCGACCGGCTGGCCCGAGGTCTCTTGCTCAAGCGTTTGGAAACGATTCACGACGGCCAGATTGTGGTCCGTGCCGATGGCAAGCAGTTCCACTTAGGGGAAGCTTCTGAATTGTCCGCGACCATCGAAGTGCATGACTCTCGTTTCTTTGGTGATGTCATCCTGGGTGGAGCGTTATCGGTTGCGGAGTCTTACCTGCGCGGCGACTGGGACTGCGACCAGTTGACATCGCTGTTTCGGATCTTCGTACGCAACATGGATGCCACGACGCGACTCGGTGGAGGAGTCGCCCGCCTGACGAATGTCGCCCACCAGTTGTATCACTGGTGGCATTCCAACAGCCCGCAAGGAAGCCGCAAGAACATCGGTGCCCACTACGATTTAGGAAACGACTTCTTTCGACTCTGGCTCGATGAGACGATGACTTATTCCAGCGGCGTCTTCCCCACATCCGCGGCATCGCTCGCCGAAGCCTCCATCGAAAAGATTGATCGCCTCTGCCGCAAACTGGAGTTGTGCGCGGACGACCATCTGCTCGAAATCGGCACCGGCTGGGGAGCGCTGGCCATTCATGCCGCTGAAAATTATGGATGCCAGGTCACAACCACAACGATTTCGACCGAGCAGTATGAGTTCGCCCGCCGTCGAATTGACGAAGCCGGATTGAATCACCGCATCACCCTTCTTGCCGAGGATTATCGATCGTTGCGTGGGCAATACGACAAACTGGTCTCGGTCGAGATGATCGAAGCGGTGGGGCATCGCCACCTCAAAGATTATTTCCGGCAGTGCAGTTCGTTGCTCCGGCCCGATGGGACGCTCGTAATTCAAGCCATCGTGCTGCCCGAACGGGGATATTCGACGTATCTGCAGAACGTCGATTTCATTCAGCGATACATCTTCCCGGGCGGATGCCTGCCGAGCCTGGGTTCGATGCTCGAAGCCGCGGGACAAGCCACCGATCTGCGGTTTGTCCATGCGGAAGACTTCGCGCCGCACTATGCGAAAACCTTGAATTGCTGGCGGAAGTCCTTCCTGTTACGGTTGGATGAAGTCCGCGAGCTTGGCTACTCGGAACAGTTTGTACGGATGTGGGATTACTATCTGTGCTACTGCGAAGCGGTGTTCGAGGAACGGTACGGGGGCGTGATTCAAGTCCAGTTCGACAAACCGCGCTACCGTCGTGATCCGATACGAATCAGCACGAACGCCTCGTTGATGCCGAGGTCCAAACCGGAATCATCCGTGATACCCCGAAAGGTCGCCAACGGCACTCAGAGGGCCCATTCATGACGGCGTTGAGCTGGGGGATTGAAACCGTGGAGCGCGGGTGGATTCCGGACGCACTCACACGCCCGGTGATGCGCCGCCTCTGTTCGACATTTCTGCGTCAAGCAAAACGCCTGGATGACGGCAAGGCTGCTGTTCGCGACGCGGACTTCCTCGCCATGCTTCGCGCCGAACCGATCGCGGCGACTCCCGAAAAAGCGAATCAGCAACACTATGAACTTCCGGCGGAGTTCTTCGCGCATGTGCTTGGTCCGCGACGAAAATACAGTTGTGGTCTGTGGCCCGAAGAATCCACCACGCTGGCTGAGTCGGAAGAGGCGGCCCTCCGCGAAACCTGTCAGCGGGCCGAGTTGGTGGACGGTCAGTCAATCCTCGAACTCGGCTGCGGCTGGGGTTCGCTGACGTTATGGCTCTGCGAGCATTATCCACACAGTCAAATCGTGGCGGTATCGAATTCACAGCCGCAACGGTTATTCATCGAGGACGCGGCCCGTCGGTACACCAACCTGCGCGTGATCACAGCAGACATGAACACGTTTTCGCCGCAGGACTTCTTCGGGTCGATGCAGTTCGATCGCATTGTGTCGGTCGAAATGTTCGAGCACATGCGGAACTACGAGCGGCTCCTTGAGCGCATCGCATCCTGGCTGGCTCCGAACGGAAAGTTATTCGTCCATCATTTCTGTCATCGACAGCTCGCTTATCCGTTTGAAACCGACGGTGATGTCAATTGGATGGGACGTTACTTCTTCACCGGTGGAATCATGCCAAACGAACGATTGCTGGACGATTTTCCGCGTGAGTTGCGAGTCGCTCAACGCTGGTCCTGGAATGGACGCCATTATCAGCGCACGGCTGATGCGTGGCTGGCCAATCTCGATGCAAAGCGAGCGGATGTGGTCCCCATTCTTGCGCAGACTTATGGAGTACGAGACGCTGAACGTTGGTTTCAACGCTGGCGGATGTTCTTTCTCGCGGTGTCGGAACTGTTCGGCTACGCCAACGGAAATGAATGGTTCATTGCCCACGCATTGTTGGAACACCAGCCACAACCAGCCCCAAGGCTTGGGAGTTGATGTCGTCTATGTCAGGGCAACTTCTGTTTTCGCTGGGAATCGTGCTGGGCTGCATGCTGCTGCTTTGGATCATCGGCACCATCCGTCGCGATGTCAGTGTGGTCGATCCCTTCTGGGGTACGGGATTTGTCATCATTGCATGGACTGCGGTCCTGACTAACCAACCCGCTTCGCCGCGCGGCTGGCTACTGGCAATACTCACGACCATCTGGGGACTGCGATTGTCGGGTTACTTGCTCTGGCGTAACTGGGGACACGCTGAAGACCGCCGATATGCCGCGATGCGGACTCATCACGGCCAACGGTTCTGGTGGATCAGTCTGATCACGGTCTTTCTCGTCCAGGGGCTGCTACTCTGGCTGATCTCATTTCCGCAGCAGATCGTCGCCGTGGAGCAGACGCCGCACGCGTTCGGCTGGATCGATGTCTGCGGCATGCTCTTGTGGGGAACTGGCTTCGTCTTTGAAACAGTCGGCGACTGGCAACTCGCACACTTCAAAGCGAATCCGGCCAACCGCAGCCGCGTGATGGATCAAGGTCTGTGGCGATACAC
>JAKFUG010000077.1:0-7093 GCA_021732785.1 Planctomycetaceae bacterium
CTGCTCGAATCCCTCTCGTATCTGCTGCCCGATCAGGTTCCGGCGACCGCTCTCAACGGAGCACGTGCTGGGACTTCGGAGCATCGCGGACAAGGTATAATGTCGTTCCAGGTCGCAACGCACGGCATCCAATACACCGGAAGCATGGAGCGCGCCTGGGTGACGCCGCAAGCGGGCAATCGTCTCCGGATTCAACTCGCGCTGCGAAATCTCGTCACCACAGTGATGGGAACCAATATCGATAGTCCCTTGTTCCGCGCTTCAGCCGGACCGATGCAGATCGTGCTGGGAGAGCGCGAACCGATCTGGTTGACGGCGGAAGTGATCCCGCGGGTTGAGAATCGACGGATTAAGTTGGAACTGGTGGCTACGGACTTTCAGGTGCCGCAGGATAACTGGGGAATTCGCGGTCCGGGTGCGGTGCGGGTGCGGCCGTTGCCGTTTCTGGAAGACCGCATCACACAACGATTAGTCACCGGGCTTGCAGAACGGAAAGGTGAGATCGAGCAGGAAATCCGCAACAGTATTCCCCGCATGATCGGCCAGATGGAAGACCGTCTGGCGACGATCACGGACCGCGTCTTTTCCTACGCCCGGTTTCCGATGCCCTTGTGGCAACCACGTTTCAAATTGTACCCGGAAGCGGTCACCGTCGATGAAGGCGGATTGGTCTTGCAACTGGGGGCTCAGGTGGCGGCTTTGGCTCCCCGCAGCGATCATCTGCCGATCCGCCCCGTTCCAGCGCTCGACGAACCCTTGCCAGCGACGTTGGGCCGCGGATTGGAAGTCGCAATGTCGCCCCGCATGGTGACCGCATGGGGGGCCTTGCTCGCTGCGAGTGATGTGGCCCGGTTCCACGTTCTCGACATGGCGGACCCGGAGTTTCGCAAGCTGGGCACGCGCGAATTCTGGCAGGAAGTTCTGCCGGGAGACCCGCGGATCATGCAGGCGACCGAACTCGAAACGGAGTTTGTACTCATGGCGCCGCTGGCGATTTCTTCACTTCCTGCGGCTGAGGGCACCCCCGATGGCAAGCCCGCGGGATTCCGTCTGGAAATCCCCAAACTCCAACTTCAACTCTCTTCCCGTGAGCCGGGAAGTTCGCTGCCGAAACCTTTGGTTGAGGTCGATTACGGGATCATTCAGCCTGTGAAGCTGGGCGTCGAAAAACCGAGCTTCGCAGTTCGAAAGATGCAGTTGACGATGGTCACCGGTCCGAAACCCACCGTGGAACCGCGGCACATTGATCCACCGCCCAACGCCCCGGATTTCGATCGGGAAAAACTTGCCTCACAATTTCAAGCCGGCTGGAATGAAACGTTTACGACGTTTGCCATGGGCAACCAGCTCAAGGACATGACCCGCAACGGCATGTCACTCCGCTGGGAAGCCGCCGACTGGACCGGTACGCACTTCAGCGTGCGCCTGGAACGCCCAGCGATCCGCGTTCGTAACACGTCCACGGAGACCATCGAGTATCAGGTTCGCGGGACCATGACCCCGTGGAGCGACACGTTAAAATTGGCACCGGGGGAGTTCCACGAATTCCACGCGCCGACGGCGCTTACGTGGCGGTGCATCAGTCCGGCTGATCCCGCGCAGTTCACATTCCCGCTCGGTATTGAAGCCAAGGTCAAATCGACGAGCCCCCTGCGCGTCGTGCAATCGGAAGCGATCCAGACGAAATAGCCGGACGCTATTGCGGGAAGGCGTAGTTCGTGTTTTTCGCGTCGAAGTCGGCATCCGTGAGGCCGGCGTTCGTCTTCAGCGACATGTACGTGTACTCTTCCACCAGCGGCGACGTTTTTTCGCCCCGCTGCGGGAAGCCGTACTGCTCCACACGAATTGCGATGCCGGTCGCCTTGTCGATGTAGAGCCGTGTCATTTGAAATTTGAATTGCTTCCGCGGTTGGGGATGCGAACTCTCGATCACCCGGCACGAGACGTCGGCCCCTAATTTGGCGTTGGGGAAGTATTTGACATTCGTTTCGCCGAATTTCCCTTCCGCTTCCCACTGTTCGATGATGCGTTCCACCATCTTCCGCAGGCCGAGCATCGTGACCGGATAGCGGTTGTCTTCCATCGCCTGATTGCTTTCCGGGTCGAGTGACACCGTTCCGCCGAGAATGGCGCGAACCCCGGTGTCGTGCGCGAGCAACATATTTTTGTTGGCTCCGGCGACATAAATGACTTCGCGACCTTCGTACGGCTTCCCGAACTGCATGTAGACGCTGAACGGTTCCTCGCGGAACTTGAGGTTCATCGAGGTCTTTTTCAACTGCTGGCCGATCATTTCCTGCTTGGAAAAAATGGCCGTGTAGTCTTTCACTCCGTCCAGAACCTCGCGGGCTTTACGCGCGTGCTCGATCGGCTGGGCAAGAGGATGCTGGGGATCAATCGCATCGACCGAGTTCGGGCGGTCCTGACCGATTGCCGTGGCCGTCCATCCCACACTGAAGACAAGTGTCGCGAGAACCGTCCAGGAATCCCCACCACGCCGTGAGTGTCCGAGTGCCAACGACGTCATTTTGACCGCCTTCTTCCGTGATGACCGAGAATCCTGATTCGGGCCGTCCGCGAGGGAGCGAACTCGTGCGAAGGCCGGAGACATGAATACGGTACAGCGCATCGCAAAACAGGGCAATTCCCCTTGCGACGGCAGACAGAATATGTGGTCGTTTGGCCACGTGTCAGCGGAAATGCTTTTGGAAGCGCTCTTCGACATCGGGCAAGCGGCGTTGCAGACTGACGCTGAGCGGCGTGGGTTCGCGACCGGTGGGAATCGTTGTCAGAAACTCTTCCAGAGCGGCGTGCGATTCCGGCGGTCCGTGAAGCAGGAAGTGGACCCAGCACCGGGCATCACGATACTCTTTTCCCGCGAATTCCGAGAGTTTGCGCTTGGCTTCGAGTTCGGCCAGCGGAGCGATGCGCTGATTCAGCAGCCCGCCCAAACCGTCTTGCCGCGTGCGCTTTTCCGCACGCAACGGAGCGGGGACTTCAAAGTATTCCGCGAGTCCCTCATCGAGCCACAGCGGCACATACGGCAAGGCATTGTGCAGCAGCGCATGCGTCATTTCGTGCCGCATGTCGGTTTCGAAGTCCCGATGTCGGTATGCGTAAACCTTCCCGACATTCGCTCCTGCGACAAAGAGCGCGCGCCGACCGGCTCCGTCGGGAACATTGGCCTGAATGTAGCGATTGAATCTCCACCCGCTGCTGAAAAGGTGGACTTCGATTTTGCGGTCGCTGCACGTCAGATCGAGCGTGCTTTCAATGTCTTTTTGCAGCTCGCCGAGTTCCACCACCAGCGGTTCGATATCCCGCAGTGGAAACTCGGAATGGAAGACATAAATGCCGATCGTCTTCTCATCGACCCAATTTTGCGACCAGCCCGTGGTGGCCCACAAGCCGACGGCAAGCAGCGTCAAAACTCGTGACATGAAACAACCGCCGTATAGAGGGACCGGCAAACGTAGTCCTCGTGTAGCGAACGTTTCAGGGGATCGTCAAGACCGGTTCGGGTGCATCGGGTAATTGGTGGTCGCGGAAAGGTAAGCCTTCAGCCCCGAAGTGGGTGTGATTCGATAGCCCAGCGGCGAAGCCAAGCCTCCACGGGGCGCGACGGTGTTGTCCAGAAAGAGTCACGCCCCGTGGGGGCTGCATGTGCCGTGTGATCACGAACCCAGCCCTTCGGAAGACCTCGGGCTGGGCTATCGAAGGTCACCCCGTTGGGGCTCCGGAATCTGGAATTGTTCATACGGGTTCCCCACCAAACGCCACATGTACCCGACCGGTTCGCGGCCACCGAGTCCGCATTGACGCTTCCGGTCCTTCCGGCGACACTATCGGCCCCTGGATTGTCTGGGGATGCGCGAGGTGATTTCTTGGCAGTGACGGTGCGACATCGGCTGGAGTACTTTGCCTTTCGATTGGCAGTCTGCGCCATCGAATGTCTCCCCGTTCGTGTGGCGGCCCGCTTCGCCGATGGGTTGGCGTGGTGCGTGCAGTATGTGCTCCCGCATCGGCTGACTCGATTTCATGTCACCAAAGAAAATCTTGCGCGGGCGTTTGGCCCCGAATTAACCGATTCCAAAGCCCAGGAATTGGCGTGTGGCATGTGGCGGCACCTGTTCCGCACGGTGATCGAAATGGTACAGTCGCCGCGAAAATTGCAGCTCTGGAATTACCGGCAACTCACGGACTTCGTCGGCCTGGAGCAAACGAACGAAGCGCTTCTTTCCGGCCGGCGATTGCTCCTGCTCGCGGGTCACTTCGGAAACTGGGAAATTGCGCTGGCGCTCTTCGGTCTGTGGGGCTTCCCGCTGGGTGTGATAGCCCGCGAAATGGACAACCCGCTGCTCGACCACTGGTTTCGCCGTTATCGCGAGAGCCGTGGGCATCGGCAGATGTTCAAAAAGGGGGGCTTCGACGACATGCTGGTCCTCCTGCAAAGGGGGGGAAATCTCGCGCTGCTGTGCGATCAGGACGCCGGTCCGCGCGGGTTGTTTGTCGATTTCTTCGATCACCCGGCGTCCACGTTCAAGTCGATCGCGCTGCTGTCGTTGGAATACGACGCCATCGTGGTCGTCGGTTGTTCGGCTCGGTTGAAGGATGACTTCACATCGTCAACGTGGTCGCAGTTTGAAGTCCGTTGTGAAGCGGTCATCGATCCGCGGGCATTGACGACTGAAAACCCGGTCCGGGAAGTGACGCAGTCGTTTACATCGGCGATTGAACAAGCCATTCGCCGTCGCCCGGAACAATACTTCTGGGTGCATCGCCGCTGGAAAAGTGAGCCGAAGTCCCGCCGCCAGACGGTACCCGAACCGCAACGGTTGGCAGGCTGACGAAAGCACGCATTCTGTTGCCAGCGTCCTCTTGACAAAGATTTCTCTGATGAGTCGCCATCGTGTTTGCCGCGTTGATGAATTGAAGCCCGGCGGCGGTCGCGAGTTTGTGGTCGCGGGACGCATTCTGGCGGTGTTTCATCTGGAAACGGGCATCAAAGCCATCGACGGCATTTGCCCCCACGCGGGAGGGCCGTTGGCTCAGGGGATGGTTCGCGGGGAAGTGGTCACCTGTCCGTGGCATGGATGGCAATTCAACGTGGAGACGGGCGCACATCAACTCAATCCGCGACTCTGCGTGCCGTGCTTTGCCGTAACCGTCGACGGAAATGATGTTTACGTCGATATTGCGGATGCCTCTGCGGTTGGTTGATCCCTTTTCTTGAACTTGCCCGGCAGAGTCCGCGTATCCGGCAGAATCGATTTTCCCGTCATGACTCCTCGTCCAGCCGGTCGATAAGACCCTGTGATGACGCCCTGGATTCGCGCTGAACGGTTTCGCTTTCGTTGCGGAATTTTTGTTTCGGCGACACGGAGCGCGTCATCGTCAGGGGGGCAGGATGAGCCGAAGTCGTTGGAATCGGTGGTTGTGGTCCGGTCTGGCTTTGCAGGCGCTTTCCAGTGGCGTGCTTGTCGCCGGTGAACCCGCGGCGTACTCCGACGAGTGGTGGGCCCTCCGCACTCAAGATCCGCCGGGGACGCGGCAGGTCGAAAAGCACGGAAAACTCTGGCCCCCCTTCGCGCGACCACAAGGCCCCAAACAACACTGGGTCCACAAATATCATCACGCCCACTATTGGCCGTATCCATACGCGGCTGAGGACGCCAGCTATGTCCGGACGGTCTGGAACCAGCAGGCCAGCGCCGGGTATGTGAGTGCGACCACATTGCATGACTACCACTTTGAAGCCGACACGCACGGGCTGAATTCGGTCGGTCGCGATCACCTGCTGTGGATCGCGCAATTTGCACCGCCTCAATACCGTACGGTCTACGTCGCTCAGGGCGGCAGCGTCGCGACGGGGCAGGCTCGCGCCAGTCAAGTGGAATTGGCGTTGCGCGAAATCCTGCCGGAGGGGGGCGTGCCCATCGTGGTCCGTCCCGATCGTTTCCAGGGTCGTCCGGGGCAGGAAATCGATCGTCTTCGCGAAATGGAATTGCAGGCCATCCAACCGCCGCGGTTGTTCACGATTGGAGGCGGCGGTTCGGGCGCGGCAAGCGGCGGAAGTTCCGGGCAGTCGTCTGCCGGGGGGACCAGTGGCGGGGCGAGCAACATTCGCTAAGTCCGTTGTTGCCCGTTTCTGGTGAAGTGGAATCATCGTTCTTGCAGTGTTGTGGGGGAGAAGAATTGTGACGCAGCGCTCGTGGTCATTGGCCGACGAAATGCTGCAGACGAGCGGAACGGACGCCATTGCGGCAGCAACGGCACCGTTCCCCGATGAACCGGTCACGCGCACTTCGCAAGTCCACGATCTCTACACCGACGTGCTTCAACGTCCGGCCAAGCCGGCGGCAGGAACGCAGACCAAAACCGCACCGGCAACCGCTGCAGCACCCGCCCCACCGCCGCGGTTGCCCGCCACATTGGCCGATACGGGGCTCAATCTCGGGCAACTTTCCGAGATGGTCCTCAAGCTGCTCTACACGCACGGCAGCCTCGTCGGGCAGGAAATCGCCCATCAGATTCGGCTGGTGTTTCCCATCGTCGATGAAGCCCTGCGGTTCCTTAAAGATCAGCGGTGCATTGAAGTCTCCGGTGCGGATCTCGTGGGCCGCGTGTCCTTCCGCTTTGCCCTGACGGAATTGGGACGCCTGCGAGCGCGGGAAGTCTTTGACCAGTGTCGCTACGTCGGTCCGGTACCGGTGCCGCTGGAGCAGTATGTCGCGCAGTGTCGACGGCAGACGGTCACCGGCGTGCCCTGTAATCCGGCCACCCTCGCGGCGGCGTTTTCCGAATTCATCATTCGGCCCGGCATGCTGGATGAAATCGGCCCCGCGGTCTGCACCGGCCGTTCGCTGTTCGTCTACGGACCTCCGGGCAACGGCAAGACGGTGCTCGCGAAAGGGCTCGGCCGCTTTCTTAACACCTACGGCGGGGAAATCTATATCCCCTACGCCATTCAGGCTGAGAACACGATCATCACGATGTTCGACCCGGTGCTGCATCAGACTACGGATGAAGGCGAGCTGATGCGCAAGGGAATTCTGCCGCGACAAAGCCTGAGCGATTCCAGCACGCTGATGGT
>JAKFUG010000077.1:7619-8953 GCA_021732785.1 Planctomycetaceae bacterium
GACCTTGCCGAAGCGATTTGCCGGTACAACGAGCAACCGCTCGAATGGACCGCCCCGTTGATCGCGACCGCGGCTGCGAAATTGTTCCATCAGGTGTGACGACAGGCACCAATGGTGTCCGGGAGGATGATTCCATGCGATTTTCATTCACATTCGTCGCTCGCAGTTGCTGGGTTGGTGGTGTCGCGCTCGGCTTGGTCGGCTGCTCGACGATGAAAGCGCCGTCCATGCCGAAGTTCGCCGATCGGACACCGACCAGTCCGGAACAGCGCTCGGTGATGGTGCCCGGCACTCACATCGACGATGAAGCGCGCGAGCCGAAACATCCGGAACATGTCCACCTGGCTTACGGACGCTGGCAGGAGCAGCAGAAGCAGTTGCCGCAAGCCCGCGAGTCGTATCAGAAGGCGCTCGATCTCGATCCCAAATCGATCGATGCGTTGCTGGGATTGTCGCGACTCGAACAGTTGGCCGGACGCAACACCGATGCGGAAAAGCACCTGCAACGCGCTCAGAAACTCCGCCCGAAAGACCCGTTGGTGCATGCCGCGTGGGCGGAATACTACGCTGCTCAACAACAATGGGGACCGGCGGTGAAGAAATATCGCGATGCGATCGAACTCGCGCCGGACGAAGCGCTGTTCAAGCATCAACTCGCGGTGATTCTTGGGAAATCCGGCGATTGGGATGGGGCTTACAGCACGTTTGAAACGATTGTCACTGCCGGCGAAGCGCATTACAACGTCGGCTATCTGCTGCACCAGCAAGGCCAGTTGGTGGAAGCCGAACGGCACTTGCGGATGGCGGTGGAAGTCAAACCCGATCTGGCTCTCGCGGCGGGGTTGCTCGTCAAGATTCAGAAAGAACGTTCCAGCAAACAGGCCATCGCCCAACAACCGGTGGAACCGGAGCCCCCCGTGAAATCGATGATTCAACCTGCCGGGGCGTGGGAAGTGCATGAGCCCACGAAAACGGAACTCTCCGGTAAGCACGGCCTCGGTCCGAACCCGACGCCGCAGCAACTGGAGCAATGGCACAACCAGCAGTCGGCACTCGCACAATAATCGCACGCTTCATCTCTCCCGTCGATTGTGGGATAATCCTGCGGTGTGAACTGGATCCCCCGCAGTCTGGTGTGCGATGACGTGTCCGATAACAACTGACCCGGCGGTAGCCGCGGACGTGATTCGTCGCGGCGGGTTGGTGGCGCTGCCCACGGAGACGGTTTACGGACTCGGTGCGAACGCTTGGGATGGTGAAGCGGTCGCCAAGATCTTTGCGGCGAAAGAACGCCCGGCGTTTGATCCGCTGATCGTGCATCTGCCCGGCATCGC
>JAKFUG010000079.1 GCA_021732785.1 Planctomycetaceae bacterium
TGGTGTTGGGGTGGTGTTGGGCAGGGAGGTTGGCGGTGAGCGAGAAGGTTTATCGGACATGGCAGCCGGAGCAGGCGTGGTTGTTGCCGCCGTCGCCGCGGGACTGGTTGCCGGAGGGGCATCTGGTTTACTTCCTGATGGATGCGTTGCGGGAGCTCGACATCAGTTCGATCACGGCGTACTACGAGCGGGAATTGCGAGGTTATCCGCCGTTTCACCCGCGGATGATGCTCACGCTCCTCATCTTCAGCTATGCCACCGGGACGCGGTCGTCGCGGAAGATCATGCAGCGATGCGAGCAGGATGTCGCCTGCCGGGTGATCGTGGGAGAGGATGCTCCCGACTTCCGGGCGATCAGCGAGTTTCGCCGCCGACACCTCGCGACGTTCGAGACATTGTTCGTCGAAGTTCTGAAACTGGCGGCGACCTCGGGGTTGTTGAGGCTCGGTCGGATCGCACTGGATGGGACGAAGATCAAGGCGAATGCGTCGCGTCACAAGGCGATGAGCTACGACCGGATGCCGACGGAAGAAGCCCGTTTACAGCAGGAAATCCGCGAGCTCTTGGCTCAAGCGGAAGCGGACGATCAAGCCGAGGACGCACAGCACGGGGCGAATCGTCGGGGTGACGAACTGCCGGCGGAACTGCAGCGGCGCGAGTCACGGTTGAAACGGATTCGCGAGGCCAAGGCGGCATTGGAAGCCGAAGCCCGTGCCAAAGCGGCGGCCGAGAACGCGGCGCAGAATGTCGAGCGGGAAGCCGCGGGGAAAGAGCCGCAGGCGATCGACCTGGATGATGTGCAAGATGATGTGCAACCCGAGCCGAAGACGCAGTACAACTTCACCGATCCCGATTCACGGATCATGAAAGCGTCGAACAAGGGCTGGGATCAGTGCGGCAACGCGCAGGTGCTGGTTGACGAAGCACAGCTCATCCTCGCGGCCGATGTCACGCAGCAAGCCAACGATGTGCAACAGGTGGCACCGCTGCTCGAGCAAATGGAAGCGAATCTCGTCGACGCAGACGTGACCGCCCGACCGCACACGCTGGTCGCCGACGCCGGTTATTACAGTGATGCGAACACGCAGTGCGTGGTGTCGCACGACATGGTTCCGTACATCGCGACGCAGCGGTTGAAGCATCACGAAGAGTGACCGCCGGTGCCGCGGGGGCGAATCCCGCAGTCACTCACACCGAAGCAGCGCATGGCCCGATCGCTGCGGACGAAAACGGGCCGAGCGACGTACAAGAAACGGAAGGGTCAGGTCGAACCGGTGTTCGGCCAGATCAAACAGGGTGGCGGTTTTCGCCAGTTCGCGCTGCGGGGCCTGAAGAAGATGCAGGCCGAATGGCAACTGGTGTGCTTGACGCACAACCTGCTGAAACTCTTCCGCCACGCGATGGCGTAGGCCGCCCGACGGTGGCTCGGCCACCAGCCCCCACGCCGCGATCACTCCCCCGAAAAATCACACCAAACCCGCTGGCTTCAATTACGCGGACAGGCTCCTAGAGGTGTTTCACGTGGTGATTGTCCCTTTATGTTCCGACAAGCAAAAATGGTGGCAGTTTTAATCCCATTGCCAGCGAATCAGTTCCGGTGTTTGTAGCGATCCCGTTCAAAACCAGCCGTCCTTCGATCCCGAGTCCTCCAATTTGGTCGTGAAACTCGACCAAAAACAATTCTCGTATTTCACCGGGGACATGACCATGTACCCCCTCAAGATCGCGAATTCTTTGTGATGGCTTTTTCTTGTCGCAACCCAATTTTCATCCAGCGATTACGGTGAAAGGAGCTCCCCGGGACGCCATCTTTTCGAATGTCATCGAGGAAACAAGGGCCATTCGCGGCTCAATGTGAGCGAAATAGGACAGCGGCGGGTCTGCACACTCTGCGTTGATTGAACGGACTGTTAAGGATTCATGTCAGCGCCAAAGATCGTGGATCGGTCCTGGTCCGATAAGAGTGGCGCCTGCAGACGGCGCGGGCGGCCGAGGTCTTTGAAGAGCAAGTCTCCATAGCCGAGGAGTTTCTCGGCACCAGGTTCACTCAGGAGCATTCGCGATTCGACGGCTTTGCCCATCTTCAAACCGACACGGGCCGGCATGTTGGCGTCGAGCGAACCGCGAATGGTATCGCGGCTGGCTTCCTGGGTGGCGAGAATCAGGTGAATGCCGGCCGCCCGGGCTTTGGCTCCCAACCGGGCAATCTGGGCCTCGATCAGCTTCCGTTCTTTTCGGTCGCGGCTGATCAAATCGCGATATTCGTCGCAGACGCAGACAATGCGCGGAAGAGGATCCGGCGATTGCGTTGCCAATTGGCGAAACGAATCCGCACCGTCCGCGATCCGATATCGGCGGTCCATTTCCTCAGCGAGTTCTCGAAGCACAGCTTCTGTAGATTGTTCGTCGGGGAAAACAAGTGGTCGCCAGAGATACGGGGAGTTCCGCAACGCATGAAAGGCATTGCGTTTGGGGTCGATGACTAGCAACCGCAGTGTCTGCGGTGTGTTCGTGATCAACAGTCCCGCGAGTGCTAATCGCAGCCACTCACTCTTCCCACTGCCGGTCGTGCCGGCCACCAGCAAATGAGCGTGCTCCGTTTTCGACAGATCGGCACAGACAAGGCGGCGATAGAGATCAACCCCGATGGGAACATGCGATCCGCCAGTGATCGGGTCGGGAGCTGGCAAGTCACCGCGCACATCGGCGAATAAGACCGTCTGGCGATCCGGGCGCTGGACATCGACCACCAATTGCACGTCTTCGCGGTTGATGAACGGCTCTTCACGCAACGCCATGCGAACCTGTAATTCGCTGGCATACTTCGACACGGCACTGACGGTTATGCCGCGTCCCAGCGTGATCGGAAACCGAATGAAGGTGGGTCCGGCGATGACGGGCTGATCCAGCGACACAGACACTCCATATTCCGCCCACGTCGCCACAAGGCCGCGTCCCAACTCCAGATGTTCGGCACTCGGATGCAAAGCCTGCATCGCGGCCGCGCTGGCGAGTTGATTGGGTGCCAAATTCTCGACAGGCTGGCTTCCTTTGCCGCCCTGCCGCGATTGTTTCGGGTCGACACCGGCGAGTTTACCAATCACATCCATGAGGCGCGCGTGAGGTTTCCGGAGCTCTTCCGCGGTGAAAACCCGTTCGTGCCGCTGGGGGCGAAAGCTGACGACGGCGAGCGAACCACTCGGCGGTGCGTCTGTCTCTGCGGATGGCTCCCTCGACAGGATCATCAGGTGGTAGAGACAAGCCTGACCGAGATCGGCAATGGGTGAAGTCTGGCCGATTTTAAACTCGATGACGCACCAATCGCCGCGGGGCGGAACGCGGAGCACGGCATCGGCGATCCCTGTCAAACGGACGCTATCGGTCCAACCCGGTGCGCGAAGTTCACACGCCAGCGGCACCTCGGCCGCCAGCCATTCGGGCCCGCGCGACACACGATGATTCTGCCCTGCCCGTCGTGTGGGCTGTGCCTGAGAGCGTTGCCAATATAACTCGGCGAGCCAATCGCAGGCTTCGCGGACCGCGTGCCACAACGAAAGCACTTGCGGTGCTACGGTGTGCAATCCCGCATATTCGCGCACCAGCCGCGGACCAATACTTTGAGAATAAGCCGCTTCCACGAGGGTCTGTTTCCAAAGGTCCAGATCCGCGGCGATCTCGTCGAGTTGCGCTCCCTTGTCCTCGAAGATGAGTCGCTGCATGGTTTCATGAAACCATTGTCCCAGAACGCTGGTCGAGGCGGCACCATCACCGACATTCTCGGCGCATCCCAACGCCTGAAACAACGCCTGCCGGACCTGGCTGACAGAGAGCATTACCGGCATCGCCCACCTCATTGATTATCGGGGAACAAAGCGATCACCTTGCGATTCCATCCGGTCGCGGCGATCACACGGTATCGCGTGGTGCCGATCCATGGCATTCCGTGCGAAAGAGGAGCAGGGGCGGTTGCCCCAGGAGACCGACGTGCTGGGGATGGCGTTGGACGAACGCCAAGACATCCGCGACCGACTGCTTTAATTCCATCGCTGCTTGAGAAACGGACAGCATCGGTTGCTCTGCCAGAAGTGTGATCAACGACTCCAGCACCGCCGTATCCCCACCCGTATCCTGTTGATCAACGAGCGGAGTGCCGAGAATTTCCTCGACAAATTCCCGCAGAGGGGCGGCCAGACAAGCTTGTAACCACTCGGCAACGGTTTGCGGTGAAATGGATTCCGCAGCGTAATTGAGATCGCCCGATCTGGCATCCGACAGCAACGACCGCAGGGCATCAATCGCGGCCAGCACTTCGACCGACGGATAGACGATCGCGGCCCCTTTCTGCTCCAATTCTTCGAGGTTCTTGGCGGCGGCCTTCGCCGTCTTCGAAAGGGGCACGCGACGGTCGCGCAACACCACGAGACGCGGCAGTTTGGCCTTATCGAATTGTCCCTTCAACCGCTTCAGACGATTGGTGAGGCTGTTCATATTCGATTGCGTGCAGAGACTCACGCCGATCCGTTCGCGGGGGGACTCAAAGACCAGTTCGACATCGGGCAGCGTCTCCGTTCGCACCTGTCGGATTGTCGGAGAGACCAGCGGCATCAGCAGAGGCAAGCCATGCCGGATGATTTCCTCGGTGCGATCCGCGGTATTGGTCGTCTGTTTCTCTTCCAGTGTGGTTTCCCACGTTTCGGCCAGGAATAGTGCGATGCGCTCCGGTTGAATTGATACCGGTGTTGGTGGAGCGGGCTGCTGCGTCCCGTCGTGCAAGCGGCTTTCGAATCGCTCGGCACACCGCAGCAGCAGTTTGCGCGGCGAGATGCTGCCGCGGCCGCTTTCGAAAAGACGATTGAATTCCTGCCCTTCGAGCGGCCAGCACGGGGTTCGCTCGGCATCGGGTGGAATCGAAGGATGGTCGACCGACAAGCGTGCGGCGATCAATTGCTCGGCTTCAGACCGTGTCAGCGGGTTCAGCGAATATGACCCCAGTGAAGTCATGCGGTCGTGATCAGCCTCCCGCAATTGCTCCTTCAAAATCGTGGCAAAGGCCGATTGCACCGACGAAACCAGCAGGACGTTGGACGTGCTGTCGTGCAGTGTGCTGACGAGTTGACCAAAGATAAACAATGCGTCCTTGTCGTCTGGGGTCGTTTGCAGCGCTTCGACCTGATCGAAACTCAGGACAATTGGCAAATCGTTCCCCGCCAGTCGACAGAGCATAATGACGACTCGCCGGGCTTCATCTTCGCGTTCTTCGTCGGTCCCTTCATCCTGTGCCATCTCCAACCGCTCCAAGGCCGCGGCGGGTAGCGAAGTCCCCGCCAACCACGCATGCAAGTCGCGGCGATGACGTTCAAAAGCGATGTGTTGAAAGGCAACCGCCGTGTTCCGATCGAGTTGCTGGGCCTCCGCGATTTGATCCATCAGCCGCGTCAATCCCTGTGGATCCTCGTCCCGCATATATTCGTACCACGGCTCCAGATCCCCTTCGGCGATGCGGATTTCCGCCAGGCGATGAAACAGGATGCGATCGAACTGCGACCGTTGCCCGCTGACCGGTCGGAACCAGTCATCGACCAGACTCCGTCGCAACGTCCGCCAGATCATCCGCGGCGATGTCTGCAGGCGGACCCACACATACAGGCATTCGCGACGATCAGTCGCCGTGGGGGCTGCCGGGGTGAGTTGCGATCGCAGCCGCTTGAGCAAATGGGTCTTGCCGATGCCCGCCTCGCCGTAAATCAACAGTCCCGCCGACCGCCCCCGCTGACGGACATATTCGACGCCGTTCACGCATTGGTCGAGAACAAAACCGTGAATGGCCGGGACGTCAACGCCGCCATATTCCCACGGGCTGGCGACGATTGTATCTCGAAAGGGATTCATGCGTGATCTCCACCTTCAGCCATACGCAAGACCAGACCGCGAAAATAATTCCCGGTGCCGTCCGTCACGAGTTCGTCCCGTTCCTCAGGGGAGAGATTCGCGGGAAAGTCGTCTCGGTGGAGTGCGACCTTTCCTCGTCGTGACAACTGCAGAATCGCGGTATCAAACGCGACCTTGTCCATGTGCGCGAGACGCCGCAGGTCGTGCACGCCGACCAACGTGCCTCGCGCGGCACCGGGCTCCATCGTTAACATCAGCTCGATCAACCGATCGGACACGGTTGACGACGAGGAAACGGTTGAATCGTGTGTCTTCGAGACCGGGGTGCGCGACACGCCAAACGGGATGCCGGCGGCTTCCACCATTTCAACAATCGCCCGCCGGATGTCGTCGGAAGGGACCCCTGCTTCAGTCAGGGTTGTGACGATGGTCGCCAGCGGTCTCGCAATTTCTTTCAAGTACGGGGCGGCGGCGGGGGGCCGCAATCCGAACGCGGCTTTCCCTTTTTTCCCCACGGGCGGGTGTGCGAACACCACCCGCGATGTTTGCAGCCTGTCGCGGACCTGCTGCCATTCGCTCGATGTAATTCCCTTTAGGGCCGACTGCAACTTCGCCTCCGGCAGTGTCCCCTTTTGTTCAAGCACTTGCAGGACCGACCGACGAAAGTGTTCCGCGCGATCCCGATTCCAATAGCGGACTTTTCCTTTCCCCGTCGCCGACGGGATCTCATGCAAGATCCCGCGGGCTGCGAAATCGGCCAAGATCGTCGTCAGATCGCTTTCCGAAACTTGGAATGGTAAACCCAGCCGAGACGAGAGCTCCTTCGCCTGCAAGGGTACTGGCCAACTTGAAATCAGCTTCGAGATGGCTCCCCGCGCCAACTCCCGCGTGTCGCGATCCCAATACCGTGTCGGTCCGCGGGAGGTTTTCGGCGGGTACTCGAAGAGTTGCGATGTCGACACATGCTCGTGCAGCGCGGCAATGAGATCCGGTTCGCTCACCTTCATGGCTATTGGAAGCAATTTGATGATTGCTTTCGCCGTAATCGGCTCGGGCTGCTGTCGGATCACCGCGAGCATTTCTGCGCGAGCTTCCGCGGAGGGCGGCGATTGAGAATGAGATTTTTTGGGCATTGAGGACGCCGTCATCGGGTTCGGATGCCATCGCGACTCGGGGCCGCACAACAATGTTGCACGCCCGTCCACCGAAGGGTAGCGGCTTGAGAACGCCACCGCAAATGATGGCGTCAGTTCAAACGAGATGAGAGAGGGGCACTGCCTTGGTTGAAATGCGACGTCCTCGCACAAGCGCTGCTCCATGCCGTGATCAAGGCTGACGACCGCGCGCAAGTGCCTATGTGTGCGAAGCAACGGTTGCCCGCACGGAGTACCGCCTGACTTAATACACGATCCTAAGTACATCTCCCCGCCAATGGGGGCACAATCTCACGCGGCGAGTGTGGCGGGGGATTCGCATTTGACCAGGATTTTCGCGATGGATTTTTTGGTCCACTGAAACGGGTGAGCCTGTTCGTTCCATTC
>JAKFUG010000087.1 GCA_021732785.1 Planctomycetaceae bacterium
GACCCATGCAAAGTCCCTCAAAATTCCACCAACCAATTGCATAGCTCACCACCCCGGGGATCGTCAGATCCCCGGGGTGGTGGCGTTTTCAGAATCCGCTTGACCCATGTCCGCAACCGCGGAGGACACGGCCTGTAGTCTCAGGCAATCGGCCCGCGAGCTATGAAATCGGTCCGCCACACAACGAGGCGGCCCCCGTCACACCGCCGTGACGAGGGCCGCTTTACTTGATGATGTGCCGATTCTACGGAACCAGGAAGAAGAGGCCGGTCCAGACGCCCGCTTCCACGGCTGCGGCTTGACCATTCAGCGGCGGTTGGTACCGCAATTTCGGGGCGCAATCACCCGGTCGGTACCACCCCAGCGAGTACATCGGGCGATCGACCGGATCCAGCGTCATCTGGTATGGGAGCATCACCAGTTGACTGCCAAACTTCGCCACGGAAACAACAGGCTGCACAACCGGATGATAAGTGTGTCCGTATCGTTCCAGCACCGCATCTTCAAAATAGAGCGGATAGTGATAGAAATTTGACGGCTCCCAGGCATACAGAGTGTCCGGGAAGTCTCGGGGGTGGAAGGTTTGTGCTCCGAAGGCGACGTTGTATTCCGCGGCCCGCTGTTCTGCAAACTCGCGGATGTCCTTATCCACGCTGGTATCATAGAACGGCGAAATCTCTTGAATTGTCCGTAGTTTTCGGGGACTGCCGCCGGCTTTCAACGTCGTTAGTGCAGGCGGATCCGTCGCGACCGGTGTGCCTGGCACGACTGGCGGGGACTGTTCACCCTGAGCGACCGCCACAGCGGGGCGAGTGGCCACGAAGCCGTTATCAACCGGCTGGGAAGTGGCTTCGAGCGGGGTCTGCAGAATTTGTGGGGGAATCGACGGTGCGGAAATTTCGACCGATGACGCCGTTTCTTCCAGCGGTTCGGGTACCGGGCGCGCGGGGACAATCCAGCGTGGTTCTTCAGGCGAGTCCGGCAAGGGGGGGGCGAGTTTCAGCTCCGAGCGGCCGCTGGCGATGTCTTCTTCCGGAAGTGGCAGAATGACACCCGAGCGCGTTTTCGACGGTTTCCCGATGGTCGATTCGTCAATGGAATCGTGCTGCGACTTGACCCGCTCCCAGCGCTGGGCGGCCGATTGCTGCTTCAGCATTTCGAGCGGGGTTGCCGGTTTCGCCGGGGCGATGTTCTCGGCCCAGCCATACGGGGCAAACCATGCGGACAGAGCAACCAGCGTTGCGCCGACCGGCAGATCATGCCGATTCGGCAGGCGAATGCTCCATCGAGTAATTGGGTGACTCTTCCACGATGGTGATGTCATGGGGATGGCTTTCCCTCACCGTTGCCGGCGAAACCTGGATGAACTTGGCTTCCGTGCGCAGTTCGGCAATGGTGCCAACCCCGCAGTAACCCATGCCCGCCCGCAATCCGCCGATCATTTGATACAGCAGGTTGTGGACGCCGCCTTTGTAGGGGACTCGTCCTTCGACCCCCTCTGGTACTAGTTTCGACGTCCCGGCCCGCCCATCTTCGAATTTCCCCTGACGGTAACGCTCGCTACTTCCCTTCACCATAGCGCCCAAAGACCCCATTCCGCGATACCGCTTATAGCTTCTCCCTTGATAGAGAATCACTTCTCCCGGGCTTTCATCGAGTCCCGCGAGCAAACCGCCCAGCATCACGGCGTGCGCCCCGGCGGCGAGCGCCTTTGTAATGTCGCCACTGAAGCGAATGCCGCCGTCGGCAATAATGGGGATTCCGGCTTCACCGGCCGCTTTTGCCGCATTGTGGATGGCCGAGAGCTGCGGAACCCCGACACCCGCGATGATGCGTGTCGTGCAAATGCTTCCCGGTCCGATGCCGACTTTGACGGCGTCCGCTCCGGCTTTGATCAGATCGCGTGCGCCCTCAGTCGTGGCGATGTTCCCCGCAATGACGTCGATGTTCCACCGTTTTTTCAGGGCCGCGACGGTGTCCATGACATTGCGGGAGTGTCCGTGGGCGCTGTCGACGCAAAGGACGTCGACGCCTTTTTCGATCAACAGCGCGGCCCGGTCGTAATCGTGGACGCCGATCGCCGCCCCGACCCGCAATCGCCCGCGGGAATCTTTCGACGCTTTCGGATACCGCAGGTTCTTGTCGATGTCCTTGATGGTGATCAGACCCTTCAACTGAAAGGCGTCATCGACCAACAGTAACTTTTCGACTTTGTTCTCGAGCAGAATCCGCTCGGCGGCTTCGAGGGTTGTGGTCTCCGGCGCGGTGACGAGTTTGTCCTTCGTCATCACATCGGCGATGAGGACATCGCGGGATGGCAGGAACCGCAGATCGCGACGGGTGAGAATCCCCATCAATTTGCCGCTCTTGTTGACTACAGGGACGCCGCCGATGTTGCGGCGTTCCATGATTTCCCACGCTTCACCGGCGGTGGCTTCGGGGGGAAGGGTGAGGGGATCAACGATGACGCCATGTTCGGCTCGTTTGACGCGCTCGACTTCCTGGGCCTGTTGCTCGGCGGTCATATTTTTATGAATGATGCCGATGCCCCCTTCCTGGGCCATCGCCACCGCCATGTCGCTCTCGGTGACGGTGTCCATCGGGCTGGACAAAATCGGCACGCTCAGACGGATGTTCCGCGTGAGTTGCGTGTGGGTGTCGACTTCGTTCGGCATCACAGCGCTGAAGCCCGGTTCCAGCAACACGTCATCAAAAGTGATCCCGCGATAGGCGATGCGTTCTTCCATGGCGAATCCGTCTCCGAGTCCGAGCGAAAACTGTCCGTAACAAATCCGTATCAGTTCGGTGAAGGGCTTCCACCGAGGCGGTTGGCGAGCGCGACCCATTGCGACACCGTTAAGTGTTCGGCCCGCGCATCCAGGGGAATTTCGAGATCAACGAGCATCTGATCGATTTCAGCACGGGTATGCGGTGGCGCGTGGCAGGTCATCCCGCCTTTGGTGCTGTCACACAACCCGGCAATCACCCCGGCGATGATTTTACGGCGTTGGGTGAACACATCGCGGACGAAGTCGTGAAAGAATGTGGGGTTGAGAATTTGCGATTGCCGTTCGATGTCCCGTTCGACCACCAGCACCGCGGAATCGACTTTCGGCGGGGGCCAGAAGACCGACGGCGGCAGCTTTCGGATAAGCTGCAATTTGGCTTGCGATTGCATCCAGACGGTGAGAGCGCTGTAGTCCGATGTCCGCGGCACGGCCATCATCCGCACGGCCATTTCGTATTGAACCGTGACCACCATCCGCGACCACGGCAGATCGGTTGCCACCAGGTTCGACATCACCGGCGTGGCGATGTGGTACGGCAGATTCGCAACGAGTTTCAGCGTCGATACGGCCGGTTTGAGTTGCCAGGGATTGTCGGTTTCTCCGATATCGGTCGGTCCGCCGAACTCCGATTGTTCATATCGCCGCACGTTGTTGAGTGCCCGGCGAACCGCCGTGAGAACCTCCGGTGACAGCGTGTTTTTATTCGCCAGAGCGTCGCCGTGAACCAGCGTGACGTTCCGCTGGGAGGCGAGCGCGGCCTGAGCGTGCTGGTAAACGTGGTCGTCATATTCGACAGTGACCACATGCCCGGCGTGCGGCGCGAGGTGCGTGGTCAGCCCGCCGGTGCCGGTGCCGACTTCGAGAATCACATCCGCGGTGGTCAGCTTCGCATGACGCACGATCAGATTGAGGAGATTGAGGTCGACGAGAAAATTCTGGCCGAGATCATGGCGCGGATGCAGACCCTGCTGTGCAAACAGCCTCATTAACTGCGAGCGGGTCGGCTTGGCGTCGTCTTTCATTCCGGGCGGCAGGATCCGGGGGTGGGGAGAATCGAGTAAGTGTACCGCATTCCCACCGAATTTGCGACCGGCCGTTTGTGAGATTTCCGCGCGAGGCCCTTCATGCCGTCGTTAATGGCAACATAAATTGTCGCACATATTTGCCGAGGATGTCCGTTTCGAGGTTCACGCAGTCGCCCAATTTGCGGACGCCGAGCGTGGTGACGGCCAGCGTGTGCGGAATGAGGGCAATGCTGAAGGTGGTCGCGGTGACGGTGACCACGGTGAGGCTGACGCCATCGACGGTGATTGACCCTTTGGGAACCATCTGGGCGGCGAGGGTTTCCGGGACGCGAAAGGTCATTGTGATCCAGTCACCGTCGCGATGGATGCCGTGGACAGCGCCGACGCCGTCCACGTGTCCCTGCACGAAGTGTCCGCCGAGCCGGGCATTGGCGGGGAGCGCACGCTCCAGATTGACGGGATCGCCGACCTGCAATTGCCCGAGGTTCGTCTTCGACAGGGTTTCCGTCCCGGCTTGAAACGACCAAACGTCATTGTCGATCGCGACCACCGTCAGGCAACATCCGTTGATGGCGACGCTTTCGCCCAAACGGCATCGGTCGGCATCACCGCTGCCGAGCATCTCCGTGGGTGCTGTGACGTCGAGTCGCAACCCCGGTCCTTCCGGAGTGAGCGCCGCAATCCGTCCCATGCCTTCGACCAGACCCGTAAACATTCCCCCCCACTTTCACCGTGACGGAAATTATTCCAGAAAGACGGTCCGCCGTTCGCCGGTGGAAAACACAATGATACACCGCAGTGAGTCCGTGCCGGTGTTGATGACGTTGTGCCGGACACCGAGCGGAATGCGAATCAGCGATCCCGGTTTCAGGTCGATCATGGCGTCATCGAAGGAGTGACGGCCGGTACCCTGCAGTACATACAGCAACTCTTCGCAGTTGGGATGGTAGTGCAGCGGGTTCTTCTCGCCCGGCAGGATCTCGCTGATTCCGAAGGTCTGCTCGGTACCGGGAGACAAGCGGTCGTTGCACAACCATTGCAGCGTGCCCCACGGGAGTTTTTCGAGAGGAATGGCCGAGTCTTTGGCGACGAACGGGAGTTCCAACTCCGGTTCGCGAGGGTGAGCATCAGACATATTTTTTCACCGTAGGTTCTGGCACTTCGCGCAACAGTCGCTCAATCACAGTCTCGGAAGTCATCCCTTCCGCCTGGGCCTGGAAGTTGGTCGACAGGCGGTGTCGCAGGACGGGGACGGCGACCTTGCGGATGTCGCTGAGGGCCACGCTCGGGCGGCCGTCCATCGCGGCCATCGCTTTCCCCCCGGCGATGAGATATTGCCCGGCCCGCGGACCGGCTCCCCAGTCGACCATTTCTTTCACGAACTTCGGAGCGGAATCATCACTCGGCCGCGTGGCCCGCACCAGTCGCGCGACGTAGTTGATCGTCAGCGGGCCGATTTCGATGCTGTTGATCTGCTTCTGCAGGTAGAGAATTGACTTCGCCGAGAGGACCTTGCGGACTTCTTTCTTCTCCATGATGGTGGTCGCCGCGAGGATTTGTTCCTCTTCGGCGAGATTCGGGTAATCGACCTTCACATTGAACATGAAGCGGTCGAGTTGGGCTTCCGGCAGCGGGTAGGTGCCTTCCTGTTCGATCGGGTTCTGCGTCGCGATGACGAAGAACGGCTCGGGCAATTTGTACGTCGTCTGCCCGACGGTGACTTCCTTTTCCTGCATCGCCTGCAACAGTGCGGCTTGTGTCTTCGGCGGCGTGCGGTTGATTTCGTCCGCCAGCAGAATGTTCGTGAAGACCGGACCTTCGACGAAGCGGAACTCCCGCCGCCCGGCATCGTTCTCATCGAGCACATTCGTCCCGGTGATGTCCGACGGCATCAGGTCGGGCGTGAACTGGATGCGTTTGAAACTCACATCGAGAATCTGCGCGATCGTCGCCACGACGAGCGTTTTCGCCAGACCGGGCACCCCCACCAGCAGGCAATGCCCGCCGGTGAAGATCGCGGCGAAAATCTGCTCGATGACGGCTTCCTGGCCGATGATCACCTTGTGCAGTTCCTCGGTCATCAGTTCGCGATGTTTGCGGAACTTGTCGAGGAACTCATCAAAATCACGTTTTTCAACCGCCACAGCGTGGATTCCTC
>JAKFUG010000053.1 GCA_021732785.1 Planctomycetaceae bacterium
CTTCCCAGATGTCGACGCGCTTCCGCATCTCGCCGAAGGTGAGGAGATGGTCGACGATCGCCGGGCCGGGGTTGCCGATGATGGCTTTCCAGCGGGCCTGGGCTTGCGTGAGATCATCCGCGGACGGCCCCGGTCCCGTCGTGCGGCGTTGCTGCAGCATCTGTTTCAATGAGGCTTCCGGGATGTGGAATACGTCGCCGATCATGTCCCCGATGAGATCACGCTGGACACGGTATCCTTCCGCCGCACTGGCTCGCATTTCGGCTTCGCTGACCTGATTTTCCATGGAGGCGAGACGTTCCCGCAGCGCGACGAGTTGTCGCACGGCTTCATCGAGTTCCCGCTGCGACTCGACGCGTGTGGATTCGACCTGCTGTGTCTGTTTCTCGGCTTTCGCGCGGATTTCGACATACTGCGCGAACATCACGATCAGCAGCAGATCGAGCAGCGGCGTCAGTTGCAGCGACAATCGGCGGGCCGGAATCATGGCGTCGCGGCTCCCGTCGCAATGGCAATGGACACGCAACTTATTCCGGCCCCCTCGCCCCCGTCCGCGGGGGAGAGGGTTGGGGTGAGGGGGCGAACGCTTCTCGCAGGACTCTGGCTAGATTTGCTCGTGAGTGGGGTCGATGCCACAGATTGATGGCGCTGTGATGCACTCCGCCCCCTCACCCTGGCCCTCTCCCCCGCAGACGGGGGAGAGGGGACTGGATTCGATTTCCAACGCATTTCCGGCGTCGAATTCGACATTATCGGAAGCCAGGTTCTATTCATGGCGTCGCGGCTCCCGTTGTCGTCAGCGACAACTCCCGCTTGGCCCGGGCGACAGTGTCCCGCACATGCGTGCGACATTCGCTCAACCGGCGGAAGCGCGTTTCCACCACGCTGTTCACGAACATCAATACGACGGCGGCAATCAGCCCGGCGAATGTCGTCCAGATGGAATGGCCGAAGTACTTCACGATCGCGCTGACCGAACCCTCGCCCCCATCGGGTTGCGTCTGCATCGCTGCCCCGATGGCGAAGACCGTTCCCATCACTCCGGCGAGGGGATACGCTTCGATCATCGTCCGCGCGACGGTGTACCACGTCTCGAAGCGGAGCGATTGCAGGTATCGCCGTTCTTCGTCGAGGATCTGCATCCGCTGCGCCAGCGCCTTCCGCTCCGCATGCTTGGCGGGATCGTCGAGGACATCGCGGATATCGGCAAGGAACGCGTCAATCTGATCGGATAAATCGCCGCTGCGATCGAGCACGCTGCGGTGCTTCATGTCGCGGGTGAAGGCATCGAAATCGTGAGCCAGCCGACGCAGATCGCGCCGCGCCCATGCCATCAGATAGAAAAAAACGAGCAGATGAAACACGCCGAAACCGGCGATCACCGGCGTCGACCAGCTCGACACGTGCGATAACAAATCGGGAGGCAACTCAGGCATCAAACCATACCGCCAGCAAAAGGAGATTCCGAAGCGCATTCTAGCCGGGCGATGCGACGCGGCGGGAGAGCAGTTGCGGAAACAAGGCCGTGCAAAGTGACCAATGCAAAATGAAAAGTGCAAAGTGGGAATCGCGAACAGCCCCCGCTTGCCGCTTCGCAGACGGAAAGACGTCCGATTCTCTCCTCTCATTTTGCACTTTGCACGGACTTTCCTTCGACTCCAGTGCGATCCTCCCTCCATCACCCGTTCCGCGGTATTCTGGCGAAGTGTCGAGTTTTTTCTGAGGAACGCTGGTGATGGCGCGAACCCGCTGTTTATTGCTCGTGCTGGTGGTCACAGGGTGCGAAACGCTGCATGCGACCGATTGGCCGCAGTTTCGCGGGATCGGTGGCAGCGGCGTGGCCAGCACGGCGGACAAGCTGCCGACGGAGATCGGACCCGATCAGCATGTCGTCTGGAAGGTCGAGGTTCCCGCGGGACATTCGTCGCCGGTAATTGTCGGCACGAAGATTTTCCTCACAGCGGTGCGCGACGGAAAACTGTTGACGATGGCCCTCGATCGCGCCACGGGGAAAACGCTGTGGGAACGAGTGGCCCCGCACGAAAAGCTGGAAGAAATCCACCGCATCGGCAGCCACGCGCAAAGCACGCCCGTCGCCGATCACGAGCACATCGTCAGCTTTTTCGGTTCGGCGGGCCTGTTCTGCTACGACCACGAGGGCAACCCGCTCTGGGAAAAACGGATGGGGCCATTCAACAACAGTTTCGGGGCGGGGAGTTCGCCGATTCTGGTCGACGGCCGCGTGATTCTCGGGCAGGATCACGACACCGATTCGTTTCTGATGTCGATCGACGCCAAGACCGGTGATGTGCAGTGGCGCATCGACCGGAGCGAGTTCCCGCGGAACTATTGCTCGCCGGTGTTCTGGGACGCCGACGGTCGTAAACAGATCGTGATGGCCGCCACACTGCGGGTCGTCGGTTATGACTTCCATACCGGCAAGGAATTGTGGACCGTGCGGGGGATCTCGCGGACCGTTTGCATGACGCCGGTGATTGGGGACGACGGCGTGTTGTATCTCGCCGGTTGGGCGGCCGGGGGTGATGAAAACGAACCGATCCAGATTCCTCCGTTCGACGAGTATGTGGGAACGGTCGACGCCAACAACAACCAGACCATCGAGGAAGACGAGTTAAAAGAAGGTCCCGTCCTGCAACGGTATTCGCAGGTGGACCGCGACAAGAACGGGCACATTACGAAGAAGGAATATGAGTTCTTCCGCGCGTTGCTCGATCAGGGCAAGAACCAGATTCTGGCAATCGAACCCGGTGCCCAGGGGGAAGCGTCCGCGACGCATGTGCGCTGGCGGCAAACGAAACTCGTCCCGTTCTGTGCATCCCCCCTGCATTACCGGGGGCTGGTTTTCACTGTGAAGGACGGCGGCATTGCTCAGGCCCTCGACGCCAAGACGGGAAAGGCCACCAAACAGGGACGGCTGGAGGCCAGCGATGACTACTACGCTTCGCCCGTGGGCGGTGACGGCAAGGTGTACGTCGTCGATGTTCAGGGACGACTGACGGTCATCGCAGCAGTCGACAAATGGAGCGTGCTCCACACCGCGAATTTCGGCGAAGATGTTTACGCCACCCCGGCTTTGGTGGACGGCCGTATTTATCTCCGCACCTTACGCCATCTTTACTGTTTGGGAGAATCGCGCTGAAAATGCGGCTTGGCCCCAAAATTCTGTTGGGGTTGGGGTTTCCAGAAACCGATGCCGTGATTACGCTTCTCCGCCTTGCCACGATCCATTTCCGGCCGCTCGTCCGGACTGGAAAGCGGCGGCGCACCAAGGATGGATCGCGCATGCCCATTCACCCCACGGCTATCATCGACCCGCGCGCGGACATCGCGACGGATGTGGAGATCGGTCCGTACACAATTGTCGACGGCCCCGTCCGCATTGGTGCCGGTTCGATAATCGGCCCCCATTGCCATCTGCTCGGGTCTACGGTTATCGGCCCGCGATGTCGGATTCATGCCAGTTGCGTGATCGGCGACTTCCCGCAAGACCGGGCGTTCACCGGCAGCGAAAGCTTCTGCCGGATTGGTTCGGACAACATTTTTCGCGAACATGTCACGATTCATCGCGGCACGAAGGAAGGGACCGAGACCGTCGTCGGTGACCGGTGCATGTTCCTCGCCAGCGCTCATGTGGCCCACAATTGCGTCGTCGGTAACGATGTCACGCTTGTTAACGGTTCAATGCTCGGCGGCTACGTGACGGTGGGCGATCGGGCGGTCCTGTCGGGGAACGTCGGCGTCCACCAGTTCTGCCGGATCGGGGAACTCGCGATGGTGGGCGGGTTGACGTACATCCGTCAGGATGCCCCGCCGTTCTTCATGTACGACGAATCGGGTTACTGCGCCGGCATCAACGCGGTCGGCTTGCGGCGGGCGGGTTGCACGCCGGAAGAACGGGCCGAATTGAAGGTGGCGTACCGTCGCCTGTACCGGACCGTGGGAACCTGGACCGACGCCGTGTCCGAACTCGCGCTGACCATGCAGCATCCCGCCGGTCGCCGGTTGATTGAGTTCCTGCAGGCACCGTCCAAACGGGGTTTCCTCTCCCGCGGTGTGCCTCGTGGTCAGACCCTCGAAGCCGACGAACCCACGGGAACGCCCCCGATCTTGAAATTGCGGACCGATTTCGACGCCGCATGAGTGGCCGTGAGTTCGGAACCCTGTGTAGCGGGCGCGTTTGAAGAGCCGGGGCAGGGGCCCCGACGCCTTTCAATTCCAGCGGACTCACGACCGGAACAACAATCCAAAAAGCCCGGCGTCTGTTAGGGCGCCGGGCTTTCCGTTTTTCAAGTTGGTGCTGCGATGGATCAGCCCTGGTCGAGATCGCTCAGCGACAGTTCACGGTCCACCGCGCGGCGTTCGTATTGCACGGCGGACGCCCAGTTGGCTTCGAAATCGTCGTGAGTGCTCCGCCGCTGTTCGAGTTTGCGCTGGCAATCGATGCACGACGTGGTGAACGGCATGGCTTGCAGCCGGGCGATCGGAATCGCTTTCTGACACCGTTCGCATTGGCCGTAACTGCCGTCGCGAATCTTGTCGATGGCGGCGTCAATCTCCCGGATTTCACGGCTTTCCATCGACGCCAGTTGCGTATGCAGCTCGATCTGTTCATCGAGTTGCGCGGTTTCGGCAAGGTCGTTGATTCCGTCGTCGGCAGCATACGTCAGACCCAAGTCTTCGACGAGCTTCAAACGGAGCAATTCCCGTTCGGACACGAGGCGGTCATACAGACGCAGCAAAGCTTCTTTGCGTGACATGGTGCGGACTCCTGAAGGGCCCAGCAGCGCGGTGGACGTTGACACGAACGTCCGCAACAGTCGCAGGAATCTGCGTTGCATCCCTGGCAGATCACGCGAAACTGAGTCCTCAGGATGATATACGCTGTGGGAAGAACGAACCGGGGAGAAATTCGCCCCGCTCCCGTCCGATTTGGTAACTCCTTGTTCAGAATGCACTTAATGCAACGGATTCTCCGGCTCAAAAATGGCAAGACAGTTTGGCAGGCCTCCAGCGACGGTCACAAAAGTACCCCGTGGGGTGACCCGCAGCTCAGGTGGCCTGAGTGAAGCTCCAAGTTCCAGATTCCAAGCTCCAAACAAATTCCAACGAGAACAGAAATTCCAAACGAAGAGTGCCATTCCTTGTTTGGAATTTGGCGATTGGAAATGGGAACTTCAAAACGCTTCGCGCCGCCCAAAGATTCTGACCGTTAGGAGCACGAAACGATGGACTCGCGAAAACGTCGCGGTCCATTTATGCTCGCTCGGGAAATTTCTTCTCTCGCACAATTCCCGTTCGTCTTTCCGCCCCTCCGTCGTGAAGGTCGGCCATGCCGTTCATTCATGGAAAATCGCTCGGCCAGAAGCGACCCCTCTTCGCCGATTTTTCGATGTCGCTGCAACGAGCGGTTGAGGGTGTGGAAACGGCCGTCGTGCGCGACTTGATCGCGGACATCGTACGGGATCAAGTCCGGCAATTTCAGGATCGCCAGACGCAGCGGCAGTTCCTCAGCGCCTTGACCGAACGGGATCTCGCCGAAGGCATGGAACGCGGCAAAATCGAATCCGGAAAGAGCGACGTTCCCCTTCAACCGGTCGACAGCGACGCCGCGGTGGAAACGGCGCTGCTGGCGTTTCAGGATGGTCTGTATCTCGTTGTGATTGACGAGGTGCAGGTGAATTCGCTCGACGAATGCCGCGTGCTCAAGCCCGACAGCCAGATTACCTTCGTACGACTGACACTCCTTGCCGGAGGTTGATAATGCTGACCGCCGAAGCTGCTGCCCAGCGTCTGGAACCGTGGTTGCTTCCCTCATGGGAGGA